>NZ_CP117440.1:4800000-6820601 GCF_030687595.1 Pseudomonas sp. FP2300
CTGACGTCGTCCAACTGTCGCAAGCTGGCTTCGATTTCCCCCAGTTCGATGCGGAAACCCCGCACCTTGATCTGGTGGTCGATACGCCCGACGTAATCGAGCACCCCGTCGACACGCTGGCGCACCAGGTCGCCGCTGCGGTACAGGCGATCGCCCGGCTGGCCGAACGGGTCCGGCACGAAGCGCTCGGCACTCAGGTCCGGGCGGCGGTGATAACCACGGGCGATCCCCTCGCCACCGATGTACAACTCGCCGGCAATGCCCGGCGGCAACGGGTTGAGGTTGTCGTCCAGGACATACAAGGCGCGCTCGCCCACCGCCCGCCCGATCGGCGCGTAGGCGGCTTCGCAACGTTCGCTGGCCGGCACCTTCCACAACATGGGCGTGACCACGGTTTCCGTCGGGCCATAGCCGTTGGTGAAGCATTGCGGGCGCAGCGCCGCCTTCACTTGCTCGAAGGTCTGGTCCGGCACCGCATCGCCGCCGAAGCAGTACACCCGCACCGGCGGTGGCGACAGCTGGCTGTGGGCAGCGTATTCGGCCAGTTGCTTGAGGTAGGCCGGCGGGAAGCAGGCGATGGTGATGCCGTGGCGGTGCAAGGCGTCGAAGGTCTGCTCCGGCGTCCACAGCGCGCCGTCGCGAATCACCAGGGTGCCGCCGCTCAATAGCGTGCTCAGCCAGCGCTCATGGGCGCCGTCGAAGGCGAACGACATGAAATGCAGCTCACGGGTGTGCTCGTCCATGTCATACAGCCCGGCGATGGCCTGGCAATGCATGCTCATCGGCCCGTGCGCCACGGCGACGCCTTTGGGTCGGCCGGTGGAGCCGGAGGTGTAGATCAGGTAGGCCAGGTTGCCACCCAGCAAGCCGCTGTGCGGCGGCAGGTCGCTGTAGCCACGGCTGTCGAAACCGTCGATGACCAGGCGCGCCAAACCGTCGAGTTCAGGCAGGCGCCCCTGCACCCGGCTGTGGGTCAGCAACAGCGCCATGGCCGAATCTTCGATCATGAACGCCAGGCGCTCGGGTGGGTAATCGATGTCCAGCGGCACATACGCCGAGCCGCTTTTCATCACCGCCAGCAGCGCCACGACCATGTCCACCGAACGCTCCAGGGCCACGCCGACCACCACTTCCGGGCCGGCGCCGAGTTCGATCAAACGGTGGGCCAGGCGGTTGGCCCGACACTCCAGTTCGCCATAGTCCAGCGAGTCGTCGCCACACACCAGCGCCGTGGCCTGTGGACGCGACCGGGCATGCCGGCCAATCATTTCCGGCAGCAACTGCGCCTGATAGCAGCCGTTCGGTGCCGCGCTCCATTGCTCGAAGGCCTGCCACTGCTCCAGCGACAAGCGCTGCAGGTTGCCCAGGCACGCGTGGGGCGCATTGATCATCGCTTCCAGGGTGTCTTCCAGGGTCCGGCGGATTCGCTCCACCGCTTCGACACTGAAGGCGTTGCGCAGGAACAGGTACTCGATGGACAGCGTTTCACCCAGGTTGACCGCCAGGTCCATCGGGAAGTTGGTCACGTCATGATTGCGCGACTCGCCGAAACTCAGGCCGGTGTCCTGCTGGTCGGCCAGGCGTTCGTCGATGGGGTAGTTCTCGAACACGATGATGCTGTCGAACAAGCCCTGCCCGCCCAGGCCCGACCAGCGCTGGATGTCCGCCAGTGGCGCATGGGAATGTTCACGGAGGTCCAGGTTGTAGGCCTGCAACTGCTGCAGCCATTGATCCAGCGGCTGCTCCGGGTCCAGGGTCTGGATCACCGGCAAGGTGTTGATGAACAGGCCAAGGATGTTGTCGGCGTTGACCAGCCCCGCCGGACGCCCGGCGACGGTGGCGCCAAAGACCACGGTGTTTTGCCCGGTGAAGCGCTGCAGCAACAGCAGCCACGCCCCTTGGATCAAGGTGTTCGGTGTGATCTGCAAGGCGCGGCAGGCCTGTTGCAGCCGCGCGGTCTGCGCCGCGTCCCAGCGCGAATACAGCGCCTGGTGCCCCGGCAATGCCGCGACATGCCGCGGGAACATCGCCTGGTTGAGGGAGGTCGCCTGTTCCAATGGGTCGAGGCGGCTGCGCCAGAAGCGCTCCAGCGCACCCTGGTCCTGGCGTTGCAGCCATTCGATGAATTCGCGGTAGCGACCATTGCGGCTTGGCACCTGCCCATGGGCGTAGAACTGCAACACCTCACCGAACAAGCGCGAACTGCTCCAGCCGTCCATGAGGATGTGATGGCAGGTCCAGATCATCTGGTAGCGGTCGTCTTCCAGGCGCAGCAACAGCACCCGTTGCAAGGGCGCACGGCTCAAGTCGAAACCGGCCAGGTAATCGGCGGTCGCCCGGGCGCTGATCGCCTGCTCGCTGATGTCCTGTCCTCGCCAGTCTTCGATCTGCAACGGCAACTCAACGTAACGGTGGACGATTTGCACCGGCGCGCTCAAGCCATCCTGCCAGTGGAAACTGGTGCGCAGGATGTCCTCCCGCTCGATCACCGCGGTCCAGGCCCGGGCGAAACGCTCGGTGTCCAGGCCGTGTACCGGCAGGCTGATCTGGTTGATGTACAAGCCGGAGCTGTCGTCGGCCAGGGTGTGGAACAGCATGCCGTCCTGCATCGGCGACAGCGGGTAGATGTCCTCCACCTGGGCCACGGGCACCGGCAGGCCGTTGAGTTGCGACTGGCTCAGGCGCGCCAGCGGGAAGTCGGAAGGTGTCAGGCCCTGGTGCCCGTCGGTGCAGCAGTGGTCGATCAGTTGTTGCAACGCCACCGCGTAGGCATTGGCCAACTGCTGGAGCGTGGCCTCGTCGAAGACATCGCCACTGAAAGTCCAGTCCAGGGACAACTGGCCGTTGAAGATCCGGCCGTCGAGGGTCAGCCAGTTGCCCAGCGCCACGTCATCGCCGTGCCCTGCGCCACTGCCCTCCTCGCTTGGCACGAACAGCGCCTGCTCATCGAAGCTCTGGTCGAACTGCCCCAGGTAGTTGAAGGTGATGCGCGCTGGCGGCAGTTTTGCCAGCCGCTGCTGGACCGCTTCGGCACCGAGGTAGCGCAGGACGCCGTAGCCCAGGCCCTTGTTCGGCACCGCGCGCAGCTGTTCCTTGATCCGCTTGATGGACTCGGCGGGGTCGCTGGCCGGTGTCAGCAACACCGGGAACAGGCTGGTGAACCAACCGACGGTGCGGCTCAGGTCGATGCCATCGAACAGCTCTTCGCGGCCATGGCCTTCGAGCTGCACCAGGCAGGCCGGTTGCCCGGTCCATTGGCAGACCACTTGCGCCAGGGCGCTGAGCAGCAAATCGTTGACCTGGGTGCGATAGGCCGTCGGCGCTTGCTTGAGCAGACGCTGGGTCTGGGTAGCGTCCAGGCGTGTGCTCACCGAACGGCCATGGGCCGCGGCCTGGCTGCCTTCGGGACGGGCCCGTGGTAACGGCGGCAGAGGCTGATCCAATTGCCCGACCCAGTAATCCAGTTCCTTGTTCAGGGTTTCGCTGTGGGCGTAATCCTGCAACTGAGCGGCCCAGGCCTTGAACGCCGTGGACTTGCCCGGCAAGGCCGGCGCCTGGTTCGCCCGCAGTTGGCGGTAGACGTTTTGCAGGTCTTCCAGCAGCACCCGCCACGACACGCCGTCCATGACCAGGTGATGAATCGCCAGGTGCAGGCGCGAACTGCCGTCCTGCACCGCGATCAGGCTGCAGCGCAGCAACGGGCCGTGCTGCAGGTCGAGGCTGCGTTGCGCCTGGTCGGCGATGGCGACGATCTCGGCGGCGTTCTGGGCGGTGCGCTGCCAGATCTCCAGCGGTTGCTCATCCACGGCCTGATGGCTGGCGTGCCAGCGGCCATCGTCGGCCTGGGTGAACCGCAGGCGCAGGGCATCGTGATGGGCCACCACGTGCTGGAGGGCCTGTTGCAGATGCACGATGTCCAACGGTTCGCGCGGAGTCAGCAGGACCGATTGATTCCAGTGGTCGCGGTGCGGGATATCGCTGGCGAAAAACCAGTGCTGCATCGGCACCAGCAAGCTGTCGCCGGTGACCGGTGCCAGGTCGATCACCGCCTCATCGGCCACCATGGCGACCCGCGCCAGGGCCTGGATGGTCTGGTGCAGGAACAGGTCCTTGGGAGCCAGGCCGATGCCTTGGGCACGCGCCCGGCTGACCACCTGGATCGAGTTGATCGAGTCGCCACCCAGGGCGAAGAAGTTGTCGGCGGTGCCCACCCGCTCGACGCCGAGTACCCCTTGCCAGATCTCCACCAGCGCCCGCTCGATGGCGTTGACCGGTGCCGTGAATGCTTCTTGGCGTTCGGCCAGGTCCGGCGCCGGCAGCGCCTTGCGGTCGAGTTTGCCGTTCGGGCTCAGCGGCATGTGTTCCAGGCGGGTCAGGTGCGTCGGCACCATGTGTTCCGGCAGGTTCAGGCGCAAATGGACCAGAAGCGCTTCACGCAGCAGCGACCAATCACCGGTTGCCTCGGCCTGGACGACCACGTAGCCGCTCAGCACCTTGCCGCTGCGGCTGTCCTGGGCCACCACCACCGCTTCGCGCACCGCCGCATGTTCAAGCAGGCGCGCTTCGATCTCGCCCAATTCGATACGGAACCCGCGGACCTTCACCTGATGGTCGATCCGGCCGATGTAGTCGATCACCCCGTTCGGGCGATAGCGCGCCAGGTCGCCGGTGCGGTACAGCCGCTCGCCGGCCACGAACGGGCTGGCGACGAAACGCTCGGCGGTCAGTTCGGGGCGGCGGTGATAACCGCGGGCCAGGCCCTGGCCGCTGAGGTACAGCTCGCCGTTGACGCCGCTCGGCACCGGGTTCAGTTCATCGTCGAGGATGTAGGTCATCAGGTTGGCAATCGGCTCGCCAATCGGCACCGCATCGCGCCCTTCGTCGCGGCAGGTCCAATGGGTCACGTCGATGGCCGCTTCGGTCGGACCGTACAGGTTATACAGCCGGGCATCGGGCAACTTGGCGAACACCTGCTGCTGGGCATCCACCGGCAGGGCTTCGCCGCTGCAGACAATACGGGTCAGGCTGGTGCAACGACTGACGTTGGCGTCGAGCACGAACGCTTGCAGCATCGACGGCACGAAATGCAGGGTGGTGATGCTTTCCCGTTCGATCAGGCTGACCAGCTTCTGCGGATCGCGATGATCCCCCGGTGCCGCGACGACCAGGCGCACGCCCGTCATTAGCGGCCAGAAGAATTCCCAGACCGACACGTCGAAACTGAACGGGGTCTTCTGCAAGACACTGTCGCCCGCCTCCAGGCCATAGGCCTGTTGCATCCAGCACAAGCGGTTGGTCAGCGCGCCATGGCTGTTGCCGGCGCCCTTGGGCTTGCCGGTGGAGCCAGAGGTGTAGATCACATAGGCCAGGTTCTCGGCGACGACCCGGGAAGGTGGGTTGTCGGTGGGATAGTCCCGCAGCCAGGCGTCGTCCCCATCCAGCACCAAGGGGGTGACACCGCCCCCTGTGGGAGCGAGCTTGCTCGCGATAAGGCCCTCACCTTCAACATCACTATTGACTGAACCACCGCCATCGCGAGCAAGCTCGCTCCCACAGGACAGCGGTAGTTGGTTGAGCAACGAGCTTTGGGTCAGCAGCAGCTCGATGCCGCTGTCCTCGATCATGTAGGCCAGGCGCTCCGTCGGGTACTCCGGGTCCAGCGGCACGTAGGCGCCGCCGGCCTTGAGGATCGCCAGCAGGCCGACGACCATCTCCACGCTGCGCTGCACCGCGATGCCCACCAGCACATCCGGGCCGATGCCGCGGGCGATCAAGGCGTGGGCCAACTGGTTGGCGCGGGCGTTGAGCCGGGCATAGCTCAGCGATTGCCCTTCGAACACCAGTGCCTCGGCGTGTGGGTCACGCTCGACCTGGGCTTCGATCAACTGATGCACCGGAACATGGTTCGGGTAGTCGGCGTAGGTGCGGTTCCAGTCCTCGACGATCACGCGCCGCTGCGCCCCGTCCAGCATCGGCAGTTCGGCGATGCGCTGGGGCGGGTTGGCGACGATGGCGCGCAACAGGTTCAGCCAGTGCTCGCCCAGGCGGGCGATGGTGCCCGGTTCGAACAGGTCGCGGGCATAGGTCAACGCGGCGCTGAGGCCATCGGCGTATTCGAAGGTGTCCAGGGTCAGGTCGAACTGCGCGGTACCTGAGTCCCAGGTCAGTTGCTCCAGGCTCAGGCCCGGCAACGCCGACAGATCCCGGCGGGCCTCGCTGGCATGGTTGAACATCACCTGGAACAACGGCGTGTGACTCAGGTTGCGCGCCGGTTCCAGCCGTTCCACCAGTTGTTCGAACGGCAGGTCCTGGTGGGCCTGGGCGCCCAGTGCGCGTTGCTTGACCTGTTCGAGCAATTGGTCGAACCGCAGGTTGCCGTCGATGTCGGCCTTGAGCACCTGGGTGTTGACGAAAAAGCCTAGCAGGCGCTCGGTTTCCTCCCGGTTACGGTTGGCGATCGGCACGCCGACGCGGATGTCGTCCTGGCCGCTGTAGCGGTGCAGCAAGGTCTGGAAGCCGGCGAGCAAGAGCATGAACAGCGTGCTGTTGTGTTGCTGGGCCAGGCGCTTGAGGCCTTCGGCCAAAGCCGGCTCGATGACGATGGGCAGCCGTGCGCCCCGATAGCTTTGCTGGGCCGGGCGCGGATGGTCGGTCGGCAGTTCGAGAATCGGTTGTTCGCCGCCCAACTGCTCGAGCCAGTAATCGAGTTGACGTTGTTGCTCCCCCGCCGCCAGCCATTGCCGCTGCCAGTGGCCGTAGTCGGCGTACTGGATCAGCAGCGGCGCCAGCGCCACGGGCTGGCCCTGGCTGAAACCCGCGTACAACTGCAGCAGGTCGTCGACCATGATCTGCATCGACCAGGCATCGGACACGATGTGGTGCTGGGTCAGGATCAGCACATGCTCATCAGCCCCCAGTTGCAACAACTTGACCCGCAGCAACGGACCGCGCTGCAAATCGAACAATCGTCGGGTTTCGGCTTCGATCAAGCCGCGCAAGGCCTGTTCATCGATACCGGCGTCCACCGATTCCACCGCCAGGGTCAGCGGCGCCGGTGCATCGATCACTTGCAGGGGACGCTCATTGTCGAGCACGAAGCGGGTCCGCAGACTCTCGTGACGCGCCACCAGTGCATCGAAGCTCTGTTGCAACGCGGCACGGTCGAGGGCACCGCGCAAACGCAGCGCGGCGGGAATGTGATAGGCGCTGCTGGTGGGTTCCAGTTGCCAGAGAAACCACTGCCGCTGCTGGGCGTACGAGAGCGCCAGTGGCTGGTCGCGAGGAATACGGGGGATGCTCGGCTCATCATTCGCCGACGTCGTGCCCAGGGCCTCGACAAACGCTCGCAGGCTGTTGTGGGCGAACAACAGGCGAAGCGGCACCTGGACATTCAGTTGCTGGCGAATCCGCGACATCACCTGGGTGGCCAGCAAGGAATGGCCGCCCAGTTCGAAGAAGTTGTCATCCAGGCCCACCCGCCGGACCTTGAGGATATCGGCCCAGATCGTCGCCACCGCCTGCTGCACGGAGGTCTGCGGCGCGACATAGGTTTTCTGCCACTGGCTGGCATCGGGCTTGGGCAACTGCTTGCGATCCAGCTTGCCGTTGGGCGTCAGCGGGAAGCGCGGCAACAGCACCACGTGGGCCGGCACCATGTAGTCGGGCAGATTGACCTTGAGCCCTGCGGTGAGGCTGTCACGCAGGTCGCTCTGGGCGGTGGCGTCCAGGTCATCCAGTTCGGCGGTTGGGACGATGTACGCCACCAGCGCCTGGCCGCCCGGCGCGTCCTGGGCCAGCACCGCCGCTTCGCGCACGCTGCCCTGTTCCAGCAGGCGCGCCTCGATTTCCCCCAGTTCGATGCGGAACCCGCGGATCTTCACCTGGTGGTCGATGCGCCCGAGGTATTCGAGGATGCCGTCGGCACGCTGGCGCGCCAGGTCACCGGTGCGATACAGGCGCTCGCCGGCGACAAACGGATGGGGCACGAAACGTTCCGCGGTCAGCGCCGGACGCTGGAAATAACCCCGGGCCAGGCCCTGGCCGCCGATCAGCAATTCACCGGCCACGCCATAGGGCACCGGCATCAGGTCGGCACCGACGATGTACAGCGTGGTGTTGTCGATGGGGCCGCCCAGCCACGGTTGCGCAGCCTGGGTTTGCAACGGGTGCAGGGCCGACCAGATGGTGGTTTCCGTCGGGCCGTAGAGGTTCCACACTTCACCGCCAAGGGCGAGCATGCGCACGGCCAGTTCCCGGGGCAGCGCCTCGCCACCGCACAGGCACTTGCAGCCGCGCAAACCCTGGGCGTGCTCGTTGTCCAGCAACATGCGCCAGGTCGACGGCGTGGCCTGGACCACGTTGACCTGCTCCGCCGCGATCAGCGCCAACACCGCGTACGGGTCCTGGGCGATGTGTTGGCCGGTCAGCACGATGCACGCGCCGACCATCAGCGGCACGTAGATTTCCAGGCCGAAAATATCGAACGAGAACGTGGTCAGCGACAACGCCCGGTCCTGGGCGGTCATGCCCGGCGCCTTGGCCATGCTCGCGACGAAATTGGTCAGCGCGCCGTGGCGCACCATCACGCCCTTGGGCTTGCCGGTGGAGCCGGAGGTGTAGATCGCGTAGGCCAGGTGCTCCGCATCCAGGCGCGTCGCCGGCGCCTCGCAGGCATAGCCGTCGAGCCAGTCACCCTCCTGGTCCAACACCAGCGTGGTGATGCCAACACCGGCCCCTGTGGGAGCGAACCTGTGGGAGCAAAGCTTGCTCGCGATAGCGTCGGCACACCCACCATCACCATTGACTGAACTACCGCCATCGCGAGCAAGCTTTGCTCCCACAGGCTCGCTCCCACAGGGTGCCGAGAATCGGTTGAGCAGCGAGTTCTGGGTCAGCAGCAGCTCGATGCCGCTGTCTTCGATCATGTAGGCCAGGCGGTCCTGGGGGAACGCCGGGTCCAGCGGCAGGTAGGCGCCGCCGGCCTTGAGGATCGCCAGCAGGCCCACCAGCATGTGCGCGCTACGCTCCACGGCAATGCCGACCAGGACATCGGGGCCGACGCCAAGGCTCTGCAGCTTCCCCGCCAGTTGATTGGCCCGGGCATTGAGTTGGCCGTAGCTCCAGCGTTCGTCGTCGATCACCAGCGCCGGAGCGTCCGGGGTGCGCGCCGCTTGTCGTTCGAATAATTGATGGACAAACCCCGCCTCGGGCGCTGGCGCCGCGTTGCGCTGGCCGTCGTCGAGCTGGGCCTGGCGTTCGGCCGCGTCGAGCAACGGCAGTTCACCGATGCGCTGCGTCGGGTCGGCCACGATTGCCCGCAACAGGTTCTGCCAATGCCCGGCCATGCGCGCGATCGTCTCGGCGCCAAACAGGTCGGTGGCATAAATCAGCCCTGCCGAGAGCCCTTCGCTGTGCTCCACGGTTTCCAGGGTCAGGTCGAATTGCGCCGTGTGCGAATCCCAGCGCAGCCCCTCGACTTTCAACGCACCGACCGGCCCCTCGCCCGCCGGGCCTTGGGTCCGGTGGTTGAACATCACCTGGAACAGCGGGCTGTGGCTCAGGTTGCGCTCAGGCTGCAACGCCTCGACCAGTTGCTCGAACGGCAGCTCTTGGTGCGCCTGGGCGCCCAGGGCTGCCTGCTTCACTTGTTGCAGCAGGGCACCAAACGAATCCTGGCTCTGGACATCGCTGTCGAGCACCTGGGTGTTGACGAAAAAGCCGATCAGGCGCTCGGTCTCGACCCGGTTACGGTTGGCCGTCGGCACGCCGACACGAATATCGTGCTGGCCGCTGTAGCGATGCAGCAGCGCCTGGAACGAGGCCAGCAGAAGCATGAACAGGCTGACGCCTTCGCGCTGGGCCATGTGCTTGAGGTCGCCGGCCAGTACCGCATCGATGGCAAGTTCCAGCCGCGCGCCGCGATAGCTCATCACCGCCGGACGGGGGAAATCGGTGGGCAGTTCCAGCACCGGTTGCTGGCCACTCAAGCGTGCGGTCCAGTATTCCAACTGTCGTTCACGCTCGCCCGCCTCCATCCAGTGCCGCTGCCAGATGGCGTAGTCGGCATACTGGATCGGCAGCGCCGGCAGCTCCGGCACGTGGCCCTGGCTGAAGGCGGCGTAGCCATTGACCAGTTCCTCGACCATCACCTGCATCGACCAGCCATCGGCAACGATGTGGTGCAAGGTCACGATCAGCACATGGTCATCCGCCGCCAACCGCAGCAGGCGCGTGCGCAGCAACGGCCCTTGTTGCAGGTCGAAGAGCTGGCGGGTTTCGGCTTCGATCAACTGGCGCAGCTGGGTTTCGTCCGGCCGTTGTTCCAACGTGTCTGCCTGCAAGCGCACTGGCGCCGCCGCGTGCACCTGCTGCACGACCTGCTCGCCCTGGGTCTGGAAGGTGGTGCGCAGGCTCTCGTGACGCGCCACCAACGCCGTGAAACTCTGCTCCAGCGCAGCGATGTCCAGCGGCCCGCGCAAGCGCAGGGCCGTAGGCATGTGGTAGGCCGCGCTCTCGGGGTCCAGCTGCCACAGGAACCATTGGCGTTCCTGGGCAAATGACAGCGACAACGTGTCGAACTCGGCACTGACGGGCGCAATGGGCAGGTTCGCTGGGGAAACGTTCTCTTCGAGCATTTTCTGCAAGTACAAGCGACGTTTTTCCAGCGGCAGCGTTATGAAGCGCCTGGCAATACGTTGTGCGACAGCGGTGTCCATCAAACCTCCTCAAATTCATCGAGCAGCGCTTCAAGCTTGCTCAATTTCGACGTACTCATGGGTTCGCCGGCAGGCTCGAGTTGCGCCACGAACGCGCCGAGTACCGGGAATTGGAAAATCAGTTGCGGGGTCAAGGTCAGGCCCAGCTCCAGTTGCAGGCGCGAGACCACGCTCACCACCAGCAGCGAATGCCCGCCCAGCTCGAAGAAGTCGTCGCCCAGCCCGACCCGCTCGACCTTGAGCACGTCTTGCCAGATGGCCGCGACCCGGCATTCGAGGTCGCTCTGCGGTGCGAGGTAAGCCGAGTGCAGGGCACGGGTGTCCGGTGCCGGCAAGGCCTTGCGATCGAGCTTGCCGTTGGGGGTCAGCGGCAAGCGGTCGAGGAAGACCCAATGGGTCGGCACCATGAAGTCCGGCACCTGGGCCGCCAGTCGCGCCTTGAGCCGGTCGCTCAGGCTGGCCTGGTCAAGAGGGCTGTCGAGCGGGCTGTCCTGGCCGACCAGGTAGGCCACCAGGTTCGGCCCGCTCACGTCGTCCCGCGCCAGCACCACCGCATCGCGCACATCGGCATCGGCCTGCAGGCGCGCTTCGATTTCCCCCAGTTCGATGCGCAGGCCACGGATCTTCACTTGATGGTCGATCCGGCCGAGGTACTCGATCACCCCGTCCGCGCCGTAACGCGCCAGGTCACCGGTGCGATACAGGCGACCGCCGGCATCTGGCGCGAACGGGTCGGGAATGAAGCGTTCGGCGGACAGTGCCGGTCGTTGGTGGTAACCACGGGCCAGGGAATCACCGGCGATGTGCAACTCGCCGACGGCGCCCACGGCGCAAGGCCGCAACGCCGCGTCCAGCACGTAGGTGCGCACGTTATCGATGGGACGGCCGATGGCGATGATCCGCTCGGCGTCCTCTTCGCGGCCGCGCACCACGGCATGGCTGCTGGTGTCGATGGTCGCTTCGGTCGGGCCATAGAGGTTGCGCAGCTCGCCCTCGAACAGCGCCATGACCTGGCGTGACAGGTGCGTGCTCAAGGCCTCGCCGCCGCACAGCAGCAGGCGCAGGGAGGCCAGTTGCTCGCGGGTCGCCAGAGGCAGCAAGGCCTGCAACAGCGAGGGCGCCATTTGCAGCACGCTGATGCGCCACCGCGCCACGTCGGCCCAGAGGGTGGTCAGGTCGAGGTTCAGGTGCGGGCTGGCGAGCACCAGTTGCGCGCCGCTCATCAACGGCAGCCAGAACTCCCAGACCGAGGCATCGAAACTGATCGCGGTTTTCTGCAGGACGCGGTCGGCGGCGGTCAGTTTCAAACAATCCTGCATCCACGCCATGTGGTTGCTCAGGCCGGCATGGCGAAGGGTCACGCCCTTGGGCTTGCCGGTGGAGCCGGAGGTGTAGATCACATAAGCGAGGTGCTCGCCGTCGATGGCCACGCCCGGGTCGCGCTCGCTGTAGCCGGCCAGCCATTGCCCGGGCTGATCCAACAGCAGCGTGGCCACGGCAGCGTCGCCGAACAGCGGCAACCCATCGGTATCAGTGAGGAGCAAGGCGATGCCGCTGTCCTCGACCATGTACGCCAGGCGATCCCGCGGATAGGCCGGGTCCAGCGGCGCGTAGGCGCCACCGGCCTTGAGCACCGCCAGCAAGCCGACGACCATCTGCACGCTGCGCGACAGCGCCAGCCCCACCAGCACGTCAGGGCCGATGCCGCGTTCGATCAAGCCATGGGCCAGGCGATTGGCCCGGGCGTTGAGCTCGGCGTAAGTAAGCGTTTCCTGCTCGCTGACCACGGCGACCGCGTCGGGGGTGCTTCGGGCCTGGGCCTCGATCCATTGATGGACCGGGCGCCGAGGCGGCTCCACCACCGAAGTGGCGTTCCAGTCGTGCAGCAGCCTGTCACGGGTCACCTCATCCAGCAGTTGGATGTCGCCCACGCAACCGCCGGCCGGCAGGCTCACCATCTGCGCGAGCACGTAGGCCACCTGCTCAGCCAGGCGCTCGACGGTGTGTATAGGGAAAGCAGCATGGGCATAGGTGAAGTGCAGGCTCAGGATGTCAGTTAGATTGACGGCCAGGGTCAACGGGAAATTAGTCTGTTCCTGGCTGGCCACGCTGCCGAAGCTCAAACCCGAGGGCGCCTGCGCTTGCAGGGCCCGGGACACGGGGTAGTTTTCGAACACCAGCAAGGTGTCGAACAAACCGTCACCGCCCTGCCCGGCCCAGCGCTGGATCTCGAACAATGGCGTGTGCTCGTGCTCGCGCAAGGCCACGTTCTGGCCCTGGATCTGTTGCAGCAGTGCGCTCAGCGCTTGCTCCGGACGCGGGCTGGCGATGACCGGCAAGGTGTTGATGAACAGGCCGATCTGCTGCTCAACGCCCTTGAGCTCGCTCGGCCGCCCCGACACGGTGGCGCCGAAGGCCACGGTGGCGTGCCCGGTGTAGTGCTGCAGCAGTAACAACCAAGTCGCCTGGACGACGGTGTTGAGGGTGACTTTCTGCTGGCGGGCGAACTCGCTCAGGCGTTGGGTCTGCTGGGGCGTCAGGTCGTGGTAGTGGCTGGCGTGGCTGCTTTCCAACGCCGGTTGCAGCGGTGCGACACGGGGCTCGGCCAGACGGGTCGGCACCTCCAGGCTTTGCAATTGCGCCAGCCAGAAGGTTTCGCTGGCCTGGGCGTCGCGGCCTTGCAGCCAGGCGATGTAGTCCCGATACCGCCCGGCCGGGCGCGGCAGGGCCTGGCCGTCGTAGCGTTGCAGGACCTCGCCGAGCAACTGCGAGTTGCTCCAGCCGTCCATCAGAATGTGGTGATGGGTGTAGATCAGGTGATAACGCCGCTCAGCGGTGCGCACCAGCACCAGGCGCAGCAACGGCGCGCAGGCCAGGTCGAAGCCCTGTTCGCGCTCGGCGTCCGCCCGTTCGGCCAGGGCCTGGGTGGCATCGGCACGGGCGCTCCAGTCCAGGGAGGTGAACGGCACTCGCACCTGCTTGTGCACCACTTGCACCGGCCGCTCGCTGCCCTGCCAGATAAAACTGCTGCGCAGGCTGTCATGGGCATCGACCGCCGCTTGCCAGGCCGCCTCGAAACGCCGAGGGTCGAGGCCTTCGATGTCCAGGCGCATCTGGTTGATGTACTGGCCACTGCCCGCTTCGTACAGGCTGTGGAACAACATGCCTTGCTGCATCGGTGCCAGCGGGTAAAGGTCTTCCACCCCGCGTGCCGACAGCGCCAGGCCATCGAGTTGTGCCTGGGTCAGGCCGGCCAGGGGAAAGTCCACCGGCGTCATGCCCTGGCTCGTCGGGTCGCAGCAATGGGCGATCAACAGCGCCAGCTCACGGGCGTACTCATCGGCCAACCGCTGGATGGTCGCCGGCTCGAACTGTTGCGCACTGAACGTCCAGCCCAGCCGCAGCGCGCCATCGAACACCTGACCGTTGAGCGTCAGCCAGTTGCCCAGGGTGGTCAGCGGGCTTTGCTCGTCGCCGGCGCTTTCGCTGGCCGGGCTGAACAGCGCGCCTTGGTCCTGATCGAAACTGCCGTCGAACTGGCCGAGGTAGTTGAAGGTGATGCGCGGCACCGGCAAGGCTTCCAGGGCCGCCCGACTGGTGTCGTCACCCAGGTAACGCAGCGCACCGAAGCCCACGCCTTTGTCGGGAATCGTCCGCAGCCCTTGCTTGATCGACTTGATCGAGTCCGCCAGTTCGACCGCCGGCGACAACCGCACCGGGAACAGACTGGTGAACCACCCCACCGTGCGGGTCAGGTCGACGTTGGCGAACAGCTCTTCGCGGCCATGGCCTTCGAGCTGGAGCAACAGGCTGTCGTGGCCGGTCCAACGGCAAATCACCCGGGCCAGGGCCGTGAGCAACAGGTCATTGACCTGGGTGCGATAGGCCGCTGGCGCCTCTTGCAGCAACTGCCGGGTCAAGGGCGCGTCCAGCCGTGTGTGAACGGTGACGGCCTCGCGGTTTTGCCCGATCGCCTCGGGGTCGAGGCACGGCAGATCGGTCGGTGCGTCGTGCAGTAGCCCTTGCCAGTAGGCCAATTGCTGCTGCAGCTCCGCGCTGCGAGCGTGGGCTTGCAACTGCTCGGCAAAGGCCTTGACCGAGCTGGTCTTGGCCGGTAATTGCAGGGCTTGGCCGGCGAGCAACTGCTGGTAGGCGGTTTGCAGGTCGTCGAACAGAATCCGCCACGACACACCGTCCACCGCCAAGTGATGAACCACCAGCAACAGGCGCTGGCTGCCATCGGCCAAGGTCGCCAGGACGCCGCGCAACAGCGGCCCGGCGTCCAGGTCGAGGCTGCGCTGGGCCTGATTGGCGAGGGTTTCCAGCGCGCTGGCATCGGCCACGTCACGCTGCCACAGCAAACCGTTGCTCGCCCAAGCCTGTTGTTGCGCCGCCACCTCACGGTGTTCGGCGCGCCATCCTTCGGCGGTTTCACTGAAGGACAAACGCAAGGCGTCGTGGTGCAGCACCAACGCCTGCAAGGCCTGCCCCAACACGGAAGCTTGCAACGGGCTGGCCGGTTTCAGCAGCACCGACTGGTTGTAGTGGTGACGCTCGGGAATCACCTCGGCGAAAAACGCCTGCTGGATCGGCAACAACGGTGTCGACCCTTCGGTCGACGCTTGATCGATGGCCTGCGCCTGCCCACCCATTTGGGCGACGCTCGCCAGCGCCTGCACGGTCTGGTGCTGGAACAAGTCCTTGGGGGTAAAGCGGATGCCCGTCTGACGGGCGCGGCTGACCACCTGGATGGAGACAATCGAATCGCCGCCCAGCTCAAAGAAGTTATCGCTCAAGCCGACCCGCTCGACTTTGAGCACGTCTTGCCAGATCGTTGCGATCTGTTGCTCCAGTTCACTTCGCGGCGCCACGTAGTCCTGCTGGATCTGGCTGGCGTCGGCGGTTGGCAAGGCCTTGCGATCGAGCTTGCCGTTGGCGGTCAGCGGCCATTGCTCGAGGAACAGCAGGTGCGTTGGCACCATGTAGTCCGGCAGCTCGGCCTTGAGTTGGGTCTTGAGCTGCTCGCGCAGGCCGGCTTCGTCCTCGCCGACTTGCGCCGCAATCACGTAACCCACCAGTTGCTGGCCGCTCGGCCCTTCTTGGGCCAACACCAGCGCTTCGCGTATCGATGCCAGGGCGTTCAGGCGCGCTTCGATTTCGCCCAGCTCAATGCGGAAGCCACGGATCTTCACTTGATGGTCGATGCGGCCGACGTACTCGATCACCCCATCGCTGCGGTATTGCGCCAGGTCGCCGGTGCGGTACAAACGTGCGCCGCTGTCGCCGAACGGGTCGGGGATGAACCGCAATGCGGTGAGGTCGCCACGATTCAGATAACCCCGGGCCAGGCCGGCGCGACCGACGTACAACTCTCCGATGCAGCCTTTCGGCACCGGATTCAAATCGCCGTCCAGCAGGTACCACGACAGGTCGGCAATTGGCTCGCCGATGGGGCTGCTGGCGTCCTGTTCCAGATCCGCTATCGACAGCGGACGGTAAGTCACGTGCACGGTGGTTTCGGTGATGCCGTACATGTTGATCAGTTGCGGTGCCGCATCGCCGAAACGCTCGAACCACGGGCGCAAGGACTTGACGTCCAGCGCCTCGCCGCCGAACACCACGTAGCGCAAGGCATTGCTTCGCGAGTCGGCGCAAGCCTCGTGCATCAATTGCTTGAACGCCGATGGCGTCTGGTTGAGCACCGTCACCCCGGCGTCGCAGAGCAATTCGTGGAACTGCTGCGGGGAACGGCTGATGTCGTACGGCACGATAAGCAACTCGCCGCCGTGGAGCAGTGCGCCAAAGATTTCCCAGACCGAGAAATCGAACGCGTAGGAATGGAACAGGCTCCAGACATCCACCGCACCGAAGTTGAACCACGGCTCGGTGGCCTCGAACAGGCGCAGCACGTTGTGGTGCGGCAGCAACGTGCCTTTGGGGTTGCCGGTGGAACCGGAGGTGTAGATCACGTAGGCGAGGTTTTCGGCGTCCATCGACACCTGCGGATCGCTGTCGGCGAATGCACTGACGTCGGCGTCCAGCAGCAGCGTTTGCACGCCGTCCGGCACCGGCAGCTGATCGACCAGGGCCGCTTGGGTCAGCAGCAAACCGATGCCACTGTCCTGCATCATGTAGGCCAGACGATCCTGGGGATACGTCGGGTCCAGCGGCACGTAGGCACCGCCGGCCTTGAGGATTGCCAACAGGCCCACCAGCATGTCGAAACCACGCTCGGCCGCCAGCCCCACCAGTACATCCGGGCCAACGCCGTGGGCGATCAACTGATGGGCGCGACGGTTGGCCTGGGCGTTGAGGGCGCCGTAGGTCAGGGTTTGGGCGTTGAAACGCAAAGCGACGGCATCAGGACGCAAACGCGCCTGTTCGGCGATGCGCTGATGCAGGCAGGTCTCGCCCGGGAAGCTGCGCGGCGCCGGGTTCCATTGGCCGATGTGCTGCTGTTGCTCGGCGGCCGTCAGCAGCGGCAGTTCACCGATGCGTTGCCGAGGGTTGGCGACGATGCCGTGCAGCAGGTTCAGCCAGTGCTCGGCCATGCGTTGCACGGTGCTGGCGTCGAACAAATCGGTGGCATAGGTCAGCGCCGCACCGAGTTCACCCTCGGCTTCCAGGGTGTCGAGGGTCAAGTCGAACTGGGCGGTCTGGCTTTCCCATTCCTGGGCCTTGATCACCAGCCCGGGCAGCGCCGGCAGTGCCTGGCGTGCGACGCTCTGGTGGTTGTACAGCACCTGGAACAACGGGCTGTGGCTCAGGTTGCGCTCAGGCCGCAGCGCCTCGACCAGTTGTTCGAACGGCAGGTCCTGATGAGCCTCGGCGCCGATGGCCGCCTGTTTGACCTGGGCCAGCAACGCGCTGAAACGCTGCTGCGGATCGACCTCGGCCTTGAGCACCTGGGTGTTGACGAAGAATCCGATCAGGCCTTCGGTTTCCACCCGGTTGCGGTTGGCGATGGGCACGCCGACACGGATGTCCGACTGGCCGCTGTAGCGATGCAGCAAGGCCTGGAACGACGCCAGCAAAACCATGAACAACGTGCTGCCTTCGCGCTGGGCCAGCTGTCGCAACTGTTGGCCCAGGACCGGCGGCAGGTCGATGGCCAGGCGGGCGCCGGCAAAGCTCTGCCGGTTCGGGCGCGGCCGGTCGGTGGGCAGCGCCAGCAACGGCTGCTCGCCCCCCAGCACCTCGGTCCAGTACGCCAGTTGCCGTTCCCGTTCGCCGGCGTCCATCCACTGACGTTGCCACACCGCGTAATCGGCATACTGGATCGGCAGCTCGGCCAATGCCAAGGGTTCGCCCTGGCTGCACGCGGCATAACCTTGTATCAGCTCCTGCACCAGCAATTGCATCGACCAGCCATCGGAGACGATGTGGTGCTGGGTCAGCACCAGCACATGCTCGTCGGCCGCCACCCGCAACAGGCCAACCCGCAGCAACGGGCCGTTTTGCAGGTCGAATGGCTCGGCGATCTGCTGGTGGACGAAGGCCTGGATCTGTTCGTGACCACCGTCGAGAATCTGCGGGATCACCACCGGGTTCATCTGCTCGTGAATGACTTGGAACGCTTGCTCATCGACCTGGACGAAGGTGGTGCGCAGGCTTTCGTGACGCTGCACCAGGGCGGCGAAACTCTGTTGCAAGGCCTCTAGGTCCAGGTCGCCCTGAATCCGCAGCGCCGCCGGAATGTGGTACGCCGCGCTGTCCGGCTCCATCTGCCAGAGAAACCACTGGCGTTGCTGAGCGTAGGACAGCGGCAGCCGCGCCTCGTCCCGGGCAAGCCGCGGGATGCTCGCCGGCCGTGCCACGTCGCTGCGCACCAGCGCAGCCACACAAGCCTCCAGGCTGGCGTTCTCGAACAACTGGCGCAGTTGCAGGTTCAGGCCGAGGACCTGGCGAATGCGCGAGACCATCTGCGTCGCCAGCAGCGAATGGCCGCCCAGCTCGAAGAAGTTGTCGCTCAAGCCGACCCGTTCGACCTTGAGCACGTCCTGCCAGATCGCCGCGATCTGTTGTTCCCGTTCACTTTGTGGCGCCACGTAGTCCTGCTGTATTTGGCTGGCGTCAGCGGTTGGCAAGGCCTTGCGGTCGAGCTTGCCGTTGGCGGTCAGCGGCCATTGCTCGAGGAACAGCAGGTGCGTTGGCACCATGTAGTCCGGCAGCTCGGCCTTGAGTTGGGTCTTGAGCTGCTCGCGCAGGCCGGCTTCGTCCTCGCCGACTTGCGCCGCAATCACGTAACCCACCAGTTGCTGGCCGCTCGGCCCTTCTTGGGCCAACACCAGCGCTTCGCGTATCGATGCCAGGGCGTTCAGGCGCGCTTCGATTTCGCCCAGCTCAATGCGGAAGCCACGGATCTTCACTTGATGGTCGATGCGGCCGACGTACTCGATCACCCCATCGCTGCGGTATTGCGCCAGGTCGCCGGTGCGGTACAAACGTGCGCCGCTGTCGCCGAACGGGTCGGGGATGAACCGCAATGCGGTGAGGTCGCCACGATTCAGATAACCCCGGGCCAGGCCGGCGCGACCGACGTACAACTCTCCGATGCAGCCTTTCGGCACCGGATTCAAATCGCCGTCCAGCAGGTACCACGACAGGTCGGCAATTGGCTCGCCGATGGGGCTGCTGGCGTCCTGTTCCAGATCCGCTATCGACAGCGGACGGTAAGTCACGTGCACGGTGGTTTCGGTGATGCCGTACATGTTGATCAGTTGCGGTGCCGCATCGCCGAAACGCTCGAACCACGGGCGCAAGGACTTGACGTCCAGCGCCTCGCCGCCGAACACCACGTAGCGCAAGGCATTGCTTCGCGAGTCGGCGCAAGCCTCGTGCATCAATTGCTTGAACGCCGATGGCGTCTGGTTGAGCACCGTCACCCCGGCGTCGCAGAGCAATTCGTGGAACTGCTGCGGGGAACGGCTGATGTCGTACGGCACGATAAGCAACTCGCCGCCGTGGAGCAGTGCGCCAAAGATTTCCCAGACCGAGAAATCGAACGCGTAGGAATGGAACAGGCTCCAGACATCCGCCGCACCGAAGTTGAACCACGGCTCGGTGGCCTCGAACAGGCGCAGCACGTTGTGGTGCGGCAGCAACGTGCCTTTGGGGTTGCCGGTGGAACCGGAGGTGTAGATCACGTAGGCGAGGTTTTCGGCGTCCATCGACACCTGCGGATCGCTGTCGGCGAATGCACTGACGTCGGCGTCCAGCAGCAGCGTTTGCACGCCGTCCGGCACCGGCAATTGATCAATCAGGGACGCCTGGGTCAGCAGCAAACGGATGCCGCTGTCCTGCATCATGTAGGCCAGACGATCCTGGGGATACGTCGGGTCCAGCGGCACATAGGCACCACCGGCCTTGAGGATTGCCAGCAGGCCCACCAGCATGTCGAAACCGCGCTCGGCCGCCAGCCCCACCAGTACATCCGGGCCAACACCGTGGGCGATCAACTGATGGGCGCGACGGTTGGCCTGGGCGTTGAGGGCGCCGTAGGTCAGGGTTTGGGCGTTGAAACGCAAAGCGACGGCATCAGGACGCAAACGCGCCTGTTCGGCGATGCGCTGATGCAGGCAGGCCTCGCCCGGGAAGCTGCGCGGCGCTGGGTTCCATTGGCCAATGTGCTGCTGTTGCTCGGCAGCCGTCAGCAGCGGCAGTTCACCGATGCGTTGCCGAGGGTTGGCGACAATGCCGTGCAGCAGGTTCAGCCAGTGCTCGGCCATGCGTTGCACGGTGCTGGCGTCGAACAGGTCGGTGGCGTAGCTCAGGGACGCGGCCAGCTCACCGTCGGTCTCGTGGGTGTCGAGGGTCAAGTCGAATTGGGCGGTGTGGGAACGCCAGTCGAGGCTCTCGACCTGCAATCCCGGCAGTTGCAGGGCCTGGGCCGCGCCGCCGCTCTGGTGGTTGAACATCACCTGGAACAGCGGGCTGTGGCTCGCCTGTCGCTGCGGTGCCAATGCCTGCACCAACTGCTCGAACGGCAGGTCCTGATGGGCTTGCGCCCCCAGCGAGGCCTGCTTGACCTGCGCCAGCAACTGCACGAAAGGCAAATCGCCCCGCACCTGGGCATTGAGCACCTGGGTGTTGACGAAAAAGCCGATCAGGCCTTCGGTTTCCGGGCGATTGCGGTTGGCGACCGGGACGCCGACGCGGATGTCCGACTGGCCGCTGTAACGGTGCAACAAGGCCTGGAACGACGCCAGCAAAACCATGAACAACGTCGAAGCTTCGCGCTGGGCCAGTTGCTTCAGGCCCTGGGTCAGCCCGGCGTCGAAGCGCAAGTCCAGGCGTGCGCCGCGATGGCTTTGCAGCGCCGGGCGTGGGCGGTCCGTTGGCAACGGCAGGACTTCGCCGCCATCGCCCAGCCGTTCGGTCCAGTAGGCCAACTGTCGCTCCAGCTCGCCGGCCTCCATCCATTTGCGCTGCCAGATCGCATAGTCGGCGTACTGGATCGGCAAGGGTGCCAGGGTCGGTGCCTGACCGCTGCGGTGGGCGGCGTAGAGTTGGACCAGGTCGTTGACCATGATCCGTGCGGAGGCGCCATCGCAAATGATGTGGTGCTGGGTCAGCACCAGCACATGGTCGTCGGCAGCCAGTTGCAGCAGCTTGATCCGCAGCAACGGCCCCTGTTGCAGGTCGAACAATCCAGCGATTTCGTCATCGATCAGGGTTTTGAGCGCGGCCTCATCCGCGGCTTCCGGTTCGATCGCCAGGCGCAATTGTGCCAGCACTTCTTGCCGAGGCCCTTGCGGGCTGTCGACGAACACCGTGCGCAGCACATCGTGACGGGCCAGCAAGGCGTCGAAACTGCGTTGCAGCGCCGGCAGGTCGAGGGCGCCGCGCAGGCGCAGCGCCGTGGGCACGTGATAGGCCCCGCTGTGACGGTCCAGTTGCCAGAGGAACCACTGGCGCTCCTGGGCGTAGGACAGGTCCAGGGTCTCGAATTCGTCGCGCATCGCCGGGATCGGCAATGCCGCCAGGCTCATGTTTTTGCTGTGCAGCTTGTGCAGGAACGCTTGCCGTTGGGCGAGCGGTAAACGGATGAATCGCTGAACCAGAGACAGGTTATCGAGCTGAGTCATTCAAAGGGTCTCCAGGTCTGCCAGGAAATCATGCATCTCACTCAGGTCGGCGCTGGAGTGAGGGGTCAGGTGGGCCGCCAGTTGTGCGGCGTAGTCGGCCAGGGACGTGGTGCTGAACAGCAAGTCCAGGGGCACCGCGGCGCCTTGCTGCATTTGCAGGCGCGCCGTCGCTTGCGTCGCCAGCAGGGAATGCCCACCCAGTTCAAAGAAGTTGTCGTCGCGCCCTACCCGTTCGAGCTTGAGCACGTCTTGCCAGATGTCGGCGATGCCCTGTTCGAGCGCGCCTTGTGGCGCCACGTAGGCACGCAGCAGTTGCCGGGCGTCCGGCAGCGGCAGGGCCTTGCGGTCGAGCTTGCCGTTGGGGGTCAGCGGCAAGCGTTCGAGCAACAGCCAGTGCGCCGGCATCATGTAATCGGGCAGCAACGGCGCGAGCTGCGCCTTGAGGGCTTCGCGCAGGGCCGCCGGCTCAGCCGTCTCCGGATGGGCGGCGATCAGGTAGGCCACCAACTGCAGGCCGCCCGGCCCTTGCTGGGGCACCACCACGGCTTCGCGGATCGCTTCCTGGGCCAGCAGGCAGGCTTCGATTTCCCCCAGTTCGATGCGGAAGCCGCGGATCTTCACTTGATGGTCGACCCGACCGATGTACTCGATCACGCCGTCGCCACACTGGCGCGCCAGGTCACCGGTGCGGTACACCCGCGCGCCGTTGCCGAACGGGTCCGGCAGGAAGCGCTCGGCGGTGAGCGCCGCACGGTCGTGGTAACCCCGGGCCAGGCCGTCGCCGCCAATCAGCAGTTCGCCGATCAGCCCGACCGGGTTTGGCGCGAAGTGATCGCCGACGATGTACAGCGACGTGTTGGCAATCGGCCGGCCGAGGTACGGCACGCGTTGCTCTTCAGTCAAGCGGTAGGCCGCCGACCAGATGGTGGTTTCAGTCGGGCCATACAGGTTCCAGACCTCGCCAGCGACATCCAGCAGCCGCTCGGCCAGGTCCTCGGCCAACGCCTCGCCACCGCACAGGCACTTGCGCCCGGCCAGCAACGCGGACGCCGGGTGGTCGAGCAACATGCGCCAGGTCGAGGGCGTGGCCTGGACCACGCTGACCTGTTGCCGGTCGATGGTCTTGAGCAGCGCCTCGGGGTCGTGGGCGCTCTGCTTGTCCACCAGCACCACGCAGGCACCGCTCAACAGCGCGCCGTACAGTTCCAGGCCGAAGATATCGAACGAGAACGTGGTCAGCGACAGCACTCGATCACTGGCGGCGATGCCCGGTTCACGGGCCATGCTGGCGACGAAATTCACCAGCGCCCCATGACGCACCATCACGCCCTTGGGCTTGCCGGTGGAACCGGAGGTGTAGATCACGTAGGCCAGGTGCTCCGCATCCAGGCGCGTCGCCGGCGCCTCGCAGGCATCACCGTCGAGCCAGTCACCCTCCTGATCCAACACCAATGTCTTAACGCCAACACCGGCCCCTGTGGGAGCGAGCTGGCTCGCGATGGCGTCGGCACATCCAACATCGCCACCGACTGAACCACCGCCATCGCGAGCAGGCTCGCTCCCACAGGGTGCCGAAAACTGGTTGAGCAGCGAACGTTGGGTCAGCAGCAGTTCGATGCCGCTGTCTTCGATCATGTGCGCCAGGCGGTCCTGGGGGAACGCCGGGTCCAGTGGCAGGTAGGCGCCACCGGCCTTGAGGATCGCCAGCAAGGCGACAATCATCTCCACGCCGCGCTCCAGCGCGACACCGACCAATTGATCGGGCCCCACGCCCTGTTCGATCAAGCGATGGGCCAGGCGGTTGGCCCGGACATTGAGTTCGGCGTAGCTCAGCGCCTGCTCGGCGAACACCAGTGCCGTGGCATCCGGCGTTTGGCGGGCCTGGGCCTCGAACAATTGATGGACGCAACGCGCCTGTGGATAACTGGCTGCGGTGGCGTTCCAGCCTTGCACGTGCTGGCGGGTTTCGCGCTCGTCGAGCAAGCTCAGCTCGCCCAAGGAACGTTGCCCGGCGTCGGTCATTTGCAGCAGCAAGCGCTGCAGATGCAGGCCAATCCGCTCGACCGAGGCCTGAGCAAAACTCGCGCACTGGTAGCTGAACTGCACCGCCAGTTCGGCACCGAGGCTGACCAGCAGGGTCAGCGGGTAGTTGGTCTGTTCCAGGTTATCCACGGCACCGAAACGCAAGCCTTCAGGCGCCCCCTGCGCCAAGGCTTCGGAAATCGGGTAGTTCTCGAACACCAGGATGTTGTCGAACAAGGCTTCGCCGCCCAGGCCAGCCCAGCGCTGGATGTCGAACAGCGCCGTGTGCTCGAACTCGCGCAAGGCCAGGTTCTGCGCCTGGACGCTGTGCAGCCAGTCGCCCAGGCTCTGTTCCGGACGCGGGCTGGCGATGACCGGCAAGGTGTTGATGAACAGGCCGATCTGGCCCTCGACGCCCACCAGGTCCGCCGGCCGCCCCGCCACCGTTGCGCCAAACGCCACGCTGGCCTTGCCGGTGTAGCGCTGCAACAGCAGCAGCCAGGCCGCTTGCACCAGGGTGTTGACGGTGACTTTGGATTCCCGGGCGAACTCGGCCAGGCGTTGGCTCTGCAGCGCATCCAGCTGTACGCGGTGATGGCCGTACGGCTTCGCCGAGACGTCCTGCGCCGGGCGGGCAAACACCTGGGCCAGGCGCACCGGCTCATCCAGCGTGCGCAACTGTTGCGTCCAGAACCCTTCGCCGAGGCTCGCGTCCTGGCGTTGCAGCCAGGCGATGTAGTCGCGATAACGGCCAGCCGGGCGGGCCACGCTGGCGCCGCGGTAGTGCTGCAACACTTCGCCGAGCAACTGCGCGCTGCTCCAGCCATCCATCAGGATGTGATGGTTGGTGTAGATCAGGTGATGCCGATCCGTGCCAGTGCGCACCAGGACCAGGCGCATCAACGGCGCCTGGGTCAGGTCCAGGCCTTGGGCATGCTCTTCATCGGCCAGGGTTTGCAAGGCGCCATCAATGTCCGTCCGCCCATTCCAATCGAGCACACGGAACGGCACCTCGACCTGACGCTGGACGATTTGCACCGGCTGCGCCAGGTCACCCTGCCAGAAGAACCCGGTGCGCAGAATGTCATGGGCCTCGACCACCGCCTGCCAGGCCGCGCGGAAACGTTGCGGGTCGACGCCCTCGACGTCGAGGCGCATCTGGTTGATGTAGTCGCCACTGCCTTGTCCGAGCAAGGAGTGAAACAGCATGCCCTGTTGCATCGGCGACAGCGGGTAGATGTCGTCGACGGCCTGGGGTTGGCGCACCAGGGTATCCAGTTGCGCCTGGGTCAGCCGCGCCAACGGGAAGTCCGACGGCGTCACGCCACGGTGCTGGCTGTCGCAGCAATGACGGATGAGCGCGGTGAGTTCTTCCAGGTAGTCGTCGGCCAGTCGTTGAATGGTCGACGCCTGGAACAGGTCGCCGCTGAAGGCCCAGGTCAAGTCCAGCGCGCCGCCGAAGACTTTGCCGTCCAGCGCCAGCGGACTGCCCAGCGGGCCCTGCATGTTCAACTCTTCACCGCCATGCTCGTCGGTGGGCACAAACAGGGCATCGTCAGCCGCCGCGAAATTGCCGTCGAACTGGCCGAGATAGTTGAAGGTCAGTTGCGGCGTCGGCAAGGCCTGCAACGCTTGCCGCGCTGACGCATCGCCCAGGTGCGCCAGGGCACCGAAACCGATGCCCTTGTGGGGGATGGCGCGCAGTTGTTCCTTGATCTGCTTCAGCGAAGCAGCGAGGTCGGCAGCGGGTGTCAAACGGGCCGGGAACAGGCTGGTGAACCAGCCGACCGTGCGGGTCAGGTCGATGTGCTCGAACAGTTCTTCACGGCCGTGACCTTCGAGTTGCACTAACACACTGTCAGCGCCAGTCCAGCGCACCATCACCCGCGCCAGGGCGGTGAGCAACAGGTCATTGACCTGGGTGCGATAGGCCGCCGGGGCTTGCTGCAGCAATTGCCGGGTGAGGTTTTTGTCCAGGGCCGTGCGAATCGTCACGGCTTGGCCATGTTGCTGCCCGCCCTGGGGGTTATCCCACGGCAACGCCGTGGAAGCGCCTTGCAACTGCTGCTGCCAGAAACCCAGCTCGGTCTGCAAGGATGGGCTGCTGGCGTAGCCCTGCAACGCTTCGGCCCAGGCCTTGATCGCGCTGGTCTTGGCCGGCAGTTGCACGACCGCACCGGCGAGCGCCTGCCGATAAGCCATTTGCAGGTCTTCGACGAGGATCCGCCAGGACACCCCGTCGACCACCAGGTGATGCACGATCAGCAGCAAACGCTGGGTGCTATCGGCGAGGTTCGCCAGCACCGCACGGATCAGCGAGCCACCGTCCAGTTGCAGGCTACGCTGGGCCTGATTGCCCAGCGTTTCCAACCCAGCGAGATCGGTGACGTCGGCTTGCCAGACAATCCCGTCAGCCACCCCGTCACGGTAGCGCGCCGTCCAACCTCCGGCCTGTTCGATGAACGCCAGGCGCAGGCTGTCGTGGTGCACGACCAGGGCGTTCAAGGCCTGCTCCAGCGCCCGAGCATCCAGCGCCTGGGTCGGCTTGAGCATCACCGACTGGTTCCAGTGATGACGGTCGGGAATCGCCTGGGCAAAGAACCACTGGTGAATCGGCAGCAGCGCCGTTTCGCCGCTGGCCGGTTGCTGGTCCAGCGCTTGCCGCGGTGCACCCGTCTGCGCCACCGCCGCCAGCGCCTCGATGGTCTGGTGCTGGAACAAGTCCTTGGGCGTGAAATGAATACCGGCCTGGCGTGCGCGGCTGACCACCTGGATCGAGACGATGGAATCGCCGCCCAGTTCGAAGAAGTTGTCCCGCAGGCCCACTTGCGCGAGCTTGAGTACGTCCTGCCAGATCGACACCAGTTGCTGTTCCAGCGCGCTGCGCGGGGCCACGTAGGTCTGCTGCAATTGGCTGACGTCGGGCTTGGGCAGGTTCTTGCGGTCGAGCTTGCCGTTGGGGGTCAGCGGCAGGCGGTCGAGCCGCAGCAGATAGGCCGGGACCATGTGCGCCGGCAAGGTTGCCTTGAGCTGGTCACGCAGGTGCTCGGCGAAATCCTCCGGCACCGGTTCATTGGCCACCACGTAGGCGACCAGGCGCTTGCCACTGCCGGCGGTGCCTTCCTGGGCCACCACCACCGCTTCGCGCACGCCGTCGAGGGCTTGCAGGCTGGCTTCGACCTCACCCAGCTCGATGCGGAAGCCGCGGATCTTCACCTGGTTGTCGATGCGGTCCAGGTAATCGAAGGTGCCATCGGCCCGTTGGCGCACCAGGTCGCCGGTGCGATAGAGCAAGCCGCCGCTGCGGCTGAACGGGTCGGCGACAAAGCGCTCGGCCGTCAGGCCCGGACGGTTCAGGTAACCCCGCGCCAGCCCGGTACCACCCAGGTACAGCTCACCGGCCATGCCTTGGGGCAGCAGGTTCAGGTCGGCGTCGAGCACATAGGCGCTGCGGTCGCCGATGCGGCTGCCGATGGGTGCATAGGCGGCGCCACACGCCACGTCGCGGCCGGCCTTCCAGATCAGCGGGGTGACCACGGTTTCGGTCGGGCCATAGCCGTTGATGATGAAGTCCGGATCGAGGGCGCGCTTGACCCGTTCGAAACTGGCGTTGGGCACCGCATCACCGCCGAAGCAGTAGATGCGCACCTTCGGCGGATTGCCCTCGCGCTCGGCGTGCTCGGCCAGTTGTTGCAGGTACACCGGCGGGAACGCCACTACCGTCACGCCGTGTTCGCCCATGGCGTTGTAGGTCTGTTCCGGGGTCCACAGGCTGTCGTCGCGAATCAGCAGCGAGGCGCCGTGGGTCAGGCTGGTGAGCCAGCGCTCGTGGGCACCGTCGAAGGCGAAGGACATGAAGTGGAATTCGCAATCGCTGTCGCGCATTTCATAGCGCTCGCCGATGGCCTGGCAGTGCATCGCCAGCGGGCCGTGGGCCACGCTCACGCCTTTGGGGTTGCCGGTGGAACCGGAGGTGTAGATCACGTAGGCGAGGTTCTGCGGATCGACGGCGACCGAGGGTGTATCCGCAGGTTGCAAGCTCAAGTCCAGGCGATCGAGTTCCAGCACTTGATTGGCGCCCTCCAGCGGCAGTTGCGCCGACACCCGGGAGTCGGTGAGCAACAGCGCCAGCCCCGAATCCTCGATCAGGTACGCCAGGCGTTCCCGTGGGTAACTGGTGTCCAGTGGCACATAGGCCGCGCCGGCCTTGAGCACCGCCAGCAGCGCGACGATCACCCCTTCGCTGCGTGGCAGGGCCACACCAACCCGGGTTTCCGGGGCTACGCCACGGGCAATCAAGGCGTGGGCCAACTGGTTGGCGCGCCGGTCGATGTCGCCATAGCTGAAGCGCTGGCCGTCGAAGATCACCGCCGTCGCCAGGGGCTTGTGCGCCGCCAGATGGGCGATGCGC
Source organism: Pseudomonas sp. FP2300 (assembly GCF_030687595.1). Taxonomy (NCBI): domain Bacteria; kingdom Pseudomonadati; phylum Pseudomonadota; class Gammaproteobacteria; order Pseudomonadales; family Pseudomonadaceae; genus Pseudomonas; species Pseudomonas sp. FP2300. The sequence continues at coordinate 4,828,236 of NZ_CP117440.1, forward strand.
TGATGCACGGCGATGTCGGTCGGGTATGGCTGCGGGTGGTTGGCAGCCTGTTGCCGGGCCTGTTCCTCGACGCTGACCAGGGCGATTTGCCCGAGGGTGCGCGTCGCCGACTCGGCGAAGCGCTCCAACAGCTGCGACAGCTGCGCGCTGATGCCGTCGATGGCCGCCGGGCTGAAATGCGCCCGGTCGAAACTGTAGTGCAGCGCCAGGGTCTGGCCGAGGGTCACGGCCACGCTCAACGGATAATGGGTTTGCTCCAGGTGGCTGACGTCGCCAAATACCGCGCCCTGCCCGGCGCCTTCTGCCAGGGCCTGGGCAATCGGGTAGTTCTCGAACACCAGGATGTTGTCGAACAGCGCCTCGCCGCCCTGCCCGGCCCAGCGCTGGATGTCCGCCAACGGCGTGTGCTCGAATTCCCGCAAGCTGAGGTTCTGCGCCTGCACGGCTTGCAACCAGACGCCGACCGACTGGTCCGGCCGTGGCGCGGCGATCACCGGCAAGGTGTTGATGAACAGGCCGACCTGTTGCTCGATGCCCGGCAGATCCGCCGGACGCCCGGCCACGGTGGCACCGAAGGCGACGCTGTCATGGCCGGTGTAGCGTTGCAGCAGCAACAGCCACGCCGCTTGCACCAGGGTGTTGAGGGTGACTTTCTGTTGGCGGGCGAACTGTTCCAGGGCCTGGGTGCGGGTCGCGTCCAGGGTCTGGAAGTGATCGCCATGGCCGCTGTGGATTTCGCTGGTGGACATGACGCGCGCCAACCGCGTTGGCTCTTGCAAGGTTGCCAACTGACCGGTCCAGAACGTCTCGCTCAATTGAGCGTCCTGGCGTTGCAGCCAGGCGATGTAGTCGCGATAACGCCCGACATTGGCCTTGGGCAAGCGACCGCTGTAGCGCTGCAACACTTCGCCCAGCAGTTGAGCGTTGCTCCAGCCGTCCATCAGGATGTGGTGATGGGTGTAGATCAGGTGCCAGCGCTCGGCCTCGGTCTGCACCAGCACCAGGCGCAGCAACGGCGCCTGGGCCAGGTCGAAGCCCTGACGACGCTCGGCGTCGGCGCGCTCATTCAGGGCCTCGGCGAGGTGCGCGCGCCCGCGCCAGTCGAGGACCGTGAATGGCAACTCGACCTGGCGATGAACGATCTGCAACGGCTGCTCCAGGTCACCCTGCCAGACAAAGCCGCTACGCAAACTATCGTGGGCATCGAGGGTGGCCTGCCAGGCGTCGGCGAAGCGCTGCGCATCGATGCCTTGGACGTCCACGCGCAACTGGTTGATGTACTCCCCCGCCGCCTGCTCGTACAAAGTGTGGAACAGCAAGCCCTGCTGCATCGGCGACAACGGATAGAGGTCGTCCAACTGCCCGGCGGCCATCGGCAGGTTGTCGAGTTGCGCCTGACTGATGCGGGCCAGGGGGAAGTCCGATGGCGTCGCCTGTGGCGTTTCCAGCGCGCAGCAGTGTTCGATCAACGTCCTCAGCTCGGCGAGGTAGTCAGCGGCCAGTGTCTCGATGGTCTGCTGCTTGAACATCCGCTCGCTGAACCCCCAGTTCAGGGACAACTCCCCACCGTAGACCTGGCCTTCCACTGTCAACCAGTTCGCCAGCGGCGCCCGGGCATGTTGCGCCGCGCCACTGCCTTCGCTGGAGGGTACGAACAGCGCGCCGTCGTCGAACTGCCGGTCGAACTGCCCCAGGTAGTTGAAGGTGATGCGCGGCGCCGCCAAGGCCGCCAGTTCGGCACGCACCGCCGGTTCGCCCAGGTAGCGCAGCACGCCATAGCCCAGGCCCTTGTCCGGTACGGCGCGCAGTTGCTCCTTGATGGTCTTGATCGACGCACTCAACGCCGACGCCGGGCGGAGGCTGACCGGGAACAGGCTGGTGAACCAACCGACGGTGCGGGTCAGGTCAACGCCCTCGAACAGCTCTTCACGGCCATGGCCTTCGAGCTGGATCAGTGTGCTGTCCTGCCCGGTCCAACGGCACACGGTACGGGCCAGGGCCGTCAGCAGCAGGTCATTGACCTGGGTGCGGTAGGCCCTGGGCGCCTGTTGCAGCAGTTGGCGGGTCTGTTCGGCGTCCAGCCGCACTTGCACCTTGCGCTCGTCACACGCCAGGAGCAGGCGCTCGGGGTAGTCGCACGGCAAGCCGTTGCCGGCCGGCGCATGGCCCTGGGCACGCCAGTAATCGAGGCTGTCCATGAAGCCATCGAGATGCCCGTGCAGGTGCGCGGCCCATTGTCCATACGCGCTGGTCTTGGCCGGCACCTGGATCGGCTGGCCGGCCTGCAATTGGCGGTAGAACTGTTGCAGATCGTCCAGCAGCACGCGCCACGAAACCCCGTCCACCACCAGGTGATGGATCGCCAGCAACAAGCGCTGGCTGCCATCGGCCATGTCCACCAGCAAGGCTCGTAGCAGCGGCCCGTCTTCCAGGTCGAGGCTGCGCTGGGCGTCGTCGCACAGGGCGTTGAGCTGTTCGACCGACGTCGCCTGGCGCTGCCACAACACACTGGCCGCCGACGGCTCGGCATAGGCTTGCTGCCAGTGGCCGTTCACCTGGGTAAAGCGCAGGCGCAGGCTGTCATGGTGCTCGACCAAACGGGCCAGGGCCGATTCCAATGCCGCGACGTCAAGGGGCTCGCCGGGCACCAGCAGCAGCGACTGGTTCCAATGTTGCCGCTCGGGAATGTCGCGCTCGAAGAACCACTGCTGCACCGGCGTCAACGGCACCGCGCCGCGCGCCAGGCCTTGATCGACCGCATGGCTGTCGCCCTGGCGCGCAACCAGCGCCAGGCTGCGCAGGGTCTGGTGCTGGAACAGGGCTTTGGGATTGAGCACGATCCCGGCCTGCCGCGCACGGCTGACCACTTGCATGGAGACGATGGAATCACCGCCCAGCTCGAAGAAGTTGTCTTCCAGGCCGATGCTGTCGAGGTTCAGCACGTCCTGCCAGATCGCCGCCAGGGCTTTTTCCATGGGGCTGTGGGGCGCGACGAATTCGCGCTGCTGCTCACTGCCGTCAATGGCCGGCAAGGCCTTGCGGTCGAGTTTGCCATTGGGGGTCAGCGGCAGTTGATCGAGGAACACCAGGTAGGCCGGCACCATGTAATCCGGCAGGTGTTCACGCAAAGCAGCCTTGAGGGTTTCGCGCAATTGCACCTGGTGCTCGGCCTCGGTCAGCACCTTGGCGTCGCTCGGGACGAGGAAGGCCACCAGTTGCTGACCGTGCTCACTGTCCTGGGCCAGCACCGCCAATTCGCGCACCTGGGGCTGTTGCAGCAGGCGCGCTTCGATCTCCCCCAGCTCGATACGGAAGCCGCGGACCTTGACCTGATGGTCGATGCGACCGACGTACTGCAAGGTGCCGTCGGCCTGGTAACGGGTCAGGTCGCCGGTGCGGTACAGGCGTTCGCCGTGGGTGGAAAACGGGTTGGGCACGTATTTCTCGGCGGTCATCGCGGCACGGCCGAGGTAACCACGGGTGATGCCCGCGCCGCTCAGGTACAACTCCGCCGAGACGCCTTGGGGCACCGGTTGCAGGTCGGCGTCCAGCAGGTAGCTGGCCGTGTGCTTGAGGGGGCGGCCGATGTTCGCCGTGCCGCCGGCGGTGCGGCGGGTCCAGGTGGAATAGGTGGTGTCTTCCGAGGGGCCGTAAAGATCGTAGACATGTTCAACGCCACCCACCTGTGGGAGTGAGCCTGTGGGAGCAAAGCTTGCTCCCACAGGCACTGACTCCACAGGCTTTGCTCCCACAGACTCACAGGGTGAATGTTGGTACAGCGCATCCACCAGGCTCTGCTTCAGCGGCTCTCCAGCGAGGTTGATGATGCGCACGCTGGCCGGGATCTCACCATTGCGCTGCAACGCGGCAATCGCCGACGGCACGGTGTTGATCAGCCGCACCTGGTCCCGGGCCGGCAGTTGCGGCAATTCCAGGGCATTGCGGGCGATGATCAGCGAGCCGCCGTTGGCCAGGGTCACGAACAGTTCCCACACCGACAAATCGAAGCACACCGACGTGGCGGCGAGTACGCCCTGGATGTCGTCGCGGCTGTAGACCGATCGGGACCAGTCGATCAGCGCCAGCACGTTGCGATGGGCAATCGCCACGCCCTTGGGTTGACCGGTGGAGCCGGAGGTATAGATCACATAGGCGAGGTTGTCTGGCGTGACGTGGGTAATCGGTGCACGGAGTGGGTACTGCCCCAGCTCGATCCGATCCAGCATCAGCACGGCGGTTTCGCTCGGTACGCTCAGCGTCGCCGCCACCGCCTGCTCGGTCAGCAAGACCCGGGCGCGGCTGTCGTCGAGCATGTAGGCCACGCGCTCGGCCGGGTAGTCCGGGTCCAGCGGCACGTAGGCGCCGCCGGCCTTGAGCACCGCCAGCAAGGCGATCAGCAGGTGTTCGGAGCGCAGCATCGCCACGCCCACGCGCACTTCCGGGCCCACGCCCAATTCGATGAGCTTGTGGGCCAGGCGATTGGCGCGGCCGTCGAGTTCGCTGTAGGTCAGTCGGGTGTCGGCGAAAGTGACGGCCAGGGCATCCGGCGTGGCCTGGGCCTGGCGAGCGATCAGTTGGTGAATGCACAGCGTCTGGTCGAACGGCGCGCCCAGCGGGTTCCAGTCATGGATCAGGCGCTGATACTCATCGGCTTCGAGCAACGGCAACTCACCGACGCGTGCATGGCTGTCGGCAACCATGCCGTGCAGCAGCCGCGTCCAGTGTCGGGCCATGCGCTCGACCGTGGCGGCGTCGAACAGATCGTTGGCGTAGGTCAGCGCCGCGTGCAGTTTGCTGGCCTTTTCCCAGGTGTCGAGGGTCAGGTCGAACTGAGTAGTGCGGCCCTGCCATTCCAGCATCGACAACTCCAGACCCGACGCGGTGCGAATGCTGGCGATGTCGGCCACGTGCGGCTGGTGGTTGTACATCACCTGAAACAGCGGCGTATGGCTGAGGCTGCGCTCCAGTTTCAGGGCTTCCACCAGGCGTTCGAACGGCAAGTCCTGATGGGCCTGGGCACCGAGGGCGGCTTCCTTGACCGTGCGCAGCAGCTCATCGACACGGGTCTGGCCGCCGAGCTTGGTGCGCAATACCTGGGTGTTGACGAAGAAGCCGATCAGCCCTTCGGTTTCGGCGCGGTTGCGGTTGGCGATGGGCACGCCGACGCGGATATCGGTGTGGCCGGTGTAGCGATGCAGCAGCACGTTGAAGGCGCCGAGCAGGAGCATGAACAGGGTGATGTTGTGCCGCTGGGCGGTGGTGCGCAGTTGCTCGGCCAGGGCCGGCTCCACGGCGAATTCAAAGCGCGTGCCGCGATAGCTGGGCATCGCCGGGCGCGGGTGATCGATGGGCAGTTCCAGCACGGGGTGTTCATCGCCCAGTTGCGCCTGCCAATAGTCGAGTTGACGCGCCTGCTCGCCGGCTTCCAGCCAGCGGCGTTGCCACAGCGCATAGTCGCTGTACTGGATCGGCAAATCGGCCAGTTGCGGCGCCACGCTCGCTTCATGGGCGTCGTAGCAGCGGATGAACTCGTCGATCAGCACGTTCATCGACCAGCCATCGGAGACGATGTGGTGCAAGGTCAGCAGCAGCACATGCTCGCGTTCATCGAGCGTGAGCAATTCGACCCGCAGCAACGGGCCGCTGGACAGGTCGAAAGGCTGCATCGATTGTGCTTCGGCGGCCTGACGCACCGCCTGTTCGCGTTCGGCGGCTGGCAAGGCGCTGAAGTCCTGGCGCCCGATCTTCAGCGCGGCGTTGGAGGGGATCTGCAGCAGGCTGTCGTCGGCCTGGCGCTGGAACACCGTGCGCAGGGTTTCATGACGGGCCACCAGGCTGGCGAAGGCTTGCTCCAGCGCCGGCAGGCTCAACGCGCCCTTGAGCCGCACCGCACCCGGCAGGTTATAGGCGCCGCTGCCCGGCTCCAGTTGCCAGAGAAACCACATGCGCTGCTGGGCATAGGACAACGCCTGGCGATCCTCGGCCTCGACGCCCCGGGGAATGGGAAAACCGCTGAACTCCACGCCCTCCTTGTCCAACGCGGCCAGGAACATCCGGCGCTTTTCCAGGGGCAACCCGATAAACCGGCGAGCAAGTTTCAAGGCGTCTTCAGCATTCATTTCTGGGGTATCCGGAATCAGTGGGCACTAGGCACAAAGGCAAGTCGTCCCTATGAAACGAATGCAAACCGGAAAAATTAGCGTTTGGGAATTTGTGTCAGGAAGGAAAAACCGTGGCGAGGGAGCTTGCTCCCGCTCGGCTGCGCAGCAGCCGCAAAATCTGCCAGCCTCGAAAGAAAGGGGGCCTGGCCTGGCTGGGGTCGCTTCGCAACCCAGCGGGAGCAAGCTCCCTCGCCACAAAAGCAGGTCGTTTAGATCAGTGGTCAGGCGCTGGTGGCCAACCCATGCCGCCGATGATGCACGCTCAACTGATCCTTGATCAGCCGCAGCACCCGGGCCTCGTGCTCATGGATAAAGAAGTGCCCGCCCGCCAGCATGTCCACCGAGAAGCTGCCCGTGGTTTCCTGGCGCCAGCCCATCAGTTGCTCCGTGGTAGCCTTGTCGGCGGTGCCACCGAGTACGTGCACCGGGCAGTTAAGCGGTGGTCGCACTCGCGGCTGGAAACGTCCGCACAGCAAAAAATCGGCCCGCAGGACCGGCAAGGTCAGGGCCATCAACTCTTCATTGGCCAGGATCTCCTCGCTCGTACCGTTGAGGGTGCGCAGTTGCTCGATCAGTTCTGCGTCGGTCTTCGGCTCGGCGAAACCGCGATCGTAGTCGGCCCGCATCGTCGGTGCCGCCGTGCCGGAGGCAAACAGCGCCACCGGTTCCGGGCCGCCGAGCTCACGCAAGGCGTGGGCGATTTCACAGGCCAGCAGCGCGCCAAGGCTGTGGCCGAACAAGGCATAAGGTGCCCGGAGCGACGGGAGCAGCTCCCGCGCCAGTTGCATCGCCAACGGGCCCATGTCGGTGTGCAGCGGCTCGTCGAAGCGTGCCCCGCGCCCCGGCAGTTCCACCGGTTGCACCTGCAGCCATGCCGGCAACTTGCGCCGCCAGCGGCTGTACACCATCGCGCTGGCGCCGGAATAAGGCAGGCACAGCAGGGTCAGTTGGGTCACTGCGGTTTTCTCCGATCGGTCGTGTAGGGAAGATAACGAAATCGTAACCCACAGAATTAGTCAAAACCGTTACGTTCGCTCTATCTTCTTCACCCGGCCTTATACTGGCCGCACCTCGACTCACTGCGCCGCACAGGAGAACGCCATGGGCTGGTCCGCCAAGCAATACGTCACCTTCGAACAGGAACGTACCCGTCCGTCCCGGGACCTGCTCGCCGCCATTCCCCCCACCCAGGCCCGTTCGGTGATCGACCTGGGGTGCGGCCCGGGCAATTCCACCGAGCTGTTGGTGGAACATTTCAGCGGTGCCACGGTGCGCGGCCTGGACAGCTCCAGCGACATGGTCGACGCCGCACGCAAACGCTTGCCCGCCGTGGCGTTCGACACCGCCGACATCGGCCAATGGGATGAACCCGGGCCATTCGACGTGATCTTCGCCAACGCCGTGCTGCAATGGCTGCCGGACCACGCCACCCTGCTGCCCGCGCTGATCGGCAAACTCGCCCACGGCGGCAGCCTGGCGGTCCAGATGCCCGACAACCTGCACCAGCCCTCCCACCGCCTGATGCGGGAAATCGCAACAAACGGGCCTTGGGCCAGACAACTGGCCGGGGCGGCTGAATCGCGAACCGAGATGGCGGATCCCAGCACGTATTACTCGATCCTCAAACCCCACTGCAGCCGCGTCGATGTGTGGCGCACCATCTACCACCACCCCTTGGCCGGCGGTGCCGCGGGCGTGGTGGAATGGTTCAAGGGCAGCGCCTTGCGGCCCTTTCTCGAGCCGCTGGATGAGGCCCAACGCGAGCAGTTCCTGGCGCGCTATCTCCAGGCGATCGAACAGGCTTATCCGGCATTGGACGATGGGACGGTGCTGCTGCCGTTTCCCCGGGTGTTCATGGTCGCGACGCGCTAGGGCGAGGGTCGATGACGCAGCGACGAGGGCCTAAATTTCTGATCCGGGCCCTCGTTACCTGCTAAGACCAAAAACCCGCAAGAGTGACCGTCGTGGACCTGCAAACCATCCTGGGCAAGCTGTTCGCCAATGCCGGCGCCGTTGGTATCGAAGGCGTCTTCCAATTCGTGTTCGGCCCGCACCAGGCGTACTGGTCCGAGGTCAAGGCCAGCAGCCGCACCCAGGCCGGTCGGCACACCAGTCCTGACGTCACCATTGAAGTGGCGGAAAAGGATTTCCTCGGGATCATGGCCGGCATGGCCAACGTTGAAGAACTGTTTGCCAGCGGTCGCCTGAAGATCGGCGGCAACATGGGCCTGGCGACGTTGCTGCCGCAAATCATCGACCATGCCCGGCATGGCGGTGGCGTGGCGGAAAAGGTCGACATGAACAAGCGCTACCCCACCCCGTCGCGCTTCAGCGAAACACTCACCGCCAGCCTGCCGGTCCAACGCGACGTAGAGCGGCGGCCTCGCAGTGGACTGTCGGTGCAGGAGTTCCAAGCGCGTTATTTGCCCCACGGTATTCCGCTGGTCATCAGCGATGCCTTGCAGGACTGGCCGTTGTTCAAGCTCAGCCGCGAAGAATCCCTGGTGCATTTTGCCGAGCTGCAAGGCATCACCCGCCACGGCGACTACGTGAAGAAAACCTTCTCTACCGAGCGGGATTTCCGCTCCACGTCCATGGCCGACTTCATTGCCTCCCTGGACAGCCCGGCGGTCAAGGGCAGCGATGGCGAACCACCGGCCTACATGGGTAACAACATCCTGCCAGAGCGGCTGATGAAACAGATCAAGTACCCGCCCTACTTCGACCCATCGTTGTTCATCCCGCCGCGCATCTGGATCGGCCCCAAGGGCACCCTCACGCCGCTGCACCGCGATGACACCGACAACCTGTTCGCCCAGGTCTGGGGCCAGAAAACCTTCACCCTCGCCGCGCCGCATCACCGCGAAGCCCTTGGCACCTGGTCCACGGCGCCCCAAGGCGGGCTGGATGGCTGTGATTTCAACCCCGACGCGCCGGACTACCAACGCTTCCCCCACGCCCGCGACGTGACCTTCATGCGCGTGACGCTGGAGGCTGGGGATTTGCTGTTCTTGCCTGAAGGTTGGTTCCATCAGGTGGAGTCGGTGTCGACGTCGTTGTCGGTAAATTTCTGGGTGAATTCGGGGCGGGGTTGGTAACCGCTGATCTGAAGCAACATTCTTTGTAGCAGGCAGATTGTGGGAGCAAGGCTTGCCCGCGATGAAGGCAATGCGGTCTTTCGGAAATCGAGTCGCCTGTTTCGCGAGCAAGCTTTGCTCCCACAGCCCCCTTGCCACAGGTTTGTGTTTGGACCTGAAATATGAAGACCGCTTCACCCAAGTGAACTCCTCCCACCTCCCACCAGTCAGCAGGTAAGGCCCTCCATTCAAGGTGCTAGACCATGCAGATATCCCTCGCCCGACAGGTTGCCCTGGTCACCGGCGCCAGCTCCGGCATTGGCGCAGGCGCGGCCAGGGCATTGGCGGACGCCGGTGCGTCGGTGGTGCTCAACTACCACTCCAGCGCCGGCCCGGCACAAGACCTGGCCCGTGAAATCAACGCCAACGGTGGCCGCGCCATCGCCGTCGGTGCCGATGTGTCGAAGGAGCAGGACGTCGAGCGACTGTTCGCCCAGACCCTCGAAGCCTTTGGCACACTGGACATCCTGGTGGCCAATTCCGGCCTGCAAAAAGACGCCGCCGCCGTCGACATGAGCCTGGAAGACTGGAACACAGTGATCGGCACCAACCTCACCGGCCAATTCCTCTGCGCCCGCGCCGCCCTGCGGATTTTCACCCGCCAGGGCATTCGCCAGGGCGTGTCCCGGGCCGCCGGCAAGATCATCCACATGAGTTCGGTGCACCAGCGCATTCCCTGGGCCGGCCACATCAATTACGCGGCGTCCAAGGGCGGTGTCGATCTGTTGATGCAGAGCCTGGCCCAGGAAACCAGCCAGCAGCGCATCCGCATCAACAGCATCGCCCCCGGCGCCATCCGCACGGCCATCAACCGTGACGCCACCGAGGGCGAGCAGGAGCAAAAGCTGTTGGAACTGATTCCCTACGGTCGCGTCGGCGATGTGGAAGACGTCGCCAACGCCGTGGTCTGGCTGGCCTCGGACTTGTCCGATTATGTGGTGGGCACCACGCTGTTCATCGATGGCGGGATGAGCCTTTACCCGGGGTTTCGCGACAATGGCTGATCATGACGAACCGCAAAGCCCCATCGAGAACCACGGCATCATCGGCGACATGCGCACGGCTGCGCTGGTCAATGACCGCGGCAGTGTCGACTTTTTCTGCTGGCCGGAATTCGACAGCCCATCGATCTTCTGCTCGCTGCTGGACACCCCGGAGGCAGGCATCTTCCAACTCGCGCCAGACCTGTCGAACGCCCGCCGCCAGCAAATCTACCTGCCCGACACCAACGTGCTGCAAACCCGCTGGCTGAGCGACGACGCCGTGGTGGAGGTCACCGACCTGCTGCCCATCGGCGACAGCGAGGATGATCTGCCAGTGTTGATGCGCCGGGTGCGCATGACCATCGGCAGTGCGACGTTTCGCATGCGCTGTGCGGTGCGTCACGATTATGCCCGGGCCACCACCACCGCACGCCAGGACAGTACCCACATCTGTTTCGAGGCGCCGGGGCAACCGAGCCTGCGCTTGTGCGCCGATCAGCCCATGACGCTGGACGGCAACGCGGCGGTGGCCGAGTTCACCCTGGAACAGGGCCAGAGCGCCGAGTTCCTGCTGGGCGGCATCGACGACCCGCGCCTTCAGGATGACGTCAGCGCGATATGCCTGGAGCGGACCCTGGCGTTCTGGCGCGGCTGGATCGGCCAATCCACCTATCGGGGGCGTTGGCGGGAAATCGTCAACCGCTCCGCCCTGGCGCTGAAACTGCTGACCTCGCGCAAACACGGCGCGATCCTCGCCGCCGCCACCTTCGGCCTGCCGGAAACCCGTGGCGGCGAACGCAACTGGGATTACCGCTACACCTGGATCCGCGACGCCTCGTTCACAGTCTACGCGTTCATGCGCCTGGGCTTTGTCGAAGAGGCCAACGCCTACATGCGCTGGCTGCGCGGGCGAGTCAGCGACTGCTGTGACCAACCGATCAAACTCAACATCCTCTACGGCCTGGACGGTCGGCTGGAGCTGCCGGAAACCGAGCTGTCGCACCTGAGCGGTTTTGGCAATGCGCAGCCGGTGCGCATCGGCAACCTCGCCTACCAGCAGGTGCAGTTGGACATCTTCGGCGAGCTGATGGACGCCGTGTACCTGGTCAACAAATACGGCGAAGCCATCTCCCATCAAGGCTGGAAACACACCGTCGATGTGGTCGACCAAGTGTGCAAGGTCTGGCAGGACAAGGATGTGGGCATCTGGGAAATGCGCGGCGACAAACAGCATTTTCTGCATTCGCGGCTGATGTGCTGGGTCGCCGTCGACCGCGCCATCCGCCTGGCCGAAAAACGCTCCCTGCCCGCCCCGTTCGCCCGCTGGGACGAAACCCGCCAGGCCATCTACCAGGACATCTGGACCAATTTCTGGAGCGAGGAACACCAGCATTTCGTCCAGCGCCTGGGCAGCACCGCCCTGGACGGTTCGATGCTGTTGATGCCCCTGGTGCGCTTCGTCAGCGCCCGCGATCCGCGTTGGCTCTCGACGCTCGACGCCATTGAAAAAAGCCTGGTGCGCGACGGCATGGTCTATCGCTACCGCAACGACGACAGCCCCATCGACGGCCTCAGCGGCATCGAAGGCTCCTTCGCGGCTTGCTCGTTCTGGTACGTCGAATGCCTGGCCCGCGCCGGCCGCGTGGAAAAAGCCCAGCTGGAATTCGAACAACTGCTGCGCTACGCCAATCCGCTGGGGTTGTACGCCGAAGAGTTCGACAGCCACGGCTACCACTTGGGCAACACCCCCCAGGCCTTGACTCACCTGGCGTTGATCAGCGCCGCCAGTTTTCTGGATCGCAAGTTGAGCGGGGAGAAAAATCATTGGCAGCCGTGAGCTGCCCTTCAGCCTGAACGCGATCCCTGTGGCGAGGGAGCTTGCTCCCGCTCGACTGCGCAGCAGGCGCAAAAATCCTGGGGTTGCTTCGCAACCCAGCGGGAGCAAGCTCCCTCGCCACAGAGAAAGCGGTGTGCTGGCTACTGCGCTGAGTCGGCCAGTTCGATGTCATCCAACGCTCGGTTGGCCAGCAATCGGGCCAGCTCGATCAACTGCTGAATCCCCAGCGCAACATGCCGCCGGGAACCTTCCAACTCGAACCCCAGGTCACTGACCAGCGCATCGGCCGAGGCCAGGGTTTCGCTCAGGGTGGTGAGCACCGATTCGGTGTTGAGGCCGGGGACCACGGTGAAAACCTGGCCCTCCTGGGTGTCGGGCTTGGGCGGGGTGGGCGACAAGTGGATGTTCAACGCCCGGTCGGCGGCTTCGCGGAGTTTTTTTGTATCGAGGGTGGTGTAGGCAGAGAGGTCTTCTGCTTTTGGGGGATTGGGGGTGATCTTGATCATGATATGAAGCTCCATTCAAAAGTGGAGTTCGCCATTTCCGCGACCAAGCAGAGGGTGGCGAACTGTACGCAGGTTGGTCGACCAGGGAATGGAAACCCGGCAGGGCCCGAAGCCCTCCCACGCACAGTCAGCCATAAAGCAGACAGCCGCTCGCGCGGCATTGTGCGCCATTCTAAACCCGGGCGACCAAACCCGGTCGCTGATTTTGCAGCGACGGACAAAGCCTATCCCCACCCTTTCCGAACCGGAAACCGACGCGACTCGTCAGAAAATTCCGGTTCACCTATTTTTTTGTAGGAACACAACCCCGTGGCGAGGGAGCTTGCTCCCGCTCGACTGCGCAGCAGGCGCAAAATCTCCCTGACACAAGGGGGTCGCTTCGCAACCCAGCGGGAGCAAGCTCCCTCGCCACAGAAGCAATCACCACAGTTCGCCCATTTATCGTGACGCCCCCTTTCGAGTTGCCAGCCCCGCCAACCCCTCCTAAGATCGATGCACTCACGGGTGCAGCGGAGCTGCCCGATAAAAACCCGACTCAAGGATCTGACATGACCCATATCAAACGCCCCATCACCACCCCGCCCCGAACAGGCCTGACCCGCGAAGACCTCTGGGAAGGCCAGGACCGGGGCTTGATCAAATGCTGGGAAATCGGTCGCGAGCGCGCGGTGAAGTTTCCCGAACTGGCACAACGCTGTCTGGCCGGTGAGTTGCCGGTGCTGGGCTGGAAAGGTGGCGTGAGCCGCAGCCTGAAAAAAAGCGAAAAATTCGGCTGCCTCAAATACCTCGCCCAATGGCAGGGCCTGCGCGGTGAAGACCTGGACATCGACCTGACCCAGGAGCGCACCCTGACCTGCGCCAGCACGAAGATGATCGTGACCTTCACGCCGGATCGGGCCAAATACGTCAATCAGGAACCCGCCTGACTGCAACCGCGCTATACCGGAGGCCAACATGAACTTGAATCCCAAGGTCAACTTCGCAGTCACGCCGCTGTTGCGCATCGCTTACGAAGAGCATGGCCCCGCCAGCGGCGAGCCGATCATCCTGCTGCACGGTTTCCCTTACGACCCGAGAGCCTTCGATGAAGTCGCGCCCGCCTTGGCCGAGCGTGGCTACCGGGTCATCGTGCCCTACCTGCGCGGCTACGGCCCGACCCGCTTCAACAACCCGGCCATCCTGCGCTCCGGCCAACAAGCGGCGTTGGCGCAAGACCTGCTGGACCTGATGCACGCGCTTTCCATTCCCCAAGCGGCACTGTGCGGCTACGACTGGGGCGGCCGGGCGGCGTGTATCGTCGCGGCACTGTGGCCCGAGCGCGTGCGCTGCCTGGTGACCGGCGACGGCTACAACCTGCAGGACATTCCTCGTTCCACGCAGCCACTGCCCCCGGAAACCGAACATCGATTGTGGTACCAGTACTATTTCCACACGGCGCGGGGTGTCGAAGGCCTGACGCAAAACCGCCGTGAATTGTGTGAATTGCTCTGGCGCCTGTGGTCCCCCACCTGGAAACGCGGCGCCGAACTGTATCCCCTCAGCGCCCCGTCGTTCGACAACCCGGACTTCGTCGATGTGGTGATCCATTCCTACCGCCATCGCTTCATGTACGCACCGGGCGACCCGACGCTGGAGTGGATGGAGGAACAGTTGGCGGCACAACCGGCCATCAGCGTGCCGAGCATTTCCCTGTGCGGCGCCGATGACGGCGTGGGGCCCGCGCCGGAACACGATGAAGACGCCGAGCATTTCAGCGGTTTTTATGAGCGCCGCGTGCTGGCCGGCGTGGGCCATAACATTCCCCAGGAGGCCCCTGAGGCCACGTTCAAGGCATTGCTGGATCTGCTTGAGGGCTGACGGCGAAGCGCTCGCGATAGGCCTGGGGCGTTACGCCCATGGCCCGCAGGAAACTGCGGCGCAGGGTTTCTTCGCTGCCGAAGCCGCATTGCACCGCCACCCGCTTGATCGATACGGCGGTGTCGGACAACAGACGGCGAGCGGTTTCCACGCGAATCAACTCTACCGCCCGCGCCGGGGTCTGGCCGGTGTCGGCGCGGTAGTGCCGGACAAAACTGCGCTCACTCATGCCCACCTCGGCGGCCAGGCTCGACAGGCCCAGGTCACGGGTGAGGTTTTCGGCGATCCAGGCATGCAGGTCATCGAATCGACTGCCCTGTTTTTGCAGCGACAACGTCACGCTGAACTGCGATTGACCACCAGGACGCTTGAGGAACACCACCAGATGCCGGGCGACTTCCAGGGCCACCGCGCGGCCCAGATCTTCCTCGACCAGCGCCAGGGCCAGATCGATGCCAGCCGTGACCCCAGCCGAGGTCCACACCGGACCGTCGTTGATAAAGATCGGGTTGGGTTCGACCCGCAGTTGCGGATGTTGCTCGGCCAGTTGTTCGCAGCGGGTCCAGTGCGTCACCACGCGTCGTCCGTCCAGCCAACCGCTGGCGGCCAGCAGAAACGCTCCGGTGCACACCGATGCCACCCGCCGCGACCGCAGGCCGTGATCCTTGACCCAGGCCACCAGCGTCGGATCCTTCGCCGCCTCGTACACACCCCAGCCACCGGCGATCAATAACGTATCGCTGCCTTCGCTCGGCAGCGGCTCGGCCAGCAGCGCCAACCCCGCCGAGGACATCACCGCCCCGCCCCCCACGGCGATGACCGTCGGCGCGTAGGGCAATGGCAGGCCTTGCTGGCGGGCCAGGTCGTTGGCCGAGGCAAACACCTGCAAGGGCCCGGTGACATCCAGCACTTGCACGTTGGCGAAGGCCAGGACATGCACGGTTTTCGGTGGGTTGGGCATATTGGCGTGATTCGTGGGTTTATTGGCGTATACGCCAGAGCCTACGGATCTAAAGTAGAACCGTCCACCCCTCGGGCAATCATCCACAGGAGAACGCGACATGACGTTGCAGATCGGTTTGCTGTTATTCCCTCAAGTCCAGCAGTTGGACCTGACCGGCCCTTACGACGTGCTGGCCTCGTTGCCAGACGTGAAGGTCCACCTGATCTGGAAGGACCTGGCACCAGTGACATCAAGTACCGGACTGGTGCTGCTGCCCACCACCACGTTCGAGGACTGCCCGAAACTCGACGTGATCTGCGTCCCCGGCGGGACCGGCGTCGGCCCCCTGATGGAAGACGAGCAGACACTGGCCTTCATCAAGCGGCAAGCCGCCGACGCGAAATACATCACCTCGGTGTGTACCGGTGCGCTGGTACTCGGTGCCGCAGGCCTGCTGCAAGGCAAGCGCGCCACCACCCACTGGGCCTATCACAGCCTGCTGCAGACCCTGGGCGCGACGCCGGTCAAGGACCGCGTGGTTCGCGACGGCAACCTGCTCACCGGCGGCGGCATCACGGCCGGGATCGACTTTGCCCTGACCCTGGCGGCCGAACTCTTCGACCAGGACACCGCCGAGCTGGTCCAGCTGCAACTCGAATACGCCCCTGCCCCACCGTTCAATGCCGGCAGCCCGAACACCGCGCCGACGCGCGTGCTGGAAGAAGCAAACCGGCGTGCGGCCGAGTCGTTCCGGGTGCGCTCGCAAATCACCCAACGTGCTGCGGCGCGGTTGGAACGGGCGTAACGATGGACCTCAAGACTAGGCACAGACTATGTTGGGCTGGGCACAGGCTTGAGGCAGTCACCATTGTGGCGAGGGAGCTTGCTCCCGCTCGACTGCGCAGCAGGCGCAAAATCCTGGGGTCGCTTCGCAACCCAGCGGGAGCAAGCTCCCTCGCCACAATGGTCAGGTTTCCCCTCGTGGCGATACAACCTGCTCATGAGGGTTTCCTGTTGGGTCGGCCTCGACTCAGAACGGGCTGGCGGTGGGTCGCACGATCAGTTCGCTGACGTCCACGTCCGCCGGTTGTTCGATGGCGTAGGCGATTGCCCGGGCGATGGCTTCGGCCGGAATGGAGATCTTGCGGAACTCGCGCATTTCGGCACGTCCACCTTCATCGGAAATGCTCTCGGCCAGTTCCGATTCGGTCACGCCAGGGGAAATCACCGTTACGCGCACATCCCCCCCGACTTCCTGGCGCAAGCCCTCGGAAATCGCCCGCACGGCGTACTTGGTGGCGCAATACACCGCAGCGGTCGGGCTGACGGCGTAGGCACCAATGGAGGCAATATTGATGAACTGGCCGCTGCGCTGGCGCTGCATCAGCGGCAAGCCGGCGGCGATACCGTGGAGCACGCCACGGATGTTGACGTCGATCATGCGGTCCCACTCCTCGACTTTCAGAGCTTCGAGCTTGGAGAGCGGCATGACCCCGGCGTTGTTGATGATCACATCGACACGACCGAACCGCTCGACAGCAAAGTCGATCAGGTTCTGGACGTCATCCCGACGGGTCACGTCCACGGCTTTGCAGACCGCTTGCTGGCCGGCGGTTTCGAGTTCGTGTACCAGTGTTTGCAAACGATCGATGCGCCGGGCGCCCAGCACGACACGAGCACCGCGAGCCGCGAGCAGCCGCGCCGTTGCTTCACCGATCCCGCTGCTGGCACCCGTGATGACCACTACTTTGTTTTGAATATCGGACATGATGGTTTCCTCGTCTGGATGTGTTGGCCCCCGGTGGGAGCGTTTTGACAGGTCCAGATTAGGGAATCGACCCTGGCCCGGGTTAGCCGGATCCTCCTGCGCACTTGCACGATCCTGTAGCGATAAAACCGACTCTGGCCGACAGCCGCGCAATCGGTTTTACTAGCGCGGTCCACTTATTTGGTCTGGGAGATTGATCGGCATGTCGGTATCCACGTCCATCCACATAGCGCCAGACGACGGCGTCAGCCAGCGCCGCGCTGAACTGGCGAGCTTGATGAAGCGCTTTGCGCCGGAGTTCGGCGTCCACCCCACGGCCATCGAGGCCTTGCACCTGATCCGCAGCGACCAGCCAACCGAGGCGCTGCACACCGTGCACAAGCCTGGTTTGTGCGTGATCATCGAGGGGCGCAAGGAAGTGCGCCTGGCGGACGAATGCTACGTGTATGACCCGCTCAATTACCTCGTTGTCTCGGTGACCCTGCCGTTGGCTGGCCAGGTGATTGAAGCCAGTCCCGAGTGTCCCTACCTGTGCATCCGTCTCGACATCGATCCGGCACAGATCTGCCGCCTGATTGCCGACGCCAGCCCTATCGGCGTGCCGCCCGAAAGAAGCGGACGTGGATTGTTCCTGGACCGCATCGATGCGCCATTACTCGACGCGATGCTGCGTTTACTGCGGCTGTTGGACAGCCCGGACGATATCGCCACCCTCGCGCCATTGGCCCAGCAGGAGATTTTCTACCGGCTGCTGCGTGGTTCCCAAGGCCAGCGCTTGCACGAAATCGCCATTCCCGACACCCAGACCCATCGCATCAGCCGAGCCATCGAGTGGCTCAATACCCATTACGCCGAGCCGCTGAGCATCGACAGCCTGGCACAAATGATCAATCTCAGCCCTTCGGCCCTGCATCACCGCTTCAAAGCCGTAACCGCCATGAGCCCGCTGCAATACCAGAAACAGCTGCGCCTGCAGGAAGCCCGACGGTTGTTGTTGGCGGAGAACAGCGACGTTTCATCAATCGGCTACAAGATGGGGTATGAAAGCCCTTCGCAGTTCAGTCGTGAATACAGCCGTCTATTTGGCGCCTCTCCGAGCAAGGACATCGCGCGTTTGCGCGCCCAGGCGCTGCAAGCCAGTAGCGCCTGATCCTACACACAGACAGGATCAGGCAAAACCAGGACAGTATCCGTCTAACGCCCGCCCCTTCCTCGCCCCTAATCTGAACCCATGCAGCAAGACAACCGTCACCGCTGCAACGGGTTCAGCAGATCGCGATATCTGAACGACCCGGCACTCGACCCTTGATATGACCGGAGTCTTTACCATGAAAACGTTCAACACTTGGATCGCCGTTACCGCCTTCGCCCTGAGCGCCAGCGCGTTTGCCTTGCCAAGCCAGCAGCAAGACCGTTTCTTTACCCAAGTTAGCGACTACCAGCAGCCTGTGGCCTCTGATGGCGCAGACCGGACGCCTGGGGGCCAGACCTTGGCCGCCGATGGTGCGGACCGGACACCTGGAGGACAAACCTTGGCCGCCGATGGTGCGGACCGGACGCCTGGGGGCCTGATCCTGGCGGCCGATGGTTCCGACCGCACCATGGCTCGGCGCTTGGCATGATCAGTCCACTTTTTCACAGACGAAAAAAAACCCGCCTAGGCGGGTTTTTTGAGGACCAATTTGACTCCCTGTCCGGCATTCCATGCCTGGTCCAATCATCCATGACCCTGAGCACTCCCTGTACCCAGTGGATGAACATAGATTAGGCCCACCGGAGTTTCTGGAAAAGACGAGAAAGCAGCAACAGCGTGTAAGCGTTTCGCTATAGGAACCTTTCCAGACTTTTTTGTGGGCGAAAAAAACCCGCCGAAGCGGGTTTTTCCAAGACCATTACGACTCCCTGTCGATAGCTTTCCTTGCAAGGTCGATCGTCCCTGATCCTGAGCACTTCCTGTGCTTCAGTGGATGAGTCCAGATTACGCCTCGGATCCAAAATGAAATAGACGACATAGCTACCATCTCGTGTAAGACATTCGCTATACCAGTCCCTCCGAAAACCCTTAGTCCTATCAGCAGGCCAGGATCAAGACTTGCTCAGGAAGGCTTCAATATTGGCCATCTGCTCGTCCCAGCCACGGCTGTCCATGCGAAAAGCCTTGAGCCGACGGGCCTCAGGGATATTGTTGAAGCCCGACTCCACGACTTTGAGCAAGGTACCGCCATCCATGTCCTCGAGTTCGAATTGCACCCGGGTTTCAGACTCCTGGGAATAATCCACCTGCGGCTCGACAGCGTAAGGATGCCAGCGAAACGAGAACACACGCTCTGGCTCCACCCGCTCCACCGCCACGTCCCAGATGAGGTGCTCGTAACCTGGGTAAGTGATTTGCCCCTGGGTACGCTCACCTGCCACAAACCGTTTCCCCTCAAGGGCGACACCGAACCATTGGCCGAAGGCTTCGGCATTGGCCAGGGCTCGCCAGACTTGAGAGCGCGGAGCCTTGAGCAGGATCTTTCTTTCAATGCGATCGGATGAATGCATGAGTCACCTCTGTGTTTCAACAGTAGGCTTGTAAGACCACGAGGCCAACCGGAAAGTTGTATCAGACTCTTGTTTAGCACTCGCTACCTTTAAAACTGCATGGGCGATGTAAACTCCCACGGTGTACCCCTCAAGGAGAGACCGAACATGTCCCCACGCTTGCTTATGGCCTTGATGCCGCTGCTTTTCTTCACTGTTGCCCAGGCCGACGACTGCGCCAACGCCACCACCCAAGGCGAAATGAACCAATGCGCAGCCAAAGAGAATAAGGCCGCCGACAACGAGCTGAACAGCTTGTACAAGCAGATCACAGCACGCTTGAAGGACAATCCCGAGGCCAAGCAAATGCTGGTCAAGGCCCAGCGTGCCTGGATAGGCTTCCGTGACGCCGAATGCAATTTTTCCGCCTCTGGGGTCGAGGGCGGCAGCGTGTATCCACTGATCTACAACAATTGCATCACGACCCAGACCAAAGCCCGGGTCGAAGCATTCAAGACCTATCTCAAGTGCAAGGAAGGGGATCTGGGCTGTCCAGTACCCGAGGCTTAAGGGCCACGATGTAAAAAAGGATGGCCCCACAGGTCATCCTTTTTTGGCCAAGCTTTTTCTTGCAGGCAAAACAAAACCCCTACCTGCGTCAGCAGATAGGGGTTTCGGAATTTAATCTTGACGATGACCTACTCTCACATGGGGAAACCCCACACTACCATCGGCGATGCATCGTTTCACTTCTGAGTTCGGGATGGGATCAGGTGGTTCCAATGCTCTATGGTCGTCAAGAAATTCGGTAGCCGGTGCGTGCCTTGCGGTCACGTGCCAGCGAATGGGTATGCGATAGATTTGTGTGCTGCGTTCGTGAGCGATGTGAACTTTCGGTTCGTTTCGTCTTCACACACCGCAATCTGGTCTCTTCGCTCTTCAGCTTGGAGTTACAAATTGCTTGGGTGTTATATGGTCAAGCCTCACGGGCAATTAGTACAGGTTAGCTCAACGCCTCACAGCGCTTACACACCCTGCCTATCAACGTCGTAGTCTTCGACGGCCCTTCAGGGGACTCAAGGTCCCAGTGAGATCTCATCTTGAGGCAAGTTTCCCGCTTAGATGCTTTCAGCGGTTATCTTTTCCGAACATAGCTACCCGGCAATGCCACTGGCGTGACAACCGGAACACCAGAGGTTCGTCCACTCCGGTCCTCTCGTACTAGGAGCAGCCCCTCTCAAATCTCAAACGTCCACGGCAGATAGGGACCGAACTGTCTCACGACGTTCTAAACCCAGCTCGCGTACCACTTTAAATGGCGAACAGCCATACCCTTGGGACCGGCTTCAGCCCCAGGATGTGATGAGCCGACATCGAGGTGCCAAACACCGCCGTCGATATGAACTCTTGGGCGGTATCAGCCTGTTATCCCCGGAGTACCTTTTATCCGTTGAGCGATGGCCCTTCCATACAGAACCACCGGATCACTAAGACCTACTTTCGTACCTGCTCGACGTGTCTGTCTCGCAGTCAAGCGCGCTTTTGCCTTTATACTCTACGACCGATTTCCGACCGGTCTGAGCGCACCTTCGTACTCCTCCGTTACTCTTTAGGAGGAGACCGCCCCAGTCAAACTACCCACCATACACTGTCCTCGATCCGGATAACGGACCTGAGTTAGAACCTCAAAGTTGCCAGGGTGGTATTTCAAGGATGGCTCCACGCGAACTGGCGTCCACGCTTCAAAGCCTCCCACCTATCCTACACAAGCAAATTCAAAGTCCAGTGCAAAGCTATAGTAAAGGTTCACGGGGTCTTTCCGTCTAGCCGCGGATACACTGCATCTTCACAGCGATTTCAATTTCACTGAGTCTCGGGTGGAGACAGCGCCGCCATCGTTACGCCATTCGTGCAGGTCGGAACTTACCCGACAAGGAATTTCGCTACCTTAGGACCGTTATAGTTACGGCCGCCGTTTACCGGGGCTTCGATCAAGAGCTTCGCGTTAGCTAACCCCATCAATTAACCTTCCGGCACCGGGCAGGCGTCACACCCTATACGTCCACTTTCGTGTTTGCAGAGTGCTGTGTTTTTAATAAACAGTCGCAGCGGCCTGGTATCTTCGACCGGCGTGGGCTTACGCAGCAAGTGCTTCACCCTCACCGGCGCACCTTCTCCCGAAGTTACGGTGCCATTTTGCCTAGTTCCTTCACCCGAGTTCTCTCAAGCGCCTTGGTATTCTCTACCCAACCACCTGTGTCGGTTTGGGGTACGGTTCCTGGTTACCTGAAGCTTAGAAGCTTTTCTTGGAAGCATGGCATCAACCACTTCGTCACCCAAAGGGTAACTCGTCATCAGCTCTCGGCCTTAGAATCCCGGATTTACCTAAGATTCCAGCCTACCACCTTAAACTTGGACAACCAACGCCAAGCTGGCCTAGCCTTCTCCGTCCCTCCATCGCAATAACCAGAAGTACAGGAATATTAACCTGTTTTCCATCGACTACGCTTTTCAGCCTCGCCTTAGGGACCGACTAACCCTGCGTCGATTAACGTTGCGCAGGAAACCTTGGTCTTTCGGCGTGGGTGTTTTTCACACCCATTGTCGTTACTCATGTCAGCATTCGCACTTCTGATACCTCCAGCAAGCTTCTCAACTCACCTTCACAGGCTTACAGAACGCTCCTCTACCGCATCACTTGCGTGATACCCGTAGCTTCGGTGTATGGTTTGAGCCCCGTTACATCTTCCGCGCAGGCCGACTCGACTAGTGAGCTATTACGCTTTCTTTAAAGGGTGGCTGCTTCTAAGCCAACCTCCTAGCTGTCTAAGCCTTCCCACATCGTTTCCCACTTAACCATAACTTTGGGACCTTAGCTGACGGTCTGGGTTGTTTCCCTTTTCACGACGGACGTTAGCACCCGCCGTGTGTCTCCCATGCTCGGCACTTGTAGGTATTCGGAGTTTGCATCGGTTTGGTAAGTCGGGATGACCCCCTAGCCGAAACAGTGCTCTACCCCCTACAGTGATACATGAGGCGCTACCTAAATAGCTTTCGAGGAGAACCAGCTATCTCCGAGCTTGATTAGCCTTTCACTCCGATCCACAGGTCATCCGCTAACTTTTCAACGGTAGTCGGTTCGGTCCTCCAGTCAGTGTTACCTAACCTTCAACCTGCCCATGGATAGATCGCCCGGTTTCGGGTCTATTCCCAGCGACTAGACGCCCTATTAAGACTCGCTTTCGCTACGCCTCCCCTATTCGGTTAAGCTCGCCACTGAAAATAAGTCGCTGACCCATTATACAAAAGGTACGCAGTCACCCAACAAAGTGGGCTCCCACTGCTTGTACGCATACGGTTTCAGGATCTATTTCACTCCCCTCTCCGGGGTTCTTTTCGCCTTTCCCTCACGGTACTAGTTCACTATCGGTCAGTCAGTAGTATTTAGCCTTGGAGGATGGTCCCCCCATATTCAGACAAAGTTTCTCGTGCTCCGTCCTACTCGATTTCACTTCTAAGATCCTTTCGCGTACAGGGCTATCACCCACTATGGCCGCACTTTCCAGAGCGTTCCGCTAAAATCAAAGAAGCTTAAGGGCTAGTCCCCGTTCGCTCGCCACTACTAAGGGAATCTCGGTTGATTTCTTTTCCTCAGGGTACTTAGATGTTTCAGTTCCCCTGGTTCGCCTCTTGCACCTATGTATTCAGTACAAGATAACCATCTTATGATGGCTGGGTTCCCCCATTCAGACATCTCCGGATCAAAGTCTGTTTGCCGACTCCCCGAAGCTTTTCGCAGGCTACCACGTCTTTCATCGCCTCTGACTGCCAAGGCATCCACCGTATGCGCTTCTTCACTTGACCATATAACCCCAAGCAATCTGGTTATACTGTGAAGACGACATTCGCCGAAAATTCGATCTTGCTCATGAGAGCAACTCACAAATTTTACCTTAGCCTGAGCCGTTACCAGTGAAAGTAACGTTCAGTCTATCTTTCTATCACATACCCAAATTTTTAAAGAACGATCTAATCAAAAGACTAGAAATCAACATTCATCACCCTGGGGTGGAATGCTCATTTCTAAGCTTTAAACGTTGTGCCAATCTGTAATGGTGGAGCCAAGCGGGATCGAACCGCTGACCTCCTGCGTGCAAGGCAGGCGCTCTCCCAGCTGAGCTATGGCCCCGTATCTTTACCGGGGACACCATGAAATTGGTGGGTCTGGGCAGATTCGAACTGCCGACCTCACCCTTATCAGGGGTGCGCTCTAACCAACTGAGCTACAGACCCAATCGTCTTCTTCAATGAATCAAGCAATTCGTGTGGGAGCTCATGGAGCAGCTGAGTCGTCGATTAAGGAGGTGATCCAGCCGCAGGTTCCCCTACGGCTACCTTGTTACGACTTCACCCCAGTCATGAATCACACCGTGGTAACCGTCCCCCCGAAGGTTAGACTAGCTACTTCTGGTGCAACCCACTCCCATGGTGTGACGGGCGGTGTGTACAAGGCCCGGGAACGTATTCACCGCGACATTCTGATTCGCGATTACTAGCGATTCCGACTTCACGCAGTCGAGTTGCAGACTGCGATCCGGACTACGATCGGTTTTGTGGGATTAGCTCCACCTCGCGGCTTGGCAACCCTCTGTACCGACCATTGTAGCACGTGTGTAGCCCAGGCCGTAAGGGCCATGATGACTTGACGTCATCCCCACCTTCCTCCGGTTTGTCACCGGCAGTCTCCTTAGAGTGCCCACCATAACGTGCTGGTAACTAAGGACAAGGGTTGCGCTCGTTACGGGACTTAACCCAACATCTCACGACACGAGCTGACGACAGCCATGCAGCACCTGTCTCAATGCTCCCGAAGGCACCAATCCATCTCTGGAAAGTTCATTGGATGTCAAGGCCTGGTAAGGTTCTTCGCGTTGCTTCGAATTAAACCACATGCTCCACCGCTTGTGCGGGCCCCCGTCAATTCATTTGAGTTTTAACCTTGCGGCCGTACTCCCCAGGCGGTCAACTTAATGCGTTAGCTGCGCCACTAAGAGCTCAAGGCTCCCAACGGCTAGTTGACATCGTTTACGGCGTGGACTACCAGGGTATCTAATCCTGTTTGCTCCCCACGCTTTCGCACCTCAGTGTCAGTATCAGTCCAGGTGGTCGCCTTCGCCACTGGTGTTCCTTCCTATATCTACGCATTTCACCGCTACACAGGAAATTCCACCACCCTCTACCATACTCTAGCTCGACAGTTTTGAATGCAGTTCCCAGGTTGAGCCCGGGGCTTTCACATCCAACTTAACGAACCACCTACGCGCGCTTTACGCCCAGTAATTCCGATTAACGCTTGCACCCT
Source organism: Pseudomonas sp. FP2300 (assembly GCF_030687595.1). Taxonomy (NCBI): domain Bacteria; kingdom Pseudomonadati; phylum Pseudomonadota; class Gammaproteobacteria; order Pseudomonadales; family Pseudomonadaceae; genus Pseudomonas; species Pseudomonas sp. FP2300. The sequence continues at coordinate 4,853,313 of NZ_CP117440.1, forward strand.
CTGTATTACCGCGGCTGCTGGCACAGAGTTAGCCGGTGCTTATTCTGTCGGTAACGTCAAAACACTAACGTATTAGGTTAATGCCCTTCCTCCCAACTTAAAGTGCTTTACAATCCGAAGACCTTCTTCACACACGCGGCATGGCTGGATCAGGCTTTCGCCCATTGTCCAATATTCCCCACTGCTGCCTCCCGTAGGAGTCTGGACCGTGTCTCAGTTCCAGTGTGACTGATCATCCTCTCAGACCAGTTACGGATCGTCGCCTTGGTGAGCCATTACCTCACCAACTAGCTAATCCGACCTAGGCTCATCTGATAGCGCAAGGCCCGAAGGTCCCCTGCTTTCTCCCGTAGGACGTATGCGGTATTAGCGTCCGTTTCCGAGCGTTATCCCCCACTACCAGGCAGATTCCTAGGCATTACTCACCCGTCCGCCGCTCTCAAGAGGTGCAAGCACCTCTCTACCGCTCGACTTGCATGTGTTAGGCCTGCCGCCAGCGTTCAATCTGAGCCATGATCAAACTCTTCAGTTCAAACATCTTTGGGTTTTGAGAAAACCCTAAACTTGGCTCAGCAATCGTTGGTTACATCTTTGATTTCTCGCGGAGTAACTTGTGATGCTGATAATCTGTTGACTAGCAGTCTGACTCCACAAGCACCCACACGAATTGCTTGATTCAGTTGTTAAAGAGCGGTTGGTTAAGAGCTTTCGTCTCAACCGAGGCGCGCATTCTACAGCGCCCGGCGTATCTGTCAAGCGGTTATTTTCAGAAGTTTTCAAAGTTTCCTTTTCAACTTCAACCACTTGCGCTTCCGATCTCTCGTTAGCGGGAGGCGAATTCTACAGCGTTACTCGCTGCTGTCAACACCTCTTTTTCACCGCTTTCGACCGAGAAGATCGAACCGCTGAAAAGGCCAAACCCACACTGCCCTATCAGCTACTTCCTGGCCTCGATGACCTGAAGCCCGACCCCTTCGAAACCTACTTAACTCATTGAATCTCAAGGAGTTTTCCGTTTCGACTGCGCCGGAAGTGGGGCGAATTATAGACGTCCAGAATTTGCCGTCAACCTCTAATTTGATTTTTCTATCTGTAATCCGAGAAGGCACTTAAATCTACCCAAGTATATAGACGGAATCACTTCATATGCGCAATATACTGCTCAACAAAGCCTCCCGCCTTTATTCCTGGACGACACCCCGTAATGACACCCCCTCCACATCGTAGCCTGGCCTCCACCCTCTATCCGGTTGCCCTGCTATTATTAGCCATGGCCTCTATTCAATCGGGAGCCTCCCTCGCCAAAAGCATGTTCCCGGTGGTAGGCGCACAAGGCACTACGACACTGCGGCTCATTTTTGCCAGTCTCATCATGCTGTTATTGCTACGCCCCTGGCGTGCCAAGCTCACCGCCCAATCCCTGCGTACCGTGATCGTCTATGGGATGGCATTGGGCGGCATGAATTTTCTCTTCTATATGTCGGTTCGCACCGTTCCACTGGGCATTGCAGTGGCACTGGAATTCACCGGCCCACTGGCAGTTGCCATTTACGCCTCGCGCCGGGCAATCGACTTCCTCTGGATTGCCCTGGCAGTGGCTGGCTTACTGCTGCTCATACCGACCGGGGCGACCACTGCCGGTATTGACCTGCTTGGGGCCGGCTACGCACTGGGCGCAGGTTTCTGCTGGGCGCTGTACATTCTGTTCGGCCAGAAGGCCGGCGCGGACAATGGTGTGCAGACCGCCGCATTGGGCGTGATGATCGCCGCTCTGTTCGTCGCACCTATCGGCATTGTGCATGCGGGCGCCGCACTGCTCACACCGAGCCTGATTCCAATCGCCATCGGTGTCGCCATCCTGTCCACCGCCCTACCCTATACCCTGGAAATGATCGCCCTGACCCGAATGCCAGCCCGCACTTTCGGCACTCTGATGAGCATCGAACCGGCAATCGCGGCCTTGTCAGGGCTTGTCTTTCTCCAGGAATACTTGTCCCTGGCCCAGTGGACAGCCATTACCTGCATCATCCTGGCATCGGTCGGCGCAACGCTGACCATGGCCAACACCGCGAAACCTGTCGTCGCGGCAGATTGAAGCAGGATTTCAGGAAGGTCTGGTATTTGCCGTGCATTTAGGCCATGTTTAGGCCAGTAACCTAATGCCAGACATGGATTTTTTCATACAGGAAGTCATGAACGCGTCAAGCAAGAGCGAACATGATCGTACGTGGACACAAGATCCACGAAGATCATAAGGACGGGAATGAAACGAATTTTGATACTGATCGCCGTACTTGCAGTAGCGGGCTGTGCGGCAACGTCGAAAACTGAAGTCAAGCGCGGCAAGAAGAGTCTGCACATCAACTGCTCCGGCTTGTCCTCATCCTGGGAGCAGTGCGCCGCCAGCGCCGCCAACTCATGCGCTCCCAAGGGTTACAAAGTCATTGCCAAATCCGGCGACGCCGTCGAGGAGCCCGGGGATTATCCTTTCGGGCTCAACCCCGCTGGCTATACCAGCCGCAGCATGATCGTCATTTGTAAGTAGGCCACATCAGTCGAGCCCTTGTTCGGCCATTCGGCGACGGATTTCCTCATGACTGGACTTGAGGACATCACGCTGGACCTGCGGCGTGACCAGCATCCGCGCAACAACCAACGCTCCCACACATTGAGACAGGATGGCCCAAGCCAGGCTGTCGCTCCCCAATATCCGCGCCCAGCTTTCGTGCAAACGACAAATCCATGTTTGCGCCGCCTCCCTCACCTGGACATCCGATCGTGCAATCTCAGCACCCAGCACCGGCAATGCACACCCGGCTTCGGGCTGCTCAACGTGGCTCATGCTCAAGTACTGCTTGAGACAGCGCTCCAGCTTCGTCGAGTCCATGGCACCGTCTCCGCTCAGGCGATCCAGGCTTTGGGCCAACTCCCGCTCAACGATGGCCTTGAAAAGCTCATCCTTGGATGAAAAATGGCTATAGAACGCACCGCCGCTCAACCCGATCGCTTTCATCAGGCCATCGACACCGACCGTGGAAAAACCCGATTTCTTGGCGGAAATGGCACTGCTGGCGAGTAGTTTCTCGCGGGTTTCCATTTTGTGATTGGCTGAATATCGCATGGTCCTGCCCCTGAATTACTCACCTTGACGCTTGCCGGATCTTAGCATAACGTCCGTTTAGTTAACGATCGTTTACCAATGAGGCAGACCATGAATAACAAGAAGGTCGTACTGGTTGTTGGCGCGGGCGATTCCACCGGCGGAGCGATTGCCAAGCGTTTTGCGCAGGAAGGTTTTGTTGCCTGTGTTACCCGTCGCAGCGCCGACAAACTCCAGCCACTGGTGGATGGAATCCGCGCTCAAGGTGGGGAAGCCCACGGGTTTGCCTGTGATGCGCGCAAAGAAGACGACGTGATTGCGCTCATCGAGCAAATCGAGGATCAGATCGGTCCGATCGAAGCCTTCGTGTTCAACATCGGCGCCAACGTTCCGTGCAGCATTCTCGAAGAAACCGCGCGCAAGTATTTCAAGATCTGGGAAATGGCCTGTTTCTCAGGTTTTCTCAATGCACGGGAAGTGGCCAAGCGCATGGTCAAGCGCCAGCGCGGAACGATCCTGTTTACCGGCGCAACGGCAGGATTGCGCGGAGCTTCGGGGTTCGCCGCATTCGCAGGTGCCAAGCATGGCATCCGTGCATTGGCCCAGAGCATGGCCCGTGAGCTGGGGCCGCTGAATATCCATGTGGCCCATGTTGTGGTGGACGGTGCCATCGATACCGACTTCATCCGCGATAACTTCCCGGAAAAATATGCCACCAAGGATCAGGACGGCATCCTGAACCCTGAACATATCGCCGACAATTACTGGTACCTGCACAGCCAACCCCGCGACGCCTGGACCTTCGAACTGGACCTGCGCCCCTGGAACGAACGCTGGTAAACCCGCCCTTCAAAACAACAAGAGAGCAGATACCATGAACAGATCGGTGGAGTTTTACTTCGATCTCGGCAGCCCGACCACGTACCTGGCCTATACCCAGTTGCCGACGCTGTGCGCGCAGACAAACAGTCAGTTGATCTATCGTCCGATGTTATTGGGCGGCGTCTTCAAGGCGACCGGCAATGCCTCACCGGCAACAGTGCCGGCCAAGAACCCTTATCTGTTCAAGGATCTGAATCGCTTCGCCAAGCGCTACGGCGTCGCCTTCCAGTTCAATCCACACTTTCCCATCAATACACTGCAACTGATGCGCGCGGTGACCGGCATGCAACTGCGCCATCCTGAACGCTTCGAGGCCTTCATCGACTGCCTGTTCCGCGCCATGTGGGTGGACGGCCGCAACCTCAATGACCTCGCGACTGTCGCAGCGATCCTGAACGAAGGCGGTTTCGACGCCGACTACGTACTGACCCTGACGAGCGACGAGCAGGTCAAGCAAGCACTCAAGACCGCCACTGAAGAAGCCATCGGGCGAGGCGTGTTCGGTGCCCCGAGCATGTTTATCGGCGACGAGTTGTTCTTCGGCCAGGATCGGCTGGACTTCGTCCGTGAAGCCCTCGCCTGACCCTCTACTTCAAATCGCCATCGTCCGTGTATCGAGCCATTGCAGCGCATCGCCGTCCAGCAACGGGCTCAATCGACGCTGAACTTCGGCGTGGTAGGCGTTGAACCAGTCTTTTTCGTCCTGGGTCAGCAGCGAAGGTTCCAGGCAGCGGGTGTCGATCGGGCACAGGGTCAGGGTTTCGAACTCAAGGAATTCGCCGAACTCACTGCTCCCGGCTTCACGGTTCAACACCAGGTTCTCGATACGCACACCCCAGCGACCGGGACGATAAGTGCCCGGTTCGATGGAGGTGATCATGCCTGCCTGCATCGCCGTTTGCGGCGCGGCAGCGGCTTGATAGGCAATCACCTGCGGGCCTTCGTGAACATTGAGGAAATAGCCGACGCCATGGCCAGTGCCGTGGCCGTAATCCACTTGCTCCGCCCAGATCGGCGCCCGGGCGATGGCGTCCAGCAGGGGCGAAAGAATACCCCGCGGAAATTTGGCCCGGGACAGGGCAATCACGCCTTTGAGCACCCGCGTGCAGTCACGCTTCTGCTCAGCGGTCGGTGTTCCGACCGGCACCATGCGAGTGATGTCAGTGGTGCCGCCCAAATACTGGCCGCCGGAGTCGATCAGTAACAGGCCATCACCTTCGATGACCGCATGGGCTTCTTCCGTGGCATGGTAATGAGGCATCGCGCCGTTGGCGTTAAAGGCCGCGATGGTATTGAAGCTCAGGGAGACGAAGTCCGGCCGGCGCATGCGAGCGGCGGTCAGGTGCTCATCGATGGTCAGTTCGGTGATGCGTTCGCGTCCCCAGGCGCTCTCCAGCCAGGCGAAGAACTCACAGAGCGCCGCGCCGTCCTGTTCCATGGCCCGGCGGATGTGCTCGGCGTCGGCCAAACTTTTGCGCGACTTGGCCAGCGTCGTTGGATTGAGGCCCTCGACCAGCTTCACGCCGCTGCCCAGGTTATCCAGCAAGCCGACCGTAACCCGCGCCGGATCAATCTGCAGGCTCGCGCCGTCCGGCACTTCACGCAACGCCGCGGCGGCTTCGCTGTAATCGCGCAGGGTCACGCCGTCCTGTTCAAGAACGGCGCGCAGCGGTGCGTCGACCTTGTCCAGGGACACGAACAGCGTTGCCTGTTGCTGGCTGATCAAGGCAAAGGAGACGAACACGGGGTTGAACGACACATCCGCACCGCGCAGGTTGAACAACCAGGCGATGTCATCCAGCGTGGCGATGAAATGCCAGTCGGCGCCACGCTCCTTGAGGGACTCACGCAACTTGGCGAGCTTCTCGACCCGGCTGACGGTCGCCTGGGGCGGCAAATGGGCGTAGACCGGTTGATCCGGCAAGCTTGGGCGATCAGTCCAAGCCTCCTCGAGCAAATCGATATCGGTGCGCAACCGCGCGCCACGTTCGGCAAGCTTGCCCCCTAGGGTACGGGCCGATGCGACGGCCATGACCGCACCGTCGACCGCGACTACCCCACCCTCGGGCGTTTGTTCGGCCAGCCAGTCCAGGGGGCCGGGCTGGCCTGGGATCAGCTTGACCAGCTCGATACCGCTACCCTCCAGTTCCTTGGTCGCCTGCTCCCAATAACGGCTGTCAGCCCAGACGCCGGCGAAATTGCCGGTCACGATCAAGGTACCCACCGAACCGTGGAACCCCGACAGCCATTGTCGCCCCTGCCAATAGCCCGGCAGGTATTCGGAAAGATGCGGGTCGGCCGATGGCACCAGCAGTGCGTGAATGCCCTCTCGGCTCATCAGTTGGCGGATTCGGGCCAGGCGCTGGGGAACCAGTCCATGGGGCAAAGGCTCGGTGCTCATTGTTTCTCCTGCTCATTGATATTGTTGTTCGATGCCGAAGACGGCTTACGTGGCCCAGAATGCTGGCGCAGCCGCGCACGCCGCCGTGATCAGCCGCACCGCCTCGTCGATATCCTGTTCGGTGGTAAAGCGACCCAGGCTCAAGCGAATGGTCCGCCCCGCCGCGCGGGCATCGTGCCCCAGGGCCAGCAGCACATGGGACGGGGTGTTCTGTGCTGAATTGCAGGCCGAGGTCGCGGAAAATGCGATCGATGCGCCCAATGTCGCCGGATTGAACTCACCTTCGTTGAACGTCAGGCTCAGCGTGTGAGGAATCCGGCGGCTCGCACTGCCGTTGATACGCACACCGGGCAAGGCCAGTAGCGGCTCGAGCAAACGATTGCGCAACCGGGCGATTTTAGCGAGTTCTTCGTCGAATGCCGCGGCTGCCAGTTCGAATGCAGCACCCATGGCTGCGATCTGATGCGTCGCCAGGGTCCCGGAGCGCAAACCGCCTTCATGTCCACCGCCATGAATCTGCGCCGACAGCCGTGGCCGGGCCCGGTCGCCGACGTAAAGCGCGCCGATGCCCTTGGGGCCGTAGATTTTGTGCGCGGAAAAAGACATCAGGTCCACCGGCCAGCGAGACAGGTCGATCTGCACCTTGCCGGCGCCTTGGGCCGCGTCTACATGGAACAATGCACCGTGTTCGCGAACGATCTCGCCAATGGCGATGACATCGTTGACGGTACCCAACTCATTGTTCACCAGCATCAGCGACACCAGGAACGTGTCTTCGCGCAACGCCTCACGAACCGCTTGCGGACTGATCAGGCCCTCGGCGTCCGGTGCGAGCCAGGTTACGGCGACGCCACTTTCCTCGAGCTGGCGTGCTGTATCGAGAATCGCCTTGTGTTCGATCCGGCTGGTGATGACATGGCCGGCAGAACCTGCGCGCGCCTGGGCCACCCCCTTGAGGGCCAGGTTGTTGGATTCCGTGGCGCCGGAAGTCCAGACGATCTGTTCGGGCTCAGCCCCCACCAATTGCGCCACCTGCTGGCGGGCACGCTCCACCGAGCGCCGGGCCTCCTGGCCGAAGGCATGGGAACTGGAAGCCGGGTTGCCGAAGTTGCCGTCAAAACCCAGACACTCGACCATGACCCGGATGACCCGCTCATCCACCGGCGTGGTGGCGGCGTAATCGAAATACAAAGGACGTTTATTCATAGGAAACTCGTAGAGCCTGCTCCGGGATCAGGCGCCCTCGTTGGGTTCGAGACTAGCAATACCTGATCAAAGACCTTAAAGAAGTCGGACTTCGTTTAAAAGTGCGTAGGAACGCTCCTGAACAGCGAGCTTAGCAGGCATCGCGTCGAAGCTCAGCCCTCAACTGATGCTTTCGAGCAACAACGGATACAACGAAGCGACCAACAACAGCGCCATGCCCCAGTTGAACACACGCAACCAGCGACGATCACGCAGCAGGTTGCGCAACAGGCTGCCGCATACCACCCACAGGCTCACACTTGGCAGGTTGATCAAGGCAAACACCGCCGCAATCACCAGCACATTGAAGAAGTAACCCTGGAGTGGCGTGTAGGTACTGATGGCACCGATGGCCATGATCCAGGCCTTGGGATTGACCCATTGGAACGCCGCTGCGCCCCAGTAGCTGATCGGCGTATTGTCGTTCCCCGGCTGGCCTTCCGAAACCGGGCCGGAGTGGGCTATTTTCCACGCCAGGTACAACAGGTACGCCGCGCCGATGTAGCGCAACGCGGTATAGAGCAGTGGATAAGTCTGGAACACCGCGCCCAGGCCCAGGCCCACCGCCAGCACCAGGGAGAAGAAGCCGCAGGTGATACCCAGCATGTGCGGAATGGTGCGGTTGAAACCGAAATTGACCCCCGAGGCCAGCAACATGGTGTTGTTAGGGCCTGGCGTGATCGAAGTCACCAGGGCAAACAGGGCGAAGCCCAGCAGCAGGTCAAGCGAAAGAGTCATGTCAGATCAGTCCATCAGGGGCGGTCAGTCAAGTCATGACCCTACCCCACGTCCTGACCCAAACCCACGGACAGTTGGGCAAAACTTTGAGCGGTACAGTCCCTCAGCTCGACCGGCCAGGCTGTTGCACGACCTGCTCGGCACTCATCTGGCCCTGATCGTCGAACCCCACGTTTTTCTGCGACGAGCCAAGCAGCTCGGCTTTTTTCGCGTGGTATTCCTCGAACGAAAGGCCGCGGCGATTCAAGGCTTCAAGGGCCAGCTCGCGAGTCTCATCGGCGGTGTAGGGGCGCAGCTCCGGGGAAGAGCTGGCGCAGCCGCCCAAGAGGGTGGCGGTCAAGAGCAACAAAACGGCAAAGGTACGGTTCATGGCGAGTGTCCGGTGTTCTGGAGTTGGGCGATGAACAAAGGCTACCCGCCGGCCCCGCGCGGCAGAAATCAACCCTCTCGATAGTGGGTATTGCCTGCCTGGATCAGCCGTTGCGCTTAATCGACCAACTGGCAATGCAGCGCGTTGTCCAGGCTGCGCTCGATGTTGCGCAACACCTGGAACGACCCGAATGTCACGGCTTTGGCTCGGTGAGCCTGGATCAGCCGCCAGAAATCCTGCTCGCCACTTTCGAAACTTCGAAGCGCCGCCTCGCCGGCCTCGCGGGTTTGCCACTGCAAATAATTGAGCACGCGCCGACCGTCGTCGCTGGCCTGGATACTGGCACTCAGGAACCCTTGGTGGTCCCGGGCCAGGCGCTCGGTCTGCTCCGACAAGGCGGCTACCAACGCCTGCTGCCATTGAGGTTCGATGTCGAATTCCATCAGCTGGGTAAAACTGCGATTGTTCCTTGGCGATTGCATGAAAGGTCCCCTATGCAGGTAAGCCGGATCTTGCGATCCGAAAGCCTGCAGGGTAAAACCTCTAGTTAACTTGAGGTCAAGCAGTGAATTGAAACGATGACGCAGATCGATATCCACAAGGAACTCACCGTCGGCCAAGTGGCCGCCCGCAGCGGCGTGGCGGTCACGGCCCTGCACTTCTACGAATCCAAGGGACTGATCAAAAGCACGCGTAACCCGGGCAACCAACGTCGTTACCCACGGGCGGTATTGCGCCGCGTGGCGCTGATCAAGGTCGCCCAGCGCCTGGGCATCCCCTTGGCGGAAATCGGCGAGGCCTTGAAGAACCTGCCGGACAACCGCGCCCCAACCGCCGTCGACTGGCAGACCTTGTCGGCGCAATGGAGCCAGGACCTGGACGAGCGCATCAACCAATTGGTGGCACTGCGCGATCGACTCAACGGTTGCATCGGCTGCGGATGCTTGTCGATGGAGGCCTGCCCACTACGCAATCAGGGCGACGCGCTGGGCAAACAAGGGCCGGGGGCGCACCTACTGGAACAGCCGTGAAGCGTTCGTCGGGGCATGAGCCCGTCCACGGCTGCTGACCTATAGTGGATGGGCGCAAATCGACGAAGACTCTCTTCGCCTCCCATAACAACAAGGAGAAACGTCATGGGCGTCAAAGCCATTCCCGAAGGTTTCCATAACATCACGCCCTACCTGGGCATTCAAAAAGCCGCCGAAGCCATCGACTTCTACAAAAAAGCCTTCAATGCCACCGAGGTCATGCGCCTGGCCATGCCCGACGGAGGCATCGGCCACGCCGAACTGCGGATCAACGGTTTTCCGATCATGCTCGGCACGCCTTGCGACCAAGGCCCGCTGAGCAACCCGGACCAATCGCCATCGGTCGGCCTGCATTTATATGTCGAGGACGTGGACAGCGCATTTGCCCAGGCCATTGCCGCCGGTGGCACGGTGATTTCCGAGGTCAAGGACCAATTCTACGGAGATCGCACCGGCACCTTGAAAGATCCCTATGGGCACCTGTGGTTCCTGGCAACGCATAAGGAGGATCTGAGCCAGGAGCAGATAGAGCAACGGGCCAGGGAAATGTTCCAACAGCAAGGCTGACTTGTCCTGAGGCAACCTGCCCTTGTGGCCAGGGAGCTTGTCCCTGGCCACAAAATACCTTGATGCTAAACGCGAAACATTTTCTTTCATCTTTCCCTTCAGGATTTCACTTTCTGGTTCGTCTTAATTAGATGCAACCGGCCGCGTCGGCAAAAGCCACGGCCGGTTTTTCAGGGTTCAAGGGGTTGCGAAGCCCGTAATCCAGAGCCTTTCATCGAATCAAGACGTTCAATCATGTCGAAGAAGTCCCGCTCCAAACTCTGGTTCCTGGTGCACAGCTGGCTGGCATTGCCCATCTGGTTTTTCGTGCTCATCGTCTGCGTAACCGGCACCCTGGCGGTGGTCAGCCAGGAGATCGTCTGGTTGGCCAACCCCGACATGCGGGCCAGCAAGCCCTCGGACGAAGCCCCGCTGCTCAGCTATGACCAGGTGATCGCCGCGATCAAGCAGGCCCAGCCGCAAACCCAGGTGCAAAGCATCATCCGCCCGGACGAGTCGCATTTTGCCCTGGAAGTCGGCGTGACCTACCCCGACGGACGCCCCGACACGGTCTACGTCAACCCGTACAGCGGCGTCATCCAGGGCTCGGCGCCGACATTCAACTTCCAGGCCTTCACCCGCGCCCTGCATGGCTGGTGGCTGGTGCCGTTCACCAACGGCTACAGTTGGGGCTGGTACCTGGTGTCGTTCCTGGGCCTGCCCTTGCTCGCGTCCCTGGTGACCGGGCTGGTGGTCTACAAGCGTTTCTGGAAAGGCTTCCTCCGTCCGACCCTGCGGATCCGTCATGGTGCACGGATTTTCTGGGGGGATTTCCACCGGCTCAGCGGTATCTGGTCAATCTGGTTCATCGCGGTCATCTCTGTCACCGGCACCTGGTTCCTGATCCAGGCCTTGCTGGGCGACAACCAGATCTCCATCTCCAGCGAACCGGTCATCCCGGTGGTGGCCCGTGAAAACGTGCCGTTGTCCGTCGATGGCCAGGCGCCGCCGCAGTTGAACCTGGACCGGGCCATCGAAATCGCCCAGCAACGCATCCCGGGACTGGAAGCGAGTTTCATCAGCCTGCCGGGCAATGCCTACAGCCATCTGGAAATCGGCGGCCGCGGTTGGTATCCATTGATGTTCCAGACCGCCACCATCAACCCCTACAACGGCGACGTGGCCGCCTCACGGTTGCTGTCGGACCGCACGACCCTGGAGTTTGTCACCGAATCCATGCGGCCCTTGCACACCGGGGACTTCGGCGGCCTCTGGATCAAGCTCATCTGGTTTTTCTTCGGTTTGCTCCTGAGCATGATGGTCCTCAGCGGGCTGCTGATCTGGACCAAACGCACGGCCCTGGCCACCGCCAATGCCTTCAAGCGTAGCCAGAAACCCAACCGGGGCGCCCGAATCGCCCAGGCACTGCAACCGTCCGTCCACCGCGAATCGTCGGAGGGCAGCCTGTGAACCCGTCCAATACCGTTTCATCGCCGTCGCGCCTGAGCCTGTTCTGGCATAAATGGCGCTTCCACCTCAACGTGTTGTTGCTGCTGATCCCCCTGGGGTTCATGCCCAAATACCTCTCCGAAGCGGCACTGTTCCGCGGTGATGCCGGGCTTGGCGAGCGGGACGTCGGCGAAGTCCAGGTCGGTCCCTGGAGCCTGCGCCTGGCGGAGTTTCGCAACGAAGCCCCACGCGTCCAAGGGCCTGCCGGGCCGATGAAGCACTTCAACGCCGCCCTGTGCCAAAGCTGTATCGGCCAGGTCAAGGCCACTTACCTGCGCATTGGCAAGCCCCGGAGCCTGCGGGCCGCCGGGGTGATTTTCTTCGGTTCGCCCTACCGCATGGGCGCCTTGTTGCCGGTCCCGCCAAAGACCCAGCCCGATGCCGAACTGTGGATAACCCTCGAGGGTTGGGACGGTTCGATGCATCAGGCCTCCATTCCCCTGAACCAGGCCTCCCCGGCCACCGTCGCCTGGCTGAAGCACCAAGGAGCCAAACCATGACCCTCCGCGCCTTATCCAAGGGCCTGGCGCTGCTGTTCTGCGCAGGCGCAAGCACCAGCGTCCTGGCCCACAACCCGATGTGCGAATGCAAGGCCATCGACGCCGAGCAGATCCAATGCACCGGTGGCTTTTCCGACGGCAGCGGCGCGCCCGGAGTGACGCTGGACGTGATCGGTTACGACGAGACCATCCTCGTCCCGGGCAAGCTCGGGGCCGACTCGAAGCTGACCTTCAAGAAACCCAACGCTGAATTCTACGTGCTCTTCGACGCCGGCCCCGGCCACGTGGTGGAAATCGACCAAGCCGACATCGAGGCCCCATGAACAACGCCACGACTCAAGTCATCCGCCCCGCCGGCGCGGGGCATGAAACCCTGTACGTGTTGCTGTTGTGCCTGGTCATCGTGCTGGTGGCCGGGGCCGTGGTGGCCTGGCATGGCAAAGCCGAAGACATCCCTCACCTGGCCTCGAACCAGCTCGACGCCCGCCGCGACCTCAGCGCCGCCGAACAAGGTATCTATGCCGACCTGCGGGTGACCCTGGATGAAATCCGCTTGTTGCGCGAAGACCAACACACCCTGCCCGCCCCCCAGGCCCTCGCTGAAGAAGGCTTCGCACCGTTCGCCCAGGACGCCAGTTCCGTCAGCCGCGGTGGCCACGCCTGGCAACAGCTGGAAGACCGGGCCTACATCGGCGCCAGCGCCAATCCGTCCGTGGCTGGTTCGTTTCTGATGCGCATCGGCGACACGTCCGACGCCGCCCCGGACATCTGGCTCAACCGCGGCACCGGCCTCGCGACGCCCACCGCGCTGGACGATGCGGCGTTGTCCGCCGCCGGCTGGCAACAGATCGTCGCGCAATTCGATGCCGGCGTAACCCGCCAGCACCGGCACTGACCCCACGCCCTCATTCGAGAGAAGACCGTTTGCCCATGCCTATTGCATCCCAACGCCGACCCTTGCTGCGCTTGCTGTTGATCGGCTTGCTGGCCTGCCTGTTCACCTCGCCGGTGAGCGCCGAAACGGCCAAGCGCCTGCGCATCGGCATCACCCTGCACCCTTATTACAGCTACGTGGCGAACATCGTCGGCGACAAGGCCGAGGTGGTGCCGCTGATCCCGGCCGGTTTCAACCCCCACGCCTATGAGCCCCGGGCCGAAGACATCAAGCGCATCGGCGGCCTCGACGTGATCGTGCTCAACGGCGTGGGCCACGACGATTTCGCCGACCGCATGATCGCCGCCAGCGAAACCCCGGACGTGAAGGTGATCGAGGCCAACGAAAACGTGCCCCTGCTCGCCGCCACCGGCACGGCGGCCCGAGGCGCGGGCAAGGTCGTGAACCCGCACACCTTCCTGTCCATCAGCGCCTCCATCGCCCAGGTCAATAACATCGCCCGGGAGTTGGGCAAGCTCGACCCGGACAACGCCAAGGCCTACACCCAGAATGCCCGCGCCTACGGCAAGCGGCTGCGCCAGATGCGCGCAGCCGCCCTGGCAAAGCTGACCCAGGCGCCCAACGCCGAGTTGCGGGTCGCCACGGTGCATGCCGCCTACGACTACCTGTTGCGCGAATTCGGCCTGGAAGTGACCGCCGTGGTCGAGCCGGCCCACGGCATCGAGCCGAGCCCCAGCCAATTAAAGAAAACCATCGACCAACTGCGCGAGCTGGACGTGAAAGTGATCTTCTCGGAGATGGATTTCCCGTCCACCTACGTCGACACCATCCAGCGTGAATCAGGCGTGAAACTGTACCCGCTCTCGCATATTTCCTACGGCGACTACAGTGCCGAGAAGTACGAAAAGGAAATGGCCGGCAACCTCGACACCGTGGTCCGGGCGATCCAGGAGTCCGGCGCATGACCGTCCCGGAAACCCTCACCCTGAATCACGTCGGCCCCTCCATTGAGTTCGCCGATGTCAGTCTGAACCTGGGCCGTACCACCATTCTCGACAGCGTGGCATTCCAGGTGAAGCCCGGCAGCATCCATGCCTTGGTGGGCCCTAATGGCGGCGGCAAGAGTTCGCTGATCAAGACCTTGCTGGGGCAGATGCCGCACCAGGGACGCTTGAGCCTGCAATGGCCGGGCGAACCTGGAGTGATCGGCTACGTGCCCCAGGCGCTGGAGTTCGACCGAGGTCTGCCCATGACCGTGGACGATTTCATGGCGGCGATGTGTCAGCGACGACCGGCCTTCCTCGGCCTGAGCAAGCATTACGCCGACGCCATCGGCCAGGCTTTGGAACGGGTGGGCATGCAGGATAAACGCAAGCGACGCATGGGCGCGCTGTCCGGCGGCGAGCGCCAGCGGGTGTTGCTGGCCCAGGGGTTGATTCCCTCGCCGCAGTTGCTGGTGCTGGATGAACCGATGTCGGCCCTGGACGAGGCTGGCATCCAAGTGTTCGAACGGTTGCTGCAGGACTGGCGTCAAGCCGGGATCACCGTGCTGTGGATCGAACACGACCTGGAAGCCGTCGGGCGCCTGGCCGACCGTGTCACTGGCTTGAATCGTCGGGTGCTGTTCGACGGCCCGCCACGCCAGACCCTGACCCCGGAGCGCTTGCTGACGCTGTTTTCCACCCATCCACGCACGAACGGGAGCGCCGCCTGATGAGTTACGAAGCCTTTCGTTTGATGGTCCAGGGCTGGGCTTCGGCCGGTTACCTGCCCGAAGCACTGGCCTACGGGTTCGTGGTCAATGCGTTGCTGGCCGGGCTGTTGATCGGCCCGGTGCTGGGCGGCCTCGGCACGCTGGTGGTGGTCAAGCGCTTCGCGTTTTTCTCCGAGGCGGTGGGCCATGCGGCGCTGACCGGCGTGGCGGTCGGCATCTTGCTCGGCGAACCCTACACCGGGCCTTATGGCAGCCTGTTCGGTTATTGCCTGCTGTTCGGCATCCTCCTCAATTACCTGCGCAACCGCACTGGCCTGGCGCCGGACACGCTGATCGGCGTCTTCCTCTCGGTGTCCCTGGCCCTGGGCGCGAGCCTGCTGCTGATCCTGGCGGGCAAGATCAACGTGCACATCCTGGAGAACGTACTGTTTGGTTCGGTACTGACGGTCAATGGCAATGACCTGCTGGTGCTGGCGGTGGTCGGCTCATTGGTGATGGCCCTTGCCTTGCCGCTCTATAACCGCATTATGCTCGCCAGCTTCAACCCGCAACTGGCGGCGGTACGCGGGGTGGCGGTCAAGACCCTGGACTACTTGTTCGTGGTGCTGGTGACGCTGATCACCGTGGCGGCGGTGAAAGTCATCGGCGCCATCCTGGTGGGCGCGTTGCTGGTGATTCCGGCAGCCGCGGCGCGCCTGCTCAGCCAATCGCTGAAAGGCTTTTTCTGGTGTTCAGTGCTGATCGCCACCGTCAGCACCTTGTGCGGGATTCTCGCGCCAATTGTGTTCGACCTGCCGATCCCGTCCGGTGCCGCGATCATCCTGGTGGCCGGCATCGCCTTCGCCCTGTCCGCCGTCGCCCGTGGCGTCGTCCCCAGCCTCAAAGGGAATCTTGGATAAATGGTTTTTTCATTGCGACAACTGACCCTGGCCGTAGCGCTGTGCAGCGTGGCCGTCACCTCGTCATTTGCCGGCGAAAAAGTGCGTCTGCTGGCATCGCTGCCGGTCACCTACGGATTGAGCGAAGCCTTGCTCAAGGGCACCGACGTCAGCCTGGAGCGAGCCGCCCCCGCCAATCTGCCCGGCACCCGCCAGAGCGCCTATTTCAGCGGTCGTGGTGCACCGGCCCTGAGCAAACTGGCCGGCGAGGCCGACGGGGTGATCGGCCTGCGCTCGCTATGGCCGGACGATCCGCTGTACCCCATGGCCCGCCGCAGCAATATTCGCATCGTCGAAGTCGACGCCGCCCGCCCGGTGGACGGCGCCCTGCCCGGGATTGCCGTGCAACCGGGCATGGCCGACGGCCTGGCGAGCCAGCCGTGGATGGCCAGCCATAACCTGGGACGCATGGCCGACGTGATCGCCGCCGACCTGGTGCGCCTGGCTCCAGCGGCCAAACCGAAAATTGATGCCAACCTGGCGGCCCTCAAGCAACGCCTGCTCAAACTCAGCGCCGACAGCGAAAAGCGGCTCGCCAGTGCCGACAACTTGAGCGTGGTCAGCCTGAGCGAACATTTCGGCTACCTGATCAGTGGACTCAATCTCGACGGGATCAGCACCGACGCCCGGCCCGACGCCGACTGGACAGCCGAAGCCCTCAAGCAATTGACCGCCATGTTGAAAGACAACGACGTGGCGCTGGTACTGCATCATCGCCAGCCTTCGGATGCCGTGAAGGCAGCCATTACCGAGAGTGGCAGCCGCTTGCTGGTGCTGAGCACCGACGCCGCTGACCCCGTGGCAGAGCTGGAAAATAATGTGGGATTGGTTGTCGCGGCACTGACAGGGGGCTGACTGCTGGAGTGCGATCCACTGTGGGAGCGGGCTTGCTCGCGAAAGCGGTGTGTCAGGCGACATCAATGCTGACTGTGCCGGCCTCATCGCGAGCAGGCTCGCTCCCACAAGGGATTTGCGGTGGACCCAGACTCAAACCCATCTCAGATCAATTTGTGGAGCCGAGCTTGCTCGCGATTGTGGTGGATCAGCTTGCATCAATGTTGAATGTTTGACCGCTTTCGCGAGCAAGCCCGCTCCCACAGGTTTTTATGTCAGTTCAGGACATCCCCTGGCACCCGCACAAACCCTTCCATCAACACCCGTGCGCTGCGGCTCATGATGGCTTTTTTTACCATCCATTCACCCTCGACCTGGCTGGCCTCGGCACCGACGCGCAAGGTGCCGGACGGGTGACCGAAACGTACGGCGTTGCGTTCGATACCGCCAGCCGCCAGGTTCACCAAGGTGCCGGAAATCGCTGCAGCCGTGCCGATGGCGACCGCCGCGGTGCCCATCATGGCGTGGTGCAGTTTGCCCATCGACAGGGCACGTACCAACAAGTCGACATCCCCAGCCGCCACGGCTTTTCCGCTGGATGAAATGTAATCCGCCGGCGGTGCGACAAACGCCACTTTCGGCGTGTGCTGACGCTGGGCGGCTTCGTCCAGGTGTTTGATCAAGCCCATGCGCAAGGCGCCGTGGGCACGGATGGTTTCGAACATCGCCAGCGCCTTCGGATCGCCGTTGATCGCGCCCTGCAACTCAGTGCCGGTGTAACCGACGTCCCGGGCATTGATGAAAATAGTCGGGATCCCGGCGTTGATCAGGGTCGCCTTGAAGGTGCCGATGCCAGGCACCTCAAGGTCGTCCACCAGGTTGCCGGTGGGGAACATCGAGCCACCCCCGCCCTCCTCCTCGGCCGCCGGGTCCAGGAATTCCAATTGCACTTCAGCCGCCGGAAAGGTCACGCCGTCGAGTTCGAAGTCACCGGTTTCCTGCACCGCGCCGTCGGTGATCGGCACATGGGCAATGATGGTCTTGCTGATGTTGGCTTGCCAGATCCGCACCACGGCCACGCCGTTTCTCGGGATGCGAGCGGTGTCCACCAAACCACTGCTGATAGCGAACGAACCGACCGCCGCCGAGAGGTTGCCGCAGTTGCCGCTCCAGTCCACGAACGGCTTGTCGATGGACACCTGACCGAACAGGTAATCGACATCGTGATCGGCCCGAGTGCTCTTGGACAGGATCACCGTCTTGCTGGTGCTGGACGTCGCGCCGCCCATGCCATCGATCTGCTTCTCGTACGGGTCGGGGCTGCCGATCACCCGCAGCAACAGGGCATCCCGGGCCGGGCCGGGGACGCGGGCCGCTTCGGGCAGGTCCTGCAAGCTGAAGAACACGCCTTTACTGGTGCCGCCACGCATGTAGGTAGCGGGTATTCTGATTTGCGCTGCGTGAGCCATGATGCTCCTCAAGCGGACACGCAAGGTGTCCGCAGCTGTGATTTAGACGGCAACCGCCGATTCAAGGAAGTCCTGGGCAAAGCGTTGCAGCACGCCACCGGCTTCGTAGATCGACACTTCTTCAGCAGTGTCGAGGCGGCAGGTCACCGGCACCTCGACACGCTCGCCGTTCTTGCGAGTGATGACCAGGGTCAGCGTCGCCCGCGGAGTGCGCTCGCCGATCACGTCATAGACTTCACTGCCGTCGATGCCCAAGGTCTTGCGGTTGGTGCCAGGCTTAAACTCCAGCGGCAACACGCCCATGCCCACCAGGTTGGTGCGATGGATACGCTCAAAGCCTTCGGCGGCAATCGCCTCGACACCCGCCAGGCGCACGCCCTTGGCCGCCCAGTCCCGGGATGAACCCTGGCCATAGTCGGCACCGGCAATGATGATCAGCGGTTGCTTGCGCTCCATGTAGGTCTCGATGGCTTCCCACATGCGCATGACCTTGCCTTCGGGCTCGACCCGGGCCAGGGAGCCCTGCTTGACCTTGCCGTTTTCCTGGACCATTTCGTTGAACAGTTTCGGGTTGGCGAAGGTCGCGCGTTGCGCGGTCAGGTGGTCGCCGCGGTGGGTCGCGTAGGAGTTGAAGTCCTCCTCCGGCAGGCCCATTTTCGCCAGGTATTCGCCGGCGGCGCTGTCCAGCATGATGGCGTTGGACGGCGACAGGTGATCAGTGGTGATGTTGTCCGGCAGCACCGCCAGCGGACGCATGCCCTTGAGCGGCCGCGCGCCGGCCAGCGCCCCTTCCCAGTAGGGAGGGCGACGGATGTAGGTGCTTTGTGGGCGCCAGTCGTACAGCGGCGTGACTTTCGGCCCGGTGTCCTCCTGGATGGCGAACATCGGGATGTACACCTGGCGGAACTGCTCCGGTTTCACCGAAGCCTTGACCACCGCGTCGATTTCTTCGTCGCTCGGCCAGATGTCCTTGAGGCGGATTTCCCGACCGTCCACCACGCCCAGTACATCTTTCTCGATGTCGAAGCGGATGGTCCCGGCGATCGCGTAGGCGACCACCAGTGGCGGCGAGGCAAGGAACGCCTGCTTGGCATACGGATGGATACGTCCGTCGAAGTTGCGGTTGCCCGACAACACGGCGGTGGCGTACAGGTCGCGGTCGATGATTTCCTGTTGGATCACCGGGTCCAGCGCACCGGACATGCCGTTGCAAGTGGTGCAAGCGAACGCCACCACGCCGAAGCCCAGCTTTTCGAGCTCGGACGTCAAGCCCGCTTCATCCAGGTACAGCGCCACGGTTTTCGAACCCGGCGCCAGGGACGACTTGACCCACGGCTTGCGGGCCAGCCCCAGGCGATTGGCGTTGCGCGCCAGCAGGCCGGCAGCGATCACGTTGCGCGGGTTACTGGTGTTGGTGCAACTGGTGATGGCCGCGATGATCACGGCGCCGTCGGGCATTTGCCCGGGCACATCGTCCCACTGGCCGGAGATACCTTTGGCGGCCAGATCCGACACCGCGACGCGGGCGTGAGGGTTGCTCGGGCCTGCCATGTTGCGCACCACCGAGGACAAATCGAAGGTCAAGCCACGCTCGTATTGCGCGCCCTTGAGCGTGTCGGCCCACAGGCCTGTCTGCTTGGCGTAGGTCTCGACCAGTTGCACCTGCTGGTCTTCGCGACCGGTGAGCTTCAGGTAATCGATGGTTTGCTGATCGATGTAGAACATCGCCGCCGTGGCGCCGTATTCCGGGGCCATGTTGGAGATAGTCGCGCGATCGCCCAAGGTAAGGGCACTGGCACCTTCGCCGAAAAATTCCAGCCAGGCACCGACGACTTTTTGCTTGCGCAGGAATTCGGTCAGCGCCAGCACCATGTCCGTGGCGGTGATGCCCGGCTGCAGTTTGCCAGTCAGCTCGACGCCGATGATTTCCGGCAGACGCATCCACGAAGCGCGACCGAGCATGACGCTTTCGGCTTCCAGGCCGCCGACGCCGATGGCGATCACGCCCAAAGCATCGACGTGGGGCGTGTGGCTGTCGGTGCCCACGCAGGTATCGGGAAATGCCACGCCGTCACGCTGTTGGATCACCGGGGACATTTTTTCCAGGTTGATCTGGTGCATGATCCCGTTGCCCGGCGGAATCACGTCGACGTTCTTGAAGGCTTTCTTGGTCCAGTTGATGAAGTGAAAGCGGTCTTCGTTGCGCCGGTCTTCGATGGCGCGGTTCTTGGCGAAGGCCTGGGGATCGAAACCAGCGCTTTCCACCGCCAGGGAGTGGTCGACGATCAGTTGGGTCGGCACCACCGGGTTGACCTGTGCCGGGTCGCCGCCCTGCAAAGCGATGGCGTCGCGCAGGCCCGCCAGGTCCACCAGCGCGGTCTGGCCGAGGATGTCATGGCACACCACCCGCGCCGGGAACCAGGGGAAGTCCAGGTCGCGCTTGCGCTCGATCAGTTGCAACAGCGATTCACGCAGCGTGGCCGGGTCGCAGCGACGCACCAGGTTTTCCGCCAGCACGCGAGAGGTGTATGGCAGGCTATCGTAGGCGCCGGGCCGAATGGCCTCCACGGCCCCGCGAACGTCGAAATAATCCAGCGAAGTGCCGGGTAGCGGTTTGCGAAATTCTGTGTTCATCGTCAGGACTCGGGTCACGGTGGTTTCAGAAGGGTTGGCGCAGCGACTGAAGTAACCTGTTCTCTTGTGGGAGCGAGCCTGCTCGCGATTGCGGTGTGTCGGTCAACATTTATGCTGCTGACCCGACGCCATCGCGAGCAGGCTCGCTCCCACAGGTTTTTGGGTTTGTCCGGTACCTGCGGCTAGAACCCTCCAGCTCAGCGTCGTTCGATTGGCACGAACTTGCGCTGTTCGACGCCGGTGTATTCGGCGCTCGGTCGGATGATGCGGTTGTTGGCGCGTTGTTCGAATACGTGAGCGGCCCAGCCGGTCAGGCGCGAGCAGACGAAGATCGGCGTGAACAGCTTGGTCGGGATGCCCATGAAGTGGTACGCCGAGGCATGGTAGAAATCGGCGTTGGGGAACAGCTTCTTCTGCTCCCACATGGTCTTGTCGATGGCCTCGGAGACCGGGAACAGCACCGTGTCGCCCACTTCGTCGGCGAGTTTCTTCGACCAACCCTTGATCACCTCGTTGCGCGGGTCGTTGTCCTTATAGATCGCGTGGCCGAAGCCCATGATCTTGTCCTTGCGCGCGAGCATGCCGAGGGTGCCTTCGATGGCTTCCTGCGGCGAGCTGAAACGCTCGATCATTTCCATTGCCGCTTCGTTGGCGCCGCCGTGCAGCGGACCGCGCAGCGAACCGATGGCGGCGGTGATGCAGGAAAACAGGTCCGACAGAGTGGAGGCGCAGACCCGGGCAGTGAAGGTCGAGGCGTTGAACTCGTGCTCGGCGTAGAGGATCAGCGAGACGTTCATCACCTTGACGTGCAACTCGCTCGGCTGCTTGCCATGCAGTAGGTGCAGGAAATGGCCGCCGATGGAAGTTTCGTCGGTCACGCATTCGATGCGCTGGCCTTGGTGGCTGAAGCGATACCAGTAGCACATGATCGCCGGGAACGCGGCCAGCAAGCGATCGGTCTTGTCGTGTTGCTCGGAAAAGTCCTTCTCAGGTTCCAGGTTGCCCAAAAACGAGCAGCCGGTGCGCATCACGTCCATCGGGTGGGCGTCGGCGGGAATGCGCTCCAACACTTCTTTCAGGGCTTGGGGCAAGTCCCGCAGTTGGCTCAATTTGCGCGTATAGGCATCCAGTTGGGCCTGGGTCGGCAGCTCACCGTACAACAGCAGGTAGGCGACTTCTTCAAACTGCGCGTCCGCCGCCAGGTCGCGAACGTCGTAGCCGCGATAGGTCAGGCCCGCGCCCGATTGGCCCACGGTGGACAATGCGGTTTGCCCGGCCACCTGGCCACGGAGCCCGGCGCCACTGAGTACTTTTGCTTCGGCCATTTGCTGTCTCCATTTTCTTGAATTTATAGGGGGAGTCGCGCCTTACTTCTTCGCCGCGAACAACGCATCGAGCTTCTGCTCGAAGGTGTGGTAGTCGATGCGATCATAAAGCTCCATGCGCGTTTGCATGGTGTCGATGACATTCTGTTGCGTGCCGTCGCGGCGGATCGCGGTGTAGACGTTCTCGGCTGCCTTGTTCATGGCGCGGAACGCCGACAGCGGGTACAGCACCAGGGACACATCGGCACCGGCCAGCTGTTCGGTGGTGTACAGCGGGGTCGCGCCGAATTCAGTGATGTTGGCCAGGATCGGAGCTTTCACGCGGCTGGCGAACAGCTTGTACATCTCAAGCTCGGTGATGGCTTCGGGGAAAATCATGTCGGCACCGGCCTCGATGCACGCGGCGGCGCGGTCCAGGGCCGACTCCAAGCCTTCCACGGCCAGGGCGTCGGTACGCGCCATGATTACAAAACTGTCATCGGTGCGGGCATCGACGGCGGCCTTGATGCGGTCGACCATCTCCTGCTGCGAGACGATTTCCTTGTTCGGACGATGGCCGCAACGCTTGGCGCCGACCTGGTCTTCGATATGGATGGCCGCCGCGCCGAACTTGATCATCGATTTGACCGTACGGGCCACGTTGAACGCCGAGGAACCGAAACCGGTGTCCACGTCCACCAGCAACGGCAGGTCGCAGACGTCGGTGATACGGCGCACATCGGTCAGCACGTCATCCAGGCCGGTGATGCCCAGGTCCGGCACGCCGAGGGAACCGGCCGCCACGCCGCCACCCGACAGGTAGATCGCCTTGAAACCGGCGCGTTTGGCCAGCAGCGCGTGGTTGGCGTTGATTGTGCCCACCACTTGCAGCGGATGCTCATTGGCGACCGCATCGCGGAAACGCTGGCCTGGCGTGCTCTTGCTGGAACTCATGACTCACCTCGTTCAGTGGCGGCGCTGTCCTGGAAATGACGCGCGATATTGCGTTTGGAGGCGCCGATGTGTCGGCGCATCAATAATTCAGCCAGTTCGCCGTCACGGTCGGCGATGGCATCGAGAATCCGATGGTGCTCGGCAAAGGCCTGGCGCGGACGGTTGGGCGTGGTGGAAAACTGGATGCGGTACATGCGCACCAGTTGGTACAGCTCACCGCACAGCATTTGCGTCAGGGTGCGGTTGCCGCTGCCCTGGATGATCCGGTAATGAAAGTCGAAATCGCCTTCCTGCTGGTAATAGCCGACACCGGCCTGGAACGCCGCATCGCGCTCGTGGGTCTCCAGGACCCGGCGCAGTTCGTCGATTTCTTCCAACGTCATGCGCTCAGCCGCCAAACGGCAGGCCATGCCTTCGAGGGACTCACGGATTTCATAGAGTTCCAGCAGCTCGGCGTGGCTCAAGGACACCACCCGGGCGCCGACGTGAGGCACGCGCACCAGCAGGCGCTGGCCCTCCAGGCGATGGATCGCCTCGCGCAGCGGACCGCGGCTGATGCCGTAGGTACGCGCCAGCTCGGGCTCGGAGATCTTGCTGCCGGGGGCGATCTCGCCTTTGACGATGGCGGCCTGGATACGCCGGAAGACGTTCTCGGACAGGGTCTCCGAGTCGTCCTGGGCCATCACCGGGGTTTCGAGCTGATCGAGCATATTGTCGACACCTTGAAAATCAATAAGGCAAAAACTATCCAATAGCAGCGTAAACGTCAAAACAAAAATCAACATTGTCGACAATCGTCTAATAAGCGCCCTGGCGATAACCCTTCTGCATGAAGACTCGTAGCGTCCGGCCAGCGGTGGCGTCAGAAAACCACCGTGCTAGAATGCCGCCGCTATTCGCCGCTCTCTTTTATATAGGGAAGGCTATTGAAGGAGCTTGTGCAGTAATGCCAGGGCCTGAACCGATAAACGGAACGCTGCGCACCAGGATCTATGACACTCAAGCCCTTATCTGCCGCTCTTTATTTCATGTGCCTGCCGGGGCTTGCCGCGGCGGGTGAAAAAACCGTGTACGGCCTCAACGAATACGCCGCCCTGCAAGGCATCGACCTGGAGGTCGCCGCCAAGCTCGACACCGGCGCCAAGACCGCCTCCCTCAGCGCCCGTGATATCAAGCGCTTCAAGCGCAATGGCGAATCCTGGGTGCGCTTTTACCTGGCCATCGACGCGGCCCACTCGCACCCCATCGAACGTCCGTTGGCCCGCGTCAGCAAGATCAAGCGTCGCGCCGGCGACTACGACCCGGAAGAAGGCAAGAAGTACACGGCCCGTCCAGTCATCGAACTGGACATCTGCATGGGCTCGGCCCTGCGCAGCATCGAAGTGAACCTGACCGACCGTAGCGCCTTCCAATACCCGTTGCTGATCGGTTCCGAGGCGCTCAAGCGCTTCGATGCGCTGGTCGACCCCAGTCTTAAATACGCTGCCGGCAAACCCGCCTGCGCCAATGCCGCTCAAACCGCAGAGTAATTCCAATGCGCTCCCTTACCCTCCATCTGAAAATGCTGATCGCCATCCTGGTGGTGCTGGGCCTGTCGGTGACGGCCTATCAGATTTTCGTGCTCGGCATCCCGGTCACCGAAGACGCCACCGACGACTTGTGGAACATCGACGCCAAGGTCGAGTTCGTGCCCAACGCCAAGGATCCGGTCAAGATCCAGATGTTCGTGCCGCCCCTGAGCCGCGACTACGTCAGCCTCAACGAGAGTTTCATCTCCAATAATTACGGTGTGGCGGTGAACCGGGTCGACGGTAACCGCAAGGTGACGTGGTCGGCCCGTCGGGCCAAGGGCAACCAGACCCTTTATTACCGTTTGGTGCTGACCAAGCGCTACAGCGCCGAGAAAACCAAGGTCAAGGGCCCGACCTTCCGCGACAGCATCGCCGTCGAAGGCCCGGAAAAACTGGCCGCCGAAGCCCTGCTCGCACCGATCCGCCAACATTCGGCCGACGTCGAGACGTTCATCAGCGAAGCGATCAAGCGGGTCAACAACCTCAACGACGACAACGTCAAGCTGCTGCTGGCCGGCGATCCTTCTTCGGCCAACAAGGCGCGTATCGTCGAATTGGTGCTGTCCATCGCCCACGTGCCGGTGGAAAAGGTCCATACCATTCGCCTGGTGGCCGACCAGCCGCAGGCACCGGAACTGTGGCTGCGCAGTTTCAACGGCACCGACTGGCTGTATTTCAACCCGGACTCCGGCGAACAGGGCCTGCCCACCGACCGCCTGTTGTGGTGGACCGGCGATGAAAACCTGATCACCGTCGATGGCGGCAAGAAAGCCACCGTGACCTTCAGCATGAACAACAGCGAAATGAACGCCATTCGCCTGGCCAAGCTGACGGACGAGAACACCGACGCCAACTTTCTCGAATACTCGCTGTACGGTCTGCCGCTGCAAACCCAGCAGACGTTCATGATCATGGTGATGATCCCGATCGGCGTGCTGGTGATTCTGATATTGCGCAACCTGATCGGCCTGCAAACCCTGGGCACCTTTACTCCGGTACTGATCGCCCTGGCCTTCCGCGAAACTCAACTGGGCTTCGGGATCATCCTGTTCACGGTGATCACCACGCTGGGCCTGTCGCTGCGTTCGTACCTGGAGCACCTCAAGCTGCAAATGCTGCCAAGGCTCTCGGTGGTGCTGACGTTCGTGGTGGTGCTGATCGCCGCCATCAGCCTGTTCAGTCATAAGCTGGGCCTGGAGCGCGGCCTGTCGGTGGCGCTGTTCCCTATGGTGATCCTGACCATGACCATCGAGCGCCTGTCCATCACCTGGGAAGAACGCGGCGCCGGCCACGCGATGAAAGTCGCCATCGGCACCTTGTTCGCCGCGTCCCTGGCGCACCTGATCATGAGCGTGCCGGAGCTGGTGTACTTCGTGTTCACCTTCCCGGCGGTCCTGTTGATCCTGGTGGGCTTCATGCTGGCCATGGGGCGTTATCGCGGCTACCGCCTGACCGAGCTGGTCCGGTTCAAGGCCTTCCTCAAGGCAGACTCCTGATGTTCGGTTTCTGGAAGACCTGGAAGGCCCTGGAAGCCCGGGGCATCATGGGCATCAACCGGCGTAATGCCGACTACGTGCTCAAGTACAACAAGCGCAGCCTGTACCCCATCGTCGATGACAAGATCATCACCAAGGAACGGGCCATCGCCGCCGGCATTCATGTGCCGGAGCTGTACGGGGTGATCTCCACCGAAAAGGAAATCGACAAGCTCGACGAGATCATCGGCGGGCGCACCGACTTCGTCATCAAGCCGGCCCAGGGCGCTGGTGGCGACGGCATCATCGTCATCGCCGACCGCTTCGAAGGCCGCTATCGCACAGTGTCCGGCAAGATCATCAGCCATGAGGAAATCGAGCACCATGTCTCCAGCATCCTCACCGGCCTGTATTCCTTGGGCGGGCACCGTGACCGGGCGCTGATCGAGTACCGCGTGACGCCGGACCAGATCTTCAAGAGCATCAGCTACGAAGGCGTGCCGGACATCCGCATCATCGTGCTGATGGGCTATCCGGTGATGGCCATGCTGCGCTTGCCGACCCGTCAATCCGGCGGCAAGGCCAACCTGCACCAGGGCGCCATCGGCGTGGGCGTCGACCTCGCCACCGGCCTGACCCTGCGCGGCACCTGGCTGAACAACATCATCACCAAGCACCCCGACACCACCAACGCGGTGGACGGCGTGCAACTGCCCTACTGGGACGGTTTCATGAAACTGGCCGCCGGTTGCTATGAACTGTGCGGGCTGGGCTACATCGGCGTGGACATGGTGCTGGACCAGGAGAAAGGGCCGCTGATCCTGGAACTGAATGCCCGGCCGGGCCTGAACATCCAGATCGCCAATGACTGCGGCCTGACCCTGCGCACCCACGCGGTGGAGGCCCGCCTGGAAGAACTCCAAGCCCGGGACGTTACCGAAACCGCGCAAGAACGCGTGGCGTTTGCCCAGGAGCTGTTTGGACATATTCCGCCGGTTGAGGGTTGAGGCTTTAACCTGGAGGCTAAGGCTAAGGCTAAGGTTGGAGACTGGAGACTGGAGACTGGAGACTGGAGTAAGAGGCTGGAGCATGAAACCCTGTGGCGAGGGAGCTTGCTCCCGCTGGGTTGCGCAGCAACCCCAAAGCCCGGCACCGCGGTGCATCGGAGTGATTGCGTTCAACTGCCCTGGGGGTTGCTTCGCAACCCAGCGGGAGCAAGCTCCCTCGCCACAAAGTGTTCATCCCCAGATAGCTTCTGGTAGCCACAAAGCTCTTATACCCAAATAGCTTCAATAACCACAGACGTGCTCATCTCCGACATCCCTCTAGGAGCAAATCCCACAGGGGATTACAATCGCCCCCCCGCCTGAACGGCTGACCCGCCCCGCCCATGCCAACCTGCTCCGTACACCCGCTGCCCTACCGCGCCAACCCCGCCGAGTATTTCGCGGCGATCCGTCACGCTCCTGGCAGCGTCATGCTCGACAGCGGACGGCCGAGTGCCGAGCGCGGACGTTACGACCTGCTCAGTGCCTGGCCGCTGAAGCAACTGGCAGTGTTGCCCGACGAGAGCGGTAGCGATTTCCTGCAACGCCTGCGCATTCAGCTGACGCAACTGGGCGACGCGGTACTACCGGCCACGGTGCAATTGCCCTTCGCCGGCGGCCTGATCGGCTACTTGAGCTACGACTTCGGCCGACATCTCGAAGCCCTGCCGTCCCACGCCAAGGACGACCTGCAACTGCCCGATGCGCGTTTTGGCGTGTACGACTGGGCCTTGATCAGCGATCACCAGGTGGGCACCAGCCAACTGGTGTTCCACCCCCACTGCGCCGAAGACGAACGCCAACGCCTGATAGCGCTGTTCAGCCAGCCGACCACCGCGCCCGTTCTCCCGTTCAGCCTTGAAGGCCCCATGACGCCCGACCTCAGCGCCGAGGCCTATCGACAGGCGTTCGAACGGATCCAGGCGTATATCCAGGCCGGCGACTGCTACCAGGTCAACTTTGCCCAGCGCTTTCGCGCGCCCTGCCAGGGTGATGCCTGGGCCGCCTACCAGGCGCTGCGCGCAGCTTGCCCGACGCCGTTTTCCGGCTTCCAGAGCCTACCCGATGGCGGCGCGGTGCTGAGCCTGTCCCCCGAACGCTTCGTCAAGGTCAGCGAAGGCCAGGTGGAAACCCGGCCGATCAAAGGCACCCGGCCCCGCGGCACAACGCCCGCGGAAGACGCGGCCCACGCCGCCGAGCTGCTGGCCAGCCCCAAGGACCGGGCGGAAAACCTGATGATCGTCGACCTGCTGCGCAACGACCTGGGCCGCACCTGCCGCATCGGCTCGGTGCGGGTGCCAGAGTTATTCAGCCTGGAAAGCTACCCGAACGTGCATCACCTGGTCAGCAGCGTGACCGGCGAACTGGCTGTGGATAAGGACGCCCTGGACCTGATCGCCGGCAGCTTTCCCGGTGGCTCGATCACCGGCGCGCCGAAAATCCGTGCCATGCAGATCATCGACGAGCTCGAACCGACCCGCCGCGGGTTGTATTGCGGCTCGTTGCTGTACCTGGACGTACGCGGGGAAATGGACAGCTCCATCGCTATCCGCAGTTTGCTGGTCAAGGATGGACAGGTGTGTTGCTGGGGCGGTGGCGGGATTGTCGCAGACTCGGATTGGCAGGCCGAATATCAGGAGTCGATTACCAAGGTTCGGGTGTTGCTTGAGACCTTGCAGAACCTCTAAAAGCATCGCGGGCAAGCCTTGCTCCCACAGGGGGTATAGCGCCAGTCTGTGGGAGCAAGGCTTGCCCGCGATGACAGTGTGTCAGTCGACATCAATGCCGGCTGGACCACCGCCTTCGCGAGCAAGCCCGCTCCCACAGGGGGTATAGCGCCAGTCTGTGGGAGCAAGGCTTGCCCGCGATGACAGTGTGTCAGTCGACATCAATGCCGGCTGGACCACCGCCTTCGCGAGCAAGCCCGCTCCCACAGGGGATTGGGTTTACAGACTGAGGCTGCGGTTCGAAGCCTTGAGGAATTCCTGCTTCAACTCGGCAAACGTGTGCACCGCCGGGAACTGCGGGAACTCACGGATCACATTCTCTGGCGCATGGAACAGAATCCCGGCGTCGGCTTCACCCAGCATCGTGGTGTCGTTGTAGGAATCCCCCGCCGCAATCACCCGGTAGTACAGGCTCTTGAAAGCCAGGACCGACTGGCGCTTGGGATCTTTCTGACGCAGTTGATAACCGGTCACCCGCCCACTGTCATCGGTAATCAGCCGATGGCAGAGCAATGTCGGGAAGCCCAACTGGCGCATCAACGGCTGGGAAAATTCGTAGAACGTGTCGGAAAGAATTACCACCTGAAAGCGTTCGCGCAGCCAGTCGACGAATTCGATGGCGCCGTCCAGCGGCTTGAGGGTGGCGATGACTTCCTGGATGTCGGAGAGCTTGAGGCCGTGCTCATCGAGGATACGCAAGCGTTGCTTCATCAGCACGTCATAGTCGGGAATGTCCCGAGTGGTCGCCCTGAGGGACTCAATACCGGTTTTTTCGGCGAAGGCGATCCAGATCTCCGGGACCAGCACACCTTCCAGGTCGAGACAGGCAATTTCCACAAGACACTCCCACTTTTTTTGATGTTTATCGGTTGAGCGAACAAAAGGCCTGCCGACTCTAGCCATTCGCCGAAGTCCGCGCAACGCAGAGGAACGCGCCAGCCCCGACAGCTTTTGTTACCATCAGCCCCATATAGAGCGCCCAGCGCCACCGACCTGTAGGAAACCGCCCTGATGAGCCCATCGTTTGATGTCGTGGAACTCGCCACGACCTATGCCAACAAGTCCCCGCAGGACATCCTCAAGCTGGCCTTCGCCGAATTCGGCGACGAGCTGTGGATATCTTTCAGCGGCGCCGAAGACGTGGTGCTGGTGGACATGGCCTGGAAACTGAACAAGAACGTCAAGGTGTTCAGCCTCGACACCGGCCGCCTGCACCCGGAAACCTATCGTTTCATCGATCAGGTACGCGAGCACTACAAGATCGACATCGAACTGGTCTCGCCGGACTACACGAAACTTGAACCCTTCGTGAAGGAAAAAGGCCTGTTCAGCTTCTACAAGGATGGTCATGGCGAGTGCTGCGGCATCCGCAAGATCGAACCGTTGCGACGCAAACTGACCGATGTCCGTGCCTGGGCCACCGGCCAGCGCCGCGACCAGAGCCCCGGCACCCGCAGCCAGGTGGCGGTGTTGGAAATCGACACGGCGTTCTCCACCCCCGAGCGCACCCTGTACAAGTTCAACCCGCTGTCGCAGATGACCAGCGAAGAAGTCTGGGGCTACATCCGCATGCTGGAGCTGCCTTACAACAGCCTGCATGAACGCGGCTTCATCAGCATCGGCTGCGAGCCCTGCACCCGCCCGGTGCTGCCAAACCAGCACGAGCGCGAAGGCCGCTGGTGGTGGGAAGAAGCCACGCAGAAAGAATGCGGGCTGCATGCCGGGAACATCATCGCCAAATCCAAGACCGTCTGAGCCTCTCACCCTGTACACAAAAATGTCACTACAAGTGGCATTTTTGTGTGCACTTATATCGTTTATGCCCCGAAAGGTTACACACACCTTCCCGCCTCGCCTGCCCATCCAACCCTACTGGCGTTCGCCAAAAAATAAATACCTGTTTAAACGGTCAGTTTTAAATCACGGTATTTCAGTTAGTTATTCAGACTCAATAACAAAACGAAATTAGCGCTACGGACGATAGATCCGTAAGTGGCATAAATTTGGCTTTAGTCGACAGGTGTTTTGTATACAACATTTATAAAACATACACACACTTTAGATCCGCAAGCCTGAAGCGCCCTATCCCGTACAGGCTGCAGATGCCCCGTAACCAATGATGCTCACCCGCCGCGACGAAGATTTGTCGAGCCTCAAGCTCATGCACAGTCATCGCGGCGCCGAGAATCAGGAGCCTGCCGGAATGCGTACAAGTCTCTCCAATAACATCGCGCTGGATCTGCCCTCCTCCACCACTGCCCTCGATGACCACACCGCAGCGCCCCTGGCCCTGAGCCCGCGGCTGCACAACAAAGACCTGGCGCCGACCAAGGCCGAAGGTCGACGCTGGGGTCGCTACAGCATCTTTGCCCTGTGGACCAACGACGTGCACAACATCGCCAACTATTCCTTCGCCATTGGCCTCTATGCCCTGGGCCTGGGCGGCTGGCAGATCTTGTTGTCCCTGGGGATCGGCGCGGCGCTGGTGTACGGCTTCATGAACCTGTCCGGCTACATGGGGCAGAAAACCGGGGTGCCGTTTCCGGTGATCAGCCGGATCAGTTTCGGCATCCACGGGGCGCAGATCCCGGCGTTGATCAGGGCTGTGATTGCGATTGCCTGGTTCGGCATCCAGACCTACCTGGCGTCGGTGGTTTTTCGCGTCTTGCTGGTGGCGATCCATCCCGGCTTCGCCGACTATGACCACGACTCGATCCTCGGCCTGTCGAGCCTGGGCTGGGTGTGTTTCGTGGCGATCTGGTTCGTGCAACTGGTGATCCTGGCCTACGGCATGGAAACAGTGCGCCGCTACGAAGGCTTTGCCGGCCCAGTGATACTGGTGACCGTCGCGGCCCTGGCCGGCTGGATGTACACCCAGGCCGGCGCCACCATTGCCTGGTCGATCCGCGAACCGCTGACCGGTGGTGAAATGTGGCGCAACATCTTTGCCGGCGGCGCGCTGTGGCTGTCGATCTACGGCACCTTGATTCTCAATTTCTGCGACTTCGCCCGCTCCTCGCCGTGCCGTCGGACCATCGTCGTCGGAAATTTCTGGGGCCTGCCGGTAAATATCCTGGTGTTCGCCGGGATCACCATCCTGCTCTGCGGTGCGCAATTCCAGATCAATGGGCAGATCATCGAAAGCCCGACCCAGGTGATCGCTTCGATCCCCAATACCTTCTTCCTCGTGTTGGGCTGCCTGGCCTTCCTGATCGTCACCGTGGCAGTGAACATCATGGCCAACTTCGTCGCCCCGGCCTTCGTGCTCAGCAACCTGGCGCCCAAGTACCTGAACTTCCGCCGCGCCGGGCTGATCAGCGCCGCCATTGCCGTGCTGATCCTGCCGTGGAACCTCTACAACAGCCCACTGGTGATCGTGTATTTCCTGTCCGGCCTCGGCGCCCTGCTCGGGCCGCTGTACGGGGTGATCATGGTCGACTACTGGCTGCTGCGAAAAGGCCGCATCAACGTGCCGCAACTGTATAGCGAAGACCCCAACGGTGCGTACTTCTACAGCAATGGGGTCAACCTGCGTGCGGTGGCGGCGTTCATTCCGGCCGCGCTGATCGCGATTGTCCTGGCCCTGGTGCCAGGTTTTGACGCCGTTTCACCGTTTTCCTGGCTGATTGGCGCTTCGATTGCAGGGTTGCTGTACCTGATCATCGCCAAACGCCAACCGTATTACGAAGATGTCAGCGGCGAAGCCATCGCGGTGGATAACGTCAGTCATTAATTGGCCCCAGCGGCTCGCCAGGTTCGGGTCGCTTATTTTTCTACATCAAGGAGGACAGCTCATGCGAATTCTCGTGGTCAACGTCAACACCACCGAATCCATCACCCAAGCCATCGCCCGGCAGGCTCAGGCCGTCGCCGCGCCGGGCACCGAGATCGTCGGGCTCACGCCGTACTTCGGTGCCGATTCCATCGAGGGCAATTTTGAAAGTTACCTGGCGGCCATCGCGGTGATGGACCGGGTGATGTCCTACGACCAGCCGTTCGACGCGGTGATCCAGGCCGGCTACGGCGAGCATGGCCGTGAAGGCCTGCAGGAACTGCTCAACGTGCCGGTGGTGGACATCACCGATGCCGGTGCCAGCACCGCGATGTTCCTCGGTCATGCCTATTCGGTGGTCACGACCCTGGACCGCACCGTGCCGCTGATCGAGGATCGGCTCAAGCTTTCCGGCCTGTTCGACCGCTGCGCCTCGGTACGGGCCAGCGGCCTGGCGGTGCTGGAACTGGAGCAAGACCCGCAGCGGGCGGTCGAAGCCATCGTGCAGCAGGCCGAACTGGCGGTCAGCCAGGACAAGGCCGAGGTGATCTGCCTGGGCTGCGGCGGCATGGCCGGGCTCGATGAGCAGATCCGCCGGCGCACCGGGGTGCCGGTGGTCGATGGGGTGACCGCGGCGGTGACCATTGCCGAATCGCTGGTGCGGCTGGGGTTGTCGACGTCGAAAGTGCGCACCTATGCGACACCTCGGCCCAAGACCATCATTGGCTGGCCGGGGCGATTTGGGCGGTGAGTTCATAGCCTTGGGCCGAGGCGCCCCGAATCGCGAGCAAGCTCGCTCCCACAGGTGATGGGTGGTGATCAGAAGTCTGTGAACACATCCAACTCTGTGGGAGCGAGCCTGCTCGCGATTGGGGCCAACTCGGTCCCAAGCCCAGCTCAGACCGCACTGAACCGCTGCGCCAGCCCCTGCGCGGCAAACTGCTCGATGATGAAATCCACGAACGCCCGGGTCTTGCCCGGCAAGAGTTTGTGCTCGGCGTAGTAGATGGAGATGTTGCCATCATCGACATACCAGTCCGGCAGCACTCGCTGCAACGCGCCGGACTCCAGGAAGGGAACGGCGATCGGCATGCTCACCAGGCCGATGCCCAAGCCTTGGGCGGCCGCCGCGCAGTCGGCTTCCGAATCGCTCATGGTCATGCGCGTCTTGAGCGTCAGTGGCCTGTGTTCTCGACTGCGGCTGGTCAGTTGCCAGGAACGGACGCGCCCGGTCTGGGGCGAACGAATCAGGATGCCTTGGTGTTGTGACAGATCTTCCGGTTCTGTCACGGCGGCATGGCTTTGCAGATAGTCCGTGGATGCAACCAGCACCCGATGGGCCACCGTCAACTTGCGCGCCACCACGCCCTGGGGCAGTTCGAAACCGCCGCCGATGGCGGCATCGAAGCCCTGGCCGATCAGGTCCACCTGGCGGTTATCGAAATGCCAGTCCGGGTTGATCGCCGGGTAGCGCCGCAGAAACTCTCCCAGCAAGGGCACGACATACAATCGACCGAACGCCGTGCCCATGCTCACCTTCAGCGTCCCCGCCGGTTGCCCTCCGGCGCTGGCCAGGTTGGCGACGGCGTTCTGGATGGTGTTGAAGCTGCTGCCGACTTCCCTCAGGAACAACTGACCGGCTTCGGTCAGCCTCAGGCTGCGGGTGCTGCGCTGGAACAGGCGTACGCCCATGCGCGCCTCCAGCTTGGCAACGCTTTTACCCACCGCTGCGGGGGTCACGCTCAAGCGTCGCGCCGCTTCGGCAAAGCTGCCGACTTCCGCGCTACGCACAAAGCATTCGATACTGTTAAAGGTCTCCATGCGCCACACTCTAAACTTTTGGTTTAGACAGACTATAGCAATGTAGGTCTACACAGCCCACGACGCCTTCTTGATACTCGCTCCATCACCGCGGCATCTCGCCCCGGCACTTTTTGGAGAACATCATGAGTAACCAAGCACTGAACGGCAAAGTCGCCTTGATCCAAGGCGGTTCTCGCGGCATCGGCGCCGCCATCGTCAAACGCCTGGCGGCAGAAGGCGCCGCCGTGGCCTTCACCTACGTCAGCTCTGGCGCCAAGTCTGAAGAACTGCAGAACAGCATCACCGCAGCAGGCGGCAAGGCCCTGGCGATCAAGGCCGACAGCGCCGACGCCGAGGCCGTCCGTAACGCCGTCGCCGCCACCGTCGAGGCTTTTGGGCGGTTGGACATCCTGGTCAACAATGCGGGCGTGCTGGCCATGGCGCCGCTGGATGAATTCAAACTCGAAGATTTCGACCAGACCCTGGCCGTCAACGTGCGCAGCGTGTTCGTCGCCACCCAAGCGGCAGCGCGGTACATGGGCGAAGGTGGCCGGGTCATCAACATCGGCAGCACCAACGCCGACCGCATGCCCTTCGCCGGCGGCGCTACGTACGCCATGAGCAAATCCGCGCTGGTGGGCCTGACCAAAGGCCTGGCCCGTGACCTCGGCCCGCGCGGCATCACCGTCAACAACGTGCAGCCCGGCCCGGTGGACACTGACATGAACCCGGCCGACAGCGACTTCGCCTCCAGCCTGATGTCGCTGATGGCCATCGGGCGCTATGGCAACGTCGATGAAATCGCCAGCTTCGTCGCTTACCTGGCAGGGCCGGAAGCCGGCTACATCACCGGTGCCAGCCTGACCATCGACGGTGGTTTCGGCGCCTGATCCAGGCTAACCATGTGGCGAGGGAGCTTGCTCCCGCTGGGCTGCGCAGCAGCCCTTTCCTATCTCAGGCCCACTCCAATTCCGGCAAACCGCAAAGGCTTGGCTGGAACATCTTCAAGGAGCGGATGATCCCATCGGCGTGGGCATATTTTTCGTCCGCCATGGCCGAATCCGGAATGGCAATGGCGGTCATCCCGGCGGCTTTCGCGGCCGTCACACCGAACGGCGAATCCTCGAACACCAGGCAGTCGCGCGGCGCTACACCCAGGCGTCGGGCAGCGGTGAGGAAGATATCCGGCGCCGGTTTCGCCGCACCGACCTCAGGGTCGTCCGCCGTCACAATGCAGTCGAACAGCGCGAACCAGTCCCGGTGCAGCGTGGTTTTCAGCGCGAACGTAGGACTCGACGAACTGGTACCCACCGCAATCGGAATGTTGTGGGCTTTGAGATGGCGCACCAGTTCCTCGGCGCCGGGCATTCCCAGAGCGTGAGGAAAACGCTCGCGCATCAAGGGCTCGCGGATGACCAAAAACTCCTGGGGAGTGATCGGCAACTCCAGCGCCTGGACGACGTAATTGGCCAGGTCCGTGGCCCCGCGGCCGATGATATTCTGCTTGACGCTCCAATCGAAGGTGCGCCCATAGCGTTCGGCGATGATGGAGGTGACCTCGGTGTAGATACCCTCGGTGTCCAGCAACAGCCCATCCATGTCGAAAATCACAGCCTTGATCGGGCCAAACTCTTTCAGCGGTGCATTCATCGCATCTGATCCGTTATCAACACAACATTCCAGGGATGGCTCAGGTGCGGCCAGGGCAGCGTGTTCGCCTTAAAGGATTCAGCAGGATAACGAAGGGTGCTTGGAACCGGCAATGGGAAATCGGTGAATGGGGTCCGTGGCGAGGGAGCTTGCTCCCGCTCGGCTGCGTAGCGGCCGTTGGATCTTGGGGTCGCTTCGCAACCCAGCGCGAGCAAGCTCCCTCGCCACAAAAACGGATGGGTGTTGGATGACGGCGCAGCGGTTATTGACCCGAGCTACCGGAGCCACCCGATCCCGAGCCACTGCCGCCCGAGCTGCCACCGCTGTCGCTGGTACCGGTTCCGCCGTTGGTCCCGCCGCCGGCGTCGGCACCGCCCATCGTGCTGCCGCCACTCATCGAACCGCTGCCCGTGCCGGGGCTGGTGCTGCTGCCGCTGGCATCGCCGCCGTTGCCGCCCCCCACGGTGCCCGGAGGCAAGGCGTTGCCATTGGCACCGGATTTGGAGCCGGCTTCCATTTCCGAGGAAGGCGGCATCCCGCCCTTGTCCACGGGCGGCGTACTGCTCGAAGATTGTGCGAAAGCGGCCAATGAACTGACGGAAAGAATCCCGGCGAGTGTCAGCGCTGTCATGTTGGACTTCATCATGGTGAGTCTCCTTTTCAAGGTCCTTACCTGATGTCTGGCAGGCGTGGCGGGCCGATGGTGCCACTGGATCGACAGGCGGAACTGACAATCAGCTCGGCGTGCCGGAGGCATCGTCACCGGCGATGTCCGGATCATCCGGGGTCGCCTCGACGTCCTCATCCTCGCTGGGCACCTGCTCCACTCCCGAATCGTCATCCGGTGGACGCTGGTCGCGGCTCAGCGGGTTAGTGGGCGATGGCAGTGGGTATTCAGGGGTTTCTTCGTCATCGGGGACGGGGGAATCGGCAGTCATACAACCTCCTGGCAGGTGCACGCACCTGTCCTGCGGCTAAAGCTTAAAGAACGCGGGCGATCCGTTTGAGCGCCTTCACTTGTAGGATTCGTCCTCAAGTTCAGCGTCTTCATCGTCTAGCAAGGGCACTTGGGCGTCGTCCATCAAGGAACCGGGGTCTTCATTGCCCGGGTCGTTGGGGCCCGGATCATTGATGAAGGGAACGCCCGTCGGGCCTTTTTCTTCCTTGCCTTCGGTTTCCGGCGTCATGGCACACCTCGCGATTGCTGATGGATGTATGAATTTGAGGTGGGGGGGCGGCAATCGTTCCGGGGGATTTGATCTGTCGTTTTTTGGGGGTGTTTTAGGGGGGTGTATATCCGTTTCTTCGGTAACGGCTGCTTATGGTTCCGCCCTGACGGCGGGTCACTTTCGAAAAGCCCGGAAGCCGGCCCAGTCGAGAGTAACCAAAGCGCTTATGCCCCACCACGAGGCGGCCTGAGAGCCGACCTGGCTCTTGCGGGGGGTGTACACCCATCAGATCTTGTTTGAGCTGGACCTGTGGGAGCAAAGCTTGCTCGCGAGGCGGTTTTATAGCCGACCTGCTCTTGCGGGTGTACCCAATCCAACTGTGGGAGCGAGCCTGCTCGCGAAGGCGGCGGTACATTCAACATTGATGCAAGCAGACCCACCGCTATCGCGAGCAAGCTCAGCTCCCACAGGGATCGGCGGCGGACACTGATTTTATAAACGATCAAAAAACTGAGTGGGAGCGAGCCTGCTCGCGATGACAGTGGTGCTGTTGCACAGCGGCTGGAGCTGTCTGTTGCCCTTGCTTTGGGCTCATGATTTCGACGCTCCGTCAGTCAAAAGAAGCCCCACAAAAAACGGCGCTTCCCATTTCTGAAAGAAGCGCCGTTTTTTCTAGATGAACAGCATTACGACACAAGGCCGGGGCTTTTCATCCAAGCATCCGCTTAACGATGATTTCTCTTGTGCTTATGCTTGTGCTTCTTGCCACCGGAGTGACCGTCGTTGTCATTGGACAGGTTGCTGCCCAACGCGCCGCCGGCCGCGCCGCCGACGCCAGCACCGATAGTGGAGCCGGTGGAGCCGCCCAGGCGGTTACCGACGATCGAGCCACCGGCCGAGCCCAGGCCACCGCCGATGGCGGCTTCGGTGCGGCTGCCCTTGCGCGCGCCCACGGCGCTGCCGGCTGCGCCGCCGACGCCCGCGCCAATCGCGGCACCGGTGCTGCCGCCCATCTGCTGGCCGACTACGTTGCCTAACACACCGCCCAGACCACCGCCGACCGCGGCGGTACCGTCGCCGGCAGCCATCGCGCCCTGGGCAACCACTAACCCCAGTACCAAGGTGGACAAAGTCAAAC
This sequence comes from Pseudomonas sp. FP2300, assembly GCF_030687595.1. Classification (NCBI taxonomy): domain Bacteria; kingdom Pseudomonadati; phylum Pseudomonadota; class Gammaproteobacteria; order Pseudomonadales; family Pseudomonadaceae; genus Pseudomonas; species Pseudomonas sp. FP2300. Next base: position 4,891,728 of record NZ_CP117440.1, read on the forward strand.
GCATGATAGAAACCTCAAGAATGCCGCATCGGGGAGAAATGGCCGGTGCACGCGGGCGCGAGTTTACGCCAAACAGCGTCAGCCATGACGGTTGGACAACGAAACGGCGATTTATTTTATGACAGGCAAAAAAAAGCCCGCTGGGGAAACGGGCAGGTACTGCTTTCTAACGGATGAGCTCAGAGTACGTACCTGCTTGTGAAAGAAACGTGAAAGGAAACGCTACTTGAGAAAAGATTCTGATCGGAACGCCGAGCGTCCCTGGCGGCATTCCCACGCGGGAACCTGGGAACGAAAAAAAGGGCTGCCATGCAGCCCGGTGGGAGCAAGCTCCCCTACCACGATCCCCGTCACTTCTTGACCGGAACCCTGGGCAGGAACTTGGCCTTCTCCCCTCGTTGTACTTTAGCCACCTTCGTCCTGATGGACTTGATCGGCTCGTCACCAAAATCCGCATGATAGGTCGACTGACCACACTGCAACCCTTCATTGATCGGATACGCGGCGGTGTTCTCCTCGCTGTACGGTGTTCCCATTGCCTTTCCCCTTTTCATCGAGGCCCATATCGGCAACAACCGGTTGCCTGAAAATATCGACCTTCACGATAGTGAGACTAGTCGGTCATCAACAGACTGTTGATTCAACAAAGCCCTGGGCCGACGAATGGAACTCACTGTTTCAAAACGGAAACACTCATTCAGCCCCCAATATCGTCCGGTTTAAAACCCGGGAAACCTGATCGGCCGAATAGGGTTTGGCGAGGAACTCAAAGCCCTCATGCCCACTGTGGGCCAACTCTTCGCTATAACCGGAAGTGAGTACCACGGGCAGATCCGGACGACGCTGGCGCAGCTCCCTGGCCAGGGCAATACCGCTGATGCCCGGCATCACCACGTCAGAAAATATCGCGTCGAATGCCATCGCATCCGGACCGACCATCTCCAGCGCTTCTTCGGCGTTGGTCGCCCAGGCGGTCTCGTAGCCCAGGTCCTGGAGGATCTGGTTGGCAAAACGCCCTACCTCCAGGTTGTCTTCCACAATCAGCACCCGACGCTTGCCCTTTTCCAGCACCACGTGCGTGGGTTCGTCCCTGACAGGCTCGTGGTGGGTTTCGGGGGCGACCTCTGGAAGGTACAACGTGAACACCGTCCCTTCCCCCACCACGGTGCAAACATCGACGTTGCCACCGGACTGCTTGGCAAAGCCGAACACCTGGGACAAGCCCAGCCCCGTGCCCTTGCCCACTTCCTTGGTGGTGAAGAAGGGCTCGAAGATGTGCTCGAGCACTTGCGGGGCAATGCCAGTACCGGTGTCCGCCAGAGCAATGGCGGCAAAGGATTGCCCGGCCCCGGCATGACCACGGATCGGTGGCATGCCACCGCCGCAACTGACCCGAAGCCACAGCGTGCCCTGGCCATTCATCGCATCCCGGGCATTGAGGGCCATGTTGATCAGCGCCGTCTCGAACTGGCTCAAGTCCGCCCGGATGTAACAGGGCCGATCACACAACTCGACGCTGACCTGGATCCGCGCCCCGGTCACGGTTTGCAGCATGTCCCCCAGGCTCTGCACTTGCTTGCCCACATCGATGACTTGCGGCTTCAACGGCTGGCGCCGGGCAAATGCAAGCAACTGGCTGGTCAATTTGGAGGCGCGCTCCACCGTTTCGGACACCGCGGTCATGTAGCGCTGTCGGCGCTCTTGCGACAGGTTGGGCATGCGCAGGAAGTCCACCGAAGAGCGAATGATGGTCAGAAGGTTGTTGAAGTCGTGGGCCACGCCACCGGTGAGCTGGCCGATGGCTTCGAGTTTTTGCGACTGGCGCAGTGCCGCTTCGGTCTGTTTCAAGCGTGCGGTGCGCTCCTCGACCCGCTCTTCCAGCGTCGCGTTCAATTCGGCCAGGGCCGCCAGGCCTTCGCGCACGGCAGCGTCGGCACGGGCGCGCTCAATGTGGGCCCAGGACCGCTCCGTGACCTCCACCAACAGCGCCAGGTCGTTGGATGACCAGACCCGTGGCGTTTTATCGTGAATGGCCATTAGCGCGGTCAAGCGTCCGCCCTTGATCAACGGCACGCAGATGGTGGCCGCGATGCCAATGGCCTGGAACGTCGCCGCTTCCTCCGGCGCCAGTTCCTTGAGGTTATCGTTGATCACCAACGGCTTGCCGGCCCTCAGCTTGGCGACGGCCAGACGACCGAAATCAGCCAGCCGATAATGCCCGAGGATATGGGGCGAGCCCGCCCTGGCCCAATCGCCACGAATGGTAAAACCGTCTTCGTCCTCATCCATGTCCGCGTAGGCACAATTGGACAGGTTCAAGTGCGCCGCCAGAATCCGCGTGGTGGTCGCCATGATGCTCTGCGGGTCGGTGGCGTTCGCCACGGCGGTGCCGATGGCATCGAGCACGGCCAGGCGCTGGGTCATGAACACCGTCGAGGTGGTCTCGGTGACCGTATCCAACATGCCCACGACCTTGCCGAACTGATCACGAATCGGGCTGTAGCAGAAAGTGAAATAAGCCTGCTCAGGACCGCCACCGCGCTCGATGACCAGGGGGAAGTTCTCTATATAAGTCGCTTGCCCCTCAAAGGCCGCGCGCGCAATCGGCTCGATATCGCTCCAGACTTCCCGCCACACCTCATCAAACCGCCGGCCCAGCGCCTCGGGCTTGTTGCCGAGGATCGGCAGGAACGCATCGTTGTACAACGTGATCAGGTCCGGCCCCCATACGATGGCCTGGGGAAAATGCGAGGCGAGGCTCAGCGCCACGGTGGTCTTCAACACATCGGGCCACTGCGAAGGTGGCCCGAGTGGCGTGCCTTCCCACGGATGGCGGCGAATCCGTTCGGCCATTTCTCCATAGCTCTGGAGCCAATCTGTCATTGCGTTCGATCCTTCTGAGACGCCAATACCAACGAGGGAAAAGCTTGTGACCTCAAGCACGGCCGTATTATCCCGCGCAGGGTGGGAATGCGCGATTGGATTGTGGGACGTGTCGGGCTGTAGATGGGGGGTGAATGGCGGAAACGGGAGGTTGGGCTACAGAAATATCCTACATATCGTTGAGAATTGCCCCGCCGATCAACCTATTGCGTATTTTTTGTGAAGGAGGTCATAGTCTTGCGATTGCCCAGATGTTAAATGGGTTGCTGACTCGATAGAAGGAGCATCTGGCATTGATGGAGAACATCGAAGAGGTTCAGCGCGGCCTAAAAGACGAGAGGGCAGCAGGAGACAAGTCATACGATGATGCTTTTGCAGCCAGATGCTTACAAATTTTGGCAGGAACCGAAGACCTGTTTCTATACCAAAACAGCAATGCCACCGATCTGCGCCATTTAATGCCAGAAGTGAGCCTTGGCACTAAGCTCGTAAGTGTCGTCGCCGAAAAACATTACGTCGACACTGAGGTCTACACCTTCCGTACGGGGGGAACAAATGGTCACTATTTTTCGGTAATGGTGACGCCTGGCGAGGTTTGGATCGACGTCAGTTTGGTTGATCCTGGTCGAGGAGGTAACGGTATCTACGCTGCGGTAGGCGCATTTGCAGCGAATACGACGAGAGAATTCATTGGTGATCCTGAGGGGCTTTCAGACATTGCTGCGCGCCGCCGGACTGACGCGATGCTCTCTTCCGCACTAAAACAAGGGACGACCAAGCACATTAGGCCGCATCAACGCCAGATTGACGGTGATGAACGGCTAGGCATCCCGTCGATCAAATGGATAGACGATGATACTATCGGCAATATCCAACGTATGCTTGAGACAGCATATGAATCCTTAGCCTTCCACGTGCCGGAGGTACGAAATGCTTGCTACGACTTCGAAAGTAAAACCTTCCGCGACGTTGCGGGCGGACAGCTTCTGGATGAAGATTTGGCAAAGTGGAGCTTTGAGCATCCAGGAAGCCGAAAGGCGGGCGCTGGGCTCGCAACGTTTAAAAGAGGCTTACTCGTCGGTACCCTTCTACGCCAGGAAAGCGGCTCGAGACCCGCAATTTTGGAGCAAGTTTTACGCGAGCCGCGTGAACTCGTAGAGAACGGCAATCTCGCAGGGATCTTCTATTAGGGATATTGAAGTCCCGCCCCATCCGTACCTAGTTGCGCTAGTAGCTACTCATACTCCCACGATATTACCCATCGAAAAATATAGATGACGTCCTACCGAGTTGTAAGACGTACAGCTCGGATGCTTACGACGATGGCAACGTCCTACATAGGATTGGGAATCCTCTCCCTATCGATCTCTTGCGTATTTTTTGCGGTGACGTCTATAGTTCTGGCGTCGCCCAAGTGGCGACCGGGTTTGGCGACTCGATTGACACAATTCCAATCACACAGGGAATTGTTATGAACCAATATATGGGCCTCACCAGCAACGCCGACGACCAACCCCTCTACGTCGATACCGCCGCCCCGCTACACATCCTGCTCGACTCAGCCGCCTACCGAATCCGTGCCGCCACCCAGTTCCTGGAAAACTTGGCAATGCGTGATGAACTGACCATCGACCCCGCGACCCTTCAGGATCTGGCACAGCTTTGCTGCATCCCCCTGCGTGACGGGTGCGACGTGATGGATGTGATTGCCCAAAGACTAGATGCGGCACCGGCCGGCTCCACTCTATAGACCTGCCCATCGAATAAACCAGCCAGCCGATAACCCGTGGCGAGGGAGCTTGCTCCCGCTGGGCTGCGCAGCGGCCCCTTTTGTGAGCGCTGCGCACTCAAGCGGGAGCAAGCTCCCTCGCCACGAAAGAAACAGCTCTATGCTGTGGTTGGTCTGTAGAAGAGGACTCCCAATGGCGCAAACCGCTATCGACAGCGTCGCAGCTCAGGTCCGCAGGCTTGCTGAAACCCATAATGTCACTGCTGAGCGTGACGCCATAAGTCGTATGGCCGCGGCCATCACCCGTCTAGCTGGCGACGTCGTCGAGCTGGATAAGGTCGAACAGTTGCTCGTCAATCTCAAGAGAAAAGGCATTCTAAGCAAATCGGAGATCCTGATACTCCAGAGCAAGTACCTTCAGGAGAAGCGACACGCCAAGAAACGTTTTGAGACCCTCTAACCAAATGATCGGCCCACTCTGCTGCGAGTCATATGGATGCTGATCTACGAACTTTCAAAAAGCGGGGTCTTCGATAACAAAGGCCAGCCTTGAGTAAAGCAACGTATCAGGAAACAGCTTCTGGTCTAAAGCAAGCGATGAGCTCAACGCCATCTACTGGGAACTACTCAACAACCCCGTTATAAACAACCATCGCACTCCCCTCCTTCTTGACCACAAGCTTATTCCCCTGCGCCATGGCCTCGACCAGTTCAGAACATCCCTCCACTTCACGCTTCCCATCAACGCGCTCGGCCTGGGTGTCGAAACTGAATACGTAGGTCGACGCCGGGCACGCGTTGCCCCCCTCTCCCGTGGAAACAACCAGCACATACTTGCTCGGGCCAAACGTGTAAGCCTTTTCAATCGTCACATAACCGGTGTACTCGGCCTGCTCAACAATTGATTCCATGACGTTCATCACACCCGCCCGCGATTGATAATTCAGCGCGGTCCCCATCGCCTCGGTCTGGGTCGTGAAAGGCCCGGCACGCTCGGTGTTGACGGGCAACGGTTGATAGGCAACACCCGGGGGCGCGGGAGGTGCGGCTTGAGTCTTGGCGATGGGTTTTGTAACAGGGCTTCGCTGGAGTTGAGGGCTATCGCATAGGCCGTTTTTACAAATGAAATCCCCTTGGCAGTCGATGTCTTCCGAGCACTGGTTCGTTTCTTCGAAGGTGCTCTGGTCGGCCTTGGCGTAGCCGACGACGGCCAGCGCCAGGAGAGTGCAGGCAAACAAACGCTTCATCGATGAAGTCCTTTTCTTGGATGGTGGCCGATGATAACTGCAAACCTCCCGGGTTTGCTCCGGTCAATTTCCAGTGTCCGGTAGCCCTCTGTTGGTTTGAATACTAGCCTTGCAAACGTCCCCACAAGGAAGTCGAGACCTCCATGGCTGATCGCGAACAACTCCATCGAGACGGCTACGTCCTGCTCCGCCAAGCAATCCCGAACGAATGGCTGGCTGACCTGCGTAGCGTGTTCGACGCAGGCGTGCGACCGTCGGACCAATGGCCTGTGCCCCGTGGCATGGACTGGCGCTATTCAATGCTGGACGATGATTCGAAGATTCAGGCGGTGTGTCGTCTGCCCCAGCTACTGGCGGTGGCAGGCGAGTTGATCGGCGAACGGTTCTTCCTCTCCCAAGTGGAAGGACGCGAGCCCCTGGTCGGTTGCGGCCACCAACAATTGCACCGCGACTTGTCGGCCCAGCGGCCAGGCGACATCGCTATCGCCCTGGCCTTCTTCGACGATTACGGCCCCCAGAACGGCGCGACACGGATCGTCCCCGGCAGCCATCGCCCGAAGCCGGGAGCACCACCCTTGGACTTCAATGACGAGTCCCGCTCTGTACAGTTGTCAGGCTGCGCCGGTGACATCCTGGTGTTCGATGTCGATCTGGTGCACGCAGGTAGCCTGAACATGATCGGCACACGCCGTCGATCAATTCTGATCAGCTATTGCTCGGAGTCGTTATACGCATCACACCTGGAAACCGCGGCGCTACGAAATATTCGTATGGACACCCGCGATCGATTCGCCCCTGCGGACTTTGCTTTCAGAAACTAGGATTTTTGCTCGATGAAAGTGATGCGCAGCGCTTCGAATCTGAGCTTTAATGCCGGCGCTCATCGCCCCCTTTCGTCTAATCAAGGAAGAAACGACATTGAAAACAGCTTTCGGCGCCCTGTTGTTGGCCTGCCTGACGACTACCGCATTGGCTGACGAGAACCCCGTCGGTTTCCAATCCTCCACCCTCCCGGATCCGCACAACGGTCGCGCACTGGAGATGGTCGTTTGGTACCCCAGCGCAACGACCGCAACCCCGCAACTGATCGCCGATAACGCGGTATTTGTCGGTGCATCTGCCGTGCGTAACGCGCCGCCCACTGCCGGCGAGCATCCACTGGTAGTGCTCTCCCACGGCTACAGGGGCAACTGGAGCAACCAGATCTGGCTCGCCAGCGCGTTGGCCCAGAAGGGTTACATCGTCGCCGCCATCAACCACCCCGGCAGCACCACCCATGACCGCAGCCCTCAAGCAGCGGCACAGCTTTGGCAACGGCCGGTTGATCTGCGTCGGGCCATTGATGCGGTCACGACTCAACCGGAAAAATTTGGCCGGGTCGCCAATGGCCGAATTGCAGCCGTGGGCCACTCACTCGGCGGCTGGACCGCCCTGGAGATCGCTGGCGCTCGCTTCGATCCCGAGCGCTTCGCCCAGGACTGCAAAGCCCATTCGCAGTTAGCCAGTTGCACCGTCTACCAGCAGATGAACCCTGCCAGCACCGCTGAAGCCAAGGCCGAACTGGCCGCCGATTGGCGGGATAAACGCGTCACTGCGGTGGTGACATTGGACCTGGGCCTTTCACGGGGCCTGACCGATGAAAGCTTGGCCGCGCTGCCTGTCCCTGCACTGGTGATCGCTGCCGGCGTACCGTCGCGTGAACTCCCCGCCGAGTTGGAGTCTGCCAACCTAGCCAAGCGTCTGCCCCAGGCGTCAAGCCGTTACGTTGAGATCAAAGACGCGAGCCATTTCAGTTTCATGTCGATGTGTAAGCCGGGTGCGCAGGAGATGCTTGAAGAGGACGTGCCAGGGGATGGAATCATTTGTCGGGATGGCGATGGCGGTCGTGCTCGGGGGGTGATTCAGCAGCAGGTTGCATCATTGATCGCAGAGTTTTTGGCGCAGCCATCTGCGCACAAAGAAGGCAGTTTGTGAACTGCCCCATCCTCGTCAAAAATAGGTCTCTTTCCCAACAGTTTCCGACTTAACTATCCTACGCCTCCACCCCAAACGGATTCGCCAAGATGTATCTGCGTTCAAGCTTATTGTGCCTGTGCTTTTTCAGCGGCCTTAGCCAAGCCGCTGTTAACTGTTCTGCCCTGGCGGAAAAGCTCTCCGGGACGGTGCCCGAATTCCATCCATCGGTGCAAGGCAAAGTCATCGGTAGCGGACGCCTGCATTTCCACGAAGCGCCAGATGAAGCCTGTGCCAACAAGAAGATTTTCGTAATACCCGGCGACGCCCTCACCATTTACTCCAGCCTTGAAGACGAATCGTGGCTGGAAGTGAACTTCATCGCCAAAAGCGGCGACGACTATACCGGTTGGGTAAAGGCTGATCGGGTCGAGATTGGCGTACCTTACGGAGCGCCACCGGAGGATGCCGACGACGCGCCGGCGGATGACGCCCAATAATTCATATGGGGAAAAATACGATGACGGGGTCGCCAGAAGGGAGCGGTCTATTCCCGGCCAGCACGCCCGATGACCTGGACGTGGCTGATGACACGGGCTTCGCCGCCTGGGCTCGCGTCTGGGCGGAGCTTGGCGTCGGATGCGCGTCACGAGAGACGTACGAAGAACTCATTCGACACTACTGCGAGCCGCATCGCGCTTACCACAACCTCCAGCATCTGAAGGAATGCCTTCAGGTGCGCCGAGTCATCAACGCGGCCTGCCAGGCCCCCGCCGAAGTCGACCTCGCGCTGTGGTTTCATGATGCGATCTACGACCCCCTTCGCAGCGACAACGAGCTGCGCAGTGCGCAATGGTTGGATGACGTGGCACGCGCTAACGGCCTGGGCGATGAAACGCGACGCAGGCTTTACGATCTGGTGATGGTGACGCGACACGACTGCGCCCCGGCGTCGGCAGACGAAGCGGTATTGGTGGACACGGATCTGGCGATCCTTGGGGCATCCTTCGAGCGGTTCGAGGAATACGACCAGCAAATTCGCCGCGAGTATCAGTTTGTGCCGCTGCCTGTGTACCGCCAAAAACGGCGTCAGGTCCTTGAAGGCTTTCTGGCACGTGGGCGCATTTATACGACTGCACCGTACTTCGACGCATTCGAGCAGCAGGCACGTGCGAATCTTGCACGCGCCATTGACCGCCTCGACTGATGACTGGCGTCATTCGGGGAGTCGGGTTTCAGCGATCCGATCAGGCTTCAAATCAACCGATCCAAAACCCTCGCATTCCACAATTCCCGATACCGCTCCCGCCACCCCGGACTCCCCTTATCCAACCACTCCAACGTCGCCTCAATACTCTCAGGGCTGATGATGAAGTGGTTGATATGCTCCTCGATCCGCTCTTCCGATAAATGCAGCGAGTCCAGATAACCATTGAAAGAATCCGCCAACACCACATATTCATCGCCCTGCTGACGGCGCCCAGTCCAGGCAGGTAACCCCGCCACCATCGCCGCCACGTCCTGGCGCCCTTCCCGCAAATCCAGCAACAAGATACTCGCGCCGCCGTCGCGCCCAATCGGCAACAATCCCGTCGCGGGGAAACCTGGCTGTGCCCGCAGTTGCTCCAGTTCAAAGGGGTTGGATTCATACTCTTGGTCCGGATCCAGCCCGTACAGCGAAAAACTGAGCAATTCCTCATCGCCATTGGCGAGCGTGGCCAGCACATCGTATTCCACGTAGGCGCCGTTGCAGGTCTTGAGGAACTGGCGATAGTCGTCCGGCAAGCGGGCGCCCAGGCTGGCTTCCAGTTGCGCGATAGCCTGGTCGGTGGCGCCTTCACGGGTGTCTTCGAGGATGAGTCCGCGGTAGTCAGTCATTGATATCTCGAAAGGTATTGGGTGGGATGGGGTACCAAATCTAGCGACCGTTCATTTGGGCATTTTGTGGGGGCGACCCCATTCGGTATCACACCACGCTCGCCCGATGCAGGCTGCTCATGTGCCCTAGCCCTACCCCCGCCGCCTTCAAACGGCTCACCAGATCCTCCCGCGCCGTTCGCCCACCGGAACGGACGTATTCCAGCTCCGCCGCCGTGATCAAGACCACCGGTACCAATCTGACCGGGGACAAGGGCATGTCATCCAGCTGGGTAGGGAAATCCGGCTCGGGGGCGCCGAGCAGGACGCCGGTGGAGTCGTCATCGGTCACGAAGAGCTTGGGCAGTTGATCGCTCATGTGGTGCGATTGGCTGAGCCCGGGAAGCTCAAGGGATAGCGCCCCGTACTGGTCGAGTTGGTGGGTGATGCCGCCAGCGTCGGCCACTGTTTTAGCAACGTGCTCCAGGAGCTCGAATACCCAACTGCGCTTGAAAGGATCGACCTCACCCACGGCGCCGCGGGCGTGCTCGGGGATATCTGCGGTTTCGACGAACAATTCCATCTCGAAACCGTTGCCCATTCCTTCAGTGTCATCGAATGGATCGGACAGGCCTTCGGTGGCGAGGATAATCGTGTCGCCCCGGCGCACCACGCGGTAGGCCTGGCGGGTCGAAGGCCAGTATGGGCCGCCGGAAAAGCTCGGGCTGATCAGGTAGGAAAGGACATCCCGCTCGACCGTGCCGACAGAATTCCAATGACGATCCAGGCAAGCTTCGCCGGCTTCCCGGACGGCCAGGTTGGCCGCTTCAGCCTCGGTCAGGTTGCTCTGTTCGTGGGGTTGCGGCACGTCTTGGGCTTGGGGCTCAGGACTTTTCGACGAACCGAGGAGCTTCTTGAAGAAATTCATGGGCGTTCCTTGCTGGATTTCGCTCGGCCTTTCTCGTCTCAGCACTCACTGATCCGATGGCTGGCGTGGCGTGCATTGTGGCGTGTTGGCCTGGATATGAAAACGCGGGCAGGCACTTGCGAGCAGTTTCGACGAAAGGCGTGACAATCAGGCTATACACCGTCAGGTAACGCTGGTGGTCCTGTTCTCCGGTGCCGAAACGCAAGTGCTCGGGCTGCGAACGGGTGACATAGAGCGTGCCGAACATCCAGTCCCATAGCGACAGGTTGACGCCGAAATTGCGGTTGAAATGACGGGGCGCATCGCTGTGGTGGATCTGGTGCTGGGCCGGACTGTTCAGCACGTGTTCCAGCACCGGGCCAAAAGACAGCCAGACATGGGTGTGACGCAAATTCGCCGCCAGGCTATTGAAAATGAATACCAGGTACGTCACACCGAACAACGTGTAGCGACTGATCTCCCCCCCACAGGCATACCAGAAACCACCCGCGAACAGGCCCAGGCAGGCGGTGATACCGAGTTTCTCGACGATCTTCTCCACGAAATGCACGCGACTCGCCGTGGCCGGCACCAGTACGGGCGCCGAATGATGCACCTTGTGAAAAGCCCAGAGCCAGCGCGAATGAAACGCCCGGTGCGCCCAGTAGTGGACGAAATCCTTCACCAGGAACACCCCCAGCCCATAGAACAACGCCAGCGAAAGGTTCTCCCCCAGACGCGGACGCGCGCCCCAGAGGTTGTTGAAAAAAGCCGAATAGTCTCCAGAGCGCAGAATGTACGGGTCCACCAGATGAACAATGGGCAACACCAAGGCAATCTTGAGAATGGCCCGTACGAAGTAGTAGCGATAGTCCAGCAACGCCGAACGATGCAGATACACCTGGCTGCCACCGATGAATTGCCAGAACGAACGAGCATCGGTCAGGCGGCGGTGTTTTCTGAAACGAAACAGGCCATAGGCGACACCGTAGGAGGCGCAGAGAAACAGGACTCCGAACCGGCCGTTCAGGTTGAAAATGCCGAGGAACTGCTGGGTGACGGGCGCGATGACCCACGCGTTCAGGTGTTGGTAGACAAGGGAAAACGCATCCACGAAATGCCGGCCTCTGTCGAAGGAGCGGTATTGTAAATCAGTCGCGTTGGGCTCGGCTTGGGTTTTCAGGCATTTTCTGGGCAGACTCTGCAAGCCCAGGAGGCTTCAGGTCCGACGTGTCGTCCTCACTCCAGGAGCGAAGCCGACTTGAGCAAATCGTAAAGCCCCTCAGGCACCAGCGGCGATATAGCCGTGAAACTGTCACTGGAGCACCACGTTGCCCTGAATGATGCACCGTCGCTTTCAAAGCCTTCCAGCCACGGCTTTGCGTAGAGTTCGGCGTCGTCAAACCTTGCATCGTAGACTTGGACGATCTCGTGCCCCGGCTTGCCAGCGTAGGTAAAGATGCTTTCCAAAGTGCCAATCAGTCGAAGGTCGCTGATCGAGGTGCCCAGTTCTTCCTGCACTTCTCGGACGATGGCATCGTGGCTCCTTTCACCGAATTCAATGCCACCACCTACGGGACGAAAAAACGTCTGTTTTTTGATCGCATCGTAAAACTGGTTGACCAGTATTTTTCCGTGATGATGAAAGATACAGAGAGCGAGGGCGCGAATGCGTTGCTCCGACATGAGTAAAACTTCCTTTTGATTTAATGATGCATAACGTTCTGCAATCCCTGCGTCAGGGTTGAAAAACATATCGACTCAGCCTTGACTCATCGTCCCCGAAAAACTCGCCTCCACCGGCCCGACAAGAAAAACCGTCCCCACGCCATCCCACTGCACCGTCACACTTCCGCCATCACATTCAACTTCAACGGTGCTGTCCAACAAACCACGACGAATCCCGTTAACAACCGCCCCACACGAGCAAGAGCCTGAACCCAGTGCAATACCCGCCCCGCGCTCCCATATACGCAACCGAATATGCGTGCGATCGATGATCTGGACGAAATGAACGTTGGTCTTGAGTGGGAATAGTGCGTTGGTTTCGATGGCTGGGCCGACCGTCGCGATATCAATGGTTGCCAGATCATCCACAAAGTAAGTGCAGTGAGGATTTCCCATACTGCATGCGGCGGGACTGCCGGCCAGTGGCAGGACAGCGGAGTCCAACTCCTGCACCAAGGGAATGTCCGACCAGCCAAAAAGCGGCACGCCCATGGCGACGCAAATGTCGCCGTTTGAAACGCGCTCGCAGGTGAGCAGGCCACGGTTGGTGCGCAGCACTACCGAAGAAACATTTGCCTGGCGCATGAGCAGGTCCGCAGCCCCCCGCGTCGCGCTGCCACAAACGTCCAATGCAGAGCCATCCGCGTTCCAGAACATCACACGCGCATCGGCATCGTCGCAATCGAGCAGCACCGCGAGTTGGTTGAAGCCTACACCTCGGTTCCGATCCCCCATGCGCCGGGCCACGGCACTTGTCACCGGGTTGGCCGAATTTCGCGCATCGACAATGACGAAGTCATCGCCATTGGCATGCATCTTATGAAAGCTCAGTTGCATGCAAACGCTCTGCTGGAGATAGAAATGGAATTACCATCGGGGTCTTTGGCGTTGGCAAAAGAGTAATCGTCCGCCTTGTGGGTAGCGCCAAATTTCAGGCCTTGGGCCAGGCACTTGGCCTTGAAACCCTCGACATCCGGGAGATCAAAGACCAGCTTTACGGTGACTTGTCCTGTTTTAACGGCCTTGCCCGCCGGGTGAACCATCAGGATCGCGCCGCCGTTTGCAGGGCTCAATTCGGTGACGCGGTCATCGGTTTTTTTTTCACGACTGAAGCCGAAATGACGCTCGTAAAAATCACAGGTCGCTTGAACGTCCCGGACATACAGCATGATTCGATTGAGTGACGGTTGCATGTGGTCTTCCTTGATCGCTGTTGAAGATGAAGCCCTTTGCACGAAGCATGATTGCCCAGTGCCTTGGCATCACGGGCACTCCAGCGCTTCAAACCGTCCGATCATAACCGCAGAGAACGATTACAGCTCAAGGCCAATCAACAAGCACCGCTTTCGGATCCCCCTGGCGCATCTGGGCCAGTTCAGCATCTGCCTTGGCTTGTGTCGCATGGCAGAACTCGAAAGCGTTCTGTGTCTTGCCGGTCGGTCCCTTGGCCTCGGCCATGCAAACAACAGCGCCGGGGGCACAAACGGCACTGTTGAGTTTGAAATCCCCCCAAACGCCGGGCTGTTCCTGCTTCACTTTGGCGATATAGCTTTTGAGTGAGGGTTGCATGTCGCTCGTCACTCCGGCGATCAATTTGACCGGGCTGACGGCAGCGCCGTACGTATGCTGGGTGGTCAGCACGGCAGTGCAATACATTGCATTCACCGGGATCGCAGCCGCTACACCGTTCGCCATCACCGTTGGGGTCATCGAGACTTGAGTGCCGCCAGGCCCCACCAGAACCGGAACGACGCTAAACGCGTTGTTTCGCCATACTTTCAGACTCACCCGCGAGCCAATTGACGCTTTTGCAACGGCTACCCTGAAATCGATTGAATCGGCGATAGGCCGATCATCAACTGCCACGATCACGTCCTGAGGCACTATCCCGGCCTGCTGAGCACCACTACCCGGAACGGTCGCCAACACAACAACACCGGCAGGTGGCTGCGCCAAAGCCATGGCCCGCTTCGGATCGATGGTATCGATGCTGGCGCCGATCTTACCGCGAGGTAAATTGGCAAGCTGGCAACCCTTCTCAAGCCATACCTGGCTGGCCGCTTCTTTTCGAGCCGTGGCGACCTGCTTCATGATCGGCTCAGCGCTTGCCTGGTACATCGGCACCTCGCTGAGGGACATTTCGATGTACTCACAGGACTTGGAGCGATACCGGTCAGGTGTTTCCCGGGTCACCAGTTTTTGCAGGTCAATGGGCGGCAGGCCTTGGGGCACGGCGACCGTGGAAGTCGCGGGAGAGACGCTGGCAGAGTCCGCAGTCGCGACCGAGGAGACCACGTAGGCGCCGGCCGCCAGGCCTACGGCACTGGTCATTACGCTGGTGTCGACGCCACCCGGCATGGGAAGCAGCATCGCACCGACCACTGCGGCCTCACCGAGCCCACCATCAGAGGCACAGCCCGTCAGGCCAGTGAAAGACAGTACAACGGCGAGCCTGGCGCTTGATTTGAAGGCGGTAGCAAACATTTCGCTTCTCGGTGCTTGATTCGAATGGATCGTGCCGCATCATGGCAAAGTGCCTTTAAGTTGTATATCGAATGCACGTTTGCCCGGATGTCACTCGTCTCAATCACCACGACAGCACAGTGCCTGGTTGAGGTTGGACAGGATGATGGCCAAATAGTACCTTGCCTGGACCTGCCTAAACGCCACGACCTCAGAGAAGCCCATGTCGACAAAATGCCTTGCCGGAATGCTGGTGCTCCTCCCTCTCCTGGCGTCTTGCGTCAACCCCATGTACAGCGCCGCCGAGCGAGCCGAAACAGCAGAATACCTGCGTAAGGTCAGAGACCCGGCGACCTACTACGCCATGGATTGTGAAACGTTCCTGGCCACCAAACGGGGCTGGGAACAACATCCCAACATGGCAGCCGACCCCGTCAACCTGGTGATCCAACAGGTCGCCACACAACGCGACTGTTCCGCTGGCAGCGTCCCTGCGCCCAGTGCTGTTGCGGTGGCGCCGACGCCCGTGACGTCAGCGGCAATGCCCGTACCGATGTCTAATCAGTCGGGTGTATTGGGCCTGCACATCACCCCTGTGACACCAACGGTGGCTCGGCAATTCGGCTTAGCCGCGGTTAGCGGCGTCTTGGTCTTGGGACCCGTGCCAGGAAGTGGCGCTGAAAAAGCAGGCATGTTGGCCGGCGATATCGTTTTGCAAATTGCCGGGACCTCGGTCAATAGCCCGGCCGAGCTGACCGCTGTCGCCAGCCGTATTCGACCTGGTTTCACAGCGCCGCTGAAGGTATGGCGTTACCGGGCACCCATCGACGTGCTGGTGGAAATAGGCGACTCATCGGGCTTGGCCCCCTCGGTGGCGCCTGCGGCTGTCGCTGCGCCGACGCGTCCCTTGGCCACTGCCGTCACTTCCCCGGCGAGCAATAGCGCAGCAAATATTTCGTTCTGTTTTGCCCTGTTCGAGGCCAGGCAAGTCCAGGGACTGAGCGACTATCCATCAAGAGGCCTCATCACCCCCGTCTGGCAAGGCCCGGCACTGACCGGCACACCGGCTCGCCTGGCCATGCCAGAGTTCCAGGCATTCACCCGGGCCCAAGGCTACGACGTGAAAATGCAACCGATGTTCTGCCAACCCATCGGCGCCAGCGAGCAGTGCCAGGCGATGGGATCGGAGAGTTTCATGCTGACCACTCGCAGTTTTACCGCGATGGTCAATTGCACTGAAACCTTGCAGGACGTAGAAACAACGCGCGGTCTACTGCTCAAACAGTGGCCTTATCTGCAGACCACCGCGTGGCGTCCCTTGGCGGGTCAGTAACCACCTCGAGGGGATGCTCTGGACGACGTGGGAATCAGGTGTTCGATAAAGCTTTCGCTTTAAGCCATCCCTCACGCGTCATTTCCCAAACTTCCTTGAGCAATGTCCCACAGACAAAGTCCCCCTGCTGCGTCCCGATCATGCGCATGCCTTCGCGCTCCGAAATCCTGCGCGAAGCATCATTGCCCACCGCCTTGGGGA
The DNA here is from genome assembly GCF_030687595.1 of Pseudomonas sp. FP2300. NCBI lineage: Bacteria > Pseudomonadati > Pseudomonadota > Gammaproteobacteria > Pseudomonadales > Pseudomonadaceae > Pseudomonas > Pseudomonas sp. FP2300. The sequence continues at coordinate 4,908,029 of NZ_CP117440.1, forward strand.
CCTGCATGACGGGACGCTCCAGCGTTTCAAACCAATAGGCGTTGATCGTCTCGCACGCTTCGCTCATGTAGCCTTTCCCCTGCCATTGCGGCGCCAGCCAGAAACCCCGGTTGTTGCCGGGCTGGTCGTACAGGCTGATGCTGCCGATGCTCTGTGCCGGATTTTCGGCAAGACGGATCATCCAATGCCACTCGCGTCCGGCTGCAATCGCGCGGAGCGCATGGTCGCGCACGTACGTCAACGCACCGTCATCCGGGTAAGGCCAGGGCACGCGCCTATCCAGGTAACGGACCACTTCCCAGTGTGGAAATAACCGTTGAATCGCCGGCGCATCCGTCAGTTCAAGTGGGGTGAGGATGAGGCGGTGGGTTTGGAACGTGGGGATGGCTTCCAAGATGAATTCCTTTTCTAACGTTTTACGTCCAGGGGAACTTCCCTATCGAAATTACTCGTTGACCTGCAGAACGGATGTCGGAAAAACCAGGTTGCACATCCAATCATGTCACTTCGCGGCCTACACTGGATGCGCTCAGCCCCATTGAACCGCATAAGGACATCACCTTGCGACAACTTACCCTCAGCGACAAAAAACTCCGAGGTACCCCCTTTAAAGTCGACGTTCATTGGTGGTTTGACGGGGAATCCGCGTGACAGTGAAGCCCCACTCAAACCTCATCGCCGGATTGGCCCTCGCAGTCGTCGCGACGCTGAGCTGGGCGTTGAACTTCATTGCGCCCTACGTCACCGGCGCCTACACGATCTATGACTTGATGATCGTCCGGTTCCTGATCGCCGGCACGCTGGGGCTGGGTGTCGTGCTGCTCTATCGCGCCCAACTTCGGCTCCTGCGCCGCGATCAAGTGCTTCTGGCCGCCGGCCTGGGCGTGATCGGCTACCTTGGCTATAGCGCCTGCATCGCCGCCGGCATCATCTTCGGCGGGCCGGTGCTGACCCCAGCCTTCATTGGAATGGTGCCGGTCTTGCTGGCACTGCTGGGCAACGCCACGACCAAGACCCTCCAATGGCGAAAGCTGGCGATCCCACTGGTTTTCTTGACGGTTGGTTTGCTGCTATCGAATCTCGGCGCCATCCATCAACCCGTTGCAAGCGATGGCTCGTGGCTGATGGGCTTGTTGTTTTCAATCGGTGCCGTGCTCCTGTGGCTCGCCTTCAGTTGGTTGAACCAGCGCGCCCTGCTAACGCTGCCACCCCACGCGGCAGGCGCATGGACGGGCCTGATGATGGCTGGCGCCGGAATCGGTACCTTGTGCTTGTTACCGGCGGTACAAACGCTCGACCTGCTCAAACTGCCGAGCCTGGGTTTTGGTGTCTCCGTTGCGGGGGATTTATATCTCTGGGGTTTCGTGATTGCGCTGATGTCATCCGTTGTCGGGGCCTGGGCCTGGAACGCCGCGTCCCGGCGTTTGCCCATGGTGCTTTCCGGACAATTGATCGCCCTGGAGTCGCTGTTCGCGACGCTACTTGGCTTGTGGTTTCATGGTCGGCTGCCGACACTTCTGGAGATGTCAGGTCTTGCGGCTGTGCTTGTGGGAGTGATCATGGGGGTGCGGATCATCCTCAATTCCCGTGGATCGACAAGCGACCCTGCCCCTTGATCAGCAGACGATTGCCCTACTCCTTGTCTGGCTCTTTGACTGTCTTTCTGCGGGCCTTCGAAGCCATCACTTTGTATTCACCGGCGCCGGCCTCTTCCACTGAATGTGCAACCATGGAGTCACTGCGAAAACGGTCATACGTTGAGGTTTTCCTGACGGGAAGACGAACAGTTTCGATATGAGCCGCCTCTGCCGGGCCTGCGGTCAAGAAAGCACTCGGCTCCATCGCAAACCGCTCTGCCAGCGCGTACGCCATCTTGTGGCTGATAGGCCGATCGCCATTGAGGACCTTGGACACTGCCGTCTTATCGCCGATTTCAGGAAGGTCTGAACCCGTGAGCCCGTGCGTCTCCATCAGATCCTTGATCAATTGCACAGGCGTGCAGGTCGCCTCAAAAGCAGCATTCGATTCGCGAAACTGGTCGGAGTCGCGCTGGTAGGCCAGGATTTCATCCTCGAGTTCAACGAGAACTCTCTCCTCGGTCTTGCTCAGTTCGCGCCCGTCGGTGAGCTCATCGAGCAAATCGGTCGCACGCTCATAGTCGGCAGGGGTCTTGATGCCATGCACAAACTCACCGCGCAGGCGATCCAGTACGGCGTGTAGTTCGCCAAGCGTTGCGATCACGGTTTGAAAGTCGTTCCGGGCTGCGCTCATCGTCTTACCCCTTTGTTTCTTGCATACCAGACATTGGCAACGTCGTAATCGGCATGCGTGTAGATGTGTTTGACGTAGAACTTCTGCCGGGCGTAGTTGACTCCGCCTATCACCCTGAGGTTATTGCCACCTACGTCGATCACCACCCAATTCATTACGGCTCTGGGCTTGAACAAGTCGACACCGTGCGTACCGAAAAGCTTTTGCAGGTCCGCGAACGCCTTGGGGCGAGCCATCTTCAAAATGCGCAGGCAACGATCAAGCCCGGCCTTGTCGTTTGGGTACAAAATCGCAGCGTCGTCAAAACGTGATGGCGTGAGTATATCCATGGGCGTCCTTGTCTTTGAGCCGATGGTACTCTGGTTGTGTTTTTTCACAACTACGGTTTATTGGCGGCAACTGGACTCATACTGTGGCAAGCAGACGATTGGGCCGGCAGCATTGGGCCATACGGGTTATCACCTACACATCCCGAGACAAAAACATGAACCCTGTCGACCCGACCCGCCTGAAAATCTGGCAAGCCCTTTCATCTCTCTTCCTGGATACCGAGATCGACGAGTTGACCTACGATTACATCGCTCGCGTGGTCGTTGAAACCGATTATTCGCCAAAGGAAATCCACAGCATCCTGTGGAATGAAGTATTCCCGGTGCTCGAAGCCAACCTCAGGTCCGTTGCGGGTGAATGGGCGGGATGGACGGATGAGTGGCTGCTGGAGCACCTCAGTGCAAGCGATGGGATTGAGCCCAGGAAAGGCCGCGGCAGCATTGCCAAGGAGATTGTCAGGTGTTGGAGCCAGGTCGCGACGCGGCTCCCACCCGGATATGACTGACGCGATGCATCGCCCCTTCAAGCTTCCCTGAAGAGGCACCCGTTCAACCCGTCACACACCCCAACGGCACCTTCCCGGCAAAACTATCCACCAGACTCGCCACCACCATCTCCCCCATCCGCGTGCGGGTCTGCAACGTCGCACTCGCGCGGTGCGGTTGCAGCACCACCTGCTCACTGCCGAACAATGCCTCGGGCACATGCGGCTCATCGACAAACACATCCAGCGCCGCGCCGGCAATGTCACCAGAAGTCAGCGCCGCCACCAGATCAGCCTCGTTGACCAGTTTGCCCCGAGCCACGTTGATCAGGTACCCACCCTTGCCCAAGGCGCGCAGCACCTCGGCATCGATGATGGCTTCGGCCTTGTCGGCGGCGGCCGCGAGGATCAGGGCGTCGCTGTCGCGGGCCAGTTGCTTGAGGTCGGCGACGTAGGTGTGGTTCACGTCGCTCATGGGCTGCAGGTCGGTGTAGCTGATCGGACAACCGAACGCGGCAGCGCGGGTTGCCACGGCGCGACCGACCCGGCCCATGCCGACGATGCCGATGCGCATGCCGGATACTTGGCGGGCCAATGGCAGTGGGGCCAATGGCGTCGGGCTCTGGGGCCATTGGCCGGAGCGCACGTAGCGATCACTGGTGCAGAGGCCGCGGCACACGGCAATCAATAAGCCGATGGCCAGGTCGGCAACGTCTTCGGTCAGCGCGCCAATGGTGGCGGTCACGCGGATTCCGCGATCCCTGGCGTAGGCCAGGTCAACGGCATCGGTACCGACGCCGTTGACCGCCACCACTTCCAGCTTGGGCAGTTGTGCCATGAGCACCTGGCTGATGCCGGTGTGCCCGCCAGTGATCACGCCACGAATATTGGCACCGTGCTCTTGTAGATAGGCTTGTTTGTCGGCCTGTTCGAAATAGCGCCGCACCGTGAACAATTCGTTGAGCCGGGCGTTGATTTCAGGGATCAGAATCGGGCTGAGCTGCAAGACTTCTGGCTTCATGTAGACCTCGTAACGAAATAGGAAAAAACTGATTCAAGCGCAATCAAGACGTGCTCGAACCAATGTGGCGAGGGAGCTCGCTCCCGCTGGGCTGCGCAGCGGCCCCACTTCTTTTTGAGCGCTTCGCGCTCAAGCAGGAACAACCTCCCTCGCCACGGATGCGCGTCCTCAAATGAACAGCACGCCGGCTCAACCGCGACCGGCAAACGGCATGGCCGTGGCCATGACTGTCATGTTCAAAACGTTGGCCGACAACGGCAGGCCGGCGATGTAGCGCACCGCGTCGGCCACGTGCTTGACGTCCACCATCGGCTCCACAGCGATGGTGCCGTTGGCCTGGCGTACGCCTTTGGTCATGCGCACCGACATTTCGGTGAGGGCGTTGCCGATGTCGATCTGGCTGCAGGCAATGTTGTATTCACGCCCGTCCAGGGCCAGGGATTTGGTCAGCCCCAGCACTGCGTGTTTACTGGCGGTGTAGGCACTGCTGAATGGCCGCGGAGTGTGGGCCGAAATCGAACCGTTGTTGATGATCCGTCCACCCTGGGGCTGTTGTCGGCGCATCAGGCCGAAGGCGCCACGGGCGCAGAGGAAGACACCGTTGAGGTTGGTGTCGATCACGTTTCGCCACTGCTCGAACGTCAGCTCATCCAGCGGCACGGCAGGCGCGTTGACCCCGGCGTTGTTGAACACCACGTCGAGGCGTCCGTAGACCTCGGCGATGGTTGCAAACAACCCATCGACACTGGCCGGATCACGCACATCGGTGGGCACCGCCAAGGCTTCGCGGCCCTGGCTGGCCGCCAATTCGGCCAATGCTTGCAACGGTTCTGGACGGCGGCCGGCCAATACCAGCGTGTAGCCGTCTTCCATCAGGCCCAGGGCCACCGCACGGCCAATCCCGCTGCCGGCACCGGTCACCAAGGCCACTTTCAATGTGTTGGACATGTGGGTTCTCCCCTCTCGAAATCAGTAAGACAAACGCGGACTCAAGGTCGCGGACCAACGCGCATTTCCAGTTGACCGATGCCGTCGATGCCGGCGCTGATGACATCGCCCGGCTGTAGCACATCGACGCCGGCCGGGCTGCCGGTCATGATCAGGTCGCCGGCCCGCAGCGCCACCGACTGGGAGATGCGGGCGATGACTTCACTGACCGACCAGATCTGACTATCGAGGCTGTCGCGCTGGCGCTCTTCGCCGTTCACGTTCAGCCACAACTCGCCTTCGGGGTGCCCCGCCCGCGAGACCGGCACGATGGCGGTCATTGGCGCGGCGCCGTCGAACACCTTGGCGCCCTCCCACGGCAAACCGTTGCGCTTGGCCATGCGCTGGACGTCACGCCGGGTCAGATCCAGGCCGGCGGCATAACCCCAGACATAGGCCAGCGCCTGGCTTTCCGGGATATGAGCGCCGCCCTCGCCGATGGCCACGACCAGTTCGATTTCGTGGACAAACTCCTCGGTCACCGATGGAAACGCCACTTCGCCGACCGCCTCCACCACGCTGCTGGCAGGTTTCATGAAAAACACCGGTGGCACCCGGGACTCACCCTGGGTATCAGGCCAAGGGTAGTTGCGACCGACGCAAAAGACCCGGCCGACGGGAAAACGCTGTTGGGTGCCGACAACCGGCAAGGTCACTGGCAGGTCCGGGGTAAAGACATACTCGAGCATGTTCATCCTGATAAAAGTCCTGTTGGAAGCGTCAGCGTACGGCGGCAATCCGCGGCGAAGTTGGAGGAATGCCGCCTCGTGTTGGAGAAAAACGGTTTTTTCCGGGTTCAGCGCGCCTTGAGCTCAATGCGATACAAGCGGCCGAGCAGCAACGAATAGGACAAGGTGCCGACCAGCGCCACACCGCCGATGAACCAGAAGGCCAAGGCAAATGAACCGGTCTTGTGGACGATTGCGCCAATCACGATGGGGGTGACGATGCCGCCGATGTTGGCCGCCAGGCTGGTGATCCCGCCGGTCAGTCCGATCAGTTCCTTGGGCGCCACTTCCGACACCGCCGCCCACGAGGACGAAGCGATGCCCTGGGCAAAGAAGGCAATTGTCAGCACGGCGATGCAGATCACGTTGGAATCGGTGAAATTCACCAGCACGATGGACATGCCCAGCATCGAGCCGACCACCAGCGGCAACTTGCGGGCAAAAGACAGCGAATAGCCGCGACGGATCAGCAGGTCGGAGACGATCCCGGCGAGCAGGATGCCCACCGTCGCGCCCACGAACGGCAGCACGGCGAAGATCCCGGCCTTGATCATGGTCAGTTGACGCTCTTCGATCAGGTACGTGGGGAACCAGGTGAGAAAGAAGTACAGCGCCGACGTGCTGGCGAACTTACCGATGCAAATCGCCCAGACCTGCCGATAGCTGAACAGCTCGGCGATCTGCCGCCAGTTGAACCGCGTGCGCTCTTGACTGCTCTTGACCAGCCCGCCCCCGGCTTCGATGTACTTGAGTTCTTCCTTGCTGACTTTCTTGCAGTTCAACGGGTCGCGATACAGGAACAGCCAGGCCACACCGAAAACGATGCCGAGTGCGCCGGTGCTGTAGAACACATGGCGCCAGTCGTAGGTGGTCGCCAACCAAAGCAGCGCGCCGGTAAACAGCGCCGTGCCCAGGTACTGGCCGCAGACGTAAATGCTGCTGGCCAGGCCCCGCTCACGCGCCGGGAACCACACCGTGACCGCACGGCTGTTGGCCGGGAACGCCGGCGCTTCCATCGCGCCGACCGCCAGGCGCAGGCCGAACAGCGAAGCGAACCCTGTGGCCAAGCCTTGGCACACGGTAACGGTCGACCAACTGATCAGCGACACCCCGTAGGTGAAGCGAGAACCAAAGCGATCGGCGATGAACCCGGCGGGCACCAGCGCAATGGCGTAGGTCCAGGCAAATGCAGAAAAAATCAGGCCCATTTCGATCTTGTCCAGGCCCAGGTCCTTGGCGAGGAATGGTGCGGCAATCGAGATGTTTACCCGGTCGATGTAGTTGATGATCGTTGCGATCAGCAGCAACGACAGCATGAACCAACGCCGACGCGATGGCAGCCGCTGCGGCACTATGGCGTCCCGGGCGCCGGCAATCACCGGCGCGGCGGTGGCCTGGGAGGTGTGGGAATTCGACATGAAAAACCTCGTTATTGTTAGAAGAGTCGAAATGTCTACGAGCAGCCGAAGCCATTGCCCTCGATGCCGGGGCAAAACAATCGCTACTGGAATGAGAGGCGTGGACAGCCGATGTCAGATGTTCGAAAACGCTCTGCAACAGGATCTGTCGAGGGAGGTGCCGGGAGGATCAGCGAGGAATCGAAATAGCTTCATGATGTGCGCACCTTTGGATTTGTTTTTGGATAAGGTCGGGTTGCGTGGCCTCAACAGTGGTCGTACAACCATCCAAAATCAACCAAGGCGTTAGATCATTTTTCCCCGTAAAAACAGCGTCGGAGGAACCTGTCCAAAAAAATCAAATCTGCTGTTTTTTTCATCCTCTTTTTAATTAAATCTAACCATATGTTTTTAAAGAAAAAACTATAGATCCAGTGGCTTATCGTTTTTGGACAGCCGCCCTTCTCCCTCAGGACTGCGAAAATTCACTCACAGCGCCTCATCATCGTATAAGTTCTTGAAAGTCGGCCAGATGCACCGTCACAATCCGCTTCATAGTCGTCGCCATGCACCTGTAGAGGATTCCCAGGAGATGTCAACACCGAGCCGAGTCCCTACCTACGTCATGCAGCAACGCAGCGAATTGACGGACTTTTACATCCGCGACAAAAAGGGCCGGCGCGCCGAAACCAGCCCCCATCGCCACGAGTACTTCCAGATCCAGATCAACCTCGGCGGCGACACCGTGCAGCACATTGGTAACGTCGAGCGCCCGTTTCCACGCAACACCCTGGCCTTCATCCTGCCCCACCGCGTGCATGTGATCCCGCACCCGGCCGAGAGCAATTTCATGGTGATCAATTTTTCCCAGACCTTTCTTCTGCCGCATTTGCAGTGCGACCCAATGGACCTGGAAGAAGTCTCGATTCTGCTGGCGCCCGAACTTTCGCCGTTCCGCTTCCAGGAACACCTGGACTTCATTCTGGGCGATGAGGACTTCGCCAAAGTCTGCGCCCTGATCGAACAGATGCGAGTACTGGACGAGAACCGCCAGTTCGGCACCCGCGAGATGCTCAAGGGCTTGTTGCTGCAACTGATCGGCAGCGTCTGCGCCCTATATGCCGAGCCGCTCAAGCGCCTGGCCGAAGAGAACGCCGCCGAAGTCAGCCGGCGCGATGCCCTGGGCCGGATGTCCGAATACCTGCGCAAGAACATCGCCGACCCCGACCTCAACCTGATCAAGGTGGCAGCGGCGACGTACTTGTCCCCCACGTACCTGACTCACTGGCTGCGCAAGGAAATCGGCAAGACCTTCACCGAGCTGGTACTTGAACGTCGAATGCACGCGGCGCGCAATTACCTGCTCAACGGCACGCGCCCGGTGGGTGAAGTGGCGAGGTTGTGCGGGTTTGCCGACGAAGCTTACTTCTCCCGGCGCTTTCGCCAGATACATGGCCAGCCGCCGGGGCAGTTCAGGCGCCAGCAACTGAATCCGGACAGTCCGCAGTTGCCGTTGAACAATGGCTAGCTGCATTCCACGCCATGAACCGGCATCGTCAGGTTATCTATACTGGCTTCCCGGACGAAAAACAGAGCGTGAATAATGCCCCACAAACCCAATCAAAACTCTCCCGTCATTTTGGTCCCTGCTCAACAAAGCGACGCGGACGCTCTGGTGAGTGTTCGAATCGAGGCCATGCGCGAAAGTCTGGAGCGTGTGGGACGATTTGATCCAATACGCGCACGCGAGCGGTTCCTTAGTGGTTTCGAACCTCGCAACACGCGCCACATAGAGGTGTCGGGAGAGAGGGTTGGATTCGTTGTGGTCAAGCATCACAACAATGAGCTTTTGCTTGACCACTTGTATGTGAAACCAGATTCGCAAGGGTCAGGAACAGGCTCTGCTGTCCTCGACCATATTTTCAAGGAAGCGGATGCGGCCGCGCTCCCGATAAGGGTTGGCGCCCTTAAAGAAAGCGCTTCGAATCGCTTTTATATCCGCCACGGTTTCCAATTCGTCGAAAGCAGTGAGTTCGACAATTATTATGTTCGGCAGAGCGTTAGTGAAACCTCTGGGTAAGTGGCGTTTGAGTTCAGAAAAGACTAGCCATTTCCGGTTTTTATTCCTGGATCAAGCGTCGCTTTTGGGTTGCGCTGTGTGGAAAAGCGAACGGCTCCATGGAAATGCCAATAGAACCCCGCACAACGCCATAGGTCTGCTCCTGTATGACCTATCCGGAATTCAAGCCTATGTCCCCCCACCAAAGCCTGGTTTTACTTGCGCGCGGCGGTTATGCCGCTCGAGGCGTTATTTACCTGATCATCGGCATCTTCGCCTTGCTGGCGGCGCAAGACTCGAGCAAATCGAAAGATAGCCACAGCAGTCTGGAAGTATTGTTAAGCCAGCCATTCGGCCATGCTTTAGTCGGCCTGGTGGTGATGGGTCTACTTGCCTTCGCCGGATGGCGGGTGTTGCAGGCAACCCGTGATGTCGATCATCACGGTAAAGAACCCAAAGGCTTGGTGATTCGGGCAGGCTTGTTGGCGGGAGGTTTGATCAACGGCGCGCTGGCATTTTTTGCGTTGGGTTTGCTGATCAGTGGCCTCAAAAGCTCAGGCGGCTCAGGCGGCGATCAAACCCAGGACCTACTGGCGCGCCTGTTGTCCTGGGATCACTCGAATGTGCTGATTTACCTCATTGCACTGATACCGTTTGGCGTCGGCATTGCTCACATCATCAAGGGCTGGAAGGCGTCGTTCGAGAAGTACTTCGAAGCTGACGAGGACGTCATGCGGTATGTGCGCCCGGTGTCGCGCTTCGGTCTAATCGCCCGTGGCGTCGTCTTCATTGAAATCGCCGTGCTGCTCATCATCAGTGGCTCGACTTATAAAGCCATGGACCCACCCGGCATGAAAGACGCCCTCGATGCACTGCAAAACCTGCCGGCCGGTGGCGTGGTTTTAATGGTCATGGCGTTGGGGCTGATCGCGTTTTCGGTCTACAGCTTTTCCGAAGCGGCCTGGCGCAAGATAAACATGGATGTGCCTGGAATGTCGGGAACATAGCGTTATTTATTGCCGAACAGGTTTTACACGACGCAAAAGATCGTCCAGTACGTAGGTATCCAGAAAGGCGGTTACTTCAGTGACCCGGCCGTCCTTGAAAGTCATGTGCCAGAGGTAGGTGTTGTTGTAGGGCCTTTGATCCAGGGCTGTGGCCTTGCCGTTCCATAGAACGACCACGACATCGTCCTCGGCAATAATGCTTTGGACGGTGGGAGAGATAGGGCTGGCCAGCCGAGCGCTGATCGGCTTAACGGCCCGCTCCATTAAATCGGTCTTGCTGTTATATACAACAGACACCGGGCTTGATCCGGCAACAGTCCATACAGCGTCAGGCGCCAGCAGATCGAACACAGTGCCTTTGCCTTGTTGCCAGTTCGTGAAGGCTTGGCGCACCTGATGTGCATTGGCGTCTTGTGTCATTGTTTCCGACGCGTTAACTGCGCTGATTGAAAATAACAAACACAGTGCGGCAGCCTGAAGGCGCATCGCCGAACTCATCCATATAGTCATGATCTTCTCTCACGCCCGTTGATAGGAGTCTCTTCAAGAGTACCTTAACGGCTTGCGCCTAGAAGTCCGTGCTCAATACTGCTGCGGGGTTGCCTGATACTGTTTGGCGGTGCTCCAACCATTGCAGGCATAACGACCATTGACTTGGGATGGCGCTTCATCAAGAAAAACACCTCGTGGTCCCATATTGTTCCCATATCGCCCTTTTTCAGACGCCAAAAACCACAAACCCCCGACTTTCTCTAGGAAAATCAGGGGTTTGTGTTTGCAGAATGTGGCGGTGAAGGAGAGATTCGAACTCTCGATACAGTTTCCTGTATACACACTTTCCAGGCGTGCTCCTTAAGCCACTCGGACACTTCACCGTATCTCGGCAAACTGTTCAGTCTGTCGAGGCGCGCTAATGTAGTCGAAAGCTTTTCCGATGGCAAAGGTTTTTTTCAGAATTTTCATGTGGTTAAGGTGGTCGGGCATTTCAAACGCCTCGGAGCATGGCAAATCGGCCAATCTCTGGGTTTGTGTCTGCACTGCACTATAGATGAAGGCATGGCCGGTTGGGCGGGCCAGGTTGTTTGTAGGGCCTTGGGCTGACCGGTGAGTCAGTCACGGCGCTTTACCTGGCCTGCGACGGTGGGTAACGTCGGCGTCACTTCTCTTACAAGGAATAGCGTCATGAGCGACTTGATTGCCTACCATCTCGAAGACGGTATCGCGACCCTGACCTTGAACAACGGCAAGGTCAATGCCATCTCGCCGGATGTGATTGCCGCGTTCAACGCTGCGCTGGACCAGGCGACGGCGGATCGGGCGGTGGTGATCATTACCGGGCAGCCGGGGATTTTGTCCGGTGGTTACGATCTGAAAGTGATGACCGCCGGTCCCAAGGAAGCGGTGAGCCTGGTCACCGCTGGCTCGACGCTGGCCCGTCGCCTGTTGTCGCACCCCTTCCCTGTCGTTGTCGCGTGCCCCGGGCATGCTGTGGCCAAGGGTGCGTTCCTGCTGCTGTCGGCGGACTACCGCATCGGTGTGGAAGGACCATTCAGCATCGGCCTGAACGAAGTGCAGATCGGCATGACCATGCACCACGCCGGTATCGAGCTGGCCCGTGATCGCCTGCGCAAGTCGGCGTTTCATCGCTCGGTGATCAATGCCGAGATGTTCAACCCGCAGAGCGCGGTGGATGCCGGTTTCCTCGACAAAGTGGTGTCGGCCGAAGAACTGCAGGGCGCAGCCCTGGAAGCGGCGCGTCAGTTGAAGAAAATCAACATGACCGCCCACAAGAACACCAAGCTGAAGGTTCGCAAGGCCCTGCTGGAAACGCTGGACAGCGCGATTTTGCTGGATCAGGAGCATATGGGCTGACGCTCCCTGGTCACTCAAGGCTTACACGGATCACCGTGGCGAGGGAGCTTGCTCCCGCTCGGCTGCGCCGTAGTCGTAAAAAACTGCATGCCGCTTTTTCATGATGCACTGCGGCGTGTGGTTTTGGGGCTGCTGCGCAGCCCAGCGGGAGCAAGCTCCCTCGCCACGGGGTAGTGACCTTCCTTAAACCCTCAGCACTGGGCATTTTTCCTACACGCCCCGTTTAGAAGTCCGCAACCGCTCTAGGCCGCTTCTGTCGCGCCATGTGGAAACATGCGCTTAAACATCGTCCATTTCCTACCTCTATAGGGGCAATTGCCGAAAACAGTGCACATCCGTACACTGCGCCACCTTTTGTCCCGATGGGGCCTGTAGATGCTGTTTGTATTGCGTATGTCGTTGATGGGCCTGCATTTTGTCCTGGCTGGCGTGCTCGGGGTGATTCTGGGCCTGTGCCGGCCGTTCAATCCGGACAACAGCCGTTTATGCGCAAGGTTGTACGCATTGCCGGCGATGTGCATTTTGCGTTTGCGGGTCCGGGCGCAGGTCGACACGCTGGTGGACAAGCCCAACGGCTGCGTCATCATCGCCAACCACCAATCCAACTATGACCTGTTCATGTTCGGCAACGTGGTGCCGCGCCGGACCGTGTGCATCGGCAAGAAGAGCCTGAAATGGGTGCCACTGTTCGGGCAATTGTTCTGGCTGGCGGGCAACGTCTTGATCGACCGCGGCAACGCGATCAAGGCGCGAAAGTCGATGCTGACCACCACCCATACCTTGCAGCATGAGGACACCTCGATCTGGGTTTTCCCGGAAGGCACGCGCAATCTGGGCGAGGACCTGCTGCCGTTCAAGAAAGGCGCATTCCAGATGGCAATAGCCGCCGGGGTACCGATTATTCCGGTGTGCGTCAGCAGCTACATCAAGCATATGCGCCTCAATCGCTGGCGCAGCGGTGACATCCTCATACGCTCATTGCCGGCAATTCCTACAGCCGGGTTGAGCATGGATGACATGCCCCGGCTCATCGCCCAATGCCGTGAGCAGATGCGCGAGTGCATCGCGACAATGGACCGGCAGTTGCAAGCCGCCTGAATGGAAAACCCGCCTCTCGGCGGGTTTTCTTTTACCGCCGAACTCCGCGGATTTTGCTGACTCTCAAACTACAGGGCGCGTTAAGCTGGACGCTCTCTGTCACTGCCATTTTCCAATAAGAAGTGAACCACCATTATGGGTAGAGTCGTTGCTGCTGCGGTCTACAGCGCCGGAAAGAAAGTCACCAATATTACCCTCGACGAAGGCAGTGCCTGGGCTGCCAAACCTGGTCATTTTGTGTGGATCGGTCTCGAAGAACCCAGCGCCCTGGAGCTGACCAACCTGCAGCGTCAATTCAACCTGCATGAATTGGCGATCGAAGACGCCATGGAAAAACACAGCCGGCCCAAGCTGGAGACCTTTGGCGATGCGCTGTTTATTGTCACGTATTCACCGATACGCAAGGACGGCAAGCTGCAGTTCATCGAAACCCATATCTTTGCTGGCAAGGGTTACATCATCACGGCTCGCAACGGGCACTCAGCGTCCTACGCCCACGTCCGGCAACGCTGTGAGGCACGTCCTCTCTTGCTGAAACACGGGGAAGATTTCGTCCTCTACGCCATCCTCGATTTCGTGATTGAAAACTACCAGCCCATGGGAGAAGCCATTCACGCCGAGATCGATGAGCTAGAGCGCAACGTCATGTGCAGCTCCCTTAACGAGCGGGATATCCAGAACCTGCACAGCTTGCGCCGCGACGTGTTGCGCCTGCGTCGCTACGCGGCGCCGATGGTGGAGATCAGTGAAGAGTTGCAGAGGTTGGACTTCCCCTTCATCGACAAGAACATGAGCCCGTATTTCCGCGATGTACAGATTCATGTCACGCGGCAAATGGAAGACCTGGCGACCCTGGCCGACATCGCCAGCCAGACCATCGAAGTCGGCGTGCTGCTCGAAGCGTCGCGCCAGAGCGTAGTGCAGCGCAAGTTCGCGGCTTGGGCGGCGATCCTGGCGTTTCCCACGGCCGTGGCCGGGATCTATGGGATGAACTTCCAGGACATGCCGGAGTTGAGTTGGCAATACGGCTATTTTGCCGTGCTGGGGGTCATTGCGGTGGGATGCTCCTCGTTGTGGTGGAGCTTCAAGCGATCGGGGTGGTTGTAGGCAAACAATGGGATTTGTGTGGGATTCATCGCGAGCAGGCTCGCTCCCACAAAAGGTAACTCCCAATCCGAAACAACTGTGGGAGCGAGCTTGCTCGCGATGACGATGGCACATCCAACAGAATCGCCAACTGATCCACCGCTATCGCGAGCAGGCTCGCTCCCACATTAGATAGTGGTGATCTTCAGCCTTGGGTGGCTTCGGCCTGTGGCTTGTGAGCAACGAAACGCATCATCCACTCCGCCACCGTGGTGCCATGGTGCTCATGGGCGAGGCTCGCCACGCCCTGGCTGTAGATCTGCTCGCCGAGGTGTTGCTGGCGAATCTCCAGCAAGGCCCGGGAGTAATCGTGGATGAATTCCGGATGGCCCTGGAAGCACAGCACCTGGTCGTTGATGTGGTAGGCGGCGAACGGGCAGAAATCGCTGGAGGCGATGACGGTCGCGCTTTCGGGCAGTTCGGTGACCTGGTCCTGATGGCTGATCAGCAAGGTCAGTTCTTCCATCACCGGGCTCATCCAAGGCGCCTTGGCGGCGAGTTTGTAGCGATGGGTGCCGACACCCCAGCCTTGGGTGGCGCGTTCAGTCTTGCCGCCCAGCAACAACGCCAACAATTGATGACCAAAGCACACGCCCAGCAATTTATCGCCGCGCTGGTAGCGCTCCAGCAAGTAGGTCTTGAGGGTTTGAATCCACGGATCGGTGCCGAAGGAGTCCGCCTTGCTGCCGGTCACCAGATAAGCGTCGAACTGCTCGTCATCTCTGGGGTAATGCCCCTCCATCACGTTGTATACGACGAATTCGGCCGCAATGGGCTGCTGTGAAAACAGACGCTGGAACATCTGCCCGTAACCCTGATATTGGTCGACCAGTTCCGGACGCAGGATATCGGTTTCCAGAATGCAGATGCGTAGCGACATAAAAAATACCTGACACGATGATGGGAATATTGCACACCCCAGAGCCTGCCCTGAAACACGGTTCCAAGGCAAGCCCCTCCCCGGGTCTGTCAGAAAAGTTCATGCCTGGCGGCTTTCTCCAACAACAGGGTCGGCGGTGAGAAGCGCTCGCCGTATTGCTCAGCCAGATACTGGGCGCGGCCGACAAAGTCCTGCAAGCCGTATTGATTGATGAATTGCAGCGCACCGCCGGTCCAGGCCGCGAAGCCGATGCCGAAGATCGAGCCGACGTTGGCATCGGCCGTCGACGTCAGTACGCCCTCCTCCATGCAGCGCACGGTTTCCAGGGCCTGGATGAACAGCAGACGGTCACGGATATCCTGGGGGGAAATCTGCCCACCGGCTTTCTCGAAGCGGCTCTTGAGCAGCGGCCACAAGTACTTTTGCCCATTGGCCGGATAATCATAGAAACCGGCGCCAGCGGCCTTGCCGGGGCGTTTGTATTCGTTGAGCAGCAAATCAATTACGGCGAACGCCGGATGCTCCATCGGCCTTTTCCCTTCTGCACGCAGGTCCTTGGCGGTTTGCGCGCGGATATGGCTCATCAGGCTGAGGGAAACTTCGTCAGAGATCGCCAGAGGCCCGACTGGCATCCCGGCCTTGCGCGCTTCGGTCTCGATCATCGGCGCACTCACGCCCTCGCCGAGCATGGCGATGCCCTCGTTGGTAAAGGTGCCGAATACCCGGGACGTAAAGAAGCCGCGGCTGTCGTTGACCACAATCGGCGTCTTGTTGATCTGCAGGACAAAATCAAAACCCCGGGCCAGGGTCTCGTCACTGGTGCGCATGCCCTTGATGATCTCCACCAAGGGCATTTTTTCCACCGGGCTGAAAAAGTGCAGACCAATGAACTTCGTCGGGTCCGGCACGGCCATGGCCAGGCCGGTGATCGGCAAGGTCGAGGTGTTGGAGGCGATCACCGCATCATGTCCCACCACTACCTGGGCGGCGGCCGACACGCTGGCTTTCAGGGCGCGATCTTCAAACACCGCTTCAATGATCAGGTCGCAACCGGCCAGGTCCGCGTCGCTGTCGGTGGTGCGAATCCGCGCCAACGTAGCTTCGCGCTGCTCGGCGGTGAGTTGGCCACGGGCGACTTTTTTATCCAGCAACGCCGCCGAACGGGCCTTGCCCTTCTCGGCGGCTGCCAGGTCGACATCCTTGAGTACCACGGCAACGCCGGCCACAGCACTGACATAGGCAATACCCGCCCCCATCATGCCCGCGCCGAGCACGCCGACTTTTTTCGTCAGATAAGGCGCAAAACCCTGTGGGCGAGAGCCGCCGGCCTTGATCTCGTTGAGCTGGAACCAGAAGGTACCGATCAGGTTCTTCGCCACCTGGCCGGTGGCCAGTTCGGTGAAGTAGCGGGTTTCGATCAGGTGGGCGGTGTCGAAATCAACCTGGGCCCCCTCCACCGCTACGCAGAGGATTTTCTCCGGAGCCGGCAAACAGCCCTGGGTCTTGTTACGCAAGATCGAGGGGGCGATCGCCAACATTTGCCCGATTTTCGGGTCGGACGGCGTGCCGCCCGGCAGTCGATAGCCCTTTGCATCCCAGGGTTGCACGACGCTGGGGTTGGCAAGAATCCAGGCCCGGGACTTGGCCAGCAGTTCATCCCGATCCCGGGCCAGCTCATCGATCAAACCGGTCTGCAGCGCTTGTTGCGCATTGATCTTCTTACCCTCGAGCAGATACGGCAAGGCATTTTCCAAACCGAGCAGGCGCACCATCCGCACCACCCCGCCACCGCCCGGCAACAAGCCAAGAGTGACCTCCGGCAGACCGAGCTGCACCGATGGCAAGTCCAACGCCACACGATGATGGCAGGCCAGGCAGATTTCCCAACCACCGCCGAGGGCAGCGCCATTGATGGCTGCCACTACGGGCTTGCCCAAGCTTTCCAAGGCACGCAGTTGCGCCTTGAGCAGCAGGACCCTGTCGTAGAAAGCCTTGGCCTCGGACTTGCCGACCTTGACCAGTTCGTTGAGGTCACCACCCGCGAAGAAGGTGTGCTTGGCCGAGGTGATGATCACACCGGCAATCGAGTCCTTTTCTGCCTGCAAACGGGCGACGCAGGCGGCCATGGCCTCACGGTACACCGCGTTCATGGTGTTGGCGCTCTGGCCCGGCATGTCCAGGGTCAGGACGACGATCCGGTCCTGGCCGATTTCGTAACGGATGGCATCGGTCATGAATAAGTGTTCCTTGAAGTCGGGGCTCAGAGGCGTTCTATGACGGTGGCGATGCCCATGCCGCCGCCGACACAGAGGGTCGCCAGGCCATAGCGCAGGCGACGCGTCTCCAACTCGTCGAGCAACGTGCCGAGGATCGCGCAACCCGTGGCGCCCAAGGGATGTCCCAGGGCGATGGAGCCACCGTTGACGTTGACCTTGTCGGGGTCGATGGCCATGTCCTTGATGAACTTGAGTACCACCGAGGCGAAGGCTTCGTTGACTTCGAACAGGTCGATGTCCTCGACCCGCAGCCCGGCCTTGGCCAGGGCCTTACGGGTGGCCGGCGCCGGGCCGGTGAGCATGATGGTCGGGTCGGTGCTGGTGACGGCCGTGGCGACGATCCGTGCCCGGGGTTGCAGGCCCATGGCGCGCCCCTTGGCCTCGGAACCGATCAGCATCAACGCCGCACCGTCGACGATGCCGGAACTGTTGCCTGGCGTGTGCACATGATTGATCCGTTCGACATGGCTGTAGACGCGCAGCGCCGTACCATCGAAGCCCATCTGGCCCATGGCTTCGAAACTCGGCTTGAGCTTGCCCAAACCTTCGAGGGTGGAGTCGGCGCGGATGAATTCGTCGTGGTCCAGCAGCACGATGCCATTCTGGTCCCGTACGGCGACCAGGGATTTAGCGAACGAGCCGTCGGCCCGGGCGCGCGCCGCTTTTTGCTGGGAGTGCAGCGCGTAGCGGTCGACATCCTCGCGGCTGAAGCCTTCCAGGGTGGCGATCAGGTCGGCGCCGATGCCCTGGGGAATGAAGTGACCGTGCAGGTTGGACTGCGGGTCCAACGCCCATGCGCCGCCATCGCTGCCCATGGGCACCCGGGACATGGATTCGACACCGCCCGCCACCACCAGGTCTTCGAACCCGGAACGCACCTTCATGGCCGCCAGGTTCACCGCCTCCAGGCCTGAGGCGCAAAACCGATTGAGTTGCACCCCCGCCACGCTGACATCCCAATTGGCCACCAATGCAGCGGTCTTGGCGATATCAGCCCCCTGCTCGCCCACTGGCGTCACGCAACCGAGCACGATGTCATCGACCTGGCTGGTATCCAGATCCATGCGCTGCTGCAAGGCGCTGAGCAAGCCCCCCATCAGGTTCACCGGCTTGACACTGTGCAAGGCGCCATCGGCCTTGCCCTTGCCACGGGGCGTGCGTAATGCGTCGAAAATCAAAGCTTGGGTCATGACATCCTCGAAAACCACGGGCGTAATGCGATGAGCTCAACCATAAGCCCAGCGGCGCCGGATTCAATGACCACAGTGCTCAATGGCGTTGACGGCCACGCTCAGACGAACGGTAGCGAGCTATCGGGTTAACCGATTCAGGAAAGCAAGCTGTCTAGCAAAAGGGCCGGCAGGAAGGTGGCAATAGGCCTCATAGCTTTTTTAGAGCTATGCGCACCAAGCTGATACGAATTGGATCTAAGCCAAGGCCGCTGCGGCCCCTAATGTAATCCTTGTACAAGAAAGTCGTCGGGTTTTGCCGAGGCGCTTGTCGGACAGGAAGTGCAACGCCAGTCGCCACGGATATGCAGGCTGGCTTTTAGGAAATAACAATAAAGGCGGGTCAGCCATGTTCAAACATTCGAAAGTTCGCCAAGCCGGACTCATTCTCTTCGCCACGACGCTGCTGTTGATTTTGCCGAATATCACCAAGGTGATTGGCTGAACCCTGAGCGCAGGCATCTGCATTATTCCACTGGCTGTATCGCCAAAAAATGTGACGGGTTCGCTGTTCGAGCTGCGATGGCTGTGCCAACCTTTGCGGCACCCCCTCGACATGGAAGGCGATCGACTTGAAAGCTCTCATTGTGTTCGGGGCGTTGCTACTCAGCACGCCCCTTTACGCCGCGCAACTGGTGCTGGAGTTGGGCGCAAGCTCGCGCACCTGGCAAACCGAAGAACTGCTCAAGCACCCGGACGTTCAAACGGTCCAGATCACGGATGACGTTTCCTACAAGAAACCCATGAGTTATCGAGCCGTGCCGCTGACGACGTTATTGACGGGCGTTCAAGCGGACGATCATCTGCAAGCCGTTGCCCTGGATGGCTTCGCTGCCGAAATGCCCGCAGCACCGTTACTCAACAAGAGCGGGGCCCGGGCCTGGCTGGCGATCGAGGACCCGGCCAAGCCCTGGCCACCGTTGGGGGAAGGCAAGCACAGCGCCGGGCCTTTCTACCTGGTCTGGACCGATCCACAGGCTGGCCATATCAGCCCGGAACAATGGCCCTACGCAGTGGCGACCATCAAACGCCTATCGGCCGTGGCCGACCGCTTTCCGGCCCTGCTGCCGGCGCCCAACCTGGCCAAGGACGACCCGATCAACAAAGGTTTCGAGCTGTTCCAGAAAAACTGCCTGGCGTGCCATCGACTCAACGGCGCGGGCGACGCACAGTTCGGTCCAGACTTGAATATCCCCTTCAATCCAACCGAATACTTCTCCGGGGATTTCCTCAAGCGCTACATTCGCGACCCGCAAGGCCTGCGCCACTGGCCCCAGGGCAAGATGCCCGGGTTCTCGGCAGCGGTGCTGCCGGATTCAGAGCTGGATTTGCTGGTGGGTTATTTGAAGCATATGGCAGGACGCAAGCAGCCATTGGCCCCGTAAGATTGCTTTTTTTGTGGCGAGGGGATTTATCCCCGTTGGGCTGCGAAGCGGCCCCCAAACCAGGCAACTCGGTGTGCCAGCAAGATTGAGTTCACTGCTTTAGGGCTGCTACGCATCCCAGCGGGGATAAATCCCCTCGCCACAAAAGCTCGCTCATCAAGCAGTTATTGTTGTTGCACGGTGATCACTGGTGCCGGAGTCGCGACCAGCTTGGCGTGCATCTGCTCGTAACCGCCGCCGCGACGCATGCCACGCACCGGGCAAGCGTCCAGGTAGTCCAGGCCCACGGCCAGCTTCAGGTGTCGCTCCGGACGGGCCAGTTGGTTGGTCACGTCGAAACTGTACCAGGCGTCGTCAAGCCAGGCTTCTGCCCAGGCATGGCTTGCCAGGTGCTCGCTCTCTTCGCTGAACAGATACCCCGACACATACCGCGCCGGCACTCCCAGGCTACGAGCGCAGGCCAGGAATGCGTGGGTGTGATCCTGGCATACCCCGCTACGCCCGGCAAAAGCCTGGGCCGCGCTGGTTTCGACCGCCGTAGTGCCCGGGGTGTAGATCATGTGCTGGTTCAGCCCGTGCATCAGGTCGATCAGCGCCGTACGATCGCGACGCTGCTGGCAGAGCTGGGCGGCGAAGACGCGAAGGGCCTCGTCCGCTTCGGTCAGCCGGGTGAAGCGCAGGAACGGCAGCGCTGACTGGCTCTCGTGCTCGGCTTCGCGAGACGGGTCGATATCCACCTGTCCGCGAGCACCGATGATGACTGTTTCGTGGGGCTCGTCCAGGGTCAGTACGTGAAGGATGTTGCCAAACGGATCCAGCTGCGCCCGCACCGGCCGTGGTAAATCCAGTTGCCAGCTCAGCACATGCTGGCGTTCGCTGTCGTGGGGCGTCAGGCGCAGGTACTGGATGCTGGCGCGAACCTGATCTTCGTAGTGGTAGGCCGTTTCGTGGCTGATCGAGAGTCTCATATGACCTCCAGGTAGGAACTGTGGATGGCATTGCCCAGTTCACGGACCAGTGGGATGAATTCGGTAAGCCAGGCATGCAGGCCCCCGTCGAGGATTTCGTTGATGCCGGTGTAGCGCAGGCGGGCGTCCATTTCCGCCGCCAGTCGTTGTGCCTGCCGGCCGTTGGTGCCCGGCAGGCTTGCGAGGATCTGGTCGATTTCTTCGGTACAGGCGCGCAGCGAACGCGGCACGTCGGCGCGCAACAGCAGCAACTCAGCCACATGGCGAGCGCCCGGGGCCTCACGGTAGATCTCGGTATAAGCCTCGAAGGACGACAAGGCCCGCAACAAGGCGCTCCATTGGTAATACGCGTGGGCCGTGCCATCACTGACCGCGTCGGCCTGGTCACCGGCCATTTCGTAACGGGCATCGAGCAAGCGCAAGGTGTTGTCGGCCCTTTCGATGAAAGTCCCCAGGCGAATGAACCTGAATGCATCGTTGCGCATGATGGTGCCGTAGGTTGCGCCACGAAACAGGTGGGAGCGCTCCTTGATCCACTCGCAGAAACGGCTCATGCCGTAGCGATTCAAGCCTTGCTCGGCAATACCACGAATTTCCAGCCAGGTGGCGTTGATGTTTTCCCACATGTCGGCAGTGATTCGCCCACGTACCGCATGGGCACTGGCTCGCGCGGAGCCGAGGCAACTGTAGATGCTGGCTGGATTGGCCGCGTCCAGGGCAAAGAAATGCAGCAGGCGCTCGGCGTGCAGATCGCCGTGTCGCTCCCGATAATCATCCAGCGTGCCGGTGATCAGCAATGGCATGGCCAACTCGTGCAGGCCATCTCCACGCCCGTCCTGGGGCATCAGCGACAACGAATAGCTGACGTCGAGCATCCGCGCGAGGTTTTCCGCACGCTCCAGGTAGCGCGACATCCAGTACAGGTCCGAGGCGGTTCTACTTAGCATGGCAGCTCCTCAATCCTCGACCACCCAGGTGTCCTTGGTACCCCCGCCCTGGGATGAGTTCACCACCAGGGAGCCTTCGCGCAACGCCACTCGTGTCAGCCCGCCAGGGACCACGCGGGTCTCGCGGCCGGCCAGCACAAACGGACGCAAGTCGATGTGACGCGGGGCGATGCCGTTTTCGACAAAGGTCGGGCACGTCGAAAGCGACAGCGTCGGCTGGGCGATGTAGGCGTGCGGCTTGGCCTTGATTCGCTCGCCAAAGGCTTCGATTTGCGCCGCCGTCGAGGCCGGTCCCACCAGCATTCCGTAACCGCCGGAGCCCTGGGTTTCCTTGACCACCAGATCGGGAAGATTCGCCAGCACGTGGGAAAGCTCGGCAGGATTACGACATTGCCATGTAGGAACGTTCTTCAGGATCGGCTCCTCGTCCAGGTAAAAGCGGATCATGTCGGTGACGAACGGGTACACCGACTTGTCGTCCGCCACACCCGTGCCAATGGCATTGGCCAGCACTACGTTGCCGGAACGGTAGGAGGACAACAGGCCCGGTACGCCGAGCATCGAATCCGGGTTGAAGGCCAGTGGATCAAGGAATGCGTCGTCGAGGCGACGGTAGATCACATCAACCGCTTTCGGGCCGTCGGTGGTGCGCATGAACACTTTGTCATCCCGTACGAACAGATCGGCGCCTTCTACCAACTCCACGCCCATCTCCCGGGCCAGGAAGGCGTGCTCGAAGAACGCACTGTTGAAACGCCCCGGTGTGAGCACCACGACACTGGGATCGTCCAGCGGGCTGGAGCTTTTCAGGGTGTCGAGCAGCAGGTTCGGATAATGGTCGATGGGGGCGATGCGCTGGGCGGCGAACAGTTCGGGGAACAGGCGCATCATCATCTTGCGGTCTTCGAGCATGTAGCTGACGCCGCTGGGCGTACGAAGATTGTCTTCGAGTACGTAGTACGTGCCGTCACCGTCGCGTACCAAATCGACACCACAAATGTGGGCATAGATGTCACGGTGCAGATCAAGCCCTTGCATCGCCAGTTGGTACTGCTCGTTGGCCAGTACCTGTTCGGCGGGAATGATCCCGGCCCGGATGATCCGTTGTTCGTGGTAGAGATCGGCAAGGAACATGTTCAGCGCCTTGACCCGCTGGATACAGCCACGTTCGACCACCCGCCATTCGCTGGCCGGGATGCTGCGCGGGATCGTGTCGAAAGGGATCAGGCGCTCAGTTCCCTGCTCGTCTCCATAGAGCGTGAAAGTAATGCCGGCACGATGAAACAGCAGGTCGGCTTCACGTCTGCGTTGTGCCAGCAGCTCGTCAGGCGTTTCAGCCAGCCAGCGGGCAAAAGCCCGGTAATGCGGGCGGACCTGGCCGTCAGCATCGTACATCTCATCAAAACCACTGCGGATCATGCCGTACTCCTTGTCACCCTGGCAGCAAGGCTTCGCAAGCCCCGTGCCATCGGCATAAACGCTTTACAATCAACGGGTTGGATTCTCCACTGACAGGCTGTGCACTTTTGTAGTGCAGCAAATACCCCCCACCCCGCTGCCCCCGCTTCATTGCGACGCAGGGGGCGTCGCTCCCCTGAGCATAGTCACGGAAAAACGAAGCGGCTTGATCTGGATACAGTTAGGTACAAAACCCGGAGACGTGATAGTGGTGGGGTCGGATATAAATCCGTTTCACATGAAAACGGCCGACACAAAGGTCAGCCGTTGCTGTAGTTGCAGTGAGTGTATTTGTCAGGCCTGCAGGCGCCGGATCTCTTGCTTGACACCCCAGCCCTCGATAACGCCACCCAAGGGTTCGACGACTGCCTCGAAGTCTTGCTCGAAGTCGCCAATGTCATCGTAAGTGGCGTACATCACCCGGCTCAGTTCCAATGACCAAGCCCCGTCGTCCCGTGCACTGATCTGCGCGTTCAGCGATTCTCCCCGAAAATGACCTGCCGCCCTGCGCGCCCGCTCCTCGTCCGGGAAAATGGCGTAGAACTCGATGGGATGGAATCGGGAAAAATCGAAACCGCCTTCTTTCATGCGGCGCAATACGCTGGTGCTGATGTCTTCTTGATAGGCTGTGCTCATGAAACGTCCTCCTAAAACCGATGGATAGACTTTCCGTCTTCCCGTGCGTGAAGCCCTCAGGCTGCAAGCGATACGGCATCAAATAGCCGTCGGGACACAAGCATGTAGCTGACAAGACCGGACCTTGGCGATCCTTTCGCTGATCTCAGTTGCAGAGTAGCCGCAAGTGATGGCCACTGCCAAGCGAGGCCAGGCAACGTTTCATGAAATCGGTGTAATGCTGAGGATTTCGATACTGTTTTGGGACTTGAGATTCTTGACTGTAGGGTCTTCGGTGCGGTCCTCCAAGTCGTTGAGGTCCAGTCGCTCGAGCACTGGTAGCAACCTTTCGCGAATCAGTTGGGCGGCCTGCTCCATGGTGGGCTTCTGGTCATAGTCGAACTGCTCGACGGTTTTTTCACCGTGATCGTCAATGAAAGTAATTTCCCACTTTTGCATCAGTGTCTCCTTGATCAATTCAGGGCCTGGCTTACCTTTATCTCGACCTTGAGGGCCGGCCAATCGTTCCGCTGGGCCTCTGGACGGCACACATGAAAAGACCGCCTCTGGGGCGGTCTCTTTAGTGCAGCCTTGGCCGATCAGTTTTCGGCAAGTTTTTTCAGGGCTTCCAAGGTGTTGAATGGCGCGTCCACCACGAACTTGTTCGCCAGCCAGGACGGCACGTCACCACCCGGTTCGGTGTGGACCTGATAAACGACTTCGACCTGGCCCGCGCCCTTTGGCGTGAACTTCCAGAAACCATCGACCTGGGCCACCCGTACGAAGCCCTTTTCCTCAGGCAGGTACTTGGGCACGCCCTTGAGCTTGCGGGTCAGGCTGCCATCGGCACCATCCTCGGTGGTGACTTCCAGCACCGAGTCACGGGGCGTTACCGGCCATGGCGTGTTGAACTGGGTGTAGGTCCAGCTCTTGCTATCTTCGTGCTTGAGCAGCTTCTGGCTCTTGCATTCGTGAATCCAGGCGCAGGCGCCGGAGACGTCTTCCTGCAAGGCACGCAGCTTTGCAACGCTGGTCTTCATGACCGTCACACCACGGTAAGCCTTATATTTGGAGCCGGCCACCTCACTGAGGGAAACCTTGATACCGTCCTTCTCCTTGGCAACCTGCCAGTCCTCTGCCTGAGCCGTGGCCGTTGCCAGCAATACGGTCAACCCACACAACACAGCCATACGATGCAGCGAACCCATAGTTTTTTCCTTATTGTCCAAGTTCGTTCATTTCGGATCTGTTCATTGACTCATTACGCTGCCGTGACTTGTTCCCACCAACCGATCAGCCGGATGGCCTCTTCATTGCTGCTGCCGCAAACCTCGATGTCGGCTTCGAACGCCGAGCACACTGCCGGACGCTCCGGCTGGCCGAAGATCCGGCACAGGTTATCGACCGACAATTGCACGCAACGTTCTCCCGCCGGTTTGCCTTGGGGCATGCCAGGAATAGGTGAGCTGATGGAAGGGGCGATGCAACAGGCGCCACAGCCTTCACGGCATTTCATGACGACAACATCCTCACGGCAGGTAATAGTTGGTAACAGAACACAGAGTAACGACTAAAACACTCGTTTTAAATTACCGTCTGGGTATTTTTTGCGACCGACGAGATGACCGGACAGTCAGCACCGAGCTGCGTGCCTGGCGAAGGTCTATTGCTTGAATTCGAAATCCAGCGCCGCGCCCTCCACCTCATTGCGCTCCTGGTTGCGCAGTGGCAACTGCATTTCATTGCTCAACAAACGGCCATTGAGCTGGAACGGTCCGGGTTTCTCGCCAAACATGGACGGCAGCAGTGGTTCACGCTTGGGCACCGTCACCTTACCCGGTGGCTGCAGCTCCTCGACCATGTCGTGGGGCAGGCTCAGGTCCAGCTTGGCTGGCGGCAATGGGGTCTTGGCGACCTCATGGGCAGATTTGCTCTTGGAGGCGATGGGCGCGCGCTTTTTCTTCGCGGGTGCCGCCTTCTTCGCGGAAGGCTTCTTGGCCACCGCGTTTTTTTTCGGTGCATCCTTCGTGGCACTGGCGACCGGTTTTTCCTGCGCCGGCGCTGCCGCGACGACGCCTCCCATTTGGAAGGCACTCAACAGCCCAATCAAAACCCAGGCAGCAGGGGCAATGGTTTTCATAGACACAACGGCACTGACGGCAGGGACCCCCATGCTCGCCTGATAATGAGGCGCTGACAAGCACATCGAGCTAAGTCGCTGACACCTAAAGAATTCCGTTGGCCGTCTCTTGGCACAATTGAGTGGCCAACAGCCCGAGAGTCATCAAGGCCCGCTCCGCCTCACGGTTCCAGGGTGTACCGCAGTTCAAGCGGATGCAGTGATTGAACTGTTCGGTGTTACTGAAAATCAGCCCTGGCGCGATACTGATGCCTTGTTGCAACGCCCGCACATGCAACTCCTGGGTATTGACCCGCCCCGGCAGGCTGACCCACAGGATAAAGCCTCCCGTGGGACGGCTCATCTGCGTACCTTCGGGGAAGTACTGTTGCACCGCCAGTTGAAAGGCACTGAGGTTCTTGCGGTACTCCTGGCGGATATAGCGCAAGTGCCGGTCATAGCCGCCGTTCTCCAGGTACGCGGCAATGCCCATCTGCGTAACGCTGCACGCCGAGTGAGTGCTGAAGGTCTGGAGCCGCTGGATTTCCTGCTGAAATTTCCCGCCGATCATCCAGCCGATGCGCACACCTGGCGACAACGTCTTGGAAAAACTCGAACAGTAGATGACCCGGTCCAGTCGGTCGTAGGCCTTGAGGGCCTTGGTGCGGCCCTGCTCAAACATCAACTCGCCATAGATATCGTCCTCGACGATCTGGATGTCGAAGTCCGACGCCAGGCGCAGCAACTGCTTTTGCCGCTCCTCAGGCATGGTGCCGCCCAGGGGATTGCTCAGGCGCGTGGTCAGCACCAGCGCCTTGATCGACCACTGGTTGGCGGCCAACTGCAAGGCCTCCAGGCTCATCCCGGTGACCGGATCGCTGGGGATCTCGATGACCTTGAGACCCAGCAGATCCGCCAATTGCAGCAAGCCGTAATAGGTCGGTGACTCGGCGGCGATCAAGTCCCCTGGCCGCGTCAGCACCCGCAGGGACATCTGCAGCGCATCGACACAGCCGTGGGTGATCACCACCTCGGAAGGGTCCACCACCACGCCCGCATCGCGCATGCGAATCGCCACCTGACGTCGCAACGGCTCGAAACCCGGGCTGAACATGTAGCTGAACGCCCGCGGGCTGTGGAAACGCGTGACCTTGGCCAGTTGCTGATGCAAGGCCCGCACAGGCAGATAGTCGACGCTTGGCACCGCCGCACCCAGGGGAAACACGCCTTCGCGACGTGACTCGACCAACACTTGCTGGATGATGCTGCTGCGCGTCACCAGACCCGGACGCTCTACCCGGGCAATATCCGGCGTCGACGCCGTCAGGGCCGGCGTCTGGTGCACGTAGTAGCCCGACTGCGGCCGCGCGCGAATCAGCCCCTGGTCTTCAAGGTTCGCGTAGGCCTGCAGCACCGTGGCATGGCTGACGTTGAGCTGCGAGCTCATCTTGCGCACCGACGGCACGCGTTCGCCAGGCTGATACACACCGCGCCGGATGTCTTCAGCCAGCTGTTGAGCAATACGTTGATAGAGCAGAAGGTTGGTCATGACGCAGCACTCGATTTCACGGGCATTTTATTCTTGTCGGAAACGATACCGGAACAGTTTAGAAGTGTACTGGGACAGTTGCCAGATTACTCGACAGCACAGTGGAGTGACAGCTCTAACTGTACCCCTACAGACAATCTGCGAGCGCAAAAAAACCCGGCGCCGTTGAAGGGGCCGGGTTTTCCAGTGACGCAGCCCTCAGCGGGCGGCGCCGAGCTGGCCTTTTTCGTCGGAAAACACAATTTCAACGCGACGATTCTGTGCCCGGCCACGCTCGGAAGCGTTGACGTCCACCGGGTATTGATCACCGTAACCTTCGACCTGGATACGCTTTTCGTCTATCCCCAGGTCCACCAGCACATCCGCAACCGCTTGCGCGCGGTCGCGAGACAGCTTGAGGTTCTCCTGCTTACCGCCAGTGCTATCGGTGTATCCCTCGATACGCACCACACGCTTGGGATTGAGCTGCAAGAACTGCACGATCTTGAGCACGACCCGATTGGCCGAGTTCTTCAGTTCCGCTTCACCGGTATCGAACAGCACATCACCCAGGGTCATCACCAAGCCGCGATCGGTTTGTGTGGTCGCCATCGCCATGATCTGTTCTTCAAGCCATTTGCCCTGCTGCTGCACGCTCAGCAACTTGGATTCACGCAGGGCCAATTGCAGGCGCTGGCGCTCCAGTTCGAGCTTCGCCGCACGCTCTTCGTTGAGCACCTGGTCGCTGTGCTCCCGGGCGATCGCACTGTAGCGCTGGCTCAGGTAAGCGTAATGCTGCACATCCTCACCGCTGCCCCAGTAGGTGGACAAACGATCGGCACGGGCCAGGGATTCGCCAGCGCGGATCACGTCCCGGGGCGCGGCGCGCAATACGTTGGCGTCTTCCTTGACCTTCTGGAAGTCGGTGCTGGCCTGTTCGAGCGCCGCTTCGCTACGCTGGCCGGCGCAGCCATACAAGCTGGCAAGGCCTGCGAGGACCAGGCCGCCCAATACGTGGGAGTGCTTCATTGGGCATCCTCCCGCAACTGTTTGCGTAAGCGCTTGATGCGGGTGTCGAGCACGTTCAGTTGCTCCTGGCTCTTGAGGGTCAGCACCTTCGCTTCGGCCAGACGGGCGTCCAGTTCGGCCTGTTCGGCCCGCATGCGCGCCTTCTTGTAGGATTCGTCGGCCATGTTGGATTTGGCGCGGGCGAACTTTTCTTCAGCCAGTTTCAGTTCCGGCACTTCGTCGGCAGTGGCGCCAACGGCCCGGGCTTGCTCCAGTGCCTGTTCGGTCAGGCGGATCTGTTCATTCGGCGCCGGATCGGCTGCGCAGCCCGCCAGAGCCAGAACGGCCAGGGCAGCGAAAAGAGGTCGAATAGTCACTAATGTTCCCTACTGTTTTGGGGCACTGACAGGTGGCTGCAACTGTGTTCTCCAACGCTCGAGATTGCGCTGCAACACAGCCTCCGTCAGGCCGGACGCGGCCAATTCTGTCATCTTTTGCGCCAGCTGTCCGCGTAACCATGGGTCATTGCAGGCGGAGTTATGGGAAATCGCCAGGAACAGCCCGGGTTTGTCCACCGGTTGCGGTACGGCTTGCAGGTCGTTGGCCATCCCCAGTGTCTGCGCCATTGCCAGGCCCGAATAGCGCCCCGCCAAGACGTATTCCACCTCTCCCAGCAGAAGTTTCTGAAAGGCCTGGGTCAGGTTGGGCGTGCGCACCAAGGATAATTTCTGTTCGGCAAAAACGCCGAATCCCTGGGTCATACGCGCCTTTTCCGACAAGGCGCCGGGATGACCATGAAGATCCTCCGGCTGGTTGATGACCAGCGTCGAGTCCTTGCGGGTCCAAACCAGATAATCGTTTTCGAGCAAGGGCGGGTGAACGTAGTCCAGCACTTCAAGCCCGGTAACGGTCAGCGGAGCGTCGGTGAGCAGGTCCATGCGTCCACTGCGCACTTCGTCCAATGCCTGGGCACGCTTGCCGGCATACAGCAGTTCGATCTTGATCCCCAACTCTTGCGCCACGTGCGCCAACAGGTCGGCACCGGCGCCAATCAAGTGCTTGGGGTCCTGGGGGTCTTGCCACAGATAGGGCGGCGCATCCGGGCTGCCGGTGGCGATCAGTCGCTCACATTTGCCCGCGGCAACAGACAGGCCTGGCACCAGTGCCAACGTCCACAGCAACGACCAGCCGGCCAAACGGCGCAGATCCATGGCGATACGCTCCTCTGATGCAGAAATAAAAAGCCCGGCCAAAGGGCCGGGCTCTTTATAAGTGAAGACGCCGGATTAGACCAGCTTCTCCAGCTCTGGGATGGCTTCGAACAAGTCCGCTACCAGGCCATAATCGGCCACCTGGAAGATCGGCGCTTCTTCGTCCTTGTTGATCGCAACGATCACCTTGGAGTCTTTCATGCCGGCCAGGTGCTGGATCGCGCCGGAGATACCGACGGCGATGTACAGCTGTGGTGCAACGATCTTGCCGGTCTGGCCGACCTGCATGTCGTTGGGTACGAAACCAGCGTCGACCGCCGCGCGGGAAGCACCGACGGCAGCGCCCAGCTTGTCGGCCAGGGCATACAGGTGCTTGAAGTTGTCACCGTTCTGCATGCCACGGCCGCCGGAAACGACGATCTTGGCAGCGGTCAGTTCAGGACGATCGGACTTGGCCAGCTCTTCGTTGACGAAGCTGGAGATGCCGGCGTCGTGGGCGGCGCCTACGGCTTCAACCGCAGCCGAGCCACCTTCGGCGGCAACCGGGTCGAAACCGGTGGCACGCACGGTGATGACCTTGACCGCAGCGTTCGATTGCACGGTGGCAATGGCGTTACCGGCGTAGATCGGACGCTTGAAGGTGTCGGCGCTTTCCACCGAGATGATTTCGGAGATCTGGTCGACGTCCAGTGCAGCGGCAACGCGCGGCAGGATGTTCTTGCCGTTGGAAGTGGCGGCCGCCAGGATGTGGCTGTAGCCCTTGCCCAGCTCTGCAACCAGCGGAGCAACGTTTTCCGGCAGTTGGTGCGCGTAGGCAGCGTTGTCGGCCGCCAGCACTTTGGCCACGCCAGCGATTTTCGCAGCGGCTTCGGCAACGGCGCCAGCGCCCTGCCCGGCTACCAGGACGTGGACATCGCCACCGATTTTGGCAGCGGCAGCAACGGTGTTCAGCGTGGCCGGAGCCAGCACCTTGTTATCGTGTTCGGCGATTACCAAGATAGTCATAGTCAGATTACCTTCGCTTCGTTTTTCAGTTTCTCGACCAGTTCAGCCACCGACTTGACCTTGATGCCCGCGCTGCGTGCAGCCGGCGCTTCGACTTTTACGGTCTTGTTGGTGGAGGCGGTGGAAACGCCCAAAGCGTCAGGAGTCAGCACTTCAAGCGGCTTCTTCTTGGCTTTCATGATGTTTGGCAGCGACGCATAGCGCGGCTCGTTCAAACGCAGGTCGGTGGTGACGATGGCAGGCAGTTTCAGGGAAACGGTCTGTGCGCCGCCGTCGATTTCGCGGGTCACGGCAACGCTGTCGCCGGACACTTCGACTTTCGAAGCGAAGGTGCCCTGACCGTAGCCGCTCAATGCAGCGAGCATCTGGCCGGTCTGGTTGTTGTCGCTGTCGATGGCTTGTTTGCCGAGGATCACCAGCGATGGCTGTTCCTTGTCGACAACGGCCTTGAGCAGCTTGGCCACGGCCAGGGAAGTCAGGTCTTCGGCGGATTCGACGAGGATGGCGCGATCGGCACCCAGTGCCAGCGCGGTGCGCAGTTGTTCCTGGGCAGTGGTCGGGCCGATGGAGACGACGACGATCTCAGTCGCCACGCCTTTTTCTTTCAGGCGTACGGCTTCTTCTACGGCGATTTCGCAGAAAGGGTTCATCGACATCTTGACGTTGGCGAGGTCGACGCCGGAGTTGTCCGCCTTGACGCGAACCTTGACGTTATAGTCGACCACTCGTTTGACAGCTACAAGAACCTTCATGGATTCCTCGTTACTCTCCGGTGAAAAAAAGTCGCCTAGGCGAACCTGGCGGTTGATGCTCATGGGCGCAAGGGCACCTCTAAAAACGCCGGCATGAACCACACATGACCCTGCTCACGGGAGTGAAGACCATTCGTCAGTGATGACTGATGAGTCATTCATTATCGCGGCGTGTAAACTGCGCGTCAGAACCGCGCAATACGTCACTTTGTGCTGCCTTCGCCCTGTCTTTAGAGGTGCTCTTGGAACCAACAGTCAGCCTACGGCGAGCGCAAAACCGCCCGTATCTTGACCGGAACGCCTATTCCGGTCAATACGGCAAAATGGTCAGTCATAAGCCGTACGTCAGTGATTTATCTGGGCTGCGGCAATTTCAAACAAACGTTTGTATTGGACCCTGAGAGTGGTGTAGATATAATGCGCCGCTTAAGAGAGACCCGCGTCTCATCCATTGTCGCTTTCGTCGCTTTTCGCGAAGGAAACAACGGATGCAACGCCAAACCTCCAATTAGAAAAACTGTGAGCCTTGAGTAGGAGATAGCCCTGTGGAACGCGAATACATGGAATTCGACGTGGTCATCGTCGGCGCCGGCCCCGCTGGCCTGTCTGCCGCTTGCCGACTGAAACAGAAGGCCGCCGAAGCCGGTAAGGAAATCAGCGTCTGCGTGGTCGAAAAAGGCTCCGAAGTCGGTGCGCACATCCTCTCCGGTGCGGTGTTCGAACCCCGCGCTCTGAACGAACTGTTCCCGGACTGGAAAGAACTCGGCGCGCCGCTGAATACACCGGTCAAGCGTGATGACATTTATGTCCTGAAAAACGCCGAGTCCGCGCAGAAAATCCCTGACTTTTTTGTGCCCAAGACCATGCACAACGAAGGCAACTATATTATTTCCCTGGGCAACCTGTGCCGCTGGCTGGCCCAGCAGGCCGAGAACCTGGGCGTGGAAATCTACCCGGGCTTCGCCGCCCAGGAAGCGCTGTTCGACGAAAACGGCGTGGTGCGCGGGATCATCACTGGCGACCTGGGTGTCGACCGTGAAGGCCAGCCAAAGGAAGGCCTCTACACCCCTGGCATGGAACTGCGCGGCAAGTACACGCTGTTCGCCGAAGGCTGCCGAGGCCATATTGGCAAGCAACTGATCAAGCGTTTCAACCTCGACAGCGATGCCGACGCCCAGCACTACGGCATCGGTCTCAAGGAAATCTGGGAAATCGACCCGGCCAAGCATCAACCGGGGCTGGTGGTGCATACCGCCGGCTGGCCGCTGGATATCATGGGCACCGAAAACACCGGCGGTTCATTCCTCTATCACCTGGAAAATAATCAGGTGGTGGTCGGCCTGATCGTCGACCTGTCCTACAGCAACACCTTCCTGTCGCCATTCGACGAATTCCAGCGCCTCAAGCATCACCCAGTGCTCAAGCAGTACCTGGAAGGTGGCAAGCGCGTCAGCTACGGTGCTCGCGCCATTTGCAAGGGCGGCCTGAACTCGCTGCCGAAAATGGTCTTCAAGGGCGGCGCGCTGATCGGTTGCGATCTCGGCACCCTGAACTTCGCCAAGATCAAGGGCAGCCACACCGCCATGAAGTCCGGCATGCTCGCCGCCGACGCCGTGGCCGATCGCCTGTTTGCCGAGTCCGAAGGCGGTGATGAACTGACCGCCTACGTCGACAGCTTCAAGAACAGCTGGCTGTATGAAGAACTGTTCGCCAGCCGCAACTTCGGCCCGGCGATTCACAAGTACGGCGCGATCATCGGCGGTGGCTTCAACTGGCTCGACCAGAACATCTTCGGCGGCAAGCTGCCGTTCACCCTGCACGATACCAAGCCCGACTATGCCTGCCTCAAGCTGGCGGCCGATTGCAAGAAGATCGACTACCCGAAACCGGACGGCAAGATCAGCTTCGACAAACTCAGCTCGGTGTTCATTTCCGGTACCAACCACGAAGAAGAACAGCCCTGCCACCTGAAGCTGACCGATCCGAGCATTCCGATCAGCAAGAACCTGCCGCTGTACGACGAACCGGCACAGCGCTACTGCCCGGCCGGCGTGTATGAAGTGGTGACCAAGGAAGACGGCGAGAAGCGCTTCCAGATCAACGCCCAGAACTGCGTTCACTGCAAGACCTGTGACATCAAGGACCCTGCGCAGAACATCACCTGGGTTTCCCCGGAAGGCGCTGGCGGGCCGACTTACCCGAACATGTAAGCCGATTCGCTGAACATCAAGGCTCCCGCAATGGGGGCCTTTTTGTTGCCTGCTATTCCGACGACCACACCGAACCAATGTGGGAGCGAGCCTGCTCGCGATAGCGTTTTTCCATTCAACACAGATGTCGACCGATACACCGCTATCGCGAGCAGGCTCGCTCCCACAAGGGAACATCACAGGCTCAAGCTGCGCGCTCTTCCCCGGGGTTGCGTTCGAAGTAGCGCTTGTACTCCCGACTGAACTGCGACGGGCTCTGATACCCCACCTGATGCGCCACCTGGGCCACGCCCATGCCTTCGATGAGCAGCAGCCGCTGGGCCTTGAGCAGGCGCAAGCGCTTGAGGTACTGCACCGGCGAGAGCAAGGTGCTGCGCTTGAAATGCTCATGGAAGGTTGAAGCGCTCATGTTCGCGCAACTGGCCAGTGTCTCGACGTTCAGTGGCTCGGTGAAGTGCGCATGCAAATGGCTCAAGGCCACGGCAATCCGAGCGAACTGGCCTTGCTGCTCCACCAGCGCCCGCAGCACATCGGCCTGGGGCCCGCGCAACGCGACGAACAGCAACTCCCGCAGCCGCGCCTGGCCCATGACCTGGCACTCCAACGGATCGTGCAAACAGCGCAACAAACGTTCGACACACCCACGCATGGCGTCATCAAGCACGGCGCAGGTCATCGATTCCGGCGTCTGCGGCGCCAGGTTCCGACCCGGTACCAACCCCATGGCCAGCACCAGTTCCCCCAGCATCGCCCGATCGATCGCAACGGAAACCCCAAGCAGTGGAGCATTGGGCATGGCGTAGGTTTCGCATTCGAACGGCACCGGCAAGGCCTGGATCAGATAATGCCCGGCGCCATATTCCAGCGTGCGAGGCCCCAGGTACGCCAGTTTGCTACCCTGGGCAATGATCACCAGACTCGGTTCGTAGAGCTGTGGGCCACGGGCGACGTCCTGACTGGCCCGAAGCACATGTACGCCGGGCAGTGGCGTCGGGACGAAACCGTCGCGGGTCGCCAAAGGTTCTATCAATGAAACCAGCGTAGCGTTGGCATCGAGATGGCGGGTCAACAACATGGACGAAAACTTCACGAAAAAAGGGATGAAACCATCATCGCAGGTCTGGCGCCACATAGGATCAAATCCTGGCCAAGACCGGAGGATTAGGCATGACAGGCGGAGGAATCGCCATCGCCGCACACCGACAGGACTCCCAGAATGAACCCCTCACCGTTCACTGCTTAGCGAGGTCCATCATGTACACAGCCATCGGATATGCCGCCCAGTCGGCCACCACTCCCCTCGCCCCCATGAAATTCGAACGCCGCAGCCCGCGAGCCGACGATGTGGCAATCGACATTCTCTACTGCGGCGTCTGCCATTCCGACATCCACCAGGCCCGCAATGAATGGGGCATCGCCGTTTATCCGCTGATGCCCGGCCATGAGATTGTAGGAAAAGTCACCGCCGTCGGTGCGAATGTCACCCGCTATAAGGTCGACGACCTGGTGGGCGTTGGCTGCATGGTCGACTCCTGCCGCGAGTGCGAAGCTTGCCGCGCTGACTTGGAGCAATACTGCTACCAGGGCATGACGCAGACCTACGCCAGCCCGGATCGTATCAGCGGCGGCCACACCATGGGCGGTTACTCCAACAGCATCGTGGTCAGCGAGCATTTCGTGCTGCGCATCCCGCAAAACCTCGACCCGGCCGGTGCCGCGCCGATTCTCTGTGCAGGCATTACCACTTACTCGCCCCTCAAGCACTATGGCGTGAAGGCTGGCGACAAGGTCGGCGTGCTGGGCATGGGTGGGCTCGGGCACATGGGCATCAAGTTCGCCAAGGCCATGGGCGCGGAAGTGACGTTGTTCACCCGCTCGGCGAGCAAGGCTGAAGAAGCCCGTCGCCAAGGTGCGGACCACGTGATCGTGTCTACCGACGCCGAGCAGATGGCCGCTGCCGCCGGACGTTTCAACTTCCTGCTGGACACCATTCCGGTGCAGCACGACCTCAATCCCTACCTCGACACCTTGCGTTTCGACGGCGTGCATATCCTGGTAGGTCTGGTCGAGCCGATTGATCCGCCGGTGCATGCCGCAAAACTGATCATGGGTCGTCGAGTCCTGGCTGGCTCGTTGATCGGCGGTATCGCAGAGACTCAGGAAGTGTTGGATTTCTGTGCCGAACACAACATCAGCTGCGACATTGAAATGCTCGACATTCGCCAGATCAACGAGGCCTACAGCCGCATGATCGCTGGGGACGTGAAGTACCGCTTCGTCATCGACATGGCGACCCTCAAGGCCTGACGTTCGTCAGACCTTGGCACCCAGCTCCGCCGATAGCCGGGCTGTAACCCCTTTGACCAGGGGAATCAGCTCGGCCATTTTTTCCAGCGGCATGTACGGCACGGTGCTGGCGATGCTGATACCGGCGACAATGCGCTTGCCAGCGTCGCGAATCGGCGCCGCCACGCAACGAATCGACGGTTCGTTGTCTTCCAGATCGAAGGCATAACCTCCCGCCACGTACTCCACCATCCGTTGCTGGAACTGTTCCCAGGATTGCTCCTGATGCTGGGGCCAGAACTGATTCTTCCCGCCGGCCGGCAGGCTGATTTCGTACAGCCTTTTCCATTGTTCTTGCGAGTCATCGAGCATCAGTGCCTTGCCAATCCCGGTGCGCGCCAAAGGCATGCGATGGCCCACGCGCGAGCGCATCTCCGGGCCGTTGCGCCCCGGATTTTTCAGCAGGTACAAGACTTCGTCGCCCTCGCGAATCGCCAGGTGAACGGTGTCGCCGGTAAGAGCCGACAACTCATCCAGATACGGCCCGGCCAGGCTCACCAGTGGCAGTTCTTCCCGGGCCTGGAAACCCAGTTCGATCAGCTTCGGCCCCAGCAGGTAACCCACTTGCGGCACCACGCGCAGGTAACGTTCGTCCACCAGGCAACTGGCCAGGCGATGGGTGGTGCTGCGGGTGGTGCCGATCAGCCGGGCGATTTCCTTCAAGTCACGGGCGCCGCTGGCGACCGCCTGAACCACACCCAGGCCACGCAGCAATGTCTGCGTGCCTGTAGGCGCGGCGTCCTTGGTGATTTTTGGATCGTCTTGCTGCATATCCGGCCTTCAACAGTGAGCGGGGAACGGGCGGCATTATGGTCGCCCGCCCCGTCGGACTACAACTCGATGCGCTCGACCTTCCCCACCAGCAAGATGTAGGACAGCGCCCCCACCAATGCCAGCACGGAGATATAGGTGATGGCCGGGGCAAACGAATCGCCGCTGGCAAGGAAGCCAATGACGATAGGCGTGGCGATGGCCGCCAGGTTACCGATGAAGTTGAACACCCCACCGGTCAACCCGAGCAGTCGCGCCGGCGCCAGTGTCGAGACCAGCGACCAGGTGATCGACGCCAGGCCGTTGCCGAAGAACGCCAGGGCCAGGAAGGCGATGACCAGAGGCGTCGACTCGACAAAGTTGGCACCGATGATCGATGTGGAGATCAGTAATCCGCCAATGATCGGCAGCTTGCGCGCGAACCCCACGCTGCTGCCACGACGAATCAGCCAGTCGGAAAAGAACCCGGAACACAGCACGCCGACAAACGCCGCGAGAAATGGCAGCGATGCCAAAAGGCCGGACTTGATGAAGTCCATGCCGCGATATTTCACCAGGTAGGTCGGGAACCAGGTCAGGAAAAACCACAGCGTGGAGTTGAGGCAGAACTGCCCCAGGTAAATGCCCCACAACTTGCGTTGGGTCAGGACAATACCCAGGTCGGTCCAGCTGAATTTCGCCTTGGCCTTGGCGGTATCGGCCTGGATATCCACCAACCCACCGCCTTCGCGGATCAGTTCGATTTCAGCGGCGTTGGCGCCTTTGAAATCCCGTGGCTCGCGATACACCGCGTACCAGATCGCCGCCCAGATAATGCCCACCGCGCCCGTGGCGACAAACACCATGTGCCAGCCGAAGGCGTGTTGCAGCCAGGCCAACACCGGCGTCAGGAAAGCCAATCCGACGAACTGCCCGGAGGTGTAGAAACCGATGGCCGTGGCCCGCTCACGTTCAGGGAACCAGGTAGTGACCACGCGGCTGTTGATCGGATAAGCCGGCGCTTCCAGAGCACCGACCGCCATGCGCAGCACGAACAGCGCGATGAAACTGGCGGCGAAGCCAAGCATCACCGTGGCCACCGACCACAACAGCAGCGCCACGCTGTAAAGAATGCGTGGCGGTACTCGGTCCACCAGCCAGCCACCAGGGATCTGCATGGCCGCGTAGGTCCAGCCGAACGCCGAGAAAATCAGCCCGACGTGGATCGGGTCGATGCCCAGGTCACTGGTCAGTGCGGGCGCGGCAATCGAGAGGTTACTGCGGTCCAGGTAATTGATCACCACGGTGATGAACAGCAGGACCATGATGAAAAAACGCTTGCGGCTGGGCGTCACCAACGACGCTTGCGCGCTCAGGGTGTGCGCTTGCATGTGAGGTGCCTCTTTTTATGTTTATTGAGGAAACGGGCATACCGAGAAGGATCTCCCTGTCTACGGAGATCAACCTGTGGGAGCGAGCCTGCTCGCGATAGCAGTGGGTCAGTCACCCATAAGCCAATTGACACACCATCGCGAGCAGGCTCGCTCCCACAGGGGAACCGGGTGGATCAGGCGTGACTCACCACTCGGCAAAACTGCCATCGGCATGGCGCCAGATCGGGTTGCGCCAGCGATGGCCGATAGCCGCGCGTTCGATGACGTATTCCTCGTTGATCTCGATACCCAGGCCCGGGCCATTGGGGATTTTCACGAAGCCTTTGTCGTAGTCGAACACCTGTGGATCCTTGATGTAATCCAGCAGGTCGTTGCTCTCGTTGTAGTGGATGCCCAGGCTCTGCTCCTGGATGAACGCGTTGTAGCAGACCGCGTCCAGTTGCAGGCACGCCGCCAGGGCAATGGGGCCCAGCGGGCAGTGCAGGGCCAGCGCCACGTCGTAGGCCTCGGCCATGTTGGCGATCTTGCGGGTTTCGGTGATACCGCCGGCGTGGGATGCATCCGGTTGGATGATGTCCACGTAGCCTTCGCTGAGTACGCGCTTGAAGTCCCAGCGCGAGAACAACCGCTCGCCCAGGGCAATCGGGGTGCTGGTCAGCGGCGCCAATTCCTTGAGGGCTTCGTAGTTTTCGCTGAGCACTGGCTCTTCGATGAACATCAGCTTGTAGGGATCGAGCTCCTTCATCAACACCTTGGCCATCGGCTTGTGCACCCGACCGTGGAAGTCCACGCCAATGCCGACGTTCGGCCCCACCGCGTCCCGCACCGCCGCGACGTTGGCCAGGGCCAGGTCGACCTTTTCAAACGTGTCGAGAAATTGCAGCTCTTCGGTACCATTCATTTTCACCGCCGTGAAACCCCGCGCCACCGCCTCTTTCGCCGCGCGAGCGGTGTCCGCCGGTCGGTCGCCGCCGATCCACGAATACACGCGGATCTTGTCGCGCACCTGGCCACCGAGCAAATCGCTGACCGACACACCCAAGGCCTTGCCCTTGATGTCCCACAACGCTTGGTCGATACCGGCCAGGGCACTCATGTGGATCGCCCCACCGCGGTAGAAGCCGCCGCGATACAGTACGGTCCAGATGTCTTCAATGTTGCGTGGGTCTTTGCCGATCAAGTAGTCAGACAGTTCTTCGACGGCCGCCGCCACCGTGTGGGCACGGCCTTCAACCACGGGCTCGCCCCAACCGGTCACGCCCTCGTCGGTTTCGACCTTGAGGAAGCACCAGCGCGGCGGAACGATAAACGTGGTCAGTTTGGTGATTTTCATCTTGTTGTCTCTCTTGTCAGATGCAGCGCCCGGGGCGCTGGAAAAGTCTTCAGTTCAAGGCATTCCACGCGGCCACGTAGGCCTTGGCGCGCACCGCCACCTCATCTGCCGTCAGGCCTGGCTTGAACAGCCCGGAACCGAGGCCGAAACCCTTGACCCCGGCCTCGACGAACACCGCCATGTTGTCCGGCGTGATCCCGCCCACCGGCACCAGCACGGTCCCGGCCGGCAGCACCGCGAGCCAGGCCTTGACCACCGCCGGGCCCATTTGCTCGGCGGGAAACATCTTCAGCACGTGGGCGCCTTCGGCCAGTGCGGCAAAGGCTTCGGTGGGCGTGGCGACGCCTGGCGACAGATACAAGCCCGCCGCTTTCGCCGCACGCAGCACCTTCGGATCGCTGTGGGGCATGACGATCACTTGTCCGCCAGCGGCTTTCACCTGCTCGACCTGTTCCGGCGTCAGCACGGTGCCGGCACCGATCAGGCAATCGGCGGGCAAGGTACTGCGCAGGATGCGGATACTTTCGTACGGCTCGGGGGAATTGAGCGGTACTTCGATGACGCGAAATCCGGCGCCGTACAGGACTTCGCCGATGGCCGCCGCCTCTTCGGGACGCAGACCACGCAGGATCGCGATCAGCCCGTTGTGTGCCAGTGCTTGTGTGAGCATGTCAGACCTCCAGTCAGGTTTAACGCGATGCGGTGGAATCGAGCAGCCCGGCCGCCACGGCCAGTTGCCACAAACCACGTTCGGTGGCCTGTTCGGCCAGGGTCACCCGGGCGAAACCGCAGGCGTCGAGAGCCCGTTGATAACGGGCGCAGAGTTGGGAATTGCCGATCAACACCACGGCGGGCAAGTGGATGCTGTCGCGTCGCCGACGCTGCACGGTAGCCAGCGCCGTCAGTTCATGGCCGATCAACAGGCCAGAGAGATAGTCCGCCTGGGCGCTGGCAGCGAGTTCGCCGGTCAAGCCCAGGCTGCGGGCGCTGAACACGGTGGACAACGGACCGATCTCGCCGTCCACCGACAACGCCACCTGCACGCCGCGATCGAAGGCCTGGCCGTCGAACGTCGCGCCGCGCTGCTGGGTGCGGCCGAGAATGCTGTGGTCACTGAGCACGGCGAAGATCTCGCCGGTCATGAAGGTGTCGAAATGCACGATGCAACCATCGGCCACTTCCACCCATTTCGAGTGGCTGCCGGGCAGGCCGATCAGCACCGCTCCGTCCGGCAGGTTATGCAAGGCGCCGAGCACCTGGGTCTCTTCGCCGCGCATGACGTTGGGCAGCCGTGAACGCTGGATCACGCCGGGTACGATGTGCACATCGACACCGCGAAGACTACGAACGGTTTGTAGGGAATGTCCGAGATTGGCGACGTTGGCGGGCGTGTCGCAGTAGGGTGCTTCGCGCCAGCCCTGGGCGCTGCCGACCATACCGCAGGCTATGACAGGCAGGCCCGGCTGAGCATTGAGCCAATCGCCACAGGCCTCATCGAAGGCCAATTCGAAGCCGTCGATGCACACCTGGCCAGCCAGGGTTCGTGGCCCGGAGGGCAACTGCATGATCCCCGATGACAGCGAACGCTGTTCGAGCACCTCGCCCCCGGCGGCGAGTTTGTAAGCCCGTAATGAGGTGGTCCCCCAATCGAGCGCAATCAATTGCGCCTGCATCCGTTTCACCTGTTCTGTTTTTTGGCAGTGAGTGAGACGGACTATAAACCTGAGCGCAATAAAATCTCAATATATAAATATCACTCCCACATATTGGGATTTAGTACATCAACAACAAAGCCAATCGCCATCCGCCCAAGACCCTGCTACGTTTCTGCCCGGACGCCAAAAAACTCAGGGACAAAGTGATGGGACAACAGTTGAAAATCCTCGGCCGCACTTCTTCAATCAACGTCAGAAAAGTGCTGTGGACCTGTCAGGAACTGGAGATCGCCTTCGAGCGCGAAGACTGGGGCATCGGCTTTGCCTCGACCCAGGACCCGGCGTTCCTGGCCTTGAATCCCAATGCCCAGGTGCCGGTAATCATTGATGAGAATGGCGTGCTCTGGGAGTCCAATACCATTTGCCGTTACCTGGTGGGCAAACATGGGGCCGGCGACCTGCTGCCTGTCGAACCTGCCGCCCGAGCACGCATCGAACAGTGGATGGATTGGCAGGCCACGGAACTCAACCCGTCATGGGGCTACGCCTTCCACGCCTTGGTGCGCAAGAATCCGGACTTCCAGGACCCGCAGCGCATCGCCGCTGGCATCAAAGGCTGGAACCAGAAGATGGGTTTGCTCGAACAGCAGTTGAACCGCACCGGCGCCTACGTGGCCGGTACGAAATTTTCCCTTGCGGATGTGCTCATCGGCCTGTCCGTCCACCGTTGGCGCCAGACGCCCATGGAGCGTCCTGACTACCCGGCCGTGGCCGCCTATTGCAAGCGACTCGAACAACGGCCGGGGTTTGCCGAGTACGCTGGCGACGCGTACTCCTGAGACGCTCAATTGCCTTGGGCGAAATCCCGGAGCACCTTGCCGTCCATTCGGTAGCGCACCCATTCTTCCTGGGGTTGCGCGCCGAGGGATTTGTAGAAGTCGATGGCCGGGGTGTTCCAGTCCAGCACGCTCCACTCGAAGCGACCGCAGTCGTTGTCGCAGGCGATCTTCGCCAGGTGGCGCAACAGCGTCTTCCCTGCACCGCCACCGCGCTGTTCAGGGGTGATGTACAAGTCTTCGAGGTACAGGCAGTTGCTGCCCAGCCAGGTGGAGTAACTGAAGAAAAACACCGCGAAACCAATCGGCACGCCGTCACGCAAGCAGATCAGCCCGTGGGCGGTCGCGCCCTCGCTGAACAGGCTGCGCTCGATGTCGGCCACACTGGCGATGACTTCGTGGCGGGCCTTTTCGTAATCGGCCAACTCGGTGATGAAGGCAAGGATTTGAGGCGCATCGCTGGGTTGCGCAGGACGGATCTCGATGGACATGAACAGGCCTTGTAGCCAATTGAAAGCGCCATACTAAGCCGCCACGTGCCGCTCGTCACATATCGATCGAACTATTTGATCGCGACACGAACCCACCTTCAAAAGCGCCATTCGTCGCGCCCCAGGCACCAACCCAAATCCAGTGCAGCCCAAGATCAGGCAAGCATTCTAAAAATGGAGGCGACACCATGATCACTTCAAGGCTGACTGCATTCACATTCGCCACGCTGCTGTCCTCGGTAGCTTTCGCGGCATCCACCGCTGGCACCGGGCCGACCGATCCGGTGCAGCCACCCAACTCTCCCGCGACCGAAGGCATGCCCAAGTTGAATACCGACGGCATTGGGGACCTGAACAATGGCCAGCCTCCCGCCACTGGCACCGATCCGCGCGTACAGGGCAATGACATGGGACGCCAGGGTGGAATGAATACGCCTGACTCCACCACCCCCGACAACGCAGGTACCGGCGTGGGCTCGAAAACCACGACCGGAGGTTCGGGTTCCGAAGGTGGCGCCGCCAGCCAATAGCCTCTGCTTAGATATTTGAGGAGGAACATCCCATGCCTCGTGGAAGCAAAGACAAATACACCGCCGAGCAAAAGCGCAAGGCCGAACACATCGAAGAGAGTTACGAGAAGAAGGGCCTGTCCGAGGACAAGGCCGAGGCTCGCGCGTGGGCGACGGTGAACAAGCAATCCGGCGGGGGTGAGCGCTCCGGCGGTTCGGGCAAGGCAAAACCGGCCGCAGAGAAGAAGACCGACCGTAAGGAATCGGCCCGCCGCGCAGCCAAGACACGCGAAGGTCATCCGCGCACCAGCACGGCCTCTCATGAAGCCCAGACTGTGGATAACCTGATGAAAGAAGCCCGGGCGAAGAACATTCCCGGGCGTTCGAAGATGCGTAAGCAGGAGTTGGTCGAAGCGTTGCGCAAGGCGGGGTGAGTGTTCGCGTCAGGGAGGACGCTATCGCGAGCAAGCTCGCTCCCACATGGGGTCTGTGCTGTGCTGAGGTTCTGGGCTCTG
Source organism: Pseudomonas sp. FP2300 (assembly GCF_030687595.1). Lineage (NCBI taxonomy): Bacteria > Pseudomonadati > Pseudomonadota > Gammaproteobacteria > Pseudomonadales > Pseudomonadaceae > Pseudomonas > Pseudomonas sp. FP2300. Next base: position 4,951,849 of record NZ_CP117440.1, read on the forward strand.
ACACAAAGACCTGTGGGAGCGAGCCTGCTCGCGATGGCGGCCGGCTCGGTTGGCGCAGGTTTCAGCGTTGTTTCAAGCGGTCAATCACCACCGCCAGCAACAGGATCGAGCCGCGGATAACGTATTGGTAGAAGGTGTCGATGTTCTTCAGGTTCATCGCGTTTTCAATGATCGCCAGAATCAGCACGCCCGCAATGACATGGCGAATCATGCCGATACCACCGCTCAACGACACCCCGCCCAGCACGCAGGCCGAGATCACGGTCAGCTCGAAGCCCTGGCCAATCATCGGCTGGCCCGAGGTCATGCGCGACGCCAGGATCACTCCGGCCAGGGCGCCGATCACGCCATGCACGGCGAAGATGATGATCTTGGTGCGATCAACGTTCACCCCTGCCAACAACGCCGCTTCCTGGTTGCCACCGATGGCCATGGTGTTGCGCCCATAGGTGGTGTAGTTCAGCAGCCAGCCGAAAAACAGGAAGCAGGCGATGGTGATCAGGATCGGCACCGGCACGCCGAACAATTGGCCGTTGCCGAATACGAAAAACGATTCCTGGGACACACCCACCGCTTTGCCGTTGGCGAAGATATAGGCCAGGCCCCGGACGATCTGCATGGTCGCCAGGGTGGTGATCAAGGCGTTGACCCGCAGCTTGGCGATGACGATGCCATTGATCAGGCCGACGATCAGCCCCATCACCAGCGCAGCGCTGACACCGAGGAATACGCTGTTGGTGTCGCGCATCACCACCGCCGCGACCACGCCGGCACAAGCAATCACCGAACCGACCGACAAATCGAAGTGCCCGGACGCCAGGCAATACAACATGGTGCAGGCCGCGATGCCGGTGGTGGAAATCGCCAGGCCCAGGCCACGCATGTTCAGCGGCGACAGGAAGTTATCGATCATCAGGGTGCAGAGCACGAAGATGCCGATGGCCGCCAGCAGCATGACCCAGTCGTCCAGGAAACGGCGCAAGTCCAGGGGTTTGCGTGCCGTTGGCAGTGCATTGTTTTGAATGGTCATGATTTACCTCTCAGTTCGCCGCGTCGGCAACGCGTTGGCGCGGCAGCGCCAGTTGCAGCAGGTTGGATTCGTTGGCCTGGTCACGCGGCAGCTCGCCGCGCATGGCCCCTTCGCACAGGACCAGGACTCGGTCGGAAATGCCCATCACTTCCATCAGGTCGCTGGACACCACGATCACCGCGATGCCCTCGGCCGCCAGGTTGTGGATAATCTGGTAGATCTCCGCCTTGGCGCCGATGTCGATGCCACGGGTCGGTTCGTCCAGCAGCAGGACTTTCATCGGCATCGACAGCCAGCGACCGAGAATCGCCTTCTGCTGGTTACCGCCGGACAGGTACATGATTTTCTGGCTGGCCGCCGGGGTCTTCACTTTCAGCGACTTGATCTGCTTGTCAGCGTTGCCCCGCTCCCAATCACCGCGCAACAGGCAGCCAAGGGCGGAATGAGCCGGGCGCGCACTGATGTTGATGTTCTCGCCCACGCTGCCCAACGGGATGATGCCTTCCTTCTTGCGATCTTCCGGGCAGAGCAGCACGCCCGCGGCGATGGCATCGCGGGGTGAACGCAGTTTCAGTTCCTTGCCGTGCAGCACGAGGCTTCCCTCGCGCTGACGCTCCAGGCCACTGAGCAAACGCAACAGCTCGGTACGACCGGCGCCGACCAGACCGAACAAGCCGAGGATCTCGCCCTTGTGCACCTGGAAACTCACCGGTTCGCGCAAGCCCGGCCCCAACAGGTTCTTGACTTGCAGCGCCACATCGCCGCGCTCCCGAGGACGGTAATCATAGATGTCCTGGATATCGCGGCCGACCATGCAGGTGACGAGCTGATCATGGGTCAACTCGCTCATGTTTTCGAAGGTGCGGACATAACGACCGTCCTTGAATACCGTCACTGCATTGCAGATACGGAACACCTCTTCCATGCGGTGGCTGACGTACAACACCACTTTGCCCTCGTCTCGCAGGCGGGCGATGATCGCCATCAAACGGTCGATTTCACGGGCCGACAGGCTACTGGTGGGTTCGTCGAAGGCAATGACGTGGGCGCCCCGGGACAAGGCCTTGGCGATCTCCACCAATTGGCGCTGGCCGAGGGACAGGCGACCGACTTTTTCCTGCGGGTCGATTTCGTCGGCCAGGCCCTTGAGCAGTGTCAGCGCCTGCTGGCGTAGCACACCACGGTTGACCAGGCCGAAACGTGCCGGCAAATGGCCGAGAAACAGGTTTTCCGCGACGGTCATTTCCGGCACCAGGTGCAGCTCCTGGTGAATCACCGCCACACCGCTGGCGATGCTGTCAGCGGTGCCCTTGAAGGCCATCGTCTGTTCGCCGATCTGCAGGTCACCGCTGCTCGGGATGTAGGCACCACCGAGGATCTTCAGCAACGTGGACTTGCCGGCGCCGTTTTCACCCATCAAGGCATGGACCTGCCCCGGATGGGCAACGAAACTGATATTGGCCAGCGCCTGCACGCCGGGAAAGGACTTGCCGATCCCGTTGAATCGCAAGCTGCCGCCGATGTTGTGTTGCCGTGTCGCTGTTTGCGCTTGCATAACCACCTCGAACTCACAGAGATCAAGCGATCCCGGTCACTCAGGTAACCGGGGTCGCTTTTGAATCAACCGACCGTCAATTCCACAGGCCGATCTTTTCCAGCTCCTGCTTGAAGTTCTCCCGGGTGATCAGCGTCACCTCGTCCATCGCGGTGTACTTCGGCGGTTCCTTGCCGGTGGTGATCCACTCGTACATCATTTCGGCGGTCTTGTAGCCTTCGATGTGCGGGCTTGGCAGCATCGAACCGAAGAAGCCGCTTTTCGGTTTTTTCAGCTCACCGATGGCGTCGGTACCGTTGATACCAATGCCGATCACGTTGTCGGCCTTGAAGCCGGCCGCTTCGGTGGCGCGTACGCCGCCCAGCACGGTGTTGTCGTTCATGCCGCCGATGATCAGATTCTTCGCGGCGCTTGGCAGCTTCACCAAGGCCGAGTTGGTGGAGTCCATGCTGCCGGGTACGTCGAGGGTCTTCAGCGCGGAATAAAGGATGTGGTCTGCCGGCATCCCGGCCTTCTTCAGGGCATCGACCGAACCGTCGGTGCGCTTCTTGCCGGTGTCCAGCTCGTTGAAGGTGTTGATCACCGCGTAGGTATCTTTCCAATCCCAGTTACGCTTTTTCGCTTCAGCAGCCATGGCGGCGCCCTGCTTCTGGCCCACTTCGAACGCGGCCATGCCCAGGTACGGCACGTCTTCCATGAACTTGCCGCTGGCGTCGACGAAGCGGTCGTCCACGGCAATCACCTTGAGATCGTTGAGCTTGGCCTTGGCCATGATGGCCGGGCCGAGGGACACGTCCGGCGGGCAGATCACAAAGCCCTTGGCGCCGTTGGCGGCCAGGCTGTCGATGGCCGAGAGGGTTTTCTCGCCGTCAGGCACGGCGATCTTGATCAATTCGAAGCCCTTGTCCTTGCTCGCCTTCTCGGCGAACGCCCATTCGGTCTGGAACCAAGGCTCCTCGGCCTGCTTGACCAGGAAACCGATTTTTACGGGATCAGCTGCCAGCAAGCTGCTGCTGAGGCTGACCGCGGTAACCGCCAGGGCGGCGCGACACAGGGAACGGATCCCACGACGATGATTCATAGCTGACTCCTTGTTTTTTTTATTGAAAGCCAAACGTCCAGGGTTCTGCTCCACCGTCGGTGGAAATGCGCAGGCTGGGCGGTTACATCAAGTTGCTACACAGCATAGGTCTAAATAGTCATATCGTATGATGATTGGATTACAGGCGAAGTTTCCGACTGCAATCCGGAAATATTCAGTCGTGATACATGACCGAACGTCCCCCATCGATGGTGATGCATGAGGCATTGATAAACGGTGCTTCGTCACTGGCCAGGAACACGGCTGTCATTGCCACTTCGATCGGTTGCCCGACGCGTCGTGGCGGGTGCAGGTCCAGCGCACGCTGACGTTCGGCATGGGGATCGGCGAAGCCGTTCCAGTAGTCGACGTTCAGTTGGGTTTCGATATACCCCGGGGCGATGGCGTTGACGCGTACCCCTTTGGGCGCGTATTCGATGCCCAGGGCGCGGGTCAGGCCGAGCAGGCCATGCTTGGCCACCGGGTACGGGAAACAGCCGGGAATGATGTGGGACGAATGGACCGAGGCAATATTGATGATGCTGCCCACGCCCTGCTCGATCATCTGTGGCAATACCGCCTTGCAGCCGTACCAGGCGCCATCCAGGTCGATGGCGAAGCAGCGACGCCAGTCTTCTTCGGTCATTTCCAGCGGGTCACGGAAGACATTGACGCCAGCGCAGTTGACCAACACATCGATGCGCCCGTGCAGCTCGACGGCGCGACGGGCCATGGCCTGCAAGTCCTGCTGCTTCGACACATCGGCCTGCAGCGCTTGCACATCGGCCCCGCGCTCCCGCCAATGAGCCGCCACCGCCTCGACCTTCTGCGCCTGGATATCACTGATCACCAGTCGAGCCTGTTGCGACGCGAACGCGGCGACGATGGCCTCGCCGATGCCTTGGGCTGCACCGGTCAACAACACGACCTTGTCTTTCAGGCGCTCACCCTTCGGTGGCTCCGGCACAGGTGGCAAGACCAAGGGCTCAGCCATGGTTCAAGACTCCTGTACGCGGGCACGACAAAAACCGGGCATCCACGGATGACCGGCGCAAAGGCGCTTGTAAGAACAGTGGCCGGCGTACGCCACCGGGGCGTACGGGGAAAGATCGTTGCATCACTTCACCTGTTTTGTTTTTTTAGTGTGAGTGCGTATTGCCGATGGAGCCGACTATAAACCCGGCCGCCAAACAATCTCAATATATATATTTACATCCCATATTTTGGGATTTAGCCTGCAAACCGTGTACACGCCACGCCGGGCACATCGACACGCATCGACAGCAGCGCACCGTCCAGCGGATGACCCAACGGGCTCGCGGCGCTGGTGATGTACAACGTCTTGAGGTCTTCACCGCCGAACACACAACTGGTCGGGCGGCTGACGGGCAGTTCGATCACCCGATCGACCTGGCCATCCGGGTTCAGGCGCAACAGGCAACTGCCGTCCCAGCGGGCGTTCCAGATGTATCCCCGGGCATCCATTGCCGAGCCATCCGGACCGCCACGCGGGTGTGGACCGAACCAGACCTCGGCAGGCGCCAGGTTGCCTTCCGGGTAGATAAAGTGCCGATACAACGTGCCATCCAGGCTGTCGCCGAAATACACCGTGGTGCCATCGGGGCTCCAGACCAAGGTGTTCGGAATACCCAGCCCGCGCAACAGGGGCAGGACACGGCCATCACTCCCGACGCGAAAAAGGCCGCCGGACCGGTGCTCGATCGGCAAGTCCTCGCCTTCGGCACCGATGTTGTTCTGCATCGTGCCGAGCCAGAGCTGGCCCAGGGCGTCGCAACGGGCCTCGTTGGCACGATTGCCTGGCTGGGGATCGGCCATGCACAACAGCGTCAGGCGCGGCTCCAGGCCCGGCGAATCAAGATCAAGGCGGTAGACACCGCTGCTCAGGGTCACCAAGGCGTCGCCATTTTGGGTCGGTATGAAGGCGGACACATGCTCGGGCATCTGCCAGATATCAACATTGGCGCCGATCAACCGCAGTGCCTGCTTGCCGGCGATATCAACCCAGTACAATGCCTGGGTCGGCTCGTCCCAGAAGGGCCCCTCGCCCAATTTCGCCCGGTGTTCCGTCACAGCCGTCCACTTCATTGAAACCTCCTGTTCCCGACTTGCCCGGCGGCGTCTGTTCGACCAGCCATGACATTGGGGTAAAAGCGTTTGATTGCCAGGTCGGCGTTATCGATCAGGGTCATGCAGGCCCAGACACCCCGCGCCGCGTCACGGGCGGCGATGGCGTCGGCGATGTCCTTGTGGATGGGCAAGGTACGGCGCAGCTCATCCGGGTCGGCCGCCGACACCTCGAACGACACCGCAAGCAGCGCCCCCAGGGCCGGGACCATTTGTTCGATGAATTGATTATGGCTGGCGGCGAGGATGCACTCGTGGAAAAACTGGTCGGCGCGGTTGTAATCGGCGCCGCTGTCCACCGCCCGCTCCAGCGCATGGTAAGCCAGGCGGATCGCCTGCACCTGATCGGCGGTGGCCCGCTCGCACGCCCAGCGCACTGCCATCGGCTCGATGGTACGGCGCAGGTCCAGCAAGTCATCGACAAAGTTTTCCGGCAGGCCGCTGCGTGACAACCAGCCCACCACTTGGGGATCGAACAGGTTCCAGCGTCGCACCGGCAACACCCGCGTGCCGACTTTCGGCCCGACTTCCAGCATGCCCTTGGCGACCAAGGTCTTGATCGCCTCGCGAATCACCGTGCGACTGACGCCCAGTTGCTCGCCCAAGTCCGCCTCGACCTTGATGGTCTGCCCAGGCTTGACCTGGCCGGCGGCTATCCAACTGCCCAGCCAATCGACGGTCGACGCATGAAAACTGCTGGACATGAAAACCCCGCGGGCCACTCTTATTGGAGGCCCACGCTAATCATCATATGATTGGGTGTCAATTTGAATTTTACGGCTTCACTCCTGTGGGAGCGAGCCTGCTCGCGATAGCGGTGGGTCAGTTAAGGCCGGGTTGACTGTGCTGCCATCATCGCGAGCAGGCTCGCTCCCACAGAGGATCAGGGTTCCAGGCCTATGGGGAAAAACTCTCCGCCGCTCCACACGCCCAACCAACGCTGCCCATCGATATCGCGACTGACCGCCAGTTCCACCAGTTGGTAGAACACATTGCGATGGATCAGCGCTTCCAGATTGCTGCGCACATGCACGTAGGGCGCTGGCTCCTGGGTCTGGGGGTCGATCACCACCCGCAACGGGTGCTCGACACCGGCCTCGGTGGTTTCCTCGACATTGGTGGTAAAGCGCAACAACTGCCCTTCCCCGTGCCCTTCGACCTCGAGGGTCACGGCCACGAACGGCGCGTCATCGACCTTGATGCCGACTTTTTCCACAGGGGTAATCAGGAAGTAATCATCGCCGTCGCGGCGGATGATGGTGGAGAACAGCTTGACCATCGGCTTTCGCCCAATGGGCGTGCCCAGGTAGTACCAGGTACCGTCCCGGGCGATGCGCATGTCGATGTCGCCGCAGAAGTCGGGATTCCACAAGTGGACCGGTGGCAGGCCTTTGGTCTTGGGGATCTGTCCCAGCAAGTCATTGGCTTTTTGCGGTCCGCTCATGGTGACTCCTTAGTTACTCGTCGCTCATCCCCAGCAGGCTGCGGGCATATTCACGCAAAGGCGTGGCGATGAGGTCTTGTGGCTGCTTGTCGTGCAACGTCAGTAAACCGCCACGACTCTTGATACGTGCAGTATCAATCAAATACTGAGTGCTGGTCTCGATCAACATGATTTGAATCACGCTGGTATCGACACCCAGGCGATCCACGGCTTCCTCATCTTGCCATTCGTCAGTGTTGCCGATGCGGTTGTCGGCCTTGGCGAACCGGGTGTACAGCAGGTAATGGGCACCGGCGGAACGGGCTTCACCCATGGCCTGGTCGAGGCCTTCGGGAGTACGGGCGCGACGGACCATGGGGAAATATTCGATGAAGCCATTGAAGGCTTCCTCGGCCACGACATTGGGACGCGGATAGGCGCTGCCTGGCGGAGCGAAGGCTCCCTGGGCAATGTAGATGAACGAGTCTGGCTGGATACGCAGGTTGTTTATACGACGGCTGTCGCTATGGTCCAGCAGGCCGGCATCGCTCATGTGATAACGAACGCCCTCTCCCATGTCGCTGACATTCATGCAACCGCCAAGCACCAAAACGGCCAGCAGCAAAACCAGGCTACGCATCCTACCCTCCAAAAACCGGTGTCGGAAAACCGGCGAATGGTCGTGGGATGCAGCTTTTGCGCCAGTCCTTGGGATCGGTTGGATTTTCAGTGGCTGCTCCTGTGGCGAGGGAGCTTGCTCCCGCTCGGCTGCGAAGCAGTCGTAAAATTCCCAAGGGGCCGCTTCGCTACCCAGCGGGAGCAAGCTCCCTCGCCACGGGAATCACTGCATGCAGTTAGGTATTTCGCTCAGCCGCCGATGATTTTCATGATGGTCGCGCCGCCGGAGAACGCCACTTCCTGCTTGTCCCCCAACGCCTTGACCAGCAAGCGCTGAAGGGCTGGCAAGGCCTGATGCCGCGGTTTGTCCAGTAGATCGCCGACAAAGTGTCGGTTACTCGAAGACAGGCAGCCATGCAGCCAACCCGTCGAGGACAGCCGCAGCCGGGAGCAGGTACGGCAAAAAGGCACGCTTTCATTGGCGATCACACCAAAGTGCCCCAGCCCCGGTATCTCATAACGCACCGCCGTGGCATCCACCGGTGCGTCGGCTTGCAGGTATTCGTACTGATCGCCGATCAGGCTGAGCAGTTGCTGGAGGCTGACGAACTGCTGCAGGAATGCGTTGGAGTCGCTGGCCAGGTGGCCCATGCGCATCAACTCGATGAAACGCAACTCATAGCCACGTTCCAGGCAGTATTCGAGCAACGGCATCACCTGATCCAGGTTCTGCCCGCGCAACGGCACCATGTTGACCTTGATCTTCATCCCGGTGGCCCGGGCCTGTTCCATGCCGTCGAGCACGGTCGCCAGGTCGCCGCCACGGGCGATACTGCGAAACGCAGCGGGGTCCAGGGTGTCAAGGGAAACGTTGATCCGGCGAATGCCAGCGTCTACCAGCAAAGGCAGTTTTTTCGCCAGCAACTGACCGTTGGTGGTCAGGCTGATGTCTTCCAGCCCCATCTGTCCCACCGCCGTCATGAAACGTTCGAGCTTGGGGCTGACCAGCGGCTCACCGCCAGTGATGCGCAGCCGCTCGATTCCGGCGGCCTCGATCAAATAGGCTACGCCGCGTGCCATGGCTTCGGCTGACAGTTCATCCTGCGCAGCCACCAACCGCTTGCCATCAGGCACGCAGTAGGTACAGGCGTAATTGCAGGCAGAAGTCAGGCTGATCCGCAAATTGCGGAAACGCCTGCCTTGACGGTCAACGATCATGGATCACTCCGGCGAAAGAAGAATCGGACCTGTGAAACTTGACCTCTAAATCAAGATTTCGCAAGACCCAAGCCTGAGTATATTACTGGGGCACTGCGCCATGTAAGCGGACATGGCGCAATAAGACAGCTGAATGTCTTGGCCTGTGCGGCCAATCAGCTACTCGGGACGTCGGTATCGCGCTTGCGCTTGTTGCCCATGCGCACGCCAATGTCCATCAGGAACTGGAAGAAGCCTTCCTGGTCTTCCAGCACATTGCTCCAGAACGGTGAGTGATACAGCGCCACCGCGCCGTGCACCAACGCCCAGGCTGCGCAGTAATGGAAGTAAGGCGGCACGTCTTCGAGCTTGCCTTCGCTGATCCGGCCTTTGATCAGCTGGGTCAGGCGTTCGAAGTTCGAGGCGCGGATCTTGTGCAGTTCCTCGACCATCTCCGGCACCTGGTTGCCCTTGACCACCTTTTCTTCCAGGCGGTCGAACAAGCGGTAGCGCTGCGGGTCACGCATGCGGAACTCGAAGTAGGCCCGCGACAGGGCTTCCTTGTCCTTGTCCACATCCGCCGAATGCAGCAGCTCGTTCAAGTCGCGCTCGTAATCGAGCATCAGGCGCAGGTAGATCTCCGCCTTGGATTTGAAATGTTTATAAATCGTGCCTTTGCCGATACCCACGGCATCCGCAATCATCTCGACGGTGACACTGTCTTCACCCTGGTCGAGGAACAACTTGAGCGCGGTGTCGAGAATTTCCTGCTCGCGGCGGCGAAACTCACGGACCTTACGGGGTTCTTTGTGCATAAGAAAAAGGTCTGAAGGGTCAAAATTCGAAGCCGGGTATTATGCCTAACTTACGCAAAAATGCACGGATCATCCGCTCTCGGCCACTGTTCTTCACAAAACCGTACACACCCGGCCCGCCGTTTCCCACGCCAATGTACCGCGCCTGCGCGCTTTGACGACAGTGAGAACTTATCCGAAGCGAGCGTATTCCAAATTTGTTTAAAAACCACCCCGGCCCGACTGGACGCGTTGGCATACTGATCAATACTTCAACTGTCGGCGCGACATCTCCCCCAAGTGACGCGCTGATAAAGGTACCAACGGACCGCGTGCCTTTGTTTTACTCCTAATGGTCTTAACCCGGATTCACCCCCCAGAACCCGGGTTTTTTTTGCATGGAATTCAGGCTTGCACCGGCCGGACGTGAGCCAGCGGAAACAATTGCTTAAAATTTTCCGTCGTCTGCTCGGCAAACCGCTCGTAGGACTCGCCGCGCAGCATCGCCAGGAACTCCGCCACTTCCCGTACGTATTGCGGAAGATTCGGCTTGCCTCGATAGGGAATGGGCGCCAGGTAAGGCGAATCGGTTTCCACCAACAATCGATCAGCCGGCACTTTGCTGGCGACATCGCGCAATGCATCGGCATTGCGGAACGTGACAATCCCGGACAAGGAAATGTAATAGCCCATGTCCAGTGCTGCCTTGGCCATGTCCCAGTCTTCAGTGAAGCAATGCAGCACCCCGGCCTGGGGCAGCGCGGCATCACGCAGCAAGGCCAGGGTGTCGGCCCGGGCGCCACGGGTATGGATGATCACCGGCTTGCCGGTTTGCCGGGCGGCCTCCAGGTGCAGCCGGAACGACGCCTGCTGCACGTCGGCGGCTTCCGGCTCGTAGTGATAGTCAAGGCCGGTTTCACCAATGGCGACAACCCGTGGATGGTCGAGCTCACGCAACAACCAATCGAGCGCCGGCGCGGCGTCTGGCTGGACATCCAGCGGGTGGACACCGACCGAGCAATCGACATCGGCATAACGTTCGGCCAGTGCCTTGACGTCGGCGGCGTTGTCGGCGCTGACGCCGATGCACAGGAAGTGACCGACACCCCGTTGGCGGGCCGCGTCCAGCGCAGCATCCAGGGAGCCGCCGTGGGCAGCGAGGTCGAGACGGTCAAGGTGACAATGGGAATCTACAAGCATAAAGGGCTGGGCTACATCGTATGGGTGGGACGGTCGGACTTCAGGGAGCCGGCCAAGTGGGTTTCGATCTGATTGCGAGCCGAATTGTCGCCGTCGTTGAACTGCACGCCAACGCCAGCGGCCCGGTTGCCCTGGGCGCCTTTGGGCGTCATCCAGATCACCTTGCCGGCGACCGGGATCTTTTCCGCTTCATCCATCAGGCTCAAGAGCATGAACACTTCATCGCCCAAGCGATAATTCTTGTTGGTCGGAATGAACAGGCCACCGTTCTTGATAAAGGGCATATAGGCGGCGTAAAGCACCGACTTGTCCTTGATGGTCAAAGACAGGATGCCGTTGCGTGGCCCGGGACTGACAGGTTCGTTCATGCTGATCTCCGCTGCGATTGAGCTGAGTTTAGGCAGTACCTGTCAGTTTCGACCAGGCAAACTCGCCCACTGCACCAACAGCGCCTCGAGCAATAGCACCCGATTGAGGTTCGCCTTGCCTAGCACCTTCTGACGTTGGGCAAGAATCCAGTCCTGAATGTTCAAGATTTTATCCTGGCTGCTTTTTTGCGCCAGGTACTGGATGACCTTGCGCATGTCCGCCAACCCCAGGCCGGCCTCATCCTCGGTCAGTTGGTAACGCAGGATCAGGCTCGACCAGTCGCAGAACCAGTCAAACAGCAGGAGCAACGGGATCGCATTCCAGCCCTCGGCCAGTTGCGTGGGGGATTGCTGCTGCTTGAGCAGTTTCTTTACCCCATCCACCACCAGGGCCCGCTGTTCACGCACGCCCTGGGCCTGAAGGCTGACAGCCGCCAAGGGCGAGCCGGCCGCCAGGGTCAGCAGCTCGACACGCTCTTCGTCGCTACTATCGGGCAAGGCCTGGGCCAGCCACTGCAAACTCATCGCCTCGCTCGGCAGCGGGCAGGCCTGCTGCACGCAACGACTCTTGATGGTCGGCAGCAAGCGGCTCGGCTGGTGGCTGACCAGCAACAGCACGGTATCGCCGGAAGGTTCTTCAAGACTTTTGAGCAAGGCGTTGGCGGCGTTGATGTTCATCGACTCGACCGGCTCGATCAGTACTACCTTGCGCCCGCCCATCTGTGAAGTCTGGACCACGAAGCTGACCAGATCCCGGACCTGGTCGACCTTGATCGCCTTGTCCGCCTCCTCCGGCTCCAGCACGTAATTGTCGGGATGGCTGCCGGCCTTGAGCAGCAGGCATGACTTGCACTCGCCACAGGCGTCGTTCGAGACACCCGGGCGCAGGCAAAGCAGACTGGCCATCAGACGCTCGGCCAGTGCCCGCTTGCCGATGCCGACCGGTCCGTGCAGCAGATAGGCATGGGCATGCTGGGCACGACCGGCCAATTGCTGCCAGAGACCGTCTTGCCACGGATAGGCTTCAGCCACGGACACGCTCCAGCAAACGCGGCAGCAAGCCGTCCAGGGATTGTTGCACCTGGGCCAGCGGTTGCGCGGCATCGATCAACAGGTAACGCGCCGGATCGGCCTTGGCGCGACTCAGGAAGGCATTGCGCACGGCGTTGAAGAAAGCCTGGCCCTCAAGCTCGAAACGATCCAGCCGGCCACGGGCGCTGGCGCGGGCCAGGCCGATTTCCACCGGCAGGTCGAACACCAGGGTCAGGTCTGGCCGCAGGTCACCCTGGACGAAGGCTTCCAACGCGGCGATGCGCTCCACGGACAAACCGCGACCGCCACCCTGGTAGGCATAGGTCGAATCGGTGAAACGGTCGCACAGCACCACGGCGCCACGGGCCAGCGCCGGGCGAATCACCTCGGCCAGATGCTGTGCCCTGGCCGCGAACACCAGCAACAGCTCGGTGTCGGGGTTCATGACTTCTTCAATGGGCGCCAGCAGCACCTCGCGAATTCGCTCGGCCAACGGTGTGCCGCCCGGCTCACGGGTCAACACCACCTCGAGGCCGGCGTCTCGCAGGCGTTCGGCCAGGTATTCGCGATTGGTGCTCTTGCCGGCGCCTTCCGGGCCTTCCAGCGTTATAAACAAGCCAGTCACAGGCGATCCTTTATCAATGTTCATTGCGAGCTCGGCGGCTCGCTGGCATTCGGTTCAGGGGCAGGTTGCTGGGGCGGTACCTGGGGCACGTCCTCAGGCGCCGTATCGGGAGATGCCGCCGGGATCGGCGCCTGCTCGTCCGGGGTTGCCGGGGCCGGGCTGGAGCGGTAATCGGCACGGCGCTTGAGCTGGAATTCACGCACTGCATTGTTGTGCGACTCCAGGTCATCGGAAAACACGTGGCTGCCATCACCGCGCGCGACGAAGTAAAGGCTATTACCCGACGCCGGGTTCAATGCCGCATGAATCGCCTCGCGTCCCACCATCGCAATCGGCGTCGGCGGCAAGCCTGGAATCAGATAAGTGTTATAGGGATTTTCTTCTTTCAAATGGGCACGAGTCAGTTTGCCAGTGTAGCGCTCGCCCAGGCCGTAGATCACCGTGGGATCGGTCTGCAGGAGCATGCCCAGGCGCATGCGTCGCACAAAGACGCCGGCAATCTGCCCGCGCTCCTGGGGCACGCCGGTTTCCTTCTCCACCAGGGACGCCATGATCAGCGCTTGATACGGTTGGGTGTAAGGCACATCGGCGGAACGCTGCGCCCATTCCTTGGCGAGCACGTCTTCCAGGCGGTCGTAGGCTTTTTTCAGCAAATCGACATCCGAGGTGCCACGCACGAAGCGATAGGTGTCCGGGAAGAACCGGCCTTCGGGAAATATTCCGGAGTGGCCGATACGCTCCATGACCTGGCTGTCGCTCAGGTCGGTGAGGGTCTGCTGGAGCTTTTCATCCTTGGCCAACGCTGCGCGCACCTGGCGGAAATTCCAGCCTTCCACCAGCGTCACGCTGTACTGCACCACTTCGCCGCGCTTCCAGACACCGATCAGGCCTTCCATCGTCATGCCTGGCACCATCCGATACTCACCGGAGTGCAACGGCTGGTCAGCGAGATTGAAACGCCAATAGATCCGCAGCCAGAAGGCGTCCCTGATCAGGCCGTCGGCTTCGAGGCGCTTGAGGGTTCCGGTCGGGGTGGTTCCGTTGGGCACGTCCAGCAATTCTTCCTGGGTGATGTTCAGCGGCTGTTGCAGCGCCGAATGGATCTTCCAGGCCGAAGCCCCCAACAACAGCCCTGCCAGGACCAGGCCGGTCTCCAGCAGCAGCAAGAATTTACGTCTCACGAATCAAGCATCCAGTAGCGCACGGGCAAGGGTCTGCAGTTTACGGGTGAGCGGGCCAACCGACCAGCGCGCCGAACCGCATCCACGTACCGGCCACACGCCATACACGCTGTTGCAGACGAAGACTTCATCGGCCTGGTGCAACTGTTCGAGGCTGATGTCCGTGATTTGCGTGGCGATGCCTTGGGACTTGGCTTGAAACAATAATTCCGCGCGCATTACACCGGCCACGCCGCAACGGCTCAAGTCCGCCGTGAACAATACGCCATCGCGCACCAGGAACAGGTTGCTGAACACCCCCTCGATCACCCGTCCGGACGTATCCAGCATCAAGCCTTCGGCATGTTCCGAGTCGGCCCATTCGGCACGGGCCAGCACCTGTTCAAGGCGATTGAGATGCTTGAGGCCGGCGAGCAAGGGCTGCTCGGACAAGCGCACGGTACAAGCAAACAGGCGAATGCCTTGTTCGGCATGGGTCGCGGGATAAGCGGCCGGCGGACTCCCCTGCAGGATGCGCCGGGCCATGGCCAAGGGATCAGCGGCATAACCGCGCAGACTGTCGCCACGGGTCACGATCAGCTTCAGCACGCCGTTACCCAGCCCCCGGGCGTAGGCACTCAGCTCAGCGCTCAACGCGTTCATGTCGACATTGAGCGCCAACCGCCGGCAGCCTGTCTCCAGGCGTTGCAGGTGACGGTCCAGCAACACGGGCCCGCCGTCGTGCACGGCGATGGTCTCGAACAACCCATCGCCATAAGCCAGGCCGCGATCTTTCAGCGACAGGACGTCGGCCGGCTGACCGTCGACCCAGCTTTCCATCAACCGGCGAACCGGCGGAACACCAGCGAACCGTTGGTCCCGCCAAAGCCGAAGGAGTTGGACAGCACCACATCGATATCCATGCTGCGGGCGGTGTGCGGCACGAAGTCCAGGTCGCAGCCTTCGTCCGGCTCATCGAGGTTGATGGTCGGCGGCGCCGTCTGGCTGTTGATCGCCAGGACGCTGAAGATCGCTTCCACCGCCCCTGCCGCACCCAGCAGGTGACCGGTCATGGACTTGGTCGAACTGACCGCCAGCTTGTACGCGTGCTCGCCAAACACGGTCTTGATCGCCTGGGCTTCGGCCAGGTCGCCGGCCGGGGTCGAAGTGCCGTGGGCGTTGATGTACTGCACCTGCTCGCCGTTGATTTTCGCGTCACGCAAGGCATTGGCGATGCAACGGGCCGCACCGGCACCATCGGCCGGTGGCGAGGTCATGTGGTACGCATCGCCACTGGTGCCAAAGCCGATCAGTTCGGCATAGATGGTCGCGCCGCGGGCCTTGGCGTGTTCCAGCTCCTCGAGCACCAGCGCACCGGCACCGTCGGATAGTACGAAGCCATCGCGCCCCTTGTCCCATGGCCGACTCGCGCGGGCGGGCTCATCGTTGCGGGTCGACAGCGCACGGGACGCGCCGAAACCGCCCATGCCGAGGCCGCAAGCGGCCATTTCAGCGCCACCGGCAATCATCACGTCGGCTTCGTCGTACATGATGTTGCGCGCGGCCATGCCGATGCAGTGGGTACCAGTGGTGCACGCCGTGGCGATGGCGTAGTTGGGTCCCTGGGCACCCAGGTGGATGGACAGGAAACCGGAAATCATGTTGATGATCGAACCCGGCACGAAGAACGGAGAAATCCGACGCGGCCCCGAATCGTGCAGCGTGCGGCTGGTTTCTTCGATATTGGTCAAGCCGCCAATACCCGAACCCATGGCCACGCCGATGCGTTCACGGTTGGCGTCGGTGACCTCCAGGCCAGCGTTACGCACTGCCTGGAAACCGGCTGCCAGGCCGTATTGAATGAACAGGTCGAGCTTGCGGGCTTCCTTGACCGACAGGTATTCCTCGACATTGAAGCCCTTTACCGAGCCGCCAAAACGGGTGGAATAGGCAGAAAGGTCGGTGTGTTCGATCAGACCAATGCCACTGCGGCCAGCCAGAATGCCCTGCCAACTGCTCGGCACATCCGTGCCCAGTGGCGACAACATACCCATACCGGTGACTACGACGCGTCTACGCGACACAGCACTCTCCTTTTTCTAATGACGACTTTGCATCAGGCCTAAAGAAAAAACCGCACGCCGTGACGGCAGTGCGGTTTTTCCATGACAGCTAGCGACGACTAAAAACGATTACGCCTGGTGGCTGGTAACGTAGTCGATAGCAGCTTGTACAGTAGTGATCTTCTCAGCTTCTTCGTCAGGAATCTCGGTCTCGAATTCCTCTTCCAGAGCCATCACCAGCTCAACGGTGTCAAGGGAGTCGGCACCCAGGTCTTCAACGAAGGAAGCGGTGTTCACAACTTCTTCTTCTTTAACGCCCAGTTGCTCGGCAACGATTTTCTTGACGCGCTCTTCGATGGTGCTCATACCTTGTTTTCACTCCTAATGGACAAATTCAGGCAGCTGGCCGGTGGGTAAGTGTATAGAAGAACTTTTCGGTTTTTCAACCGAAAGCTTCACTCCTCAGACCCCGCGGCCCGCCGTCTATAAATTGATTGCAGCTTTATAACGGATTTTAGACAGCTCGTATGACATTTTTTTGAAGCAATCCGTCACATTTAACTCATGTACATCCCGCCGTTTACCGGGATTGTAGCCCCGGTCACGTATGCCGCACCGTCCGACGCAAGAAAAGCGACCACGGACGCGATTTCTTGAGCTTGCCCCAGACGACCCAGCGGAATCTGCGTCAACAAGGCTTCACGCTGTGCTTCTGGCAGTTCGCGGGTCATGTCGGTATCGATGAAACCCGGTGCGACCGAGTTTACCGTAATCGAGCGCGAACCCACTTCACGCGCCAACGCACGGCTGAAACCTTCCAGACCGGCCTTCGCCGCAGCATAGTTTACTTGGCCTGCGTTGCCCATGGCACCCACAACCGAGCCAATACTGATAATTCGTCCCCAACGGGCCTTGGTCATGCCACGCAAAACGCCCTTGGACAGCCGGTACAGACTGTTCAGGTTGGTGTCGATCACATCGAACCATTCGTCATCTTTCATGCGCATCATCAGGTTATCGCGAGTGATACCGGCATTATTGACCAGGATCGCCGGCGCACCGAACTGCTCCTGAATGCTTGCCAGCACCGCCGCAACGGATTCGTCGCTGGTGACGTTCAGCTCAAGACCGGTGCCCTGGATGCCATTTTCCTTCAGGGTCGCAGCGATACGCTCGGCGCCCGAAGCGGAAGTCGCGGTGCCAACAACGATGGCGCCTTGACGACCCAGTTCCAGGGCAATGGCCTGGCCGATGCCACGGCTTGCACCGGTCACCAGTGCAACTTTACCTTGCAGACTCATGCAAGCTTCTCCTGTTCAGGCCTGCGCTGCACGGGCGGCAGCGAAGGCGTCTGGGGTGTTGAGATTGGAAGTCGACACGCCTTCGGCGCAGCGTTTGTTCAGGCCTGCCAGCACTTTACCAGGACCGCATTCGACCAGTTCGATCGCGCCCTTGGCCGCCAGGGTCTGTACCGATTCGACCCAGCGAACCGGCTTGTAGAGTTGCTCCAGCAGATCACGCTTGAGGGTCTCGAGATCCGGCGCCACGTTGGCGCTGACGTTCTGCACCACGGGAATCTGCGGGGCCTGCCAGTCGATGGCGGCAATGGATTCGGCAAAGCGCTCGGCAGCCGGACGCATCAGCTCGCAGTGCGACGGCACGCTGACCGGCAGCGGCATGGCGCGCTTGGCACCACGGGCCTTGCAACCTTCGATGGCGCGCTCGACAGCCGCCTTGGCACCGGCGATGACCACCTGGCCCGGGGAGTTGAAGTTCACCGCACTGACCACATCGCCTTGCGCCGCTTCAGCACAGGCGGCCAGCACATCGGCGTCTTCCAGGCCGAGGATCGCGGCCATGCCGCCCTGTCCGGCCGGAACAGCCTCCTGCATCAACTGGCCACGACGCTCCACCAGTTTCACCGCGTCGCCCAGGCTCAGGCTGCCAGCGGCTACGAGGGCGCTGTATTCGCCCAGGCTGTGACCGGCGACGAATGCCGGGCGCGCGCCGCCTTCAGCCAGCCACAGGCGCCACAGAGCGATCGAGGCGGTCAGGATGGCCGGCTGGGTTTTGTCAGTTTGATTGAGGCGCTCTTCCGGCCCTTGCTGGGTCAGCGCCCAGAGGTCATAGCCGAGCGCATCGGAAGCTTCTTTGAATGTTTCGAGGATCAACGGGTATTGCGCGCCCAGCTCGGCCAGCATGCCGAGGGACTGCGAGCCCTGTCCTGGAAAGACGAATGCGAGGGAAGCAGACATGAAAACAAAGCCCCTAATGATCTTGTCGTCAAAAATTGACGCCCCTGGGGGCGCTAGGAAACTGAGAGTTGGATGGCGGCTCAAACCGACCGGTCACATTTAAGCATTGTCGGACGAAAACGCCTAAGTTAACAAATCCTCAAGGCGACCATGCAGGCGCTCCGGCAGGTTCTCCTGGATTTCGATCACCGCTCGGTTGATCGCACTCTGGAAACCCTGCACGCCCGCCGAACCATGGCTCTTGATCACGATACCCTGCAACCCGAGGAAACTCGCACCGTTGTGCCGCGCCGGCGCCAGGTCCGCCTGCAACCGACGCATCAACGGCAACGCCAGGGCACCGACTGCCCGCGAGACCAGACTTTGCTTGAACAAGGTCTCGATACGCTGGCCAATCATGGTGGCCAGCCCCTCGCTGGACTTGAGCAGGATATTGCCAACGAAGCCATCGCATACCACCACATCGGCCTCGCCACGGTACAAGCCATCACCTTCGACGAAGCCGATGTAGTTGATACCCCGCGCACCCTGCAATAGCGTGGCCGCCAGCTTGACTTGCTGGTTGCCCTTGATGTCTTCGGTGCCGATGTTCAGCAATGCCACTCGAGGACGCACGACGCCCAGGGTTTCAGCCGCTACCGAGCCCATCACCGCAAATTGCAGCAAATGCTCGGCACTGCAATCGACGTTGGCCCCCAGGTCGAGCAACTGGCAGATCCCACGCTGAGTCGGGATCGCCGCCACCATCGCAGGCCGATCGATACCCGGCAAGGTCTTGAGCACATAGCGCGACAGCGCCATCAGCGCACCGGTATTGCCGGCACTCACACATGCCTGGGCTTTGCCATCGCGCAGAAGCTCAAGCGCTACCCGCATCGAGGCGTCAGGCTTGCCGCGCAGGGCCTGGGCCGGTTTTTCGTCCATGGCGATGATTTCGGACGCCGGGAAAATGGTCAGGCGCGCACGATCCACAGCCGATTGGCCGCTGAGCATTTCTTCTAGAAGGGAGGATTGACCGACGAGGGTCAGGTGCAACGAGGGTGTAGCATTCAGACAAGCAAGGCTGGCCTGAACAATGCTGCGGGGACCGAAGTCCCCGCCCATTGCGTCAATCGCGATGACTTGAGCGGACAAGTGATTACTCGTCGGCGCCCTTGTCGATCACTTTACGGCCACGGTATACGCCTTCTGGCGATACGTGGTGACGCAGGTGAACTTCACCAGTGGTTTTTTCTACAGACAGGGTGCTAGCCTCGAGAGCGTCGTGCGAACGGCGCATGTCACGGGCAGAGCGGGATTTTTTGTTCTGCTGAACAGCCATAATTGATTAACTCCTAAACGTTTGGGTCACGCTTTAACTGCGCCAATACACTGAACGGGTTGGACCGCGTTACCTCGTCCTCGCTCGGTTCGGGCTCATCTGCTCCCGCCGGCTGCTGGCATTCTTCCGGATGATGAGCAGGCACAATGGGCAAGGCGAGCAGAAGCTCCTCCTCGATCAGTGACTGCAGATCCAATGGATCTTCGCCCAGTTCCAGCACGTCATAACCTTTCGGCAACGACTGGGTATTCGCACCCTCCTTCACCACGGCGTAACTGCATTCGCTGTGGATCGGCAGGGTGACCAGCTCAAGACAACGCTGGCAAACCATTTTGACTTCAGTGTCGATAAAGCTGTGGATAACCACAGATTTACGTTCATCTCGTTCAAAAACGAATTTGGCCTGGACCGTACCGACATCGTCGGAAAGCGGGTCGCAGAGTCTCTTCAAATCGGCCAGCAGCAGTTCACCTTGAAGGGTGGTGCCACGGTCAGCCAATTTGCGCGGGTCAACGTGAGGTGGAATCGGGTCATTCAACATAGGCGCAGCATTATAGGGATGCCCCCGGCCATGTCAAAGGAAATTCAGCCCTGTCCGTCACTTGCGCACCTCGCTAGAATTCGCCCCTGCCTCCAGGAGCTGCCCATGCTGCCTTTATTACTTGCCTCAAGCTCGGTCTATCGCCGGGAATTGCTTGCCCGCCTGGGACTGCCGTTCGTCTGCAGCTCACCCGACATCGACGAAAGCCATCGCCCCGGCGAGAGCGCCCTCGAACTGGTCAAACGCCTGGCCCGGGAAAAAGCCCTGGCATTGGCTGACAGCCACCCGGCGCACCTGATCATCGGCTCAGACCAGGTCGCCGTGCTCGACGAACGCATCCTGGGCAAGCCTCACACCTTCGAAAACGCTCGCGAACAACTGCTGGCCGCCAGCGGCGCCAAGGTCACGTTCCTGACCGGCCTGGCACTGTTCAACAGCCAGACCGGCAGCTGCCAGGTCGATTGCGTGCCGTTTACCGTGAACATGCGCTTGCTGGACCCCGAGCGCGTCGAACGCTACCTGCGGGCCGAGCAACCCTATGACTGCGCCGGCAGCTTCAAGGCCGAGGGGCTGGGCGTGAGCCTGTTCCAGAGCACCGAAGGGCCGGACGCCACCAGCCTGATCGGCCTGCCGCTGATTCGTCTTGTGGATATGTTGCTGGCCGAGGGTGTGCAGGTTCCCTGATCCAACATACATGCGTGGCGAAGGGCTTCATTTGTGGGAGCAAGGCTTGCCCGCGATGCAGGCACCGTGATGATACAGGCTAGCCGAGTTATCGCTCATCGCGAGCAAGCTTTGCTCCCACAGCAATCTCCTCGCCACAGAAGATCGCGCGAAACGAGGAGTTAGCGCAACGCTGGCCCCTGGAACCCCATCCACATCGCCAGATGCTCGGCAATGCTCGCCCCCAGTTTTTTCGAGAAGCGGTCGAACGGCGACTCTTCGATGGTGAAGTCCACCAGATCCTTCTGGCCGATTACATCCCGCGCCACCGAACTGGCACTGCCCAAGCCATCGATCAGGCCCAGCGGCAATGCCTGCTCCCCCGACCAGACCAGCCCGGAGAACAGCTCCGGATGTTCCTTATCCTTCAAGCGCTCGCCCCGGCCTTTCTTGACGCTGGCAATGAATTGCTTGTGGGTCGTATCGAGCACACCCTGCCAAAAAGCCGTTTCTTCGGGCTTTTGCGGCTGGAACGGATCAAGGAAGGATTTATGCTCGCCGGAGGTATATACCCGACGCTCCACCCCCAGTTTCTCCATGCTCCCGACAAAACCATAACCTGCCGCCGTCACACCAATGGAACCTACCAGGCTGGCCTTGTCGGCATAGATCTGGTCCGCCGCACTGGCAATGTAATAGGCGCCGGAAGCACCGAGATCGGAAATCACCGCATACACTTTGATATCCGGGTGCAATGCACGCAACCGAACGATCTCGTCGTAAACGTACCCCGACTGCACCGGGCTACCACCCGGACTGTTGATGCGTAGCACCACACCCTTGACCTTAGGATCCTCGAAGGCAGCCCGCAGGCTGCCGACAATGTTGTCGGCGCTGGCAGGCTCTTTGTCGGCGATCATGCCCTCGATATTGATCAAGGCGGTGTACGCCGAGCCGGCGACAGCGCTTTTTTCCATGTCCATCAGCGGCGTGAACAACGCCAGCGCAAGAAAGAGGTAAATAAAGGTCAGCGACTTGAAAAAGATCCCCCAACGACGGGCGCGACGCTGTTCCTGCACGCCAGCGAGCAAGGTTTTCTCCAGCAGCTTCCAGCTTTTGTCATCACCATTCTCGGCGCTCGCCTTGACAGGTGCTTTCCATTCATCGGTCATGGGTGAATCCCTAGCAAGACTTAAAGGGCCCGCCGGCTCAGCCAGGCGTGCAACTCAGGAAAATGATCAATGGCCAGTCGCGGCTCGAATGCCCGTAGAGCCTCGATGGCCTGAGCCCCGTAGCTGACCGCCACCGACCCCATGCCGGCATTGCGCGCCATCTGCAGGTCGAATGACGAATCCCCCACCATCAGCGCCTGCTCCGGCCGCATGTTGCAATGCGCCAGAATCTGCTCGAGCATCAACGGATGCGGCTTGCTGGCGGTTTCATCCGCAGCCCGGGTGATATCGAAATACTCCTCCCAGCCATGGGACTTCAATACCCGATCCAAGCCCCGACGAGCTTTCCCGGTCGCAACCGCCAGACGGTAACCCTCGGCACGCAAGGCCTGGAGCGTTTCCACCACACCATCGAACAATGGTGAAGGCTCGGCTTCCAGCGCGATGTAGCGATCAGCGTAATGCTGGCGAAAAACCAGCAGTTCATCGTCGTCAATGGCCGGATACAGGCTGCGGATGGCTTCCGGCAATCCGAGACCAATGATGCCTTTGACCGCGAAGTCATCGCACCGGGCAAACCCCATGCGATCCGATGCGACATGCATCGCCTCCACGATCCGACCAATGGAGTTCGCCAGAGTGCCGTCCCAATCGAAGATCAGCAGTTTGTAGTCAGGATGCACTCAACCGCTCCACGGTCTTGGCCCACATGTCATCCACCGGAGCCTGCAGTTTCAGTTCGCCACCATCAGGCAGCGGCACGGTCAGCATGTAGGCATGGAGGAACAGCCGCTTGCCGCCCAGATCGCGGATTTCCTTGGTGAAATCGTCATCGCCATATTTGCTGTCACCGGCAATGCAATGCCCGGCGTGCAAGGTATGGACACGAATCTGATGGGTACGCCCGGTCACCGGCTTGGCCTCGACCAGGGTGGCGAAGTCGTCGAAGCGACGCAGCACCTTGAACACCGTCAGCGCCTCCTTGCCCTCCTCGTTGACTTCGACCATGCGCTCGCCGGAACGCAGGTTGCTCTTGAGCAACGGCGCACGGACTTGCTTGATGGCGGTTTCCCAGCGGCCACGCACCAGCGCCATGTAGCGCTTGTCGACGCCGTCGCCGCGCAATTGCTCGTGCAGGTGACGCAACATGCTGCGCTTCTTGGCGATCATCAACAGGCCGGAGGTGTCGCGGTCGAGGCGATGGACCAGCTCCAGCTCCTTGGCGTCCGGACGCAACTGACGAAAGGCTTCGATCACGCCGAAGTTCAGGCCGCTGCCGCCGTGAACCGCAATGCCCGCCGGCTTGTTGATCACGATCAAGGCCTTGTCTTCATAGACAATCGACGCCTCGAGGCGCTGCAGCAACCCTTGGGCCAGGGGCACCGGCTCATCGCGCTCGGGCACGCGAACCGGCGGCACGCGCACGACGTCACCAGCCTGGAGCTTGTATTCAGGCTTGATCCGACCTTTGTTCACCCGCACTTCGCCTTTGCGCAAAATGCGGTAGATCAAGGTCTTGGGCACGCCTTTGAGCCGGGCCAGCAGGAAATTATCGATTCGTTGGCCGGCATATTCCGGCGAGACCTCGAGCAGTTGAACGCCAGGGGTCGAAGGGGCAGTAGTTGTCATGGCGGCGATCATAACAATTTTTTATGGAATTGAAGCACTTAATCATTGCTGCTATAGTCGCGAACGCCGCCAAAAGTGGCTGGACAGCGGACTAACGGTCAAAAACCGGCCCTGACCAACGCAATTCACGAGGACGAGAGGCCGTCCTACGGGGCTTTCGCTACGTAACGGTAGAGTTTGCAGGTGTAACGAGCGCAGGTGACATGAGGCCTGAAATACGCCGCAAAGCAGGGTTTTGACTCGCCTTGCGCGCCACATTCACGGCCAGTTCACAAAGTGCAGTCAGCTGCGAACGACCCCGAGCGAGAGCTTCGGAAACAACGCCTAAATTAGCCATGATGCGTGACCTCCCCTTCCGGAGCTCACGGTAAATGCCAACCCGCTGCGGATTCTGCGCGCGGCAGCACCCGAATTATCAGGGATACGTGTAGGGTGGAGATGTACAACCGTCGGTCTGTGTAGCACTAGGCTTATATTTAGACGCTTCATCTCGTCCACAGACGCCGGTTGATTCCTCCTCCTGACTGAGTGCTTGAGTACCAGCAAGCAGGACGCGTCCGTCGCGACTTCGCCATCATTGGGTCGAACTCGCTGGACACTGGATTGGCCTTGCCATCTCCAGGACGCACCTGACACCGACCGTGAGAAGTCGTGTGTGCCGAACGCCGTTTCCGGCAGCCCGGAAACCGACGGTACTACATGAAAAGAATGCTGATTAACGCAACTCAACCCGAAGAGTTGCGTGTTGCACTGGTAGACGGCCAGCGCCTCTACGACCTGGATATCGAATCCGGTGCACGCGAGCAGAAGAAGGCCAACATCTATAAAGGCCGGATTACTCGCATCGAACCAAGCCTTGAGGCTGCCTTTGTCGATTTCGGCTCCGAGCGCCACGGCTTCCTGCCCCTCAAAGAAATCTCCCGCGAATACTTCAAGAAAGCCCCTGAAGGCCGCGTCAACATCAAGGACGTCCTGAGCGAAGGCCAGGAAGTCATCGTCCAGGTCGAAAAAGAAGAACGTGGCAACAAGGGCGCCGCCCTGACCACCTTCATCAGCCTGGCCGGCCGTTACCTGGTCCTGATGCCAAACAACCCGCGTGCCGGTGGCATTTCCCGCCGCATCGAAGGCGAAGAGCGCAACGAACTGCGTGAAGCTCTCAATGGCCTGGTCGCCCCGGCTGACATGGGCCTGATCGTTCGCACCGCCGGCCTTGGCCGCAGCAGCGAAGAAATGCAGTGGGACCTCGACTACCTGCTGCAACTGTGGACCGCCATCAAAGAAGCCTCGCTGGATCGCTCCGCGCCGTTCCTGATCTACCAGGAAAGCAACGTGATCATCCGCGCCATCCGCGATTACCTGCGCCAGGACATCGGCGAAGTGCTGATCGACAGCGTCGAAGCCCAGGACGAAGCCCTGACCTTCATTCGCCAGGTGATGCCGCAGTACGCCAGCAAGATCAAGCTCTACGAAGACAGCGTCCCGCTGTTCAACCGTTTCCAGATCGAAAGCCAGATCGAGACCGCCTTCCAGCGCGTCGTCGAACTGCCGTCCGGCGGCTCCATCGTCATCGATCCGACCGAAGCCCTGGTGTCCATCGACATCAACTCGGCGCGCGCCACCAAAGGCAGCGACATCGAAGAAACCGCCCTGCAGACCAACCTTGAAGCCGCCGAGGAAATCGCCCGTCAGCTGCGCCTGCGCGACATCGGCGGCCTGATCGTCATCGACTTCATCGACATGACCCCGGCCAAGAACCAGCGCGCCGTGGAAGAAAAGGTCCGTGAATGCCTGGAGGCCGACCGTGCCCGCGTACAGGTCGGTCGCATCTCGCGCTTCGGCCTGCTGGAAATGTCCCGTCAGCGCCTGCGTCCGTCCCTGGGCGAAAGCAGCGGCATCGTCTGCCCGCGTTGCAACGGCACCGGCATCATCCGTGACGTCGAGTCGTTGTCCCTGGCGATCCTGCGCCTGATCGAAGAAGAAGCCCTGAAAGACCGCACCGCCGAAGTTCGCGCCCAGGTGCCGATCCCGGTGGCTGCGTTCCTGCTCAACGAAAAACGTAACTCGATCACCAAGATCGAACTGCGCACCCGTGCCCGTATCGTCATCCTGCCGAACGATCACCTCGAGACGCCGCACTTCGAAGTGCAGCGCCTGCGCGATGACAGCCCGGAAGCCCACACCAACCAGTCCAGCTACGAAATCGCTGCGGCTGCTGCCGAAGTGGAAGAAGTCCAGCCAGCTGCCGCCACGCGCACCCTGGTTCGCCAGGAAGCAGCGGTCAAGACCGCTCCGGCCCGTGCCAACGCTCCGGTTCCGACCGAAGTGGCCGCTCCGGTTGCCGCCCCGGCCGCCGCGCCTGAGCCAAGCCTGTTCAAGGGCCTGGTGAAGTCGCTGGTCAGCCTGTTCGCCACCAAGGAAGAGCCTGCCGCGCCTGCCGTTGTCGCCAAGCCTGCCGCCACCGAGCGTCCTGCCCGCAACGAAGAACGCCGCAACGGTCGCCAGCAGACCCGCAACCGCAACGGTCGTCGCGACGAAGAACGCAAGCCTCGCGAAGAACGTGCACCGCGTGAAGAACGTGCGCCACGTGAGCCGCGTGAAGAACGCCAGCCACGCGAAGCCCGTGAGGAAGCGCCAGCCGTAGCCCGCGAAGAACGTGCACCGCGTCCGCCGCGTGAAGAACGCCAGCCACGCGCACCACGTGAAGATCGCAAGCCTCGTGGCGAGCGTGAAGAACGTGTTCGCGAACTGCGCGAGCCACTGGATGCCGCCCCGGCCGTTGCAGCAGCCACCGCTGAAGAGCGTCCGGCCCGCCAGCCGCGTGAAGAACGTGCACCGCGTCCTCCACGTGAAGAACGTCAACCACGTGCCGAGCAGGCAGCCGCCGCTGCCAGCGAAGAAGAAGTGCTGAATACCGAAGAGCAGTTGCAGGAAGACGGCCAGGACACCGCCGAAGGCGATCGTCCACGCCGCCGCTCCCGTGGCCAGCGTCGTCGCAGCAACCGTCGTGAGCGTCAGCGCGACGCCAACGGCAATGTGATCGAAGGCTCGGAAGAATCCGAGTCCACCGAGAACGCCGAAGCGCCAAGCGCTGCGGACCTGGCTGCCGGCCTGGCCGTGACCGCGGCCGTTGCCAGCAGCGCGATCAGCGCTCCGGCCGAAGCCCAGGCTCACGAACAAGCCGAACGCGCCACCGCCGCGGTGGAAAGCGCGCCGGTTGCCGAAGCTCCCGTAGTCGAAGCCACTACCCCGGTAGAAACCACTGCTTCGCCAGAAGTGGAAGTCGCTCCGGCCCGTGAAGCCCAGGTTGCTGAAACTGAAGTGGTCGCCGAGCCTGCACCGGTCGTCGAGCAACCAGTGGCAGCCGCTGAGCCAGCCTTCGAAGCACCGGCCGAGGAAAAGGCACCAGAGCCTGCCCGCGAAGAGCAGACAGCGTTCAACTGGACCGCCGAGCCAGCTGCACCGGCGCCGGTTGTCGAACCTGAGCCGACACCAGAGCCAGTGAAAGCGGTCGAACCAGAAGTGGTCGAGCCGGCTCCAGTGGTCGAAGCCCCCGTGGTCGTCGAAACACCTGCCCCGGTTGAAGCGCCTGCACCTGCCAGCGCCCTGACCGCGAATGGCCGCGCGCCGAACGATCCACGTGAAGTGCGTCGTCGCAAGCGTGAAGCCGAGCGCCTGCAGAAGGAAGCCGAACAAGCTGCCGCTGCCGCCGCTCAAGCGCCTGCTGCCGAGCCAGCACCAGTGGTGGAAGCAGTCGAGGCAGCCCCTGCCCCGGTTGCGGAAACCCCGGCTGAACCAGCTCCGGAAATCGACGCACCTCAGCACACCGCTGAGGAAGTCGCGCCGCGTCATACTGAAGCCCTGGAAAAAGAGCACGAGCCTAAACCTCACGCCTGATTCCACCGCCCAGTAAAAAACCCCGCCTGGTCATGCCAGGCGGGGCTTTTTTATGCCTGCAGACTTATCCACAGTGGGTCTCGGACCAGGCACAAGACTTATGCCCATTGAAGATCCAATGTGGGAGCGGGCTTGCTCGCGATGGCGCCGGGTCAGCTTGCATCAATACTGAAGTCAGACCGCTTTCGCGAGCAAGCCCGCTCCCACAGGGTTTTGCGTCGTCTGTTATTTGAAGGTCAGTGCCTCTGGCACATCGACATCCCAAACAACACCAGGGTCATCCACCGGTACTTCGACCACTTGCGCCCCAGCAAACAATACCTTGGCGCCGCGATCCCCGGTGAGCGCCATCAGTTTTGCTCCAAACTCACGACCAAACCCCACCGGATGCCCATACTCACCTGCAAGCACCGGCACGCTGATGCCATCCTCGCGGACCGCCGCCACCACCTGCTCGATGCTCGACGGCAGGATGAACGGCATGTCGCCGAGCAAAATCAGCCAGCCATCAAGGTCCGGGCAGGCCTGGACGCCGGCGGCAATGCTATCGCCCAAACCGGGCGAATCCAGCTCCACGAAATCGCAGCCGTAGGCCTGGGCCATGCGAATGGCCTGCGGACGCTCCGGGCTGGTCACCAGCACGCGCTTTTCCAAGGAAGCAGGCAGATTCACCAACACCTGCTCGATCACCGACCGCACAGCACCGTCACGCCCCGTACAATCGGCCAGCAATTTATCCTTGTCCGGGCCTGCAACCTGGCGGAAACGGCTGCCCGATCCGGCCGCGAGAATGATCACGCCAATCGACTGGGACATATTCCCTCCTCATCTGCGACCTACTGCGGTTTTTTCTGCCGCAGTTCAACGCCATTCTTGATCGCCACGATTTCGGCCAGCAGCGACAAGGCGATTTCCGCCGGGGTGTGACTGCCGATGTGCAGGCCGATGGGCCCATGCAGGCGCTCGATGGCCTCTGCTGACAAGCCTAGCTGAGCCAGGTTTTCCCGGCGCTTCTGGCTGTTGACCCGCGAACCCAGGGCGCCGACATAAAAAGCCTTGGAGTCCAGCGCCGTGAGCAGCGCCATGTCATCCAGGCGCGGATCATGGGTCAGGGCCACAATGGCGGTGCGTTCGTCGGTCTGGATGCTCAACACGGCCTCGTCAGGCATTCCCGAGACGAAGCGGCCATGCTGCTCTTCCCAACCGTAGACAAACTCCTTGCGCGGATCGCAAATCAGCACTTCGAAGTCCAGCAGCCGGGCCATTTCCGCCACGTAGCGCGAAAGTTGCCCGGCGCCGATCAGCAGCAGCCGCCAACGTGGGCCGTAAATGGCCCGCAGGACCTGGCCATCGAACACCAGGGCATCGGTCTTGCTGACCGGGGTCAGGACCACGTTGCCATTGGCGACGGTCAGCTCACGGGCGACGATTTCATGGGCTTCGCAGCGTTCCAACAGTTCAGCGACCCACTGTGGATCGCCGACCCGCTCCTCGGTCAGGCGCAAGGTGCCACCGCACGGCAGGCCGAAACGCGCCGCCTCTTCGCGGGTGACGCCATAGGTGATCAGTTGCACCGGCGGACCGTCCGCCGGAATGCGACCGTCGTGAAGCCGGGCGATCAGGTCATCCTCGACACAACCGCCCGACACCGAGCCAATCACCACGCCATCTTCGCGCAGGGCCAGCATCGCCCCTGGCGGCCTCGGTGCGGTGCCCCAGGTCTGCACCACGGTGAACAACACTACCCGCTGCCCGGCGCGGCGCCATTCAAGCACGCTGCGCAGGACGTTCAGATCAACGCTGTCCATCAGGCCTTCGCCTGTTGCCAGCCTTGCAGCTGATACCGCACAGGCAAGTTACGGATGCGCTTGCCGGTGGCGGCGAAAATCGCGTTGCACAACGCTGGCGCGATCGGCGGCACGCCCGGTTCACCGACGCCGCCCAACGGCACCTCGCCCGGCGGAGTGACCAGATGCACCGCCACTTCCTTGGGCGCCAGGGACATGCGCGCCACTTCGTACATGTGGAAATTGTCCTGCTGGACTTTGCCATCCTTGAAACTGATTTCTCCCACCATCGCATTACCCAGGCCCATGACACAGGCGCCTTCGAACTGGGAGCGGATGCGCTCGGGGTTGATCTGCGGGCCACAATCCACGGCGATGTCCGCCTTGTGCACGATCACCGTGCCATCGTCCTTGACCTCCACCTCGATCACCGCTGCCACGTAAGTGACGAAGCTGTAGTGCACCGCCAGCCCCAGGCCACGCCCTTTGGGCAGTTCTCGGCCCCAACCGGCGGCCTTCGCGGCGGTTTCCAGCACCGTGCGGATCCGCGCGGTATCAATCGGATAACGCTCGGGGGATTCGCCGTAGTTCCATTCTTCGCTCAAGGTACGCGGATCGATCTTACGGTCCGGCCCGAGCAATTTGACCTGGTACTTCAGTGGATCCTGACCGGCCTTGTGGGCCAACTCGTCGATGAAGCTCTGGATCGCGAACCCGTGGGGGATATTCGACACCGAGCGATACCAGCCCACCCGGGCATGGGCCACCGCCTCGGGGTTCTCCAGGCGCAGGTTGGGAATGGCGTAGGCCATGTTGGTCACGCCCATGCCTATTTCGAACGGCGCCTCGTGGGTCATGCCCGGTGCAAACAGCGCGGTGATGCTCGGGGCTACGGTGCGATGCAACCAGCCCGACGGCATGCCGTCCTGGTTCAGGCCGGCCTTGAGGTATTCGGCTGACACGGTATGGAAATAC
Organism: Pseudomonas sp. FP2300; assembly: GCF_030687595.1. Taxonomy (NCBI): domain Bacteria; kingdom Pseudomonadati; phylum Pseudomonadota; class Gammaproteobacteria; order Pseudomonadales; family Pseudomonadaceae; genus Pseudomonas; species Pseudomonas sp. FP2300. Next base: position 4,982,377 of record NZ_CP117440.1, read on the forward strand.
GAGTGATGGATGTCGTCCTCGCGGGTCCATTGCACTCGGATCGGCTGGCCGGGAAACTCCTTGGCGAGCACCGCCGCTTCGACGACAAAATCAGGCTTGGACTTGCGCCCGAAACCGCCGCCCAACAACGTGATGTTCACCGTGACCTTCTCGAAAGGAATGCCCAGGCGTTCGGCGACACGCTCGCGAGTCACCTGCGGCGCCTGGCTCGGTGCCCAGGCCTCGCATTGGCCGTCCTTGAAACGAGCGACGGCAACCATCGGCTCCATCGGCGACTGGGACAGATGCGGCAGGTAGTACGCCGCTTCCAGGGTCGAGTCGGCCTTGGCCAGCGCGTCGTCGAGGTCGCCGCTACTGCGTACGACTTTGCCGGGCTTGAGGGCCGCCGCTTCCAGCTCCTTGCGATAGGCAATGGAGTCATAAGCGGCATTCGGGCCGTCGTCCCACTGGATTTTCAATGCCTCACGGCCCTTGATCGCCGCCCAGGTGTTCTTCGCCACCACCGCCACGCCGCCCAACGGCTGAAACTCCGAGGGTAGCGGGCGTCCTTCGATCTGCACCACCTTGACCACGCCCGCTACTTTCAGCGCCGCGCTGCTGTCCACGCTCTTGACCTTGCCGCCATAGACCGGCGGACGCGCGATGACGGCGTAGAGCATGCCGTCCAAATGCACATCAGCCCCGAACACGGCGCGGCCATTGACGATGTCCGCGCCATCGATGGCCCGGCTCGCTTCCTTGCCGATATAACGGAACTCGGATGGCTGCTTGAGACGCAAGCTGTCACGGCTCGGTACTGGCAGGGCACTGGCGGCAGCGGCCAATTCGCCATAGGCCAATTCGCGACCGGAAGGTTGGTGCAGCACTTTGTGCAGCTGGGCGTGGCATTCACCCACCGGGACCTTCCATTGTGCGGCAGCGGCCAGCTCCAACATGGTTCGGGCGGCAGCACCGCAACGGCGCATCGGCTCGTACCAGTGACGCATGCTGCGTGAACCGTCGGTGTCCTGGTTGCCGAAACGCGCCTCATCGGCCGGCGCCTGTTGCACCTTCACCCGCGCCCAGTCGGCCTCCAGCTCATCGGCCACGACCATGCTCAGGCTGGTGCGCACACCCTGGCCCATTTCCGAACGATTGCAGATCACGGTCACGCTGCCGTCGGCGGCAATGCTGACGTACACCTTCGGGTCGTCGACCGCGCCATGGGGCATGCCCTCGGCGCCGAATTTCTTTTCCTCGGCAAAGGCATCCGGCATCCCCCAACTGGCGGCCAGCACCAGCACACCGGTGGCGCTCGCGCCCTTGAGGAAGCCACGACGGCTGAGGTTGCTCAGCACAAAATCATTGGGCAAGCGGCTCATGCCTTGGCCTCCTTCAGGTGAGTGGAGGCTTGGCGGATCGCGGTCTTGATTCGGTTGTAAGTGCCACAGCGGCAGATGTTGCCAACCATGGCTTCTTCGATCTGCTCATCGCTCGGGTTGGGGTTGGTCTTGAGCAAGGCGGTGGCGGACATGATCTGCCCGCCCTGGCAAAAACCGCACTGGGCCACGGCGGTGTCGAGCCAGGCCTTCTGGACGACTTGCCCGACCGGGTCGGCGTGGAGCCCATCGATGGTGCTGACGTCCTGCCCTTTCACCGAGCCGATTGGCGTGATGCAACTGCGCGCCGGGGCGCCGTCGATGTGGATGGTGCACGCGCCGCACAGGCCCATGCCGCAGCCGAATTTGGTGCCGTTGTAACCGGCCACGTCCCGGATAGCCCACAGCAGTGGCATGTCCTCGGTCACATCCAGTTGATGGTCTTTTCCATTGAGTTTCAGGGTAATCATGGGCACGCCCGCATAGTTATCGAGTTATGGGGTCGAGCAATCTGCCGCTTGGGTAACGGTTCGGTTGTCGCAGACTGGCTCAGGCTGATCGGGCTCTCTTATCCAGGCGCACGCAGGCGTCTGTATCGGGCCTTAGGGATGCAAGGATCGCATCGTTAGGAAGCTAAATTAACCCAGGATCAAGCAAAACGCCCTGCACAATCCTGCACAAATGATCGTGCGCAGGGTGTACAGGGCGTTTTTTCAGGCGGTTGCGAAAGCCCGGTTCAGTAACGATTGGGTTCCATTTCGAGCTCGACCTGGAAACGTTCGGCAATGTCTTTCTGGATGCGCAGCGCCAGGTCCAACAGCTGCGGGCCCGTGGCCTTGCCGTAGTTGACCAGCACCAACGCCTGCAACTTGTGTACCCCGGCATCACCCTCGCGAAAGCCCTTCCAGCCGGCCCGTTCGATCAGCCAGCCGGCGGCGATTTTCATCTGCCCTTCAGGCTGTGGATAAGCCACCAGGTCAGGGTATTGCAGCTTGAGATGGTCAACGTGGGTGGCCGGCACCAGCGGGTTCTTGAAGAAACTGCCCGCATTGCCCAGCACGGCCGGGTCCGGAAGTTTTTCACTGCGGATACTGCAAATCGCCCGGCTCACATCGGCAGGCGTCGCCTGCTCGATGCCCTGCTCGGTCAATCGCTGGCGGACCGGTCCGTACTCCAGGTGCAAATGCGCGGCGCGACTGAGGGCGAAATGCACCCGCAGGATCAACCAACGCCCCACCTGCTGCTTGAACAGGCTGTCGCGATAGGCGAAGCGGCATTCCTCCAAGGTGAACTCGCGCAGCTCGCCGGTCTGGCGATCCAGCGCGGTGAGGCCGGCAAAGACATCCTTGATCTCCACGCCATAGGCACCGATGTTTTGCATCGGTGCCGCCCCAACCGTACCGGGAATCAGGCTGAGATTTTCCAGGCCCGACCAGCCTTGCGCCAGCGTGTGCTGGACGAAGGGGTGCCAAGGTTCCCCGGCTTCGGCTTCGACCACCACCCGCTCGCCGTCATCGCTGAGCAAACGAATCCCCCGGCTGGCCATGCGCACCACCAATGCGTCGATGTCGCCGGTCAGCAACAGGTTGCTGCCGCCGCCGATCACCAGCAATGGCACAGCATGTTCGCTGGCATAAGCCAACGCCTCGCGAACATCGCCATCGTCGTGGGCTTCAGCGAACAAGCGGGCAGTGACGTCCACTCCGAAGCTGTTGAAGGGCTTGAGACTGACGCCCGCCCGTACCTGCAAGGTCATAACCGCCCCTTCAATTCGATCACCAGGCGATCCGTGGCGCGCTCGATCAAGTCCAGCACCTGCTCGAAGCCCTGCTCGCCGTCGTAGTACGGGTCCGGCACATCGTCGAGTTCGGCTTCGTAGCGCCGCAGGAACAGATCCAACTCGGCCTTGCCGTTGGCCGGTTGCAGGGCCTTGAGGTGGCGCAGGTTGCTGCTGTCCATCGCCAGGATCAGGTCGTAGCTGGCGAAGTCGGCGCGGGTGACCTGTTGCGCGCGCTGGGCCGACAAGTCGTAGCCCCGCTTCAGGGCCGCAGCCTGGCTGCGCTTGTCCGGGGCTTTACCGACGTGCCAGTCACCGGTGCCGGCGGAAGCGACTTCCACCTGCCCGGCCAACCCGGCCTCACGCAACTTGTGGCGCAGGATGCCTTCGGCGGTGGGCGAGCGGCAGATGTTGCCGAGGCAGACGAACAGGACCCGCATCAAGCCTCCAGCAGGCGACGAACGCGCTCGAGGTCTTCGGCGGTGTCGACACCGGTCGGCGGAGCGATCAGCGCATCGGCGACGTGGATCCGCACGCCATGCCACAGGGCACGCAGTTGCTCCAGGGATTCAGTGTTTTCCAACCAGCATGGGCCCCAGGCGACGAAGTCCTGGAGGAAACCAGCGCGGTAGGCATAGATACCGATATGGCGGCGGTACGGTACGCCTTCGGGCAGTACATCGGGGTTCTTGGCAAACGCGTCCCGAGCCCAGGGCAATATTGCACGGCTGAAGGTCAGCGCCAGGCCATTGAGGTCACTCACAACCTTGACCACGCTAGGGTTGAACAGGGTCTGCGCATCCTCGATCGGCTCGGCCAGGGTGGCCATGCGCGCTTCGGTGTGGGCCGCAAGGTTGGCGGCGACCTGATCGATGACGCTGGGTGGGATCAAGGGCTCGTCACCTTGCACATTGACGACGATGGCGTCGGCGGCAAGACCGAGTTTCGCCGCGACCTCCGCCAGGCGATCGGTACCGGAATTATGGTCTTCGCGAGTCAGGACCACCTCGGCGCCAAAGCTTTTGCAGGCCTCGACGATGCGCGCATCGTCAGTCGCCACCACCACGCGCTGGGCGCTGCTTTTGCAGGCCTGCTCCCAGACGTGCTGGATCATCGGCTTGCCGGCGATCGACAGCAACGGCTTGCCGGGCAGGCGCGTCGAGGCGAAGCGCGACGGAATGACAACGGTAAAGGCTGCGGTCATTTATCCAGGCGCTCATCGGTGGTCAGGGTGCGGGCTTCGCTTTCGAGCATCACCGGGATGCCGTCGCGAATCGGGTAGGCCAGGCCGGCGCCCTTGCTGATCAGTTCGGTCTTGTCGGCGCTGAGCTTGAGCGGGCCTTTGCAGACCGGGCAGGCCAGAATATCGAGCAATTTGGTGTCCATGGTATTCCCCTGGATGAAAGGTTTAAGGCAAAAGCCGATCCGGCAACAGGCGCATCAACTGCGTATCGAACCAGGCCGCGAAGGCCGGCGATGGCGCGGCGTCCACCGCCAGGTACCACCAGTCAGGTGCAGCAAAGGCACGGCATTTGACCGCATCCTTTTCCGTCATGACCACTGGCAGCGAAGGTGTGAAACTCAAGGCCTGGGCGCTGTATTCGGCGTGGTCGGCAAACCCGTGCGGTATTGGCCGCCAGTGTAGCGTTTCGAGGGTCTTGAAGAAACGCTGGGGGTTGCCGATGCCGGCCACGGCGTGCAAGGCCTGGCCAGGTGGAAAATGGTCGAGAGGACGGCGTTCGCCACTGGCCAGGTTCACCAGTTCGGTGGGGCGCAATTGGAAGGCAAAGCCGTCTTCGCGGTCGGCGCTGGCGCCGTTGTACAGCACGGCGTCGACCGATTGCAGGCGCTCGACCGGCTCACGCAATGGCCCGGCGGGCAGGCAACGGCGGTTGCCCAGGCCCCGGGCGCTGTCGATCAGCACCAGCTCAAGGTCCCTGGCCAGCCGATAATGCTGCAGGCCGTCGTCGGACAGGATCAGGTCCAGCGGTTCGGCCGCAAGCAATGCCTGGACCGCACGACTGCGATCAGGGTCGATCATCAACGGCACGCCTGTGCGCTGGACGATCAACAGCGGCTCATCACCGGCGACGTCGGCGCCCTGCTCGGCCGTGACTCGCCAGGGCAGTTGCGGCGGCTTGGCGCCATAACCCCGGCTGACCACGCCGACCCGCAAGCCGCTGCGCTGGCAATGTTGGATCATCCACAGGATCAGCGGCGTCTTGCCAGTGCCTCCGACCGTGATATTGCCCACCACCACCAGCGCCACGGGGGGCTGATAGATCTGCCCTTCACCCGCCAGGAAACGCTGGCGCTTGCCCACCACCACTCGTCGATACAACCACTCCAGCGGCCGTAGCAGGGTCAGGGCCGGGTGACCTTCGTACCACGCGGCAAGCAATCGATCGGACATGGCCATCAGGGTGCGGGAGCCGCCTCGACCGTGGTCATGCGCAGATGGCTGAAACCGAGCTTGCCGGCCGCATCCATGGCAGTGATCACCGATTGATGGGGGGTCTTGCCGTCGGCGCTGATGGACAGCGGCAGGTTGGTGTCGCCGCCAGACTCTTTTTGCAGGGCCTCGATCAGGCTCGCCAGGTCGCTCTTGGGCAGCAATTGGTTGTTCACCGAGAACGCCCCTTCGGCGCTGATGGTGATTTCCAGGTTCTTCAGTTGCTGGTCTTCGGCCGGCGAGCCGCTGACGGCCTGCGGCAATTCAACCTTGAGCTGGGTTTCCCGGGTGAATGTGGTGGTCACGACGAAAAACAGCAGCAGGATGAACACCACGTCGATCAGCGACGCGAGGTTGATCTCGATGTTTTCCCGTGGCTTGCGGCGGAATTTCACTTCTTGTCCCCAGCCAGGTCCACATCACGGTCACCTTGCACCACCTCGACCAGCTTGATGGCTTCCTGCTCCATGCCAACCACCAGTTCGTCCACGCGGCGTTGCAGGAACCGATGGAAGAACACGGCCGGAATACCCACCATCAGGCCGGCGGCAGTGGTGATCAGGGCCTTGGAAATCCCCCCCGCCAGTACCGCGGCGTTGGTGGTCATGCCCGAGCCGGTAAACGCACTGAAGATGTCGATCATGCCCAACACGGTACCCAGCAGGCCCAGCAGCGGGGACATGGCGGCGATGGTCCCCAGGGTATTGATGTAGCGCTCCAGTTCATGGATGACCCGGGCGGCGGCTTCCTCGATGCACTCCTTCATGATCTCGCGACCATGCTTGGAGTTCGCCAGTCCGGCGGCGAGGACTTCGCCCAAGGGCGAACTGGCCCGCAGTTCCTTGAGCTTGTCCTTGTTCAGTTGCTTGTCCTTGATCCAGACCCAGACCTGCCCGAGCAGATGCTCCGGGGTCACGCGGCTGGCCCGCAGGGTCCACAGGCGTTCGGCAACGATACCCAGTGCCGCGATGGAACTCAGAATGATCGGCAACATCATCCAGCCGCCGGATTTGACCAATTCCCACACAGTGACTGCCCCCTCGAAAAAGTGCGCCACTTTATCACACAGACTCGCCTTGCAGACCCGCCCCGCCGATAAGCGCATCAGCCGATTGCGCTGGATCAATATTGCCCCGGTGGCCCGACTGTTGGCCGATCGCGCCAGTAACGTCGGTGTCCGGCCTCTGTGCGCGGCAGCTCGAAAGCCCCCAGTTGCAGACGAATGGCGCCCTGCTCGGCGCTGTCGTAGATCGCCAGGCCCGAGCGTCGATAGCGGGCCATCACCTGCGGATGGGGATGGCCGAACGCGTTGCCCTGCCCTCGGGAAATCAACACCGAATGCGGCTTGAGACGTGACAGCAGCGCCATCGACGACGAACTGCGGCTGCCATGGTGAGGCGCGGCCAGCCACTGGATCGGTAGTGCCAGGGCCTCGTCGAGCAAGGCGCGTTCGGCATGGATGTCGATATCGCCGGTCAGCAGCAAGCGTTCACCGCCGGCCTCCACCAGCAAGACACAGGATTTCTGGTTGCTTTCGACAGCAGAGGCCCATCGCCATAGCTCGAACCCTACCCCGTCCCACTCCCAGCGCCGGCCACTGTCACAAGGCCCGGCCAGCAACTCGGCGGGCAGCGCATCGGGATCGCCGCTGATCACTTCCCTCGTCGGCAGCCCGTTGCGTACGGCCGGGGCACCACCGGCATGATCGGCGTCGGCATGGCTGAGCAGCATCAGGTCCAAGCCTCGAACCCCCAGTTTGCGCAAGGTCGGCAGGACGACCCGCTCGCCCACATCGGCCTCGCCAAAACGCGGCCCGGCGTCGTATAGCAGGGTGTGCCGTCGGGTCCGCACCAGCACCGCCAGCCCCTGGCCCACATCCAGTTGCCAGATCTCGGCTTGCCCTGGCGGCAGGTGTTCTCGCGGTGGAAAAACCATCAGCAACACCATTGGCCACCCCAGTACACGTAGCGGCACACCTTTGGGCAACAGCAGCAGAAAAGCGCCGAGAACGGCGATACCCAGGGCCCAGTTCGGGACTGCGGCCGGGACCCAGGCCGGCATTCGTCCGGCGACCAGCGTCAGCCCCTTGAACAACAGATCGAGCAGTCCGCCGGCGATCCACAGCAGTCCTTCGCCAATGAGAGGGACCGGCAACAACGCCGTACCGAGCAGCGCCGACGGCAAGACCAACAGGCTGATCCAGGGCACCGCGAGCAGGTTCACCAGCGGCCCGCTGAGACTGACCGGCAACCCCACGATCAACAACAACGGACACAGGCCGACCGCGACCAGCCACTGGGCACGGGTCCAGGTTTGCCACCAGCGCCAGGATCCCAGGCGACCGCCAAAGGTGAACATCAAGATGGCGACAGCCGCAAACGATAACCAGAACCCTGGCCGCAGGTTGGCCAGCGGGTCGAACACCAGCACTCCGGCGAAGGCCAGCAGCCACGCCCACCACGGATCTGGCTGCTTGAAGCGCAAGCGCCACAACAACACCAGGCCGATCATCGTGCAGGCCCGCCGCACCGGCACCTCGAACCCGGCGAGCAAGCCGTAGCCCAGGGCGGCGCAGAAGGCCAGCGCGCAGGCCCAAGGCAACCACGCCAGACCTGCCGGCCACAGGCCATAGCGCGCCGCGCCAGCTACCAACAGGTAAACCAGGCCGGCAAGCAGGCCGATGTGTTGCCCGGAGATCACCAGCAAGTGGACGGTGCCGGTGTCTTGCAGCACCTGCCAATCTTCGCGAGTCAGCCCGCCGCCGTCGCCCAGAACCAGCGCTGCCAGCGCACCGGAGCGGCCGTGGGCGTCGACCTGTGCCAGCGCCTGGCGCACCTCATCCCGCCAGGCGCCCCGGGCCGCCTGCAAAAGACGGCCGTCCTTGATCGTACCGGTCGCGCCGATGCCGCGACTCAACAACCAGGCTGAATAATCGAAGCCGTGTGGGTTCAGCAACCCGGCGGGTCGCTTGAGTTTCACCGCCAATCGCCAGCGCTCGCCGCTGTTGACCGGCGGGCCACCGAACCACGCGAGACGCAGTGTCGTCGGTAGCCGGGTACGACGTGAACGGGCATCAGCCAGTTCGAAACGCACCACGCCATCGCCCTGTTGCGGCAAACCGACGACGCGCCCCTCGACCCAACGGGTTTCTCCATCGAGCGCGACGGATAACCGATCGTCCAGCGCAAACTGCGCCGACAGACAGGCCCAGGCCAGCCCGAACAGGAAGAAACCCAGCGGATAGGTTCGAAACGGCAACGCCATCAATGCCACTACCGGCATGGCTGCAATCAGCCACAACGGTGGCAGTGCCGGTAAAAAAATCGGGGCCAACAGCCCCAGTGCAAGCGCGACTAACCCTGTGCGCATAACCCGTCCTTGAGAGTGCCCTCTCCAGGCATAGACGGTCCATGGCACTGCCGGCGTTATCAATTGTCACAAAGTCTGAATCTGCCAGCCGTAGAATCCGGACATACTTGCGGCCTCACTGCGTTGAACCGACCGAGAAGCCTTATGCCCCGGCGCCTATTCAAACGTTACATGCCAGACCCAGAGAGCATCCGGGAACACAAATCCTTACGTTTTCTCGGCACCCTGCTGCACGACCCCAACCTTTGGCACCTCAATCGGCACTCCGTGGCCCGGGCGATGGCTGTTGGCCTGTTTGCCGCGTTCTTGCCAATCCCGTTGCAAATGTTGCTGGCCGCCGCATTGGCCGTCACGGTGCGCGGCAATATGCCGATCGCGGTGAGCCTGGTGTGGCTGACCAATCCGATCACCATGCCGGCGGTGTTCTTCTGCACTTACCAGACCGGCGCCTGGCTGATGGACGTGCCCGCCCGGACATTGCCCGAAGAACTGACCTGGGAATGGATCAGCGGCCAGTTGTCCACCTTGTGGCAGCCGTTCCTGCTCGGTTCGGTGGTGACCGGCCTGGTACTCGGCGCCCTGGCCTACTTCGTCACCATGAGTTACTGGCGCTGGTGGGTGGCCCGGCAGTGGAGGCGGCGCAAGAAAAGCCGAATGTGAAATGCAAAAAGGCCTCCTGGGAATGGAGGCCTTTTTTTGGTGCGTTGTCTCGTCCTGAATAAGGTTTACACCTTCTGACCTATCCTCAGGAGGAACCAATGGATTCAGGAAGAAGGCGTAGTCAGCGTGATTACACGCTGGGCTTTAAATTGGCGGTTGTCGATCAGGTTGAAAAGGGCGAACTGAGTTATAAAGAGGCTCAACGGCGTTATGGGATTCAGGGCCGGTCGACTGTGTTGGTATGGTTACGCAAGCATGGGCGGCAGGACTGGAGCCAAGGCGCCTCCATTCGTGCCCAGAGGAACCGACCGATGGCCGAGCCAAATTTGCCGCTGACACCAGAGCAGCGAATCAAGGAGCTGGAAGAAAAGCTGGCCCTTGCCAACCAGAAAGCCCAATTTTTTGAAGCTGTCGTTGACGTGCTGAAAAACGATTACGGTGTTTCTGTCGTAAAAAAGCGATCCGGCAAGTCCTCAGCCAAGGGCAAATCGAAGGCCTGAGTGTCACCAGGGCTTGCCAGTTTCTGGGCATCTCACGGCAGGCGTATTACAAGCGCAATCGAGCTTACGACGCGCAAGCTAGCCATGCGCAAAAGGTGCTGGGGTTTGTGCTGGAGGCACGCCTTGAAATGCCTCGGTTGGGCACCCGTAAGCTGCATGGGCTAATGCAAGCCGAACCTGAACTAACGCAAACGGTAGGCCGAGATCGATTGTTCGATATTCTGCGAGACCATCGACAACTGGTCCCACGCAAACGCGCTTATCACAAGACTACCGACAGTCATCATCGCTTCCGTCGACATCCGAATCGGCTCAAGCCCGGCCCTGACCAAGTCACTGCCACCGGCCCGGAACAGGTGTGGGTGGCGGATATAACCTATTTACCGACCGAGCAAAGCGTCGCTTACGTAAGTCTGGTCACTGATGCGTTCTCGCGCAAAATAGTCGGCCATCATGTGCATGAAAGCCTGCATACCGAGTCAGTCATCCGGGCGATGACGAAAGCTCTTCGACACCGAAGAACCAATCAGCCACTGGTACATCACTCCGATCGGGGCTCGCAATACTGCTCTGATCTCTACCAAAAGCTGCACGCCAAGCATGGCGTCAGGTGTTCGATGACGGATGGCTACGACTGCTACCAGAATGCCCTAGCGGAACGAGTGAATGGGATTCTGAAAACAGAATTTCTTTTACACCGTCCCAAAGACCTCGCCCAAGCCAAGCGCATGGTTGAGGAATCGATAGAAATCTATAACCGTAAGCGACCTCATTTGGCCCTGAAATACAAAACGCCCGATGCGGTGCATCGGGCGTTTTGAGACTGAAACAGGTGTAAACCTATTTCAGGACTAGACAGCGCTTGCTGATGCCATCGCGAGCAGGCTCGCTCCCACAAGGTAACGCATTTCAATGTGGGAGCGAGCCTGCTCGCGATATATCAGTCAACACACCTGCTGGATCAGGTACGCATCCCGCGCCCGCTGACCAGCAACCGCGCACAACCGATGTAGAGCACTACGGTCGCGACCAGCATGAAGGTAATCGCGATGCTGATCTTGATGTCCGACACCCCGAGGATGCCGTAGCGAAAGGCGTTGACCATGTGCAGCACCGGGTTGGCCAGGGACACGGTCTGCCAGAACGGTGGCAGCAGCGAGATCGAGTAGAACACCCCGCCCAGGTAGGTCAGCGGCGTGAGCACGAACGTCGGGATGATGGAGATGTCATCGAAGTTGCGCGCAAACACGGCATTGATGAAACCCAGCAATGAAAAGATCGTCGCCGTGAGCACCACCACCAGCACCGTCACCCCCAGGTGATGCACCTGCAGATGGGTGAAGAACAACGACAGCAGGGTCACGATCAGGCCCACCGCCAGCCCCCGCAACACACCGCCCAGGGTGTAGCCGATGAGGATCGTGTGGGGCGACACCGGCGAGACCATCAGTTCTTCGATCGAACGCTGGAACTTGCTGCCGAAGAAGCTCGACACCACGTTGCCGTAGGAGTTGGTGATCACCGACATCATGATCAGCCCCGGCACGATGTAGTCCATGTACGTGAAGCCGCCCATGTCGCCGATCTGCCGGCCGATCAGGTTACCAAAGATCACGAAGTACAAGACCATGGTGATGGCTGGCGGCAGCAGCGTCTGCGGCCAGATCCGCGTGAAGCGCCGGACTTCACGGTAAACGATGGTATTGAGGGCGATGAGGTTGGGGCGCAGTTCAGAACTCATGCTCATACCGCCACCTTCGCCAGATTTTTCTCCACCAGGGACACGAACAACTCCTCGAGGCGATTGGTTTTGTTGCGCAGGCTCTGCACTTCAATGTTTTGCAGGGCCAGTTGGGTGAACAGCCCGGTGATACCCACGGTTTTGTCCACCTGGACTTCCAGGGTGTGGCTGTCGACCAGGCGGGCCGGATAGCCGATGAGCTGGGGGGCGGTCTTCAGGTCGTGTTTCAGGTCCAGCACGAAGGTTTCCACATGCAGTTGGCTGAGCAACTGGCGCATGCTGGTGTTCTCGACGATGGTGCCGTGGTCGATGATGCCGATGTTGCGGCACAATTGCTCAGCCTCTTCCAGGTAATGGGTGGTGAGGATGATGGTGATGCCTTTCTGGTTCAGCTCGGTCAGGAAGCTCCACATCGAACGACGCAACTCGATGTCCACGCCAGCGGTCGGCTCGTCGAGGATCAGCAGCCGCGGTTCATGCACCAGCGCCCGGGCAATCATCAGTCGCCGCTTCATGCCGCCGGACAATGAACGGGACGGCACGTCACGCTTGTCCCACAGGCCCAACTGAGTCAGGTATTGCTCGGCGCGCTCGTTGGCGATCTTCGGCGGGATGCCGTAGTAGCCGGCCTGGGTCACGACGATGTCGAAGGTCTTTTCGAACTGGTTGAAGTTGAACTCCTGGGGCACCACGCCAATGCAGCGCTTGAGGGCGGCGGGCTCGCGGTCCAGGTCATGACCAAAGACATTCACCGTGCCGCTGGTCTTGTTCACCAGGGTGGAAAGAATGCCGATGGTGGTGGATTTGCCGGCACCGTTAGGGCCGAGCAAGGCGAAGAAATCACCTTCGGCGACGTCCAGATCGATACCACTCAAGGCCTGGAAACCGTTGCCGTAGGTTTTGGTTAGCTGCCGGATGGACAGAGCGGAACTCATATCGGATTACGCACCAAGAAGGGAGGGAAGAAAACAATAGATAAGGGCGGGCGGCGAGCAATGCAACCACGGCGCGCGAAGGCAATGGTGCGTGGCGTCGCCGCACAAGTACAGTCAAGTGTGTCGATAGTAAGTATTAAGTCAACGCGGTCATGACGGCCTTGCGGTAGGCCGGACGCTGCTGCAACCGCGCGTACCAGGCCCCTACGCCAGGTAGCTCGGCGCGCTGGATGGGCATCTCGAACCAGGCATAAATGAAACTGCCCAGGGGAATGTCGCCCATGCCGATTTCATCACCCGACAGGTAGGGCTGTTCGCTCAAGGTTCGCTCGACCATCGCCAACAAGTCATCGCACTCCTTGATCGCCGCGTTGATGGCCGCCCAGTCCTGTTGCTCGGCCGGGGTGCGCAACACGCCCCAGAACACCGTACGAAACGGTGCGGCAAAGCTGGACGTGGTCCAGTCCATCCATTTTTCAGCCTGGGCCCGTGCCTGCACGTCAGCGGGATACCAGGCCGAACCCGACGCATGGCGAGCAGCCAGGTACCGCACGATGGTGTTGGATTCCCAGAGCACGAAACCGTCGTCCTCGATCATCGGCACGCGGCCGTTGGGGTTTTTCGCACGGTACTCGGGCGTGTCCACCACCCCGAATGCCCCGCCCGCATCAATGGCCTGGTAGGCCAGTCCCAACTCTTCCGCGCACCACAACGCCTTGCGCACATTCGATGAATTTTTCCGGCCCCATATCTTCAGCATCACGGCGTCCTCGATGGATAAATGCCGCCGCAGCATACGCCGGATCAGGCGCGACTCAAATCGCCCTGCATGTCGCCGAGCAGGAGCGGCACCTGCTCGCCAAATAGATGCGGATAGCATTTCTCCAGGTGTTCGAAGAAAAACGCCTCGGGCACATCGGTGTACTGACCGTGGTCGGTGACGTATTCCATCAACTTCGCCCCTTGTCGATTGAACGGGTGGAAAACGCTGTCGTGACGACCGTCGAATTCCAGCGGAGCCACGTCGAACAACTCGCACAGCCCCTGGTTGAAAGCCGGCGTCGCCTTGACCCAGCGGTCGTTCAGGTACAGCTCGGTATAACCATGCATGGCGAACACGTCGCTCCTGAGCAATTCCAGCAGGCGTGGGGTGGACAGGTGGTTGCGCACATCCGCCAGGCCGATACGCGCCGGGATGCCGCAATGCCGGGCACAACCGGCCAGCAAGGTGGCCTTGGGCACGCAATAGCTTTCACCGGAAACCAGCGCATGACTGCCGCGCAGGGTCGCCGGGTCGCGACTGAAGGTATAGGGGTTGTACCGTACCGCCTCGCGCACGGCGTAATACAGGCTGACCGCCTGGGCCAGCGGGTCGCGCTCGGCACCGCGGTGGGTTTCGGTGAAGTCGATGACCGCAGGGTGATCGCTGTCGATGAAGGGGCCGGGGTTCAGGTATTGCTGCATAAAAGGAAAGCCTCTCGGGAAACATCACTCCCCCTCAGGGTCGAACTCGGTCTTTGTGGCGAGGGGATTTATCCCCGCTGGACGCGAAGCGGCCCTAACCCTGACACCTCGGTGTGCCAGGCAGATTGAGTGGGCCTGCCTTGGGGCTGCTTCGCAGCCCAGCGGGGATAAATCCCCTCGCCACAAGTACTGTGTTCGGCTGGGGCTGACTGTGTCCGAGTTTATCCACAGCCCCCGCCCAGCGATAACGGCATTCCGGCCAAACAATGGCGTTTTCTCACCTTGTTAACGAACGATTTCCCACGGCTGTTGCCAACCAGACTGGCGCAATACAACTGGGGTTTCCCACGAAATCAATCACATCGCGCTGACCACCGGTTTTGCAGATGCCGTCTAAGCTCTGAAGGTCGGTTTTGCCTTGGTTCACGGAGGATTACATATGCTGTTGTTGTGGATACTGGTGCTGATCGTCGGGATCGCCTGGCTGGCGCATCGGCGCACCGACCCGCTACCCGCGCTAGGTATCGTCGCGGTCTACCTGTTGGCCATGGGCATTTTCAGCCATGCGCCCGGCTGGCTGCTGCTGATCCTCTGGGTGGTACTCGCCGCCGTCGCCGCCCCGTTGCTGCTGCCAGACCTGCGCCGCCGATACTTCAGTGCGCCGATGTTCGACTGGTTCCAGAAAACCCTGCCGCCCATGTCCCAGACCGAGCGCGACGCCATCGATGCCGGCACGGTGTGGTGGGATGGCGAACTGTTCAGCGGTCGTCCGGATTGGGACTTGTTGCTGGCCTATCCCAAGGTGCAACTGACCGAGGAGGAGCAGGCTTTCCTCGACGGCCCCACCGAAGCACTCTGCGCGATGGTCAGCGACTGGCAGATCGGCCAGGCCATGGACCTGCCGCCTGAAGCCTGGGCCCACATCAAGGAGCACGGGTTTTTCGCGCTGATCATTCCCAAGGAATACGGCGGCAAAGGCTTTTCCGCTTACGCCCACTCCCAGGTCGCGATGAAACTGGCCACCCGTAGCGGCGACCTGGCCTCCACCGTGATGGTCCCCAACTCCCTCGGCCCGGCGGAACTGTTGCTGCACTACGGCACCGATGAACAACGCGACCATTACCTGCCGCGACTGGCCCGTGGCGACGATATTCCCTGCTTCGCCCTGACCGGGCCACTGGCCGGCTCCGACGCCGGGGCGATGCCCGACACCGGCATCATCTGCAAGGGTGAATGGCAAGGCCAGGAAACCCTCGGCCTGCGCCTGAACTGGGAAAAGCGCTACATCACCCTCGGTCCGGTGGCCACCCTCCTCGGCCTGGCCTTCAAGGCTTATGATCCTGACCACCTGCTGGGGGATGAAGAAGACCTGGGCATCAGCCTGGCCTTGATTCCCACCGATACCCCTGGCGTGCATATCGGTCGCCGTCACCTGCCGTTGGGCGCCGCGTTCATGAACGGGCCGAACTGGGGCAAAGACGTGTTCATCCCCCTGGACTTCCTCATCGGCGGCCAGGCGATGCTGGGCAAGGGCTGGATGATGCTGATGAACTGCCTGTCGGTCGGGCGCTCGATTTCCCTGCCGGCGGTGGGCACCGGCGCGGCGAAGTTCACCAGCCTGGTGACGGGGCAGTACGCCCAGGTGCGCGAGCAATTCAACGTACCGCTATCGGCGTTCGAAGGTATCCAGGAAGCCATGGCGCGCATTGGTGGCAACGCCTGGTTGATGGACGCGGCACGCATGCTGACCGCCAACGCGGTGGACCTGGGGGAAAAGCCTTCGGTGCTGTCGGCCATTCTCAAGTACCACCTGACCGAACGCGGCCGCGAGTGCATCAGCCACGCCATGGACGTACATGGCGGCAAGGGCATCATCATGGGCCCGAACAATTACCTGGGGCGTAGTTGGCAAGGTGCGCCGATCTTCATCACGGTCGAAGGCGCGAATATCCTGTCGCGCAATCTGATGATCTTCGGCCAGGGCGCCATTCGCTGCCATCCGTTCGTGCTCAAGGAAATGGCCCTGGCAACCCGTGAAGACAAAGACCAGGCGCTGGTCGAGTTCGATGCCCTGTTGCTCAAGCACATTGGTTTCGCCGTCAGCAACGCCGCCAGCACCCTGGTGCTCAATCTGGGCCTGGGGCATTTCGAGAAAGCCCCCGGCAATACCCTGAGCCAGGGTTACTTCCGCGCCCTCAACCGGCAGGCAGCGGCATTCGCCCTGCTGGCGGACCTGAGCATGATGTTGCTGGGAGGTGAACTCAAACGCCGTGAACGCCTGTCGGCCCGCCTGGGCGATGTTTTGAGCAACCTTTACCTGGCGTCCGCGGCGCTCAAGCGCTATCACGACCTGGACTCGCCGGACCACATGGCGCCGCTGTTCACCTGGGCCATGGAGGAAAGCCTGGGCCAGTCGGAACGTGCGCTGGATGAGCTGCTGAGCAACTTCCCCAGTCGGGTGCTCGGTTGCCTGTTGCGCCTGGTGGTGTTCCCCTTCGGTCGTCGTCACAAGGGCCCGAGCGACAGGCTCGACGCCGAGGTGGCGGCGGTCATCGGCCGGCCCAAGGGTGACCCGACCCTCGAAGAGTTACTGCAAGGCTGCTATCGCCCGCAATCGAGTGACGATCCGGTGGGCGCCCTGCAACACGCCGCCGACCTGCTGGCTGCCGCCCATCCGCTGCACAAGAAGCTGCACGGAGCGCTCAAGCAGGGTCAGCTCAATCCGGCGCCAGGCGAACCGCTCATCGATGCGGCCCTGGAAACGGGTGTGCTACAAGCCGGTGAAGCACAGACCTTGCGCGCGGCCGAGGCGGCGCGGCGCAAGGTCATCGACGTGGATGACTTCGATAAGGAAGAGCTGACGCTGGCGCAAGACAAGGTTCGTTGACGACGAGCCGGTAGACCCGTCACCTATAGCTCTCTACCTATAAAAGCGGGCGCAAGGGCTTTATACTCCTGCGCCCGTTTTACTCTTGAGGACTTATCTCGTGTCCAATGTCGTTGCCGATCACCTTGTCTTGCTTGACCACTTGCGCAGCATCCTGGTCGCCGTGGGTGAGGCCGAACAGGTGCCCGAAGAAAGCCACGCCTTGTTTCTGGAGCGCTTCGACGAGTTACGCGCGCAACTGCCCGTCGACCCGATCGAAAGCCAGTACCTGGGCCAGGACCTCCTGTGCCAGGTGATCGTCCGTTACCCACAGATCGCCCACCTGGTGCCTCGCGACCTGCTCTGGTACTTCGCCGGTGACTGCCTGCACTACATGCCCGACGAAGAGATCGCCCTGTACCAGGCCCTGGAGGAACGTCGTTTCGAAGCCGAGCAAAACGACGAGCCCTTCGACTGGAACCAGGAAAAGCAGTTGCTGGCGATGTCGGACCAGGACAGCAAGCACTGATCGCGACCGGTCATGCAAAGGCCCGCACGGTTAACCCGGCGGGCTTTTTTTTGCCTAGCCAAAGTGTGTCGCCTGGACGGGCCGTCAGTACAACCCATCACTCTCCGGCAACTCATAGTGCGCCGCGACATTGCTGGGACGATTCCCACTGCCCACCTTGTCCAGGGTCGGCTCCTTCTCCAGGCACGCCACCAGATAATCAATGAACACTCGCAGCTTGGGTGGCAGGTAGCGAGTCGGCGAATGCAGCAACCACAAGCCACCGTGGTAGGAAGCCAGGAACGTCCAGTCGGCCAATACCTGCACGATCAAGCCTTGCTCCAAGGCATGACGGGCCGTGAAATACGGCAGGCTGCCGATGCCGATGTGCTGCAGGACGGCCCCCAACCGCACACCCGTGTGATTGGCCGCGTAGCGTCCGTGCACGCCTACGGTGACGGACTTGCTCCCTTTCTTGAATTTCCAGCGAGCGTCGTTCGGAGTTGCCCCCAGGTAAATGCAGCTGTGCTCCAACAAGTCGTGGGGATGCGCGGGAGTACCGTGTTCAGCCAGATACTGCGGCGTGGCGCAGAGCAGGTGATCGATGGTCAACAACTGACGCCCCACCAGCCCGACCGGCGGTTGATCAGTAATCCGGATGGCCAGGTCGACGTGATCGTCGATCAGGTCAACCTGCCGATCCTCCAGCAACAGTTCCACATCGACCTTCGGGTAGCGACGCAAGAATTCAGGCATGTGCGGATGAATCACGAAACGCCCCACCGCCTTGGGCACGCTGACGCGGATGCGCCCTTCAGCCTCCTGGGTGAACTGGCCGCTGATTTCCATCACCGACCGAGCGGCGGCGACCATCTCCTGGCAGCGCTTGAACACCTCTTCTCCGCCATCGCTCAAACGCAACTTGCGGGTGGTGCGTTGCAACAGTCGGGTCGCCAGGGCTTTCTCCAGGCGGGAAATACTGCGACTGATGGCCGACGGTGATGAGCCCAACTGACGGGCCGCCTCGGAGAAGCTGCCGGTTTCCACGACCTTGACGAAGATGGCCATTTCGGCCAGCAGCGGCAACGGTAGATTTGTGCTCATGACGCAACAGTCCTTTGAAATTTGAACGGATTATCACCCTTTTACGCCCTACCTATAATCCCGTCACAATTTCTGATGTGGATATGGCACATGACGCTACGCCTCTTTTTCCATAGCGATGACCTCGAGGCCAATGTGGAAGTCCTGGATTGCAGCCCCCGGGAACACGAGTTTGCCGTGGTGCTGAGCGCCACACTGTTCCACCCCCAGGGTGGCGGTCAGCCCTGCGACACTGGATGGATCGGCGCAAGCCAAGTGCTGCGCGTGGTCCAGGACGGGCAACAGATCGTTCATTACGTCGACAGCCCGGTGGCCTTGGGCATGGCTGCGATCCGCGTGGATGCGCAGCGGCGACAGTTGAATTCACGCCTGCACTCGGCCGGGCACCTGATCGGCCATTTCGCCGAAAGCCGTGGCTGGAAGCCGATCAAGGCCCATCACTGGCCCGGCGAAAGCCGCGTGCAGTTCCAGCCTGGGGAAGACCCTCAGGAACTGGACATCTCGATCATTCAGCAAGGCATCGACGAATGGATTGCCGACGACCTGCCGCGCCTGATCACGTCGCGCGAAGGCCTGCGGGAAGTCGGTTTCGGTGAGCTGGCCGCCTACGGTTGCGGCGGTACTCACGTGCAGCGCCTGCGCGAACTGGGAACAGTCACCATTGCCTCGCTTTCGCAAAAGAAAGGAACACTGTCAGTGCACTACCACGTGGCCTGATCTGCGCCAGACCCTGCGACCAAAAAACGGCTCGCAGGCATCCCCCTGTCCCCAGAAAGATATGCCCTGCGTATCGCCCTTCACAACACGAAAAGACAAATTATTGACGGTCATGTGAGCTAATTTTTCCACCCGTCACTTTTTAGTCATTTTTTTGATTCGTGGCGTGGCGCTTTGCCATGTTTGAACTACCGTGAAACAGAAGCGATGACAGGCTCGGCAAAACGCTCATGAAGCGACCTGATCGACACCGTCGTTGCCTTCGAAAACCCCGGAGACCCGGGAACCGAAAAGTTGTTCGCAAGCTGCCTGTCGTTCAGTCAGGCCGGAGAAATGCGCCCGTTTGCTTATAGCGACGAGGCCTGAAACCGGCATATGAACAGGCCGGCGAGATGGAAAGGGGCAGCCCGGGCCTCTTAAGTGATCCGAGGCAAATGGTTAAGCCTAGGGATGGTCTCTTTATCGAGGATCACTTCATGACCCATCGTACTGCTCCGGTTCTAAAACATTTCATTCATGGCCTGTTCTGGATGGGTCTTGGCTTGGATGCGGCCCAGGCCGCCGCGGCAAACTGTTCGCAACTGGACAATCTGCCGGCGACCTTCGAAGTCGGCCAAGGGCTCCAGAGCGAACTGCGCATCCTCGCCCCCGTGACGAAGCTGGCAGTCGGCGACCCGAAAATTGCCGATGTACAGCCCAGCGGCAGCGATGCCTTCATTCTCACGGGTCTGGCGCCCGGCGCCACCAGCCTGATGGTCTGGACGGACTGTTCGAAGATCCCCCGCCAGAGCATGGTCTTTGTCAAAGGCAGGGCCACTGAGGCGCTGACCAGCGCAGCGAGCATGCCTTCCGAAGACCCGATGCTGCTCGCCCAGGTGCAGACCGACATTCGCTTCGTTGAAGTCAGCCGGAACAAACTCAAGGAAGCCTCGACGTCGATTTTCGGCAGCCGTGGCAATTTCCAGTTCGGCGCGCCGAGGACCTTGCCCTCCATCGGCGGCATTGTCCGGCCTTCATTGCCGGTCAACAACGACATGTTCAACCTGTCTTTCGCCACCGGTAAAACGCTGTTGATGATCAACGCGCTGGAAGGCAGTGGTTTCGCCTATACCCTGGCGCGGCCAAGCCTGGTGGCCCTCAGCGGGCAGAGCGCGAGTTTCCTGGCCGGCGGTGAAGTGCCGATCCCGGTGCCCAGCGCCGGCAGCGACAACGTGTCCATCGAATACAAGGAATTCGGTATTCGCCTGACCCTGACCCCCACCGTCATCGGCAAGAATCGCATCGCCTTGAAGGTGGCGCCGGAAGTCAGTGAACTGGACTTCACCAACGCGGTGAACATCGCCGGGACATTAGTGCCAGCACTCACGGTGCGCCGTACCGATACCAGCATCGCCCTGGCCGACGGCGAAAGCTTCGTCATCAGCGGCCTGATCAGCACCCGCAACAGCTCACAGGTGAACAAGTTTCCGGGGCTGGGAGATATACCGATTCTCGGCGCGTTCTTTCGCGACAACTCCATCAACCGCGAAGAGCGTGAACTGCTGATGATCGTCACGCCACACCTGGTTCAACCGTTGGCCGCCGACGCGCAACTGCCAACATTGCCAGGTGAACAACTGCGCAATTACGACCCGAACTTCTATCGCATGTACTTCCTTGAACATGGCGAATTTGACAACCGCAGCGGGCTTTCTCAATGAGCCGGCGCCTGATGTGCAAGGCATCCAATATCCAACGGGTTGCCAAGGGGCATTCAATGAAAACAGTGATCGCATTAACGGCGACCTTGATGCTCGCCGGCTGTGCCAGCAACAGCGCGGTGGCTCCACGCACGGCCGATTGCGCCAAGCCTGGATCCGACCAGGAACTGGCCCTGAACATGGCGGAAGACATGGCCAACGAGGGCCGTTTGTACGCCAGCCTGGCGAACCTCGAACGCTTGCCCGAGGACTTGGTCCAGGTCCGCCTGCGCAAGGCTCGGGTACTGCGCCTGATGGGGCGCAACGAGGCTGAACCGTTATACAAAAGCCTGCTCGGGACATGCCTGGCCGCTGACGGTGAACATGGCCTTGGCCAGTTGGCGGCCGCCAGAAATGACAATGCGGCCGCTACGCAATACCTCGAACGCGCAGCGAAAATGGCTCCCACCGAAGGCAAGATCCGCAATGACCTGGGGGTTGTCTACCTCAATCAACGACGCATTTCAGAAGCCCGCTTCGAGTTCATGACCGCCATGGAGCTCCAGCAGTCAGACCCGCTGGCAGCGCTCAACATGGTGACTCTGCTGATCTACCAGGACAACTGGAAGCAGGCCGCCGAGCTCGCGAACATGGCCAAGCTGAGCCCCCAGCAAGTGGCGGATGCCCAAGCCCGCGCGGAAAGAATCAGGGGTTCGGCCCCTAACGCAATGACGTCACCCGCCAACCGCCCCACCGAGATCGTCGATGCCTCAACCGGCGCGATCAAGTAGAGCGTTACGAGGAGTCCAAGAGATGATGACCAAACAACTGATGATCGCATGCCTGGTGGGCCTTTCCAGCACCGCCTGGGCAATCGAACCAGGCCCCTCTTCGCCAGCACAGCAAGGCACAGAGAGCTGGATGCAACTGCAGATTCGCGGCGTGGTAGCCTCCACCAACCTACAAACCGCCTCGGCCGCCGAACGCGAACTGGCCATGCAGCGCTGGCTCAACAGCTTCAACTACCCGATCCCGGAATTCTTTGACCAGGACTCGGGGGGAGAGATCACCAGTAGTAAATGAAACACGCAGGAAACGAAAGATCGCGGCCTTCGGCAGTGTCTACATTTGATCCGATGTAGGTACTCCTGAAGGCTGCGGTCTTTTGGCTTGAATGGTCGGTAGAGCACAGGCCTGAACCTGTGGGAGCGGGCTTGCTCGCGAAGGCGGCCTCACGATCAGCACCTTCATTGACTGTCGAACCGCTATCGCGAGCAGGCTCGCTCCCACAATGGGCCTGCGGTGAACACAAGTCTCCTGAACACCCAAGATCAACCGTGGGAGCGAGCTTGCTCGCGATGACGGCCCCACATTCAACACCTTCATTGATTGTCACACCGCTATCGCGAGCAAGCTCGCACACAATGGGCCTGCGGTGAACACAAGTCTCCTGAACACCCAAGATCAACTGTGGGAGCGAGCTTGCTCGCGATGACGGCCCCACATTCAACACCTTCATTGACTGTCACACCGCTATCGCGAGCAGGCTCGCTCCCACAATGGGCCTGCGGTGAACACAAGTCTCCTGAACACCCAAGATCAACCGTGGGAGCGAGCCTGCTCGCGATGACGGCCCCACATTCAACACCTTCATTGACTGTCACACCGCTATCGCGAGCAAGCTCGCTCCCACAATGGGCCTGCGGTCAACACAAGTCTCCTGAACACCCAAGATCAACCGTGGGAGCGAGCCTGCTCGCGATGACGGCCCCACATTCAACACCTTCATTGACTGTCACACCGCTATCGCGAGCAAGCTCGCTCCCACAATGGGCCTGCGGTCAACACAAGTCTCCTGAACACCCAAAATCAACCGTGGGAGCGAGCTTGCTCGCGATGGCGGACCGACATTCAACACCTTCATTGACTGTCAAACCGCTATCGCGAGCAGGCTCGCTCCCACAATGGGCCTGCGGTGAACACAAGTCTCCTGAACACCCAAGATCAACTGTGGGAGCGACCTTGCTCGTGATGACAGCCCCACATTCAGCACCTTCATTGACTGTCAAACCGCTATCGCGAGCAGGCTCGCTCCCACAATGGGCCTGCGGTGAACACAAGTCTCCTGAACACCCAAGATCAACCGTGGGAGCGAGCCTGCTCGCGATGACGGCCCCACATTCAACACCTTCATTGACTGTCACACCGCTATCGCGAGCAAGCTCGCTCCCACAATGGGCCTGCGGTGAACACAAGTCTCCTGAACACCCAAAATCAACCGTGGGAGCGAGCCTGCTCGCGATGACGGACCGACATTCAACACCTTCATTGACTGTCAAACCGCTATCGCGAGCAAGCTCGCTCCCACAATAAGCGCTGCGTGTTCTACATATTCCCAAAAGCCCTGAACACACCAATCATGGCCGGACCAATGGCGACCAGGAAAAAACTCGGCCACAGGCAAAAGATCAACGGAAAGATCAGCTTGGTGCCTATCTTGGCCCCCATTTCTTCCGCCGCCTGGGTCCGCCGATCACGAAACTCATCAGCGTAGATGCGCAGAGTATCGGCCACACTGGTACCAAAACGGATACTTTGCGCCAGCAGACTGACCAGCCCCTGGATATCCTCCAGGCCGGTGCGCACGGCCAATTGCTTGAGCGCCTCGGTGCTGGTGATGCCCGCCCGGATCTGCGCATTGACCAGCGCCAGCTCCTCAGCCAACTCAACCTGACTGACCGACATTTCTTCAGCCACCCGTTCAATCGTCGTGGGCAGGGCCAGGCCCGACTCGACGCAGACCACCATCAGGTCCAATGCATCCGGGAACGCGGCGCGCAACCGGCCTTGTCGTGCCTGCTTGCGTTTGCCGACATAGATCGCCGGCAGCAACCAGCCAATGCCTGCCACGAGGGTCACCGCCAACAGGCCGATGACCACTGAAACCTTGACCATCGGCAACAGCAACAACGCAACGCCGACCAGCAACAACGGCAACATCAGGCGCACGGCCCAGTACATCTGCACCGCCGAGGCAGAGCGGTAACCGGCGTGGGTCAACAAAGTCTGGGTAGCGGACGTGTGGGCTTGGTCGGTCGAGGCAAAGCGCTGGCCGACCCGTTCCAGCAAGAGCTGCAGGTTACTGGGCGCCTCTTGCCCGGTATTGCCACCGTAACCACGCTTGATCAGCGCCAGACGCCGCTGTACCGGATCCTGCAGGCCCAACAACAATAGCAGGAGTGCGACGGCCGCCAGCACTGTACTGAGGCCAATCGCGGCAATGAACAACAGGCGCGCCAGTTCTTCGTTACCGGTAAACCGACTCAACAATCCGAGCAAAAAGTCCATGACTGAAACCTCTCGGCGCGACAGCGCTTAAACTTGGATCCGGATGATTTTTCTTATCCAGAAAATCCCGATCAACATGGCGCAGAACGCGCCGATGATCAGCTTGTGCCCTATGGGGTCATTGATCAGCACCGGCATGTAGCTGGGGCTGGTGAGCACGATGGCGATCGCCAGCACGAACGGGATCGCCACCAGCACCCAGGCCGACATGCGCCCTTCCGCCGACAGCGTCCTGATCTTGCGCTGGAAACGAAAACGTCCACGAATCAGGCGGCTCAGGCGCTCCAGCACTTCGGTCAGGTTGCCGCCGGTCTCGCGGTGGATGAGGATCGAGGTCACCAGCATCATCACCGTCATGCTCGGCATGCGCTCCAACAGACCGAGCATGGCCCGGCGCACGTCGTTGCCATAGTTGATGTCGGAAAACGTCATGCCCAATTCCTGGGCGACCGGCCCCTTGTGCTCCTCGGCGACCAGACGCAGGGTTTCGTTGAACGGGTGGCCGGCGCGCAAGGCCCGGCACATGGCGTCCAGCGCATCCGGCAAACCCTCTTCGAACGCGGCGAAGCGCTTGCTGCGGTCACGCAGGATCTTCAACACCGGCACCCAGGTCACCGCAAATGCCGCCAGCAGCGCCATCCACCAGACCGGCGAGACCATCAGCACCAGGGCACCGGCCGCCACTCCCAGGATCAGACCGAGCAGCATGACCCGATAAGCCCGGTATTCATGACCGGCCTGCTCGATCAGTTGCGTCAGGTTGGCCATGAACGGCAGTTGTTCCAGACGGGCTTCCAGGGGCGACAGGCGCGTCAGGTATTTCTGCCGCAACACGGTCTGCATGTTGGGCAAGTGGTTGGCCTTCTCCAGCACATGCAGACGCCCGCGAATGCGCTTGCGCATTTTGCCGGCCTCGCCGAACACCGGCACCACCACGCCCTGGGACAGCAGGAACACGGCAATGAACACCATGCCAAGGAAAATCAGGATGAACTCGCCGGGAATATTGTTCATGACGACCGGCCCTCCATCCACTCAGGGCGAAACAAGGTCAGCGGCAACTCGATTCCACGTTTGGCCAGCACATCGCGGAAGGCCGGGATCATGCCGCTGGGCCGATACTCCCCGAGCACCTCGCCGTGCTCGCCGATGCCTTGGCGCACGAAGGAGAAAATTTCGGTCATGGTGATGACCTCCCCTTCCATCCCGTTGATCTCTTGCATGCTCACCACGCGTCGCTTGCCGTCTTCTTGACGCTCCAGTTGGATCACCACATCGATGGCCGAGGCAATTTGTTGACGCATGGCCTTGATCGGAAAAGTCGCCCCGGTCATCGACACCATGTTCTCGATTCGCCCCAGGGCGTCGCGTGCGGTGTTGGCGTGAATGGTGGTCAGGGAGCCGTCGTGGCCGGTGTTCATCGCCGTGAGCATGTCCAGCGCCTCGGCACCGCGCACCTCGCCGATGACAATGCGGTCCGGACGCATGCGCAGGCTGTTGCGCACCAGTTCCCGCTGGCTCACCTCGCCGCGCCCCTCGATGTTCGAAGGCCGGGTCTCCAGGCGTACCACGTGGGGCTGCTGCAGTTGCAACTCGGCCGAATCCTCGATGGTGACGATGCGTTCGTTATGGGGAATGAAACTGGAGAGCACGTTGAGCATGGTGGTCTTGCCGCTGCCGGTCCCGCCGGAGATCAGCACGTTCAGGCGACCGCGAACAATGGCCTTGAGCAGCAAGGCAATGGCCGGGGTCATGGTGCCGACCTGAATCAGGCTGTCGGTGTTGAGCAGGTCCACGGCGAAACGCCGGATCGACATGCTCGGACCGTCGATGGCCAGCGGCGGAATGATCGCGTTGACCCGCGAACCGTCCTTGAGCCGGGCGTCCACCAAAGGCGAAGATTCGTCGATACGTCGCCCCAGGCTGGAAACGATGCGATCGATGATGTTCAGCAAATGCTGGTCATCGCGAAAACGCACATCGGTGCGTTGCAGCTTGCCGAAGCGTTCGACATAGACCGAGGCAAACCCGTTGACCAGGATGTCGGACACGCTATGGTCGGCCAGCAGCGGTTCCAGCGGCCCCAGGCCGAGCACTTCGTCGGTGATCTGCTTGATGATCAACTGCCGGCTGGCGGTACTCACCGGGGCCGAATGCTCCTCGAGCAGGCGCTGGCAGATATCGCGGATCTGCCGCGCGGCCTCGACTTGTTCGAGGGCATCGAGCAACGACAGGTCCATGACCTTGAGCAATTGCTGGTAGATCTTCTCCCGCCATTCGGCCTCCACCGGGGTGACCTGGCTGCGGGTTTCGTAAAGCACATCCGGAATGGCCTGCTCCCAGGCCATCAACGCGTCTGTCGGGTCCGGCAGGCCGTCATTGGGCGGGGTACCCACTGAGGCGCCAGGTTTGGCGGGCTGTTTGCGCAAGCGGTTACGAAAGTCGCTGATCATGGGTCATCCCCCGAAAAAACGGTTGAAGGCACGTTTAAGCAGGCCCTTGTCTGTGGCCATCTGGTGACCGACCAGGTCTTCGGTCAAATCGCGCAAGGCGGCGGTGATGGCCGCCTTCGGCGCATGTAGCCCCAACGGCACGCCAGTGTTCTGACTCTGGCTGACCAGGTTGAAGTCATTGGGCAATTTCGACAGGTTCGCGCAACGCAGGGCTTCGCCGATGTCCTTGAGGCTGACGGCGGCGGATTTGTCATAGCGGTTGACCACGATCTGCAACTGATCGCCGCGCACGCCCAGGTCTTCGCGCAGGATCCGCACCAGGGCGCTGGCATCGCGCAGGTGGCTGACGCTCTGTTGCACCACCACGTACACCCGGTCCACCTGTTCCAGCACCGAGCCGGTGAGGTGATCGATCTGCCGCGGCAGGTCCACCACCACCCAGTCATAACTGGCACGGGCCAGTTGCAACAGGGCATCGAGCTGTTCGGGTTGGGCGTCCTGGGGCAAGCACAATTCGCCAGCCCGGCCACCGAGTATGTGCAGGGTCGGACTGAAGTGACTGCAAAAACCCCGCAGCGCGACGCTGTCCATGTCGTCGATCTGCTGCAGCACTTCCAGATGGCTGTGGGACTGCGCCACGTCCAGGTAATGGGTCACACTGCCAAATTGCAGGTCCATGTCCAGCAACAAGGTATTGCCCGCTCGAGCGCTGAGCTGCTGGGCCAGGTTGCACGCTACCAAGGTCCCGCCTGAGCCGCCCTTGGCGCTGATCACCGCGACCAGCTTCCCTTCGTTCCCGCTGCCGAGGCGGACTTCCGTCACCAGGCGATTGAGCGCCGCGACCAATTCCGTATCGGCGACGGGTTCGGGCAGTACATCCCGAGCGCCGGCCTGCATCGCCAGACGCATGCCCTCCTGCTCGCCCAAAGGACCACACACCAGCATCGGTGGACGCTCATGGGCCGGACGCTGCAACAATGCCGACAGCTCTTCGCGCCACAGGTGGCTGACGCGAAGCAGCAGCAGGTCGGGCATGCGCTCCAGGCCATAGAGCGGGTCGACATGCCCGTTGCTGACCAGGCGTGTACTGACCTCAAGGCCAGGCATACGTTGGCAGACGCATTGCAGGTCGCGCAGGGCCGTGGCATCGCGGCTGCTGATCAGTATCCGCAGCCCGGCTCTGCCAGTCGTGGTCGAAAGCGGAGTTTCCCTGGTGTTCAGCATGGTGTGATCTCCCCGGAATCGGAATGACGCCCAAGGCTTTCGCGTGGCAAGGTTGCCCTGAAGGTGGGCAAGGTAATGGGCACGCCCAAGCCGGGAATGAACAGGTTGAAAACGAAGTTCTGCACGCTCAGCCGGACATAGCGGACAGCACGGAAGCCCGTGCTGCCGGATGTATCGGCGGGGTTCGCCACCACGGCGCCATTGACGTCCAGGTAAGTCAGCGCCAGGTTCGAGGTCGCCAGGCTGGTGATCAGTTGGCTGGTACCGGCGTCCGTCGCGGCGTTGAAGATAGCCCGGCGCAACACCACCGGATCGCTGATATTGCACACCGCCGCCAGGCGTACTCCACGCCGTGCCGCTTCATCCAGCGCGTTGACCGTGAAGTACAGCCGGCCCATTTCCACCACGCCGAACAACAGGATGAACACCAGCAAGCCCACGAAGGAAAACTCCACGATGTAGGTGCCGCGCATGTGTTTATGGTTCATCACAGCGCCCTCATGACGGTGGTCGCGACCAACTGGATGCCCAGCGGAATGGCATTGCCGAAAAATCCTGGAATAGACCCGGTGCAGTTACCCGCACCGATCACCGGGCAAAAGGTGTAGGTAATGGTGACGCGCACATGATCGATGCCCTCGGCGGCGACCTGCACGTTAGCCGTGGTCAGCCCTGACACCACGGCGGTGCCGGCAGCACTGGGCACGCCATACACCGCGACGTTTTTCGTCTGGGTCAGTAGCGTGTTGTTCAACGTGATACCGCCGAGAGTGGCATTCCACGCCTGGCTGGCGACGAAGCGGTCGGCATCGCGGCTGGCCTGAAGCAGTACGTTGTACTGGTAGAGCATGCGGCCGAACTCGCCGAAGGCCAGCAGCAACAACAGCAGCAACGGCAGCACCAGGGTGAACTCCACCAGGGCCACGCCTCGCTGGGCTTGCGCCGGTTTGAAATGAGAAAGTCCCATGACGCCTCCTACGAGTCGGTGCTCGGAGTGCCGCTGCCGTTGAGGTAGGTTTTGTAGAGCTGGATGATCTGTGGGCCCGAATCGGTGGACGGCGTGGGACCCGGTACGTTGTCGCCTTCACATTCCTTGACGAACTGACCGAAGATGATGGAGTCCGAACCACCACCATTCACCGGCTGCAGGACGAAGTAACAACCGAACCCCAGGACGGGAATCGAGGTGGAGCCACCCTGCTTACCGGTGCAGTTGCCTACCACGATCTTCAGCATCCGGCGCTCGAAAACGCCGTTGCTTTGGCAGCCACTGCCGCCTCCCGCGACACACGCGGCGACGCTGGTACGCCAGTCGTTGTAGTCCAGCATCGCCTCGCCGCCCGCCGAGAGATCGCCGTTGCTCGAGGTAACGGCCTTGCCTTTGTATTGCGCCTGGGAGAGCGCATCGTTGTAGGTCATCGCCGGGGTGCCGGACGTGGTGACCAGGTCCGGCGGGTAGTCGGAAGAACTGACCGGGCCGTTGTAGATACCAAAACGCGTGTTCAAGCCTTGTGAGGTCGGGCCGGCTTTATTACCTGGCGCAGTCTGGACGTTGTCCCCGACATTGCGGCAAACCGAGCCACCGCCGGCCAGGTCTTCACGGACTGCACTGCCACCTGAGCCGAAATCCAGCAATTGGAAGTTGCCTGGGCCGATGGGCGATGTGTTGCCCGCCGCGGTCTTCAAGACCGTCAAGTCGCCAAAGTGATAACTCCAGAAATTACCGGCGGCCGGGTTGTATTGAGTGGGATCGCCACAGACCATCAACGGCGCCAGGTCACAAGGCGAGGTCGGGCTGGGACCAGCAGTGGCAATCGCCGTCACGCGCTTGTTGCCCAAGCCGGCGCTGCCCATCGTTTGCACGAAGCTCCAGAAAAACCCGCTCAATTGATAGCTGGATACCGACACCCGTACGTATTTGGCATCGCTAGGTCCTGGGTAGGAGAACGGGCCGTAGACGCTGCTGGACAGTTCCACCACGGCAAACACACCCGGGTTGCCGGCGACAGCGGTGGCCAGCTCGGTGTTGCCGACGGCGTTGGCATTCCTGTTGAGCGTGTCCAGGGCCGCCGCGCGGGTGGTGCTGGCCATATTGATGCCGCCGCTCACCTGGCTCAGGGTCTTGGCCCCGCCCAAGGCGGCGGCATCCACCGCATTCTGCAGGCGCGTCTTGTTCAGCAGCATGTGCCCGCCATCCAGGGCCAACGCCGCCATCATGGAAATCGCCACCAGCGCGATGACCATCAACACACTCACCGCCCCTCCCTGGCGCCGGATATTGGCATTCATCATCGAGCCCTCATCTGCAACGTTTGAGGATCGGTATCGCCACGGCCCGGGAGGGCCTGGCATGCAGGCGCTATTCAGCGAACATTGATCACGCTGCTTTCAATCCCACGGATCAACGTGATCGACCCGCCTTGGGGCTTGGCACTGCGCTGCACCACAGGTTTTGGCGGCGCAGCGGCAGCCACTGCCATGACCGGCGCAGGGGCTGGCGGGGCAACGGCCACGGCCTTTTTCTCCAGGTTCAGCGGGTTGCGCAAGGCCAATTGCAGCTTGCCTTCGGTTTGCGCAGTGACCAGCGCTTCCGCTTCGCTGGCGGACATTTCCAGCGTCACGGCCCGCACCACCACCGGCTGGGTCTTGTCGGTGCCCGCCGTCTGGTCCACCGCCAGCACCCGCAGGTTTTCCAGGATGGTCCGCGACGTGGCGCTGTTGCTGCCGGCGCTGGTGGTCTTGGTTGCCAACACATCGACCCGGTTGCCCGGCAAGAGGAAGCCGCCCACGCCGACCACATCATCCACGCGTACCGATATGGCCCGCTTGTCCGGTGCGATCAGCGAAGCCAGGGTGCTGCCGCCCAAGTGCTCGCTCAGACGCGCGCCTCGCACGATGTCGCCGCGCAGGATGTCGAAGGTGGCAATCTTGCCCACGGCCTGTTCGCTGGAATCGAAGGCATCGTCCGGGATCGTGTCCATGGGCATGCGCACGGTGGTGACTTGCTGGGCCTCGACCATCTGCCCGAAGGGGATTTCCACCGTGGCGACCACCACGCTTCGCAGGTGATCATCGGGGGTCGCGTTGAGTCGCGCGCTCAGCCAGGAGTCAGCCATCCATGCGGCACCAAGGCCCATTACCAGGGAAACGCCTATCAGCGGAAGCGTACGAGAGCTCATGTCGGTATCTCCAGATCAAAGGAAGTCGAGCTGAACGAAGTAGTTGTGCCAGGCCCATTCCAGTTCTTGCGGCAACAGGGGGCCGGAACCGCCCAGGTAACGCTGGCGGTCGAGCGCCATGTTCAACAGGTCACGGGGATGGCAAGGCACCAGCGGCATGCCTTCGCCTGCATACAGCCGCTGCAGGACATAGCGCACCAGCAGCGGATCGTAGGGGATGCCCAGGCGTTCGCACTCCTGGCGCCAGATGCGTTCGTATTCCTCGGGCTTGAGGTAACCGAACTGCACCTTGTAGCCGATGCGCCGCAGGAAGGCCTCGTCGGCCAATTCGAGGGGGTTGAGGTTGGTGGAAAACACCAGCACCAGGTCGAACGGCAGCTCGCAATGCCGGCCGCCCCCCAGGTTGATGAAGTCGCGCTTCTCCTCCATGGGCACGATCCAGCGATTGAGCAGCTCGGCCGGGGCCATGCGCTGGCGGCCCATGTCATCGATGATGAACAGCCCGTTGCTGGCCTTGAGCTGCAACGCCGCCTGGTATTGCCGGGTGAACGGGTCGTAGCGCACGTCCAACTGCTCCATGCTCAGCTCGCCGCCGGTGATGACGATCGGGCGTTTGCAGCACAGCAGCCGGCGGTCGATGCCTTCGTTGAGCATCAGGTTGTTCGCTTGGCCGTTGTCATCCAGGCGCTGATGCACCTGCGGGTCGTAGATCTCGATCACCGACTCGTTGATGACGATGGCATGGGGCACCCAGATGGCCTCGGCGAACAGCCGGATCAATCGGCTGCTGACGTAGGTTTTGCCCGTGCCCGCCGGGCCGTAGATCATGATCGCCCGCCCGGAATTCAGGGCGACGCCCAGTTGGTCGAGCATGCCTTGGCTCAGCACCAGGCCGGCCAAGGCTTGGTGCATGTCCTTGGCGGTGATGCGGCCATGGTGAATGGTCTGGATCTTGATCAGCGAGCGATAGGTGCTCACCGGAAACGGGGCCGCGCCGATGTAGCCGCTACGGGCCAGGGCATCGCGGGCCGAACTGCGGCCGCGCTCGGTCAGGCCATAACGCAGCGTCTGCACGCCCGTTTGTCCCAACTGGCCCAGCACTTCGACGCGACCGTCCTTGCGCAGGAACGCCAGGACTTCTTCCAGTACCGCGCCGGTCAGGGCCAGGCGCTCCACCAGCCGAGTCATGTCCAGCACACCGGCATCGTGCAGATGCTTGCATACCAACTCACCCAGGAAACTGTCGGTCAGGCCGGTGTCGCGAATGGTGCATGGCTGTGGCGCCAGGCGTTGCACCGCTTCCCGTTCGCTGGGGTAGGCATCGCTATCGTTGATGACGTGCATGACTAGACTCCCCAGCCGCCGGCAACCAGTTGCCAGTAAACGCTGTTCAAAGTACCGATCAGGATCGCAATCGAATAAGGAAAGGGTTTGCCGGCCACTTCATCCGAAGTCGGCGCCAGATAAGACTGGGCGCGCACAATCAGCCAGTAGCGCCCCAGGGTCTGGAGCAGTTGGCCGCGGGCCAGGACGATCAGAAAACCGCACACACCGCCGGCGATCAGGCTGAACAGCGCCGCCCACAGTGCGTAATGAAAAGGCAGGAAGCTGCCGACCATGGTCATCAGCTTGACGTCACCGGCGGCCATGCCACCGACGGCGTACATGGGCAGGAACAGCCCGAAACAGATCAGCATGCCCAGCAGGCTATCGCCCAGGCCGCCGATCCCGCTGGTATAGACCTGGCCGGCCAATCCCAGGGCAAGGCCCAACAGGACCAGCGTGTTGGGGATGCGGTGGCGAAGCAGATCGCTCACCACCGCCACACCCAGCAGTCCCAGCAGTAGTACCGTCGACACCAGCAATTCCATGGACATGATGCGTCTCCCTAGAGTGATTTTCGTTAGCAGGCGACGTTGCTATTGACGACCTGGCACAGCGCCCGGATCTTGGTATCGACGGCGCCGCCCAGAAGGACGAATGCCGCGGCTACCAACACCGTGATCAAGCCACCGGCCACCGCGTATTCAACGATGGTCAGGCCGTCTTCATCTTTGGCGAACTTGCTGATCGAAGTGCTTATGGTCTGGAGAGTCATTTCATGAACCTCACGCTCGTAAGTAGTACTGCTACGAACTTGCTTGGAGGGGACAGCGCGAAGTCCATTTGATGTATTCGTTGTACTCACTACAAAAGAGTCGCAGCGTTATTCCTTGAAAGTTGCCGTGTCCCCGTCATCGCAAGTTGCCGCTGTCAGCAGGCAACGTTGCCGTTGACCGCCTGGCACAGTGCACGGATCTTGGTGTTCACGGCGCCGCCCAGGAGAACAAACGCGGCGGCCACCAAGACGGTGATCAACCCACCAGCCACGGCGTATTCCACAATGGTCAGGCCATCTTCATCTTTGGCGAACTTCAGTACCGAAGCCTTGATTGTTTGAAGAGTCATTTCGCACACCTCATCGGGGTTGTTTTCTCAAGGGGCAGTACATTGCGAACTGCCTGATGCAACCCTAGTCAGCAGGTGGTGATAGCCGTTAGGAGGATTTTGCACATCGCTAGGATTTTTTTGCGGGGGACGAGAACGGCTGCGAGGTCGGAAAACCCATCCGTGCCGCAGCGCAAACGGCGCTCGCCAGCATTGCGTGGCAAGGGATGACGCTAAAAGATCGAATTTTTATAAAAATTTATTCGGCGAAGTGATAGCACAGTGACAATACTGCTAGCTAAAGGGCAGAAAGAACCTGTGAGTAGTCGTCCTATGGCGTCAATCCCGACTGAAAAGCCGAAGCTGTTATGGTTCGATCTGACTCATGATCGGTCCACCCAGGAACTCGTCGCCCAGTTCCAGGACGCGTGCGACTGCACGCTGGCAAAAAACGCCATGCTGCCCAGCGGGGGACAGGTCGACATGATCTGCATCCACTTCGATCGCCCGGACACCCCAGGCCTGCGGCGCCTGCTGGAGATCAAGCGAACCGTTCCCACCATCCCCATCACCATGTTCACCGTGCAGCACTCCGAAGAACTGGCGGTATGGGCCATGCGCTCCAGCGTCTGGGAATACATGGTGTTGCCCCTGTCTGTCGCCGAGAGAAAGCGCTACCTGACGGCCGTGATGCAACTGTGCGAGCTGCGCCGCACTGCCAATGGTCGGGGAAAGACCTCGCAGATCGATCACTCCCCAACCCTGCCCGACAGCATCCGCCTGACCGCAGGACACCAGAAGCACCAGGCCCTCAGCCACATCATGCTGTACATCGACCAGCATTTTCGCGAAAGCATCGATCAGCGCGATCTGGCCAAGCGCTGTGGCATGACGACGTTTCGCTTCAGCCGGGTGTTCAAGGAAGCCAATGGGCTCGGCTTCACCGACTACGTGCTGAACAAACGCATGAGCTTTGCCAAGGAACTGCTCGACAACAGCCAGATGCCCATCACCAGTATCGGTTATGAAGCAGGCTTCAAGGACCCATCCTACTTCGCCCGCGCCTTCAAGCAATACGCCAATTGCACCCCCAGCGAATACCGTCTCGCGTACCAGATGCGCAGTGCAAGTCCTGCTGCGCCGCCTCCGGATGAGGCGGCCCTGGAAGCGATTGAAAACCTGGTGCATAGCCTTGAGGGATAAAAGGGGCCCTCACTTCCTTTAGTTCCATTGTGCCCGCGCACTTGTATCCAAATAATAAAATTCGCACCCGCCAGATTAGAAAAAACAATACATCCCCCATATTTACGGCGCCTGGGCCGCCAAGCTGAAACAACATGAATCATCATGTCGTTATCGGTAATTCTTTTTAGACTGAAACCAACTCTGCCAGCCTTGCATAATGCCGGCCGTTTCCAAATGGATTAACAGGTTTCGTCCGTGGACCGCTCCAGGTACAGCGGAGCGAGTTCTCTAGTTGGCATGCTTTATCCAAAAATCAAATAGAGCGCTGATGTATATATGAAGGCAATCAGTTTAGTGAGCGCGCAAAAGTTGAGCTTGGTGAGTCTCGACGAATTCAAAACGCTGCCCGCCGATGGTGTAGAAATAGAAATCGTCCTGTCCGGCATCTGCGGAACAGATTTGGCGGTATTGTCAGGGCGCGAAGAAGGACAGGTGGGAATCGTTCGTGGTCACGAAGCGGTCGGCGTCGTTGTCAATGTAGGAACAGATGTTACCCGCACGCGTAAAGGTATGCGCGTGGTTGTAGACCCCAATGAATATTGCGGCAATTGTGCGTACTGCAACTCAGCCAAAACCCATCTATGCAGTGGTGGTTCAAATGCGGGCCTGAACATCGCCGGGGTCAACAAGCACGGTACATTTGCAGAGCGATTTATCACACACGAGCGTTTTGTACACGGCATCCCGGACGACATGAGCTGGGAAACAGCCGTCTTGATTGAACCCGTAGCGTGCATCTTGAACAACATCGAGCAGGCGTCCATCAAGGCGGGAGATCGGGTGCTGCTTCTGGGATCGGGCCCAATGAGCCTGGTCGCACAAATACTCTTGCGCGGCATGGGCGTCCATACCCGTGCGACCGATTTGAACACCTTTCGAATTGAATTCGGGCACTCCTTGGGTTTGGACATCGTTCATCCCCGGGACCTTGAGTGCCTTGGGCCAAACCAAGAAAAATTTGATGTCGTCATCGATACCGTGGGTAATCAGCTCGAAACCGCCGCCAGTAGAGTCAGCCGAGGCGGCAGGATTGTCCTGTTCGGATTTAACGGGGACTACAAATACTCGCTTCCTGCAAAGCATTTTCTGGTCAATGCCATCAGCATCATTGCCGCGGGCGAATACAACCAGCACTTTCCCCTGGCGCTGCGTATTGCCCATAGGCTTCCAGAACTTGGAAAACTGGTCACCCATCTCTATCCCCTGGAAGCGTATTCAGCAGTCTTTGACAGTTTGTTGAATGATCCTTGCGCCCCCACGATAAAAAGCGTCTTCACACCCAATCCCAAGCACCTGTCACGCTAAAACTCACAAGTACTCCAAGTGGACTCGCCTTATGAAAGTTACTGTATTTAGTCAGATCTCCATTGACGGCAAACTGACGCTCGGCAATGAAGCATCGAGCAAACCGCTTTTCCAGCACTTCGACGATGAGGACATGCGTTTTATTCACAAATTCCGTGGGGAAGTCGATGCGATCATGGTCGGGCGCAACACGATTATCACCGACGATCCCCAATTGACCAATCGCTACGGGAGTGGTCGCAACCCGGTTCGCATCATTCCGACGACATCGCTGAACTTTCCAGCGTCGGCAAAAATTCTAAGTTCTCCCGAGCGAACGATCATCGCGACCACAGAACAGGCTCGTGACCACGAGATGATCGAGCAAATCCGCGCCCATGGTAAAGAGGTACTTTTTGCGGGCAGCGCACGCGTCGATTTCAAACAGCTTTTCCCGATGCTGGAAGCCCGCGGAATAAATCACATCATGGTCGAGGGTGGCGGCCAACTGAATTGGCAGGTATTCAACCTCGACTTGGTCGACGAAATCATGCTCATGCAACTCCCCATCATTATTGGTGGAGCGGACACCACTACGCTAATAGATGGCGAAGGCTTTCAAGATATTGAAATGACCAAATCATTCAAGCTGCATGAATTTGAAGCACGCTCGAACTATAACTTTCTGCATTTCAAGCGCGCCCCTAAACAGCAGAGCGCACATTGATGCGGGCTATTCAAGGCTTCATTTTTGATATGGATGGCGTTCTGGTTGACAGTGAGCCCGTCTATATGAAACAGGAAAGAGACGCTTATTCGCGTCATGGCGTAGTGCTCGATGAGGCAGAACTGTCACGTTTTGTAGGCACTACGCAGCGTCATATGTGGAGTACCATCAAAACCGAATACGGGCTTGCGGATTCCCTGGACTGCCTTATGACGGAGCATCATCGGCAGTTAATGGAGGTGTTACATTCAACCCCCTTGCCTCCCATGCCAGGGGTGACAGAACTTCTCGATGCATTAAAGAAAGCAGGAATACCCTGTGCAGTCGCCTCCTCTTCACCTCGAGAACTCGTTGAACTGATTTTGCGTAACGCCGGGCTACGAACTTTTTTCAATGAAGTCGTTTGTGGCAATGAGGTTAAGCACAGCAAGCCAGACCCCGAGATTTTTCTCATGGCCGCCAAGCGCTTGGGTATTGCGCCCTCTTCCTGTGTGGTGATTGAAGACTCCGCCCATGGCGTGGCGGCGGCAAAGGCCGCCACCATGTTTTGTATCGGCTTGCTCAACCCCAACTCTGGGCGGCAGAACCTGAGTGCGGCGGATTTATGCGTGCACCAGCACAGTGAAATAAGCCATTGGTTTTCCGGGCGATAAAAAATATGAAAACACTGAACATTTCAGACTGGACCTGGATTAACGTACCCGAGCGATCGACCATCAGCGATCGGGAAATAATTATCCACACTTCGCCCGACACTGACTTCTGGCGAGGCACTTACTATGGCCTGGAGTATGACAATGCACCGGCCATCGTGGTTGCAAGCCAGGAACGCTACTGGACATTGAAAGCCAAGGTATCCTTTTCCTCAGATACCTACTTTGACCAATGCGGCCTTCTTATCTATCAAGATAAAGACAACTGGATGAAAAGCGGCATCGAGTATCAGAAAAACGGTTTTCAACAACTGTTCTCTGTCGTGACCAACAATGGTTTTTCGGACTGGTCCATGGCTGACTTCGATCGTGTCACCCAGACCATGTATTACCGACTGAGCCGAAGAGGCAGTGACTTCCTCCTTGAAAACTCCGTTGACGGGAAACAGTTCTGCATGATGCGGATGTTCCACTTGTTTCATGCAGAAGAACTTGTCCAATTCGGTTTCTTTGCCAGTAGCCCAGGCGATTCATCTTTCGCAGCACATTTCTCAGAGATTGAATGGACTGAAGGCTGTTGGAAAGAGCACGGCGCTCCACGTTTCTAATCTCAAGAGTTCTATACCTGATGCTGTCTGCGCTCACCCCTAGTCGCCACGCGCTCTACGCTTGTTATGCCGCCATGATGTGTCTGGCCATGGCACTCAATTTTCTGCCGGTCTATCTGACCACGTTCAGTGATGCCTTCGGCCCCTCGTCAGGGCTGACAACGGAGCAACTGGGACGAATTCCCGCAGTCATGTTTCTCAGTTTCATAATCGCCATTTTGATCACCGGGCCATTGGCAGACAGAGGGAACGCCAAGCTGATCATTCTCTCTGGACTGATGACCACTGCAGCAGGCCTGGGCCTTGTGGCTTTCGCCCCCTCCTATGCCTTCCTGCTACTGGCCGTTGCCATCATGGGTTTCGGTGCGGGTGTGCTGGATATGATCCTCAGCCCCATTGTCGCAGCCCTACAACCCGAACGCCGGAGTGCCGCCATGAACTGGCTGCATTCGTATTTCTGCATCGGCGCGGTAAGTGCCGTGCTGATCGCAAGCATTGCGTTGAAGTGGGATATTTCATGGCGCATGGTTGCCCTGGGCTTGATCATTGCCCCGCTTGCAACCTTTCTATTGTTCATGCGATTAACCTTGCCGCCCTTGATACAGGAGCACGTGCAGCGTGAATCCATGCCCACGCTTATCAGGCAGCCCTATTTCATTGCCTGCATGATCGCGATCTTCCTGGGTGGGGCTACGGAAACGGGTCTGTCCCAATGGCTACCCGCCTTTGCTGAACAAGGGCTGGGCTATTCGAAAGAAGTGGGTGGCTTTGCGCTTGCCGGTTTTTCAGTGGGCATGGCCCTCGGGCGCATGGCCGCCGCCTTGCTGCACGAGCGAATACCCGCCGTTTCACTGATGCTGGGCTGCTGTGCCGTTACCGTCGTCCTGTTTTTCGTGATCAGTTTTGCCCCCAACCCCGCAATCGCGCTAACCGCCGCCATCGCCGCAGGCTTCTCAGGGAGTTGCCTGTGGCCAACGATGCTCGCCATTTCGGCAGATGCCTACCCTCAAGGTGGCGCAACCATGTTCTCTGTGCTGACTGCTGCGGGTAATGCCGGGTGCAGTCTGATTCCATGGCTCGTGGGGATTGTTTCAGCGCATTCGAATTTGCACATCGGTTTGTTGACGGTCACTCTCTGCCCCGCCGCCATGATGCTCTTACTCGTATGGATGTCTCGCTGGCCGCATAGGCTTGCCCATCCGTCCCGGAATTAGCCATGGCCGGGGAGCGACCTTGTCGATCGACCACTCCCCAACCCTGCCGGACAGGCGCCCCGACTCACGGGGCGAGCTTTCTTCTCTCGATAGGAATGGACAGGACAATGCTGGTACGCGTCTCTCCGTACGCATTGATTTTCGCAATGATGTCCTCGATCTCAGCCATGGATCGGGCGTAGATCCGGATCAGATAGGAATCGTTTCCCGTGATGTGCAGGCACTCGACGACTTCGGGTATGTCGGTGAGTGTCGCGATCAATTTGGCTTTCGCCGGCTTGAGGGTGGTGATGCCGACAACAGCCGATATGCCATACCCCAGCTTGGTTGGATCTAACTGAGCGCAATAGCCCTTGATGACCCCTGAGTCTTCCAGTTTGCGCAACCTGTCATTGGTGGCAGGAATAGAAAGACCCGCGTGCTTGGAAAGCTCTGTGATGGAAATGCGACCACAGTCCTGTACCTTACCCAGGATTTTGACGTCTATACGATCCATGTGCGTTTTCCCCGGTTAAAAGTATAAAATTTAATGAAAAGCCCGCGTTTTTCATTAAAAAAAGCATGCACCAAAATAAAGCATGGCGCTAGTCTATTTCCAGCCTGAAAAACCTGAAAAGAACCGGGCAATCAATAGCCCTGCTCTTTAGCGTGACGCACTCATAATAAAATGTTCTCTCCAGGGATGGTGTTCGCATGGAAGATGAAAAAATAAAGTGTGGAAAAAAGTCATACTCTTTCGCCCATTACATTGGCACGCAAGTCCTAAGTCTTCGCAGCTTCAAGAAGGATCAGGTCCTGATGTACCTGACGGGTGTCTGTTTCTTTTCGCTGGGTGCCAAATGTTTCATCATCAGTCAACTGGGTACCGACCCATTGGACGTCCTGATCATCTCGATCGATAAAATACTTATGCTTGGCATGGGCATCTGCTCGGCGATCGTATCCCTCTTCTTCCTGACATGGTGGATGCTCTGGAACAAAAAATACCCGCCGATAAGTCCCTTCGTTACAACTACGCTGACAGGCCTGTTGATTGACCTCTGGACAGGGTTGGGACTCGGAGAGTATTTGATCGCCAGAATGAATGAGTACACGTTATTGGCGACGGGACTGATCTTGTGCGCCTACTCTTCCGCATTGATCATCATGAGCGGTATTGGCATCAGAATCATGGATCTCGTGGTACTGACCATGGTCTCCAAATGGGGCTGGTCCTTCACCAAAGCCAAAATGATCATTGAAATTGGCATCTTTTCCAGTGGTTGGCTGTTAGGCGGTCCCTTCGGTGTGGGAACGATTGCATTTCTGTTAGTGATCGGCCCGCTTATTCAACCCTTCATGAATATGAATGCCAAGCGCTTTTCACTCAAGAATCATGGATTGATTCGCGCTTCGTCCGCTTACTAATACCTATGAAGATAACTGCCATCCATGGCGGCTGAATTGTTTCGCCTCGACTTTTTTAACCGATGATATCGATAGCAACTTCCGTGATGAGGAGTGAGAGATGGACACTACAAAAAATAAAAACTGGACCTTGGAAAGCAGCCCGGCAAAACTGGAAGAAATCCTTCCAGGGGGCGCCGTCAAGTGTCATCTTTCCCCACGAAACTGTGTCATACAGGAAGGCAAGGTAGGTTTTTGCAAAGTGCGCGGAAACCGAGGCGGCAGACTCGTTACATTGAACTACGGCAAAGGCGTTCATAGCACAGAAGAAACGATTGAAACCGAAGCCGTTTTCCACTTCGCTCCTGGGGAGCGAATCCTGTCCCTGGGCAATATCGGTTGCATGCTCAACTGCGGCTACTGCCACAACTGGAAAACCTCACAAGCCAAGTATGTAACCGACAAGGATGTTTACTACTACACCCCTGAGCAGGTTGTGGAAACCGCACTCAAGCACGGAATACGTGTCATTTCCTGGACGTATAACGATCCCGTTGTCTGGCATGAATTCATCCTCGACACGGCGAAGCTGGCCAAGGAAGCGGGCCTGATCAACCTGTATAAATCGGCGTTTTTTATCAGTGAAGAAGCCATTGATGAGTTATTGCCGGTCATCGATATTTTTTCGATTTCGCTGAAATCCATTTCCCCGGAGTACTACCGCAAGGTCACAACCGGCTGGGTAGAGCCAGTCCTGGCCGGCATCAAGAAAGTCTATGACGCTGGCAAATACGTTGAGGTCAGTACCTTGATGGTGACCGACATCAGCGACGACGAGGAGACGGCCAGGAAAATCAGCCAGTGGGTACTCGATGAACTGGGCCCGAATGTACCGCTGCACTTCGTCAGGTTCCACCCCGACTACAAAATGAGCAACAGCATCCGTACCCCCGTGGACAGGCTGCTCAAGGCACGGGAGGTGGCTCGCAGCATGGGCGTCGAGCATGTCTATCTGGGCAACGTGAATGATGTCGAGGGCACCAATACCAGCTGCAACAACTGTAACGCCCTGCTCGTCACCCGCTACGGTTTGAACGCTGAAATCATCGGGCTGGACAGCAAGGGTTGCTGCTCTCAATGCGGGCACGATGCGCATTTCAAATTACTGGGCGAACACCAAGCCAACATCACTGTCGAGCTGCCAGAGGATGAACTGAGCGCTCACGAGAAGCGAAAGTTCGAGTGGCATGGGGATATCGTGTCGCTGCACGCCCAAGTGCTCAATACCGAAGATTTCGAACAGACCGTCTACCTGCGGCGTAATTATACGGACAGGCACAACAGCGATTGGAAATCACTGACGCTGCGGCCGCATGAAAGCTATCGATTCATTATTGCCAAGGCTCGCATCGATGAAACCGGTCCTGAGGTCTGGCTACCCAAAGGGGTGAATTCGAATCTTCATGAAGTATTCGACAGGGCTCACTTCCCGACAGAGTCGATTGAAGAAATTGGTATTTCGCAAAATGACATTACCCCGACCATTGGTTATGAGGGCAAGCAAAACATGTATGAACAAGTCATCAAACTGGTCAGCCAAGCATGAAAGTGTCGACTGAAATACTTCATATCAAGGTGGATGACCGGGACGCCCGTCCTTCGGTAACGCCCATTTATCAGTGCAGCGCTTTCAGCGCTGACTCGGCCTTCTTCTACTCAAGGAAGGCCAATCCCAATGTGACTGAACTGGAGCAGGTTGTCGCGTCCTTGGAGGGCAGCGAATATGCCCTGGCCTACAGCACCGGGATGAGCGCCATCTACATGGTGTTGGAACTGTTGAAACCGGGTGCTTCGCTGGTCATCAACAAATACATCTATGGCTGCTCTTATAAATTGTTCCAGCGGTATGCGGCCCGCATCGGCGCGCACCTGACGATTCTGGATCTCACCACACAAGAGGGGCTGAAGGCCTTGCCGGCGAACGTCGACATGGTCATTTTCGAAACACCGACCAACCCTTTCCTGAAGGACATTGATATTCATGCGGTCAGCAGGGCCGTCAAGCAAAACAACCCCCAGGCGCTGGTGGTCGTTGACAACACCTGGGCCACGCCGATCTTCCAGAAACCGTTGAACTTTGGCGCCGACATCTCACTGTACAGCGCAACCAAATACTTCTCTGGACACAGCGATGTCATGGGCGGCCTGGTTCTGGTCAACAATCAGACGATTTATAACCGTCTCCTTGAGGGTCGCTTTTATTCGGGCACGATATTAACCCCCAATAGCGCATG
The DNA here is from genome assembly GCF_030687595.1 of Pseudomonas sp. FP2300. NCBI lineage: Bacteria > Pseudomonadati > Pseudomonadota > Gammaproteobacteria > Pseudomonadales > Pseudomonadaceae > Pseudomonas > Pseudomonas sp. FP2300. The sequence goes on from NZ_CP117440.1 coordinate 5,025,549, forward strand.
GTTGCTGCGCAGAAGCATGCAGACGTTCAACCTGCGCATGGAGAAACACAGCCAGACCACAGCAAGCATGCTCAACTATCTGCGCGAGCTGCCTTTTATTGAGCATGTCTATTACCCACGAATCGACGGCAAACAATTAACCGGTTATGGCGGCATCGTGTTTGTTGATATTCGGCCCGATCTGGTTCCCTTCTACAAAACATTCACCAGCGCGCTCAAATGGTTCGGCACGGGCACGGGAATGGCTTGCGTGACGTCGATGGTCGCCCAGCCCTTCAGTGGCAGCCATGCCTCGATGACGGACCAGGAAAAAGCGGACATGGGCATCGAGAAAGGCCTGGTCCGATTGTGCTTTGGCCTGGAGGACCTGGAAGACCTCAAGGAGGACCTGCTGCAAGCATTCGAAGCCATGGAGCACAAGATCGATCAAGAAAGCTCTGTCGATCCGGCCTAGCGAGTGTCGATCATGAGCAACGGGCCTTCGATGGCTCGTTGCTTTTTTATGGAGAAACGAAAGTGTCCAGCGCATTCGAAAACACGATATTCGAAGACCCCATCCTGAACGTCATCCACCTTCTAAACTCCATCGCCCAAGAAAACCCAGCGGCCATTTCATTGGCCTCCGGTCGCCCTGATGATAAGCAGTGCGACCCTTCGCTCATCGACAGGGGCCTGGCCCGATATAAACACCACGTTGCCGGCACCGAGCATTCGCTGGCGACGCTGCTTTGCCAATATGGAAAAACCTCTGGAATCATCAATGAAATAATCGCCACCTATTTGCAGGTGGATGAAGGGATAACCGTTTCCAACCCTGAAAGTATTGTGGTGTGCATGGGTTTCCAGGAAGCCTGCACCTTGACGCTCCTGTCCATTTTTGAAGGCGGCGGTGTTTTGTTAGTGCCTGACCCGGTGTTTTCCGGGATCACGGGTATCGCAAAACTGCTGGGCATAAAAATAGTCCCCGTCCCCATGGCGACTTTTCTCGATCCGAGCGCCCTGCGCAAGATCGTTGAAAACCTTGAATCCCGAGGGGAAAAAACCAAAGCACTCTATGCCGTCCCAGACTTCAGCAATCCGACCGCCGACAGCCTTTCCTGCTACGCCAGGAGCGCCATGCTTTCCTTGGCCAGTGAAAAGAACTTTTTCATTCTGGAAGACACGGCCTACCGCTACTTCAGGTACGAAGGTGATGCCATTGCGTCCATGAAGTCCATCGACAGCAGTCGGGTGTTCTTGCTGGGCTCCTTTGCCAAGTCGATTTTTCCGGGCTTGCGCATGGGCTATGTGGTCGCCCCAGAGGGCCCTGGGGTCATGTCCTTCAGCGGCCGATTGTGCAAGGCCAAAAGCTTGATCACCGTCAACACCCCTGCCCTGTGCCAAGCGGTCGTTGCCGGCTTGCTGATCGAGAACGACTACTCGTTGAAAGGGCTGAACCACCCCAGGGTGTTGTCTTATACGAAGAAAAGAAACCACATGCTTGAATGCCTTGAGCGGGAATTCCCACTCAAGGTCGGCGCCCAAAGAACGGTCAGCTGGAATCATCCGGCAGGTGGCTTCTTCGTCAATGTGCAACTGCCTTTCGTCTTTGGATACTCTGAAATGCGCGAATGCGCCAAGCTGTTCAAGGTGATTGTATTTCCCACCACCTTGTTTTCGCTGATGAATGAGGCTGCCACCCAGGTCAGGCTGTCGTTCAGCAATGCAACAACCTCAGAAATCACCCAAGCGATAAGCCGTTTCAAGGCATACGTCGAGTTCAGGCTGCAATAAAACGTCCTACGGATACCAAGGCTTATACATCGCTCGGCGAGGGATAAGCCTTGTGACTCTCCCGATTCAGGTTCCTGTGGCCAACATGACGCCGGTGGCCACCTGGTAGGCCCCGAGGATGGTGATGGTTGCCCCTGAAAGATAGTTGATCAACCTTAGCTTTGATTGGGCAATCCGCGCCTTGAAAATGGAGGAGAACCCGCTCAACCCCAACCACCAGGCAGCCGAGCCGAGGAATATGCCTGCCACCATCGGCAGCACGGAGTACTGGCTGCCCTGATCACTGGCCATGCCGTCACTCAACGCGGCAAATATCGCGATGAACGACAAGATGGTCATGGGGTTCGACAGGGTCAGGAACAGCGTGGTCGAGTAGGCCTTGAACATATTGGCCCGCTCACCCGCCATGGCGGTCGCGCCACCTTTCGACCGTATTGTTTGATAGCCGATGTAGGCGAGGAACAGCCCACCAACGATACACAACCAAGGTTTAAAACTGATGAGCGTCGCAATGATGGCCGTGATACCCAGGGCGCCGATGAATCCATAGATCGAATCGGCGGTGGCCGCCCCCAATCCCGTCGCGAAACCGGCTCGCCATCCAAGCATGAGACTTCTCTGTATGCACAACAGCCCAATGGGTCCCACGGGGGCTGCAATGCAAAGCCCAATGACCATCGATTTAACAAAAATCAGCATAAGTGCACCTCCAGAATGGGTACTGGAAGGTTAGGAGAAGCGCTTTTTTTTAGGAATGAACTATTAATCTTCCTAAAGGTTTTGCCTTAAGTTTTGTATGAAGTACTCGCGCTTTACCTTCATTATTAAGGAAAAGCACCACAGCCCCCCTCAGACAGCGAAAATCACTGGCTAAAGGCACGTGAGCGCGGAAATGGCTTTTTCACGCGCATAAAAAAACGCCGCTCGATGAGCGGCGTTTTTTTGAATTTGGAGCGGGAAACGAGACTCGAACTCGCGACCCCGACCTTGGCAAGGTCGTGCTCTACCAACTGAGCTATTCCCGCAAATGGCGTCCCCTAGGGGACTCGAACCCCTGTTACCGCCGTGAAAGGGCGGTGTCCTAGGCCACTAGACGAAGGGGACACGCTGCCCGGAACACATGGTGTGTGTTCCAGTGCCCAGATCCGCCTCCGAAGAGTTGGTTCTGGTTTCACTCAGCTTTGCCCGAAAGCAACGCTGTTTAAAATTGGAGCGGGAAACGAGACTCGAACTCGCGACCCCGACCTTGGCAAGGTCGTGCTCTACCAACTGAGCTATTCCCGCATTGGCGTCCCCTAGGGGACTCGAACCCCTGTTACCGCCGTGAAAGGGCGGTGTCCTAGGCCACTAGACGAAGGGGACACACGTACAACATTCACTGCTTACAGCGTTTGGCTGAGTGCTTTACGCTGTAAGTGGCGCGCATTCTATGGATGGATTGAAGGGTCGTCAACCCCCAGATATAAATTTATTTAAATCAATGACTTCGCCCTGTTTAAGGGACGTATCCGGACATTTTGCTTGTCCAGTCTCTGGCGCCTATATTCTGTCACCCGCCGGGGCGCTATAGTCGCGCCCGGCAAATGATGGCAATGTGCACCCACCCGGTTGTGCTTCCTATAAACAGCACGACGCCCGTCTAATCGCGTCGCTCGGGCCTATGCGCTTAAAAGCCAAGCCACTACACTCATGACATGCGTACCCTAATAAAGAGGTCTTACCGGTGACACCACTCATGATCACCCTGCTCGTCGTAGCCGGGATCGCCCTGTTGATCGCCATTGGCTACATGAACCACGTGGTGGAGAACAACAAGCTGGAAAAGGCCCGCACCAAGGTAGAACTCAACGACCGGATGCGTCGCTGCGGCGAACTCACCGAAACCTTCCCCGGGCAGTTGATGACGCCGGCCCTGAAGTTGTTGATGACGCGCCTTGAGATGAATGTCTGCCAGCGCCTGCTGAACCTGGATAAAACCAATTCCGCAGTCAAGGCACGCCTGGACGAGCTGAGTGCACTGGCCGCCCAGGGTGAATCGATCCCGGTGAACAATCCGCCGGCGCCGATCCAGACCGAAGCCAAGGCCAAGGACGTACGTTTCCTGCTCGAGGCCTTGCACGGCCAGATCACCCGCGCCGCCCAGGATGGTTTCCTGCCGCCTAACGAAGCCAAGCGCTGGATTCGCGAAGTCCGACATATCCTGGTGCTGCTGCACATCGAGTTCTTCAACAACCTCGGCCAGCAAGCCCTGCAGCAAGAACAGCCTGGACAGGCCCGCCTGGCCTTCGAGCGCGGCGTGCAGTACCTGCGCAAGCAACAGGAACCCCAGGTCTACGCCGAACAACTGGCCTACCTGGAGAAACTCCTGGCCCGGGCCAATGCCCAGGTCCTGGCCAGCACCCAGCCGGTCGAAGGCGAGGTCAACCAGTTGACCGAAGGTTTGAAGGACGACGAAATAAACGACGAGTGGAAGAAGAAAAAAGTCTACGACTGAGGTTGGAGGGTCGGATCGGGTTCCCTTGTGGCGAGGGAGCTTGCTCCCGCTGGGCCGGTCCGGCGCTTCGGGCGCGCTAGCCCTTTAATGATGGGGGCTTCGCCCCCAAACGGGAGCAAGCTCCCTCGCCACGGCTTACAACTTGAAATGCCCCACCATCCCCTTGAGCTCAATCCCCAACTGCGCCAGCTCAATGCTGGAAGCGGCATTGCCGCGCATCGCCAGGGAGGATTGATCGGCACTGGCGCGTATGCTGGTGACACTGCGATTGATCTCTTCGGCCACCGAACTCTGCTGCTCGGCCGCCGCCGCGATCTGTTGGTTCATCTGCTGGATCAACGACACTGCGGCCGCAATACTGCCCAAGGCGCTTTCGGTCTGCAGTGCATCACTGACGGCCATTTTCACCAACTCGCCACTGCTCTGGATCTGCTGCACGGAAGCCTGGGCCGCTGAGCGCAAGGCGCTCACCAGTCGCTCGATTTCCTCGGTGGACTGTTGCGTACGCCTGGCCAATGCCCGCACTTCATCGGCCACGACCGCGAAGCCCCTGCCCTGCTCCCCGGCCCGGGCTGCCTCGATAGCGGCATTGAGCGCCAACAGGTTGGTTTGCTCGGCCACGCTCTTGATCACGCTCAGCACCGTACCGATGTTCTGGATCTCGGCACTGAGGCTTTCGATGCTGGAACTGGCCGACGTGGCCGAATCGGCCAATTGCTCGATGCGCACCATGCTCTGACGCACCACCTGCTGACCGCTTTCGACCTTGTCGTCGGCGGTCTGGGCCGCTTGGGCCGCTTCTTCGGCGTTGCGTGCCACGTCATGCACTGTGGCCGTCATCTGGTTCATCGCCGTAGCGACCTGCTCGGTTTCCTCTTTCTGGCTGCTGACTTCCAGGTTGGTCTGTTCAGTCACGGCCGACAGCGATTGGGCCGAATTGGCCAACTGCTCGATACCGGCCTGCAAGCCGCTGACGATACTGCTCAGCCCCGCGCCCATCTGTTGCATCGCCTGCATCAACTGACCAATTTCGTCCCGGCGCGTCACTTCGACCGTGGCGCTCAAGTCGCCCGCCGCAATCCGCTGGGCAACACGAATGACACTGCGCAACGGCGTCACGATCAGCCGGGTGATGACCCACGCCGCGATCAATCCCACCAGCAACGCCAAGGCCGACGAACCGATGATCAGCAGCGAGTTTTTCTTCAGTTCGGCCTGCATGGCATGGTCTTCGGCACTGAAGGCCTGGTCCACCCGCTCCACCACCTGGGCGGCGCGCTCGTGCAGTTGCTGGTAGACGACTTTTTCCTTTGCCAACAGACCGGTGTATTCGGCCAGTTGATCATTGAAACCGCCAATATGCCCGGCCACTTCATTCAGAACGGTCTGGTAACCCGGGTCCTTGACGGTGGTCTTGAGCGCTTCGGCCAGTTTCATCGCCTGCTCGGCCTGCTCGATGCTGCCTTGCCCGGCGCCCTCGACATTGCCCTTGCGGCTCTGGTCCAAGCGGACACGCGCTTCATTCATGGCTTGCAACATCAACCGCGACACTTCGCTGACCTGGTTGGCCTGCTCGATGAACTCGGCCCCCTCCTTGCCTTCGGTGTCTTTCAAGGTATAGGCGCCGTCATCCGCCAGTCCGGCCTGCAACACATCCAGGTTATTGGCGACGCTGGACACCGACCAACTGGCCATTTCCAGCGCCAGGTCCTTGCTCTGGCTCAACCCGACAAATTCGTCGAACGCCTTGCGATACGCGGCCAGCGCCTGCTCCACGTCGTTCATCACTGGTACGTTGGCAGCCGACTGCACCTTGAGTTCGTTCGCCTGGGCCACCAGCCCATCGACACCCTGGCGCAGGGCGTCGGCGGTCTTGGGGTCGGAACGCGAGGCGTATTCCTGCTCCAGCAGCCGGACCTTGAGCAATCCGCTGTTGAGGGACGACATCTGTTTCAGGCCATCGAAGCGATAGCTGATGGTCTGCAGGGACCAGACACCGATGGCCGCGACCACAGCGGTCAGCAGCAACACCAGGACAAACCCGATACCCAGTTTCTTTGCCATACCCAGGTTGGCAAAACGTCCTTGCACGGCCGAAATCATTGCGCTCAGTCCTCTGCCAGTGTGTGTTGATCGCAGATTCGCAACGAGACGCCCTGCAACACAAGATGCTGGCGTCGGAATAATGGCAAAAAGCTACAGCCGCGTCGTTTTCAGGACACTCGAGGTCGATCCAGAGCCGTGGCCCGAAAGAATGCCTGCGCTCTGGGGTCCCGGGCATAGGCCACGTTGATCCGTAGCCAGTCGCTGTCGGCGCCCGAAGGGCTGAACGCTGTACGCGAAGACAGCTGCACGCCGAACCGCTTGGCCAGGCGCTGCACTCCAGCGTAGTCACACAATGGCGGTCTTGCCCAGATGAAAAGCCCACCGGCCGGTTTGCCAAAGACCTCCCAGTCGGCGTCCTCCAATACCTGCAACAACACCCCCATATCGGCGCCCAGGCGCTGGCGCTGGCGTTGGACCAGCTTGCGATAGGCCCCATTGGCCAGGAGGCAGGCAAGGACCGACTCACAGAACCGCGACCCACCCATGCTGGTAATGCCCTTGACCTCGCTCAGCCGCGCGATGATGGATGGCCCGGCCACCACGAAACCGACGCGCAACGAGCTGCTCAGGGTTTTCGAGAAACTGCCCACGTAGACCACATCGGGATCCAGCGCCGCCAGCCGGGTCCGTGCCGAGCTCTGGAAGTCGCCATAAGCATCGTCTTCGATCACCAGCACGGCGTGTTCCTTCGTCAGTTGCAGCAGCCGTTGAGCGACGGCCGGAGCCAGGCTGCTACCGGTCGGGTTATGGCAGGCACTGTTGACGAACAACGCAGCAGGCCGGTGCATCGCCAGCAGGTCTTGCAGCGCATCGACGTCCGGGCCGCGCGGAGTCCTGGGCAGTTCGATCATGTCGATCTTGTGCAGCTTGAGCAGGTCGAACAGGTTTGAATAGCCGGGACTCTCCACCACCACACAGGAGCCTGGCGGCAACAGTGTCCGTACGATGAGGTCCAACCCATGGGTCGCCCCGGTGGTGGTCAGGATCAGGTTTTTATCGGCCTCGATACTGAATTGTTTCAGACGCCTGGACAGTTGCTCGCGCAGGGCGGGCAGCCCCAACGGCGTGCTGTAGTTGAACAACCCCGCCATGTCGGTACGGGTGACCTGACGGATCGCATAACCCAGGTCATCACTTTCACGCCAGCTCTCGGGCAGCCCGCCACACCCCAACTTCAATTCCCGTTGCGCGCTTTCGCCCCCATCGGCAAGCGCATCTGGCTGTCGATTCTGGTCAGTGGGCTCGTGCAGGGGGGAAAGGGGTGGTGCGACAAAGAAGCTGGAACCATGGCGGGACGCCAACAGGCCTTGGGCGACCAGGCGTTCGCACGCTTCATTGACGCTGGACTGGCTGAGCAGGTTCTGCCGCGCCAGTTGGCGGACGGATGGCAGTCGAGTCCCCGGTTGCACCGCATCCTGTCGGATCCAGCCCGCCAGCCCGTCGACAATTTGCTGCACGACGGGCACCAGGGCCTGTCGGTCGATTCTCAATTCCATGAGTAACCAAGCTCCTAAGCGTTTGTTTTATTTCCGGAAACAGTTAAGCACAGGCCGCCGCCAGACGATGTAAGACAACAACATCAAAACCGCTGATTCTCACTCTTTGAAACACATTGATGGTCCCTTCCAAGAACTTTTGCGCCGCCCAAGAAAAAGCCCGCAACCAGTGCGGGCTATTTCCTACAGTCTTGGCAGACCGTCCTCAGAAAGCCGTAACCCCGCCGTCCACCGCCAGGGAATGCCCTGTGGTGAACGCTGCACCATCACTGCACAAATACAACACAGCGCTGGCGATTTCCTCGACTTTGCCAATACGCCCCACCGGGTGCATGGCATTGGCGAACTCGCCTTTTTTCGGGTCCGCCTCATAGGCACGACGGAACATGTCGGTGTCGATCACCGCCGGGCAGACCGCATTCACGCGGATTTTCTTCTTTGCGTACTCGATGGCGGCCGATTTGGTCAGGCCGATCACGGCATGCTTGGACGCTGCATAGATACTCATCTTCGGCGCGGCACCCAGGCCAGCCACCGAGGCCGTATTGACGATCGCGCCGCCGCCCTGGGCGAGCAATAGCGGCAACTGGTACTTCATGCACAGCCAGACGCCCTTCACATTGACCCCCATGATCGCGTCGAACTCATCAAGGGTACCGTCGGCCAACTTGCCCTTCTCGATCTCGATCCCGGCGTTATTGAAGGCATAATCCAGGCGACCGTAGGTATTGATCACCTCGTTCATCAGATGCTGTACGTCGCTTTCCAACGTCACGTTGCAGCGCACGAATACTGCCTCGCCGCCCGCCTCCCGAATCGACTGCGCCGTGCCCTCGCCGCCCGCCACGTCCAGGTCAGCCACCACCACTTTCAGGCCCTCGGCCGCGAACGCCAGGGCAGTGGCGCGGCCAATGCCTGCGGCTGCGCCCGTGACCACGGCGACTTGTCCGGAAAACGTCATGCTCATTGTCTGTTCCTCGAAGAATGCGGGGGATGCCGACAGTCTAGTCACAGGTCTCGAGGACGCGGCAGCACTATCCAATTGCCGTTTGAGCATTCATGGGCGCCAGTGATAAGGCCCTGGGGCGAACTATCACCCGCTTGGATCGAACTGCATTCGCTGGATCAGCAAACCTTGCGGCAAACGCTTCGAAGGTCTATCAACAAGACTCCATTCATCTTGAGTGCCAGCCATGACTGCCCAGACCAATCGCCAGTTCCTGCTCGCCAAACGCCCGGTAGGCGCGGCGACCCGTGAGACTTTCACCTATCGACAAGTCCCGGTCGGCGAGCCGGCAGCCGGCCAGATCCTGGTAAAGAACGAATACCTGTCCCTGGATCCGGCTATGCGCGGCTGGATGAACGAGGGCAAGTCCTACATCCCGCCGGTCGGCATCGGTGAAGTGATGCGGGCATTGGGTGTCGGCCAGGTGATCGCCTCGAACAACCCTGGGTTCGCGGTCGGGGACTACGTCAACGGTGCGTTGGGCGTGCAGGATTATTTCCTCGGTGAGCCAAGGGGTTTCTACAAGGTCGATCCGAAACTGGCGCCGCTGCCACGTTATTTGTCCGCGTTGGGCATGACCGGCATGACCGCTTATTTCGCCCTGTTGGACGTCGGCGCGCCCAAGGCCGGCGAGACCGTGGTGCTGTCGGGTGCCGCCGGTGCGGTGGGGAGCATTGCCGGGCAGATCGCCAAGATCAAAGGCTGTCGTGTGGTGGGCATCGCTGGCGGAGCCGATAAATGCAAGTTCCTGATCGATGAGCTGGGCTTCGACGGCGTCATCGACTACAAGAACGAAGACGTCCACGCCGGCCTCAAGCGCGAATGCCCCAAGGGCGTGGATGTGTATTTCGACAACGTCGGGGGCGACATCCTCGACGCCGTGCTCAGTCGTTTGAACCTCAAGGCCCGCGTGGTGATTTGCGGCGCCATCAGCCAGTACAACAACACGGAAGCGGTGAAGGGCCCCGCCAACTACCTGTCGCTGCTGGTCAATCGGGCGCGCATGGAAGGCTTCGTGGTCATGGACTACGCCGCGCAGTTCGCCGCCGCCGGGCAGGAAATGGCCGGCTGGATGGCCAAGGGGCAGCTCAAGAGCAAGGAAGACATCGTCGAAGGGCTGGAAACGTTCCCCGAGACACTGACCAAATTGTTCAGTGGGGAGAATTTCGGGAAACTGGTATTGAAGGTCTAGTCACAAAACACCTGTGGGAGCGAGCAAGCCCGCTCCCACAAGGGATCTTCAGGGTTTGGTCAGGCCAGTTCAGCCACGACCGCCGCCAACGCCTTGGCCGGATCGGCCGCCTGGCTGATCGGACGGCCGATCACCAGGTAATCGGACCCAGCGTCCAATGCCTGGCGCGGAGTCAGGATACGACGCTGGTCGTCCTGGGCGCTGCCCGCCGGGCGAATCCCCGGGGTCACCAGTTGCAGCGACGGATGGGCCGCTTTCAAGGCGCTGGCTTCCAGGGCCGAACAGACCAAGCCGTCCAGGCCGGCCTTCTGCGCCAGCGCCGCCAGCCGCAGCACCTGCTCCTGAGGCTCGATGTCCAGGCCGATCCCGGCCAGATCCTCACGCTCCATACTGGTCAGCACGGTCACGCCGATCAGTAGTGGTTTCGGGCCGCTGCGCTGATCCAGCACTTCACGACAGGCTGCCATCATGCGCAGGCCGCCGGAGCAATGCACGTTGACCATCCACACGCCCATCTCCGCGGCAGCCTTGACGGCCATCGCGGTGGTGTTGGGGATATCGTGGAATTTCAGGTCCAGGAACACTTCGAAACCCTTGTCACGCAAGGTCCCGACGATTTCCGAAGCGCAACTGGTGAACAGTTCCTTGCCGACTTTGACCCGGCAGAGCTTGGGGTCCAACTGGTCGGCCAACTTCAGGGCGGCGTCACGGGTAGGGAAATCCAGGGCGACGATAATGGGCGTCTGGCAGGCGGACATGAGCGGGCTCTCAGGCAAGTCGAAATCGGCGCGCATTATAGCGGAACCAGCGCCCGTGCGGGACCCGATAATCGGTAAATCATCATCGCGTCCAGAGCAGCATGGACGATACCGGCCTTTGTGTCTAAGCCGATACATTCATGACATGCGCGCAACACGCCGACACGCTACCGTCTGGCGCCGCAACCCGTCCTTTCAGCGCTTCACGCCCTGCGGCGCGAAGCCTATGCTGAAGCCTCAACCTCGCCGCCTTCTTTGCGGTTGGCAGCTTACCTGGCAGATGATGCATCCATGCAGAACACCCCTGTTGCAAATTCTGACGATCAAAAAGTGCCCGACGATGACAAGCGCTGGAGTACCCGCGCGCTGATCGTCGATGACGATGTGCCGATCCGCGAGCTGCTGATCGATTACCTGGCCCGCTTCAGCATACGGGCCAGCGGCGTGAGCGATGGCGCCGCGATGCGCCAGGTGATGCAGGCCGAGCACTTCGACGTGATCGTGCTAGACCTGATGCTACCGGGGGAAGACGGTCTGCAACTGTGCCGCTGGCTGCGTGCAGAATCGGACATCCCGATCCTGATGCTCACCGCTCGCTGCGAGCCCACCGACCGCATCATTGGCCTGGAACTGGGCGCCGATGACTACATGGCCAAGCCGTTCGAACCCAGGGAACTGGTGGCGCGTATCCAGACCATCCTGCGCCGGGTGCGCGACGACCGTACCGAGCAGCGGGCCAATATCCGTTTCGACAACTGGCGGCTCAACAGCGTGCTGCGCCAACTGATCTCCGCCGACGGGCTGGTGGTGCCGCTGTCCAACGCCGAGTTCCGCCTGCTGTGGGTCTTCATCGAACGGCCGCGCCGGGTGCTCAGCCGCGAACAACTGCTGGACGCGGCTCGCGGGCGCTCCATCGAGGCCTTCGATCGCAGCATCGACCTGCTTGTATCGCGCCTGCGCCAGAAGCTGGGCGACGACCCCAAGGCCCCCCAACTGATCAAGACCGTGCGCGGTGAAGGCTACTTGTTCGACGCCCGGGACATCGGTTGATGCGACTGCGCCTGGACTCCCTGTTCGGCCGCCTGTTTGGCGTGCTCCTGCTGGCGATTGTCCTGGCGCACCTGTTGGCCTTTGCCTGGTTTTTCCATTACGACCAGCCACCACCCGGGCCGTCACCTGGCATGAACCAACAAGGCGAAGCCCCTCCGCGATACGGCCCGCCCCCCAACCGTCCACCACGTCCCTGGTTCGGAGGCCCGGTGGTGCCGTTGACCTTTCAATTCGTGTTCCTGATCGTCGCGGCCTGGTACGGCGCCAAACTCCTGACCCGACCAATCCAGCGCCTGAGCGAGGCGGCCGAGCGCCTGAGCGAAAACCTCGACAGCCCGCCGCTGGATGAAAACGGGCCCCGTGAGGCGCGTCAGGCAGCCCATACATTCAACCTGATGCAGAAGCGGATCCGCGAGCAAGTGCAGCAACGTTCGCGCATGCTCGGCGCCGTGTCCCATGACCTGCGCACGCCGCTTTCGCGGCTCAAGTTGCGCCTTGAGCAGATCGATGACGTCAAGCTGCAAAGCCAGATGCGCCAGGATCTGGACGACATGATCGGCATGCTCGATGCCACCCTCACCTACTTGCACGAACAGCGCACCAGTGAAGAGCTGCAATGGATGGATGTGCAGGCCTTGGCGGAATCGTTGAGCGAAAACGCCCAGGACCGGGGCGCCGATGTGCACGTCAGCGGCAGCTGCGCCCCCCTGCGGGTACAACCGATGGCGCTGCGCTCGTGCCTCAACAATCTCATCGACAATGCCCTGCGCTACGCCGGCCATGCAGAGATTACCCTGGAGGACCAGCCTCAACGGGTTCTGATCCGGGTCATCGACCACGGTCCCGGTATTGCAGCGGACAAACGCGAAGCCGTGTTCGAGCCCTTCTATCGCCTGGAAGGCTCGCGCAACCGCAATTCCGGCGGTGTTGGCCTGGGCATGACCATCGCCCGGGAAGCCGCCGAACGCCTGGACGGACAATTGACCCTGGAAGAGACGCCAGGGGGTGGGTTGACGGCGGTGATCAGCCTGCCTCGTACCTGAGAACACACCTATCACCTGTGGGAGCGTCGATCTGAAGGTTTTGTACAGCCACCGGTACAAACTCCACATACCCACGACAACTACCCCGCCGAGGCTGCATAAGCCGGTGCACCCACCGGCTATCCCAGCCCAAGGAGAGCGCCCATGATTGGTAGCGTCAGCAGTTACTCGACCTATACCAGCACCAGCAGTACCGCAACCAGCAGTGCCCGCAGCCAGCAGTTTCAAAAGGAACTGCTGAGCAAGCTCGACAGTGACGGCGACGGTTCGGTCAATCAGGAAGAGTTGAGCACCGCCCTGTCGCAAAAAAGCGACGATGGCATCCTGGTCAGCCTGAGCGACAATTTCGGCGACCTGGACAGTGACGGCAGCGGTGACCTGAGCGGCGAGGAAATGGCCGCAATGGCGCCGCCACCTCCGCCGCCACGAGACCAGGCGCCGAATACCGAACTGGCTGATGCGCTGCTCAGCGTCCTGGACACCGACGGTGACGGTGTGGTCAGCAGCGATGAGTTGAGCAACGGCCTGGCCAGCACGGACAGCGATGCCGACAGCCAGCAAGTGTTCTCGGCCTTGGACAAGAACGAGGACGGCACTGTCAGCCTTGACGAACTCGCCGCCAGCCTTGCGCCACCGCCACCACCGCAACAGACCTCCAGTGAAGAGCTGTTCAGCCAGCTCGATGCCGATGGCGACGCCACCGTCACCGCCAGCGAACTGAGCAGCGCCTTGCAGGCCAGCAACGGTACGTCCACGAGCACCGACACCAGCGCGATGCTGATGGAAGCACTCGACAGCGACAGCAGCGGTGGTGTCAGCAGCGACGAATTCAACAGCGCCTTGCAGGCCGGTCGCCGCAGCGACAGCTCCACCGAACAGGCCAATGTCAGCGAAGCGTTGAACAGAATGATCGCCAACCTCAGCCGGCAATACTCGCTGGATAACGTCGCCACCGTGGGTAAACACCTGAACGTGGCAACCTGATTCACCGGCAAGCCTGGATTGAAACTCACTTGTGGCGAGGGGATTTATCCCCGCTGGGTTGCGCAGCAGCCCTAAAATCAGACGACCCGGAGTGTCAGGCTGAACGAGCCGGCAGTTTTTGGGGTCGCTTCGCAACCCAGCGGGGATAAATCCCCTCGCCACAAAGGTTTGTGCTTGCCTCTGGGGTGGGCTACCGCGCCTGGCTTTTGCTCCAGTCCGTCAACAGGCTGTACGCCACCGCCAGCAAGGTCGGACCAATGAACAGGCCGATGAAGCCGAAGGCGATCAACCCGCCGAACACCCCCAACAGCACGATGACCAAGGGCAGGTTTCCGCCACGGCTGATCAGGTAGGGTTTGAGCACGTTGTCCACGCCACTGATGATGAACGTGCCCCAGATGCCGAGGAACACCGCCATCCCGTACTCCCCCTTCCACGCCAGCCACGCCGTGGCGGGGATCCAGACCAGGGGTGGCCCCATGGGGATCAGGCTCAGGAGGAAGGTGACGATACCCAGTACCAGCGCGCCCGGCACCCCGGCGATCAAGAAGCCGATCAGCGCCAGCACGGCCTGGGCCGCCGCCGTGCCAATCACACCGTTGACCACCCGCTGCACCGTACCGGCCACCAGTTCGATGTAGTAACCGGCACGGTCGCCGATCAGGCGCTCCAGCAAGCCGTGGACAAACACCGCCAGGCGCGGGCCGTCGCGATAGAAGAAGAACACGAACACGATGCTCAGGGTCAGTTCGAGCATGCCGCCGCCAATCTGCGCGCTGCGGGCCAGCAGCCAATTGCCGACCTGGCCCAGGTACGGCTTGATGGACACCATCATCGCCGCACCCTGCTGGTCGATGCTGTTCCAGATGCCTACCAGTCGCCCGCCTACCAACGGCACGCCGGCCAGCCAGTCGGGGGCTTCAGGCAAGCCGTCGACCTGCACGTCCTTGATGAACGCCGTGGCATCGCGTACATGGTCGGCCAGGTTGAACCCCAACCACACCAGCGGCACCGCCACCAGCAGCATCCAGCCCACCGTCAACAACGCCGCCGCCAGGGATTCGCGGCCATTGACCCAGCGGGTCAGCAGGCGCATCAGCGGCCAACTGGCGAAAGCCAGCACCGCCCCCCAGAACAACGCCGACCAGAACGGCGCCATGACCCAGAGGCTTGCGCCGAACAACACCAGGAGCAGGATCTGCACCAACAGCCGATCGTTATTGAGCATGTAGGGTCTCGAAAAAATGAACAGGACCGAAGCAACGCGGTGAAACCCGCTGCCCCGAGATAGCTTAGCGCAGCAACTCCAGGTGCAATCCCGCCGCTTCGTCGCTAGCGGTCTCCATCCGCGCCGCCCGGACACCCTGGCTCGCCAGAGCCTCGAGCCAGGCCTCGGCCCTGGGGCCGGCAATACTGACCCGCAGGCCCGTGTCCAGGTTCAGCGCCCGGGACAACAGGCGCAACCAGGTGTCGTCGGGTTCACCGGCAAGACGCGGCAAGTCCAGGACTCCAGTGTCCTTGAGCTGGCGCAGCAGCGTGGCCGATGTCGGCAGCAGGTCCCCCAGCGCCGCGTTCGCCTCGAACTGCTCGACATGCAGGTAGGCCTTGCGATTGCCGCGGGTGATGGCATACAGCGCAATCAGCGTGTTGTCCGCCGGCGGCGCCAGGCGCAGCAACAAGAAGGCCTGGCCACTGTCGGCGCCATAGAGTTTGGCATTGCCGAAGACGTCGTTGGCCCACAAGCTGCTTTCGCCGCAATCGCGGGCCTGGCACCAGAACAACAGCTCGGCGCCCTGTTTCTGCAGCGCTTCACGCGCCGCGGTAAAGGCCTGGGTGGCGGAATGCTCCGGCGGCAGTTCGTACGTGACCGAGGTGACATTGCCACGGGCATCGACCTGCCCGTCGAAACGCAGCTGACCGCTGATCTTGCGGATCGAGCCCATGGGGTAGACGCGTTCCAGGTCGCTGGTTTGCCGATAATCGACAATCTGCGCGTCGGGCATGCGCGGCACACGCTCCAGGTCGCGGCTGCCCGGCACATCGACGGCGAACGACGCCGGGCTGAGGCAGGCCAGCACCAGCAGGACGAGTGAATGAACGGATACTTTCATTGGATCGGCTTGGCCTGGGACGCTTGGACGCAACGGGCGTCGTCGATGCAGCGCGAGGCTGCTAAACAGAGGTCTGTCATGGTTGTCTCCCTTTCAACCCGCTCAGCCTCGACAGTTGCCCGGCGCAAGTCAAGGAACGGTGAAGAACCGATTGAAACAGTCTGCTACAAGCGCGGCACCGGCCTCGTCGTTCAGGTGCAAATGATGACCGCCGGGTAACTGCTCATGACTGAAGGGTAGACGCTCCAGCAACTCCGGATGCTGGGCCAGCATGCCATCGGCCGCCACCACCAGATGCGCCGGACAAGCGACCCGCGCCACGAATGCCATGGCCTGTTCATCGGTCAGGCGCAGGGGCGATGGCAGGGTCAGGCGGTTGTCGGTGCGCCAGGTATAGCCCCCGGGCACCGGCATCAGGCCGCGTTGGGCCAGCAATTCGGCGGCCTCGCGGCTGACCGCCACCAGCCCCTTCATCCGCGCCTCGATGGCCCGGTCGAGGGTTTTGTAGACCGGCTTGCGTTTTTGCTGCAAATCCAGCTGCGCCTGCAGGGCCATGCCCATGCGTTCGGCGGCGTTATCGCCTTTGGCTGTAGGAGGAATCACCCCGTCGATCAAGCCCAGGTGCGTCACCCGTTCCGGCAGGGAACCGGCCAGCACCAGCGACACAATGGCGCCCATGGAATGCCCCAACAGGGCGAAACGCTTCAAACCCAGTTGTTCGGCGACTTGCAGCACATCATGGGCGTAGTCCCAGAGGGCATAGCCGGCACCGGCTGGTCGATGCCCGGAGTGCCCATGGCCGGCCATGTCCAGGGCAATCACTCGCAGGCCCTCGAGCCTGGGCGCCAGGCGCGCGAAGCTGTTGGCGTTGTCCAGCCAACCGTGCAGGGCAATCACCGGCAGCCCGTCTTCCGGGCCGAACAAGTGGGCCGCCAGCTCGATGTGAGGCAGGCTCAGGCGGACTTCCTCGACCACACTCATGCGCTGCGCCCTTCCCAACGCTGGAACAGGTTCTTGAGCAGGTTGGCCGTGTCCTGTGGACGTTCGAGGGGGAACATATGGCCGCCGGGCATGCTCAGGGACTCGCCATGGGGCATGCGCCCCACCGAACGGGTGTGATGACGCATCACCACCCGACTCTGCCGGCCGCGCACCACCGCCAGCGGCACCTTGAGCTTGCGGGGTCGCCCGGGACTGGTGTGCGGCACGCCGCGGTAGATACTGATTTCAGTGGCGGGGTCAAAGCGCAACCGCAACCGGTCGCCGACTTGTTGCAAGCCGTGTTGCAGGTAGGCGTCGAAGCATTCCGGGTCAAAACCGCGGAACAGGGTCTTGCCAGCAAAATACTCTCGCGCCGACGCCAGGTCAGCGAACTCCTCACGCCGCCCCAGGGTCCGGCCAGCCGGGGTCAGGCGGTCGATGAAACCCAGGCGCTTGGCGGCCAGGATCACCCACTGGTCGGTACGGGTCAGCACCGGCGAATCGAGCATGACCACGCCGCGATACAGCTGTGGGCAACGCAACGCCGCGTGCAGGTGCAGCACACCACCCAGGGAATGCCCGACGCCCCATACCGGCGCCGGTTGCTGTTCCAGGTGATGGATCAGTTCATCCACCAGGTTGTGCCAGTTATCGTCCACCGGGAAACGCGGGTCATGCCCGTGCAACTCCAGATGCGCGACCTGGTACTGCGGCGCCAGGGCAGCGAACAGCTTGCCGTAGGTGGCCGAAGGAAAACCATTGGCGTGGGTGAAAAATATCTGTTGCGACATGACAGCCGATCCGTTGGGGGAACTGGGGCAGATTGTCCGCAGAACCCGACGGCACGGCAATGACCGTAACTGACAGGAATGATGACAGTCGGGGTTGGGCTATGGGGCTATCAAGCTGTGAGCACTGCCCCATGTGGCGAGGAGACTTGTGGGAGCAAGGCTTGCCCGCGATGCAGACGCTGGGGTGGATCAGGTGTTGCGCGTCGACTCCATCGCGGGCAAGCCTTGCTCCCACAGAAAATCCCCTCACCACAGGATTGCATCCCACTAGAGCATCAACGCGCCGGCGGTTGCTCGCCCAGCGGCACCACCGCCATGGTCAGGCGCGACACGCAGTTGACCTTGCCCTCGTCATTGACCAGGCGGATGTCCCAGACCTGGGTGGTGCGGCCCAGATGAACCATCCGGGCCGTGGCGGTCACCCGTCCGCTGCGCACGCCGCGCAGATGGTTGGCATTGATTTCCAGGCCCACGCAGTAGAACTTGCTGGCATCGACACAGAGATAGGCGGCCATGGACCCGACCGTTTCGGCCAGCACCACCGAAGCACCGCCATGCAGCAGGCCGAACGGCTGGTGGGTGCGCTGATCGACCACCATGCTGGCGGTCAGGGATTCGTCGTCGAAAGACTCGAAACGAATGTCCAGCACTTCGCTGATGGTGTTTCTACCGGCGGCGTTCAGTTGCTCGATGTTGGGGGTGGTGCGCCACAGACTCATCGTTGCCCTTCCTGTGTGATTGTTGTTTTGCCCAGTGCTGCAATCGACCGGTTCAGGGATGCCTGATCCCTTTGAGCCTCATCGTTCCGGCCAGCGGCATGTCGCCTTCCAGCTCAGCCAGCCCGGCGGTTTGCACTTGCTCGGGGTGTTGCAGGTGGCCGTGTTGCAGAAAGCCCAGCAGGCTGCCCACCAAAGGGTTATGGCTGACCAGCAGCACATTGTCCTGGTCCTCGAGGCGCTCCAGGACTTTTTGCGGCCGGGTGTCCGGCGTGAGCCAGTTCACCGTGATCAGCTCAGGCTGAAAACCCAGCGCTTCGCGCACCAGTTGTGCGGTCTGCTGGGCGCGCAGATAGGGGCTGGCGTAAATGGCGGTCAGCGGCTGGCCGATCAAGTGCGCGGCACTGCGCAACACTTCCTCGCGACCGTGAGCCGTCAGGGCCCGCTCCGGATCGGGACGGGCACCGTACGGCTCAGCCTCACCATGGCGCAATACCCACAATTTCATAGCTTCGGTTCCTCGTCCCGGACGGGATGCGGGGCCGGTGCCACGGTGTGAGGGGCTTCGCCTTCAGGCGTGCGCGGAGTCGGCCAGTCCGCGAACGGCCAGGGTTTCTGGTCGCTGTGGAAAGTGCCGAAACGGCCGATCTGGGCCAGGAACTGGCTCAGGCTGTCGCCGAAATTCATCAGGCTGGCACTGGGCGCGCCGTAGATCAGCCGATAGATCAATTGCACCAGCACCACGGCACCGAGGATGAATTGCGCCACCTGCCAGACCAGCAGATAAATCACCATCCACAGCACACGCAGCAGGATGGATTCGTATTGGGGTTGCCCTTGCGGATCGTTCATGGCTCGCTCCTGCTTGCGATCAATAGCGGTTCAATTGAAACCGCTGGTGGAAATGAAATCGACGTCGGTCTTCGGTTCGCCACGCATCAACAGCTCGATCACCTGTTCAAGCGTGCGCCCTTCGAACAGAATCGCGTGCAGCCCGGCGACCAGCGGCATGTACACTCCCGCCTCCTGGGATTTTGCCTTGAGCACCTTGAGGGTGTTGACCCCTTCGGCCACTTCACCCAGGCGCGACACGGCCTCATCGAGACTCAAGCCTTGGCCGAGGGCAAAACCGACCTGGTAATTGCGACTCTTGGGCGAGGAACAGGTGACGATCAGGTCGCCCACGCCGGCCAGTCCCAGGAAGGTCATCGGATTGGCGCCCTGGCTGACGGCGAAACGGGTCATTTCCGCCAGCGCACGGGTGATCAGCATGCTCTTGGTGTTCTCGCCCATGCCCAGCGCCACCGCCATGCCGGCAATGATCGCATAGACGTTCTTCAATGCCCCGCCCAGTTCCACACCGAAACGGTCGGCACTGGCGTAGACCCGAAAGGTGCGGCCATGCAAGGCGGCCTGGACCCGTTGGCACAGCTCTTCATCTTCACTGGCGACCACTGTGGCGGTCAGGGCATGCTCGGCGATTTCCCGCGCCAGGTTCGGCCCGGAGATCACACCGATCCGGGCCTTGGGGGCGATTTCTTCGAGAATCTCGCTCATCAGCTTGAAGGTCTGGGCTTCGATGCCCTTGGTCAGGCTCACCAACAGCTTGCCGCTCAAGCGCTCGGCATAGGGCGCCAGTACCGAACGCAAGGCGCTGGACGGCAAGGCGACGAAGAACAGGTCGCTACCCTCCAGGGTTGCCTGCAAGTCAGTCACCGGTTCCACTTCCGGGCGGATCTTGATGCCCTTCAGGTAACGCGGGTTCTCGCGGTTGACCCGGATGGCCTCGGCCTGCTCCGGGTCACGCATCCACTGGCGCACCGGGTGACCATTCTCGGCCAGCAGGTTAGCCACGGCGGTACCGAAACTTCCGCCCCCCAGGACCGCAATCGGGCGCTGTTCAGTCATATGCAATCCGTTCATCCATACCAAGTGGCAATGCGGGGCATTATACGGAGCGGCCAGATCGCGACCAGCCCCGGCAACAATTACCGCCAGCTGTAGGAAGCTGACCATCAATTCCTAGGAAAATGCTGTCAACGTGAATGGAAAAGTCGTTCAGCTCGGTTAACATGCCCGCCATCCTCCCATTATCAAAGGCTGTGCCGTGTCCGTTGGCCCCTCCCGTCCAGGTTCGTCCCTGTTATTGGCACTGATCATCAGCCCGCCAGTGCTAGGCGACGACTTGTTCGTGGACAGCCAGCCCCTGCCCCAGGTGCTGACGGCCACGCGCCTGAAGCAATCGCCAGCGGCGGTGCCGGGCAGCATGACCGTGCTCGACAGCGAGTTGATCAAGGCCAGCGGCGCCCGCGATATCAGCGAACTGCTGCGCCTGGTGCCGGGCATGATGGTCGGCAACATCAGCGGCAACCAGGCCACCGTGAACTACCACGGCACCAACGCCAGCGAAGCCCGCCGCATGCAGGTGCTGATCGATGGCCGCTCGGTGTATCGCGCCGGGTTGGCAACGGTAGACTGGAGCGACATCCCGGTGGCCATGGAAGACATCGAGCGGATCGAAGTCTTTCGCGGGCCCAACACCGTCAGCTACGGCGCCAACGCACTGATGGCAGTGGTCAACATCATCACCCGCGCCCCCGCCGACAGCCACGGCACCCGGCTGAAAATCACCCGGGGCCAACGCGGCATCAGCGACTGGTACGCCAGCCAGGGCAGCGGCTGGGAAGGCGGTGACCTGCGGCTGTCGCTGTCCGGCCAGGAAGACGATGGCTTTGACAGCGACCGCAACGGCGCCGATTACCGCGACAGTCGTCGCCTGAACCGCTTCAACTTGTCCGTCAGCCAGACCCTGGACGAACGACAGAGCATCGACTGGCAATTGAACGCCAAGGACGGGACCAACCAGCGGCCCTATACCTACCGCCCCGTGTTTGCCGGGATTACCGCCGCCGGGGATAACTCCGACGTCATCGCCAAGGACTACGCCGGCTCGCTGCGCTGGAACCTCGATCTGGACCCCGACCACAGCATTTATGTACAAGGCTCGATTCAACACTGGGATCGCCAGCAGACCTGGCGCGCCTGCGATGCCGAGGTGTCCTTCAGCCCGCAACTGACCGACCTGTGGCAACTCAACCCCTACTATGCCGAGAAGCTGGCGCGCAATATCCCCAGCTACATCAACAGCGGCGCGCCAGCCGGCACGCCACAGGAACAGGCGTTGGCCAATCAGGTGCTCGACCAGTGGCGCAACGGCGCCTCGCAAACCCTGTGCGGCGATATCGACCAGAGCGCCCGGGAATCGCGTTACGACCTGGAGATCCAGGACACCCTGAGCCTGTCCGACAGCCTGCGCCTGGTCACTGGGGCCAACTATCGCTACGACCGGGCCGACTCGGAGACGTACTTCAACGGCACCCTGGACGACACCACCTGGCGCCTGTTCGGGCAGCTCGAATGGCGGGCCACCGAGCATTGGCTGTTGCAGGGCGGCGCGATGTTCGAAGACACCCGCCTGACCGGCAGCTCGCTGACTCCACGGGTCGCGGTCAACTACCTGATCACCCCGCGCCACGGCCTGCGGGCGGTGTACTCCGAAGCTGTGCGCTCCCCGGACATGTTCGAGAACAACGTCAACTGGAGCTATCAGGTCACCAACCTGCAACCCGCCGCCTTCGGCCAGAACAGCGCCCGTTACTTCGTCCGGACGCGCGGCCCGGGCAACCTGGAACAAGAGCACATGCGCTCCCGGGAACTGGGCTACAACGGTTATTTCGTGGACCTGGGGCTGGCGGTCGACGTGAAACTGTTTCATGACGAAATCACCGGCATGATCAGCGAGCCGCTGCGCAACAATCAGTACATCGCCAGCAACGCCAACCAATCCCAGTTTTCCGGGGCCGAAACCCAGTTCGACTGGCGTGTGACCAGCGCCGACCGTCTGCGCCTGACCTACGCCTATGTCGATGCCCAGGCCAGCAACCCCCTCGACGAGCAACTGACCGCCCGCAACAGCGGCTCGGCCGGTTGGCTACGGGACTGGGGCCAGGGCTGGAACAGCGCGCTGTTCTATTACGGCGCCGACGCCCTGAACGGCTATCGCTTCGAACGGGTGGACACCCGCCTCGCCCGGCGTATCCCCCTGGGCAAGGCCAGCCTGGAATTGGCGGGGGTCCTGCAACAACGCCTGGACAACCAGCCCACCACCTTCAGCGACAACCGCTACGACTCCCGCCATGTCGTGTACTTCAGCGCGGAGTTGTCGTTCTAGATGTCTCGGCATCCACTCCGCAAGTCGCCATTTCATGGCCGCCTGACGCTGGCGCTATGCCTGGTGTTTGCTGCGTGGCTGGCGCCCATCCAGGCTAGGGCGGCCGAAGTCCTGTTGACCGGTGCCGCGGACAGCCCCGGCGTGCAGTCTTTCACCCAGGCCCTGAAAGCCCTGCGCCCCGAAGACAGCGTGCGGTTTACCCCGCTGGCCAATCTACCGGCACCAGACAAGTTGCCGGGCAATATCCGCCTGGTCCTGCTTGACCTGCCCAGCCTCGACTGGCGCCTGCAAGACGCCCGGGGACCGGCCACCCTGGTATTGCGTATCAGCCGCCAGCAAGCCCGCGACCGCCTGGGCGAGACGACGCCGGCTCACCTGAGCCTGCTGTGGAGCGATCCACCGATGGCGCGGCAATTACGGCTGATCCGCACCATCCTGCCGCAAGTGCGACGCGTCGGCGTGCTTTACGACACCCACAGCGAATTCCTGCTCAAGGACATCCAACAAGCCGCGGCACCACTGGGCCTGGCCATCGTCAGCGAACGCTGGGACGACACCAACGACAGCCGCCCCCTGCACAACCTGCTGGGCCAGAGCGACGTGCTGTTGGGCCTCGACGACCCCGACTTGTACAACCCCAAGACCGTAAAGAACCTGCTGCTCAGCAGCTATGCCCGGCAACGCGCCCTGATCGGGCCCAGCGCCGCCTTCGTCAAGGCCGGCAGCCTGGCCAGTACCTACAGCGACCAACAAGACTGGCTGGCGATTCTCGACGAGTTGCTCGACCGCCCCGCCACGACCTGGCCGCGCACGCTGTATCCAGACCGTTTCAAAGTCCTGGGCAACCGGCAGGTCTCCCGCTCACTGGGGATCGAACCGATTGACGCCGAATCCGTCGCGGCAACGTTGGCCGAAGGAGAACACCGACCATGACCTTGCGTCGCCGTTGGGACATCAACACCCGTACCCAGCTCATCGCCCTCGGCCCGGCGTTGCTGCTGACCGTGCTGCTGATCAGCTTCTTTACCTTCGTGCGGATCCAGGACTTGCGCCAGGAACTCAATCACACCGGGCAACTGATCGCCAACCAACTGGCTCCCGCCACGGAGTACGGGGTGATTTCCGGCAACAACGAAGTCCTGGAAAGCCTGCTCACCGCGACCCTGGCGACCCCACACGTGCGCTTCCTGGAGGTCCAGGACAGTACCGACAAAGTCTTGGTGTACGTCGAACAACCCGAACAAACCCGCAGCCGCGCCCAGCAGATCGAAGTCTTCCAGGCCCCGGTGCGCCTGCAGCGCATTGCCCTGAACAATGATTTCCTGCAGGGCAACAGCACATCCGTCGAGGCGTCCGGCGAAGACTACCTGGGCCGCGTGATCGTCGGCATGTCCAGCGACGCCTTCAGTCAGCGACAGCAGGAGATCCTGTTCAAGGCCGCGATCCTGGCGCTGTTCGCCCTGTTGTTCACCTTCCTGGTGGCGCGTCGGCTGGCAACCAACCTGTCACGGCCGATCCGCGACATCGGCAATGCGGTCAAGGCCATCCAGCAAGGCGACTACAGCACCCCACTGCCCATCGTCGATGACGCCGAACTGGGGGCCTTGTCGCGGCACATCAACAAC
Organism: Pseudomonas sp. FP2300; assembly: GCF_030687595.1. Lineage (NCBI taxonomy): Bacteria > Pseudomonadati > Pseudomonadota > Gammaproteobacteria > Pseudomonadales > Pseudomonadaceae > Pseudomonas > Pseudomonas sp. FP2300. The sequence goes on from NZ_CP117440.1 coordinate 5,049,906, forward strand.
CTGGCCGGCGGTCTGGAGCAAGCCAGCCGCGAACAGCACCAGGCCATGGCTCAACTGATCAAGACCCGCGAAGAGGCCGAAAAAGCCAACAGCGCAAAGTCCGAGTTCCTGGCGATGATGAGCCATGAACTGCGCACGCCCATGAACGGCGTACTGGGCATGCTGCAACTGCTGGAAACCACCCGCATGACCGACGAGCAGCACGAGTACACGGCGCTGGCGTCAGAATCCACCGAACACCTGCTGAAGGTGATCAACGACATCCTCGACTTCTCGCGCATCGAACGCTCGGCCCTGGAACTGGAGCACATCCCGTTCAACCTGGCGGAGCTGGTGGGCAGTTGCGCGCAGTCTTTTCAGCACAGCGCTGCGCAGCGCAAGCTGGGCCTGGACCTGCTGGTCCCGGACGACATGCAGGCCCTGCAGGTCCAGGGCGATCCGACGCGGATACGGCAGATTCTGGTGAACCTGATCGGCAACGCCCTGAAATTCACCGAGCAAGGCCGCGTCACCGTGCAATGCCAATGGCAAGCCCTGGACCACGAACTGCTGTGGTTCACCTGTACGGTGCGCGACAGTGGCATCGGTATCCCGGCCGAGAGCCTGGAGCGCATGTTCGATGCCTTCCAGCAGGCCGACAGTTCGATCTCCCGGCGCTACGGCGGCACTGGCCTGGGCCTGCCGATCGCCCGTACCCTGGCCGAACGCATGGGCGGCACACTGCGGGCCCAGAGCGAAGAAGGTCGGGGCTCGGTGTTCACCCTCGAGATCCCGCTGGCCCTGTCGCGCCAGACGCCAACGCCCCTGGCGCCGCGACTGGCCGTCGGCAGCGGCGACGGCGAAGGCCGCAACGTGTTGCTGGTGGAGGACAATCCGGTCAATCAGACGGTGATCGAAGCCATGCTGCGCAGCCTGGGCTTCACCGTCAGTGTCGCCACCGACGGCGCCCAGGCGGTACGCAGCGCCGAAAGCCTGATTTTCGAGGCGATCCTCATGGATTGCCGGCTGCCCATCATCGATGGCTACGAAGCCACGCGGCAGATCCGTCAGTTGCCGGGCTGCGGCGAGGTGCCCATCATCGCCCTGACGGCCAACGCGTTGCAGGGCGACCGCGAAGCCTGCCTCGCGGCGGGCATGAACGATTACCTGGCCAAGCCGTTCAAAAGGATCGATCTGCAGCAGATTCTGCAGCGCTGGGTGAACTAGAACAGGCCACTGGACCATCTGTGACTGGCGTGAAAGGCGAAAGTGCGGCAGTCTTAGGCACCCGAACAAGCCTCGATTGGGGCTTGAATAAAAATTTCAGTGCACAGGTGTACATTCATTTCCCGTGTGCTGTGACTTTCACTACAACGCAATAGTCTATGAGTAGGCTGTCGATTCGAGGCATGAACGCTTCGATCGGCCGGGAAGATTTGCCCCACCCTGCCGCACGGGACTATTGAGGAGCTCGCATGACCAAACAAAACGCCTTTACCCGGGAAGATCTGCTGCGCTGCAGTCGCGGTGAGCTGTTCGGCCCAGGTAACGCGCAACTGCCCGCCCCGAACATGCTGATGGTGGATCGCATCACCCATATCAGCGAAGAGGGTGGCAAGTACGGCAAAGGTGAATTGGTCGCCGAGCTGGATATCACTCCGGACCTGTGGTTCTTCGCCTGCCACTTCGAAGGTGATCCGGTCATGCCGGGCTGCCTGGGCCTGGATGCCATGTGGCAATTGGTCGGTTTCTTCCTCGGCTGGCAAGGCCTGCCGGGTCGTGGTCGCGCCCTGGGCTCGGGCGAAGTGAAGTTCTTTGGTCAGGTCCTGCCGACCGCCAAGAAAATCACCTATAACATTCATATCAAACGCGTCCTCAAGGGCAAGCTGAACATGGCCATTGCCGATGGTTCGGTTGCCGTGGACGGTCGCGAGATCTACACCGCCGAAGGCCTCCGGGTCGGCGTTTTCACCTCCACTGACAACTTCTAAGGGTTATCCGCATGCGCCGCGTCGTTATCACTGGTCTGGGCATCGTTTCGTGCCTGGGCAATGACAAAGAGACCGTCTCCGCTAACCTGCGTGCAAGTCGCCCTGGCATCCGGTTCAACCCGGAATATGCTGAAATGGGTCTGCGTAGCCAGGTTTCCGGCTCCATTGACCTTCCCCTCGAAGAGCTGATCGATCGCAAGATCTACCGTTTCGTCGGCCATGCGGCGGCTTACGCCTACCTGGCCATGAAGGACGCCATCGCTGATTCCGGCCTGACCGAAGAGCAGGTTTCCAACCCGCGTACCGGCCTGATCGCCGGCTCCGGTGGCGCCTCCACCTTGAACCAGATGGAAGCGCTGGACATCCTGCGCGAAAAAGGCGTCAAGCGCGTCGGCCCATACCGCGTCACGCGGACCATGAGCAGCACGGTTTCCGCCTGCCTGGCCACGCCGTTCAAGATCAAGGGCCTGAACTACTCCATCGCCTCTGCCTGTGCCACCAGTGCCCATTGCATCGGTACCGCCATGGAGCAGATCCAGATGGGCAAGCAGGACATCGTGTTCGCCGGCGGCGGTGAAGAAGAACATTGGAGCCAGTCGTTCCTGTTCGATGCCATGGGTGCCCTGTCCAGCAAGCGCAACGACACGCCGGAAAAAGCTTCCCGTGCCTACGATGCCGACCGTGATGGCTTCGTCATCGCTGGCGGCGGCGGCATGGTCGTGGTCGAGGAGCTGGAACACGCCCTGGCCCGTGGCGCGAAAATCTACGCGGAAATCGTCGGCTACGGCGCCACTTCCGACGGCTACGACATGGTCGCACCAAGCGGTGAAGGCGCCGTGCGTTGCATGCAGATGGCCATGTCCACCGTCGATGCACCGATCGACTACCTCAACACCCATGGCACCTCGACTCCGGTCGGCGACGTCGCGGAAATGAAAGGTGTGCGCGAAGTGTTCGGCGACAAGGCCCCGGCCATCAGCTCCACCAAGAGCCTGTCGGGTCACTCCCTGGGCGCCGCCGGCGTTCACGAAGCGATCTACTGCATGCTGATGATGGAAGGCAACTTCATGGCCGGTTCGGCCAACATCGATGAGCTGGATCCGGAAGTGGCCGACCTGCCAATCCTGACCAAGACTCGCGAAAACGCCACAATCAATACCGTGATGAGCAACAGCTTCGGCTTCGGTGGCACCAACGCCACCCTGGTACTGAAGCGCTGGCAGGGCAAGTAAGCCCCGCCGCTAACGCCACACAGAAAAACGCCCCGACTGGTTCGGGGCGTTTTTTTGCCTGGCAAATACACCTGGGTTCATTTGTGGGAGCGAGCCTGCTCGCGATAGCGGTATGTCAGTCGACATTTCTGAGACTGTCCCACCGCCATCGCGAGCAGGCTCGCTCCCACAGTTTTTGATCTGTGGTGGATGGATTCAGCGCACGACAAATCGCTGCTGCATCAGCAGCCGATCACCCTGGAACACCATGAACCGCCACTCCCCCGGTACCACTTCGTGGCTTTCGGTGAACTCGTAGGCCATCACATCCTGCGGCGCGCCAGGCACCAGTTTCTGGATGACTTCGAATTTATCGTGACGCACGCCATCGGGAGTGCGGATGCCGGGGGTGAAGTACAACAGGGTCAACGGCTGGTCATCGGCGACCTTGCCGGCCAACTGGTAGCGCATGCCGAACTTGGTGCCCAGCTTCGCCGGCACGCTTTCGGTCTGGCGGATCTGTTCGTTGCTGCGCCGCAGGACCCGCTCTCCCGATTGCAGCTCGGCTTGCGGCCCTTCGAAGACGCCGTATTCCACCGGACCTTCGACACGGACTTCGGCCTGTGCCAGACCGCAGGTCAACAACAGCGCGACCAGTGCGCTTGAACGGGTGAGGTGCATAGTGCGCTCCTTGATTGAGATGAGCGCGAGGGTATGACGCGGGCGTGACAGGCTGATGACAAAGCGATGTTGGTCATACCACCAATAGCCCGGGGATAGGATTGACCTGTGGCGAGGGAGCTTGCTCCCGCTCGACTGCGCAGCAGTCGCCAGACGTTGGGGCTACTGCATAGCCCAGCGGGAGCAAGCTCCCTCGCCACAAAAGCGGACTCAGCGAGCCACTGAACGCGGCAATACCGAAAGGAAGTTATCCCGCGCCACTTTCCTCGCCACGTCCTCCGGCAAGGCATCCAGGAACGGATCGAAGCTGCGCAATTCCTTACCCAGCTTGTCGAAACGCCCGACCACATCCGACCCCACCATGAAGCGCTCGGGAAAGCGCTCCACCAGCTTTACCCATTCGTCCCGGGGCTTGCCCGCCTCGTCCAGCAAGTACGGCGTGAGCACGCTCCAGGACAGGTCTATGTACAAATTGGGGTAGGCCTCGAGCATGCGACTCAGGGTCGGCAACAGAAAATCCAGGCGGGTCTGGTGGCGATGGATTTCCATGCTGGTGCCGGCGTGGGCCCAGATAAAGCGTGTGTGTGGGTGATTGCGCAGCGGCTCCTCGATTTCTGCCAGGTACAACGGGTTTTTCTCGCGCTTGGAAGTGATGTTGGAATGCAGCATCACCGGCAGGTCGTTCTCGGCCGCCAGGTGATAGATCCGCGTCATGGCTTCGTTGTTGGCCCTCGGGGTGTCGCCCGAGGTGAGCGCCGTGAGGTCATCATGGCGAGTGAATACCTCGCCGATGCCTTGCCACAATCCTGGGTAGAGATCGAGCATGCGTTGAATGTGGGCGGCGGAGTTCTTGTCGTTGGGATTGAAGCCCGACAGGAACGGATGAAAGTGCTGGCGTTGCTCGGCGGTCAGCTTGCTCACCGCGGCGGCGACAATCACGTCGGTGGCGCTGTACCAATAGGCATCCGCGTCGTCACCGGCGTAATAACGAGGACGCTTGGGCTCGTCCTCATGCCATTTCTTGGCCACCGGAACACCGGAAATCATCACATGCTCGATACGATTGTCCGCCATCGCCTGGAGCAGCTTGGGCATGCCGGCGGTTTCCTGAAAGAAATCGACGTAATGCAGATGCGCATCACTGTAGGCATATTCGCGGGCCACGGCACCGCTACTCGAAACGACCAGCAGCCAGGCGAAGATCAAACGGGTCAAGGGCATGGGGGTCTCCAAAAGCCATGAACAGCGTAGACCCCAACCGTCCCGCCGGGGTTCAAGGCGCCTCTGCCGCGTCTGCCGGCGGCGGGTTATGCTTCGTGCAACCGTTGTTCAACCTGGAAGACAACATGACCACGCCCCTGACCGTTCACCCCCGCGCCGAAGACGTCGAAGGCCAGCCGATTCTTCGCCCACTGCCGTCCGCCAAATGCCGCAGTGTCGGGCCTTTCGTGTTTTTCGATCACATGCTGCAAACCACCTATCCGGCCGGCAGAGGCATGAACATCCGCCAGCATCCCCACATCGGCCTGTCCACCCTCACCTACCTGTTCGCGGGCAAACTCCAGCACAAGGACAGCCTCGGTTCCGACCAGGTGGTGGAGGCTGGCGATGTCAGCTGGATGACCGCCGGCAGCGCCATTGCCCATGTCGAGCGTACGCCCGAATCGCTGCTGAACAACGCTTTCATCATGCATGGGTTGCAAGTCTGGCTGGCCTCGCCCAAGTCCCACGAAGAGGGCCCGGGGCACTACAGCCATCACCCGGCACACAGCCTGCCGGTCAGCGATAACCTGGGGGTCAGCATCCGCATGATCGCCGGGTCAGGCTTTTGCCTGGAATCACCGGTACCGGTGCTGTCGCCTACGTTGTATGCCGAATTGAACCTGCAAACTGCGACGTCGCTGCTGATTCCCACCGAACATGAAGAGCGGGCGCTGTATGTACTCAGCGGCGAAGCACGGCTTGAAGGTGAACCGGTGGAACCCCATTCGCTGGTGGTCCTGCCGGTCGGCGAAGAGATGACGCTGTTTGCCGACAGCGACTGCCATGCCGTGCTGTTCGGCGGCGCGCCATTGGATGGGCCGCGACGGATCAACTGGAACTTCGTCTCCAGCGACCCGGCCCGGATCGATGAGGCCCGCCGGCGCTGGGCGGCCGGGGACTGGCCGACTGTGCTGGGGGAAAGCGAGCGGATCGAGTTGCCCTAGAACGGGTGCCATTGAACCTGTGGGAGCCGAGCTTGCTCGCGATGGCGGTGTGTCAGTCGGTATCAATGCCGATTGATACACCGCCATCGCGAGCAAGCTCGGCTCCCACAGGGTTCTGCTTCAACCCAACCTCAGTCTTTGAACACCTCATCCAACAAGTTATGCATCGACCGGAACGCACGCCCGGCGACCTTGGCGTCGTACATCATCTTGCCCGGCACATTGGCCTGCGGGTCGGTGAACGAATGCACCGCGCCACCGTAGCTCAGCAGTTGCCAATCCACACCAGCGGCGTTCATTTCGTCTTCGAAGGCTGGCAGTTGCTCTTTCGGCACCAGCGGGTCGGAGGCGCCATGCATCACTAACACCGCGCCCTTGATGTTCTGCGCATCGGCCGGATTCGGTGTATCGAGGGTACCGTGGAATGAAACCGCAGCTTTGAGCGGCGCACCGCTGCGAGCCAGCTCCAGGGCACAGCAGCCACCGAAGCAGAAACCGAACGTAGCGAGTTTCGACGCATCGACCTCCGCTTCGCCCTGATTCAGCAATTGCTCGAGCGCCGCCTGCATGCGCTGGCGCAACAACGCCCGGTCATTCTTGAGCGGCATCATCGCTGCCCCGGCCTCATCGGCATTGCTCGGGCGTACATCCTGGCCGTACAAATCGGCGATCAACACGACATAGCCGTTAGCGGCTACCGACTTGGCGATCTCCTCGGCCCCCGCCCCTACGCCCATCCAATTGGGCGCCATCAGCAACCCCGGGCGCGAACCCTGCTGGCTGACGTCGAAGGCCAGGCGACCTTCATAATTTTGACCTTCGATCTGATAGACCAGCGAACGAACCGTAACCTGACTCATGACGGACTCCTCTTGAACGGAACACCAGAAATGAAAAAACCCGCCGAAGCGGGTTTTTCCTGCACTTGCTTAAGCTGACAGTTCAACCAACAGCTTGTTCAGGCGACGCACATACGCCGCCGGGTCCTTCAGGCTGTCGCCAGCTGCCAGGGCCGCCTGGTCGAACAGGATGTGCGACAGATCGCCGAAGCGCTCTTCGCTCTGCTCGTTGTCGAGTTTTTCCACCAGCGGGTGGGCCGGGTTGAATTCGAAGATCGGCTTGGAGTCCGGGACCTTCTGGCCGCTGGCTTCGAGGATCTGGCGCATCTGCAGACCGAGGTCCTGCTCACCGATAGCCAGGATCGCCGGGGAGTCGGTCAGGCGGTGCGAGACCCGCACTTCGCTGACAGCATCGCCCAAGGCCGTCTTGATTCGCTCGACCAGGCCTTCCTTGCTCTTGGCGACTTCTTCGGCGGCTTTCTTGTCTTCTTCCGAATCCAGGTTGCCGAGGTCCAGGTCACCACGAGCCACGTCGACGAAGCTCTTGCCGTCGAACTCGTTGAGGTAGCTCATCAGCCACTCGTCGATGCGGTCGGTCAGCAGCAGCACTTCGATGCCTTTCTTGCGGAAGACTTCCAGGTGCGGGCTGTTCTTGACCTGTGCATAAGTTTCACCGGTCAGGTAGTAGATCTTGTCCTGGCCTTCCTTGGCGCGGGCCAGGTAATCGGCCAGGCCAACGATCTGCTCGCCATCGTCACCCTGGGTCGAGGCAAAGCGCAGCAGGCCGGCGATCTTCTCTTTGTTGGCGAAGTCCTCGGCCGGGCCTTCCTTCATCACCTGGCCGAAGTTTTTCCAGAAGCTCTTGTACTGCTCGGGCTCGTTCTTCGCCAGCTTTTCCAGCATGTCCAGCACGCGCTTGGTCAGCGCCGACTTCATGGAGTCGATGATCGGGTCTTTCTGCAGGATTTCCCGCGAAACGTTCAGGGACAGGTCGTTGGAATCGACCACACCCTTGATGAAGCGCAGGTACAGCGGCAGGAACGATTCGGCCTGGTCCATCACGAACACACGCTGCACGTACAGCTTCAGCCCGCGTGGCGCTTCGCGCTGGTACAGGTCGAACGGCGCACGGGCCGGCACGTACAACAGCGAGTTGTATTCCAGCTTGCCTTCGACCTTGTTATGGCTCCAGCTCAGCGGGTTCTCGTAGTCGTGGGCGATGTGCTTGTAGAACTCCTGGTATTCCTCGTCCTTCACTTCAGTGCGCGGACGGGTCCACAGGGCACTGGCGCGGTTGACGGTTTCCCACTCCACTTCCGGTTTTTCTTCACCTTCGGCAGCGGCGACTTCCTTCGGCAACTCGATCGGCAGCGCGATGTGGTCGGAGTACTTCTTGATGATGTTGCGCAGGCGCCAGCCATCGGCAAACTCGTCTTCGCCGGACTTGAGGTGCAGCACGATGCGGGTACCGCGATCGGCCTTGTCGATGGTAGCGACTTCGAACTCGCCTTCGCCCTTGGACGACCAGTGCACGCCTGCGCTCGCAGCGAGGCCGGCACGGCGGCTGAACACTTCGACCTGGTCGGCCACGATGAACGCGGAATAGAAACCGACGCCGAACTGACCGATCAGGTGGGAGTCTTTCTTCTGGTCGCCGGACAGGTTCTTCATGAAATCGGCGGTGCCGGACTTGGCGATGGTGCCCAGGTGCGTGATCACCTCTTCGCGGCTCATGCCGATGCCGTTGTCTTCGAGGGTGACGGTTTTTGCGTCCTTGTCGAAGCTCACACGGATTTTCAGCTCAGCGCCGCCTTCCAGCAGTTCAGGCTTGGAAAGGGCTTCGAAACGTAATTTGTCGACAGCGTCAGAGGCGTTCGAAATCAGCTCGCGAAGGAAAATTTCCTTATTCGAATACAGCGAGTGAATCATCAGGTGCAGCAGCTGCTTCACCTCGGTCTGGAAGCCCAGGGTTTCCTTTTGAGTTTCCACGCTCATGGTCATCAAACTCCAAGTGGATGGTGGTGTCCGCCTCGCTGAGATTGGCGGCGGGATGTCCACAAGGTGGGGGCAAAGGGGATGATTTCAAGGGCGCGCGGGTTTTGAAGGTTCCTGGATCTTGAAATGCGCCCGGGCGGTGGCGATGGGTTCGGCCTCGACGTCTTGCCAGGCGGTGATCGCGACGTTGGCGACCCGCCGACCCTGGCGCCAGACCTGGCATTTGGCGTAGGTGTCGCGAAACTGCCCGGTGCGTAGGTAATCCAGGGAAAAGTCGATGATTTTCGGCACGCCCGGTGCGCCGGTGGCGATCAACAGATGCACCGCAGCCGCCAGTTCCATGAAACCAGCAATGACCCCACCGTGGATGGCCGGCAGTAAAGGGTTACCAATGTTGTCCTTGTTGGCCGGCAAACGAAATACCAAATCGTCGCCCTGGCGCGTGCAGTCGACGCCGATGAGTTGGGCATAGGGGATCGAGGCGAGCAGCAGTGCGTAGTCGCCCTGCTCACAGGCGCGGCGTAGTTGTTCCTGGGTGGTATCGGTCATGGCTGGCCCACGGCGGTCATCGGACTGGCTTTTCCCATGCCCCTGGCATGCTGGCCCAGGCGCATGAACGTGCCCACCACATGGGCGATGGGTTGCTCGGGGTCGTCCTGATAGGCGAAACCGCGGGTGAAGATCACGTCCGGGGTCACCCGATAGCACTGGGCGAAGCCGTAGACGTCCTTGTGGGGTTCGGCGGCGTGCATGTAGTCGATGCGCAGGTCGAGGGTGGGGCAGACTTCGAATTGTGGCAGCACACACAAGGTCGACATGCCGCACGCGCTGTCCATCAATGAAGTCAACGCGCCACCATGGATGATGCCCGTCAGGGGATTGCCAACGATTTGCGGGCTGAACGGCAGGATGAGCGTCAGCCCATCACGACTGGCGCTGTGCAACTTCAAGCCCAACACCTGGCAATGCCGCAGGGCGGATAAAAAGCGCGTGGCACGCTCAAAAATGGGATCTTCAGCCATGTCCATCAATGCCCTTGTTTGTTTATAGGCCTGGCAACAGGCGTGTCCGCTAAAGTTCCGCGACCGTGCAAAGTTATATATCTGTAGCAAAAGAGGAACTTAACCTGAGGGGGGTCGCTCAAAAGGCCAGTAGTTATTTCCATAAGGAGAAACACCCCATGCGTAAGACTTTTGCTATTGCCTTGATGTTGGCCGCCTCCCTCGGTCTCGCTGCCTGCGATAAAAAATCCGAGGACAAGGCTCAAGATGCCGCAAAACACGCCGAGCAAGCTCAGCAAGACATGAACAAAGCACAGGATAAAGTGAACGACGCGGCAAAAGAAAACGCCGATGCCGCCAAAGCTCAGGCTGAATCGAACGAAGCAGCTGCGAAAGAAGCCCCTGCTACCGCGCCTAAAACCAACTAATACGGTTTTAGCAGTAAAAGAAAACCCGCCTGGTGCGGGTTTTCTTTTGCCTGCGATTTGGAGACGCCTGTCACGCCGCGTCCTTGGCGACCTCGGGCGCTGGCGCTTCCGTGGGGGTATAGACCATCACATCCAGCACATCGGAATGAAATTCGCGCTGATACAGCACGAACACCACGCCAGCACTCATCAACATGAATAACCAGGGGCTGACGAACCACGCCAACATGGTCATACCGAAGTAATAGGCACGCAGGCCAAAGTTGAATTGGTTGGCCGCCATGGAGATGACCCGCGCCGCCCTGAGTGCAAACGCCTTGCGCTCCTGCTCCGAGACATGACGCTCGCCGATCATCGGCGCCGAACCCACCAACACCGCTGCGAAGTTGTATTGGCGCATGCACCAACTGAACGTGAAGAACGCATATACGAACACCAATGCCAGGCAGAGCAACTTGACCTCCGCCATGCCCTGGGAAGCCTGTTGCACCATGGGTATGTCGGCCAACAACGACACCGCCCGATCAGACGCCCCGAGCACCGTCAGGATACCGGCCAGGATGATCAGCGTGCTGGAGGCGAAGAATGAGGCATTGCGTTCGAGATTGCCGATCACGCTGGCATCGGCGATACGATTCTCACGCAACAGCATGCGGCGCATCCAGTCCTCGCGGTACAGGTGCATCACACTGGCCAGGCAGGCCGTGTCGCGCGCCTTCCAGGTGGCGTAACGGGTGTAGCCCGCCCAGCAGATGATGAACCAGGCGGCGGCAAGCAGATGGATCAGGTTGGCTTGGATGAATGACATTCGATTTCCTGTGACGAAACAAACTCTGCGGCAATAATATCAGCGAACCCTGTGGGAGCGAGCCTGCTCGCGATAGCGATATAACTTTCACTTCTATATCGACAGTTCCGACGCTATCGCGAGCAGGCTCGCTCCCACAGTCCACGAAAAAAGACACCGCACCCAAAAAAATGCCCCGTATCGATTGATACGGGGCATTTCGGTTGTAGCCGGTGAATCTGCCTGAAGCTGCTTAAGCCAGTGCTTCGCTGCGCTTGCCCAGCAGACGATCACACACCACCGCGACCGCCAGGGTCATCACCGAAGGCACCAGCCAGGCCAGGCCTTGTTCGCTCAGCGGCAGGTGGGCCAGTTGCGTCGGCATCCAGTCCGCCAGCCCGGCGCCCTTGAGCGCATCGATCAGGCCAAACAGGAACGACACCAGCATCACTGGGCCAACGATGCGCCCCTGCTCGTGCCAGAAGTCCTTGCAGAAGCTCAGGGCCACCAGGGCGATGCACGGCGGGTAGATCGCGGTCAGGACCGGGATCGAGAAAGCAATCAGCTTGGTCAGGCCCAGGTTGGACACCAATAGCGAGAACGCCGCTAGGATCACCACCAGCGTCTTGTAGGACAGCGGCAGCACGCGGCTGAAGTACTCGGCGCAGGCGCAGGTCAGGCCGACTGCGGTCACCAGGCACGCCAGGGAGATCAGCACTGCCAGGAAACCGCTGCCCAGGCTGCCGAACGTGTGTTGCACGTAGGCATGCAGCACAGCAGCGCCGTTGGTCGCGCCCACTGCCACTTCATGGCTGCCCGAACCCAGGCGGAACAGGCTGACGTAGACCAGTGCCAGGCCCACCCCGGCGATCAGCCCGGCAATGATGGCGTAGCGGGTGATCAGGGCCGGCGACTCGACGCCCCGGGAGCGGATCGCGTTGACGATAACGATGCCGAACACCAGCGCACCGAGGGTATCCATGGTCAGGTAACCATTGATGAACCCCTGGGAAAACGGCGCCGCAACGTACTCGGGAGTTGCCACGCCGATATCGCCAGCGGGCAAGGCAAACGCCGCGATCCCCAGCACGGCCAGGGCGATGATCTTCAATGGCGCGAGGAAACGGCCAACGGTGTCCAGCAGGCGGCCCGGGTAGAGCGAGATGAAGAACACCAGGAGGAAATACGCTGCACTGTAGAGCAACAGCGCCAGCGGGCTTTCACCGGTCAACGGTGCGAGGCCGACTTCGAACGAAACGGTGGCGGTACGCGGCGTGGCGAACAGCGGGCCGACAGCCAGGTAGCACACCGCTGCCAACAAGCCGCCGGCGACCTTGCCGATGGGGCTGCTCAAGGCATCCATCGCGCCACCGACCTTGGCCAGTGCGACGACGGTGATGACCGGCAGGCCGACCGCCGTGATCAAAAAGCCCAGCGCCGCCATCCAGACATGAGGCCCGGATTGCAAACCGACGATAGGCGGGAAGATGATGTTGCCGGCCCCGACGAACAGGGCAAATGTCATGAAACCAAGTGCCAGGATGTCCTGGCCTTTCAACACTTTCATTAAGGAAACCACACTACTGAATCGGAATTTAGAGAGGGATTTCCCTTATGGGTGAGGGAAATGCTGTCGATCCGTATAAGACCGACCCGTTTAGCGCGTCGCTTCCTTGTGGGCAGCAGTCGCAAAAATGGCTGCTAGCCTAACGAATTTGGCGATAAAACGCACTGTAAAGGGGCGAAGTATCCGATGTGCGACGTCCCCGTGTCGCGTTTACGTATCTATTTTTCCGGGTCTCCCCCAGTATCTAGAGTGCCCCTGTGGCGAGGGAGCTTGCTCCCGCTGGGCTGCGCAGCAGCCCCAATACAGACAACCGGATCTATTCAGGTAAAGCGGCGCTGTATGGTTTACGACTGCTGCGCAGCCGAGCGGGAGCAAGCTCCCTCGCCACAAGAGCCCCCTCTACATATTTCCCAGTCACACGGCCAGAAACGACAAAGGCCACCCGAAGGTGGCCTTTGTTGCTGGAACGAAAAGGTCAGCCGAAACTTACTTCTTCATTTCCCAGCCTGTCAGCTCGGCCAGGGCCTTGCCGATGTCTGCCAGCGAACGCACGGTTTTCACGCCTGCGTCTTGCAGTGCAGCGAACTTCTCGTCTGCAGTGCCTTTGCCGCCAGAGATGATTGCGCCAGCATGGCCCATGCGCTTGCCCGGAGGAGCAGTCACACCAGCGATGTAGGAAACAACCGGCTTGGTCACGTTGGCCTTGATGTAGGCAGCAGCTTCTTCTTCAGCGGAACCGCCGATCTCACCGATCATGACGATCGCTTCGGTCTTCGGGTCTTCCTGGAACAGCTTCAGGATGTCGATGAAGTTCGAACCTGGGATCGGGTCACCACCGATGCCGACGCAAGTCGACTGACCGAAACCGGCGTCAGTGGTCTGCTTCACGGCTTCGTAAGTCAGGGTGCCGGAACGGGAAACGATACCGACCTTGCCTGGCAAGTGAATGTGACCTGGCATGATGCCGATCTTGCATTCGCCTGGAGTGATCACGCCTGGGCAGTTAGGGCCGATCAGGGTGATACCCAGCTCGTCGCACTTGACCTTGGCTTCCAGCATGTCGATGGTCGGGATGCCTTCGGTGATGCAAACGATCAGCTTGATGCCGCCGAACGCTGCTTCAAGGATGGAATCCTTGCAGAAAGGAGCTGGAACGTAGATCACGCTGGCGGTGGCGCCAGTGGCAGCTACAGCGTCTTTCACGGTGTTGAACACTGGCAGGCCCAGGTGCTCGGTGCCGCCTTTGCCCGGAGTTACGCCGCCAACCATCTTGGTGCCGTATTCCAGGGCTTGCTGGGTGTGGAAACTACCTTGCGAACCGGTAATACCCTGGCAGATAACCTTGGTGTCTTTATTGATCAGGACGCTCATTATTTGCCCTCCGCAGCTTTGACAACTTGTTGAGCAGCGTCGGTCAGGCTGGTAGCAGCGATGATGTTCAAACCGCTTTCTGCCAGTACTTTAGCGCCCAGCTCAGCGTTGTTGCCTTCGAGGCGAACAACAACCGGGATTTTCACGCCGACTTCTTTCACGGCGCCGATGATGCCTTCGGCAATCATGTCGCAACGAACGATGCCGCCGAAGATGTTGACCAGTACTGCAGCGACGTTGGTGTCGGACAGGATGATCTTGAACGCTTCGGTTACGCGTTCCTTGGTAGCACCACCGCCCACGTCGAGGAAGTTGGCTGGCTTGCCGCCATGCAGGTTGACGATGTCCATGGTACCCATGGCCAGGCCGGCACCGTTGACCATGCAGCCGATGTTACCTTCCAGGGCCACGTAGTTCAGTTCGAACTTGGCAGCGTGCGCTTCGCGCGGATCGTCCTGCGACGGATCGTGGAAAGTCTTCAGCTTAGGCTGACGGTACATGGCGTTGGCGTCGATGTTGATCTTGGCATCGAGGCAGTGCAGGTCGCCGTCGGCCTTGATCACCAGCGGGTTCACTTCCAGCAGCGCCAGGTCGTGGTCCTGGAACAGCTTGGCCAGACCTACGAAGATCTTGGCGAATTGAGTGACCTGCTTGCCTTCCAGGCCCAGCTGGAATGCCAGCTCGCGACCCTGGAATGGCTGTGCGCCAACCAGTGGGTCGATGGTGGCCTTGAGGATTTTCTCAGGGGTGTCGTGAGCGATTTTCTCGATGTCCACGCCACCTTCGGTGGAAGCCATGAACACGATGCGGCGGCTCGAACGGTCAACGACCGCGCCCAGGTACAGCTCTTTAGCGATATCAGTGCACGATTCAACCAGGATCTTGGTGACTGGCTGACCGTTGGCGTCAGTCTGGTAAGTCACCAGACGCTTGCCCAGCCACTGCTGTGCGAAGGCTTTGGCGTCTTCTTTGCTGCGAACCAGCTTTACGCCGCCCGCTTTACCGCGACCACCGGCGTGAACCTGGGCTTTGACAACCCATTCGCTGCCGCCGATTTTGTCGCAAGCTTCTGCTGCCGCTTCCGGGGTGTCTACCGCGTAACCGGTGGATACTGGCAGGCCGTACTCAGCGAACAGCTGCTTACCCTGATACTCGTGAAGATTCATGCTTATTACCGTCTTCGTTAGGTACTGCGCATTCGGTGCTGCACCGTTCTGGTGCCGCACCACCTGTGACTGCTGCTTGCGTAGCTTTCCGGTCAACCGGTTCGGCTACGCAAGGCTGCGTCCAGCGGATATTCCGCGGTGAGTCTTGCTCGCAAGGCTCACGACGGGCCATACCGCCGTGGTTTCTTATTGTCTATTAACGCTTTTTGCGGTTGGCCACGTGGATGGCGCCGCCATTTACGGCCAGGGCCGCTTCGTGCAAGGCTTCAGACAGGGTCGGATGGGAGAAGACCATCATGCCCAGGTCTTCAGCGCTGGTGCCGAATTCCATACCGATCGCGCCTTGCTGTACCAGCTCGGCAGCGCTTGGGCCAATGACGTGAACGCCCAACACGCGGTCCGTCTTGGCATCGGCGATCACTTTGACGAAACCACCGGTATCGTTGGCTGCCATGGCACGGCCACTGGCGGCAAACGGGAAGGTGCCGACGTTAACTTCAACGCCTTCGGCTTTCAAGGCCTGCTCGGTTTTACCGACCCATGCGATTTCCGGGTGGGTGTAGATGACCGATGGGATCAGGTCGTAGTTCATCTGGGCTTTGTGGCCCTTGATGCGCTCGACGACCATGATGCCTTCTTCGGACGCCTTGTGCGCCAGCATCATGCCGCGTACCACGTCACCGATGGCGAAGACGCCTGGTACGGTGGTGGCGCATTGATCGTCAACCTGGATGAAACCGCGCTCGTCGATTTCCACGCCGCTATCGGCAGCCAGCAGATCGGTGGTCACCGGGCGACGGCCGACCGCAACGATCAGCTTGTCGAAGGTGATGGTCTGTTCGCCGTTGCTGTCGGTGTAGTTCACCAGGACTTCTTCACCGTTGACCTTGGAACCGGTCACGCGAGCGCCCAGTTTGATGTCCAGGCCTTGCTTGGTCAGGGTCTTCAGCGCTTCCTTGGAAACCGCGGTGTCAGCGGCCATCAGGAAGGTGTCGAGGGCTTCGAGCACGGTCACTTGTGCGCCCAGGCGCGACCAGACCGAACCCAGCTCCAGGCCGATCACGCCAGCGCCGATCACGCCCAGGCGTTTTGGCACGGACTGGAATTCCAGGGCGCCGGTGGAGTCGACGATCACGTTCTGATCGACTGGAGCCGGTGGAATGTCGATCGGACGCGAGCCCGGTGCCAGGATCACGTTCTCGGCTTCGATCACTTCAACCGAACCGTCTGGCTTGGTCACTTCGACTTTCTTGCCCAGCAACAGCTTGCCGTGGCCTTGGATCGAGGTCACGCCGTTAGCCTTGAACAGGGTGGCAACACCGCTGGTCAGGTTCTTGACGATGCCAGCCTTGCGGCCAACCATCGCTGCGACGTCCATCTTGACTTCGCCGGTGGAGATACCGTGGACGTTGAAGCTTTCTTTCGCTTCCTTGTACTTCCAGGAGCTGTCCAGCAGCGCCTTGGATGGAATGCAACCGACGTTCAGGCAAGTACCGCCCAGGGCCAGCTTGCCCTCGCCATCGGTGTATTTCTCGATGCAGGCAGTGGTAAGGCCAAGTTGCGCGGCCTTGATGGCCGCTACGTAGCCGCCAGGGCCCGCACCAATCACTACCACGTCGAATTTCTGAGTCATGAGTCATTCCTTTTCGAATCAAACCGGACGGTCACTTGTGGTGACCGTCGTGGGGACGAAACCGGTTGTTTCAGCAAGAGGCCGGTCAACCGACCGGCCCTCGCGGCGAAATCAGATATCCAGCAGCAGACGAGCCGGATCTTCAAGCAGGTTCTTGATGGTTACCAGGAAAGTCACGGCTTCTTTACCGTCGATCAGGCGGTGATCGTAGGACAGTGCCAGGTACATCATCGGACGAATCACGACCTGACCGTTGATCGCCATCGGACGTTGCAGAATGTTGTGCATGCCCAGGATAGCCGCTTGCGGCGGGTTGACGATCGGGGTCGACATCATCGAACCGAATGTACCACCGTTGGTGATGGTGAACGTACCGCCGGTCATCTCTTCGATGGACAGCTTGCCGTCACGGGCCTTCTTGCCGAAGGTGGCGATGCCGCCTTCGATTTCGGCCAGGCTCATCAGCTCGGCGTTACGCAGTACCGGGACCACCAGGCCACGGTCGCTGGAAACCGCAACACCGATGTCGGCGTAGCCGTGGTAGACGATGTCGGAACCGTCGATCGACGCGTTGACGGCCGGGAAACGTTTCAGCGCTTCGGTGGCAGCCTTGACGAAGAACGACATGAAGCCCAGGCGTACGCCGTTGTGGGACTTCTCGAACAGATCCTTGTACTTCGAACGCAGGGCCATGACTTCGGTCATGTCGACTTCGTTGAAAGTGGTCAGCATCGCCATGTTCGACTGGGCTTCGACCAGACGCTCGGCAACCTTGGCCCGCAGGCGGGTCATCGGAACGCGTTTTTCAACACGATCACCGGCAGCGAACACCGGCGCGGCAGCAGCAGGCGCGGCTGGCTTGGCGGGTGCGGCGGCTGGAGCGGCTTTCTTGGCGGCAACGGCGGCAACCACGTCTTCCTTGGTCACACGACCCCCCTTGCCAGTACCGGCAACGGAAGCGATGTTGATGCCGTTCTCTTCGGCGATCTTGCGCGCAGCAGGCGCAGCGACTGGATCGTCTTCGCCGTCGGCAGCTGGAGCAGCGGCCTGGGCGGCAGCCGGTGCAGCGGCGGCGGCAGGAGCGGCGGCGGCAGCGCCGCCTTCTTCGATCGAGCCCAGGACCTGGTTCGACAGAACGGTAGCGCCCTCCTCGGCAACGATTGCGCCCAGCACGCCGTCAGCTTCGGCCAATACTTCCAGCACGACCTTGTCGGTCTCGATGTCGACGATCAGGTCGTCACGCTTGACGGCCTCGCCTGGTTTCTTGTGCCAGGTGGCAACGGTGCCATCGGCAACCGATTCCGGGAATGACGGGGCTTTGATTTCGATAGCCATTATCTGTGGGTCCTTAAAATTCGGTTTCAGTCAGCGCGAAGGCGTTAAACAGTGAAAGCATCTTGCAGCAGTTTTTCCTGCTGCTCGGCGTGCATCGACGCATAACCACACGCAGGTGCAGCGGAAGCATCACGGCCAGCATATTCAAGGCCCAGGGCCTTGTTATGGTTGCCAATGCTGCGACGCAGATGATGCTGGCTGCTGTACCACGCGCCCTGGTTCATCGGTTCTTCCTGACACCACACCACGTGGGTGAGGTTGGTGTAAGGCGCGATGGCCTCCATCAGGTCTTCTTCCGGGAACGGGTAAAGCTGCTCGATACGCACGATGGCGATGTCTTCGCGGCCTTCGGCACGACGTTTTTCCAGCAGGTCGTAGTAGACCTTGCCGCTGCACAGGATCAGGCGAGTCACCTTCGCCGCGTCCAGGGTGTCGATTTCCGAAATGACGGTCTGGAAGGAGCCTTCGGCCAGATCTTCGAGCGTGGAGATCGCCAGTTTGTGACGCAGCAGCGACTTCGGTGTCAGCACGATCAACGGCTTGCGCAGCGGACGGATGACCTGACGACGCAGCAGGTGGTAGATCTGTGCCGGGGTGGTCGGTACGCAGACCTGGACGTTGTGCTCGGCGCACAGTTGCAGGTAACGCTCCAGACGTGCCGAAGAGTGCTCCGGCCCCTGCCCTTCATAACCGTGTGGCAACAGCATGGTCAGACCGCAGAGACGGCCCCACTTGTGCTCGCCGCTGGTGATGAACTGGTCGACAACCACCTGGGCGCCGTTGGCGAAGTCGCCGAACTGGGCTTCCCAGATCACCAGCGCATTCGGCTCGGTGGTGGAATAGCCATATTCGAACGCCAGGACGGCTTCTTCGGACAGCAGCGAATCGTACAGGTCGAAACGGGGCTGGCCTTTGTACAGGTGTTGCAGCGGGATGTAGGTGCTGGCGTCTTTCTGGTTGTGCAGCGCCGCATGGCGGTGCGAGAAAGTACCGCGACCTACGTCCTGGCCGGTGATGCGAATCGGGTGACCTTCGAACGCCAGGGTCGCGTACGCCATGGTTTCGGCGTAACCCCAGTTGATCGGCAGGCCGCCGGCTTGCATCTTCTGCCGGTCTTCGTAGATTTTCGCGACCTGGCGCTGAACCACGAAGCCTTCCGGGATTTCCAGCAGCTTGGCGGACAGTTCCTGCAGGGTCTTGAGGTCGAAACGGGTGTCGTGACGCGCGGTCCAGGCATGGCCCAGATAAGGACGCCAGTCCACGAACAGCTCTTTGTTCGGCTCTTTGACCAGGCTTTTTACAACGTGCAGGCCGTTATCCAGGGCATTGCGATATTCATCGACTTTTTCCTGGACGCGCTCGGCATCCAGCACGCCGCCTTGGGTCAGGCGCTCGGCATACAGTTCACGGGTGGTGCGCTGCTTGGCGATCTGCTGGTACATCAACGGCTGGGTGCCGCTTGGCTCGTCGGCCTCGTTGTGGCCGCGACGACGGTAGCAGACCAGGTCGATCACCACGTCGCGCTTGTACTGCATGCGGTAGTCGATGGCCAACTGAGTCACGAACAGCACGGCTTCCGGGTCATCGCCATTCACATGGAGAATCGGCGCCTGGATCATTTTCGCGACGTCGGTTGCGTACTCGGTGGAACGCGAGTCCAGCGGGTTGCTGATGGTGAAGCCGACCTGGTTGTTGATCACGATGTGCACGGTGCCGCCGGTCTTGAAACCGCGGGTCTGCGACATCTGGAAGGTTTCCATGACCACGCCTTGACCGGCGAATGCCGCGTCACCGTGGATGGAGATCGGCAGCACCTTCTCGCCAGTCGGGTCGTTGCGACGATCCTGACGGGCACGGACCGACCCCTCGACCACCGGGGAAACGATTTCCAGGTGGGACGGGTTGAATGCCATGGCCAGGTGGACTTCACCGCCGGTGGTCATCACGTTGGACGAGAAGCCCTGGTGGTACTTGACGTCACCGGAGCCCAGCTCGACCTTCTTCTTGCCTTCGAACTCGTCGAACAGCTCGCGCGGGTTCTTGCCGAAGGTGTTGACCAGCACGTTCAGACGGCCACGGTGGGCCATGCCGATGACGACTTCCTTGGTGCCGTAGGAACCGGAACGCTGGATCAGCTCGTCGAGCATCGGAATCAGGCTTTCGCCGCCTTCCAGGCCGAAACGCTTGGTGCCCGGGTATTTGGTGCCCAGGTATTTCTCCAGGCCTTCACCGGCAGTGACGCGCTCGAGCAAGTGGCTCTTGATCTCGGCGGAGTACGTCGGACGGCCACGAACGCTTTCCAGACGCTGCTGGAACCACTGGCGCTGCTCGGAATCGGTGATGTGCGTAAATTCAGCGCCGATGGTGCGGCAATATGTCTGCTGCAACGCTTCGTGAATTTCGCGTAGGCTCGCTTCCTCTTTGCCGATGAACAGGTCGCCGGCACGGAAGGTCGTATCAAGGTCGGCATTGGTCAAGCCGTAGTGAGTGATCGACAGGTCTGCAGGTGCAGGACGCTGCCACAGCCCCAGCGGGTCGAGCTGGGCTGCCTGGTGGCCTCGCATCCGGTAGGCCTGGATCAGTCGCAGCACTTCAACTTGCTTCTTCTCGTGCTCGGAGCTCACGCTGCCGGCAGACACCGGTTGAGCGCGGCGCTGGTTCTTTGCCAGCAGCACGAAATGATCGCGAATCGTCGAGTGCGAAACATCAGTGGCAGAGTTACCGTCAGCCGGCAACTTCTGAAAGTAGGTGCGCCATTCTTCTGGCACAGCGTTAGGGTCGTGCAGGTAGAGCTCGTAGAGCTCTTCCACATAGGCAGCGTTACCACCGGAGAGGTGGGCACTGTTCCACATGCGCTGCATCACGCTTTCTTGCATGCTTGGTCACCCTCGATTAGGGGAACACCACCGGCGAAAACACCGAGCAAACTTGCAGAAGTCCGAGTGCAGCGACTAAAACAAGCCACTTAGGATCACGCTGATAGTCCGGGTACCAGCCCGGATGCCCCTGCTTGTCTCATTTCTTCAAAATAAGAACCGCCGCTTTGTGAGCGGCTGTTCTGGTTATAGCCAAGACGCGGGTTGAAGCCCACGCCCTGGCCTTTACGGGTACAGCGGTTCTACGGGTACAGCAGCTGAATCACACGCCGCTTTGCAGCAACATGTTACGTACGTGACCGATGGCCTTAGTCGGGTTCAGGCCTTTCGGGCAGACGTTGACGCAGTTCATGATCCCGCGGCAGCGGAATACGCTGAACGGGTCATCCAGTGCAGCCAGACGCTCGGACGTCTTGGTGTCACGGCTGTCTGCCAGGAAGCGGTACGCTTGCAGCAGGGCGGCCGGGCCCAGGAACTTGTCCGGGTTCCACCAGAAGGATGGGCACGAGGTCGAGCAGCAGGCGCACAGGATGCACTCGTACAGACCGTCGAGCTTCTCACGCTCTTCCGGAGACTGCAGACGCTCGATGGCCGGAGCCGGCGTGTCATTCTGCAGGTATGGCTTCACCTTCTCGTATTGCTTGTAGAAGATGCTCATATCGACGACCAGGTCACGGATAACCGGCAAACCTGGCAGCGGACGAACGATCAGCTTGTTGCCCTTGACCACGGCGGACAGCGGCGTGATGCAGGCCAGGCCGTTCTTGCCGTTGATGTTCATGCCGTCGGAGCCGCAAACGCCCTCGCGGCAAGAGCGACGATAGGAAAAACCTTCGTCCTGTTCCTTGATCAGGGCCAGCACGTCCAGCACCATCAGGTCCTTACCACCGGTATCGACCTGGAAATCCTGCATGAACGGCGCAGCGTCCTGATCAGGGTTGTAGCGATAAACACTGACTTGCAACATGGCGGCCACCCTTAATAAGTCCGAATCTTAGGTTCAAAAGTCGGAACAGTCTTCGGCGAGAAGTTCACGGCACGCTTGGAGACGCGTTTTTCACCCGGGAAGTACAAGGTGTGGCACAGCCAGTTTTCGTCGTCACGATCTTCGAAGTCTTCACGGGCGTGAGCGCCGCGGGACTCTTTACGTACTTCGGCAGCGATGGCGGTAGCTTCAGCCACTTCCAGCAGGTTCTGCAGTTCCAGCGCTTCGATACGGGCAGTGTTGAACGCCTGCGACTTATCGTTGATCTTCACGTTGGCGATTCGTTCACGCAATTGTGCCAGCTGGGCAATACCCTTCTGCATGTATTCGCCGGTACGGAATACACCGAAGTAGTTCTGCATGCAGTTTTGCAACTCGCGACGCAGGGTCGCCACGTCTTCGCCTTCGGTACGCTCGTTCAGGGCGGACAGACGCGCCAGGGCCGCTTCGATGTTGGCGTCGGTGGCGTCGTCGTACTCGATACCGTCGGACAGCGCCTTCTCCAGGTGCAGGCCGGCAGCGCGGCCGAAGACCACCAGGTCGAGCAGCGAGTTGCCGCCCAGGCGGTTGGCACCGTGAACCGATACGCACGCCACTTCACCCACTGCGAACAGGCCAGGGATGATTTCGTCGACGCCTTCGGCGTTCTGGGTGATCGCCTGGCCGTGGATGTTGGTGGCAACGCCGCCCATCATATAGTGGCAGGTTGGAACCACTGGAACCGGCGCAACGACTGGGTCGACGTGAGCGAAGGTCTTGGACAGCTCGCAGATACCTGGCAGGCGGCTGTGCAGCACTTCCTCGCCCAGGTGGTCGAGCTTGAGCATCACGTGGTCGCCGTTCGGGCCACAGCCGTTGCCGGCGATGATCTCTTTAACCATCGAACGAGCCACGACGTCGCGACCGGCAAGGTCCTTGGCGTTCGGAGCATAACGCTCCATGAAACGCTCGCCGTGCTTGTTGATCAGGTAACCACCTTCACCACGGCAACCTTCGGTCACCAGTACACCGGCGCCGGCGATGCCGGTCGGGTGGAACTGCCACATTTCGATGTCTTGCACCGGAACGCCAGCACGCAGGGCCATGCCGACGCCGTCACCGGTGTTGATCAGGGCGTTGGTGGTGGAAGCGTAGATACGGCCAGCACCGCCGGTCGCCAGCACGGTGGCCTTGGCGCGGATGTAGGTGGTTTCGCCGGTTTCAATGCAGATCGCAATCACGCCGACGAAGGCGCCGTCCTGGTTTTTCACCAGGTCAACGGCGTAGTACTCGTTCAGGAACGTGGTACCGGCCTTCAGGTTGCCCTGATAAAGGGTGTGCAGCAGTGCGTGACCGGTACGGTCGGACGCCGCGCAAGTACGCGCAGCCTGGCCGCCCTTGCCGTAGTCCTTGGACTGACCACCGAACGGACGCTGGTAGATGCGGCCGGTTTCGGTACGTGAGAACGGCAGGCCCATGTGGTCCAGCTCGAACACCGCGGCCGGGCCTTCCTGACACATGTATTCGATAGCGTCCTGGTCACCGATGTAGTCGGAACCCTTGACGGTATCGTACATGTGCCAGCGCCAGTCATCGTTCGGATCGGCCGAAGCAATGGCGCAGGTAATGCCGCCCTGGGCGGATACAGTGTGCGAACGGGTCGGGAAAACCTTGGTGATCACGGCAGTCTTGTGACCGCCCTGTGCCAGTTGCAGCGCTGCGCGCATGCCGGCACCGCCACCACCAATGATGATGGCGTCGAAAGAAATCGTTGGAATGTTAGCCATGGATCAGATACCCCAGAGAATCTGCACACCCCAGACGAAGTAAGCGAACATCGCAACGCCGCATACTGCCTGGAAGAGGAAACGTACGGCAGTCGCCGATTTGCCGAACGCCATTGGCGTCAGGTAGTCGGTCGCGATGGTCCACATGCCGACCCAGGCGTGAGCGCCCAGTGCGACGAGTGCCAGCAGACTGAAGATACGCATCCAGTTGTTTGCGAACAGTTCATGCCATTGGGCATAGCCCAGGCCAGGGTTTGCCACGACATATCCGATCAGGAAAATGAAGTAAGCCGCGAGAACGACCGCAGACACACGCTGGGCCATCCAGTCATAGAGGCCCGAACGCGAAAGGTTCGTGACGTTGGTTACCATATCCAGACTCCTGCCAGAACGATCAGCACCGCAGACACGGCGATAATGATTTTCGAGCCCAGCTTGCCGCCTTCCAGCGTCTCACCGATGCCCATGTCCATGATCAAGTGGCGCACACCGGCGACCAAGTGATACAGCAAGGCGGACAGGATGCCCCAAATCACTAGCTTGGCTAGCGGACTGGTCAGACACGCTTTCACCTGACCGAAGCCTTCTTCCGAATCGAGCGACTTGTCCAATGCATAAAGCATGATGGCCAGGCTGACGAAGAGGATGACACCGGAAATACGGTGAAGAATGGACGTGTAAGCAGTGACTGGGAGTTTGATGGTCCTTAGGTCTAGGTTTACAGGTCGTTGGCTTTTCACGGCTTTTTTTTCACACTGAAGAGCCCCTAACAATCAGGGCAAAGTTGTTGGGGCGCGCACTGGTCAGGTACTCACCACCCAGGGAGTGACGACCCCCAAGAAAGCAGGCCCAAAAGCCCCTGGCGGTCGGTGGCCGAGTATAGACAGTTAGGCTACTAATGACAACGCGTTCACCTTCCCCTAATAGCGCATTGCACATATGCGGCAAAAGGCGTAAACGGCAGGCAATTTCGCGGAAAAAGTCCGGTTAAAGCCTTCTGGAGCAAGACTTTAGGCAAATTGACATTCGGATTTATCTCACTATAGTGGTGCGGGCCCTGCGTGGGGGGTCTGTCTGATGATTTCAAGCATTAATAGGAGGCCACATGGCTGACAAAAAAGCGCAGTTGATCATCGAGGGCGCAGCCCCCGTCGAGCTGCCCATTTTAACCGGCACCGTTGGTCCCGATGTAATCGACGTACGGGGCCTGACGGCCACGGGCCGTTTCACCTTTGACCCAGGTTTCATGTCGACCGCCTCGTGCGAGTCGAAAATCACCTACATCGACGGCGACAACGGCATCCTGCTGCACCGCGGCTACCCGATCGAGCAACTGGCTGAAAAATCGGACTACCTGGAAACCTGCTACCTGCTGCTCAACGGCGAGCTGCCAACCGCAGAGCAAAAGGCCCAGTTCGTCAGCACCGTGAAGAACCACACCATGGTTCACGAGCAGTTGAAGACCTTCTTCAACGGCTTCCGTCGCGATGCCCACCCGATGGCCGTCATGTGCGGCGTTGTCGGCGCCCTCTCGGCCTTCTACCACGACTCCCTGGACATCAATAACCCCCAGCATCGCGAAATCTCCGCGATCCGCCTGGTGGCGAAGATGCCAACCCTGGCAGCCATGGTCTACAAGTACTCCATGGGCCAACCCATGATGTACCCGCGCAACGACCTGACCTATGCAGAGAACTTCCTGCATATGATGTTCAACACCCCGTGCGAGATCAAACCGATCAGCCCGGTACTCGCCAAGGCCATGGACCGGATCTTCATCCTCCATGCCGACCACGAGCAGAACGCCTCCACGTCCACCGTGCGCCTGGCCGGCTCCTCGGGTGCCAACCCGTTCGCCTGTATCGCCGCCGGTATCGCCGCACTCTGGGGCCCTGCCCACGGCGGTGCCAACGAAGCGGTACTGACCATGCTCGATGAAATCGGCGATGTCTCGAACATCGACAAGTTCATCGCCAAGGCCAAGGACAAGAACGATCCGTTCAAGCTGATGGGCTTCGGTCACCGGGTCTACAAGAACCGCGACCCGCGCGCCACCGTCATGAAGCAGACCTGCGACGAAGTGCTCAAGGAACTGGGGATCACCAACGATCCGCAACTCGAACTGGCCATGCGCCTGGAAGAGATCGCCCTGACCGACCCGTACTTCATCGAGCGCTCGCTGTACCCGAACGTCGACTTCTACTCGGGGATCATCCTCAAGGCGATCGGCATTCCAACCAGCATGTTCACCGTGATCTTCGCCCTGGCGCGGACCGTGGGCTGGATCTCCCACTGGAAGGAAATGCTCTCCAGCCCGTACAAGATCGGCCGCCCACGCCAGTTGTACACCGGCTACGAGTCGCGTGACATCACCAAGCTGGAAGACCGCAAGTAAGACCTGCCTTGCAATAAGGTCCCAAGCTGCACCAAAACAGCCCCTGCTTCTTATATAAGAGCAGGGGCTGTTTTGTTTGTGCCCTCCTTATCTGATCCAGAATCTGCTGTGACAGACCCGGCGCATCGCGAGCAGGCTCGCTCCCACACTGGAATGCACTCCCCTTGTGGGAGCGAGCCTGCTCGCGATGGCGTCATCACTCACACCACTGTTATCGCACACAAAAAAATACCCCAGCCTCTCGACCGGGGTATTTCTTCAAGCACTTACCACTACATCAATGGTTAACCGCCCCGCTCGCCCCCAAACCAGTCTGCGAACGCACGAACTGCGGGAAGAACAGCGCCCGCTCGTTTGCGCCTTCAGCCGATTTGTCGGTGATGGAGAAGAACCAGATGCCGACGAAGGCAATCGCCATGGAGAACAGCGCCGGGTATTCATACGGGAAGATCGCCTTCTCGTGACCCATGATCTGCACCCAGATGGTCGGACCGAGCACCATCAGGCCCACGGCACTGACCAGGCCCAGCCAGCCACCAATCATGGCGCCACGGGTGGTCAGTTTCTTCCAGTACATCGAAAGCAGCAGTACCGGGAAGTTGCAGCTCGCCGCGATGGAGAACGCCAGGCCCACCATGAACGCGATGTTCTGCTTCTCGAACAGGATACCCAGGCCGATCGCCAGCACCGCCAGGGCGATGGTGGTGATTTTCGACACACGAATCTCTTCTTTCTCGTTGGCCTTGCCTTTCTTGATCACGCTGGCATACAGGTCATGGGACACCGCCGAGGCACCGGCCAGGGTCAGGCCTGCTACCACCGCCAGGATGGTGGCGAACGCTACGGCCGAAATGAAGCCCAGGAAGATACTGCCGCCCACGGCGTTGGCCAGGTGCACCGCCGCCATGTTATTACCACCGAGCAAGGCACCTGCCGCGTCCTTGAAGGCCGGGTTGGTGCTGACCAGCAGGATCGCGCCGAAGCCGATGATGAAGGTCAGGATGTAGAAGTAGCCGATGAAACCAGTGGCATACAGTACGCTCTTGCGCGCTTCCTTGGCATCGCTCACGGTGAAGAAGCGCATCAGGATGTGTGGCAGGCCGGCGGTACCGAACATCAGTGCCAGGCCCAGGGAGAAGGCCGAGATCGGATCCTTCACCAAACCGCCAGGGCTCATGATCGCCTCGCCTTTAGGGTGCACCTTGACCGCTTCGGCAAACAGCATGTTGAAGTCGAAGTTGACGTGCTTCATGACCATCAACGCCATGAACGAAGCACCCGACAGCAACAGCACCGCCTTGATGATCTGTACCCAGGTGGTGGCCAGCATGCCGCCGAACAGCACGTAGAGGCACATCAGGACACCCACCAGGATCACCGCGACGTGGTAGTCCAGGCCGAACAGCAGCTGGATCAGCTTGCCGGCACCGACCATTTGCGCGATCAGGTAGAACGCCACCACCACCAGCGAGCCGCAGGCGGACAGACTGCGGATCTGGGTTTGCCCCAGGCGATAGGACGCCACATCGGCAAAGGTGTACTTGCCCAGGTTACGCAGGCGCTCGGCGATCAGGAACAGAATGATCGGCCAGCCCACCAAAAAGCCGATGGAGTAGATCAGGCCATCGTAGCCAGAGGTAAACACCAGGGCGGAAATACCCAGGAAGGACGCTGCCGACATGTAGTCGCCCGCGATTGCCAGGCCGTTCTGGAAGCCGGTGATCTTGCCGCCGGCCGCATAGTAGTCGGCCGCCGAGTTGTTTTTCTTGGATGCCCAGTAGGTGATGTATAAAGTCGCGCCGACGAAGGCCACGAACATCAGGATAGCCGCGACGTTGAGGGGTTGTTTCTGCACGGCACCGGTCAGGGCTTCAGCCGCCCAGGCGCCCGGAGCGAACGCTGCGATGCTCAATAGAGCCAGTAGACGCCGGATCATTGCTGAGCCTCCTTGAGAATCGCATTGTTCAGGTCGTCGAACTCGCCGTTGGCGCGCCGCACGTAAATACCGGTCAGGATGAAGGCCGAGACAATCAGACCGACACCGATGGGAATGCCCCAGGTAATGGTGGACTCAGGCGTGATCTTGGCCCCGAGAATGTGTGGCCCGTAGGCGATCAGAAGAATGAAGCCGGAATACAGCCCAAGCATGATCGCCGAGAGAATCCAGGCGAACTTTTCCCTTTTTCTCACCAGCTCCTTGAAGCGCGGGCTGTTTTGAATCGAGAGGTAAATGCTGTCGTTCATTGTTTTTATCCTCGCAGCACAGATTTAATTGGAACGACTCTACTCTATGCGGCTCAAGGCGAGGTTCCAGACGACCTTAGTATTAGAACGACATGACGGTTTTGCCAGTTTTCCGCAAACTTTAGCTACGCCCTCCTCAAGTGGGAGCGAGCCTGCTCGCGATTGCAGTAGCACATTCAGCATAGATGCAAGCAGATGCACCGCTATCGCGAGCAGGCTCGCTCCCACAAGGGATTTGCATGCACTTGAGAATTTCGGGCACAAAAAAACCGCATGACACACGCTCATGCGGTTTTCGGAACAGTCAGACCAGGTCGATTACTTGATCCACTCCGCCACGCGATCCGGGTGCTTGGCGACCCAGTCCTTGGCAGCGGCTTCCGGCTTGGCGCCTTCCTGGATCGCCAGCATGACTTCGCCGATCTCGTCTTTCGACGCCCACTGGAATTTCTTCAGGAACGCAGCCACTTCCGGGGCCTTGGTGTCCAGCTCCTTGCTGCCGATGCTGTTTACAGTCTCAGCCGCGCCGTAGACGCCTTTCGGGTCTTCCAGGAAGCGCAGTTTCCACTTGGCGAACATCCAGTGCGGCACCCAACCGGTGACGGCGATGGATTCGTTTTTCTTCTCGGCACGGGTCAGCTCGGCGATCATGCCGGCGCCGGAACTGGCCTTGAGTTGATAACCGGTCAGGTCGTAATCCTTGATCGCCTGTTCGGTCTTGAGCATCACGCCTGAACCGGCGTCGATGCCGACGATGCGCTTCTTGAAGGAATCGTCGGTCTTGAGATCCTCGAGCGACTTGGCCTTGACGTACTCCGGCACGATCAGGCCGATTTTCGCGTCCTTGAAGTTGGGGCCGTAATCGACCACGTTGTCTTTGTTCTTGGTCCAATAGTCGCCGTGAGTCACCGGCAGCCAGGCCGAGAGCATCGCGTCGAGCTTGCCGGTGGCCACGCCTTGCCACATGATCCCGGTCGCGACCGCTTGCAGTTTCACGTCATAACCAAGTTTCTGCTTGATCACTTCGGCGGCCACGTGGGTGGTCGCGACGCTGTCGGACCAGCCGTCAACGTAACCGATGCTCAGGGTTTTGGTTTCGGCGCTGGCCAGGGTGGAGCTGATCGCCAGTACCAGTGCGGCACCTGCGCCCAAGAGTCGTCGCATCTTCATCGTTACTTCCCCGAAAGTGCTGCGCCCGGCGGATGCCGAGCGACGTCAACGTATTGTTATGGTGCTCAGCGCCCCCATCACGCTCACCTGCAAACCGGCCCGCACGCCAGTGGAGTACTGACTCGTTGATCATCAACCTGCGCCGATCCGGAACCTGCTCTGCCTGCGACGTCGAAGCAACGAGAAACGACATCAGAACGCCATCCCCCCTTTGTTCCAGGCATTAGCACCAGCGCCACACGAAAGATTTTGCGGTCAAATCCGGCAAACGCCAGATAACTAGCCGCCACCACGCCCGACCGTGTATCGTCCCGCTACTATCGCACCCCGTCCGCGCCTGTTTTGTGCCCGTCATGGCACTTGGCTCTGCTTCGGTGGTCATAGCCTGCGAACCTCATTCGGCACCTTCCTCTAAGGGATTCAGTCATGCTCCGTTCCTTGCGCTTCGCTGCCCTTCTCGGCGGCCTTATCCTGAGTGCGTCCGCGCTGGCGGCAGATATTGACGCCGCCAGCTATGGCTACCCCTTGACCAACCCGTTCGAGGCGACCATCGCCACCACGCCGCCGGACCTGCGTCCGGAGCTGCCGCTGATCGAAGACATCAACCAGGCCGACCACAGCCTGACCCTGCGCCCGGAACGCGAGTTCATCCTGCCGGACAACTTCTGGCCGGTGAAAAGCCTCACCTACCGCATGGCCACCCAGGACAAGCCCGCGCCGCTGATTTTCCTGATCGCCGGCACCGGTGCGCGCTTTGACAGTAGCATCAATGAATACCTCAAGCGCCTCTACTACAAGGCCGGCTACCACGTCGTGCAGTTGTCATCGCCCACCAGCTTCGACTTCATGAGTGCCGCTTCGCGCTTCGCCACGCCAGGCATTTCCAAGGAAGACGCCGAGGACATGTACCGGGTGATGCAAGCCGTGCGCGCGCAAAACCCCAAGCTGCCCGTGACCGAGTATTACCTCACCGGCTACAGCCTCGGCGGCCTGGATGCGGCCTTCGTCGCCCACCTGGACGAAACCCGGCGCAGCTTCAATTTCAAGAAAGTGCTGTTGCTCAACCCACCGGTGAACCTCTACACCTCGATCACCAACCTGGACAAACTGGTCCAGACCGAGGTCAAGGGCATCAACAGCACCACGACCTTCTATGAACTGGTGCTGAACAAGCTGACCCGCTACTTCCAGCAAAAGGGCTACATCGACCTCAACGACGCCCTGCTTTATGACTTCCAGCAGTCCAAGCAGCACCTGAGCAACGAACAGATGGCGATGTTGATTGGCACCTCGTTCCGTTTCTCGGCGGCCGACATCGCGTTCACCTCGGACCTGATCAATCGTCGCGGCCTGATCATCCCGCCCAAGTTCCCGATTACCGAAAGCACCAGCCTGACGCCGTTCCTCAAGCGCGCGCTGCAATGCGATTTCGACTGTTACCTCACCGAGCAGGTGATCCCCATGTGGCGCGCGCGCACCGACGGCGGCAGCCTGCTGCAACTGGTCGACCAGGTCAGCCTGTACGCGCTGAAGGATTACCTGCACGACAGCCCGAAGATTTCCGTCATGCACAATGCCGACGACGTCATTCTTGGCCCGGGCGACCTGGGCTTCCTACGCAAGACCTTTGGCGATCGCCTGACGGTTTATCCACTGGGCGGCCACTGCGGCAACCTTAACTACCGCGTCAACAGCGACGCCATGCTGGAGTTTTTCCGTGGCTAAATACCTGCTGCTTATCGCCGCGTTAATGAGTGCGGGCATGGTCCATGCCGACAACAGCAAGGCCAATGCGCCTGTGGTGGTGGATTCGGACGGTTTCAAGGAACCGCTGACCAAGCTCAAGTTCAACCCGGGACTGGACCAGCGCGAGTTCGAGCGCTCCACGCTCAACGCCCTGAACGTCTATGACCCGCTGGAGTCCTGGAACCGTCGGGTCTATCACTTCAACTACCGCTTCGACCAGTGGGTATTCCTGCCCGTGGTCGACGGCTACCGCTACGTCACGCCCAGCTTCGTGCGCACCGGGGTGAGCAACTTCTTCAATAACCTGGGGGACGTGCCGAACCTGATGAACAGCCTGCTGCAATTCAAGGGCAAGCGTTCGATGGAAACCACCGCGCGACTGTTGCTCAACACCACCGTCGGCATTGCCGGCCTGTGGGACCCGGCCACCGCCATGGGCCTGCCGCGCCAGAGCGAAGACTTCGGCCAGACCCTGGGCTTCTACGGTGTGCCCGGCGGCGCGTACTTCGTGCTGCCGATCTTCGGCCCTTCGAACCTGCGCGACACCTCAGGCCTGCTGGTGGACTATACGGCTGAATCTGCGATCAACTTCCTGAACGTCTCCGAAGTCAGCGGCAACCACCCGGAACTCCTGCTCCTGCGTGGCGTGGACAAGCGCTACCAGACCAGCTTCCGCTATGGGCAACTGAACTCGCCGTTCGAGTATGAAAAGGTGCGCTACGTGTACACCGAATCGCGCAAACTGCAGATTGCCGAATAACTTCTGGCTACCCCAAAACCCACTGTGGGAGCGAGCCTGCTCGCGATAGCGATCTGTCAGCCGACATGAAGCTGACTGTCAGGCCCTCATCGCGAGCAGGCTCGCTCCCACAATGGTTATGTATTGCCCGATTCAGCCTTTCAGCGCCTTCCAGACTTTGCCAACCGCCAGCACACCCACCAACACGGCTGCCCCCGCGACAATCCCCGCCACCGCATTCAATAACATCGGCACGATAAACCCGGCACCGCCGGCGCTGGCCGTCACGCCTTCGATCCAGTGATGCACCACCGGCACGCCATGGGTGAGGATGCCGCCGCCCACCAGGAACATCGCCGCAGTGCCGATCACCGACAGGCTTTTCATCATGTAGGGCGCGGCGCGCAGGATGGCGCCGCCGATGCTTTTGGCGACTTGTCCGGGCTTCTGCGTCAGCCAGAGCCCCAGGTCATCGAGCTTGACGATCCCGGCCACCAGGCCATAGACGCCAACGGTCATGACGATGGCGATGCCCGACAACACAACGACCTGCTGGGTCAGCGGCGCATTGGCGACAGTGCCAAGGGTGATGGCGATGATTTCCGCCGACAGAATGAAGTCGGTGCGTACCGCGCCTTTGATCTTGTCCTTTTCAAACGCCACCAGATCGACCGCCGGATCCGCCACCGCCTCGACCAGTTGCGCGTGTTCGGCCTGGTCTTCGGCCTTGCTGTGAAGGAACTTGTGGGCCAGTTTTTCGAAGCCTTCGAAACACAGGTAGGCGCCGCCCACCATCAACAGTGGCGTCACCAGCCAGGGCACGAAGGCGCTGATCGCCAGCGCCGACGGCACCAGGATCAACTTGTTGATGAACGATCCCTTGGCCACCGCCCACACAACCGGCAGTTCCCGCTCGGCACGCACACCAGAGACTTGCTGGGCATTGAGCGCCAGGTCATCGCCGAGTACCCCGGCGGTTTTCTTGGCGGCCATCTTGGTCATCAACGCTACGTCGTCGAGCACGGTGGCGATATCGTCGATCAGTACCAGCAAACTGCTTCCGGCCATGGAGGGGCTCCTTGAACAATAATGCTGCGCAGCATACCGCGAGCAGCGCCCCCATAGGGCATTCTTGAGCGCCGCGCGAGGCCGGTGCTACCATGCGCCACCGCCAGAATAGGCAAGGAACCCCTGGGTTTATGAGCACGATCCGCGAGCGCAACAAAGAATTGATCCTGCGTGCCGCCAGCGAAGAATTTGCCGACAAGGGCTTCGCCGCGACCAAGACCAGCGACATCGCGGCCAAGGCAGGCCTGCCCAAACCCAACGTCTACTACTACTTCAAATCCAAGGAAAACCTCTACCGCGAGGTCTTGGAAAGCATCATCGAGCCGATTCTCCAGGCTTCGACACCATTCAATGCCGACGGCGTGCCCGGTGAAGTGCTGAGCCATTACATCCGCTCCAAGATCCGCATCTCCCGCGACCTGCCCTTCGCCTCGAAAGTCTTCGCCAGCGAAATCATGCACGGCGCCCCGCACCTGAGCCACGACCTGGTGGAACAACTCAACGCCCAGGCCCGGCACAACATCGATTGCATCCAGACCTGGATCGACCGCGGCCAGATCGCCCCCATCGACCCCAACCACCTGATGTTCAGCATCTGGGCCGCCACCCAGACCTATGCCGATTTCGACTGGCAGATCAGCGCCGTGACCGGCAAGGCCAAGCTCGATGAAGCGGATTACGAAGCGGCGGCGCAGACGATTATCCGGTTGGTGTTGAAGGGGTGTGAGGTGGATCGCTAGGCTCAGGACCGAGTAGCCGCCATCGCGAGCAGGCTCGCTCCCACAGGGTTCTGCTGTGAATGTAGATTCTGCGAGCAACCTAAATCCCTTGTGGGAGCGAGCCTGCTCGCGATAGCGGTAACTCGATTTCATGTCAAAGCCAAATGGCATCCCACAGCGGATAATCGCCAAGTCGCTTCACCAGGCCAGCCCGCAATGGGTTAGCGACGACATAGCGAGCCATTATTATCAACTCGTCCTCCCGCCGCAGGGCCCGGTCATGAAATCCTTGCTGCCAAAGGCTGACTTTATTACCCAGGCGCAGATTTACAGCTTTGGTACTCAATGATTTGGTCCTTTGCATCAACTCACTCAAAGATCCCCTGCGCAATTCGATCAACCAATGGAAATGATCATGGCCATCGCGAGCAGGCTCGCTCCCACAGTGTGGATTTGCGGCGTTTGCAGAATCTGTGCCCAACTCCACCCTCTGTGGGAGCGAGCCTGCTCACGATAGCGAACGATCAACCACCGCAAATCAAATAGTAACCCCCACATCCGCCCTCAACAGCACCGCCTCCACGGCCCTGACCGCCACCTGCTCATCCACATCCGAAACATCCCCACTGACACCAATCGCCCCCAGCACCCTCCCATCCTGATCCCTGATCAACACCCCACCCGGGGCCGGTACGACGCTGCCCTGCCCCAACCCATTCAACGCGGCAAAGAACGCCGGGCGTTGCTGGGCGTCCTGGGCGAGCAGGCGCGAGCCTTTGCCCAGGGCGATGGCGCCCCAGGCCTTGCCGATGGCGATTTGTGGGCGCAGCAGGCTGGCGCCGTCTTCGCGTTGCAAGGCAACCAGGTGCCCGCCGCTGTCCAGGACCGCGACGGTCAAGGGTGCGGCGCTGATTTCACGACCCGCGGCAAGGGCCTGCCCCGCCAGGTTGACGGCAATTTCCAAGGTTAGAACGCTCATGGGTGCTGTCCTTCTTTTGTTATGGGAGAGCCTTGCTGGCTTCACTTTCAGCAAAACCGAACACAACAAATAGAACACAACTACACATATTTTTGTATACAATAATTTTCTTAATTTCCATCAAGTGATGAAATACCGCAGCAAAACCTAGGTTCAGACGAATGAAACAGGCGCTTGATGAAATGAATTGACCTGCGCCGTTTGCCATGAATACACTCTGCGCAAAGCCACTTGTATACAATTACAAAACGTAAGAGGCACAAAACCATGAGCAAAATGAGAGCAATCGAAGCCGCCGTCCTGGTGATGCGCCGTGAAGGCGTGGACACCGCCTTCGGCATCCCGGGTGCTGCAATCAACCCGCTGTACTCGGCCTTGCAGAAGGTGGGTGGCATCGATCACGTCCTCGCTCGCCACGTTGAAGGCGCCTCGCACATGGCCGAGGGTTACACCCGGACCAAGGCTGGCAACATCGGCGTATGCATTGGCACCTCGGGGCCGGCCGGCACCGACATGGTGACCGGGCTCTACAGCGCTTCGGCCGATTCGATCCCGATCCTGTGCATCACCGGGCAAGCACCCCGCGCCCGCATGCACAAGGAAGACTTCCAGGCCGTGGATATCACCAGCATCGTCAAGCCGGTGACCAAGTGGGCGACCACCGTGCTGGAGCCGGGCCAAGTGCCGTACGCGTTTCAGAAAGCCTTCTATGAAATGCGTTCCGGCCGGCCGGGCCCGGTGCTGATCGACCTGCCGTTCGATGTGCAGATGGCCGAGATCGAATTCGACATCGACGCCTACCAACCGCTGCCCCTGGCCAAACCCGCGGCCAACCGCGTGCAGATCGAGAAAGCCCTGGCGATGCTCAATCAGGCTGAGCGGCCATTGCTGGTGGCCGGCGGCGGCATCATCAATGCCGATGCCAGCGAGCTGCTGGTGGAGTTCGCCGAGCTGACCGGCATCCCCGTCATCCCTACCTTGATGGGCTGGGGCACCATTCCCGACGATCATCCGCAGATGGTCGGCATGGTCGGCCTGCAAACCTCCCACCGCTACGGCAACGCCACCTTGCTCAAATCGGACCTGGTGCTGGGCGTCGGCAACCGCTGGGCCAACCGTCATACCGGTTCGGTGGACGTCTACACCGAAGGCCGCACGTTCATTCACGTGGACATCGAGCCGACCCAGATCGGCCGCGTATTCACGCCCGACCTGGGCATCGTTTCCGACGCCGCCTCGGCCCTGACGGTGTTCATCGAAGTGGCCCGCGAGTGGCAAGCCGCCGGCAAACTGAAAAACCGCAGCGCCTGGCTGCAAGACTGCCAGCAACGCAAGGCCAGCCTGCAGCGCAAGACCCACTTCGACAACGTGCCGGTCAAGCCACAGCGTGTGTATGAAGAAATGAACCAGGTGTTCGGCAAGGACACCTGCTACGTCAGCACCATCGGCCTGTCACAGATCGCCGGGGCGCAATTCCTCCATGTCTATAAGCCACGGCACTGGATCAACTGCGGCCAGGCCGGCCCGTTGGGCTGGACCATTCCGGCCGCGCTGGGGGTGGTCAAGGCCGACCCCAGTCGCAAGGTCGTCGCGCTGTCGGGTGACTATGATTTCCAGTTCATGATCGAAGAGCTGGCGGTGGGAGCGCAGTTCAAGCTGCCTTACATCCACGTCGTGGTAAATAACTCCTACCTGGGCCTGATTCGCCAGGCCCAACGCGGGTTCGACATGGACTACTGTGTGCAACTGTCCTTCGACAACCTCAACGCCCCGGAACTCAACGGCTATGGCGTGGACCACATCGCCGTGGCCGAAGGCCTGGGGTGCAAGGCGCTGCGGGTGTTCGAACCGGCCGGTATCCAACCGGCCCTGCGCCAGGCCCAGGCGATGATCGAGGAGTTCAAGGTGCCGGTGATCGTCGAGATCATCCTGGAGCGGGTCACCAATATTTCCATGGGCACCGAGATCAACGCTGTCAATGAGTTTGAAGACTTGGCGCTAGTGGGCAACGATGCACCGACAGCCATTTCGTTGCTCGATTGACATACCAGTGTGGGAGCGGGCTTGCTCGCGAAGACGGTTTCAGATCCAACAAAGATGTCGGCTGACACACCGCTTTCGCGAGCAAGCCCGCTCCCACAGGGACCTACAAATATTTGCCGGAGACCTACCATGCCGCGTTTCGCCGCCAACCTGTCCATGCTGTTCACCGAGCAGGATTTCCTCGCCCGTTTCGAAGCCGCCGCCAAGGCCGGTTTCACGGGCGTCGAATACCTGTTCCCTTACGACTACAGCTCGGCCGAACTCAAGGCCTTGCTCGATGCCAACGGCCTGGCCCAAGTACTGTTCAACCTGCCAGCCGGCGACTGGGCCAAGGGCGAGCGCGGCATCGCCTGCCTGCCGGACCGGGTCGAGGAATTCCGCGCCGGTGTCGACCTGGCGATTGCCTACGCCCAGGTGCTGGGCAACACCCAAGTCAACTGCTTGTCGGGAATTCGTCCGCAGAACTGCTCTGAAACCCTGGTGGAGAAAACCTTCGTCGCCAACTTGAAGTACGCCGCCGAGAAGCTGCAAGCCAAAGGCATCAAGCTGGTAATGGAAGCCATCAACACCCGCGACATTCCCGGCTTCTATCTGAACAACACCGCCCAGGCCCTGGCGATTCGCGAGCAAGTGGGCAGCGCCAACCTGTTCCTGCAATACGACATCTACCACATGCAGATTATGGAAGGTGACCTGGCCCGGACCCTGTCGGCGCACCTGGGCGAGATCAACCATGTGCAACTGGCGGACAACCCGGGCCGCAACGAGCCGGGTACGGGGGAAATCAACTACCGCTTCCTGTTCGAACACCTGGACCGCATCGGCTACCAGGGTTGGGTCGGCTGCGAATACAAGCCGCTGACCAGCACCGAAGCGGGATTGGGCTGGTTGAAAACCTTGTGAGAGCGAGCCTGCTCGCGATAGCGGTAGTCCAGCCAGCATCTTTGTTGAATGTAGAACCGCCATCGCGAGCAGGCTCGCTCCCACAAAAAAACTGTCTCCCATTTGCTTGAAGCAATACAAAAACAAGAGGATTTCCCCATGGCTAAAATCGGATTCATCGGCACCGGCATCATGGGCCACCCCATGGCCTTGAACCTGCAAAAGGCCGGGCACAGCCTGTTCCTGTCCCAGCACCACGACGCGGCCCCGGCCGATCTGCTGGCCGGCGGCGCGGTGGCGTTGGCCAACCCGAAGGAAGTGGCCCAGGAAGCCGAGTTCATCATCGTCATGGTCCCGGACACCCCGCAGGTCGATGACGTGCTGTTCCGCGCCGATGGCGTGGCGGCTGGCGTGGGAGCGGGCAAGATCGTGATCGACATGAGTTCGATCTCCCCCACCGCCACCAAGGCATTCGCGGCGAAGATCAATGAAAAAGGCGCCCAGTACCTCGACGCCCCGGTGTCCGGCGGTGAAGTCGGGGCCAAGGCTGCGACCCTGAGCATCATGGTCGGTGGCGACAGCGCCGCTTTCGAGCGCGCCCTGCCGCTGTTCCAGGCCATGGGCAAGAACATCACCCTGGTGGGCGGTAACGGCGACGGCCAGACCGCCAAAGTGGCGAATCAGATCATCGTCGCCCTGAACATCCAGGCCGTGGCCGAAGCCCTGTTGTTCGCCGCGAAAAACGGCGCCGACCCCGCCAAGGTCCGTGAAGCCCTGATGGGCGGCTTCGCTTCGTCGAAGATCCTCGAAGTGCATGGCGAGCGCATGATCAAGGGTACCTTCGACCCGGGCTTCCGCATCAGCCTGCACCAGAAGGACCTGAACCTGGCCCTGCAAGGCGCCAGGGAACTGAACATCAACCTGCCCAACACCGCCAATGCCCAGCAAGTGTTCAGCACCTGCGCGGCCATCGGTGGCAGCAACTGGGATCACTCGGCGTTGATCAAGGGGCTGGAACATATGGCCAGTTTCTCCATTCGCGATAACTGACATACCCCATAACCCTGTGGGAGCGAGCCTGCTCGCGATAGCGGACTTTCAGTCGACATCGATGTTGGATGTCAGATCCTCATCGCGAGCAGGCTCGCTCCCACAGGTCATGCGTCACTCAGCCAATAATAAGAATCGGGAGCCCGCCATGTCGGTCGATCCGCAACAATTGCTGCGCGAGCTGTTTGCCACAGCCATCGACGCGGCCCATCCGCAGCACGTCCTTGAACGCTATCTGCCAACCGATCGCAGCGGTCGGGTGATCGTCATCGGCGCCGGCAAGGCGGCCGCCGCCATGGCCCAAGTGGTCGAGCGCTGCTGGCAGGGCGAAGTCTCTGGCCTGGTGGTAACCCGCTACGGCCATGGCGCGCCCTGCCAGAAAATCGAAGTCGTGGAGGCCGCCCACCCGGTGCCTGATGCCGCTGGCCTGGCCGTGGCCCAGCGGGTACTGGACATGGTGAGCAACCTCAGCGAAAACGATCGCGTCATCTTCCTGCTGTCTGGCGGCGGTTCTGCCCTGCTCGCCTTGCCCGCCGAAGGCATCACCCTGGCCGACAAACAATCGATCAATAAAGCCTTGCTCAAGTCCGGTGCGACCATCGGCGAGATGAATTGCGTGCGCAAGCATCTCTCGGCGATCAAGGGCGGACGCCTGGGCAAGGCTTGCTGGCCGGCGACGGTCTACACCTACGCAATCTCCGACGTACCAGGGGACCTCGCCACGGTCATCGCCTCCGGCCCCACCGTGGCCGATCCGAGCACATCGGCCGAAGCCCTGGCGATCCTCAAGCGCTACCACATCGATGTGCCGGCCTCGGTGCGCCACTGGTTGCAAAGCCCCGAATCGGAAACCGTCAAGCCCGGCGACCCAAGCCTGGCCCGCAGCCACTTCCAATTGATCGCCCGTCCCCAGCAATCGCTGGGAGCGGCGGCGGTAAAGGCGCGCCAGGCTGGTTTCAGCCCATTGATCCTCGGCGACCTGGAAGGTGAATCCCGGGAAGTGGCGAAAGTCCACGCTGGCATCGCCCGGCAGATCGCCTTGCATGGCCAGCCACTGGCGGCGCCGTGCGTGATCCTTTCCGGTGGCGAAACCACCGTCACCGTGCGCGGCAATGGCCGTGGCGGACGCAACGCCGAATTCCTGCTGAGCCTGACCGACAGCCTCAAGGGCCACCCTGGCATCTACGCGCTGGCCGGAGACACGGACGGCATCGACGGTTCCGAAGACAACGCCGGCGCCCTCATGACCCCGGACAGCTATCGCCGCGCCGCCGAACTGGGCCTGAGCGCCAGCGACGAGTTGGATAACAACAATGGCTACGGCTACTTCGCCGCCCTGGATGGGTTGATCGTCACCGAGCCGACCCGCACCAACGTCAACGACTTTCGCGCCATCCTGATCCTCGAGGAGCCCAACCATGACGCCTGATAAAAAGGTCAAGATCCTCGCGACCCTCGGCCCCGCCACCCGTGGCATCGATGACATCCGCGAGCTGGTACAGGCTGGCGTGAACATCTTCCGTCTGAACTTCAGCCACGGCGAGCATACCGACCACGCCCAGCGCTACCAGTGGATTCGTGACGTCGAGCAGCAGCTCAATTACCCGCTGGGTATCCTCATGGACCTGCAAGGCCCGAAGCTGCGGGTTGGCCGATTCGCCGACGGCAAGGTCCTGCTGCAACGCGGCCAGGCCCTGCGCCTGGACCTGGACCCGACGCCCGGTGATCAACACCGGGTCAACCTGCCTCACCCGGAAATCATCGCGGCCCTGGAGCCCGGCATGGACCTGCTGCTGGACGACGGTAAGTTGCGCCTGCGCGTGACTGCCAGGCACGCCGACGCCATCGATACCGAAGTGCTCAATGGCGGTGAGTTGTCCGACCGCAAAGGTGTGAACGTGCCCCAGGCCGTGCTCGACCTGAGCCCGCTGACGGCCAAGGACCGGCGTGACTTGAATTTCGGTCTGGAACTGGGCGTGGACTGGGTAGCGCTGTCGTTCGTGCAGCGCCCCGAGGACATCCGCGAAGCCCGGGCGCTGATCGGCGACAAGGCGTTCCTGATGGCGAAGATCGAGAAGCCATCGGCGGTGACCCAACTGCGGGAAATCGCCGAATTGAGCGACGCAATCATGGTGGCTCGCGGAGACTTGGGCGTCGAGGTGCCGGCCGAGAGCGTGCCGCAGATCCAGAAGAACATCATCGGCACCTGTCGCGCCCTCGGCAAACCGGTAGTGGTGGCGACCCAGATGCTCGAATCGATGCGTTTCTCCCCGGCACCGACCCGTGCGGAAGTCACCGACGTAGCCAACGCCGTGGCCGAAGGGGCCGATGCGGTGATGCTATCGGCGGAAACCGCTTCAGGCGATTACCCACTCGAAGCCGTGCAGATGATGAGCAAGATCATCCGCCAGGTGGAAAGCGGTCCCGACTACCAGTCTCAACTGGACGTCAGCCGGCCAAAAGCCGAAGCCACGGTGTCGGATGCCATCAGCTGCGCGATCCGGCGCATCAGCAGCATCCTGCCGGTGGCGGTGCTGGTGAACTACAGCGAATCGGGCAGCTCCAGTTTGCGAGCGGCGCGGGAACGGCCGACGGTGCCGATCCTCAACCTCACGCCGAACCTGCTGGCCGCCCGCCGCCTGACCGTGGCCTGGGGCGTGCACTCGGTGGTCAATGATCGGCTGCGGCAGGTCGATGAGGTGTGTTCCACCGCTCTGGAAATTGCCCAGGCCCAGGGCATGGCCCAGCGTGGCGATACCTTGCTGATCACCGCAGGCGTTCCGTTCGGGCAGCCGGGGTCGACCAATTCGTTGCGCATTGAGACGTTGCTCTAGCGCCTGTACTGGCCACATCGCGAGCAGGCTCGCTCCCACAGGAGGTTTTGTGATCGCCGCAAATCCCGTGCGTGGGAGCGAGCCTGCTCGCGATGAGGGCAACTCGGTCCATCAGACATATCCGCCATGCCCCATACCCACTGCCCCGACTGGGCCACCGCCCTGCTCAACGGTTTCAGCCAGATCTTCCTCCAGCGCCATCCGCTGTGCGGCCTGCTGTGCCTGCTGGCGATTCTGCTCACTGCACCCGCCCTGGTCGGTGGCGCGTTGCTGGGTGGGGTGGCCGGGTTGCTCACGGCCCAGCGACGCGGTTACGCCAAGGCTGACCGGCAAGCCGGCCTGTTCAGCTACAACGGCATCCTGCTGGGCTTGTTGCTGAGTCTTGTATTGCCCTGGTCCGTGCTGTTACCACCGCTGATCATTGCCGCAGGCGGTCTCGGCACAATGCTGACCCAGCAATGGCTCAAGCGCACCCGAGGCCCTCAGTGCCTGCCCGCCTACACCGCGCCCTTTGTAGGGTTGGCTTGGCTGCTGATGGGCTTCACCCTGCCGCCGTCCCCCGGCACCTCGATTGAAATGACGATACCCAACCTGCTGGCCGCTCATTTGAGCGGGCTGGGCCAAGTCATGTTTCTCGGCCACCCTGCCGCCGGTGCGCTGATTGTTGTGGGCCTGCTACTGGCCGACCGTCGCGCCGCCGGTTGGGCATTGTTCGGTTCCGCCGCCGGCCTTGCCTGCGCATTGTTACAGCATGAGAACCCAACCGCCCTTTCCGGCCTGGGCGGTTACAACCCGGCGTTGGTGGCGCTGGCCCTCAGCCAACAACGCCGCCCATGGCTGCCGCTGATGGGCATCCTCCTGGCGGTTTTGCTCACGCCAGGCTTTATCGCCCTCGGTCTGCCGCCCCTGACCGCACCGTTCATCCTCGCCTGCTGGTTGATCCAGGCCACCGGCCGAGCGTGGCGCCAGGCCAGCCTCGACAGCGCGCCTTGCGCTCTGCGGGGCAATCGCCCTAGGCTTCGCTGATTCCGATTCAGGCGAAGATTATGCAAAGCAGCGACAACTGGCGTGAACGCCTCTACGTGATCATCTTCCAGACCGACACCGTGGCCGGCCGACGCTTCGACAGCACCCTGCTGTTGATCATCCTCGCCAGCCTGGTGATCGTGATGCTCGACAGCATCGACAGCGTGCACAAAAACTATGCGGCCCTGCTGGCCGGTATCGAGTGGGGCTTCACCTTCATCTTCATCGTCGAATATGGCCTGCGCCTGTACTGCTCGCCCAAGCCGTTGCGCTATGCCTTCAGTTTCTACGGCCTGGTGGATCTGCTGGCGATCGTGCCGGGGATCCTGGCGCTGTACTACAGCGATGCCCAATACCTGCTGATCATTCGGATCATCCGCATGCTGCGGATTTTCCGCGTGCTCAAGCTCAGTCCTTACCTCAAGCAAGCCAACTACCTGATGGCGGCGCTGCGGGGCAGCAAACAGAAAATCATTGTATTCCTGGTCAGCGTCTCGACCCTGGTGACCGTCTTCGGCACGCTGATGTATGTGATCGAAGGCCCTGAGCACGGTTTCACCAGCATTCCCAAGGGCATCTATTGGGCTATCGTGACACTGACCACGGTGGGCTTCGGCGATATCGTGCCCAAGACGCCACTGGGCCAGGTGGTGTCATCCCTGGTGATGATCACCGGTTACTCGATCATCGCCGTGCCTACGGGTATTTTCACGGCAGAGCTGGCCACGGCCATGCGCGGTGACCAGCTCAAGCACGATTGCCCGGTGTGCAGCAAAAACAACCACGAACACGGTGCCGCTTTCTGCTCCCGCTGTGGCAATGCGTTGTTTAAGAAATTGGAATAAGCAAAGCACTTTTTAATGCTTGATGGCCTATTAGCTTGCCGCTAGTGTGCTGGCTAATTGCCCGGAACCCCTTTCAAATAAAAAGGAATTCGCAGTGAAGAACTTCTTTGGCGCCTCCCTTCTCGCCGCTGGCCTGGCCTTTGGCAACCTGGCTCACGCCGCCCCGACCCTGCTCAACGTTTCCTACGACGTGATGCGTGATTTCTACAAGGACTACAACACCGCCTTCCAGAAACATTGGCAAGCCGAGCACAACGAAAACATCACCGTGCAGATGTCATTCGGCGGTTCCAGCAAGCAGGCGCGCTCGGTGATCGACGGGCTGCCGGCGGACGTCATCACCATGAACATGGCCACCGACATCAACGCCCTGGCGGACAACGGCAAACTGGTGCCCGAAAACTGGGTCACCCGCTTGCCGAACAACAGTGCCCCGTTCACTTCGGCCACCGTATTCATCGTGCGCAAAGGCAACCCGAAAGCGCTGAAAGATTGGCCTGACCTGCTCAAGGACGGTGTGCAGGTGATCGTGCCCAACCCGAAAACCTCCGGCAACGGTCGCTACACCTACCTGTCGGCCTGGGGCTACGTGCTCAAGAATGGCGGTGACGAGAACAAGGCCAAGGCCTTCGTCGGTAAGCTGTTCAAGCAGGCGCCGGTGCTCGACACCGGCGGTCGCGCCGCCACCACCACCTTCATGACCAACCAGATCGGCGATGTGCTGGTGACCTTTGAAAACGAAGCCGAGATGATCGCCCGCGAATTTGGCCGCGATCAGTTCGAAGTCATCTATCCGAGCGTTTCTGCCGAAGCCGAGCCACCGGTGAGCGTGGTCGATAAAGTGGTCGAGAAGAAAGGTTCTCGCGAGGCCGCCGAGGCCTACCTCAAGTACCTGTGGTCGCCCGAAGGCCAGGAAATCG
Organism: Pseudomonas sp. FP2300; assembly: GCF_030687595.1. Taxonomy (NCBI): domain Bacteria; kingdom Pseudomonadati; phylum Pseudomonadota; class Gammaproteobacteria; order Pseudomonadales; family Pseudomonadaceae; genus Pseudomonas; species Pseudomonas sp. FP2300. The sequence goes on from NZ_CP117440.1 coordinate 5,094,384, forward strand.
CCGCCGCCAACTACCTGCGTCCACGGGACCCGGCGGTACTGGCCAAGTACACCGACCGTTTCCCGAAAGTGGACTTCCTGTCCGTGGAAAAAACCTTCGGCGACTGGCGCACGGTGCAGAAGACTCACTTCAATGACGGTGGGATTTTCGACCAGATCTACAGCGGGCAGTGAGGCACTGATCGCATAGGGTTGCCAGAGAGCTTTTGTGGCGAGGGAGCTTGCTCCCGCTGGGTGGCGAAGCCGCCCTGAAAAACGATGAGCGCTTCGCACTCAAGCGGGAGCAAGCTCCCTCGCCACATAAAGCACTCATCACAGCAACCATCATCAACCACAGGCATGTCTGATATCAGCCACAAAGCGCTGTTCCAGAGCGGCACAACTCTTTAGCCTCACGCCATCTTTCCTGTTCTGACGAGATTGCCATGAGTGCCCACCCCGCCACCCTGACCCGAGGCATGGTCCTGCTGTTCGCCTTCTGCTGCGGAGCCATCGTCGCCAACATCTACTACGCCCAACCGATCATCGAACTGATCGCGCCGGATGTCGGCCTGAGCAGCACCATGGCCAGCCTGATCGTCTCGTTGACCCAGATCGGTTATGCCTTGGGCCTGTTTTTCCTGGTGCCGCTGGGGGACTTGCTGGAGAACCGCCGGCTGATGATCCTCACCACGCTGGTGGCGATTGCCAGCCTGTTGGGGGCGGCGTTCACTGACCAGCCGAATGTATTCTTGCTGGTCTCCCTGCTGGTGGGGTTCAGTTCAGTGTCGGTGCAAGTCCTGATTCCGTTGGCCGCGCACCTGGCGCCGGAAGAATCCCGGGGCCGGGTCGTCGGTGGGATCATGGGCGGCCTGCTGCTGGGGATCCTGTTGGCGCGGCCGATCTCCAGCGTCGTGGCCGATCACTTCGGCTGGCGGACCATGTTCATCATCGCCGCCGCGTTGATGGCCGCGATCAGCATCGTCCTGGCACTGACCGTGCCCAAGCGCCAACCCGACCATAGCGCCACTTATGGCCAACTGCTGGGCTCGCTCGGCACCCTGCTACGCCAACAACCGTTGTTGCGGCAACGGGCTTTCTACCAAGCCTGCATGTTCGCCACGTTCAGCCTATTCTGGACCGCCGTGCCGCTGGAACTGTCACGCGTCCATGGCCTGTCCCAGACTGAAATCGCCCTGTTCGCCCTGGTCGGTGCCATAGGCGCCATCGCCGCGCCCATCGCCGGTCGCCTGGCGGATGCCGGCCATACCCGCATTGCCTCGCTACTGGCGATGCTGTTCGCTAGCCTGAGCTTCCTGCCAGCATTCATCCATCCGCTCTACAGCGTGATTGGCCTGGCGGTGACCGGGGTGGTCCTGGATTTTTGTGTGCAGATGAACATGGTCCTGGGCCAGCGCACCATCTACGCACTCGATGCCAAGAGCCGCAGCCGCCTGAATGCGCTGTACATGACCAGTATCTTCGTCGGTGGCGCCTTCGGCTCATCGATTGCCAGTGCGGTGTACGAACACGGCGGCTGGTTGTGGGTGGTGATCGTCGGCAGCGCCTTCCCGCTGTTGGCCTTGCTACGTTTCTTGAGCGCCTCGCAGAAACCTTCCCTGGCAACGGCCTGAATACCCACGCATAAAAAATGCCCGGTCGTTCGAAGCGACCGGGCATTGTTGTGGAGCGGTCAAATCCGCACGTTGCCACGCGGCCCGGCAATCGCCCAGATGATCAGGCCCAGCACTGGCAACAGCAGGATCAGCAGCACCCAGAGGATTTTCATCCCGGTTTCCGCGCCGCTCTTGAGTACATTGATGATCGCCCAGATATCGAGCGCCAGGATAATCAGGCCGACCAGGCCGTTGAAGGTGGAACCCATGGTGTCGCTCCCAAATGGTGATAGGCACCCTTAGGATAGCGGGCCCCAGGCAAGGGTTCCGTTTTATTGCTTCAGACGTGGACCGCGATCTTGAGGGCTTCCAGGGACGGCGCGGCGGCGATGCCGACTTCGGCACACAGTTGCAGTACCCGCGGCACGTCGTTGCCGTAGACCAGCACCATTTGCAATTCATCGTCGAGCAACTGGCTGAAGTTCATCAGCACGTAGCCGCCGTTTTCCTTGTTCAGGCTGCTCATCTGGATCTGGATACGGTTGAGCGCGGTCAAGGCTTCGGTTTTCGCCAGTTGCTTTGGCTTGAGATTGAACGCCACGCCGGGGCCGAACGAGGCGACGATCTGTTCGAACAGGTCCACGTAAGTGTCGGCCTGGAACAGCACGGTGTCCGGCAGGCTGCCCACTACCACCCACTCACCCAACGAGATAGGGAAGGTGTCGTCGTAGTTGATATCGGGGTTGGCCGCCAGGAAAGCTGTCGGATCGGCGTAGGCCTGGGCCGCTTCGTCGGCGATTCGCTCGATGTCAGCCTCGCCAAGGCAGCCGGAGCTGATTTTGCCGATGAGTTCGATGAGGGCGGCTTTCATGGGGTGAATCCTGTGGCGAAGGTGTTTTGAGGGTGGGCAGGATAGCGCATCACATCGGTCGAGTCAGGAACCCGGGGCGAGGGAGCTTGCTCCCGCTCGGCTGCGAAGCAGTCGTAAATCCGCTGAACAGGGTAAACCTGACAGGTTGCGGTGGCTGGGTTTGGGGCTGCTGCGCAGCCCAGCGGGAGCAAGCTCCCTCGCCACAAAAGCCGTCGGGATCGGTGTTTAGCCTGTCAGCCCAACAACTTTTCCAACTGCGCCGTGGAGTCCACCGCCCCCATGGTCCTGGCCGCATCCAGGGCCGAGACGCCGTTGGCGTCCTTGGCTTTCGGATCAGCGCCTTTGCCGATCAGGTAGTCGACGATTTCCACCCGGTTGAACATCGCCGCCATCATCAGTGCGGTACGGCCATCGAAGGAGGCGCCTTCCACCTGCGCGCCGCCGTCCACCAGCGCCGAAACCACTGCCAGGTCGCCCTTGAACGCCGCACCGGCAATCGGGCTCTGGCCGTTGTCGTTGCGGATTTCCGGATCGGCCTTGTGCTCCAGCAGCACCTTCACCGTTTCCACATGCCCGTGGTAAGCGGCCAGCATCAAAAGGGTGTCACCCTTGTGGTTACGCAGGTTGGGCGGCAGGCCCTTGCTCAGCAGCGCGGCCATCATGGCTGCATCGCCCTGGCGTGCGACGTTGAACACCTGTTCGGCAAACTCCGCAGCCTCTTCCGGGGTCATCTGGCGGCTTGTATCGGACATGGGAAACTCCACTCGGGTCTTCGCAAAACGGCTAGTTTCCCGAGGGACCCGGGCGCTGTCATCCCTTTTTTCACTGTGCCCGCCATAGCCAGAATCAATAACGCAGTTGTCCGTCCTGGATCCGGGTCGCCAGTTGCCGATCCACCCGCACATAAGTATCGGTGCCCGGCAGCCAGGCATAGACCGGTTCATCCCCGGTGACGCATGGGTCGAACGCTTCGGCCTTGAGGCGGGTCTTCTGGTACTTGAAGGTGCCGGTGGTGTCCATTTTCACCTTGATGCGCAGGAACAGCGGCACGGCATAGGCGGGCAACTTGCATTGCAAGAACTGCAACAGCTCGCTGAAATCCAGGGTCGCCAGGGATTCGGACGGAGTGATCGCCGCCATGCCGGCACGGCCATTGGTGCCGTTGATCTCCACGCCGTAGGCCACCGCCTCGGCTACCTGGGGATGTTGCAGCAACACATTTTCGACTTCCGTGGTGGAGACGTTTTCGCCCTTCCAACGATAGGTATCACCGAGGCGATCAACGAACTGCCCATGCCCGAAGCCAATGTTACGCAACAGGTCGCCTGTGTTGAAATAACGGTCGCCCGGCGCAAAGACATCCCGGCAGATGGTTTTTTCGGTCAAGGCCTGCTCGGTGTAGCCGTCCAGCGGCGCCTTTTCGTCGATCCGCGCCAGCAGCAGGCCCGGTTGGCCCCTGGGCACTTTTTGCATACGCCCCTGCAGATTGCGCAACGGCAGGCCACTGTCATGGTCGTACTGCACCAGTTCCCAGCCCATCAGGGAAAAACCGACGGTGTTGTCGAAATTCAGGATGTTGGTAAAGCCGATATTGCCGTCGCTGGCCGCATACAGCTCGCAGATGTGGTCGATGCCGAAACGTGTCTTGAAGGTCGACCAGGCCCCGGGCCGCAGGCCGTTGCCGATCATTTTCTTCACACCGTGATGGCGGTCATCGGCAGCGACAGGCTGATCGATCAGGTAGCGGCACAACTCACCGACATAACCCAGCGTGGTCGCCCGGTAACGACGTACGTCGCTCCAGAACTGGCTTGCGCTGAACTTGCGCCGGATCGCAAATCCCGATGCACCACAGATCGCCGCGCCCCAGCACACGCACAGGCCCGTGGCGTGATACAGCGGCAAGGTGCAATACACGACATCGGCGGGTTGCATGTCCAGGGCGATCAGACCGAAGCTGGTGGCCGTGCGCATCCAGCGGCCATGGCGAAACACCCCGGCCTTGGGCAGCCCGGTGGTGCCCGAGGTGTAGAGATAAAAGCACGGGTCGTTACAGAAAACCTGCCGGCTGCACGCGGGGTTATCACCTGGGTAACCCTCGCAGCCAGCCATCAGGTCGATAAAACCGGACGGGACGTCGGCACTGTCCTGATCCGCGACCCACCAGGTCCTGGCGCTCGATAACGCCGTTCGCTCTCGCACATCGTTGAAAGCCGCAACCCGTTCATCCCCGACCACTATCGCGACCGGATTGACCAAGGCCAGGCTGTGCACCAGCGCATCGCCGGTTTGCGAGGTATTGAGCATGGCACTGACCGCGCCCACCTTCGCCATCGCCAGCACGCTGATCAACAGCTGTGGCCGGTTCTCGATGAATATCGCCACGCAGTCGCCCTTGCCGATGCCCTGGGCCAACAGGTAATGAGCGATGCGATTGGCCTGCGCGTTGACCTGTGCATAACTCAACACTGTATCGCCGCACAGCAGCGCCGGGCCGTGGGGATTGCGTTGGGTGGCCTGTTCGAAACACCAGCCCAGGCCACAAGGCTGGGTCGGGTCCTGGACGTTGGCCTGCTTCATGCCTTTGACGATCCGGGGGACGGCTTTGGCGATGACTGGCAGCTTGCGCAGCATCATGCCCCAGGTAATAGCGTCGCTGGGTGTACGACTCATGGTGATCTTCCCCGTTCGACCTCGTGGGTCTCGGTTCTTGTTATGGGCTGGCGGTGATTTTGGCTCGAAAGTACGCCCGCGATTGCGACGCTGTACACGCGGTTTTTGCAATGTTTTGTATCCGCTGGCCGAGACAGGCGAAGCGTGAGCGCCGGAAAACGATTTGGTTCCAAAAATCCTTGCCCGACCACGCAAAATGCAGGATGCACGATGGCTATTCATGCAAGTTGCACGAAAGCGAAAATCCAACAAAAACGTAACTTATTGTTTTTAAATGGTTTTTTAGAGAATAAAATGCTGGCATAGACAGTGCAACCATCCCTCCACGGTTTGCCATACCATGGAGCAGTCAACTATGAACATGATTCAAGAAAAGTTTGCATCCCTGTTTTCCAACTACGAAGTGACCACTCAGCCCCGCCCGGATGGCGGCATTCTGCTGACCTTGCGTAATAGCGACGGCAAGCTGTTCAAACGCACGATTTCCTATGCTCAATTGCATGCCGGGGATCAGTTGTCCTGGGCGATCAGCGCGATTCGTCGTGACCTGGCTGAACAGGCCAGCGAGTTGCCACAGATCACACTGTTGCAGAGCCAGCATCGGTTTGCGCTGCCGACTTACCACAGCGCTTGAGTCTGCTGGAAAATCCGCTTTGCTGTTCACATAGAAAAACGGCGCTTCTCTCAGAAATAGGAAGCGCCGTTTTTTTGGGGGGTTTCTTTTGGGGCCAAACGCGGATCAATCCTCCAATCGAGGAAACCGGCGAGCAATATCATCCCCGGTGAGCTCAGCAACCACCCCCTGCGGATCACCAGACAAACGGATCGTAACGAAATGCGGCCGCTCCCCTCCGTCAAACCAATGCCGCGTACCAGCAGGCACCGTTATCAGGTCGTTCCTCTCACACAAAACCGCGTAGACATAATCGCCGATGTGCAGGTTAAACAAACCACGACCGGTGACGAAAAACCGTACTTCGTCCTGGCTATGGCGGTACTCATCAAGCCCCCCGTCCGATTCCGGATGATCGCTGCTGACACTGACTACATCGACCGCTACGTACCCCCGCTCAGTCATCAACCCATCGATCTGAATCTGGTAAGCCGCAATGAGGTCTTCCTCGCGGGCACCAGGCTGGATTTTCGCCGCCGCTTCCCAACGGGCAAAGTGAATGCCTTGTTCGATCAGTGTCGCAGTGATGTCTTCGAAGTGGGTCAACACCTTGTTCGGGATATCGGGGCTCGAAACGTGATAGACGGCGAGGCTGCTCATGACAATGGCTCCAGCAAATTAACGGTTCGAAGGCTCATGGCCGATCCTCTTGCATACGTGTCGCAATGATAACGGCTGCGGCGAAGGCGGCGAGGCTGGCGAGGCTGAAGGTCCAACTGGCGCCCAGGGCGTTCCAACTGTAGCCGGAGTACAACGCGCCCAAGGCCCCGCCCGTGCCCGCCAGCGCCGCGTACAGCGCCTGCCCCTGGCCTTGCTGGCGAGGGCCAAAGCTGCGTTGCACGAAATGGATGGCGGCGGCGTGAAAGCTGCCGAAGGTCGCCGCGTGCAGCACTTGCGCGAATAACAACACCCAGAGGAATTCGGCCAGCGAGCCCAACAACAGCCAGCGCAACGCCGCCAGCAGGAAACTCGCCAGCAATACCCTGCGCACGGAAAATCGCGCCAGGATCCGACTCATCAGCAGGAAGACCAGAACTTCCGCCACCACACCGACCGCCCACAGCATGCCGATCAAGCCGCGACTGTAGCCCAGGCGTTCGAGGTGCAACGTCAGAAAGGTGTAATACGGCCCGTGGCTCACCTGCATCAGGCCCACACAGATGTAGAACGCCAGTACGCCAGGGTTGCGCAGTTGCCGCAGGAAGCCTTCCCCCGCGACTCGCGCCCCCTGCAATGGCTGGGCGTTGGGCACCCAGAAGCTGGCGAGGATGATGCCGGCCATGATCAACACCAGCGCCACCGGGTAGATGTCCAGGCTCAGCCATTCGAACAGGCGACCAAGCAGGACCACGGTGATGATGAAACCGATGGAGCCCCACAGGCGGATCTGGCTGTAGCGCGACGCCTGGCCGCTCAAATGGGCCAGGGTAATGACTTCGAACTGCGGCAACACCGCGTGCCAGAAGAATGCATGCAGCGCCATGACCATCGCCAGCCAGGCGTAGCTTTTATCGATGAAGATCAGCGAGAAGGTCAACAGCGTACAGATCGCACCAAAGCGCACGATCGCCAGGCGTCGGCCGGTGTAATCCCCCAGCCAGCCCCAGATGTTCGGCGCCACGCAACGCATCAGCATCGGGATCGCCACCAACTCGCCGATGCGCGCTGCGTTGAACCCCAGGTGATCGAAATACAGCGCCAGGAATGGCGCCGTCGAACCGAGCAGGGCGAAATAGAACAGATAAAAACTGGAGAGCCGCCAGTACGGCAGTGCCGCCATGGTCGTCAGGCCACGGCGGTCGGCAGGCCAGCCATCAAAGCTGACCCAGCACCGGGGTGCCGACCCGCACATCGGCGTTCTGGCCGCGATGACGCAGCAGGTGATCCATCAGCACGATCGCCATCATCGCCTCGGCGATGGGCGTGGCACGGATGCCGACGCACGGGTCGTGACGGCCCTTGGTGATGACGTCCACCGGGTTGCCATGAATATCGATGGAGCGGCCCGGCGTGGTGATGCTGGAGGTCGGCTTCAGGGCCAGGTGAGCAACGATTGGCTGGCCCGAGGAAATGCCACCGAGGATGCCGCCGGCATTGTTGCTCAGGAAACCTTGCGGAGTCAGTTCGTCACGGTGCTCGGTGCCGCGCTGGGCGACACAGGCGAAACCGGCGCCGATCTCCACGCCCTTCACCGCGTTGATGCTCATCAGCGCATGGGCCAGTTCGGCGTCGAGACGGTCGAAGATCGGCTCGCCGAGGCCAGGCATCACGCCTTCGGCGACCACAGTAATCTTCGCGCCGACCGAGTCCTGGTCCCGGCGCAACTGGTCCATGTAGGCCTCGAGCTCCGGGACCTTGTCTGGATCAGGGCAGAAAAAGGCGTTCTGTTCTACCGAGTCCCAGGTCTTGAACGGGATTTCGATGGGCCCCAACTGGCTCATGTAGCCACGAATGACGATGCCCTGGCTGGCCAGGTACTTCTTGGCAATCGCCCCGGCCGCCACGCGCATGGCGGTTTCCCGGGCCGAGCTGCGACCGCCGCCACGGTAGTCGCGCTCACCGTATTTGTGGTGGTAGGTGTAGTCGGCGTGGGCCGGGCGGAACAGGTCCTTGATGGCCGAGTAGTCCTTGGACTTCTGGTCGGTGTTGCGGATCAACAGGCCGATGGCGCAGCCGGTGGTGCGCCCTTCGAACACACCAGACAGGATTTCGACTTCATCGGCTTCCTGGCGCTGGGTGGTATGGCGGCTGGTGCCGGGCTTGCGCCGGTCCAGGTCGCGTTGCAGGTCGTCCAGGGAAATCTCCAGGCCCGGCGGGCAGCCGTCGACAATGGCGACCAACGCCGGGCCATGGCTTTCGCCCGCGGTGGTGACAGTGAACAGCTTGCCGTAGGTATTGCCGGACATGCAGGGTGCTCCATGAAAAACGCTGAGAGACTCAACCTTGGATTCGTAGTGGGCGCCAGTATACGCAGGCTCCCCGCGTAGTTCATCCTCGAACCTTATCGGCGGCCGCCAGTCCAACCGGCACCTTCGCAACTAATGGCGTGATGATGTTAAAGCTGCTTGCCTTAAGCCTTACCTTGTTAACCGGCCTGTTTTGCGGCCTGACCCAGGCCACGGTGCTGCAACGCCCGATCAGCCTCGACACGGGCAGTGGTGAACTTTTCGGCTCGTTGTTGCTGCCAAAGTCCGACACGCCAGTGCCGGTCGTGCTGATCATTTCCGGGTCCGGCCCTACGGATCGCGACGGCAACAACCCCGAGGGCGGGCGCAACGACAGCCTCAAGCGCCTGGCCTGGGTCCTGGCCAGGCATAACATTGCCAGTGTGCGCTACGACAAACGCGGTGTGGCCGCCAGCCTCGCGGCGACACCGGACGAGCGCAACCTGAGCGTCGAGGCCTATGTGGCCGACGCCGTAGCCTGGAGCCACAAGCTCGCCGCCGATCCGCGCCTGGGCCCGGTGATTTTGCTGGGCCACAGTGAAGGCGCGTTGATCGCCAGCCTTGCCGCGCCCCAGGCCAACGCAGCGGCGGTGATTTCGCTGTCCGGCAGCGCCCGGCCAATCGACCAGGTGCTGCGTCAACAACTGAGCAACCGCCTGCCACCGCCCCTGATGCTGCGCAGCAACGAACTACTCGACAGCCTCAAGGCCGGTCGAGTCGACGACAACGTGCCGGCGCAACTGCAGGTCATTTTCCGCCCCAGTGTGCAGCCGTACCTGATCTCGCTGTTCCGCCAGGACCCGGCCCGTGCCTTCGCGGCGCTGAAGATGCCGGCCTTGATCATCCAGGGCAGCAATGACATCCAGGTCAGCATCGATGACGCCAAACAGTTGAAAGCCGCCAAGCCCGACGCCGAACTGGCGCTGATCGAGGGCATGAACCACGTGATGCGCATCGTGCCCAACGACGTGAAGCGGCAACTGGCTTCCTACAAGGACCCGAACCTGCCCCTGGCGGCCGAGCTCGGTGCACGGATTCTGCGTTTTATTGACGCGTTAGCCGCCCGTTGAGCGGTTTTAGTGGCAACTAGCCCTCCAGTCCTTTAAAAAACGGCCGATAGCACTGTGTCGGATAGCGCAATGGCTACCGACCAGCCGGCCTGGACAGGACTTTGCCGTTATGACTGAAACTCAAACTTCCCCCGACACCGCCGCCGAAGCCCCCGCCTCGTCTGCGGTGGAGTTGCCGTGGGCCGACGTGCACACCGAGCATCACAAGATGCTCCGCCTGGCCCCGCTCAAGACCGACCGCGCCACCGGTGTGCGGCCGCTGCGGTTTGTCGAGTTCAGCTATGTCGAGCGCCACAGCAAGGAGCGCAGCCTGCTGCGCATGAGCATCCAGCTGCCGAACCAGCGCGTGCGCAAGGAACAGAATCACCTGGACGTCTGGGCCGACCACGTCGAAAAACGTTTGTTTTTTTCCCCGGACAATCTGCAAGTCGAGCCGTTTAACCGTGGCATCGGCCGCTTCCTCGCGGCCCAGGGCATTACCTGGGCCAAGAAACGCTGGTCGGCCTACCAGGTAGACGGTACCGACCTGGATAACAAGGACGCCCTGAACGAAGACACTCGCCTGCGCCGCGACCGTTTTCTCAAGGCCCAAGGCTTCGAAGTGGCCTACGCCGACGCCCAGCACCTCAAGGGCAGCGTCAAGCCAACCCACGTTGGCGATCTGCTGGGGGACTGGAACACCGAGAAGCTGCAGTTCGTGGAAATCCTTGAAGCCGCGCAGATGCTGCAACAAGCCGAGCAGAACCTGGCGGAACAAGAAGTCAAACTCAAGCAGCAAGAAGAAAAGGTCAACAAGTTCAAGCGTGAAGACACCGGCCTGCGCTTCACCATCACCTGCCTGGTGGCTTTCGCCATGTTCCAGGCGGGGTTGCTGATCTGGATTGCGACGCGGCACTAAGACTGCACACTGCAAGTGAGCTCTGTGGGAGCGAGCCTGCTCGCGATAGCGTCGTGTCAGCGGCACTTAAGTGACTGACACACCGTCATCGCGAGCAGGCTCGCTCCCACAGGTTGGCTCCCCGAAATCAATCGGATCACACTCGCGAAGCAAACACCGCCTGATGCTGGCGGCACTGCTCGGCGCTGAGCATGAACACACCATGACCACCGCGCTCGAAGTCGAGCCAGGCGAAATCGACTTCCGGGTACAACGCCTCGACGTGCACCTGGCTGTTGCCCACCTCGACGATCAACAGCCCCTTCTCGGTCAGATGATCGGCCGCCTCGGCCAGCATCCGGCGAACCAGGTTCAAGCCGTCATCGCCACAGGCCAGGCCCAGCTCCGGCTCATGCTGGTACTCCGGCGGCATGTCGGCGAAATCTTCCGCGTCGACGTAGGGCGGGTTCGACACGATCAGGTCGAAACGTTGCCCCGGCAATCCCTCGAAACCATCGCCCTGGACGGTGAACACGCGCTCGTCGACACCATGCCGCTCGATGTTCTGGTTGGCCACTTCCAGCGCTTCGAACGACAGGTCGGCCAGCACCACTTCGGCCTCCGGGAACTCATAGGCACAGGCAATGCCGATGCAACCGGAACCGGTGCACAGGTCGAGAATCCGTGCAGGCTCCTGGCCCAACCAAGGCTCGAAACGCTTTTCGATCAGTTCGCCGATAGGCGAGCGCGGAATCAGCACCCGTTCGTCGACGATAAAAGACATCCCGCAGAACCAGGCCTCACCCAGCAGGTAGGCCGCCGGGATGCGCTCGGCAATGCGTCGGCGCAACAGACGCTGCACATGGACCAGCTCTTCGTCTTCAAGGCGGCAGTCCAGGTAGCTGTCGGCAATTTCCCATGGCAGGTGCAATGCGCCCAACACCAGTTGCCGGGCTTCGTCCCACGCGTTATCGGTGCCATGACCGAAAAACAGATCCTCCCCATGGAAACGACTGACGGCCCAACGGATATGGTCGCGCAGGGTACGGAGACGGGAAGTGATCACGGCGGCAAACTCCAGAAAAATCGACGGGCGAGTCTATCAGCCAAACGCGGTGCTGCCCAAACACGCGCCGATGACGAACGAAAATACCCGAAGCAATCGTAGGAATTATCCGTTTTTTGATTCACCTATTGAACAAGACGGGCATCTTGACAAGGCTGTAGGCCAGCAACGGCGGCCCTTGCGATGGAAGCGATTCACAGAACCGCTCAGCCAGAGGACAATGTCGCAAAAGCCCCACTCGAAGGAGCCCCAGAATGTCCGTTCCAAAAACGATGTTTCAACTCAGCGGCCGTGGTTATGCGGCGGCCAATCTGAGTCAAGCGACCCTGATCATCATCGATGCCCAGAAAGAATACCTCGCAGGTCCCCTGGCCCTGAGCGGCATGGATGCAGCCGTCGCGAACATCAAGCAATTGCTCGGTGCGGCCCGTGCAGCCGGTCGACCGATCGTGCATGTGCGCCACCTGGGCACCCATGGCGGGCTGTTCGATCCACAAGGCGAACGCGGGGAGTTCATTCCCGGCCTCGAACCCCAGGGTGACGAAACCGTGGTCGAAAAGTTGCTGCCCAGCGCCTTCCACGGCACCGAACTGAAAAAGCGCCTGGAAGACTTCGGCCCCCTGGACCTGATCGTGTGCGGGTTCATGAGCCATTCCAGCGTCAGCACCACTGTGCGCGCCGCCAAGAACCTGGGCTTTCGCTGCACCCTGGTGGAAGACGCCTGCGCCACCCGCGACCTGCCATACAAGGGCGGAGTCCTCAGCGCCGAGCACGTACAACAGACCGAAATGGCGATCATGGCCGACAACTTCGCCACCCTGGCCCTGACCCGCGACTTCATCTGATGCGCCTTGATGAGCGGCCCGCCCTGCCGCTCATCCGCAAAAGCCTCTCATTTGCCGCAATTGCCCTACCTTCAGGAACAACCCGAATATCTTCCGGTCGAAGGGCCGATACCCATTGAGGAAGGTCGGAATGAAGTTATCCGATGGTTTTGACGCACGTCGCTTGCGGCCCAAAGGCCCGAGCAACTGGCGGTTTCGTTTCGGCGCGGCGATCGCTGCGCTCCTGGCAACACTCGGTGTATTACTGGCCATGGCCGGTGCGGCCAGCCTGCTGGGCCGTCCCCCCGCACTGGGCGAGTTGAATGCCACCCCGCTGGGTTCGGCGATCATCCTGGCTGTCGGTCTTGTCGTATTGCTGTTGGGCGTCTGGCTCTGGCGCCGTTGCCGCCGTCGCGCCCGCCAATCCCTGGAGCTGGCCATGGCTCCGCACCTGATGAAAAAGCACGACTGACCCACCATCCGACGTTTTGTCGCGCCTGATCCCGCCAGAGTTGGGTAAACTGGCCGGCCTTCGCGGAGGCTGACATGCAAGACGACGACTTTTCCCTGTTCAAAAGTGCGATCCAGGGCGTAAAACCGATCAAGCACGACCGTGCCGAGACCGGCAAGCCCAAGGCTGATCGCGCACAGATCGCCAAGCTGCGCCAGGCCGCCACCGTACGCACCGACGCCACGACCGTGGACGGTTTGTCCGATCAGTTCGTGATCGACGTCGGCCCGGAAGACGAGTTGATGTGGGCGCGCGACGGCGTCCAGGAAAGCCAGATGCGCAAGCTGAAGGTCGGCCAGATCCCCTTCGAAGGCAGCCTCGACCTGCACGGCATGAGCGTCGAAAAAGCCCGGGAAACCCTCTGGGCATTCCTGGCCGAAGCCACCAGATTCGAAATCCGCTGCGTGCGCGTCACCCACGGCAAAGCCGTGCGCCTGGACGGCAAGCGGCCCATGATCAAGAGCCACGTCAATACCTGGTTGCGCCAGCACCCGCAAGTGCTGGGCTTCACCTCCTGCCAGGCGAAACACGGCGGTGCCGGGGCGGTGTACGTGATGCTCAAGCGCACCATGATGGAAGGTCGCGACGAGTAGCCCGCGATTGCCGAGCTTGCAGCGCCGTGTCCGCCACCGTACCCTTGCCCTTTGCGTAAAATCCCACAGGTAGTTTCATGTCTCTGGAACAGAATTACACCGCGATTCTCGGCCAACTGGGCGAGGACGTTTCCCGCGAGGGCCTGCTCGACACGCCCAAGCGTGCTGCCAAGGCCATGCAGTACCTCTGCCGCGGTTATGAACAGACCCTGGAAGAAGTCACCAACGGTGCCTTGTTCAGCTCCGACAACAGCGAGATGGTGCTGGTCAAGGACATCGAGTTGTACTCGCTGTGCGAGCATCATCTGTTGCCTTTCATCGGCAAGGCCCATGTGGCCTATATCCCGAGCGGCAAGGTGCTGGGGCTGTCGAAAGTCGCGCGCATCGTCGATATGTATGCCCGTCGCCTGCAGATCCAGGAAAACCTCAGCCGCCAGATCGCCGACGCGGTCCAGCAAGTGACCGGCGCCCTGGGCGTGGCGGTGGTGATCGAGGCCAAGCACATGTGCATGATGATGCGCGGTGTGGAAAAGCAGAATTCCTCGATGATCACCTCGGTGATGCTCGGCGAGTTCCGGGAAAACGCCGCGACCCGCAGCGAATTCCTCAGCCTCATCAAGTAATCCGTGGCGTTTAAAAAACCGGCATGCATCGCCGGTTTTTTTTCGCCCGGGAAAAATCAGGTAAGCTGCGCGCCCTCTTCTTCCCTGCCGCGAGGCTTAATACCGTGATTGTCAAAGCGCTTCGAGTTGGCCTGGGCCAGCTCATCATCTTCATCGACTTCATCACCCGCCCCGGCAAGAAACAGCGCCCGGCCGAGGCCCAGGCGCAGGTCGACCAGGCCGCCCGCAGCCTGACGCTCTATCAATTCCACGCCTGCCCGTTCTGCGTGAAGACCCGCCGCACCCTGCGCCGCCTCAACGTGCCGGTGGCCCTGCGCGATGCGAAAAACAACGAGCAGGATCGTCAGACACTGCTGGAACAAGGCGGCAGGATCAAGGTGCCATGCCTACGTATCGAAGAGAATGGCCAGACCTCCTGGATGTATGAGTCCAAGGTGATCATTGATTATCTGGATAAGCGGTTTTCTGCGGTCTGATAATTGTGGTGTGTTTGCGGACCCCTATCGCGAGCAGGCTCGCTCCCACAATGAAACTGTAGGTAACTGGAGAGCCCTGTGGGAGCGAGCCTGCTCGCGATGGGGCCCGCCCAGTCACCGCATGACTCAAGCTGCTTTCACCGCCAAAGCCCCCCGCACTACCCCCGCCAACCGCTTGAGCCCTTCATCCAACCGCGCCGGATCAATGTGGCTGAAATTCAAGCGCAAGTGCCCCGGATGCTTGTCCGGCTCCGGAAAGAACGGCTCCCCCGGCATGAACGCAACATCGGCCGCCAGCGCGGCGGCGAGCAAGGTGCGGGTGTCCAGCGGTTGTTTGAGAGTCAGCCAGAAAAACAATCCGCCCTGGGGCACGTTCCAATCCGCGATGTCGGAAAAATGCTTTTGCAGCGCAGCCTGGAAGCGGTCGCGACGGTCGCGGTAGAAATCCCGCAGCTCACTCAAATGAAGACGGTACTGCTCGGTGCCGATCCACTGCAGCGCCTGCCATTGACCGATGCGATTGGTGTGCAGGTCCGCCGACTGCTTGAGCCGCAACAGGTGCGGGAACAGATCCGCACTGGCGATCAAATAACCTACCCGCAGCCCCGGCAACAGGGTTTTCGACACCGTGCCGGTGTAGATCCAACTGGCCTTCTTCAAGCGACTGGCAATCGGCGTGGCGCTGCCGCCGTCGAAGGTCAGTTCGCGGTAGGGTTCGTCCTCGATCAGGGTCACGCCAAACTCATCCAGCAAGGCCGCCACCGCGTCGCGCTTGGCCTCGCTGTAGCGCACCGCCGAGGGGTTCTGGAAGGTCGGAATCAGGTAAATGAACGCCGGCCGATGCCGCTCCAGGCGAGCCCGCAATTGCTTCAGGTCTGGGCCGTCGGCTTCCAGAGGCACGGTGATGCAGTCGGCGCCGAACAGCTGGAAAATCTGCAACGCCGCCAGATAAGTCGGCGCTTCGAGCATCACTTCGGTACCCACGTCGATGTGCAGCTTGGCCGCCAGGTCGAGGGTTTGCTGGGAACCGCTGACCACCAGCACCTGGCTCGCCTCGCAGGCCAGGCCCAAGGAACGTGCCTGAGCCGCCAAGGCTTCGCGCAGGGCCGGTTCACCTTCACTCATGCCGTACTGGCCCATGGACAATGGCATGGCCGCCCACTCCACTTTCGGCAGCATGGCCTCGGCCGGCAGGCCGCCGGCGAACGACATCACTTCCGGGCGCTGCGCCGCCGCAAGGATTTCTCGAATCAAAGAACTTTTGAGGCGCGAGACACGTTCGGAAAAAGCCATGGGATCACCTGTAGCGGGTCACTGGAAAAATGAGTCAAACTTGTTGACCGAAATTACTCCGACCTCTCTGGATACGTCAACATGATTGACCTTAAAAACCCGACTTCCCAACAAATGGCCATGGAAGCGTTTTTCTTCGGTTACCAGGCGTTCACCGCCAAGGCCGATGAAATGCTCGAGCGTCGTGGGTTGAGTCGGGTCCACCAGCGCATCGTTTTTTTCATCGCCCGCTATCCCTCGTTGAGCGTAAAGGAGTTGCTGGCCCTGCTCGGAGTGAGCAAACAGGCGCTGAACATGCCGTTGCGGCAGTTGATGGAAATGCACCTGGTGAACAGCGTCGCGTCCGAGACTGACAAGCGTAAGCGCCTGTTGGAACTGACGGCCGAAGGCGAGCGCTTCGAGCAGGCGTTGCGGCGTGAGCAGGTGAAATTGCTGGAGCGGGTGTTTGCCGAGGCTGGGGAGGCGGCGGTGGATGGGTGGTTGGCGGTGAACCTGGCTCTGGGGAAGAGTCCTGTGCCTATTGACTGAGTTTTCCGCAAGATTTGTGGCGCCAGGGCTATTGCTATCGCGGGCAAGCCTTGCTCCCACAATCGAACTCATTGGGCACCGCATCCCTCTGTGGGAGCAAAGCTTGCTCGCGATAGCGTCCGCATGGGCGATATATCCCTATCGCCAGACATTTCGTCGACAACACAGAAAACATTATTTGCTTTATTTGTATACAAAAGCATAATTCGCTTCGTGCGAGTTCCTGACCAAAAGGTCAACATACTTCGCCAGCCTTACCTGCCTCAGCGCATCGCAGCCACCCCAGGGTGTGTGCGGTGCTGGAAATAACAATAAGACTCTTGAGGAGTACTCGCTGTGGAAAGCCGCAAACCCGAAGCCCAGACGCTGGACCTTTCGCCGCCACTACGCAGTGGCTGGCTGGAACGCCTCTTCAAACTCAGCTTGCACGGCACCACGGTGAAGACCGAGCTGATTGCCGGCCTGACGACCTTCATCACCATGGCCTACATCATCTTCGTCAACCCCAACATCATGGCCGACGCCGGCATCGATCACGGCGCGGCATTCGTCGCCACTTGCATCGCCGCCGCCCTGGGTTGCCTGTTGATGGGCCTGTACGCCAACTGGCCGGTGGGCCTGGCGCCGGGCATGGGCCTGAACGCCTTCTTCACCTACACCGTGGTCGGCACCATGGGCTACAACTGGGAAACCGCATTGGGTGCAGTGTTTATTTCCGGTGTGCTGTTCATGATCCTGACCTTGTCCCGGGTGCGGGAGTGGCTGCTCAACAGCATTCCGGTGAGCCTGCGGTTCGCCATGGGCGCAGGGGTCGGGTTGTTCCTCGGGCTGATCGGCCTGAAAACCGCCGGGATCATCGTCGACAGCCCCGCCACGCTGATCAAGCTCGGCTCGTTGCGCGAACCCGGTCCGCTGCTCGCCGCCGTGTGCTTCCTGATGATCGCCGTGCTCAGTTATCACCGGGTGTTCGGCGCGATCCTCATCAGCATCATCGCCGTGACCCTGGCCGGTTGGGGCCTGGGGCTGGTGCAGTACAACGGTATCATGTCCACACCGCCGAGCCTGGCACCGACCTGGATGGCGATGGACGTCGCTGGCGTGTTCAACGTCAGCATGATCAGCGTGGTGCTGGCCTTCCTGTTCGTGCACATGTTCGACACCGCCGGCACGCTGATGGGCGTCGCCCAGCGCGCGGGCCTGGTGAAAGCCGATGGCAGGATCGAGAATCTCTCCCGTGCCTTGAAAGCCGACAGCGCCTCCAGCGTTTTCGGTGCCATGGTTGGCGTGCCGCCAGTGACCAGCTACGTGGAAAGCGCCGCCGGTGTGGCCGCCGGTGGCCGCACAGGGCTTACCGCCGTGACGGTTGGTGTGCTATTTATTGCCGCGATGTTCTTCGCGCCGCTGGCCGGGATGATCCCGGCCTACGCCACCGCCGGGGCCTTGATCTACGTCGCCATGCTGATGATGGGCGGCATGGCCCACATCGAATGGGACGAGGCGACCGACAGCATCCCGGCCATCGTCACGGCCATCATGATGCCCCTGACGTTCTCGGTCGCCGACGGCATTGCCCTGGGTTTCATCACCTATGTGGTGCTCAAGGCCGGCACTGGCAAACGCAAGGAAATCTCCGTCAGCCTGTGGGTGCTCTGCGCGATCTTCATCGCCAAGTTCATCTTCTTGTAAGCGATACCGTAACCCCCGCCTCACCCATTGGGTGAGGCTTTTGTCCATCAGGAGCAAAGCAATGAATCTGGAAACCTGGCTGTTGTTCAGCGGCGCCGCCTTGGTGGTGATCCTTATCCCCGGCCCGTTGTCGCTGTTGATGATCGGCAACAGCCTGAACTACGGCCTGCGCCGCTCGTACCCGGCGTTCCTCGGCGGAGTGATCGCCTCGATTTGCCTGCTGAGTGCCTCGGCGCTGGGGCTCGGTGCGTTGTTGCTGGCGTCGGAGCAGTTGTTCAGCGCCCTGAAGATCGTCGGTGCGCTGTACCTGTTCTACCTGGCCTGGCAGAGCTGGCAGCAATCGCGCCAACCTGCCCAAGGCGCTGAAGTGCCCCAGGCCGCCGCCGTTCCACGTTTTCGCGCCTTGTTCGGCCGGGCATTCGTGCTGGGCGCCAGCAACCCGAAGGACATCCTGTTCTTCGCCGCTTTCCTGCCGCAGTTCTTGAGCGCCGAGCAAGCGTTCCTGCCACAACTGTTGATCATGATCGCCACCTGGACTGTACTCGACCTGCTCTGCAAGCTGGCCTACGGCCTCGGCGCCCACGGTGCGGCGCGGTATTTGCGTACGGGCAAAGGCCAGAGTTGGTTCAACCGCATCAGTGCAGGATTATTTGGCGGTGCTGGCGCAGCCTCCTTACTGTCGACCCATTGAGGCGCGTTATTTTTTTAATCACTTCATCTCTTAAGGTTCAAGGCCCTCGCAAAACGTCGCAACAACCAATTGATATACACCTCTCAGAAAAATACTTTACATAGAAGGCCATTCATTATCGTTGAACAAGGAAGTTCACAATGGCCAAGGTGTTTCACCTCGACTCCGTTTCTCACGACACTGGCGTAGTTATTACCGATCTAGGCTTGCAGGCCAATGAACATGACGTCGAGACGCTCGACTTCCGGGCCGGCGATGAAACGCCGATCGACCCGCAACACAGACAAAGACAGGCCCAACTCGAAGTTGTAGATAAACTTTATGGCCCGCTACACATCGGTTCCGTGACAGTGACCCGTTCAGCCTTGGACGCCTTGGGTGCAATCACCGATGGACAGCCTCTGAATGGCGACAATACTTTTTTCCGCAGCCCCCATCGCGTTTTCGTGGACACCTTGCAGTTCAACCCGGTTGATATCCAAGCCTGTATAAACCGCACCGTTGACGCGAACGACTATCGGCTGCCAACGCTACTGTTCGAAATCGCCAGCCAGCGCCCACCCACCGCGCGCCCTTTGTTGCGGGAGATTCCAGATATACCGGCTGAACCCGGCGATTATCGTGGCTCGCTTGAAAGGCTTTTAAACGCCGCTCAAAAACTGAATACCTCTGTGCTCACACAACGAACCTTGAGTTGGGTGAATAAAACCAAGAGTAATCTCCTCATCCCAACGGGCCTCGGACTCCAGGCCTTCGGCATCTACAGCGGCTTACGCGGTTTGCAAGACGCCATCCGGAACAAGGACGCCTATCAGTCCGTCTTCAACGGGGCCAGCGTAACGGCCGAGCTGGCTTCAATTGGCCTCGAGGCCGCGATAACCAGGCAAGCCATGCAGATGCTCACGGCCGGCCAGAGCGCCCTCGGGAGTTTCGCCAAGACCTCATTCGCCTTGAGGCTAGGGCGCGCAAGTGGCTTGATCGCCAGCGTGCTGACGCTTCCCTTCGATATCATCGCCGCCGTTGATTCGCTCAAGGCCGCCGCCAATGGCCGTGACGCCACGGACCATTACGTCAACGCGGCATTGAGTATGACCAGCGCGGCCATGACCGTGACCATCGGCGTAGCGGCGCTGGCAGGGTTTACTTCAGCCGGTCCGGTGGGCCTTGCCGCAGGACTCATCCTGGCGGTGGGTTCGCAGATCTGGGGCGCGATTCGTGAAGTCGACGAGATCGACGACTACATAGAACTCACCGTCCATGAGCGCCTGCGTACAGGGTGGTTCGCCTTCTGGATGATCAGCCCTGATGACGATATTCAGCAGCGCTACACCACCGCCAAGACCACCGCTGAACATACCCGGCAACTTCGGGCCACTGCCTTGAAATTACTGCAAGGCACATTAAGAGACAGCACCGAAGCCATCGTAAACGGCAAGTTCAATGTCGAACTGGAAGCGGTGACGTACAACACCTGGAATTGGTGGACCGGTGAACGATACCAAGCGACTCGAGTCCGTCCCACGATCAAAGACAGCGACGACACTATTGACGCGCGCGACGGTGTCACTGTCGATACGCCCGGTGCAGTCCTTGGCACCTCGGCGGAACACAAGGGTATCCATTGGCATATCGGTGGAGGAAACGACACCATCTCGGGCGTTGAAAAAAAACCGAACGTCTTCCATTACGGCGCAGGCGTTAAAAAACTGACTGGAGGTGAGAAAGATGATGTTTTCATTTTCGAAGGTTCGCCGCAGACGCTCCGCACAAACCCGCCCTTGCCACCCAATCGGTTAGTGGGCGGAAAAGGCAATGACACGATTATTTTATCCGGCCGAACCAAAGGTCCCCAGGAACAACTCGGCTACCACGTCGATCTGGAAGCCGGGCACCTGTCCATCATCATTCAAGAGCAAGCGAAGGTGCACTATCCCCATGCAGTCCTGGAAAGCATCGAGCATGTAGAGATACAGGAGGGCAGGACCAACGTCATCAGGGGCACCGCCGGCTCGAACATCATTAAATCCCGCGGCAATGATTCAATCGAGGCCGGGGCAGGCGATGACCAGATTTTCCTTCTAGGTGCCGACAACCGCGACGCAGACGGTGGGCCGGGCAATGATGTCTATGCCATCGCCCATAAACCGGGCAGCGTATCGATCAGCGAGGACGGCATCGGCAATAGCGTGATTGCCCTGGACTGGAGGGCCGACCTGATCGAAGGCTGGAAGATCGAAGGGGACAACCTCGTCGTGACCTCGGGCTTTGACGCAGATGACTGGCAACTGCGGGAAGTGATCATCAAGAAGGCCTACCGACCCGTCGACAACAAACGGCACATTCGAAACAACAAACTGACCTTCGTGACAAAGGATGGCTATCACTTGGTGCCCGACCTGCCCGATACGATCGAACAGAGCCTGCCCCTCGACATCGAAGCGGTCATCACCCAGCAAGGAACACCGCGCAGCCCGGTTATCTTGAACAACCAGAAAACGCACCGGGTCGCACATGACAAGGACACCAGTTATTACCTGTCACGCCTTACCGCGTCGACGACGCTTCAGGTAATACAACGCAGCGACTTCACCACCACGGTGCACCTGGATTATGCCAGCGCCGAACTGACGCGGATCGAAGCCCATTACAATGTCCAAGTCACCCACGACGATGATGATTGGAACACCGTAAAGTATGGGGAATGCGGCCTGACCTTATACTTCGGCGCGCATCAAGTTGCCCTGAAGAACCTGGCCAGCTCCGATGAGCGTTACACCGCACAGAATACCCGCACCAAGCGACGTGCATTTTCCGCCCTGGGTTCGAACCACCTCGTTACGCTCATCATGAATGACGGTGTGTCCTACCGCCTCGTCCAACCGACACCCGACTATGGCCTTCTACTGGACGAGACATTCATTAGCCAATCGTCGGTGGGCTGGAAAACCGACGTGTCATTGCCCCTCACGGCGACCAGAAAGAAATATATGCATCTTGCCCCCTCGGACAAGAGCCCTTATTACATGCGCAATCGAGCCACCTGCGCGCAGCTCACCTCCCCCTCGGAACAAACCGGTATTGAAGTTTTGATCGGCGAAGGCGCGACCTACCTCGTGCATCTAAGCCCGGACATGACGCTACGACTATCCACACCCGGTGCCCTGGCCGGGGCCAAGCCCCGATTGCCGAATGCCTCGATATGGGAGCTCGACGCCACGCACTTGGGGACGGTCGAGATCAATCTTTCTGCCAACCTGTTGCAGATAGGCACAACGATTATTCATCTCCCCACCTATGAGGCTGAAGACCTTGTCGACAAGATACGGGTCATCACTGCCCAAGGCATCGTGTATGCGGTCGATACCTTATTCGAACGGGTTTATGTAGAGGCGCTCGACGCTCGGTATTTCACTTTCCCCCTCGATCCCTCGGCGGCATGGCCCAGCGAACTGTCCGCTCTTGCCACCAGAGATTTGAAAGTACTGAATATCGCGCTCAAGGATGGCGCTCGCGGCGGTCTGAGCTACAGCCTTGAAACACGCAAATGGACCCTGGAGACCGATAAGACTCGCCTCATCGAAAGCCAGGATCTTCGAAAAACAAATCTTTGCGATCACCACCTCAACTTCTACCGGGATCTGGCGAGCGAAGGCCTTGGTCAAAACCCACCGACGGACGATGGCGCACTTCGCGTGCTGCGGGAAAAGTGCGTGGCACTGGCGGAAAGCCTCACGCTGGGCAATTCGAAATTCCTCTCGCAAACCCTGACGCTCAGCCTGGCGTTCGGGATGACCGCCCCTCAATTAAGCAGACTTCTTTCGTTGTATGGGTCCCTCCCAACCCTGTTTACAAGCCCCCCCTATACATATGTAGTGCACGGGCTTGAGCAGTTTCAAGGAACATCCTCAAGCCGGTGACCTGTCGATGCGTAGAACGCAAGGCAGGGCATTGCTTCACGATGAATGAATGAGTCATTCATCACTCTCCAAACCTGAAGGAACAGGAATCCCAATGAGCCCAAGACGAAACACCCGCCCCAACCTTCCAACTTCGTCCCCCGACACGCCCCACAGCAGTCGCGATGCGTCACTGGAAACAGTGCCCAGAAGCCCCTCCCGAGGAGAAGGAACCGACCAGGCGCCCGTCACGTCGCCCGGACGACAACCTGAAGCCACCGAACCCCAGTCTCCCACCATCCAGTTCGCCGAAATCACCTCGCAGACGCCCATCCAGGAGTTCACCACGGCAGTGTCGCTGGACCATTATCATCTTTCACCCGAACTGGTCCCCCTGTTATCGGAGCCCGACGCAACCTCCGGCATCCGCACGTTCAGGACACGCACCTATGTGCAATTGTCGGAAGGCGGCACGGTGCTATTGGGTCGCGATGCCGACCAGAATTACCGGGCCCGGCTAGGCACTGAACTCATCGCCTCCGGACCACGCCTCGAACAAGTGGAAGGCAGTCTCCTGTGGCGACGCGTTCCGGACGATGCCACGGCGCAAGGCAACGATCCCCAACCCACCTCTTCGCGCCGAAGGCCGTCGGACGATGAGCCTGCGCAGGAGGTTGCCCCCAAGCGCGCGAACACCGCAACCGCCCCCTTCAAGCAACACTGGGAACTGCTGCCGTATCCACCGGCAGGGACCGCCTTCATCACGGTAGAGGGTACCCACTACAAGGTGCTGACACGCAGCGACGCACGGGAATATCCGATCACCTATATCCAGGCCCCGGACCATCCACACTATGAATTCGAGACGCTGGAGATAGTGCTCAAGAGTACCCCCGACGAGCAACCCCGAGGCGCCATGCGCCTGTCGCCCGACAATCGCTGGGAAATCGATCCCAGGCTTCCCTTCGACAAACCATTGACGGATTACGTCAAGGCAGCCTTTCCTGAATTATCTGCCAGGACGGCGGAGAACATCGCCAGGAAGCAATTCGAACTCGCGAACGATTCGTCGGTTGCCGACGCCGCGGGGTTGACTGCGCTCCGGCAGATTTATAGCAGTTGGCAAACGGGCACGCCGTCATTGCATCCACAATGGTCCGATCCGTTGTTGATGCTACCCATTACCCCGACATTACCTCCCACCACAGGCAACTCCCGCTCGATCCAACTGCCGAGTACGGTGTCGATGAGATCCCTGGATCGCCTGGACTTCGATCCCCAGCAGTTCCAGCAGCAATGGGACTACGTAGCCTCGTCTTACTCGCCCACAGACATCAAGCGTTTCATGGCCGACGTCCTGACTCGTAATGGCTATACCGTCCTCGAACCCAGTACCTTCAACAGTTTTGCCGCCCTGGTATTCAGTCGAAGAGGCCATGATTATCTGTTTTTCATTAGCCTGCATCGCACCAAGGGTCAGAAGATTTATCTGCCATCGCACACCGATCCGAACACGGCCAGCGTCAGCCTGGACCTGCAGGTCGGAGCAACTGCCGCGAAAGCCGTCAGGAGGGCCCATGAAAGGGGCGAGATCATCTGGCTCAAAGGCGGCTGCCAGATCCGGGCCGGCTACCCGGACACGGTTTTCATCATCCGGGATAACAATTCCAGGCTGTGAGCGGCGAGATAAAAAAGCCCGCAGTGTGAGCGGGCGAAAAACCAAAGAAGCGCCATGCGCAGTCGCTTCCAGGACAAGGCAGCTGCTTGGGGGTCAACTGCCTCGATAGGTGGAATAGGCGTAAGGCGAAATCAACAAGGGCACATGGTAGTGCTCCTGCTCGGCTGAAATGCCGAAGCGCAGCACCACCACGTCCAGGAACGCCGGATCGGGCAGTTGCACGCCACGGGCGCGGTAGTAATCGCCGGCGTGGAATTGCAATTGATAGACTCCCGAACGGTAGTCATCCCCTTGCAACAGCGGCGCGTCGCAACGGCCGTCGCTGTTGGTCAGCGCGCTGGCGACCAGTTGCAGTTGCGAACCTTCCACACGGTACAACTCGACCTTGATCGAGCTGCCCGGGCAGCCATGTGCGGCATCCAAAACGTGAGTAGTCAAACGTCCCATTGATTGTGCGCGCCTCGCTGCAGTGCAGTCCGACACGACGCCTCCTGAATCAGTTGAAAGACAGGCCGCACCGTTTCGGAGCACGAAACGCCACGGCGATGAACGAATTAAGACACTTTAAAAGAAAATTGTACACAATAAAAAACCGATATTTTGCCTGTGCCTGTTCCGACCCTGGTTCCTGCCCAATCTCAAGTCGAACCAACGAATACGCTATTCTTACCCCTATTAATTGACCAAATGGGCAGGTTTCTTGCAGTGTAGACAAACCAGGGACAGCAGTGAAAAATGCAAAAAACCGGGCTTACAAATCGCACATAAAGTTGTATACAATCACCCCATCGTCGTGACGCCAGCCTGTGCCCCATCGCCAGGAGCGCCACCCACATGGTTCGAACAAGAAGGAAGACTGCAGTGAGCGCTGACTACCCACGCGACCTGATCGGTTACGGCAGTAACCCTCCCCATCCCCAGTGGCCGGGCAATGCCCGCATCGCCCTGTCCTTCGTGCTCAACTATGAAGAAGGCGGCGAGCGCAACATCCTGCATGGCGACAAGGAGTCCGAAGCATTCCTTTCGGAGATGGTCGCGGCGCAACCGTTGCAAGGCGAGCGCAACATGAGCATGGAATCGCTGTATGAGTATGGCAGCCGCGCTGGGGTCTGGCGGATCCTCAAGCTGTTCAAGGAGTTCGACATTCCGCTGACCATTTTCGCCGTGGCCATGGCCGCCCAGCGCCATCCGGACGTGATTCGCGCCATGGTCGCCGCCGGTCACGAAATCTGCAGTCACGGCTATCGCTGGATCGACTATCAATACATGGATGAGGCCCAGGAACGCGAGCACATGCTCGAAGCGATCCGCATCCTCACCGAGATCAGCGGCGAACGTCCGCTGGGCTGGTACACCGGCCGCACCGGCCCCAACACCCGTCGGCTGGTGATGGAGGAAGGCGGTTTTCTCTATGACAGCGACACCTACGACGACGACCTGCCCTACTGGGAACCGAACACCCCCAACGGCAAGCCGCACCTGGTGATTCCCTACACCCTGGACACCAACGACATGCGCTTCACCCAGGTGCAGGGTTTCAACAAGGGCGACGACTTCTTCCAATACCTCAAGGATGCCTTCGACGTACTGTATGCCGAAGGTACCGAGGCGCCGAAGATGCTCTCCATCGGCCTGCACTGCCGCCTGATCGGCCGTCCTGCGCGCCTTGCCGCCCTCAAGCGTTTCCTCGAATACGCCAAGAGCCATGAGCAGGTCTGGTTCAGTCGTCGCGTCGACATCGCCCGACACTGGCAAAAGACCCATCCGTATCCGGGAGCTTCAAACCCAGGAGCTTCGAAATGACCGCCTTCCAGACCCTCAAGCCGTCCACCTTGAGCCGCGAAGCGTTCGTCAAAGCCTTCGCCGATATCTACGAACATTCGCCATGGGTGGCCGAAAAGGCCTTCGACCTGGGCCAGGACTCGTCCATTGACCAGATCGAAACCCTGCACCAGCGCATGAGCGACATCCTGTTGAGCGCCGATCACGCCAGCCAACTGGCGCTGATCAACGCTCACCCGGACCTGGCCGGCAAAGCCGCCGTCCAGGGCCAACTGACCGAAGCCAGCACGAACGAACAGGCTGGCGCCGGTATCCACCAATGCTCGAGCGATGAGTTTCAACGCTTCACCGAGCTGAACGAGGCCTATAAGGCCAAGTTCAAGTTTCCCTTCATCATGGCGGTAAAAGGCAGCAACCGGCATCAGATCCTCGCGGCGTTCGAAACGCGCATCCATCACTCGGTAGACACCGAATTCAAATGCGCGCTGGCAGAGATCAACAAGATCGCGTTGTTCCGACTACTGACCCTTTAGCGAGCAGCCCTGAGACCCAGGCTCTGCAAGCATCCCCAGCCACTCATTAAAGGCAGACAAGAAGAATGAAAGCTTACGCCGTACCTTTCGAGAAGTTCGTCAACCTGGCTGACGCCCGCCTCGGCACCAAGATCATTTCGGTCACCGATGACTGGTTCGCCGACGCCAACCGTTTGTTCCAACCGACCCCGGCCGTATGGAAGGAGGGCGTGTTCGATGACAACGGCAAATGGATGGACGGCTGGGAGTCGCGCCGCAAGCGCTTCGAAGGCTACGACAGCGCGGTGATCCGCCTGGGCGTGGCGGGGTCGATCAAAGGCGTGGACATCGACACCTCATTCTTCACCGGCAACTACCCACCGTCGGCCTCCCTGGAAGCCTGCTTCCTGACCGAGGGCGAGCCGGACGAAAACACCCAGTGGACTGAAGTGCTGTCGGCGGTAGAGCTGCAAGGCAACAGCCACCACTACCATGAGATCAGCAACGACCAGGCCTTCAGTCACCTGCGCTTCAACATCTACCCCGATGGCGGCGTGGCCCGGCTGCGGGTCTACGGCATTCCGTACCGCGACTGGTCGGCCGTGGGCGACAACGAACAGATCGACCTGGCTGCGGCCCTTAACGGTGGTCGTGCACTGGCCTGCTCCGACGAGCACTTCGGCCGCATGAGCAACATCCTCAACCCGGGTCGTGGCGTGAACATGGGCGACGGCTGGGAAACCGCCCGGCGTCGCACCCCGGGCAATGATTGGGTGATCGTCGCCCTGGGTCATGCCGGCGAGGTCGAGAAAGTCATCGTCGACACCCTGCACTTCAAGGGCAACTACCCCGACAGCTGCTCGATCCAGGGCGCGTTCGTCAAGGGCGGCACCGACAGCCAGATCGAAACCCAGTCGCTGTTCTGGCGCGAACTGCTGCCGAGCCAGAAACTGGAGATGCACGCCGAACACACCTTCGCCGAGCAGATCAAAGCCCTGGGGCCGATCACCCACATCCGCTTGAATGTGTTTCCGGATGGCGGGGTGAGTCGCCTGCGGGTGCTCGGCAAGGTCTCAAAATAAGCAGTGAGGCCAATCGCGAGCAGGCTCGCTCCCACAGGAGTACGCGGTCAAATGTGGGAGCGAGCCTGCTCGCGATAGCAATCGAACAAACAACTCAGAATTTTGGATAAGAAGACCAGCATGCGCACACTCAAGATCGAACCGTTGACCAAAGAAGCCTTCGCCCCGTTCGGTGACGTGATCGAAACCGACGGCAGCGATCACTTCATGATCAACAACGGTTCGACCATGCGTTTCCATCGCCTGGCGACGGTGGAAACCGCCACGCCGGACGACAAGGCGATCATCAGCATCTTCCGCGCCGACGCGCTGGACATGCCGCTGACCGTGCGCATGCTGGAGCGCCATCCGCTGGGCAGCCAGGCCTTCATTCCGCTGCTCGGCAACCCCTTTCTGATCGTGGTCGCGCCACTTGGCGATGCACCTGTATCAGGCTTGGTCCGCGCCTTCGTCACCAACGGCAGGCAGGGCATTAATTACCATCGCGGCGTCTGGCACCACCCGGTGCTGACGATCGAAAAGCGGGATGACTTCCTGGTGGTTGATCGCAGTGGCACAGGCAATAACTGCGATGAGCATTTCTTCAAAGAGGATGAGCTATTGATCCTCGCCCCCCACCAATAAGAGAAGGTCCGATCACGCGAATACAAGCGTGACGGGCGAGAGGTAAAGACTGTGGAAGCACATATGCTGGAATGGCTGAACCTGAGCGTGCGCTGGGTTCATATGATCACTGGCGTGGCCTGGATCGGCGCGTCGTTCTACTTCGTCTGGCTGGAAAACAACCTCAATCGCGTCAATCCCAGGAGCGGCCTGGCCGGCGACCTGTGGGCCATCCACGGTGGCGGTATCTACCACCTGGAAAAATACAAACTCGCACCACCGTCCATGCCGGACAACCTGCACTGGTTCAAGTGGGAAGCCTACTTCACCTGGATGTCGGGCATCGCGCTGCTGTGCGTGGTGTTCTACTGGAACCCGACCGTCTACCTGCTGGCCCCCGGCAGCGGCTTGAGCGGCCCCGAGGGCGTTGCCCTGGGCATCGGCTCGTTGTTCGTCGGCTGGTTCGTCTATTCCTTTCTCTGCGACTCGGCCCTGGGCAAGCGCCCTGCCCTGCTCGGCCTGATCCTGTTCGTGCTGCTGATCGCCGCGGCCTATGGGTTCAGCAAAGTGTTCAGCGGTCGCGGTGCCTACCTGCACGTGGGTGCGGTCATCGGCACAATCATGGTCGGCAACGTGTTCCGCATCATCATGCCGGCCCAGCGCGCACTGGTAGCCGCCATCGCCGAGAACCGCACGCCCGATCCTGCATTGCCGGCCAAGGGCTTGTTGCGTTCGCGCCACAACAACTACTTCACCTTGCCGGTGCTGTTCATCATGATCAGCAACCACTTCCCGAGCACCTACGGCAGCCAGTACAACTGGCTGATCCTGGCCGGGATCGCCGTGGCGGCGGTGTTGGTGCGCCATTACTTCAACACCCGCCATGACAGCAACCGGTTTGCCTGGACGCTGCCGGTCGGTGCCCTGGCGATGATCTGCCTGGCGTATGTCACCGGTCCCAAGCCCATGCCCAGCACACCGGAGGTGGCCAAGGCCCCCGGCGTGATCGAGTACCAACCGCTACCGGAAACGGCAGTGGGTGGCGGCGCTAAACCGGCGACGGCACCCGCCGCACCGGTATCGGCGCCCGCTCAGGCCGCCAACGCCCAGGGCCCTTCGTTCGAGAAGGTCCACAGTGTGATCCAGGAACGCTGTTCGGTCTGCCACTCGGCCAAGCCCACCAGCCCGTTGTTCAGTGCGGCGCCGGGTGGGGTGATGTTCGATACCCCGCAGCAGATCCAGCAGCAAGCCGCGCGCATCCAGGCCCAGGCCGTGACCAGCCAGATCATGCCGCTGGGTAACATCACCCAGATGACCCAGCAGGAACGCGATCTGATCGGCGCGTGGATCAACCAAGGCGCGCGGACCAACTGAGCCGCGCCCCAAATTCGCCGCGAATGCGCCGTTGCAGGGCACTTGAGCCCATCAGGGCAAGCCCGTATCCTGCGCGGCCGTTCGCATCCGGGTGCCGTAGAAAAATCATCGGATCCTGACCGACACGCCAACTTATCCCGGCATCGCGGGGGATATCGGGCGTCCCTGGAAAACACCTTTTCGACTTTTCCAAATAGCTGGACGAGCTTTTTACGGCCTTGGCTCAGCTCTTGCTATCAGCACCTGCCACAAGCGAAAAGCTGACCGAACGGATGTTTTTATCCGTGGAAAAAAGCGCCACACCAGAGCGCTGACCTGAAAAAAAAAAGCGGTATCACTTACCTTTGGGAGCAACCGAATGAACCACACGTGTACCAGCCTGATACTCGCAGGATCCTTGTTGGTCGCGGGCCAAGCGATGGCCGACGACCTGTTCCAGTGGCAGAACAACAGCCTGACCTACCTGTATGGCAAGGATTTCCAGGTCAACCCGCGCATCCAGCAGACCGTGACCTTCGAACACGCCGACGCCTGGAAGTACGGGGACAATTTCTTCTTCCTCGATCGGATCTTCTACAACGGCCAGGACGACAGCCAGTCCGGTCCGAACACCTACTACGGTGAGTTCAGCCCGCGCCTGTCGTTCGGCAAGATCTTCGACCAGAAGCTGGAACTGGGCCCGATCAAGGATGTGCTGCTGGCCATGACTTATGAGTTCGGCGAAGGCGACAACGAGTCCTACCTGATCGGCCCGGGCTTCGACCTGGCGATCCCCGGCTTCGACTACTTCCAGCTGAACTTCTACAACCGCCAGACCGAAGGCCCACGCGCCGGCGACAACGTCTGGCAGATCACCCCGGTCTGGGCCTACACCGTACCGGTGGGTTCATCGGACATCCTGATCGACGGTTTCATCGACTGGGTGGTGGACAACGACAGCAACTCCAAAGGCACCTACCACGCCAACCTGCACATCAACCCGCAGATCAAGTATGACCTGGGCAAGGCGTTGAAGCTCGGCGCCAAGCAGTTGTATGTGGGCGTGGAGTATGACTATTGGAAGAACAAGTACGGGATCGAAGACAGCGATGGCTTCAAGACCAACCAGAGCAATACCAGCTTCTTGCTGAAGTATCACTTCTGATCTGTTTCATTGGGATTTAAAAGCGTCCGCACAGCTTTTGTGGGAGCGGGCTTGCTCGCGAAAGCGGACTGTCAGCCAACATCGATGTTGAATGTTCAGTCGCCTTCGCGAGCAAGCCCGCTCCCACACTGGTTTGTGTGTTGGGCTCAGTTCAGCGTCCACCGCAAGCCCCCTGTGGGAGCGAGCCTGCTCGCGATAGCGGCGGACCTGCTTGCATCGCTTCAGGACAACCCCAAGAACCGACTCAGTTCCTCACGCTGCGCCAACGCATCCTGACGCCCCAGCTCGATCAGCTCGCTGCAATACCCCGCCTCGAACAACAGATAACTCAGCACTCCCGCGCCGCTGGTCTTGGTCGCGCCCGGCCCGCGCAAGAATACCCGCAACGCGCGGGGCAGCTCCTGACGATGGCGAGCAGCGATTTCATCGATCGGCTGGCTGGGTGAAATCACCAGCACCTCCACCGGTGCCGCGCCGAGGGCATGGGCCGGCACATCATCGGGCAGCAGGTGACTGAACCCGTTCAGGCGCTCGAGCAACTCGATGTCGCTTTCCAGGCTATCAATGAACGTGCTGTTGAGCATATGGCCACCGATCTGCGCCAGGGTCGGTTGCAGGCCGGTGTAGCTGCGCTCTGTGGGATCCTGCCCGCCGGCACCACGGGGGTTGCCACTGACACCGATCACCAGCACGCGATTGGCCCCCAGGTGCAAGGCCGGGCTGATGGGCGCCGATTGCCGCACCGCGCCATCACCGAAGTATTGCGGGCCGATCCTGACCGGCGCGAACAACAAAGGGATCGCCGAGCTGGCCAGCAGGTGCTCCACCGACAACTGCGTCGGCACACCGATACGCCGGTGGCGTAGCCAGGCATCGATGGTCCCGCGTCCCTGGTAGAACGTGACGGCCTGGCCGGACTCATAACCGAACGCCGTCACCGCCACCGCTCGCAATTGCCGTTCGACGATGGCCTGCTCGATGCCCGAGGCGTGGAATTGGGCCTGGAGCAGTTCGCGCAGCGGCGAACTGTCGATCAGCGCCACCGGCAACTTGGCCCCCAGGCCCAGCAGGCTGTGGGTGATGAAACGCATTGACTGGGCCAGCACGCCGCGCCAGTCGCTGCGCATCACCTGATGGCTGCGCACCGCTTGCCAGAACGCCGTCAGTCGCTCGATGGCGCTCTTGAAGTCCATCGCCCCGCTCGCCAGGCTGACTGCGTTGATCGCCCCGGCCGAGGTACCGACGATCACCGGGAATGGGTTGTCCGCACCGTCTGGCAACAACTCGGCAATCGCCGCCAACACGCCCACTTGATATGCCGCCCGAGCCCCGCCGCCGGAAAGAATCAAACCTGTAACCGGTTCAGCTGGGGTCATCGCAATGCTCCGTGCTCAAGGTGCTGCAAAAAAATGGCGGACTGCCGGGTCAACCGCGCTTGTCGTACAGCTTCGGCTCACCCGGCGGACGGCTCTTGAAGCGCCGGTGGGCCCAGAGGTATTGCTCGGGGCAATCACTCACCGAGCGCTCCACCCATTGATTGATGCGGATGCAATCGGCTTCCTCGGTCTCGCCCGGGAAATTGTCCAGCGGTGCCTGGATCACCAGACGATAACCGCTGCCATCGGCCAGGCGCTCCTGAACGAAGGGCACCACCAGCGCCTTGCCCAGGCGAGCAAACTTGCTGGTGGCGGTGACCGTTGCGGCCTGGATGCCGAACAGCGGCACGAACACGCTTTGCTTGGCGCCGTAATCCTGGTCCGGCGCATACCAGATCGCCCGGCCGGCCCGCAGCAGCTTGAGCATACCGCGCACGTCGTCACGCTCCACCGCCAGGGAATCGAGGTTATGCCGCTCGCGGCCCCGGCGCTGAATGTAGTCGAACAGTGGGTTCTTGTGCTCGCGGTACATGCCATCGATGGTGTGCTGCTGGCCGAGCAAGGCCGCGCCGATTTCCAGCGTGGTGAAATGCAGCGCCATCAGGATCACGCCCGAGCCCTCGCGCTGGGCCTGCTTGAGATGCTCCAACCCCTCGACATGGGCCAGTTTCGCCAGGCGCGAACGCGACCACCACCAGCTCATGGCCATTTCGAAAAAGGCGATGCCGGTGGAGGCAAAGTTTTCCTTGAGCAGACGCTTGCGCTCGGCGGCGGACTTTTGCGGGAAACACAGTTCCAGGTTGCGACGGGCGATGCGCCGTCGGTCGCCGGCCACCCGGTACATCAGCGCGCCCAGCGCACGACCGATGCGCAGCAGCAACGGATAAGGCAACTGAACGATCAACCACAATAGCCCCAGGCCGCACCACAGCAGCCAGAAACGTGGATGAAAAAAAGCAGCTCGAAAACGCGGGCGATCCATTACAGCTTCCATTAGGACATGGGCCGCGCATTCTACATTGTTCGACCCGGGTTGCGGCTGGCGGACGATCTCGTTATAAGTCTCGGCACTTTTAGTGACAAGCCGTTGTACGCCGACCATGAGCCAAACCGAACCGCTAGACCAAGATCCCGTGTTCCAGCTGAAGGGCAGCATGCTCGCCATTACGGTGCTGGAGCTGGCCCGCAACGACCTGGAAAGCCTTGACCGGCAACTGGCGGCGAAAGTCGCCCAGGCCCCGAATTTCTTCAGCAACGCCCCGCTGGTACTGGCCCTGGACAAGTTGCCGGCTGGCGAAGGCTCGGTGGACCTGCCGGGCCTGATGCGCGTTTGCCGCCAGCACGGCCTGCGTACCCTGGCGATCCGCGCCAGTCGCATCGAAGACATTGCCGCCGCCATCGCCGTGGACATTCCGGTGCTGCCGCCGTCCGGCGCCAGGGAGCGTGTCCTGGAACTGAACCCGGTCGAAGCGAAGAAAACCCCGGAAAAACCACCCGAGCCCACCATCAAGCCAACGCGTGTCATCACCTCGCCAGTGCGCGGCGGGCAGCAGATTTATGCCCAGGGTGGCGATCTGGTCGTAGTGTCCTCGGTCAGCCCGGGGGCGGAACTTCTGGCCGATGGCAACATCCATGTATACGGCCCGATGCGCGGTCGTGCGCTGGCCGGCGTCAAGGGTGATACCAAAGCCAGGATTTTCTGTCAGCAATTGAGCGCTGAGCTGGTTTCCATCGCCGGGCAGTACAAGGTTTCCGAGGATTTGCGTCGCGACCCGTTGTGGGGAGCCGGCGTGCAGATCAGCCTGTCGGGCGACGTGTTGAACATCATTCGGCTTTAACGGATACTGCCGCATTTTCCAAGCATCTCTAAAACGAGCGAAAACGGCTTAAACGACGTAGGAAAAAGGATCAGGCAGTGTTTACCGGAGGTAGACCCTACCCGACATCCGATTCCAGCCAAGCCTGTCCAATTGCAGCAGTTTTCCAGAGATGTTTTTCAGGGGCTGACAAAGTCCTTTTTCCTTAGGGGTGAAACACCTTGGCCAAGATTCTCGTGGTTACATCCGGCAAGGGTGGTGTGGGTAAGACCACCACCAGCGCCGCTATCGGTACCGGCCTCGCTCTGCGCGGCCACAAGACAGTCATCGTCGACTTCGACGTCGGCTTGCGTAACCTCGACCTGATCATGGGTTGCGAGCGTCGCGTGGTCTATGACTTCGTCAACGTGGTCAACGGTGAGGCGAACCTGCAACAAGCCCTGATCAAGGACAAGCGCCTTGAGAACCTCTACGTGCTGGCCGCCAGTCAGACCCGCGACAAAGACGCGCTGACCCAGGAAGGCGTGGAAAAGGTGCTGATGCAGCTCAAGGAAGACTTCGAGTTCGTGGTCTGCGACTCCCCGGCCGGTATCGAGAAAGGTGCCCACCTGGCCATGTACTTCGCCGACGAAGCGATTGTCGTGACCAACCCGGAAGTCTCGTCGGTCCGTGACTCCGACCGCATGCTGGGCCTGCTGGCGAGCAAATCCCGGCGCGCCGAGAAGGGCGAAGAGCCGATCAAGGAACACTTGCTGTTGACCCGCTACAACCCACAACGGGTCAGCGATGGCGAAATGCTCGGCGTCGAAGACGTCAAGGAAATCCTCGCCGTTACCCTGCTGGGTGTCATTCCGGAATCCCAAGCGGTACTCAAGGCTTCCAACTCCGGCGTGCCGGTGATTCTCGACGACCAGAGCGATGCCGGCCAGGCGTACAGCGATGCCGTCGATCGCCTGCTGGGCAAGACCGTGGAGCATCGTTTCCTCGATGTAACGAAGAAAGGTTTCTTCGAGCGCCTGTTTGGAGGTAGGTAATGAACCTTTTTGACTTCTTTCGTGCCAACAAAAAGCCCAGTACCGCCTCGGTCGCGAAAGAGCGTCTACAGATCATCGTGGCGCACGAACGCGGCCAACGCAGTACCCCTGACTACCTGCCGGCCTTGCAGAAGGAACTGGTGGAAGTGATCCGCAAGTACGTCAACATCGGCAGCGATGACGTGCATGTGGCACTGGAAAGCCAGGGCAGCTGCTCGATCCTGGAACTCAACATCACCCTGCCGGATCGCTGATCGCTCCGGCTGGAGCCACGGCGGCTCGGGTCCCCACAGCCCTTTTTGTGGGAGCGGGCTTGCTCGCGAAGACGGTGGCACATTCAATATCAATGTGTCTGAGACACCGCTTTCGCGAGCAAGCCCGCTCTCACAAGGGCAGGGCCCGAGCCGCCGTTGGCGTTTGTAACGAGACTGTTTTCAATGCCCCTGTCCAACATCCGCATCATTCATCAGGACGCCGCTGTCCTGGTGGTCGACAAGCCGACCCTGCTCCTCTCCGTGCCCGGCCGGGCCGACGACAACAAAGACTGCCTGATCACCCGCCTGCAGGAAAACGGCTATCCGGAAGCGCGAATAGTGCACCGACTGGACTGGGAAACCTCCGGCATCATCCTGTTGGCTCGTGACCCGGATACTCATCGCGAACTGTCCCGTCAGTTTCATGATCGCGAAACCGAAAAGGCCTACACGGCGTTGTGCTGGGGCCAACCGGAACTGGACAGCGGCACCATCGACCTGCCCTTGCGCTACGACCCGCCGACCAAACCGCGACATGTGGTGGACCATGAGCACGGCAAACACGCCCTGACCTTCTGGCGCGTGCTGGAACGTTGCGGCGACTGGTGCCGGGTCGAACTCACGCCGATTACCGGACGCTCGCACCAATTGCGCGTGCACATGCTGTCCATCGGTCACCCGCTGCTGGGTGACGGGCTCTACGCCCACCCGCAGGCCCTCGCCGCCTGGCCACGCCTGTGCCTGCACGCCAGCATGCTGAGCTTCACCCATCCGCAAAGCGGCGAGCGCCTGCGCTTCGAGTGCCCGGCACCGTTCTAATTCCGATAAAGGCTTGGCATGCAGGTTATTGATTTTCAGGAAACACCCGTCAAAAAAGTTCGTCACCAACTGCTGTACCTGATCTACGGCGACAAGGACGCTTATCGCCACGAGGCTAAATTCAGCATCCTGACCGCCCTGGCCCGCGGCAATCCGTCGACCCTGCCCAGCATCAGGATCCTGACCGACCGGCCTGAGGATTATCAGGGCTGGCCGGTCGAGACCCTCGCGCTGCGCCCGCAATTGCTGACCGAGTGGCAAGGCAATAATGGTTACATTCACCGGCGCAAGGCCTGCGCCATCGCGGCCGGCCTGACGCTGGCGGAAAAAACCCTGTTCGTCGACACCGACACGCTGTTCCTCGCCGATCCCGAACTGCTGTTCAAGCAAATCCAGCCAGGGCAGTACCTGATGGACAGCTTCGAATACAACTGGGACTACGTGTGTGAGCGCGAGGATTACCGCAGGCTGGGGGCTTGCCTGGGCGCCCACGGCGTGACTCGGGAAAACAGTTTCAAGCTCTATAACAGCGGGCTGTGCGGGGTGACTGATCGCGATGCTTCGTTGCTGGCCGAGGCCATCGGGCTGATCGATGAATGGACCGAAGGCGGCTTCGACATCCACACTATCGAACAGATCGCGATTTCGTTCGCCATGCGCAACCAGACCATTAACGAAACCAACCAACACGTCTATCACTACTTCGCCGAGAAACGCTTCTTCCACACCATGCAGGCACATTTCTTTGCCCAGCACGGCGAGGCGTTCAGCGCGCAGTTGCTCGAGCGCTGCCATGACGTTCCGCGTACCCGGCCTTTTCCGTCGGCCTGGCGGCGGCTGAAGATCAAATGGAAATTGCGCCACCAGCGCGGCGCCTTGCACAGGATCGGTCGCGACCTGCTGTATGGCAGCGCGGCGCCGGAACATCCTTACTACAAGCTGTGTCGACACCATTGGTGGGACTCGGCCTCGCGGGAGATTCTTCGCCTGGACCCGCAGAGCCGGCAACAACTGTTCGGCCAACTGGAACACTGGCCGCAGCACCTGCCAGAACCGTCCAAGGCGCAGGACAAGTCCCTGATCATGGCGCATTTGCGCAAGCGGATCATGACCTCGGGCTGATCGATACCGAGGTCGTAGAACGATCCGCGACGGGGGATTGGGTCTGCAATGCAGGCTGGCGATGGGGTAAACTGCCGCCCATTGCTGTCTGGAGTTACTTATGCGCGCAGAGTTGAACCAGGGCCTGATCGACTTCCTCAAGGCCTCCCCCACCCCGTTCCATGCCACTGCCACCCTTGCCCAGCGCCTGGAAGCGGCGGGTTATCAGCGTCTTGACGAGCGCGAGACCTGGGCCACCGAAGCCAACGGTCGTTATTACGTCACCCGCAACGACTCCTCTATCATCGCCTTCAAGCTGGGCCGCCATTCACCGCTGCACGACGGTATCCGTCTGGTCGGCGCTCACACCGACAGCCCCTGCCTGCGGGTCAAGCCCCAGCCGGAACTGCAACGCCACGGGTTCTGGCAACTGGGCGTGGAGGTCTACGGCGGTGCACTGCTGGCGCCATGGTTCGACCGCGACCTGTCCCTGGCCGGGCGCGTGACCTTCCGCCGCGACGGCAAGGTCGAAAGCCAGTTGATCGATTTCAAGGCACCGATCGCCACGATTCCGAACCTGGCCATCCACCTCAATCGCGAAGCCAACCAGGGCTGGGCGATCAACCCGCAGAATGAGTTGCCACCGATCCTCGCCCAATTCGCCGGGGACGAGCGCGTTGATTTCCGTGCCGTGCTCACCGACCAACTGGCCCGCGAGCACGGCCTGAACGCCGATGTGGTACTCGATTACGAGTTGAGCTTCTACGACACGCAAAGCGCTGCGGTCATTGGCCTGCACGGCGATTTCATTGCCGGTGCGCGCCTGGACAACCTGCTGTCGTGCTACGCCGGCCTGCAAGCCTTGCTGAACGCCGAAACCGAAGAAACCTGCGTACTGGTGTGCAACGATCACGAGGAGGTCGGCTCGTGCTCGGCCTGTGGCGCCGATGGCCCGATGCTGGAGCAGACCTTGCGTCGCCTGCTGCCGGAAGGTGAAGAGTTCGTACGGGCCATTCAGAAATCCCTGCTGGTTTCGGCGGACAACGCCCACGGCGTGCACCCCAACTATGCCGACAAGCACGACGCCAACCACGGCCCCAAACTCAACGCCGGGCCGGTGATCAAGGTCAACAGCAACCAGCGCTACGCCACCAACAGCGAAACCGCCGGGTTCTTCCGCCACCTGTGCATGGCCGAAGAAGTGCCGGTGCAGAGCTTCGTGGTGCGCAGCGACATGGGCTGCGGCTCGACCATCGGCCCGATCACCGCCAGCCAGCTGGGCGTGCGCACCGTGGACATCGGCCTGCCGACCTTCGCCATGCATTCGATCCGCGAACTGTGCGGCAGCCATGACCTGGCGCACCTGGTGAAGGTGCTGAGCGCGTTCTACGCGTCTCGCGAGCTGCCGTAACCGCCATAGTTACAGCTAACCCCCGTGGCGAGGGAGCTTGCTCCCGCTGGGCTGCACAGCAGCCCCAAAAATCTGCAACTGAATGCACATTTGCCAGTGCTGCGCACTGGAGCGGGAGCAAGCTCCCTCGCCACAATGATGTCCGCCTCAAAACTCGAGGAGACCGTGACATACATCATCACACCCCGGCCAAACCCCAACTAGACTGACCTTATCCTCCCCGACAAGGCTGTCGCCATGATCTCGATGTCTTCGTTCAACGCCATGCTGGTGCCCATCATTGCCGGCATGATCCTGCTGGCCATTGGCTTCAACTTCCGTGACAAAGGCGTCGGGGTCTTTGCCATGTGGATCGGCATGTTGCTGATCCTCGCCACGGTGGTGATCAAGATCCTGAGCAAGCTCAACGAGTCACTCTGAGCCTGCCTCAGGCGCCCGGCGATTGTTCCGGCACAGATTGCTCCGGCACATCCACACCGACATGGATCGCATCGTGTCGCCAGAACTCCAGGTCACAATCGATCAGCCGCTGGTGCTGGTCATAGTTGACCCGTGCAATCCGAAGCCCGGGGCTGCCCACCGAAACCTTCAACGCCGCAGCCGCTTCCGGCTGTAGAGAGGTGGGCACGATTTCAAACTTCACCCGGCCGTAATGCAGGTCGTAATGACGGGCATACAGCTCGGTGATGGACTGGTTGAGATCGAACCCGAGGATGTCCGGAAAGTACTGCGGGTTGAGGTAGTGCTCGACGTACAGCACCAGCCGCTCGTCGATACGCCGCACGCGGCAGATCTGGATCACACTGGACAGCGCCGGCAACTGCAACCAGGCACACACCGCCGCCGAGGCCGGTTGCAGACGCGCAGAAATCACTTGGGTAGAAGGCACACGCCCCTGGGCCGCGACCATGGCGTGGAAATGGCTGCGCTGCATCAGGTTGTAGGCCAGGCGGGGTGGTGAGACGAACCAGCCGCGGCGCTCCTCCCGATAAATCTGTCCCTGGGCTTCGAGCTGCAACAACGCCTCGCGCACGGTAATCCGTGTGGTCCCGAACAATTCACTGAGCTTGCGCTCGGCCGGCAACTTGCTGCCGGGCGCCAGCAACCCGTGGTCGAGCTGCTCCTGCAGGACCTGTCCGATGGCTGTCACCGCTTTGGTTGCATCGATGCGCATCAACGTTACCTATCTGGACTAGACCAGCACTGTTTCGGGGCGAGATCGCTTGTCCATCGATCCGCTTCTTGGTCCAGCAAGCCTAGGCACTGCATATGACTGACAGATGACAGAGCCGCCGAACGGTCGTCCTGCAAGCGTGCAAATTAACGGCCAAGTCCTTGCAGATCAGCTGTTTATCCATGGTCTACGCTTAATTCGCAGCCAACCTCCACGAGCCTGGCCTTTCCCGGGACATCCGGCACCGACATCAAAATGTCACAGGGCTCGCCTACATTGGCTCAGGTATTGCTGACCTAGACCAACACAACCGCAATCGCAGCGTTGAAAACGCCCATAGGAGCTTCGGATGAAACAGCTTTTCCTGGCATCACTGTTAGGCTCGACCATTGCCATGTGCACCGCCGCCATGGCCGCTGACACCGATCTGAAAACGTTGGAAGCCGCTGCGAAAGCGGAAGGCGCCGTGAACAGCGTCGGCATGCCCGATGACTGGGCAAACTGGAAAGGCACCTGGGACGACCTGGCCAAGATCTATGGCTTGAAACACATCGACACCGACATGAGCTCGGCCCAGGAAATCGCCAAGTTCGCCGCCGAGAAAGACAACGCCAGCGCCGACATCGGCGACGTCGGCGCGGCTTTCGGCCCGATCGCAGTCAAGCAAGGCGTGGTCCAGCCCTACAAGCCAAGCACCTGGGAACAGGTTCCAGCCTGGGCCAAGGACAAGGATGGCAACTGGGCATTGGCCTACACCGGCACCATCGCTTTCATCATCAACAAGAAACTGCTGCACGGTTCCGAAGCACCGACCAAATGGGCTGACCTGAAAACCGGCAAGTACAAAGTCTCCATCGGTGACGTGAGCACCGCCGCCCAGGCCGCCAACGGCGTACTGGCCGCGGCCCTGGCCAACGGCGGCGATGAGAAGAACCTCCAGCCGGCGCTGTTGATGTTTGCCGAGATCGCCAAGCAAGGGCGCCTGTCCATGGCCAACCCGACCATCGCCACCATGGAAAAAGGTGAAGTGGAAGTCGGCGTGGTCTGGGACTTCAACGGCCTGAGCTACAAGGCCAAGATGGCCAACCCGGATGATTACGTCGTGTTGATCCCGTCCGACGGCTCGGTCATCTCCGGCTACACCACCATCATCAACAAATACGCCAAGCACCCGAACGCCGCGAAGCTGGCCCGCGAATACATCTTCAGCGACGCCGGCCAGATCAACCTGGCCAAGGGCAACGCCCGTCCGATCCGCGCCGAGCACCTGAAACTGCCGGAAGAGGTCCAGGCCAAGCTGCTGCCGAACGAGCAGTACAAGGGCGTGACCCCGATCAAGGATGCGGATGCGTGGGAGAAGACCTCCAAGGCTCTGCCGCAGAAATGGCAGGAAGAAGTGATCATCAATATGCAGTGAGGCACTAGCTCCCGCTCGGATATCCACAGAGGATCCAAATAGTGGGAGCAAGCACTGTGGGAGCAAAGCTTGCTCGCGATAAACGATGACACGGTCTCACAGTTGCACCGTGTCGCCAGCATCGCGAGCAAGCTTTGCTCCCACAGGCCTGCTCCCGCATTGACCGAGGGGAATCCGAGTTTCCTGGTATCTGTCCGGAGTCCCGCTACCCATGAAGCACAACGTCATCCTGGTGATGCTCGACGGCCTCAACTACGAAGTCGCCCGGCATGCCATGGGGCATTTGCAGGCTTACGTCGGCGCAGGACGCGCGGCCCTCTACAAACTGGAATGTGAGTTGCCCGCCCTGTCCCGCCCGCTCTACGAATGCATCCTCACCGGCGTCGTGCCCATCGACAGCGGGATCGTGCACAACAACGTCTCGCGCCTGTCGAACCAGCGCAGCATTTTCCACTACGCCACCCAGGCCGGCCTGAGCACGGCGGCCGCGGCGTATCACTGGGTCAGCGAGCTCTACAACGTTTCGCCCTTCGTGGCCGGACGTGATCGTCACACCGACAATCCCGACTTGCCGATTCAATACGGACATTTCTATTGGAATGACCACTACCCCGATTCCCACTTGTTCGCCGATGCTGATCACCTGCGCCAGCGCTACCTGCCGAACTTTTTGCTGGTGCACCCGATGAACATCGACGATGCCGGCCACAAGCACGGCCTCGACACCCCGCAATACCGCAACAGCGCGCGCTCGGCCGACATCAACCTGGCGGTCTACCTGCAGGCCTGGCTCGACGCCGGCTACCAGGTGCTGGTGACCTCCGACCACGGCATGAACAACGACCGCTCCCACAACGGCCTGCTGGCCGAAGAACGGGAAGTGCCGCTGTTTGTCCTCGGTGACGGCTTCAGCCTCGACCTCGCAGCCGCGCCCCGGCAGACCGAACTGTGCGGCACCATCTGCCAGTTGCTCGGCGTTGCCCACGACAAACCCTATTGCCAGGAGTTACTCAAGTGAACGCCATGACGCGCGGCAAATGGCTGGCAGCGTTGTGCCTGGTGCCCTTCGCGATTTTCTTCATCGTATTCCAGATCGCTCCGTTGCTCTGGGTGCTGGTCAACAGCCTGGAATCGGAAGAGTTCGGTTGGGGGCTGGCCAACTTCAGCAAGATCTTCAGTTCCAAGTTCTACCTGCAGGCAATCCAGCACAGCCTGGAGATCAGCTTCTGGTCCAGCGTGTTCGGTATCGTCATCGCGGTGCTCGGCAGCTATTCCCTGCGCCGGGTGGATTCGCGGTTGCGCAACTTCGTCAACGCCTTCGCCAACATGACCAGCAACTTCGCCGGCGTGCCCCTGGCCTTCGCCTTCATCATCTTGCTGGGCTTCAACGGCAGCATCACCATCATGCTCAAGCAGGCGGGAATCATCGAGGATTTCAACCTGTACTCGAAAACCGGGCTGATCATTCTCTACACCTACTTCCAGATCCCCCTGGGCGTGCTGTTGCTCTATCCGGCCTTCGACGCATTGCGCGAAGACTGGCGCGAATCCGCCGAACTGCTGGGTGCCAGCGGCTGGCAGTTCTGGCGGCACATCGGCTTGCCGGTGCTGACCCCGGCGCTGCTGGGCACATTCGTGATCCTGCTGGCCAACGCCCTCGGCGCCTATGCCACGGTCTATGCGCTGACCACGGGTAACTTCAACGTCTTGCCGATTCGCATCGCCGCCATGGTCTCCGGTGACATCTCCCTCGACCCGAACCTGGCCAGTGCCCTGGCCGTGGTGCTGGTGGCGCTGATGACCCTGGTGACCATCGTCCATCAGTTGCT
Source organism: Pseudomonas sp. FP2300 (assembly GCF_030687595.1). Lineage (NCBI taxonomy): Bacteria > Pseudomonadati > Pseudomonadota > Gammaproteobacteria > Pseudomonadales > Pseudomonadaceae > Pseudomonas > Pseudomonas sp. FP2300. Next base: position 5,137,681 of record NZ_CP117440.1, read on the forward strand.
GCTCAAGAGGAGCTACCATGTCTCGCGCTGAACCGGGCTCCGTCGGGCTCTATCATCGAGTGGTGGTGTACCTGCTGTTCGCCATCCTGCTGCTGCCCCTGGCCGGCACGCTCGTCTACTCCATCGCCAGCAGTTGGTCGGCCACCGTGCTGCCCAGCGGTTTCACCTTCAAATGGTATGTGCAGTTGTGGAGCGATCCGCGCTTTCTCCACGCCTTCGGTCAATCGCTGATCGTCTGCGTCGGTGCGCTGGTGCTCTCGGTGGTGTTGATCCTGCCGCTGCTGTTCGTGGTGCATTACCACTTCCCCAAACTCGACGCGCTGATGAACATCCTCATCCTGCTGCCCTTCGCAGTGCCGCCGGTGGTGTCGTCGGTGGGGCTGCTGCAACTCTATGGCTCCGGGCCATTGGCGATGGTGGGCACGCCGTGGATCCTGATCGGCTGCTACTTCACCGTCGCCCTGCCGTTCATGTACCGGGCGATCACCAACAACCTGCAAGCGATCAACCTGCGCGACCTGATGGACGCCGCCCAACTGCTTGGCGCCAGCACCTTCCAGGCGGCATTCCTGGTGGTGCTGCCCAACCTGCGCAAGGGCCTGATGGTGGCGTTGCTGCTGTCCTTCTCGTTCCTGTTCGGTGAGTTCGTGTTTGCCAACATCCTCGTCGGCACCCGCTATGAAACCCTGCAGGTGTACCTGAACAACATGCGCAACAGCAGCGGCCACTTCACCAGTGCCCTGGTGATTTCCTACTTCTTCTTCGTACTGGTCCTGACCTGGGCGGCCAACATCTTGAACAAGGACAAAAGCCAATGAGCTACGTCAGCGTCCAACACCTGCAAAAAAGCTACGCCGGCACCCCGGTGTTCAGCGACATCAACTGCGAAATCGGCAAGGGCGAATTCGTCACCCTCCTCGGCCCTTCCGGTTGCGGCAAGTCCACGCTGTTGCGCTGCATTGCCGGCCTGACTGCGGTGGATGCCGGCCAGATCATCCTGGACGGGCAAGACATCGTCCCATTGAGCCCGCAGAAACGCGGGATCGGCATGGTCTTCCAGAGCTATGCCTTGTTCCCCAACATGACCGTGGAGCAGAACGTCGCCTTCGGCCTGCGCATGCAAAAAGTCGACGCCTCGGACAGCCACAAACGGGTGCTGGAGATCCTGCGCCTGGTGGAGCTGCATGATTTTGCCGCCCGCTATCCCCATCAGCTCTCCGGCGGCCAATGCCAGCGCGTGGCCCTGGCCCGCTCCCTGGTCACCCGTCCGCGTCTGTTGCTGCTGGACGAGCCGCTGTCGGCCCTGGATGCGCGGATTCGCAAGCACCTGCGCGAACAGATCCGACAGATCCAGCGTGAGTTGGGCCTGACCACGATCTTCGTCACGCACGACCAAGAAGAAGCCCTGACCATGTCTGACCGGATTTTCCTGATGAACCAGGGAAAGATCGTACAGAGCGGCGATGCCGAAACCCTTTACACTGCGCCAGTCGATGTCTTTGCCGCCGGCTTCATCGGCAACTACAACCTGCTGGACGCCGACAGCGCCAGCCGGTTGCTGCAGCGCCCGGTGAACAGTCGGATCGCCATCCGCCCGGAAGCCATCGAGCTGAGCCGCGACGGCCAGGCCGATGCGCTGATCCGCAGCCACAGCCTGCTGGGCAACGTGATTCGCTACCGGGTCGAGGCCCGTGGCGTGGAGCTGGTGGTGGATGTGCTCAATCGCTCGGCCGCCGACCTGCACCCCGATGGCGCACGCCTGTCACTTTCCATCGATCCGTCAGCGTTGTGTGAGGTAGCCTGATGGCTTCGTTGATTTTGAAGAGAGAAACATTCTGATGGCCCTGGCAATTTTTGATCTGGACGAAACCCTGATCCACGGCGACTGCGCCACCCTCTGGAGCGAACAGATGGGACGCCTGGGATGGGTCGATCCCGAGTCGTTCATGCAGCGCAACAACGCGCTGATGGACGCCTACAGCCACGGCAAGCTGAGCATGGAAGAGTACATGGACTTCAGCCTGGAACCGATGATCGGCCGTACCCCGGAGGAAATCGAGCACCTGGTAGAGCCTTGGGTGGAAGACTTCATCGAACCGATCATCTTCAGCGACGCCACCAAGACCATCGCCGAACACCGCAAGGCCGGCGACCGGATCCTGGTGATCTCGGCCTCGGGCACGCACCTGGTCAAGCCGATTGCCGAACGCCTGGGCATCGACGAAATCCTGGCGATCAACCTTGAAGTGACCCATGGGGTGTACAGCGGCAAGACCGTCGGCACCCTGACCTACCGCGAAGGCAAGATCGCGCGGCTGCTGGATTGGCTGGATGCCGAGGAAGAGAACCTGGAAGGCGCGAGTTTCTATTCCGACTCACGCAATGACCTGCCGCTGTTGCAACGGGTGGACTTCCCCCACGTGGTCAACCCGGACCCGGTGTTGAAGGCCCATGCCGAACTGGCCGGGTGGCCAATCCATACCTGGAAATAAAACCCGACCCTGTGGGAGCGAGCCTGCTCGCGATGGCGGTGGATCAACCGGCATTGATCTAGCTGACACACCGCAATCGCGAGCAAGCTCAGCTCCCACAGGTTCAGCCCCTAGCCCAGCAACAGCCACAGACTCCAGCCAAGCAACAACAAACCGCAGATACGGCTGAGCCAGAGTCCCTGCGGCAGGTTTTTCTCCAGCAGGATGAAGGCACCGATCACGGCAACCCAAAGCAGATTCATCACGCCGACCACGAACAACAGGCCCATCAGGGCCCAGCAGCAGCCCAGGCAGTAAGCGCCATGGGCCAGGCCCATGCGCCAGCCGCCGCGTACGTCGGGGCGCCAGTAGCTGAGAAGAAAATGCAGCGGCCCGCGACAATGCTCAAGGCAGACCGCCTTGCTCGGCAGCCACTGATAGACGCCTGCGACCAGCAGCAGGCCGGCGCCCAACGCGGTACTGCTGACGCGCATCCCCGGACTGAGCAGAGTGAGCTGCTCAAGCGCCCATTGCAGCGCCGTGGCGCCCAGGGCGAAGCCAGCCCAGACCAAGCCATAAGCGCCGCAGAACAGCAGCAGAGCCAGGTGTCGCTGTGGTGCCGGCATGCGCTTGCGCAGCATCTGCTGGTAGATCAGCAGCATGGGCAGGGCACTGGGCAGCATCATGCCGATCATCATCACCAACCACATGGCGAACATCAGCAGCGCATCGGTCAGGCTCCAGGGCATGAGCATGCCGGCCATTGCCGCATCGGCCATGCCGCCCGGCGCAGTCATGTCACGGGCCATGTGCAGCAGCACCAGCCAAGCCAGGGCGATCAGCCCAAGCAGGCAGAACAGAAACAGCCACTGCTCGCCTGTCAGTCGCCTGCTCTGGGCCGCCACCTGAGGGGCTGCCATCTTTACGGCTCTATGCCATGGCCGGTGAAGTGCACGTGGGCGAGGTGGCTATGACTGTCCTGGGATTGCAGCTTGAGGGCTGAATGCGTCTGGTAACTGCCGCTGGCGACTTCAGCCTCAAGGAACTCGAAGCCATTGGGCAGGGACAGGCGTACTCGATGAGGTGAACCGTCGATCGGGCTGCGGATCGGCTCGCCGCTGGCCTGCAGCACGCCAGGAATGTCCAGGTGCGCCAAGCGCTGGTCGACATCGATGGATAAAGTGATGGGCACGAACAGCGGCTCGAATGCTTCAGTCATGGTGCTGCTGAACACCTGGAACACGTTGGCCCCGGGGTCGCTTTCCAAACCGGAGAGGATGGTCAGCAGGGCCTGGCGTTGCGCCTCGTCGGCGCGTTCATCGATGAACACCTGACAACTGCCGTTACCCTCATGGATAGCGCCCGGCCAAGCGAAAGTGGCGGCCCAGCACAAGCCTCCCAGTGTCACCTTATTGAAATACCCGTGTTCCACTCGCATCGACGCCACCGCCTGGCAGTGGCCATGGGTCGGCGGCGCATCGAATTGACAGGGGCAGCCCCAATTGCAGTTGCAGGCAACGAATTCGACGCCCTGCATGCGCCATTCGGCGATGGCCATGATCGACCTCTTCACCTGGCTGGTGAAATGAAAGTTGCGGTTACCCCATCCCCTCCATTAATTAACGCTAGCAGGGCGCGCGCATCGGATACGGGCTGCCGACCGAAGGTCAGCTTGCCCGCGGGCGCCGGTCAAAGGTTCAAGCCACCGTCGTAGGATGAGGGGACCAGTCATGTCGGCGCCGACATGCAAGTATTCCTGCAAATAAACAAACCTGTGGGAGCGAGCTTGCTCGCGATGGCGGTATGTCAGCCAACATCAATGCTGACCGCATCCGACGCCATCGCGAGCAGGCTCGCTCCCACAGATTCGGCGTTTCCGAGATCGTCAACGCCTCTCACTAGAACCCGCAATACACCTGCATCGCGTTCAGGGCCGTATCATCCCCACTGCCTTGATCGGGCTCCACCCGGGTCCGAAATCCCTTCACTTTCTTGGCCCCGGTGCCATCGAGGCAGCTATAGAACCCGGTCCATTCCCCCCACGCGTTGGGTGGGTCGCCAACCAAAATCTGCGAACCGCAATTCATTTTGATATTGCCGGCCGCGGTATCGTCCTTCGAGCCCTTTTCCTTGTCCCTACCTTGAAACCGTTCCACCTGGATGGCAAATCCTATGACGGGATGCTCGCGACAAACATGGTCCTTACCCCAGCTTCCCCACTTCCCTTCAAGGCTTTGAATGTACGTTGCCTGTCCCGTGGCGCCGCTCTTGCAGATAAGCTGGATCGCATTCAAGGCAGTGTCGTCACCATTGCCCTGATAGGGCTCACTTTTGAGCCGAAAGCCCCAGACATACTGGCCCGCAGGGCAGGAAGCAGCCGCCCCCCAAATACCCCATTGTCCCTGTTCGGAAGTGTCTGAAGGTACTTGTGCTTGAGCAGCCTCAACAACTGTTAATAAAAGTGCAAAAACCAGCGCATGCAGGATGACGTGATCAAACATAACAGCGCCCTACTTGAATTTTGAAAAGGCTTTTGCCAGATCCAGAATGGCCTTTTCGTCTTGCCTGTCCATATCACCGTCACCATCGACGTCGGTTTTGACATTGACGGTATCGTAGGGGCCGTTCTTTTTTGAAGCAGAGACAAAGGTCGCAAACTGCAGTTTTTTGCCCTTATAGATTTCCAAGACCACTTCGGGCGATCGATCGCCGTCAATGTACTCTTGGGACATGCGCAGTTCTTTCGTAGCCATCACAACACCTCTTCTGTTAGCGGACACTAATCAGAGAGACATCTATTACTCTCGAACCCACTCTAGGGTGCCTTTCTTCGTGGTGTCTACTGTCAGACTTGACAGGGTGTATGCCTATCTAGCCCTTTGAAAATTGACGCAGGGTGCGGGCCAGGAGACACCACAACCCCTGTGGGAGCGAGCTTGCTCGCGATAGCGTTGGATCAGCCAGCATTGATTTAGCTGACACACTGCCAACGCGAGCAAGCTCGCACACAGGTTCTTGCGCGACGCCCGGATTAGCTCAGGCTCTCATCGATCACCAGTACCAACTTCCCCGATACCTTGTTGGTCGCCAGTTCCGCGAACGCCGCTTCGGCATCCTTGATCGCGAAGACCTTCGCCAGTTGCGGGCTCAGGCGTTTGTCGGCAAACAACGGCCACACCTGTTGCCCCAGCTCGCTGATCAGGTCGGCCTTGAACTGATCGTTACGACTGCGCAAGGTCGAGCCGAGCAATTGGATACGTTTGCCCAGCACCTGCGCCAGATCCAGTTGTGCCTCGCGCCCGCCCATCAGGCCAATGAGAACCCAGCGCCCGTCAACTGACAAAAGTTTCACGTTGAGTGGGGCGTAGTTGGCGCCTACAGGATCGAGGATCACGTCGAAGGGGCCGAGGTCGTTCAAACTCTCCAGGCCATCGGTGCGCACCACGCCGCCCTGGGCCCCCAGCGCTTGGCAATAACTCAGGCGATCAGCTGAGCCGACACTGACCCAACATGGGTTACCGAACGCCTTGCATAGCTGGATGGCAGCCGAGCCGACGCCGCTGGCCCCGGCGTGCAGCAGCACTTTCTCACCCGGCTTGAGCGCAGCCAGCTGGAACAGGTTCAACCACGCGGTGCTGTAGACCTCAGGCAGCGCGGCGGCTTCAGCCAATGACAGGCCCTCCGGGACTGGCAGCACATGCCGGCCATCGACCACCACTTCCTCAGCCATCCCACCGCCAGCGAGCAAGGCGCAAACGCGGTCGCCCACCTGCCAGGACGAACCCGGCCCAACCTCGCTGATCACCCCGGAACATTCCAGCCCCAGCACCTGGCTGGCACCGGGTGGCGGCGGATAAAGCCCGGCTTTTTGCAACAAATCGGCCCGATTCAGGCCGGCGGCCGCCACACGAATGCGAACTTGCCCGACATCACACGCCGGACTTGGCTCATCTGCCCATACCACTTGGCCTTCAACGCCTTGCAATGCTTTCACGGTGCCTCCATAGTGAGTCTCGACTGGGCCCGCTGCTTCAACGCCGGGCTTTCTTGCATTATGCGCCCGGGCCACATGGAACCGGCGACTTCAAAGACGGCCTAATATGCGTTATCAATTGTCCCTGCGTCGAATCAGCATGAAGCACCTGTTCCCCAGCACCGCCCTCGCGCTTGTCATTGGCCTTGGCCTGTTGCCGCTGTCGAGCGATACGTTCGCAGCCAACAGCTGGGACAAGCTTCAGCCCGATCGGGACGAGGTGATTGCCAGCCTTAACGTCGTCGAGTTGCTCAAGCGCCATCACTACAGCAAGCCGCCGCTCGATGACGCGCGTTCGGTCATCATCTATGACAGCTACCTGAAGCTGCTCGATCCGTCGCGCAGTTACTTCCTGGCCAGCGACATCGCTGAATTCGACAAGTGGAAGACCCAGTTCGACGACTTCCTCAAGAGCGGCGACCTCAACGCCGGGTTCACCATCTACAAGCGCTACCTGGACCGCGTGAAGGCGCGTCTGGACTACGCCATTGCCGAGCTGAACAAAGGCGTCGACAAAATCGACTTCAATACCAAGGAAACCTTGCTGGTCGATCGCAAGGACGCCCCTTGGCTCAAAAGCACCGCCGAACTCGATGACCTGTGGCGCAAACGCGTCAAGGACGAGGTGCTGCGCATGAAGATCGCCGGCAAGGATCCCAAGCAGATCCAGGAAACCCTGACCAAGCGCTACAAGAACCAATTGGCGCGCCTGGACCAGACCCGCGCCGAAGACATCTTCCAGGCGTACATCAACACCTTCGCCATGTCCTACGACCCGCACACCAATTATCTGTCGCCGGATAACGCGGAAAACTTCGACATCAACATGAGCCTGTCCCTGGAAGGCATCGGTGCGGTGCTGCAGAGCGACAACGACCAGGTGAAGATCGTGCGCCTGGTCCCGGCGGGCCCTGCGGACAAGACCAAACAGGTCAGCCCGGCGGACAAGATCATCGGCGTCGCCCAAGGCAACAAGGAGATGGTCGATGTGGTCGGCTGGCGCCTGGACGAAGTGGTCAAGCTGATCCGTGGCCCGAAAGGCTCGGTGGTGCGCCTGGAAGTCATCCCGGCCAGCAATGCGCCGAACGACCAGACCAGCAAGGTCGTGTCCATCACCCGTGAAGCGGTGAAGCTGGAAGAACAGGCGGCGAAGAAATCGGTCCTCAACCTCAAGCAGGACGGCAAGGACTACAAGCTCGGCATCATTGAGATCCCGGCTTTCTACCTGGACTTCAAGGCCTTCCGCGCTGGCGATCCGGACTACAAGAGCACCACCCGCGACGTCAAGAAACTGCTGACCGAACTGCAGAAGGAAAAGGTCGACGGCGTGGTCATCGACTTGCGCAACAACGGCGGCGGCTCCCTGCAGGAAGCCACCGAGCTGACCAGCCTGTTCATCGACAAGGGCCCGACCGTGCTCGTGCGTAACGCCGATGGCCGGGTGGATGTGCTGGAAGATGAAAACCCGGGCGCGTTCTACAAGGGGCCGATGGCCTTGCTGGTCAATCGCCTCTCGGCTTCGGCCTCGGAGATTTTCGCCGGCGCCATGCAGGACTACCACCGTGCGTTGATCATCGGCGGCCAGACCTTCGGCAAAGGCACCGTGCAGACCATCCAGCCGCTCAACCATGGCGAGCTGAAATTGACCCTGGCGAAGTTCTACCGGGTTTCCGGCCAGAGCACCCAGCACCAGGGCGTGCTGCCTGATATCGATTACCCGTCGATCATCGACACCAAGGAAATCGGTGAAAGCGCCCTGCCCGAAGCCATGCCGTGGGACACCATCCGGCCGGCGATCAAACCAGCCGTAGACCCGTTCAAACCGTTCCTGGCGCAACTCAAGTCCGACCATGACGCGCGCTCGTCCCAGGACGCGGAATTCGTGTTCATCCGCGACAAGCTGGCCCTGGCGCAGAAGTTGATGATGGAGAAAACCGTCACCCTCAACGAAGCCGACCGTCGCGCGCAGCATGCCGACATCGAAGCCAAGCAACTGGCGATGGAAAACCTGCGTCGCAAGGCCAAGGGCGAAGAACCGCTCAAAGAGCTGAAGAAAGAGGACGAAGACCTGATCACCGAGCCGGAGAAAACCAAGCCGGAAGACGATGCCTACCTGAGCGAGACCGGGCGGATCCTGCTGGATTACCTGAAACTCAACACGGCGATCGCCAAGCACTAAGGTGATGGCCATTTAATGGTGATGCTCGTCGGAGTGTCATCAAACTGACATCAGTCTGTCGTGAAATACAGGACTGGGTGCGGCGCACCCGGTCCTTTTTTTATCGCCAGAGATTGCCATGACCACGACAGAACAGCTGAGTGCCTTGAGTTCGATCCTGGCTCAAAGCGGTTTGCACAGCCTGTTCCAACCGATCATCTGCCTTTCCGAACGGCGCATCGTGGGCTATGAAGCCTTGACCCGCGGCCCCTCCAACAGCCCATTGCACTCCCCCATCGCACTGCTCTCGGTGGCGCGTCAGGCCGGTCGCCTCAGCGAACTGGAACTGGCCTGCCGTCGCAGTGCTTGCCAGCGCTTCAATGAACAAAAGCTGCCGGGCAAGCTGTTCCTCAACGTCTCGCCCGAGTCCCTGCTGGAGTCCGCGCACCAAACGGGGCGTACGCTGCAACTGCTGCAGGACTTTGGCATTGCGCCCAATCAGGTCGTGATCGAACTGACCGAACAAACCCCCATCGATGACTTCCAACTCCTGCAAACCGCCCTGCACCACTACCGAGCCATGGGCTTCTCGATTGCCCTGGACGACCTTGGCGCCGGTTATTCGAGCCTGCGGCTATGGTCTGAATTGCGGCCCGATTATGTGAAGATCGACCGGCATTTCATCGACGGCATCCATCAGGATGCCCTCAAGCGCGAATTCGTGGGCTCGATCCTGAAAATCGCCCGGGCCTCCCGGGCCCAGGTGATCGCCGAGGGCATAGAACTGCCGGAGGAACTGACGGTGCTGATCGAAATGGGCGTCGACCTGGTCCAGGGGTATCTACTGGCCCGCCCCCAGGAACACCCTTCGCGCGATGCCAGGGCGCTGATGCCCAAGCAGGACAGCGGTGTGGCGTCGCTGAACGATGAGCTCAACGACCTCAGCGCGCTACTCAACGAACAGCCCGCAGTGGCCCATAACACGCCGACAGCCACCGTGCTGGACGCGTTCCGGCGCCAGGCCAACCTCAACTCCCTGGCGGTGCTGGACAATCAGAACCAGCCCTGCGGCATCGTCCATCGCCATTCACTCTCGGACGCCTTGCTCAAGCCCTTCGCCACCGACCTGTTCGCCCGCAAACCCATCAGTCGGCTGATGAGCGATGACTTCCTGGCGGTGGAACTGAACCAGTCGCTGCAACAAGTCAGCCGCCTGATCACCAGCCGCGCCCGACAACGCATCGAAGAAGACTTCATCATCACCCTCAACGGCGGCTACCTGGGCCTGGGCCGGGTAATCGATGTGCTAAAGCTCATCACCGAACTGAAAATCCAACAAGCCCGCTACGCCAACCCACTGACCCTGCTACCGGGCAACGTCCCGATCCAGCAATGCCTCACGCGGCTGCTGCAACAACGGCAGGAATCGGTGATCTGCTACGTGGACATCGACAGCTTCAAACCCTTCAACGACATCTACGGCTACGGCCGCGGCGACGAAGTCCTGCTGTGCCTGGCCCAATGCCTGAACGAACGCATCGACCCCAGCCGCGACTTCGTCGGCCACATCGGCGGCGACGACTTCCTCCTGGTCCTCGGCCCGGAAGACTGGCGCAAGCGGCTGGACCAGCTACTCAGCGACTTCCAGACCCACTGCCGCCGCTTCTACCGCCCCGAGCATCTGGAGGCGGGGTGCTTCACGGCGTTGAATCGACAGGGCATTCGGCAGGAATTTGCGTTGTTGTCGCTGTCGATTGGGGTGGTGCATCTGCGTTCCGAGGCCTGCGGGGAGTTGGATGCCAGCCAGTTGGCGGAACTGGCTTCGCAGGCCAAGCACCATGCCAAGGATATTTTGGGGGGGAGTGTGTATTTGGTGGATGGGGTGGCTGAGCGGGAGGTTGTGGTGGAGTTGGGGGTGTCGGTGTGAGTCGGTTCGCGTTAGCGCCTCGCCACGGCCCGAATGCCTGGCGCTAACCCTGTGGCGAGGGAGCTTGCTCCCGCTGGGCTGCGCAGCAGCCCCCTCTTCTGACCAACGCCTCGGTGTGTCTGACTGAACGAGTTAGTTGTTTTTAGGGCTGCTTCGCAGCCCAGCGGGAGCAAACTCCCTCGCCACGAAAAGCGGTTTGGTGATGTATTGATCAGCCATAGGTCAGCAAAGACTATCAATTCTAGAGCTCAGCCTGCTAGCAATATGCCGTAACCACACCTCGCCGACTTCCCATGTATTCCAATAACTGTAATAGCAACTTAACTCTTTCAATAAATACTCTCTCAACTCCAATTCATTTTTATTTTTGCCAAGTACACTAAGTTCTTGCTGAACGACTTTCAGCATCTCGACGTCCGACTCTGCTAGAAAGGCCTCAAGGACTTGCTCGGCGGACTCATGCTCGGCTGACCAATCTTGGTGGAAATAAGCCCAAAAAAATCATGTAGTTCAGGAAATTCTTTATTCATGTTTCCGGGAATTCTGTTAGCAAAAAACCTCTATTGAATTTGTTGATCGCTCCCACGCTCCTGCGTGGGAATGTCGCCAGGGACGCTCCGCTTCTGGAGGGTGACGCAGAGCGTCACGGGATGATTCCACGCAGAGTGTGGGAATGATAAACCTGAACTACCAGGTTGTTGGGTCTTCCTGGTTGGCCTTATGAAGATCCTCGCCCCACGCTTCTGCTAAATACTTATAGACATCCTCAAAGAAAACTCTGAAATCCTCCATTTCATCCCACTCCGGCGGAAGGGCTGAATGCGAGACCACTTCGTGATCGAACATCTCATTAAAATCATACTCCGGATCGTCGATCGCAATTGCAAGCACACAAAAAAATAAGAACTTGTGTCGATAGCTCAGCTTTCTAAAGCGATGAACTATGTACTTATAGATCAACTTTTTCCGATCTTCAGCACTATTAAGGTCGAACTGCGACAGTTCCTCACCCAGAGTCTCTTCACAACCATATATCTCGAAGCCACCGAGAAAATGACTAATTTGAGGATCATAAGGACGATCAAGAAACGGATGCATCAGCATCAAAACCTCCTACAGGATAAGCAGTGACCGGACGTAGCGTTTCATAATCGAATCTGACTTCGAATACATTAATTTCGCTTTGAAATATTGGATTCTCCTTGTCATTTACGTTGGGTATGTATCCCTGCCCCACCTTGGGCATATACATGCGCACGACTGGATTCCCTCTTTTGTCTTCGCCGGTAAAACGAGGAAGACCTCTTGCTTCTCGGGTCAGCGCTTCATTTATGGCTTGATGCTGTATTCGAAAACTATTGAACTTGGTGCTACAGTTAGCGTACCACTGCCTCGGTTTGGGGGACTTTACATTTCCGGCGTGGATTTCTGTTGAACTTCCATTAGGTGTATACGAGCCGTATCTTCTGGACTTTCTCAAATGCAATTTCTCTATGAGTTTAGGATTCTGGAGCATTCTCTGACTGATAGCACTTGAGGCAGCTCAGCAATACTTCCATAAAGTGTCGCTGATCATGAATGCTTTGATCAAAATATGTATCCATATCTTCAAACAAATCATCAAAACTGCCGCCAACCTTCAGATAATAGTTGATTATTTCAATATATTTATCCTGCGCACCGGGCGGATAACGCAAAAATTCCGACTTAAGCAAAACATCAAACAACTCAGAGAGTTCAGAATCGATATTTATGTTTTTTGAAACTATCACCTCTTCCCGTTTCTCGTCGCAAACATTCTCAATATTAAACACAAACAACAACCCGATCAGCGGCATCATGCTTGGTTTGGGTTTCATTTTTTCGACCCTGTATAAACAGCTATTGGATCATCATTTTGATTCAATATTACTGAGAGCGCCGCCAGGGACGCTCCGCGTTCTGCTTCTGAAAGGTGACGCAGAGCGTAACGGGATGCGTTCCCACGCAGAGCGTATAATTCCGTCTTTTGTGACAGAACTCCTTTTCGGTAATTCAGCTATACATAATCCCAAGTAGACTTATCCTCAGACTCAGCCCTCCGGAGATCATCCGCCCATAGCTCACTCGCCAGTCTGTATATATCTTCAAAAAAAGTTCTTGGATTGTCCATTGTGTCCCACCCGTTGGGTAGCGATGAGCACTCCTGACAATCATGTTCTAGTAAAGCCTGAAAATCATAACCGCTGTCTCGCAGCGCTTCTTCTAAACTTTTATGCAATGCAAATTTTTGCCTGTACGTTATTTTCCAATTTTTAGATAGCGAGTATTTTAAGATTAGCGCCTCTCGATCTGTTGGGCTGTTGGGGTCATATTTTTCAAGCTCCTCCCCCAGCGTTTCTTCTCGATCATATATGTCAAAACAACCCAAAAAATACGCAGGTGTGGGTACATACGGTTGACCGGTGCTTGGATCGATCATTTTATAGCTTCCTATTTTATTGGATACAATGTAAATGGAACTTCGGTATCCCGATCAAACTTCATTTCTATGCGATTCATGTTGATCAATTTTGGATCGCTTGGATTTCTAGAATTTGGAATATATCCTTTCCCCGCGCCCGGCAAATCTGCCCGTAGATATTTGTTTCCGCTCTTGTCCACCAGTAGTTCATGCCCGCTATTCTTCTTCGCAATTGCTAATTCATAGGCCTTTAGCTGTAGTTCCCAACTATTAAACCTTGAACTTGGATTCCCCTTCCTATGCGAGGGGGTTCTACCAGTTAAGGGATCTGTACCGTCAATTGCCCGCCGCTTCCACACCTGATCTGAAACCGCAAGGCTATGTTTACTGACCATATGCATGCCTTGCTCCCGATCTAGACGCCTGACTTCTTTTTCGGCCAACTCAGCGGCGGTCGGCTTGGGCAGCGCAGGCTCCCCCTCATCCACCCCAACCTTAGCCGCCGGATCCTGATCCCCAACCGTCGGCCGACACCCACCCGTCCCCGGACAATCCACCAACCCCAACGGATCCACCCACCCCGTCGGGTTCAGGGTGTACCGATACCCATTGAGCCCACCCGCCAGTTTGCTCGGGTCGGGTGTGAGGTAGCGGCCGGTCTCGGGATTGTAGTAGCGGTGGCGGTTGTAGTGCAGGCCGCTTTCCGGGTCGAAGTACTGGCCCTGGAAACGCAAAGGTTGCTCAAGCTGTTCGCCGCCACCGTGCTTGAGTTCGGTGAGTTTGCCGTAGCCGTTGTAGCGCGCCGACCAGACGATCTGTCCGCTGTAACTGGTCAGTTCCTGGGGCGTGCCCAGGTGGTCGAGGTGGTAGTAGAACGGGCAGGCGTTCAGGCCTTCGCCGTCGAGCATCGCCAGTGGGCGGAAGGTGCCTGGTTCGTAGACGTAGCTGCGGTGGTGGCGCGGGCTGTTTTCGGCGACCAATTGATCGCCCTGCCAGAAAAACTCCGTGGTCAGGCCGTCCACGGTTTTGCTGATGCGTCGGCCGAAGGCGTCGTAGCGGTAGGACGTTTCGCGGCCGTCCGCCGTGGTGACGCCGATCAGGCGGTGTTGGCTGTCGTAGCGGTAGGCGCTGACCAGGGCCTGGCCGCGGCGCTCGCGAATCAGGTTGCCGAAGGCGTCGTAGTCGTAGTGGCGGTCGCCCTCCTTGAGCAGGCGGTTGCCCTTGAGGGTGGTCGGGCCGGGGCGGTCCTGCATCATCAGGTTGCCGGCCGGGTCATGGCAGAAGTGTTCCGGCGGCTCGCTGTGGGAAAAGTCGATGCGGGTCAGGCGATCCAGCGGGTCGTACTGGTAGCGGCGCCGGCTGCGGTTGTCGGAAAGGGTCTGCAGGTTGCCCCGGGGGCTGTAGGCATAATCGCGCCAGAACAGTTGCTGCTGTTGGCTCTGCCACACGGTCTGGGCCTTGAGGCGGCCCTGTTCGTCGTACGTGTAGTCGCTGAGCAGCCGGCCCTGCTGGCGTTGCCGTTCGCGACCGCCGTCAAATCGGTGTTCGGTCAAGCGCGAACCGTTGAGGTCGATGGCGGTCAGCGCGCCACCGGGGGCATGGTGGTAGTCGAGCTGGCTGTCGTCCGGCAAGCGCAGGTGGTTGAGGCGCCCGCAGGCGTCGTAGCGATAACGCAGGGTGCCCCAGCCCTGATGCTCGCAGACCAGCCGGTCCTGGGCGTCGTACTCGAAGGCCAGCGGACGATCGCTGCCGTCGTTGACGTGGACCAACCGGCCCAGTTCGTCGTAGCGGTACTCGATGGCCTGGCCGTCGGGCAAGGTCTTGACCCGCAGCCGCCCGGCCGCGTCACGCTGGTAGCGGGTGACCCATTGCGAACCGTCCTCGCCGTGTTCGGTTTTCTCCCGCAAGTGGCCGTTGAGGTCGTAGGTGTAGGTGGTGCGTTGGCCGTCGAAGCCGACTTGCTGTCGGATCAAGCCGTTGGGCGTGTAGTCCAACTGATATTTTTCGCCGGATTCGTTTTCGATCTCGGTCAGCAGCAGCCGCGCCGAGTCGTAGCGGTATTTCAGTTCGCTGCCATCGGGGTTCAGGCGACGGCTGACCAGGTGCAGGTCGTCGGCGTATTCGTAGCGAGTGAGGCGGCCCTGTTCATCGCGCTCGGCGGTGACCTTGCCGTAGGCGTTGTAGCTCCAGGTCCGGGTGGCGCCGCTGGGCAAGGTCACTTGCAGCAGTCGGCCGACAGCGTCCCATCGGTAATGCGTGAGGGCGCCGTGTTCGTCCTTGCGGCTGAGCAAACGCCCCAGGGCGTCGTAGGAAAAACACCGACGCCCGCCATCGGGCAGGATCTCTTCGGTCAGTTGGCCCAGGCGACTCCAGGCGAACCGATGTTCGCCGCCGTCCGGGTCATACCTCGCCAGCAGTTGCCCGTGGCCGTCGTAGGCATATTCCGTGCGCCGGCCATCCGGATCGATGCTCACGATCACATCGCCCCGGGCATTGCGCCGGTAGGTCCACACGGCCTGGCCACGGGAACGGGTATGCAGGAAACCGTTGCGGTATTCGTAGGACGTCGGCGCTTCGTCCGCTGGCATCAGCGCCACCAGCCGTCCGACGTCGTCGTAGCGGTACTCGCAGACCGCTCCCAGCGGATCCTGCTCGGCGATCAGCCGGCCCTGTTCGTCATAGGCCTTGAGGTGCTCGCCGCCGTCGGGCTCGACCTTGCGCACCAGCCGCGCCCGGTCGTCGTGGACGTAAACTTCCTGGCTGCCATCCAGGTGCCGGACCGTGACGCTGCCGTCCTTGCCCCAGGTGTAGCGGCTGTCCATCTGCGCAAACGAGGCCCAATGCCGGACGCAGCGGGAGGCCGGCCCGAGGCCTTGCCATTCCCAGTAGAAACTCGCCCCGCCGGCCAATTGCCGCTGGAGGATGACGTGTCGGTCGTCGTAGTCGTAGCGTTCGCTTTCGCCGGCGGCATTGGTCGCTTCGATCAGTCGGAAACGTCCGTCGTAGCGGTAGGACACCAGCGTCTGCTCGGTCCGCCAGGCTTCGTCGAGGGTGATGGCCGGGTGGAAGCTCTGGTAGTCGACGGCGATCAGGTGACGCTGCTCGTAGCGCAGGCGCAGGGCGCGGCCGGCGCCGTTGTCCAGGCGGCTGATGTCGCCATGGATGTTGCGCTGGACCGTCAGGCGGTTGTCGTGGCGATCGCTGAGGGCCACCAGGTGGCCGTCGCGAAAGTGCAGGAACGCGGCGTCCGCACCGGCTTGGGCAACGATCAGTTCGTCCGACTCGGTACCGAGGTAGATCGCCGCCCGGGCCAGGCTGTTGTGGATCGCCGGACGCTGGGCGTTGGGCAGTGGAAAGGTGGTGCGCCGGTTCTCCTGGTCGACCCAGATGACCTGCTCGCCGTCGAGCTCCAGGCGATGGGCCAGGGCATGGCTCCAGCCACGCCCGAGCCCGACGTCCAGGTCGGCGGCGCTGGTGCGGTACAAACGGGTGAAGACAAACGGCAAGCGGCCATCGAGGGTGCCGTCGTCGAGGGTCAGCAGTTCTTCGCCGGTGACCATCGACACCGGGCAGCCGCTGGTCTGGGTCTGGGCCGCGGTGTCGGCGCTGTCGCCATTGGGGTTTTTCGATTGGGTTGGGGCGTCGTCGTGGGGTTCGTGTTTTTTCAAAGTGGTGTTGCGTTGTGCATCCCAGCGCAACTGCATCCGACCTTTCTTGACCCCCGCCGCAATACCTCGGGCCGCCACCGTTTTGTAGCGATCCACGTAGGTCATGAAGCCGTTGACCACCGCGAAGATCCCACGGATGAAACGCTGCATGGCACCCAGCAGGTGCACGCCCACATTTCCCAGGCGCATCGACAGATAAGCGATACCAGCCCCCGCCCCGGTGAAGGTCAGGACTACGCCGATCAACAGATCGATCAACAACTGCACCGTCACCCTCGACAAGGCTTCGGCCGTTTCGCCCGCGACCTCACTGGGCGGCAGCATGTCCAGCCAGAGACTGGCGGTACGCACCAACAGGCATAAAGCCGCTTCGTCGCTGGCCAGCAGTTGCAGCTTGGCCATCACCTGCGGCGTTTTTTCCGCCAGCTCTTCTAGCTGCCTGGCGCTTTCGCCCAACCGCTCAACGAACTGACCAGGGTCCTTGAGGATGTCCGAGAGCAAGCTGATGCTGTCCCACACACTTTCAATCGCCGCCCAACTACCGGCGAGCAACCCGTTCCCCACCGCAGCCGCCGACGTTGCCAAGGACTGCTGTGCCCATCGCGGCTTGAAGCCTTGCCATTCGCCGCGCAGCCAGTCCGTCAGATCGCGGGTCACGCCATCGTAGGAAGAAAACAGTTGCTCGATGTGCTGGGGAGATACCTCGCCCTGAACGTGTACCCGATAGGACTTACCCGCCTCGCCCTGGAAGGTCCCCAGCCCCTGGGCATCGAGGGTGACTGGCGTGACCTTGCCGCTGTCCACGTCCACCACATCCACCACGATGTCGCCCAGCGGGATGTCGTACACCGACTCGAACTTGCTTTCGATCGTCATCGTCCCGCCGTGGGGACACTGAACAACCGTGGAGAGGAAATCATCGTCACCGGTGCTGACAGCGGTGGTGCTGTCGCCGAAGCGGATCACCCGCTCCATGCCCATCAGCGAGGGCAAGTCGGCGGCATGACTGGCCCGGTCCGCCGCTCGGCTGTACCAGCGTGCGAGTTGTTCGCGATAGACCGACAGAGTGTCGTTGAAGCTGTCGAGTTCCTGCTCGATACGGCTCACCTGATCCATCAGGACGGGGCTCGCTCAAGGGCCGGCAGGAAAAAACGGTCGAACATGGGCAAACGTCTCGCAGCGCTCAAGGAGCGCGAGATTTTGCCGGGGATGAGTGGAGAGTTAAGTCAGGGGAAGGAGATAGAGCGCGTAGGGCGATTCGCTAAATTAGTCTGATTTGCACACGAATAGCCTGTGGATAACTCTAGAGATCCTGATCTTCAAGTGATTTGAGCTTGATCTCGGCCAATGGATGCCCGGCTTTCGCCGCCAAGGTCCACCAACGTGCCGCTTCAACCGGGTCTGGCGTCTTGCTGGCTGTACCGGCCAGGCTGATCACGCCAACCTGGTAGGCCGCCTTGCCATCCCCAGCCAATGCCGCCAGCCGCAGCAGGCGAATCCCTTCTTCACGGGCACCCAGCCCTTGGCCGCGAAACGTGAGGATGTGCCCATAGAAGCTTTGCGCACCGACGTCGCCCAGGTTCGCCATGCGGGAAAACTGGCCCTCGAGCCAGGCCCAGCCACGCGGCTGGCGGACGAACCAGGACCAATGAAACAACCGACGCGCCAGCCAGTAACCGCCCCGCGCCTTGAGTCGCCAGAGCATTCAGGCCTCCGCCGACTCGGGGTACTCGTATTCAAAAACCCGAACCACTTCCGAAGCGTGCCAGGAGGCTGCGGCCACGCCATCGGAAGGCCCGGAAAAGCGACCCAGGCGCTCAACGCACTCAAAGAACCCGGTTCGCGGCAAACGACTGGCGCCCTGGCTGATCACCAATGAACTGCGCAACGGCTGTTCCGCCCGGGCGTCCAGCGCAGCCAGGTGTTCAAGGGCCGCAGTCAAGGTCTGCATGGCCGGGCTGGGCAGTTGCAAGCGCTCCAGCAACGCTCGGTAAGTCAACAAATGGCGCTGGCGACGCGCCTGGTCCAATTCACCCAACAACCCATCCCAATGCTGCCGACTGATGCGTACGCTCACGATTCTTCCCTCCAACCCGGCACCGTCAACTCCCAGGCCAGACTGCGCCGAATCGCGGCATCGGGCTGACGCTCGCCGCTCTCGATCAAGGCCAGATAAGACGGGCTGATACCTACCGTGCGGGCCAACGCCTCAATGGCGATGCCCTTCCCTTCGCGCAAACTGCGTAATTGATCCAGGCCAGGGAGAACCTGGCCGGGTGCCGCCGCGTGACGGACTGTCGCCTCGCGCGGCGGTGCTTGATCGATGCCTGCTGCCTTCAACAAAGACTGGTACTGATCCCACGGCAAAACCGCGTACTCGGGCTCTCCGTCACGTGTGATTATTTGAATATCCATGTCTACCCCGTAGGACAACAACACTTAGCGAGTCAGCCTTTTTCCTTGGAAGTGTAATCCTAATACCGGCTAAGGTCGCGGTGCGATGAATTCTCAGGGGCAATTGCTAGCGAATCAGGTCTTTTTCTGGCTTTGGAGTTGTTCCGGGGTATCGGGAAGCCTTTCGACCTGGGCCAGCTTCTCGGGGGATTGTCGATAGCGCCAGGCGCGGAAAGCCTCGAGTTCAACGTCGAGGGTTTTCATGACCCATGCCAGCACCGCGATATCGTCGAACATGCCAAACATCGGCAAGATATCCGGAATCGCGTCCAGAGGACTGAGGAAGTACATGAGCCCTGCCACCACCGACAACATCGACTTGGCACTGACAGCGCGGTATTCGCCCCGCCAGTAGGCCAGGCACAGGGCCTGCAGCAGACGCAGGTCCTCCTTGAGTTTGCCCAACCGCCCGCCCTCCCGGGCACCTTTGCTGGCGACGGCAAACAGCAATGTCGGCAATCGACCGCGGGCCAGCAGGCGGCCTGCCAAGGGCAGAAATCGCGCAAAATTCCACGGGGCCTTCATTTTTTCTCCCACTGAAATGTTATCCACACAAATTGTGGATAACCTTGTGAACAGAGCTGCATTTCCGCGCTGAAGCCCCCGTTTCATAAGGCCCCGGCTTAGATCGGGCGTTTTTTACTCACATAAAAAAACCCAATATTTCATTGACTTGACCGGCTGACTGCGTCTAGCCCAGCGCCTGTATTGCCTATGACTGCAGCCTGCATCGTGCGTTCGGTTTTTTTGCCATTTGCCGCAGCCCAGATGCGACAACGCCCCGCATAAGCGAGGCGTTGTCGTTATAGCAGACGCGATTACTTGGCTGCGTCTTCTTTTGCCGGATCCTTGATCGCCAGCAGTTCCAGGTCGAACACCAGGACCGAATTGGCCGGAATAGCCGGGCTCGGGCTCTGGGCGCCGTAGGCCAGGTCGCTCGGGATGTACAGCTTGTACTTCTCGCCGACGTGCATCAGTTGCAGGCCTTCGACCCAACCCGGGATCACGCCGCTGACCGGCAGGTCAATCGGGCTGCCACGTTCAACGGAGCTGTCGAATACGGTGCCGTTGGTCAGCTTGCCGGTGTAGTGAACAGTCACGACGTCAGTCGGCTTAGGCTGTGGACCGTCGGCTTTCTTGACCACTTCGTACTGCAGGCCGGAAGCGGTGGTGGTGACACCGGCTTTCTTGCCGTTTTCTTCAAGGAACTTCTTGCCGGCAGCAGCCGACTCTTCGCTCATCTTGGCCATGCGCTCTTCGGCACGCTTTTGCAGTGCGGCAAAGGCTTCGACCAGTTCTTCGTCCTTGAGCTTCTGTTCTTTCTTGCCGACGGCATCTTCGATGCCCTGGGCGACCGCTTTGGAGTCCAGGTCGTCCATACCTTCCTGAGCCAGGCTCTTGCCCATGTTCAGGCCAATACCGTAGGAAGCTTTCTGCGCCGGGGTCTTCAGCTCTACGCTGGTCTGCGAGTCGCAACCCGCGAGTACCAGGCCAACCAGGGCCACCGCCGCCGCCAACCGATGCTGTTTCATGCTATTTCCTTGTTCATGCGCCTAAAGGGCAATCGAATAAAGCCGCGAGCTTATCAGGCGGCCACGACCAATGGCTACCGGCATGTGAGCCGCAAAGTAACGATAAGTTCAGGCCTGCAAACGCTTTTTAACCCTGTACGAATGAAGCATCTGTCATCTGCGACGTACAGGGACAAATTGCCGCTCCCCTACAGGCCAGGGGTAATGGCCACTTGCCCGCCGCGCGGCACTGAGGCATAAGGACATATCAAAAAAACAAGGACGTTACCGTGCGCCTTCTCTCTCGCATTCTCTTGCTGCTTCTCGCGCTGCTGATCGTCGTCGTGGCCGTGGTGCTTTATTACGTCGCCAATCCTCGCTTGCCGTTCTATACGCCCGTCGAACAGGTGCATTACCTGGATCAATGGAGCGCCGCCGAGCGCCAGACGTATTACTTCACCCCCCAGGGCACCCAGGTCAAAGGCCTGCGCTACGACTGGTTCACCGCCCTCGAATTGCCATTCTCGCAACAACGCTTCGCTTCGCCCGAGTACCTGGCGCGCTTTGGCTTCCTGGTCGATCCGGCGCAGAAAGCCTCGCCTGACAATCCCGGCAATTTGCCGGTAGGGTTTGCACGGCACCAGAATCCGGGCAGCAGCGAGCAGTTCCTGGATATCACCTGCGCGGCGTGTCATAGCGGCGAATTGCGCTTCAAAGGCCAGGCGATACGGATCGATGGCGGCTCGGCTCAGCATGTGCTGCCTTCCAGTGTTCCTACATTACGCGGTGGCAGTTTCGGACAGGCATTGGTCGCCAGTCTGGCATCTACCTACTACAACCCATGGAAATTCGAGCGCTTCGCCCGCCAGGTGCTGGGCAAGGACTACGATGCCCGCCACGAGGAATTGCGCAAGGCGTTCAAGGTCTCCCTGGACACGTTCCTGCGGGTGGCCTGGAACGATACCCATCGCGGCCTCTACCCCACCGAAGAGGGCCCGGGCCGTACCGACGCCTTCGGCCGCATCGCCAATGCCAGCTTCGGCGATGCCATTTCGGCAGAGAACTACCGGGTCGCCAACGCACCGGTGGATTACCCGCAACTATGGGACATATGGACGTTCGACTGGGTGCAGTGGAACGGATCAGCCCAGCAACCGATGGCCCGCAACGTCGGTGAAGCGCTGGGGGTTGGCGCCACGCTGAGTTTCTTCGACGCCCAAGGCAAACCACTGCAAGGCGATGCGCGCTACCCCTCCAGCGTGCGTGTGCGCGACTTGAACAAGATCGAGGAAACCCTGCAACTGCTCAAGCCCCCGGTGTGGCCGGAAGCGCTGCTGGGTGCGATCGATAAACCGTTGGCGGCCAAGGGCCGGGCCCTGTTCAGCGAAAACTGCGCCGGCTGCCATGTGCCCAAAGTGGTCCAGGGCCCCGACAGGCCGGTGCAACAACTGCATATGCTGCCGATACAGGTGATCGGCACCGACCCGGGCACCGCCAACAACATCGCTGACCACCGCTTCGACCTGACCAGCCTGCAATGGGATCCGGCCGAGCTGGCGAAGCTGGAAGTGCAACTGCACCCGACCCCGACGGAGCCACTGGACCTGAGCCAACTCTCGGTCGCCAAAGGCCTGGCCTACGTCACGGCATTCGTGGAAAACCGCGCCTACCGCGATGCCGGCGTCACCCCCGCCGAGCGCCCGGCCCTGGACGGTTTCGGCCTGCCCATCGGTGTACGCGAATTGCGCGCCTACAAGGCCCGGCCGTTGGCGGGTGTCTGGGCCACGCCACCGTTCCTGCACAACGGCTCGGTGCCGACGATCTATCAATTGCTGTCGCCTCAGGACGAACGCGCAATCACTTTCTATAAAGGCAACTTCGAATACGACCCACGCCACCTGGGCTATCGCACCGAAGCCTTTACCAACGGTTTCCTCTTCGATACCCGGATTACCGGCAATCACAACAGCGGCCATGAATTCCGCGCGGGCGAGCGAGGCAATGGCGTCATTGGCCGCTTGCTGCAACCGCAGGAACGCTGGGCCTTGCTGGAGTATTTGAAGGTGCTGGGCGGGCCGTTGGAGTCGCAACTGTAATGATGAACCCCACAGGTAAAAGGATGTTGGCATGTTGATCACCCTCTGGCTGCGCCTCGGCGCCTTTTTGGGCAAGACGCTCCTGTGGCTGCTGGGCATCGGGTTGCTCTGCTGGGCCTTGTCCTCGGCCTGGTTCGCCTGGCAACACCGCGGGCCGGTCTCGGACAAGGAGCAGATTGCACCCGGCGAAACCGCCATGACCCAGGACATCATTCAGACCGCTATTCGCATCGTCGACCAGCACCGTGAAGGCACGCGCTACCTGCGTGACGCCCATGCCAAGGCCCACGGCTGTGTCATGGCCGAAGTCCAGGTGCCGAACGACCTGCCGGCCCCCTTGCGCCAGGGAGTCTTTGCCGAACCGGGGAAGACCTGGCAAGCGACGATTCGCCTGTCCAACGGCAACGCCTATCCGCAGTTCGACAGCCTGCGCGATGCCCGTGGGATGGCGATCAAGCTGCTGGATGTGCCCGGCAAACAGCTGCTGGCGGATCGGCAATCACACGGCGAGCAGGACTTCGTGATGTTCAATCATCCGAACTTCTTCGTCAGTGACGTCGCTGAATATCGCCAGAATGTGGCCGCCCAGGCTGACGGGAAGAAGGCGATGGCTTTCTTTCCGAGCCTGGACCCGCGCACCTGGCAGATCCGCCATCTGTTCATCGCCCTGGCGACACTCTCGCCGCCTCCGGCCAGCCCGACCCAGACCACTTACTTCTCGGTGTCGCCCTACAAGTTTGGTGAGGCCAATGCCAAGTTTCGCGTAGCACCGGACCCGGATAGCTGCCCGGCCTATACGCTGCCCGCACAAAACCAGGACCTGCCGAATTTCTTGCGTAGCGCGCTGAACCAGCAGTTATCCACAGACCGGGTGCCGGCATGTTTTGTCTTGCAGATCCAGCGCCAGGATCCGAGCAAGTACATGCCGATCGAAGACACCAGTATTGAATGGCAGGAAAGTGACGCACCGTTCGAGACCGTGGCCCACATCAAGGTGCCGGCCCAGGATTTCGACACACCCAAGCTGAACCTGGCCTGCGACAACCAGTCGTTCAACCCCTGGTTCGGCATCGAGGCCCATCGCCCCATTGGCGGTATCAACCGCTTGCGTAAAGCGGTGTATGAGGCAGTCAGCGATTACCGTCACAGCCGTAACGCTGAGCAATAGAGGCAGGCAAATGCCAGACAGCAAAAAGCCCGCTCAATGAGCGGGCTTTTTGTGGGTACCTGGCGTTCAGCGTTCCAGGTGACCGAATATGGCGCAGCGGACGGGACTCGAACCCGCGACCCCCGGCGTGACAGGCCGGTATTCTAACCGACTGAACTACCGCTGCGCGTAACATTGAAAGTTTGGTGGGTGATGACGGGATCGAACCGCCGACATTCTGCTTGTAAGGCAGACGCTCTCCCAGCTGAGCTAATCACCCTTCACTTTCGATGCGGGGCGCATTCTCTCACATTTTTTTGTAACATGCTGATTTAATTAGCAAATTCAGCAAAAAACATGAGCAACGCACACCGCAGGAACTGCAAACAGCAAAAAGCCCGCGTTAGCGGGCTTTCTGTGGTGACCTGGCGTTCAGTGTTCCAGATAACCGAATATGGCGCAGCGGACGGGACTCGAACCCGCGACCCCCGGCGTGACAGGCCGGTATTCTAACCGACTGAACTACCGCTGCGCGTAACACGTTGAACGAATGGTGGGTGATGACGGGATCGAACCGCCGACATTCTGCTTGTAAGGCAGACGCTCTCCCAGCTGAGCTAATCACCCTTCGCTTTCGGTGTGGCGCGCATTCTACGGAGCACTCTTTAAGCTGGCAAGCACTTTTTAAATTAATTTTTTCAGGCCTTCCAAAGGCTTAGCGAAGGGTTGGCCTATGGCGCCGCGAAGAGAATAATGCCCCCCTTTGTATAAAGGAGAGACTCACCCCATGTGGTTCAAAAACCTGCTTATCTATCGCCTGACCCAAGATCTGCCTTTTGATGCCGAGGCGTTGGAAACTGCACTGGCCAGCAAACTGGCGCGTCCATGTGCAAGCCAGGAGTTGACCACTTACGGTTTCGTCGCGCCGTTTGGCAAAGGCGAAGACGCGCCGCTGGTGCACGTCAGCCAGGATTTCCTGCTGATCGCCGCGCGCAAGGAAGAACGCATCTTGCCAGGCAGCGTCGTACGCGATGCCTTGAAGGAAAAGGTCGAAGAGATCGAAGCCGAGCAAATGCGCAAGGTCTATAAAAAGGAACGGGACCAGCTCAAGGATGAAATCATCCAGGCGTTCCTGCCGCGTGCGTTCATCCGTCGCTCGTCCACCTTCGCCGCCATCGCGCCGAAACAGGGCCTGATCCTGGTGAACTCGGCCAGCCCGAAACGCGCCGAAGACCTGCTCTCGACCCTGCGCGAAGTCATCGGCTCGCTGCCGGTCCGCCCGCTGACGGTCAAGATGGCCCCCACCGCGACCATGACCGACTGGGTCAAGACCCAGAAAGCCGCAGATGATTTCTTCGTGCTGGATGAATGCGAACTGCGCGACACCCACGAAGACGGTGGCATCGTGCGCTGCAAGCGCCAGGACCTGACCAGCGACGAAATCCAGCTGCACTTGAACACCGGCAAAGTGGTGACACAACTGTCGCTGGCCTGGCAGGACAAGCTGTCCTTCGTGCTCGACGACAAAATGGTGGTCAAGCGCCTGAAGTTCGAAGACCTGCTGCAAGACCAGGCGGAGCAGGACGGTGGCGACGAGGCCCTTGGCCAACTGGACGCCAGTTTCACCCTGATGATGCTGACGTTCGGCGAGTTCCTGCCGGCGCTGGTTGAGGCGTTGGGTGGGGAAGAGATTCCGCAGGGGATCTAAAGGCTGTTGAGCTCTAGTGTGGGAGCGGGCTTGCTCGCGAAGGCGGTGTGTCAGCTAACAAATATGCCGGCTGGCACACCGCCTTCGCGAGCAAGCCCGCTCCCACATTGGTTTTGTGGTGCTACTTAAATAATAAGGATCAGGTCATGCGCGCATTGGCTGCATTGAGTCGCTTCGTCGGCAATACCTTCGCTTACTGGGTACTGATTTTCGCCGTCGTGGCGTTTGTGCAGCCGGCCTGGTTCATTGGTCTGAAAAGCGCCATCGTGCCGCTGCTCGGGCTGGTGATGTTCGGCATGGGCCTGACCCTCAAGCTCGATGACTTCGCCGAAGTCGCACGTCATCCCTGGCGCGTGGCCCTGGGCGTCGTCGCGCATTTCGTGATCATGCCCGGTGTGGCGTGGTTGCTCTGCCAGGTGTTCCACCTGCCGCCGGAAATCGCCGTCGGCGTCATTCTCGTGGGCTGCTGCCCAAGCGGCACCTCGTCGAATGTCATGACCTGGCTGGCTCGGGGTGACTTGGCTCTGTCGGTGGCCATCGCCGCCGTCACCACCCTGCTCGCTCCACTGCTGACCCCGGCGCTGATCTGGTTGCTGGCCTCGGCCTGGTTGCCGGTGTCGTTCATGGAGCTGTTCTGGTCGATCCTGCAAGTGGTGCTGCTGCCGATCGTATTGGGCGTGGTGGCGCAACGGCTGCTAGGGGACAAGGTACGGCATGCGGTGGAGGTGTTGCCGCTGGTGTCGGTGGTGAGCATCGTCATCATCGTCACCGCCGTAGTGGCCGCCAGCCAGGCGAAAATTGCCGAATCGGGCCTGCTGATCATGGCCGTGGTAATGCTGCACAACAGCTTCGGCTTTTTGCTCGGTTATTTCACCGGGCACTTGTTCAAGCTGCCGCTGGCCCAACGTAAATCCCTGGCCCTGGAAGTGGGCATGCAGAACTCCGGCCTCGGCGCGGCGTTGGCCAGTGCACACTTTTCGCCGCTGGCGGCGGTACCCAGCGCGCTGTTCAGCGTCTGGCACAATATTTCCGGGGCGCTGCTCTCGACGTATTTCCGACGCATGAGTGAAAAACAGGACCGCGAAACCCTCGCCGCCCGGCAGACAGCCGACTGAAGCAGACTTGATCGAGTGGTCAGTAATTGGCACTATCCATCCAGCGCGGGGACGACCCCGCCACTCGATCAGGCTCCCGATCGAGTGCCTAATCCGGGGACGACCCCATCCATCGATGGAGGTATGTGATGTCCTGGATCATTCTGTTTTTTGCCGGCCTGTTCGAAGTCGGCTGGGCGGTCGGCCTGAAGTACACCGACGGTTTCAGCCGCCCTCTTCCCACTGCACTGACAATCACCGCCATGGCGATCAGCCTCGGCCTACTGGGCCTGGCGATGAAGGAATTGCCATTGGGTACGGCCTATGCGATCTGGACCGGGGTCGGTGCCGTGGGTACGGTGATCGCCGGGATCATTTTGTTTGGTGAGTCGATGGCGCTGGTTCGCCTGGCCAGCGTGGCGTTGATCATTGCCGGGTTGATCGGCCTCAAGGTCAGCGCCTGAGTTCTCCTTCTGGAGCAAAAACCTGTGGGAGCAAAGCTTGCTCCCACAGGCCTTCTCCTCCAGCCTTTCGTCCTAGCGGACAGTCCCGCGCAATTGCCCCACCATCGCCTGCAGTTTCGCCGGTTCCGCCTCTTCAACGGCTACTGCCGAACCCGCCACCAACGTCACCCGCGACCAGAACCGGCGAAACAGCCCCTTGGCCGGGTCGCGACTGAAGAAACTGCCCCACAAGCCCTGCAGCGCCAGGGGGATCACCGGCACCGGGGTTTCCTGGAGGATGCGTGTCAGTCCGCTCTTGAACTCATTGATCTCACCGTCACCGGTCAATTTTCCTTCAGGGAAAATACAGACCAACTCACCGTCCTTCAGGTATTGGGCGATTCGCTTGAAGGCTTTTTCGTAGATATGAATGTCTTCCTGACGCCCGGCAATCGGAATCGTCCCGGCTGTGCGGAAGATGAAATTCAACACCGGCAGGTTGTAGATCTTGTAGTACATCACGAAACGAATCGGCCGACGCACTGCACCACCAATCAGCAAGGCATCGACGAAGGACACGTGGTTGCAGACCAGCAACGCAGCGCCTTCATCGGGAATCGCCTCCAGGTTGCGATGTTCCACACGGTACATGGAATGGCTCAGCAGCCAGATCATGAAGCGCATGCTGAACTCGGGGACGATCTTGAAGATGTAGGCGTTGACGCCGATGTTGAGCAACGACACCACCAGGAACAACTGGGGGATCGACAACTTCGCCAGGCTCAGCAACACGATGGAGACGATGGCCGAGATCACCATGAACAACGCGTTGAGAATGTTGTTGGCGGCAATCACCCGCGCCCGCTCGTTCTCGACGGTGCGCGACTGGATCAGCGCATACAGCGGCACGATGTAGAAACCACCGAAGACACCCAGTCCAAGGATGTCGATCAACACCAGCCAGGCGTGACCGAAGCCGAGCACTTCAAGCCAGCCGTGGCCCTCGACGCTGTCGGGAATCCCGCCGGAGTGCCACCACAACAACAGGCCGAACACCGTCAGCCCGAATGAGCCGAACGGCACCAGGCCGATCTCGACTTTGCGCCCGGAAAGCTTCTCGCAGAGCATCGAACCCAAGGCGATCCCCACCGAAAACACGGTCAGGATCAAGGTCACCACGGTTTCATCACCGTGCATCCACTCTTTGGCGTAGGCCGGAATCTGCGTCAGGTAGATCGCGCCGACGAACCAGAACCAGGAGTTGCCGACAATCGAACGGGATACCGCAGGGGTCTGTCCCAAGCCCAGTTTCAGGGTGGCCCAGGATTGGCTGAAGATGTTCCAGTTCAGGCGCATTTGCGGCGAAGCCGCCGCCGCGCGCGGAATACCGCGACTGGCCAGATAACCGAGCACGGCGATGCCGACGATCGCGGCGGACACCACGGGAGCGTAATGTGCCGAGGACATCATGATCCCCGCGCCGATGGTGCCCGCGAGGATCGCCAGGAACGTGCCCATCTCCACCAGGCCGTTGCCGCCGACCAGTTCATCCTCGCGCAAGGCCTGCGGCAGGATCGAATATTTCACCGGGCCGAACAGCGCCGAATGCGTGCCCATGGCAAACAGCGCCACCAGCATCAACGACAAATGGTCGAACAGAAAACCCACCGCGCCCACCGCCATGATGACGATTTCGCCGAGCTTGATCAGACGAATCAATGCGTCCTTGGCGAATTTTTCCCCGAACTGCCCCGCCAGCGCCGAGAACAGAAAGAACGGCAGGATGAACAGCAATGCGCAGAGGTTGACCCAGATCGAACGGTCGCCGTCGATGGTCAACTTGTAGAGGATGGCGAGAATCAACGACTGCTTGAAAATGTTGTCGTTGAACGCGCCCAAGGACTGCGTGATGAAGAACGGCAGGAAACGCCGCGTGCGAAGCAAGGTGAACTGCGAAGGGTGACTCATCTTCCATGTTCCTGAGTGGCGTGGACGCTTATTGGAATGAACGTTTTTCGATCCAGGCCACACATTACCTGTCTTTAGCGATTATTTCGCCAGCCCCGCAATGCACGGCGATACAAACAACTCGCCGTGCCAGGCGCCCAAGACCGTACGCCGCCCAACGATTAGCCACATCACCACCAGCATCACCACCAGCACGCAACCGAACACGCGGAAAAATTCCAGGCCGAGCAAGTCCGCCAGCTTCAGCGTGGTCAGCGCATACACACCCAAGGGAAAGGTAAAGCCCCACCAGCCAAGGTTGAAGGGAATGCCGGTCCGTAGATAACGCGCAGTAATCAACAGCGCCATCAACATCCACCACAACCCCAGGCCCCACAGCGTAATGCCAGCCACCAAGCCTAGCCCGGCGGCAATTTCGCCCACGCCGGGAAAGCCATTGGCGGCAAAAATCAGCGGAGCGTCGCTGCCTAACAGCAACATGCCCAGGGCGCCGGTGCCAATCGGGCCTAGGGCCAGCCAACTCGAGGCGGCCATGTTTTCGTGGGGCAGTTTGTGCAGGGCCATGCGCAACAGCAAGATCGTCAGAATGCTGAATGCTACCGGTAGGGAAAAGGCCCAGAGCACGTAGCTGGTCACCAACATGACCAGTTGCCCATGAGTATCGGCCAGGTGCGGGGCCAACAGCCCACCGCTGGCGGCGGCGACTTCGGCGGCCACCACTGGCAACAGCCACACGGCGGTCATCTGGTCGATGCGGTGTTCCTGGCGGGTAAACATCAGGAACGGAATCAGCACACCGCAGGCCACGGACATGGCCACGTCGAGCCACCATAACGCCTCGGCCAACGGCAGCACACCGTCGCCCCAACGCGGCAGCCCAAATACCAGAAAGCCATTGATGATCGTCGCCAGCCCCATGGGAATGGTGCCGAAAAACATCGAAACCGTTGAGTGGCCGAAAACCCGTCGCGCCTCGTCGAAGAACAACACCCAACGGGCCGCATACAAACCGGTGAACACCACGAACAACAGGATATTGAACAACCACAAACCTTCACCCAACAGGCGCAGGCCCGATACATTTCCGGGCCACTGCGCCAAGGCCAACGCGAGCACACCGGTACCCATGACCACGGCGAACCAGTTGGGTGTGAATTGGCGAATGGCCTCCAGCGGCCTGGGCAAATGGCTCAAGGGACGAAACCGGCGCTTGGCGGTGCAACATGTCATGGCGAACTCCTGTCCTCGGATGAGGTGGAGCCATGCTAGAGCCGAATCGAATATCTATATAACGGGTAATTTCTGTATGTGTTATCTGTTTTACAGATAACACTCAAACACTGCCCTCGGTCTCGATCACCAGGATTCGCGCCTCTCCCAGCGGCTTGGCGACGTGCTCGGTGCCCACTGACGCGTAGAAAATATCCCCGGCGTCCAGCACGGTATCTTTTTCTATACCACCCTCCCGATAGCACATCTGCACTTGCCCATCGAGCACCACGAAGACTTCCTGACCGTCATTGATGTGCCATTTGTACGGCTGATCGGTCCAGTGCAGGCGCGTGGTGATGCTGTTCATGTTGGCGATATCCAGCGCTGCCCAGGCGCGCTCGCCGGTGAAGGATTTGCTGCGGATAATTTTCAAAGGGATCGCCCGGAAAAATGCTGAGACGCCAAGACTAACCCACTGCCAGCGGCGCCTGCACTCACGGCTTCAAGGCCGAACACCCTCGCCTGCCGGCTTTACCGACTGACGCGATAACCCCAGCAACGCAGCGGCCGACAGCACGATCAGCACCGCGCCATAACCATCGGTCGTCGGGATCAACCCGAACACCCGCGTCAGATTCCCGGCCAGCAACGATGGCAGGCTGAACGCCAGGTAGCTGAGGACATAAAACGCCGACATCAAACCGGCCCGCTCGTGGGGCAAGGCCAGCGGCATGATGCTACGCAACGCCCCCAGGAACCCGGCGCCGAAACCACTGCCGGTCACCAGCGTGCCAATGAAGAACAACGGCAAGCTGCCGCCGTGTACCGCGATCAGTACCAGCGCCAGGCCTATCACCAACAGGCTGGCGGACAGGCGCAGCATCTTGTCGGCTTCCTGGTTGCGCAGCGTGTAGATGGACAACGCGCCGGTGAGCGTCAACACCGCCACCAGTGCACCGCCGATCAGGTTGGATGTCGACCCGGTCGCGGCCCGCACCAGGGAAGGCGCCAAGGACAAATAGAAACCGCCCACCGCCCAGGCCGCCAGGTTCAGCGGCAGTATCAGCCACAAGGCCCGCCGCGCCTGGACCGGCACATGCAAGGTCGGACGCAGCGACTGCCAGGCACCGGGTTGCGGGCTGACGCTCTCCGCCAGACGCCAGATATAAAGGGCCTGAATCAGGAACAGCCCCAGCAGAATCCAGTAAGTCAGTTGCAGCGGCAGCGGCGCGAACTCCGCCAACAGGCCGCAGCCCAACGCCCCGCACGCCATGCCCAACAAGGGCGCGACGCTGGTAATCAGCGGGCCTTGTCGGCGGTCGAAGTCCAGCAACGCAGCGCCCAGCACGCTGGTGGCCATGCCCGTGGCGAAGCCCTGGATCAAGCGGGCGCCGATCAGCCAGGCGACACTGTCCGCATTGATGAACAGCAACATCGCCAGCATATTGAGCAACAGCGCCACGAAGATCACCGGCTTGCGCCCCAGGTAATCCGACAGCGAGCCCACGGTCAGCAAGGCCGCCAACAAACTGAATGCGTAGACACCGAAAATCAGCGTCAGGATCGCCGGGGAAAATTGCAACTGTTCCTGATAGAGGTGATACAACGGCGTCGGCGCGCTGGACGCGGCGAGAAAACCGAGCAAGGTGATCGCCAGGAAGATCAGGCTGGCGCGGGTCGAAGCTGGACGGGACATGGGCACGCTCCACAAGAACATTCGCAAAAGCTAATTTTTTGCTTTTGCGGAGTGTGCTACTGGCGTGCGCTTAAAGCAAATTCTTTGTGTTAAGGTCTGACACATGGCTATTAAAGAAGGTTTACGCCCCGGCGGTCGAAGCGCCCGGGTCCAGGAATCGATTCACTCGGCGGTCCGCGCCCTGCTGCAAGAGCAGGACCGCGCCACCCTGACCGTGCCGCAAATCGCCGCGCGCGCCGGGGTGACGCCGTCCACCATCTATCGGCGCTGGGGCGATTTGCCGGCGCTGCTCGCCGACGTCGCCATCGCCCGCATGCGCCCCGACAGCGAACCGGTCAACACCGGCAGCCTGCGCGGCGACCTACGCGCCTGGGCCGAGCAGTACCTGGACGAAATGAGTTCCGAGCCCGGTCGCAACATGATGCGCGACATCCAGGCCTGCGCCACCCCGGGGCATTGCGTGGGCATCCTCAGTACCCAGTTGCAGATCATCCTGGATCGCTACCCAGATGCGCCGAACCCTGGCGTCGAGCGGTTGATCAATGTGGTAGTGGCGCCGACGGTGTTTCGCATCCTCTTCGCCACCGCGCCGTTGGCGGTCGAGGAGTTGTATCGGTTGGTGGATATCGCGTTGGGTCAGTAAAGCCGCCATCGCGAGCAGGCTCGCTCCCACACTGGATCTGCGGTGAACACAAAATTTATGTTCGCCTGAGACCCCGTGTGGGAGCGGGCTTGCTCGCGAAGGCGGTGGCACATTCAACATTGATGCAAGCTGACCCAGCGCTTTCGCGAGCAGGCTCGCTCCCACAAGGAACCTGAGGTGAATACAAATCCATGGTTCACCCCCAATCAAATGTGGGAGCGAGCCTGCTCGCGATGAGGCCCGCCAGAACACCCTATAACCCAATGCTGATCGCAACCCGCGACTCCCCGCCACGCCTCGACCTTGGTCGACACTGACGAACCCGGGCCGGCGTGCGAGACTGTCCTGCCGGGCCCAGGTCCCGGTGTCTTTGTCCGGGAGTTTCCATGTCGTTGTCCAGCGGGCTGATCGCCGTTGTCGCCCTGGCCTATATGGCCATCATGTTCGCCATCGCCTTCTACGGTGACCGGCGCAGCACGCCGCTGCCGCCACGCATGCGCGCCTGGGTCTACAGCCTGTCGCTGGCGGTGTACTGCACCAGCTGGACGTTCTTCGGTGCAGTCGGCCAGGCCGCCGAACAGCTCTGGTCCTTCCTGCCGATCTACCTCGGGCCGATCCTGCTATTGGTGCTGGCGCCGTGGGTCCTGCAGAAGATGGTGATGATCAGCAAGCAGGAGAACATCACCTCCATTGCCGACTTCATCGCCGCCCGCTATGGCAAGTCCCAGTCCCTGGCAGTAGTGGTCGCGCTGATCTGTCTGGTCGGTGTGTTGCCGTACATTGCCTTGCAGCTCAAGGGCATCGTGCTCGGGGTAAACCTGCTGATCGGGGCCGGGGCCGATGCCATGGGCACCCGTGCCCAGGACACCGCGCTGATCGTCTCGCTGATTCTGGCGCTGTTCACCATCGTGTTCGGTACGCGCAACCTGGACGCCACCGAGCACCATCGCGGCATGGTGCTGGCGATTGCCTTCGAATCCCTGGTCAAGCTGTTCGCCTTCCTGGCGGTCGGTGCGTTCGTGACGTTCGGTCTTTACGACGGCTTCGACGACCTGTTCAACCAGGCGATGCTCGCCCCACGCCTGGAGCAATACTGGAAAGAAACCATCAACTGGCCGTCCATGGTGGTGCAGACCGGGGTGGCGATGATGGCAATCATCTGCTTGCCACGGCAGTTCCATGTGACCGTGGTAGAGAACATCGAGCCCCAGGACCTGCGCCTGGCCAAATGGGTATTCCCTGCCTACCTGGCCCTGGCCGCGCTGTTCGTGGTGCCCATCGCCCTCGCCGGGCAAATGATGCTGCCCAGTTCCGTGCTACCGGACTCGTTCGTCATCAGCCTGCCGCTGGCCCAGGCCCATCCGGCCCTGGCAGTGCTGGCGTTCATTGGTGGCGCCTCGGCGGCGACCGGCATGGTGATCGTCGCCAGCGTGGCCCTGTCCACCATGGTTTCCAACGACATGCTGTTGCCCTGGCTGCTGCGCCACAACAACGCCGAACGGCCTTTCGAAGTGTTCCGCCAATGGATGCTCTCGGTGCGACGGGTGAGCATCGTGGTGATCCTGTTACTGGCCTATGTCAGCTACCGCCTGCTGGGTTCGACGGCGAGCCTGGCGACCATCGGCCAGATCGCCTTCGCCGCCGTGACCCAACTGGCCCCTGCCATGCTCGGCGCGTTGTACTGGAAACAGGCCAACCGCCGCGGCGTGTTCGCCGGCCTCGCCACAGGGATTTTCCTGTGGTTCTACACCTTGGTGCTGCCGATCGCCGCCCACAGCCTGGGCTGGTCGCTGAGCAGCTTCCCGGGCCTGGCCTGGTTGCACGGCAACCCATTGAACTTGCCGATTACGCCACTGACCCAAGGGGTGGTCCTGTCCCTGGCCGGCAACTTCACCGTGTTTGCCTGGATCTCCGTGCTGTCGCGCACACGCGTTTCGGAACATTGGCAGGCCGGACGCTTCATCGGCCAGGAAATCAGCGCCCGTCCCAACCCCCGTTCAATGCTGGCGGTACACATCGAAGACCTGTTGCAACTGGCCGCGCGCTTCGTCGGCGAAGAACGGGCGCGGCAGAGTTTCATCCGTTTTGCCTACCGCCAGGGCAAAGGCTTCAACCCGACCCAGAACGCCGACAGCGAATGGATCGCCCACACCGAACGCCTGCTGGCCGGTGTACTTGGGGCTTCTTCGACAAGAGCTGTGGTAAAAGCCGCCATTGAAGGTCGGGAGATGCAGCTCGAAGACGTCGTCCGGATCGCCGACGAAGCGTCGGAAGTGCTGCAGTTCAACCGCGCCTTGCTGCAAGGTGCCATCGAGAACATCACCCAGGGCATCAGCGTGGTCGATCAGTCCCTCAGACTGGTGGCGTGGAACCGTCGCTACCTGGAGCTGTTCAAGTATCCGGACGGCTTGATCAGTGTTGGCCGGCCCATTGCCGACATCATTCGCTACAACGCCGAGCGCGGCCTCTGCGGCCCTGGCGAAGCGGAAGTCCACGTCGCCCGACGCCTGCACTGGATGCGCCAGGGCCGCGCCCACACCTCTGAGCGGCTGTTCCCCAATGGCCGAGTCATCGAGCTGATCGGGAACCCGATGCCTGGCGGCGGTTTCGTCATGAGCTTCACCGACATCACCGCTTTCCGTGAGGCCGCGCAAGCGCTGACCGAAGCTAACGAGGGGCTGGAGCAACGGGTGGCCGAACGCACCCGGGAATTGTCCCAACTGAACCTGGCCCTGACCGAAGCCAAGAGCACCGCCGAAGCGGCCTATCAATCCAAGACGCGGTTCCTGGCAGCGGTCAGCCACGACCTGATGCAACCGCTCAACGCCGCGCGGCTGTTCTCCGCCGCGCTGTCCCACCAGTGCAACGACTTGCCGGACGAAGCGCGACAACTGGTGCAGCACCTGGACAGCTCACTGCGCTCCGCCGAAGACCTGATCAGCGACCTGCTGGACATTTCCCGCCTGGAAAACGGCAAGATCAACCCGGACCGCAAGCCCTTCGTCCTCAACGAACTGTTCGATATCCTCGGCGCCGAATTCACCGCCCTGGCCCAGGAACAGGGCCTGAAATTCCGCGTGCGCGGTTCGCACCTGCGGGTGGACAGCGACATCAAGCTGCTGCGCCGGGTCTTGCAGAACTTCCTCACCAACGCCTTCCGCTACGCCAAGGGGCCGGTGCTGCTGGGGGTACGTCGGCGCAACGGCGAATTGTGCCTGGAAGTCTGGGATCGCGGGCCGGGCATCGCCGAGGACAAGCTGCAGGTGATTTTCGAAGAGTTCAAGCGCCTGGACAGCCACCAGACCCGTGCCGAAAAAGGCCTGGGCCTGGGTCTGGCAATCGCCGACGGGCTATGCCGCGTGCTGGGCCATACCTTGCGCGTACGCTCCTGGCCAGGGCGCGGCAGCGTGTTCAGCGTCAGCGTTCCCCTGGCCCATACGCAGGCCGCCGTACCCAGCGTGGTCGCCGAACCCAACGGCCATTTGCCAAGCGGCGCGCAGGTACTGTGCGTCGATAACGAAGACAGCATCCTGATCGGCATGAACAGCCTGCTGACACGCTGGGGTTGCCAGGTGTGGACGGCGCGCAACCGGGAAGAATGCGAGCGTTGGCTGGCCCAGGGTGGCCGGCCACAACTGGCACTGGTGGATTTTCATCTGGACGATGGCGAGACCGGCACCGAGCTGATGGCCTGGTTGCGCACGCGCATGGGGGAGCCGGTGCCGGGGGTGGTGATCAGTGCCGATGGCCGGCCGGAAACGGTGGCCCGGGTGCATGCGGCGGGCCTGGATTACCTGGCCAAGCCGGTGAAGCCAGCGGCGTTGCGGGCGTTGCTGAGTCGGCATTTGCCGTTGTAGGCACCACACCGTGATCCTGGGAACATAGTGGCCTCTGTGGCGAGGGAGCTTGCTCCCGCTGGGCTGCGCAGCGGCCCCCTTTTTCGTGAGTGCTGCGCACTCAAGCGGGAGCAAGCTCCCTCGCCACAGGGGTTTGCTTCAGCCTTGGGTTTTGCTTCAGCCTTGGGTTTTGCTTCAGCCTTAGGGCTTGCTTCAGTCTTGAGAAGGTTCGGCTTCTTCGGACAACTCGGGCAACCCGTCCGCCCCCGTCATCGCTCGCTCGAGCAACTCCGCCGGCAAGCTCTTGCTGGCCCGGGCGCCGAGCAGTTTGAGCTGTTCACTACGGCTGATCAGGTTGCCGCGCCCTTCTGTCAGTTTGTTGCGTGCCGCGCTGTAGGCTTTGTCCAACTGCTGCAAACGGCTGCCGATCTCGTCCAGGTCCTGAATAAACAAGACGAATTTGTCATACAGCCACCCGGCCCGCTCGGCGATTTCCCGGGCGTTCTGGCTCTGGCGCTCCTGTTTCCACAAGCTGTCGATCACCCGCAAGGTCGCCAGCAAAGTGGTCGGGCTGACAATCACGATATTGCGGTCGAAGGCTTCCTGGAACAGGTTCGGCTCGGCTTGCAGGGCGGCGGAAAACGCCGCTTCGATGGGCACGAACAACAGCACGAAATCCAGGCTGTGCAGGCCATCCAGGCGTTTATAGTCTTTGCCGGCCAGGCCTTTGACATGGGCGCGCAATGACGCCACATGTTGCTTGAGGGCGTGTTGACCGATGGCGTCGTCCTCGGCGGCCACGTACTGCTGATAGGCCGTGAGGCTGACCTTGGAATCGACCACCACTTGCTTGTCGCCCGGCAGATAAATCAACACGTCCGGCTGGAAACGCTCGCCGTCCGGGCCCTTGAGGCTGACCTGGGTCTGATACTCGCGGCCCTTCTCCAGGCCGGCATGTTCGAGTACCCGCTCCAGGATCAGCTCGCCCCAGTTGCCTTGGGTCTTCTGGCCCTTGAGCGCCCGGGTGAGGTTGGTCGCCTCGTCGCTCAAGCGCAGGTTCAGTTGTTGCAAGCGCTCCAGTTCCTTGCCCAGGGAGAAACGTTCCCGGGCCTCGGCCTGATAACTTTCTTCGACGCGTTTTTCGAAGGACTGGATGCGTTCCTTCAGCGGATCGAGCAACTGGCCCAGGCGCTGCTGGCTGGTTTCGGCGAAACGCTGCTCACGTTCGTCGAAGATCTTCCCGGCAAGCTCGGCGAACTGTGCCCGCAACTCGTCTCGCGAACCTTGCAGGTCATCCAGGCGTTGCTGGTGGCTTTCCTGCTGCTCGCGCAGTTCGGCATGCAACGACGCCGCCTGGGCATCGAGCCGCCGCAGTTCCGCTTCCTTGTTGGCGCGTTCGAGGTTCCAGGCGTGGGCCGCATCCCGGGCATTGTCGCGTTCGATCTGCAACAACTCGACTTCACGACAGGCCGCGGCAAGCTCGGCTTGCTTGGCGGCGTTGGCCTGGCTCAGGTCACTGATCTCGTCGCGACAGGCATCGAGCTGGGCGTTGAGGCCATCGTGGGCCATGTGGGCAGTAGCCAGGCGCTCTTCCAGCAGGGCCAGCTCGGTCTGCGCGACACTGGCCTGACGTTGCAGGTGCCAGGCCAGTGCCAGCAACGGCAGCGCAGCGCCTGCCAGGCCAAGCAACAGGCTGGTCAAATCCATAGCCATGACAATTCCTGCCGATCAAATAAAGCCCGAAGGTTAACCAAGCGGCTGGGGGTTGCCCAGCGCAGTCTGCGTTTTCAGTCTTGGATTTCACCGAGGGCCCGCCGAGCACGATCATCACCGGCCCGCGCGGCCTGGCGCAGCAGGTCGTGGCCGATGCGTCGATCCCGGGCGTTGCCGCACTCACGGCACATCAACTGCCCGAGGCGACTTTGCGCAGCCACCACGCCTTCACGGGCCGGTTGCTTGAGTAGACGGCCGGCCAAGTGCTTCACGCTGGGGCTGTCCCCCAGTCGCGGGCTGTCGAGTAGCCACTCAGCCAGCCGCATCGAAATTCGCTTGGGTGGGGTAACACGAGGGGGTACGGAGGTAACAGGATTTGATACTGAGCGAAACTTCATAAAACACTGTGGGACAGATCGGAAGGCGCGCCACTCTACTCCTTTTTTCGTACGGGTAAAGCCGAAAAAAACCAGCACGCCCGTG
Source organism: Pseudomonas sp. FP2300 (assembly GCF_030687595.1). Lineage (NCBI taxonomy): Bacteria > Pseudomonadati > Pseudomonadota > Gammaproteobacteria > Pseudomonadales > Pseudomonadaceae > Pseudomonas > Pseudomonas sp. FP2300. The sequence goes on from NZ_CP117440.1 coordinate 5,176,385, forward strand.
CTAGAGCAAGCGCTTGGGACAATCCACAGAAGCTGTGGATAACTCAGTGGACAACCCACCCTGAACCCGCGCAAAGCCCTGTGGAACGGGGCCTGCGCTCAAACTGACGATTTTTTCACCAGTAAAAAAAAGCGATGTTTTTCATTGACTTAAATTTTGGGTACAGGCACCCACCCCGGATTGTTTCGACATGACAGTACAGTGACAAGTGGTGTAGCGAGTGTGCACAAGTAACAGCCGAACTGGTTATAACGCTGCAATTTTTTGGCGCATCTGGCGGTAAAACCTGGGGATAACCTGAGGCCTCGCGCGCGGCGTCGCTGGCACGGGCGCATCTGCGCGCACTTGAATCCTGTGCTATAGATCGCTCACTCCCCCTGGTTTATCGCGCTATTTGAATATTTTTTAACCAACGCCCTTCCCTTCATGGGTTCAATCCGTTAGTATCCGCAGCGTTAGTACCAAGCTGAAAGTCAATTCCGGGTCGAACACATCTCCACGGTCAGCCATCCTTCAAAGGACGCCTCATCGAAAAAAGAGACCGACCCCCTCGATGGTTTCCAGGTAAATCTTGCGCCAACACAGCCTTTGATCGAACGCAAAGGGTGTTGCCAGGCTCATTACTCTGACCGAACCAACCTGCAAAATTGATCAGGATCTTCACCCCGGGCCCAGAACCTTTGCCCTCGCTGTGTTGCCTGCCCTCCTAAGTACCTACCTGCCAGCCCAAGCGCGCACTCTATATAGCGCTCAAACTGGCTGCTTTGTTCCAGTCGGGTTCTTCGTTCGACCAATGGTGGTCGACGTTACTGGAACGTTTTAACGTTGCACGGTTCTTAACCGTGTCATTTGTAGGAACACCCATAACATGTCCAATCAAATCCATGCACAGGATGCTATCCGCACCCTAACCAACGCTTTTGCCCCGATGAACTGCCTGATCATGGCCGCTCGCAAAGGCTGCTTCAGCTTCACCCTGGTCAACGAACACGGCATCGCCCGTCACAGCGAACGCCTCTACCCCGATCAGTACTCCAGCGCTGAACCGCTGCAGGCCGTGATCGAGCGTACTCGCCAGGCACTGGTTGCCTGAGACGCCAGAAAGGCTGAAACCCCAAAGGCCCCGCCCAGAAAGCGGGGCTTTTTATTGCCCGGAATTTCTCGATCGAGCGAAACGGCGTAAGCACCAAGGGATATAACAGTTATAACCGTTCGTTGAAGATGTTTTAAAAACAGTCCTTTACAGCGCAAATATGACACTACACTTCAAGTCAAGCGGCATGATCCGCTTCCGGCGGGGCCTGGACCGATCCACCGCTGCCAAGGCCACACTCTTCAGGCTCCGCCCCTTTCACGCTTCGAGGGTTTTATGGGTATCGCAGCCAGCGAACTGTGTCGATATGTGATCCGCCCGACGCTCCTCTACCTTGAGCGCCACAGCGCAACGGCGGAATCCTTGTTACTGGGCATTGCCGCCAGCCAGTCTGCCCTGGGCTCAGCCCTGCATGATCGACGCGGGCATGGCCTGTATCGCATTACCGAACCCCGACACCAGGCACTCTGGGACCATTACCTGGCGCTGGACCCGGAACGTGCCAGCCTGGTACGTGGCCTGGCCAGCCAGCACGCCTTTCTCAGCGGCCCGCACCTGGAACTGACCGTCAACCTGCGCTACGCCACCGCCATTGCCTGGCTGTTGGTGGAGGAACAGAACACCCCGCTTCCCGAAACCGATGACCTGCTGGGCATGGCCCGCATCTGGCGCCAGACCTTTCACCCCCAAGGGCGCCTGCGAGATTTCACCTGCGCCTGGCAAAGCTGTGTTTCGCCTCTGAACCAAGTCGCTTGCTGACGGGAAATTTGGAAAGTTCCTACAACGGTCGCGAATCTGGTCGGATTGTCCTACAAAACCGCTCTAAATCAAGCCATCCAGGCTATAGCGCTTGAACGAAAATGTTGGTAATTTTCGCCCCGGTGATCACCAGGAGTTCTAACAATGAAAAAAATGATGCTCAAAACCACCCTTGGCCTTGCCGTTACCTTGGCATCCACTCAACTTTTCGCCAGTGGCTTTGCCTTGAACGAACAAAGCATCAGTGGCATGGGCACTGGTTTCGCTGGTCGTTCTTCTGTTGCCGATGATGCAAGCACCGTATTTGGCAACCCTGCCGGCATGTCGCGCCTCAAGCGCCAGCAAGTCACCGGTGGCTTCGCCGCCATTGATGCCTCCACCGATATCGACGATGCCAGCGGCACCCAGTCCGGCACCAACAAGGGCGACATGGTCCCGCTCACTGGCGTTCCGATGGGTTATTACGTCAAGCCCATCGATGATCAATGGGCATTCGGCCTGGGTGTCTACGCACCGTTTGGCTTGATCACCGATTATGAAAACGGCTTCCAGGGCGGCAACTTCGGCAGCAAGAGCGAAGTGAAGGTCGTCACTTTCCAGCCAACCGTCAGCTATGCCTTCAACGACAAGGTATCGATCGGTTTCGGCCCGACCATCAACCGTATCTCCGGCTCACTGGAATCGACCCTGAGCACACCACTGTCGCCTAACGATGGCGACGTGAAGATCAAGGGCGACGACATTGGCTATGGCTACAACATCGGTGTACTGGTCCAGGCGACCGATACCACTCGTGTTGGCCTGACCTATCACTCCAAGGTCAAATACAAACTCGAAGGCCATACCGAAATCAGTCCAGGGGCCGGCACTCCTGCCAGCCTGCTGAATGGCGCGCGCTACGATGCTTCGCTGGACATCACCACACCTGAGTCGGTGGACTTCTCGGTCACCCAGCAGATCAATGATGCCTGGACCGTCTATGCAGGCAGCACCTGGACTCGCTGGAGCCGCCTGAAAGAAATCACCGTGAACAACGACGGTGTGACACCCGCTACGGGTGGTGCCTTCGCGCCCGGCTTCTTCAGTTCCATTACTGAAGAGCAAAACTGGCACGACACCTGGGCCTACGCCATCGGTACCTCCTACCAGTTGAACAAGCAGTGGGTGCTGCGTACCGGCCTGTCCTTCGACCAGGCGCCGACCAACAACCAGGACCGTTCGCCACGCATCCCGACCGGCGACCGGACCATCTTCAGCCTGGGTGCCGGCTGGAGCCCGACCGACGACCTGACCATCGACGTGGCTTATTCCTACCTCAAGGAAGAAAAAGTCAACGTCAGTGGCAGCAATGCCCTCGGCCAGTCCTACAACGCCAAATACGAAAACAGCGCCAACGGTTTCGGTGTCGGTGCGACTTACCGCTTCTGATGTTTCACGGCGAACCTGAACCCCTCGCCACCTGAAGCAAAAAAGCCCCGCTCTCTGCAAAGAGGCGGGGCTTTTTCGTGGCAGGCGATCAGGGTCTGGAGGCGATGGCTGCTTCTACCGCCTTGATGAAATCGGGATCGTCAGGCTTGATCCGGCTGGAAAAACTACCAACGACCTTACCCTGGCGATCCACCACATACTTGTAGAAATTCCATTTCGGCGCGCCGGATTGTTCAGCCAAGTGCTTGAACAGCGGTATCGCATCCGCACCACGCACCGGCTGCGGCTCGGTCATGGTGAAGGTCACGCCGTAATTGACGTAGCAGACCTTGGCCGTTTCAGCGCCATCCTTGGACTCCTGTTTGAAATCGTTGGACGGTACGCCGAGCACTTGCAAGCCTTCGCCCTTGTAGCGCTGGTTCAACGCTTCGAGGCCTTTGAACTGCGGGGCAAATCCACAAAAGCTGGCGGTGTTGACCACCACCAACGGCTTGCCGGCGAAGCGCTGGCACAGATCGACGGTTTCCTTGGCCCGCAGCTTGGGCAGCGAGCCCTCCAGCAACGGCGGGCAACCGGCGGCCCAGACTTGCCCGGTCACAGCGAGCAACAGGGCGGAAGCAGCAAACCAGCGCATCAACATGTCGGATTTCCTTAAAAGCATGTCAGACCATCCATTGCAGTTCACTTAAGAAAAACACTGAACCCGTGGCGAGAGAGCTTGCTCCCGCTTGACCGGGCAGGCGCTCCAGCGCGAAGCGCTCACAACAAGGGGGCTGCTGCGCAGCCCAGCGGGAGCAAGCTCCCTCGCCACGGATTTTGACTGCCTTAGGTGATCAGCGTTGCCGTCAGGCCACGACGTTACTCTGTCACGCCCGCCGCCGTCCATTGTTCAACACGTGCCCATGCCCAGTTGCATCACGGCCAACCCGCCCTGGTGCCAGCCCCACCAGGCGAGTGCCAGCAACAGGCCGGCGCCGGCAGCGATCAGCCATGGACCGACGCGACTCATGCCGCACCGACCTGGACTTGCAGGCGCGCCACCGGCCGCTCACGCACCGGCCAGTTCAACGCCGCCGCCAACAGGCTGAGCAGGATCGATACCTGCCAGATCAAGTCATAGCTGCCAGTGCGGTCGTACACCACCCCACCCAACCACCCACCGAGGAACGAGCCCAACTGGTGGAACAGGAACACGATCCCACCCAGCATCGACAGATTTCGTACGCCGAACAAGGTCGCTACCGTGCCATTGGTCAACGGCACCGTCGACAACCACAGCAAGCCCATCGCCATCCCGAACGCATAGGCCGTGGTGGTGGTCACCGGCAACCACAGGAACAGACCGATCACCACCGCCCGCACCAGGTACAACCCGGTCAGCAGCCGCGGCTTGGACATGCGCCCGCCCAACCAGCCGGCAGTGTAGGTACCGAAGATGTTGAACAACCCGACCAGGGCCAGCACGGTGGTACCGACGCTGGCGGGCAGGTGTTGGTCCACCAGGTACGCTGGCAAATGCACGCCAATGAACACCACCTGGAAACCGCAGACAAAAAAACCAATCGCCAGCAGCCAGAACCCGGAATGGCTGCACGCCTCGCGCAAGGCTTCGGCCAGGGTCTGTTCGTGGCCGACCACCGGCAACGGCGCGTCCTTGAGCATGCTCACCAGCGGCACGATCAACGCCACCAGCAGCCCCAGCGCCAGCAGCGCCGCCGACCAACCGAGCCAGCCGATCAGCCCCAGCGTACCGGGCAGCATGGCGAACTGGCCGAAGGAACCGGCGGCACTGGCGATGCCCATGCCCATGCTGCGTTTTTCCGGCGGCACGGCTCGTCCGACCACCCCCAGAATTACCGAGAAGGACGTGCCCGACAAGCCGATACCGATCAACAGACCCGCGCTCAGCGACAACGACCACGGCGAGTCGGCCATGCCCATGAACACCAGGCCAAGCGCGTAGAGCACACCGCCGATCAGCACCACTTTCGCCGCACCGAAGCGGTCGGCCAGCGCGCCGGTGAAAGGCTGCGCCAGGCCCCAGATCAGGTTCTGCAAGGCAATGGCGAAGGCGAATACCTCACGGCCCCAGCCGAACTCGGCACTCATGGGCGCCAGGAACAGGCCGAAGCCGTGCCGCACGCCCAGGGACAACGCCAGGATCAGTGCGCTGCCCACCAGGACCCAACCACAGGTACGCCACATCGATGTCATTTTTATTCTCCAGTCGCGGGTATATACCCACTTATCATCGAACGAACCGGCTTCACGCCAGTTCATCCAGCAAGGCCAGCAAGGTCGCGCGTTTTTCGGCGCCCAGCTTATCGATCAGTTTCTGTTGCGCCGCTTCCCACGCCGGCAACGCCGCCGCCAACCGGGCGTGCCCCGCGTCAGTGAGCACGACGATGCGGTTGCGCAGGTCGTCGCCCTCGGCCAGTGCCACCAGTCCCTCGCCTTCGAGCACCCGCAGGTTGCGCCCCAGGGTGCTGCGATCCAGGCCCATGGCCTCGGCCAGGGAGGAAATGCTCGGTTGATCCAGGCGCGCCAGGTTGTTCAGCAAAGAATACTGGGCAACGTTGATCCCGAAGCCGTCGAGGGCGCCGTCGTAATACCTGCTGACGCCACGTGCGGCACGACGCAGATTGATGCACAGACATTGGGAAGGAAGCATGATGCGTGTATATACCCGCGATTAAGTGAATGCAAATTTAAATGAACGCTGCCCCGCCGACAAGCTCCGGCTTCAACGCAACGCAAACGCGACCAGAACGGCGGTTTCCAGCAGTTCCAGCAAGGCGCCTGCCGTATCTCCGGTGCAGCCTTGCAGCCTGCGCAGCATCATCCGTCGCAACCCGACGAAGACCAGCGTGGCCACCCCCAACGCCCACAACCCGGCCCAGCCCAACAGCAGCAGGCAAGCCAGCGCACAGGCCGACAACACCTGCCAGCCCGAGCGGCGCGGCAAGTGATCGGCGAGCGCCTGGCCTAACCCACCGGCACGTACATACGGCGTCGTCAGGAACAACCCCAGCAATGCGCCACGCCCCAGCATCGGCACGATGAGCAACGCCAAGGCCTGCTCCTGTTCGATCAACGCCACCAGCGCTGCCCATTTGAGCAGCAACACCAACACCAACGTCACGACGGCAATCGGCCCGCTGCGCGGATCCTTCATGATCAGCAACGTCCGTTCGCGATCGCCGAAACCGCCGAGCCACGCATCGGCGCTGTCGGCCAGGCCATCCAGATGCAGCCCACCGCTAAGCAACACCCACGCCGCCAGCAACAACGCGGCATGAAGCAGCAACGGCGCACCCATCAGCAACGAATCCAAAACCCATAACAGCCCGCCGAACACCAGCCCTACCAGCGGATAGAACAGCAGCGAACGACCCAGTTGCTCGGGTTCGGGCATGCCAGGCAGGCGAACCGGCAGGCTGCTGAGAAATTGCAGGGCAATCCAGAAGGGCAACATGTTCAAAGCGCCTCTTTAAGCACTAAACCTGCCGACACTGCCAGGGAAAACAGCGCGCCATGACCGACTTCGACATTGAGCAACTGCTCCCGAGGCAGGCCGCGGGCCTGGGCCAGCAGCAGGCGCATCACGCCGCCATGGCTGACCAGCAAGACCCGCTGACCGGCATAGGCCGCGTGCAGGCGTTCGACCGCCGCCAGGACGCGGCTGGAAAACGCCAGCACCGGCTCGCCTTCGGGGGGCGTGAAGGCATAGGGATCGGCCCAGAACCGGCCCAATGCCTCGGCGTCGGTGTCCATCAACGCCGCCGCGCTGCGACCTTCCCAGGCGCCGAAATGCAACTCTTGCAGGTCTTTGTCCAGGTGCACCGGCACGTTGAGCCGGGCGCCGAGTTGCTCGGCGAAACGGGCGCAGCGCTGCAAGGGTGAGCTGACCAGGCGATCCCAGGGCCCGCCCTGGGCGACAGCCGTGTGCATCTGCTCCCAGCCCCTGGCCGTCAAGGCGTCGTCGAGGCTGCCGCGCAAGCCGCCGCCCAGTTCGGTTTCGCCGTGACGCAGCAGGTCCAGGCGCAAGGTCATGCCGGGCGATCCGCCACGGCCGCTTCGGCAAACGTCGCCATCTGCCCGTGCAGGTCACACGCCAGGCGCAGCAGCGGCACCGCCAGCGCCGCGCCACTGCCCTCACCCAGGCGCAGGCCGAGATCCAGCAGCGGTTCGGCGCCGAGGGTTTCCAGCACGTGGCGATGGCCCGGTTCGGCGCCGCGATGGGCGAACAGCAACCACGACCGGCACGCCGGATTGAGGCGTACCGCCACCAGGGCCGCGACGCTGCAGATGAAACCATCCACCAGCACGACGACGCCCTGCTGGGCACAGGCCAGGTACGCACCGACCAACGCGGCGATTTCAAAACCGCCGAGGTTGAACAGGATCTGCAGCGGGTCGTTGCCCTGGGCAGCGTGCAACGCCAGGGCCCGTTCGATTACCAGGGCCTTGCGGCTGACGCCCGCCGCGTCCAATCCCGTGCCCGGCCCGACCAGTTGCGCCACCGGGCAATCGAGCAAGGCGCAGGCCAGGGCGCTGGCGGCGGTGGTGTTGCCGATACCCATCTCGCCGCCAATGAACAGTTGCGCCCCGATGGCGACGGCACGGGCCACGCTGTCGCGGCCGGCGTGCAAGGCTTGTTCGCCCTGGGACGCGGTCATGGCTGGGCCCTGGAGGAAATTCGCCGTGCCAGGGCCGACATTCAGATGGCGCACACCGGGCAGGTCGAGCGAAGGCGTCACGGTGCCCAGGTCCACCACTTCCAGGGACGCGCCCAGTTGCCGCGCCAGAACGCTGATGGCCGCGCCGCCGCTGACGAAGTTGAACAGCATCTGCCCAGTGACTTCCTGGGGATAGGCCGATACGCCTTCAGCCACCACGCCGTGGTCACCGGCAAAAATCGCGATCCACAGCCGATCCAGGCTCGGCTTGACCTGCCCTTGCAGGCCCGCCAGTTGCACCGCCACCGATTCCAGTCGGCCCAATGAACCGGCGGGTTTGGTCAGCTGTTGCTGACGGGCCGTGGCCTGCTCCAAAGCCTGGGTATCGAGGGGCTTGCATGGGTCCAGCCACCAGCGGTGATTCATAACGCAGTACCTTTGAGGGTCAGGGGCAGGCCGGCGACGGTCAGCACGACGCGCTGACAACGTTCGGCCAAGGCTTGATGCAGCCAACCGGCTTCATCGACGTAACGGCGAGTCAACTCGCCCAGCGGCACGACACCCATGCCGGTCTCGTTGCTGACAAAAATGATTTCACCGGGCAGCGCGGCCAGGCAGTCCAGCAGCGCTTCGCGCTCGGTATTGAGTTGCTCGGGATCGTCGAGCATCAGCAGGTTGGTCAGCCACAGGGTCAGGCAGTCCACCAGCAGGCATTGCCCTGAAGCGGCGTTTTCCCGCAGCACTCGGGCCAGGGCCAAGGGCTCCTCCAGCAGCGCCCATTCGGCCGGACGGCGGGCGCGGTGTTGGGCGACCCGTGCGCTCATCTCGCCGTCCAGGGGTTGGCTGGTGGCGATGTAGGTCACTGGCAGTTGGGTGTCCGTGGCGAGTTTTTCCGCCAAGCGACTCTTGCCGGAGCGGGCGCCGCCGAGGATCAGTTGCAGCATGTTTTTTTACCTTTCAAATGGCGGTGTTGCTGCCGTCCTCTTCGCGAGCAGGCTCGCTCCCACAGTAGATCTGGGGTGTACATGAATTCTGTGATCATCAGAGATCCAATGTGGGAGCGAGCCTGCTCGCGATGAGGCCAGCCCAGCCACCCTAGATCCCACAGAGCCCACACTGAACCTGCTGTGTACACAAATCCCCCTGTGGGAGCGGGCTTGCTCGCGAAGGGGCCGGTACAGCCACCTCAAATCCCACAGAGTTCACGCAACAATCCAGTATCCAGATGCCGCTCCACCAAGTCCGCCAGCCGCTCGATGTCCCGCTCGCGCAAGCCGTGGTAGTCCACCGTTTGCACATCCTGCAACCCGGCCCAACGCAACAATGCGCTGCTGGCCTGGGGCGACTCGAACAGCCCGTGCAGGTAGGTGCCGAAAATCTGCCCGTCGAGGCTCTGGGCGCCGTCGCAACGGCCGTCGTCCAGATGCACCGCCGGGTTTTCCAGGGCCGGGCCGCTGGTTACGCCGGCATGAATCTCATAGCCACTGACTTCGGCCTCTTCCAACGCCAACCGCCCGCGCACATTGCGCAATTGCTTCTCGTGTTCCAGGGTCGTTTCGAAAGCCAGCAAACCCAACCCGGCACTGGAACCCGCCGCCCCTTCCAGCCCCAGCGGGTCGTGGACGTGCTGGCCGAGCATCTGCAAGCCGCCGCAGATGCCCAGCAACTTGCCGCCGTAGCGTAGATGACGCTGGATCGCCGTGTCCCAACCGTTGGCGCGCAGATAGGCCAGGTCGCTGCGCACGCTTTTTGAACCGGGCAGGATGATCAGGTCGGCCGGCGGGATGGTTTGGCCGGGGCCGATGAATTGCAGGTCGACCTGGGGGTGCAGGCGCAGCGGATCGAAATCGGTGTGGTTGCTGATGCGCGGCAACACCGGCACCACCACCTTGAGCACTTGCTCGGCCTTGTCGGCCTGGCGTTGGTCGAGGCCGTCCTCGGCTTCCAGGTGCAGGTCCATCACGTACGGCAACACGCCGATCACCGGTTTGCCGGTGCGCGCCTCCAACCAGTCCAGGCCCGGTTGCAGCAAGGCGATGTCGCCGCGAAAACGGTTGATGATGAAGCCCTTGACCCGCGCCTGCTCGCTGGGGGAAAGCAACTCCAGCGTACCGACCAGATGGGCGAACACGCCGCCACGGTTGATATCGGCGATCAGCAGCACCGGGCAGTCCACCGCCTCGGCAAAACCCATGTTGGCGATATCACCGGCGCGCAGATTGATCTCCGCCGGCGACCCGGCACCCTCTACCATCACCACCGGATACGCGGCGCTCAAGCGTGCGTGGGAGGCGAGCACAGCTTGCATCGCGATGGCTTTGTAATCGTGATAGGCCACGGCGTTCATGGTGGTGACGGCACGGCCATGGATGATCACTTGCGCGCCGGTATCGCTGTTGGGCTTGAGCAATACCGGATTCATGTCGGTGTGCGGTTCGAGCCCGGCAGCCTGGGCCTGCACGGCTTGAGCGCGACCGATTTCGCCACCATCGGCGGTCACGGCGCTGTTGAGGGCCATGTTCTGCGGCTTGAACGGCACCACACTCACACCCTGGCGCCTGACCCAGCGGCACAGCGCCGTGACCAGGGTGCTTTTGCCGGCATCGGAGGTGGTGCCCTGCACCATCACTGTGGTCATTGAACGTCCTTGGCGTAGGCCTCGAAGGCCTGTTCGAGGCGCAGGAATTCGCCGTCGTCAGCCGGCAGTCCGAAGCGCAGGCTGCCGGTACTGGTGAACAACCGCAGGAGAATGCCGCGATGGGCCATGAAATCGTGAAGCCCCTCGGCGTGCTCGGTGACCAGCCACTGGAACAATCCGCAGCCGCCCTGAGGCTTGAAACCGTGATGCTCGAGCACCAGCGCCAGGCGTTGGCTGGTGGCTTCGCAGCGTTGGCGTTGACGGGCGTGGGCGTCGCTGTCCAGCAAGCACGCCTGGCCCAAGACCCGGGTCGGCCCGCTGACGGCCCATGGCCCGACCTGTTCGGCGAGCAACTTGAGCAAGCGGCGCTCGGCCAAGACAAAACCCAGGCGCACCCCGGCCAGGCCAAAGAACTTGCCAAACGAACGCAGCACGATCAACCCGACCAGATGGGTGTGCGCCGCCAGGCTCAGCGCCGGTGTGATGTCCATGAAGGCTTCATCCACCACCAGCCAGCCACCGCGCTGGGCCAGGCGGGCATGCCAGTCCAGCAAGCGCTCGGGCGCAAGGCTCAGGCCCGTGGGATTGTTCGGATTGACCACCACCAGCACATCGAGGCTGTCGATGAAGAAATCCACCTCCGACGCCAACACTTCGCGCACGATGTAGCCACTGCGGCGCCAGGCTTCGGCATGTTCGGCGTAACACGGCGAAAGCACACCGACCTTGCCGGCCCGACGCAAACGCGGCAACAACTGAATAGCCATCTGCGAACCGGCCACCGGCAGCACATCCAACGCACCGTAGTAATCGCAGGCGGCCTGTTCCAAACCGTCATCGGTTTCCGGCAAGCGTGCCCAGGCCCGCAGGGGAATCGCCGGGACCTCGAACGGCCAGGGCGCCAGGCCGCTGGACAGGTCGAGCCAATCCGCCTCGGCAATGCCGTATTGCCGGGCCGCGTTGCGCAGGCGTCCACCGTGTTCAAGCATAAAACTCAGCTCCCAGGCAGAGAATCAGCAACCACAACCATACCCCGCGCTGGACCAATTGCCAGCCGCGATCGATGGAGTCGGCACTCGCCGGCAGGCCTTCGCCCAAGGGCGGACGTTGGTGCAGTTCGCCGTGATAAACCGCCGCCCCGCCCAGCTCGACGCCCAGCGCGCCGGCACCCGCGGCCATCACCGGCCCGGCGTTGGGGCTGTCCCAGGTTGGGCCTTGGGTGCGCCAGCACTTGAGCGCCAGGCGGGTCTTGCCGAGCAGCGCGTAGGTCAACGCCACCAGGCGCGCCGGGATGTAGTTGAGCACGTCGTCGATCTTCGCCGCCGCCCATCCAAAGCGTTCGAAGCGTTCATTGCGATAGCCCCACATGGCGTCGAGGGTATTGCTCAAGCGGTACAGCACCACGCCGGGCGCGCCAGCCACGGCGAACCAGAACAGCGCGGCGAACACCGCGTCGCTGCCGTTTTCCAGCACCGATTCGGTGGCGGCGCGGGCCACGGCGGTCTCGTCCAGTTCTGCCGTCTCGCGGCTGACCAGATAGCCGACTCGCAGGCGCGCCTCGTCCAGATCACCACTGCGCAGCGCCCGCGCCACCGGCTCGACATGTTCGCCAAGGCTGCGCAGGCCGAGGGCACAGTACAACGCCAGGATCTCCACCAGCCAACCCACCACAGGCGCCCAGGACAGAGCCGTGGCCAGCAGGGTCAGCGGCACCACGGCGATGATCCACGCCGTCACCCCGTGGCTGCGCCAGCCGCGCCCGCCGGAATTGAAGCGTTGTTCGATGCGATCGGCAAAGCCACCGAACGCCACCAACGGATGCCAGCGCCGGGGCTCGCCCAACAGCGCATCCAGCGCCACCGCAGCGGCACTGAGCAACGCCACACTCATGGGCTCACACCCCAATGGTTTTCATACAGCAGTTCATTGAGCGGACGCGGCTGCGCCCAACCTTCCAGGGCGAGCATTGGCGCCGGATAAAATCCCTCGACCGGGCCCAGACAGAGTACCGCCAGCGGCTTGGCCCCGACGGGCAGGCCCAGCAGGTCGGCCAGGGCCTGAGGTTCGAACAGCGATACCCAGCCCATCCCCAACCCTTCAGCGCGAGAGGCCAGCCACAGATTCTGGATTGCGCAGGACAGCGAGGCCAGGTCCATTTCCGGCAAGGTCCGGCGACCGAAGATGTGCCGCTCGCGATCATCCATCAACGCCGCCACCAGCACTTCGGCGCAATCGTCGATGCCTTCGACCTTGAGCTTCATGAACTCATCGCTGCGCTCGCCCAGGGCCTCGGCGGTGCGGACTCGTTCCTGCTCCACCAGTTGGCGGATCTGCCCACGCAAGGCGCGGTCGCTGATGCGAATGAATCGCCATGGTTGCATCAGGCCGACGCTGGGGGCCTGGTGCGCGGCTTCCAGCAGACGGCGCAGCAGGGCCGGTTCGACCGTGCCGCCGGTGAAGTGGCGCATGTCACGACGTTCGGCGATGGCGCGGTAGACCGCTTCGCGTTCGGTCTGGGAGAAAGCGGTATCTGTCATGGCCTCTTCGCGAGCAAGCTCGCTCCCACACTGGCTAGCGCAGCACTTGAGATCACACAATCCCCTGTGGGAGCGAGCCTGCTCGCGATAGCGGTCTCAGGATCAGGCGCAAACAACCCGGCAATCGCCCGCGGATTCGACGGAAAATAAAAATGCACATAGGAAGCCGTCATCCGCCCCTGCCGGAATACCGCCTCCGCTCCTCTCCCGCCATTGGGGCTATGCCCACGGGCAATCGGTTCAAGCTCGGTGCTGGTCAGGGAGTGATGATAGGTGTGCCCACGCAGGTTGCCTTCCGGCAAATCCACCGATTGCAGCGCCAGGGCCGCCAGGCGCTTCTGCATCTGCGCATCGCCGGCCAGCAAACCCAACAGTTCGGCGCACACGCCGTCGACATCGGTCAATGAATCGAGCAGGTACAACATGCCGCCGCATTCGGCGAGCAACGGTTTGTCGGCGGCATGATGGGCACGGATCGCCGCCAGCATCGCCGTGTTCCGGGCCAGCGCAACGTGGTGCAGTTCCGGATAACCGCCGGGCAGATACAGGCTGTCCGCCTCGGGTAGCTCGCTGTCATGGATCGGCGAAAAGAAGCTCAATTGCGCGCCCATGGCCCGCAGCAGATCAAGGCTTGCGCCATAGGTGAAGGCGAACGCTTCGTCACGGGCCACGGCGATGCGTACCCCAGCGAGCCACGGCTCAACAGCGATCACCTCGGGCGCGGCGAATGCCACCGCTGGCGGCAGCGCTACTTCGCAACTGCCGGCCAAGGCCTCGGCCGCCGCGTCGAGGCGCAGGTCGAGGTCATTCAATTCACGGGCCTGGACCAGGCCGAGATGACGGCTGGGCAATTCGATGCCGGTTTCCCGGGACAACGCGCCGTACCAGCGCAGGCCTTCGGTCAGGCTGCCTTCGAGCAATTGTGCGTGGCGCAGGGTGCCGACGCGGTTGGCCAATACTCCGGCGAATGGCAAGTCCGGCTGATAACGCGCCAGGCCCAGGGCCAGGGCGCCGAAAGTCTGGGCCATGGCCGTGCCGTCGATCACCGCCAGCACCGGCACACCAAAATGCCGCGCCAGGTCAGCGCTGGACGGGGTACCGTCGAACAGCCCCATCACCCCTTCGATCAGGATCAGGTCTGCTTCAGCGGCGGCCTCCCACAACAGCCGACGGCTCTCCTGCTCGCCGACCATCCACATGTCCAATTGATAGACCGGCGCACCGCTGGCCCGCTCCAGGATCATCGGGTCGAGGAAGTCCGGGCCGCACTTGAAGACGCGCACCTTGCGTCCCTGGTTGCGATGCAACCGGGCCAGCGCCGCGGTGACGGTGGTCTTGCCTTGTCCCGAGGCCGGAGCGGCGATCAGCACTGCCGGGCAGTGGCGAGCATCACTCACAGTTCGACGCCTTTCTGCGCCTTGATGCCCGCCTGGAACGCGTGCTTGATCATGCCCATTTCGGTCACGGTGTCGGCCAGCTCGATCATCTCCGGCTTGGCGCCGCGACCGGTCACCACCACATGCTGCATCGGCGGACGGGCCTGCAGATCGCTCAACACCTGATCGAGGTCGAGGTAACCGTGCTTGAGGGCGATATTGAGTTCATCGAGCACCACCAGGCCAATGGACGGATCGCTGAGCAATTGCCGCGATACGGCCCAGGCAGCTTCAGCGGCGGCGATGTCGCGCTGGCGGTCCTGGGTTTCCCAGGTAAACCCTTCGCCCATCACATGAAAACGTACCTGCTCCGGGAAGCGGCGGAAAAACAGCTCTTCACCGGTGCTGTTGCGCCCCTTGATGAACTGCACCACCCCACATTGCATACCGTGCCCCATGGACCGTGCGAGCATGCCGAACGCCGAGCTGCTCTTGCCCTTGCCGTTGCCGGTCAGCACCAGCAGCAGGCCGCATTCGTTCGGCGAGTTGGCGATGCGCTCGTCGATCACGGCTTTCTTGCGCAGCATGCGCGCCAGGTGGCGTTCGTCGCGATCGGGGATGTCGGTCATGGAAGCTCTCCGTTGGGATTGGATAACGGCGGGCGGGCACAAAAAAAGACGGCAACAAGCCTGGCATCGCCCACCGTGATGCCGTTGGATGAATCAGGCCGGTCTCCGGGCTCATGAGCGGCGCAATGCCCGGCTGTGCGCCTTCCCATGTCTGTGCGACACAGTGGCTTTAGCGCAGCCTTGACTCATTTACCGTTGCGGGGGCAGCGCCGGGTTCGTGTGCACTCACCGGCTTCCCTGTTTCACTCTATCGACCGGGGTCATAGAGCACCTGAAACAAGCGGCGAAGGTTAGAGGGTTGGGGGTGGAGCGTCAATTAAAGCCGCCTTGGGCCATGCACCAAACATTGGCCCCGATCAATAAAATGACGCCAATCTTGTGCCACGCTACGGCAAGTGATATCAAATAGGCATCATGACCCGATATCACAAGAACAAGAGGGCAAAAACATGCAAGGCATGCTCATCAGCAATCCAAAGCTGGAATTCCTGCGCCCGGTGCTGGAACGCTGGTTTGATTGTATCGACCGCTACAACGCCGTGCGCGGCGATAACGACACCCCGTACTGGTTCGATGAACGGGCCAACCTTGGCCTGTTGTCGGCTGCCGCCTGGATGGCCGAGATGGTCACGCTGCAGAGCGCGCCGACCCGCAAGCAGAATGAAGAAGGCGAACGCAACGTCAGCGCCGATCTGTTCATCGCCGGCGCCGATGAACGCGCCTTTATCCAAGCCACCCAACGCTGGCCCAAGGTCACCAACCTGAACCTGACCCAGCCGCTGCTGGAAGCCACCAGCGACGCCAAGCGCATCAGCTACGCCAGCGACCTGAAGCTGGGCTGCCTGTTCGTCGCGCCGCAGAAGGCCCAGCAAAGCGCTACGCCCGAAGAATTGCAGGACATGGTCGACGACCTGCAGAAGGAGAACACCTGCGCCGTGGCCTGGTACTTCCCTTACGCCTATCGCAAGCTGCGCAACGAAGCCGGTCACTACCATCCTGGCATTGCGGTGCTGTTCAAACAGGCCCACGGCTGATTCATCCCGCACAAGAAGCTGTGGGAGCAAGCTCCCACAGTGAATCTTCAGCAGACATAAAACTCATATACACCCCGCTCCCACACTGGATTTTCAGCATGCACAAAATCCAGTTACTGCCTGACTGACAGGCCTACCCACGGTTGAACCATCGCGCGTCTACGCTCCTCTATGAATAACTACATGCATTCATAGGGAAGCCAGCATGCTCAAGCCACCCCATCTCCTGATCGTCGCCCTTGCCGCCGGGCTTGTCGCTTGCGGCGAGTCTTCCACCTTGCAAGTGTCCGATGGCACCGGTCCTGCGCCGAAACTGCCCGAACCGAACAAGACTCTCGTCCCGACCGTCAACATCGCCGAAGCCATCGGCTGGCCCGAAGGCGCCAAGCCAACCCCAGCCCAGGGCCTGCAAGTGGGCGCGTTCGCTGAAGGGCTGGACCATCCGCGCTGGCTGTATGTGTTGCCCAACGGTGATGTGCTGGTGGCCGAAACCAACGCTCCGCCCAAGCCGGACGACGCCAAGGGCATCCGTGGCTGGGTGATGAAAAAGGTCATGGGCCGCGCCGGCGCCGGAGTGCCAAGCCCCAATCGCATCACACTGTTGCGCGACGCCAATCACGACGGCATCGCCGAAACCCGCACGGTGTTCCTGGAAAACCTCAACTCGCCGTTCGGCATGACCCTGGTGGGCAATGACCTGTACGTGGCCGATACCGACCGACTGATCCGCTTCCCCTACAAGGACGGCGACACGCAAATCAAGGCGCAACCGACCAAGGTTGTCGATCTGCCCGGGGGCACGCTCAACCACCACTGGACCAAGAACGTGATTGCCAGCCGCGATGGCAGCAAGTTGTACGTCACCACGGGCTCGAACAGCAACGTCGCGGAAAATGGCATGGAGGCCGAAGAGGGTCGCGCGGCCATTTGGGAAGTGGACCGTGCCAGCGGCAATCACCGGATCTTCGCCTCGGGCCTGCGCAACCCCAACGGCCTGGCCTGGGAGCCCCGCAGCGGCGCGCTGTGGACGGCGGTGAACGAGCGGGATGAGATCGGCAGCGACCTGGTGCCGGACTACATCACGTCGGTCAAGGACGGCGCATTCTATGGCTGGCCCTACAGCTACTACGGGCAGCACGTCGATACCCGGGTCGAACCGCAGAACCCGACGCTGGTGGCCAAGGCCATCGCCCCGGACTACGCCGTCGGCCCCCACACCGCTTCATTGGGCCTGAGCTTCGCCGAAGGCAGCACCTTACCTGCGCCGTTTACCGAAGGGGCTTTCGTCGGCCAGCATGGCTCCTGGAACCGTAAGCCCCACAGTGGTTACAAAGTGATTTTCGTACCGTTCAACGGCGGCAAGCCAGTAGGGCAACCGGTGGATGTGTTGACCGGTTTCCTGAATGCCGACGAAAAAGCCCAGGGCCGGCCAGTGGGCGTGGTGATCGATAAGCAGGGCGGGTTGTTGGTGGCGGATGATGTGGGGAACAAGATTTGGCGGGTGTCAGGTAAATAAGGTCGACACACCCTTGTGAGCGCCGCCCGAACTGTGGGAGCAAGGCTTGCCCGCGATGGAAGCGATGCGGTCTGTCAGAGATCGAGGCGCCTGTTTCGCGAGCAAGCTTTGCTCCCACAGATCAGGGCAACAACAACTCAGGGATTACGCGCCAGGTGCTCCGGCTGCAACACCCGTTTGGCGCTCAGATAGGCTTTCTGCCAATAAGCCTTGGACAGGCTATCGAGCTTGACCGTACCGCCAGTGGCCGGCGCATGAACAAAACGCCCCTCGCCCACATAGATCCCGGCGTGGCTGACCTGGGAGCCGCCGTTGGTGGCAAAGAAAATCAGGTCGCCAGTCTGCAAGGCTTCCTTGCCGACATCGGGAGCACGCATGCCGATCATTTCGCGGGTTGAGCGCGGCAAGGAAATGCCAGCGGCGTCGCGGTAGACATAACCAATCAGGCCACTGCAATCAAAACCCGAATCCGGTGTGTTACCCCCCCAACGGTACGGCGTCCCCACCAGGCCCAGCGCTCGGAAGAGCACATCTTCGGCGGCCGGGGAAAAGGGTTGCGAGGGGGCAAAGACCACTGGAGCCCGCACCGGTGCCGGCGGCGGTGTGCGGCTGGCGCAGGCGCTGAGCAGCGCGGCGAGGAACATGAGAGCGAGGCGGGCCGACGTCGACATATGCAGAACAATCCTGATCTGGATGCGGCTTTTCTGCCGTGGGCATGAAAACGAATCCGCCTGCGTAGTACGCAGGCGGATTGCCATCAATCAATGATCAAGGATTCTAGCGACTATGTGGCAAACTTCAAGTAAGACTTTAAGTTTGCCTTACAAACTGTGTGCTTACTTGCGAGCAGTCATCACAGTCGGAGCCATGGCGAGGGCGCGCTTGGCTTCGATGAAGGTCTTGCTCCAGTAGCTGTCGCCCAGGCTGTCGATCCGCACGCCACCGCTGCGGCGGCTGCTGGAATGGATGAACTGGTTGTCACCCAGGTAGATACCGGCGTGACTGACGCGACCACGACGACCGTTGGTGCTGAAGAACAGCAGGTCACCGGGCTCCAACTGGTTGCGTGCTACCAGTGGGGCGTTCACGTTGATCATTTCACGGGTGGAGCGCGGCAGGTTCATGCCGGCTTCTTCGCGGAACAGGTAACCGATGAAACCGCTGCAATCGAAGCCGGCTTCAGAGGTCCCGCCAAAACGGTAGCGAGTACCGATCAACGACATGCCGCGTTCCAGGATGCTGTCGGCCAGTACCGGAAGCTGGTAAGGCTTGCTGCCGGCGAAGGCTGCGAGCTCTTTGTCGGAGGCCATTTCTTCCTGGAACGCAACGGAGGAAGACTGGGCGGTAACGGAGTTCTTGACCTGTGGTTGTTGCTCTTGCTGGGACACTGGAGAGTGGGCAGCGCAACCGAACAACAGGGTAACGAGTGCGAGAGGCACGAGGGGTGCGAAGCGATTTAGCATGGGCACGACCGTGGCTGAAGTAGTAAAGATGGCGAGACTATGCCTTCTATCAACCTCATTTGCAAATTCAATCGATGCAAATGTGACTTCTCGGTTTTACGTTTACATCTAAGCGCTTAAGCCCATTTTGAATCTCACGAGACCTGCAACCCAGCAGGGCCGCGGGTTTCGCCGTGTCCAAAGCAGGCTAAGAGCCACTAGTTGGAAAGGTTCTACCAACCCAAGGTTTCTTTCAAAAAAGGAATAGTCAGCTTGCGCTGGGCCTGGAGTGAGGCCTGGTCGAGGCGTTCGAGCAGCTCGAACAATGCACTCATGCTGCGGGTGCCACGGGTGAGGATGAAATGCCCGACTTCGTCGGTCAGGTGCAGGCCACGTCGGGAAGCGCGCAACTGCAAGGCACGGAGCTTGTCTTCGTCGGACAGCGGGCGCATCTGGAAAATCAGCGCCAGGGTGAGACGAGACTTGAGGTCCGCCAGCTTCACTGGCAGCTCCCGCGGTGACGTCGATGCGGCGATCAGCAAGCGTCGACCACTGTCGCGCAACCGATTGAACAGATGAAACAGCGCCTCTTCCCAATCAGCCTTGCCGGCCACGGCCTGGAGATCGTCCAGGCAAACCAGTTCGTACTGTTCCAGGTTGTCGAGGATTTCCACGCCGCGATCGAGCAACTCGGCCAACGGCAGGTACACCGCAGGTTCGCCCAATTGCTCGAAGCGCAGGCAAGCCGCCTGCAACAAGTGCGTGCGCCCTACCCCATCCTTGCCCCACAGGTAAATCAGGCTCTCGGTCCAGCCGGCGTCGGCTTCGCAAAGCCGCTCGACATAGCCGAGTGCAGCGGCATTGGCGCCTGGGTAGTAGTTGATAAAGGTGGCGTCATCACGCAGACGCACACCTAGGGGCAGCTGAATCGGTTTCATGCTGACTGAACAGTTCCCAAGGAACCGTTAGTGGCCTCTGTGTAAAGTGCGCAAAGTTTATACCCGTGACGCGGACCGCACAATGCGCCGGACCACGAGCAAAATCAAAGGTTTGCAGCGGCAAGGGCGCGGAGCGTCAGTTTCCCTGACACCCCACCCATCATTTGCCCTACAGGTCAGGGTCTTCGGCGCCGCTGTAGATGTCCGAATCCTTGTACAGATCGTGCATATGACGCACCAGCACCATGATCACCGCCGCCACCGGCAACGCCAGCAGGATCCCGGTAAAGCCGAACAACTCGCCCCCTGCCAGGATTGCGAAGATCACAGCCACGGGATGCAGGCCAATGCGGTCGCCCACCAACAGCGGCGTCAGCACCATGCCCTCCAGGGCCTGTCCGACCATGAACACTGCTACGATACCCACCATCGGGTACAAGTCGCCGCCGAACTGGAACAACCCGGCGATCAATGCCGCGCCAATCCCGATCACAAAGCCCATGTACGGCACGATGGCCGCCAGCCCGGCGATCAAGCCGATCAACAGTCCCAGTTCCAACCCGACCAACATCAACCCAGCCGCATAGATGAAACCCAGGGCCACCATCACCAGCAGTTGTCCGCGCACGAACGCCCCCAGCACTTCGTGGCATTCGCCGGTCAGGGTCATGATGCGTTCTTCACGATGACGTGGCAGCAGGCTGCGGATCTTGGCCATCATCAGATCCCAATCCCGCAGCAGGTAGAAAGCCACCACGGGAATCAGCACCAGGTTCGCCAGCCAGCCGATCAACGCCAGGCTCGAAGCCGTGGCCTGGCTCAACACCACGCCGACTATGTCCGTGGTCTGGCCCATGTGCTCGCTGATGGCGGCCTTGACCTTGTCGAACTTCCAGAAACCGTCCGACAACCCCAGTTTCGACTGTACCCACGGCACCGCGCTGTGCTGCAACCAATCGAGCATCTGCGGCGCCAATTCGTACAGGCGCAGCAGTTGCTTGGCGAGCATTGGTATCAGCACCAGCAACAGCGCGACCACGATCAAAGTGAACAACGCAAAGACCGTCACCACACCCCAGGTCCGCGACAGGCCGAGTTTTTCCAGGCGATCCACCACCGGGTCAAACAGATAGGCCAACAACAGCGCAACCAGGAACGGCGTGAGGATCGGATGCAGCAGATAGATAAACGCGAACAGCAGGGCGACCCCACCCAACCAGAACCAACGCCGCGTATCGCCCATGAACCACTCCTAGCTATATAAAGAAAGAAAACCTACCAACGGAACCGCAAATTGGCTGCTGGCGCAGGCGCTGGCGCTGCAACCGGGACCGAACCATCGGCGGCTGGCGGCGCCACAGGCACTGGCGCGACGGCCTCGCCGGGTGGAATTTCCTGCAGTTTGGCCAGGGCCAACTGCGCCTTCAGCTGTTCGGCACTGCCGTTGACCCGATAGACGATCCGGTCCCCTTCAACCCGCTGCAACTGCCCACCGAACGGCTCGAGCAAACGCCCTAGCGCCGCGTAACGCTCCAGGTTCATGCCCTGCACTTCCAGCAATTGCTCGGTGGCCACGCCCGGCTTGGCGACGAAACGCGGCGCCAGACGCTGACTCACCGCGAGCATGACCGCATCGGCCAGGGCCGCAGGATCGGCACCCTGGGCTGTGCCCTGCTCGCGCTGGTCCCCCAGCCACAGGCGCCAGGTGCCATGCCACTGACCACCTTCTTCCTTGGCGTGGACCGCCAGCAAGGCGTCTGTCGCGTAGCGTTCCGAGGCATCGCGCAACGGCGCCGGGTCGCTGCCTTCCAGGTTTGGCGCGGTGGCGACGATCTGCTCGCTCAGGTCAGCCAACGGCAAGTGCAGCGCCAGGCCCCGATGCTGGGCGGCACGTCGCAGCGGCGTGGCGCTGGCCTGGCCATCGCCCACCAGGCTGGAACCCTCGGCCGAGTCATTCAGCCACCAACCCAGGATCGATGGCCGGTTCGCGCTCCACAGCGACAACCCTGCCGAGCGCAAGGCCCGATCAGTGCTCGCTGGATCGAAGTCGACCTTGAGGCTTTCCGGCGGGCCAGCATCGTAGCCATATTGAAGAATGATTTGCTGCGGATCCTGGCGAATCGCTGCCAGGCCTGGGTTCTGGGCCGCCTTGGCATCGCCGGTCAGGCGCAGCACCAGCGTATCCAAGGCGCGCAGGGTCGCCTGGTTGCGCTCCTCCGGCGCCTGGTTGGTGACCGGTTCGAACACCTGATAGAGGCCGTTGAGGGTTTCGGCATGGCTCGCCAGGCTGATCAGCGACAGGCAGCCTACGGACAAGAACTTGAACAAACGCATGGAAGATTCCCGGACATAACGGCTGGAACAGGCCGTGTGAAGAAGATTGAGCATGGCTGTGACCACAGCACCCGGCAAAACATTCACACGCCCGGTGGAAGTTTCGCACTGTCATCACCATAACCGGTTACCGCTACACCTTATACAGACGCGCTACACAGTACCAATATAAGAAATATCGGTTTTTTTCCGTGGATATGTCCCTGCCCGTCGGCGCGAGGATGGCCGCTGCCCCTCAAGCCTGATAAAATCGCGCGCCTTCGCAGACCGGCAATGGCTGGGCATCCGGAATAATTCGTACAACGGTTATTCAATGGCCCCGGCGGTCGGTCGTTACCCAGAAATCCCCCCTAAAGGCCTGGATCATGAGCAAGCAACCCTCCCTGAGCTACAAGGACGCCGGTGTAGACATCGACGCCGGTGAAGCATTGGTCGAACGCATCAAGAGCGTCGCCAAGCGCACTGCGCGTCCGGAAGTCATGGGCGGCCTGGGCGGTTTCGGCGCCCTCTGCGAGATCCCGGCCGGCTACAAGCAACCGGTGCTGGTCTCGGGCACCGACGGCGTCGGCACCAAGCTGCGCCTGGCGCTGAACCTGAACAAGCACGACAGCATCGGCATCGACCTGGTGGCCATGTGCGTGAACGACCTGGTGGTCTGCGGCGCCGAGCCGCTGTTCTTCCTCGATTACTACGCCACCGGCAAACTGAATGTCGACACCGCTGCCCAGGTTGTCACCGGCATCGGCGCCGGCTGCGAACTGTCCGGCTGCTCCCTGGTCGGCGGCGAAACCGCTGAAATGCCTGGCATGTACGAAGGCGAAGACTACGACCTGGCCGGCTTCTGCGTCGGCGTCGTGGAGAAGGCCGAGATCATCGACGGCTCGAAAGTCGCCACCGGCGATGCCTTGCTCGCCCTGCCGTCCTCCGGCCCGCATTCCAACGGCTACTCGCTGATCCGCAAGATCATCGAAGTCTCCGGTGCCGACATCGAGAACACCCAGCTCGACGGCAAGCCCCTGGCCGACCTGCTGATGGCCCCGACCCGCATCTACGTCAAGCCACTGCTCAAGCTGATCAAGGACACCGGTGCCGTCAAGGCCATGGCCCACATCACCGGTGGCGGCCTGCTGGACAACATCCCGCGCGTACTGCCAAAAGGCGCCCAGGCTGTGGTCGACGTGGCAAGCTGGACCCGCCCGGCGGTGTTCGACTGGCTGCAAGAAAAAGGCAACGTCGATGAAACCGAAATGCACCGCGTGCTGAACTGCGGCGTGGGCATGGTCATCTGCGTGGCCCAGGAGCACGTCGAGACGGCCCTGAACGTACTGCGTGAAGCCGGCGAGCAGCCTTGGGTCATCGGCCAGATCGCCACCGCCGCCGAAGGCGCTGCCCAGGTCGAGCTGAAAAACCTTAAGGCGCACTGATGTCCGCAACCTGTGACGTGGTGGTGCTGCTGTCCGGCACCGGCAGTAACTTGCAGGCCCTGATCGACAGCACACGGACCGGCGACAGCCCGGTCCGTATCCGCGCGGTGATTTCCAACCGCGCCGACGCCTACGGCCTGCAACGCGCCAAGGATGCGGGGATCGACACCCGCGTCCTCGATCACAAGGCGTTCGAGGGCCGCGAAGCCTTCGACGCCGCGCTGATCGAACAGATCGACACCTTCAATCCGCAACTGGTGGTCCTCGCTGGTTTCATGCGCATCCTCAGCGCCGGCTTCGTGCGTCACTACCAGGGCCGCCTGTTCAATATCCATCCCTCGCTGCTGCCCAAATACAAAGGGTTACACACTCACCAGCGGGCGCTGGAGGCCGGAGACACTGAGCACGGCTGCTCGGTGCACTTTGTCACCGAGGAACTCGATGGCGGACCACTGGTCGTACAGGCAGTAATACCGGTAGAGTTGCACGACACGCCGCAAAGCCTGGCGCAACGGGTTCACGCCCGCGAGCACCAGATCTACCCGATGGCCGTGCGTTGGTTTGCCGAAGGACGGCTGACTCTCGACGATCGCGGTGCCTCACTGGACGGCCAGTTACTCGCCGCCAGCGGCCATTTGATTCGATACTAGGAGATTTTATGCGTCGCGCCCTGCTCTTCGCTTGCGCTCTGCTCGCCTTGCCCCTGGCACAGGCAGCGGAACTTCAACCGTTCTCCGCCAGCTATACCGCCGACTGGAAACAGTTGCCCATGAGCGGCACCGCCGAGCGTAGCCTGACCAAGGAAGCCAACGGCACCTGGAAGCTGAGCTTCAAGGCGTCGATGATGATCGCCAGCCTGACCGAAGAAAGCACCCTGACCCTGGACAAGGACACCCTGCTGCCACAGTCCTACCATTTCGAACGCGGTGGCCTGGGCAAAGCCAAGAAGGCCGACCTGGATTTCGACTGGAACACCAAGATGGTCACCGGCACCGATCGCGGCGATGCGGTCAAGCTGCCGCTCAACCGTGGCATGGTCGATAAATCCACTTACCAGTTGGCCCTGCAGCACGACGTGGCGGCCGGCAAGAAAAGCATGAGCTATCAGGTCGTCGATGACGGCGAAGTCGATACCTATGACTTCCGCGTGCTGGGCTCGGAAAAAGTCGACACCAAGGCCGGCCAGATCGATGCGATCAAGGTCGAGCGCGTGCGCGACCCGACACAAAGCAAGCGCATCACCGTGCTCTGGTTCGCCAAGGACTGGGATTACCTGCTGGTGCGCCTGCAACAGGTCGAGACCGACGGCAAGGAGTACAACATCATGCTCCTGGACGGTACGGTCAATGGCAAGGCTGTGAAAGGCAGCTGATTGAAGCCAACACCAAGAAGCCCCGCACATGCGGGGCTTCTTTTTGCCTGGATTTCATGACCACCACACAAACCTGTGGGAAATAGACCTGTGGGAGCGAGCCTGCTCGCTCCCACAGGTTTGGCTCCCAAGGAAAAAGTGGGGCTGCCTGCAACATGAAATCTTCTTCATGAAAGCCCCCCCTGCGACCGAATGCCGCGCACCGCCAGGCCTGCAGGATGGCTGCGATTTCCATGAAAACTTCTTAACGCGCCGACGCATTTACTTAGCACGCTATCCAAATCTATAACAAAGTCCTGCACACGCCTTGCTGCAGATAACAGAGATTGGAGCTTGCAAGATGACTGTGAAAGTAACTGAACGCGATGACGCCCATATGTCCCACGAAGGCATTGCCGCCGGTATCCGGATCTGGGATGTGCATCAACAGGATTTGCTGGTGGGGATGTTCCACTCCGAGACCGATGCTCATAACTACAAGGCTGAGCTGGAGCGCGAGGAAAGGTTGCGCTCGCGGGAAATGGCAGAATCCTGAACGACAGAACCCCCATGAACCTGTGGGAGCAAAGCTTGCTCGCGATAGCACTGTGTCAGACAGAAAGATATTGCCTGATACTCAGCTATCGCGAGCAAGCTTTGCTCCCACAGTTTTCCTAGAGATCTCTGCAGATGTTCCTTTTGCGTTTAGCTTGCTGTCCGGCTTACCACATCAAATCATCCGGAATCTGATACGCCGCGTACGGATCATCCGCATCCACTTCTTCGGTCTGCGTATTGAGCTGAACGATGCGCTGGGGGTCGCGCTCCTGAATCTTCAGGGCCGCTTCACGTGGGATCACTTCGTAACCGCCGGCATGGTGGACGATCGCCAGCGAGCCGCTGCTCAGCTTGTTGCGCATCAAGGTGTTGACCGAGATGCGCTTGACCTTCTTGTCGTCGACGAAATTGTAATAGTCCTCGGTGGTCAGCTTCGGCAGGCGCGAGACTTCGATCAATTGCTTGATCTGCGCGGCCCGGGCCTTCTGCTCGGCCTTTTCCTGCTGCTGGCGATTGAGTTCCTGGTCGCGCTTGACCTTCTCGGCCATGGCTTCCTGGGCCGCGCGCTGCTGGGAGTCATCCAGTTCGATCTGGCCTTTATGGGCCAGGCGTTGCTGCTTCTGTTTCTCTTTGCCGACCTGCTTGGCCTGCTTTTGGTTGACCAGTCCTGCTTTGAGCAACTGGTCGCGAAGGGAAAGGCTCATGGTGCTTACTCACTTAGGCAACGGCCTCAGCCACAGCTGGGCAAATTCTTTTCCTGACGTTTGGCTTCGCCCCACAAGGCGTCCAACTCTTCGAGGGTGCAATCTTCCATGGGACGGTGGGTGTCGCGCAATGCCTGTTCGATAAATCGGAACCGCCGCTCGAACTTCCCGTTGGCGTCGCGCAGTGCGGTTTCCGGGTCGACCTTGAGGTGGCGCGCCAGGTTCACCACGCTGAACAGCAGATCGCCGATCTCGTCGCTGATGGCCACCGGATCGTTGTCGGCCATGGCTTCGAGCACTTCGTCCAGTTCCTCGCGGACTTTATCGAGCACCGGCAACGGGCCTGGCCAGTCGAAACCGACCTGGCCGGCACGCTTCTGCAGCTTCGCCGAGCGGGACAATGCCGGCAGCGCACCCGGCACATCGTCGAGCAGCGACAATTGCTCGGGCGCCGAGGCTTTCTCGGCCCGTTCCTCTGCCTTGATTTCTTCCCAGCGCTGCTTGACCTGCTCTTCGCTCAGGCGCGGGATATCCACGGGCGCATACAGGTCACCGGTAGGAAATACATGGGGATGGCGGCGGATCAGCTTGCGGGTGATGCTGTCGACCACGCCGGCGAATTCGAAGCGGTTTTCTTCCCGGGCCAACTGGCTGTAATACACCACCTGGAACAGCAGGTCGCCCAACTCGCCCTGCAAGTGATCGAAATCGCCACGCTCGATGGCATCGGCCACTTCGTAGGCTTCTTCCAGGGTATGGGGGACGATGGTCGCGTAGGTTTGCTGGATGTCCCACGGGCAGCCGTACTGCGGGTCTCGCAGGCGGTTCATCAGGTGGAGCAGGTCTTCAAGGCTGTACATCAATCCATCCCATCACAAAAAATCCCTGTGGGAAATAATTCAATGAGAGCACGCCTGTGGGAGCAGATCTGTGGGAGCAAAGCTTGCTCGCGATAACGGTGAGTCAGTCTCCAGATGGGCTGGGGGCCACTACCACAATCGCGAGCAAGCTTTGCTCCCACAGACTTTGCTCCCACAAACTCGCTCCCACATTTTTAGACTGGGCTCAACCCGGCGTCCGATTCCGCCGGGTCTCGATGATGTTCGGCAACTGGGAAATCCGCCCCAGCAACCGCCCCAGCGCATCCAGCCCCGGAATCTCGATGGTCAGGGACATCAGCGCGGTGTTGTCTTCCTTGTTCGAACGGGTGTTGACCGCCAGCACGTTGATCCGCTCGTTCAGCAACACCTGGGAAACGTCACGCAGCAGGCCGGAGCGGTCGTAGGCACGGATGACGATGTCCACCGGGTAGGTGAGCACCGGCACCGGGCCCCAGCTGACCTGGATGATCCGTTCCGGCTCGCGACCGGCCAGTTGCAGCACCGAGGCACAGTCCTGGCGGTGAATGCTCACGCCACGGCCCTGGGTGATGTAGCCGACGATCGCATCCCCCGGCAATGGCTGGCAGCAGCCCGCCATCTGGGTCATCAGGTTGCCCACGCCCTGGATCTGGATGTCGCCGCGCTTGCCTGGCTTGTAGCCGGTGGCCTTGCGCGGGATCAGCTCCAGTTGCTCGTTGCCACGCTCCGGTTCCACCAGCTGCTGGGCCAGGTTGACCAACTGCGCCAGGCGCAGATCGCCGGCACCGAGGGCGGCGAACATGTCCTCGGCGGTCTTCATGTTGGCCTTTTCGGCCAACTTGTCGAAGTCCACCTGGGGCAGGCCCAGGCGACCGAGTTCACGCTCGAGCAGGGTCTTGCCGGCGGCGACGTTCTGGTCGCGGGCCTGCAACTTGAACCAGTGGACAATCTTCGCCCGCGCCCGCGATGTGGTGATGTAGCCCAGGTTCGGGTTCAGCCAGTCGCGGCTCGGCGTGCCGTGCTTGCTGGTGATGATCTCGACCTGCTCACCGGTCTGCAGGCTGTAGTTGAGCGGCACGATCCGCCCATTGATCTTGGCGCCACGGCAGTTGTGGCCGATCTCGGTGTGGACCCGGTAGGCGAAGTCCAGCGGTGTCGCGCCCTTGGGCAGGTCGATGGCGTGACCGTCGGGGGTGAAGATATAGACCCGGTCCGGCTCGATGTCGACGCGCAGCTGTTCGGCCAGACCACCGATATCGCCCAGCTCCTCGTGCCATTCGAGCACCTGACGCAGCCAGGAGATTTTCTCTTCGTAGTGGTTGGACCCGGACTTGACGTCGGTGCCCTTGTATTTCCAGTGGGCGCAGACGCCCAGTTCGGCTTCCTCGTGCATGGCGTGGGTGCGGATCTGCACTTCCAGCACCTTGCCCTCGGGGCCGATCACGGCGGTGTGCAACGAGCGATAGCCGTTTTCCTTGGGGTTGGCGATGTAGTCGTCGAACTCCTTGGGAATGTGCCGCCACAAGGTGTGGACGATCCCCAGCGCGGTGTAGCAGTCGCGCATTTCCGGGACCAGTACGCGAACGGCGCGAACGTCGTAGATCTGGCTGAATTCCAGGCCTTTGCGCTGCATTTTTCGCCAGATCGAGTAGATGTGCTTGGCCCGGCCGCTGATGTCGGCTTCCACGCCGGTGGCCTGCAACTCTTCGCGCAACTGGGTCATCACATCGGTGATGAAGCGCTCGCGATCCAGGCGCCGCTCATGCAACAGCTTGGCGATCTGCTTGTACTGGTCGGGCTCCAGGTAGCGGAAGGACAGGTCCTCCAGCTCCCACTTGATGTGACCGATGCCGAGACGGTGGGCCAGGGGGGCATAGATGTCGAACACCTCCCGGGCGACGCGATTGCGCTTTTCGTCATCGGCGGACTTCACGGCGCGGATCGCACAGGTGCGCTCGGCCAGCTTGATCAGCGCGACGCGCACGTCGTCGACCATTGCCACCAACATCTTGCGCAGGTTTTCCACCTGGCCCTGGGTGCCCAGCACCATGGACTGGCGCGGACTGAGGCTGGCACTGATAGCGGCCATGCGCAGCACGCCGTCGATCAGCTTGGCGACCACCGTGCCGAAACGTTGGCTGACCACCGGTAGCTGGATCTGACCTTCGCGCACGCCGCGGTACAGCACCGCCGCTACCAGGGAGTCCTGGTCGAGCTTGAGGTCGGCGAGAATTTCGGCGATCTCCAGGCCCGTCTGGAAACTCGAGGTGCCTTCAGACCACAGGTTCTTCGCCGCGTTGTGTTGCTGCTCCGCCTCACGAGCGAACTCGCAGGCGGCCTTCAAGGCTTCGCGATCCAGTGCCATGTCGACGCTGACCGCATGATCGAGCCAAGCCTCGAGATTGATACTGCCGTCGGTGTTGATCGGCTGGTGTGCTCTCACCTGTACCATCTTTACTTACCTTCCCTACGACGCAGATTCAATGCGTCAACTTCGCTGACCTTCATGCCCGTGTTTGCGCCCAGGGCTGTGGCGGGTTGGCACGAACGGGTCAGTCGGACAAGCCATCCTGGCTCGCTTCAAATAACGCCATGGCCTCGACATGCGCCGTTTGAGGAAACATATCGAGAATCCCGGCACGTTTTAACCGGTAGCCCTGCTTGATCAGTTCGACCGTATC
Organism: Pseudomonas sp. FP2300; assembly: GCF_030687595.1. NCBI lineage: Bacteria > Pseudomonadati > Pseudomonadota > Gammaproteobacteria > Pseudomonadales > Pseudomonadaceae > Pseudomonas > Pseudomonas sp. FP2300. The sequence continues at coordinate 5,206,366 of NZ_CP117440.1, forward strand.
CCGGGCCAAAGTTGCCGGGTTGCACGATACATAAACCAACCGTTTGGCACCCAGGGACGACAGCTTGCGCACCACCTCGAAAGCACCGTCACGGGGTGGGTCCAAGAGTACCGCAGAAAAGCCTTCGCCGATCCATTCGGCATCTGCCAGAGGCTGGGATAAATCGGCCTGAAAAAAGGCAGTGTTATGCAAATTGTTGCTGACGGCATTGGCCGCCGCACGCTCCACCATGGTCTGCACGCCTTCGACGGCCACCACCTGGCGCACGCTTTTGGCCAACGGCAAGGCAAAGTTGCCCAGGCCGCAAAACAGATCCAGCACTCGCTCCTCGGCGTGCGGCGCGAGCCATTGTAGCGCCTGGGCGATCATTGCCTCGTTGACCGCAGCGTTCACCTGGATGAAATCCCCAGGCCGGTAAGCCAGCTCCAGGCCCCAGGTTTCCAGGCGATAACCCAAGGCTCGCCCCGGATCGACCGGTTGCGGCTCGCCTTCACCATGCAGCCACAACTGCGCCTCATGAAACCCACAGAAGTCCTTGAGGATCGTCAGGTCGGCCTCCGACAGCGGCGCCATATGGCGCAGCAGTACCGCGAGGGACGAACCGGCGAACAACTCCACATGCCCCAGCGCCTGGGGTTTGCTCAAGCGTCTGAGCATCTCCGGCAAGCGGCTCATGATCGGCTGCAAGGGCTGTACCAGCACCGGGCAATCGCCGATGGCAACGATGTCCTGACTGCCGGCGGCACGGAAACCGACTTCGAGTTTTTTCGCTTTCTGGTCCCAACGCACCGCCACCCGGGCGCGACGTCGGTAACCGAATTCCGACCCGCTCAATGGCGCGGCCCATTCATCCGGTTCCACCCCGGCCACGCGAGACAACTGCTCGGCGAGCATGCGCTGTTTCAGGGCGAGTTGTTCGGCATGGGGCAAATGTTGGACGCTGCAACCGCCGCAACGACCGGCATGGATGCACAGCGCCGCGCGACGCAGTTCACTGGACAGGAACACCCGCTCGGTACGCGCCTCGACCACCTTGCCATGGGCCCCGAGCACCCGCGCCTCGACCTCCTCACCGGCCAGGGCGCCGATGACAAACCAGGTACGCCCGTCGACAAAGGCAATGCCCCGGCCATCATTGGCCAGGCGCTCGATGGTCAGGCGCTGTTTTTTACCGGTGGGCACTTGCGGGGCCCGGCTTCCGCCGCTGGGCTGGAAGCGCAAGCCTCTTTCTTGCTTGGCCATCAGTTGGGCGCGTCGAAAATACCGGTCGACAAATAACGGTCGCCACGGTCGCAGATGATCGCGACGATCACCGCATTCTCAACTTCCTTGGACAGGCGCAGCATGCCCGCCACGGCACCGCCGGAAGACACGCCGCAGAAGATGCCTTCTTCACGCGCCAGGCGACGGGTCACGTCCTCCGCTTCGCTCTGGGCCATGTCGATGATGCGGTCCACGCGCTCGGCCTGGTAGATCTTCGGCAGATACTCCTCGGGCCAGCGACGAATGCCTGGGATCGCCGAGCCTTCCATCGGCTGCAGGCCAATGATCTGCACGTTCGGGTTCTGTTCTTTCAGGTAGCGCGAGGTGCCCATGATGGTACCGGTGGTGCCCATCGAGCTGACGAAATGAGTGATGGTGCCGTCGGTCTGGCGCCAGATCTCAGGGCCGGTGGTGGTGTAGTGGGCCTCGGGATTGTCGCCGTTGGCAAACTGATCCAGCACCTTGCCACGCCCCTCGGCCTGCATGCGCTCGGCCAGGTCCCGGGCACCTTCCATGCCCTCCTCCTGAGTCACCAGGATCAACTCGGCGCCGTAGGCCGTCATCGCCGCCTTGCGCTCGGCGCTGGAGTTGTCGGGCATGATCAGGATCATCTTGTAGCCCTTGATCGCCGCCGCCATCGCCAGAGCGATGCCGGTGTTGCCGGAGGTCGCCTCGATCAGCGTATCGCCGGGCCGGATCTGCCCGCGCAACTCGCCGCGGGTAATCATCGATAGCGCCGGCCGGTCCTTGACCGAACCCGCCGGGTTATTCCCTTCGAGCTTGAGCAAAAGCGTATTGCTGGTCACGCCAGGCAGGCGCTGCAAACGGACCAGCGGGGTGTTGCCGACGCAATCGGCGATGGTTGGGTACTGCAGAGTCATGGCGTATTCGCAATCCGGACTGCGGGGGCGCCTATCATACCGGCAAACCCGGCGAGGCCATATCACGCAAAGTGTGGTCGTTATGGCTTGTGGGAATAAGCGAGATGAAAGCCCAACAGGACTGATGCACGGCGGACATGAATTTTACGGAGATCGCCCGCCCGCAAATCGCTACACTGCGCAGGTATTGCGTGCCGGATGCGCGCAAAGCTCAATCAGACCGCTGGATGCAGGAGACAAGTGTGCTCAAGAAACTGGGAATCAAAGGCCGCGTGCTGTTGCTGACCCTGTTGCCGACCAGCCTGATGGCGCTGGTCCTGGGCGGCTATTTCACCTGGATGCAGCAATCGGACCTGCACGCCCAATTGCTGCAACGTGGCGAGATGATCGCCGAACAGCTCGCGCCGCTGGTCGCCCCGGCCATGAGCCGCCAGGACACCGATCTGCTGGAACGCATCGCCACCCAGTCCCTGGAGCAAGCGGACGTACGCGCCGTGACCCTGCTCGCTCCCGACCGCACGCCTCTGGCCCACGCCGGCCCGACGATGCTCAACCGGGCGCCGGAAGGGAACAGTGCGCAGTTGCAGCAACGCACCGGCAACGATGCCACGCGGTATCTGCTGCCGGTCTTCGGCAAGCACCGCAACCTGGCGGGCGAACTGATTCCTGAAGAAGCCGACCGCCTGCTGGGCTGGGTCGAGCTGGAGTTGTCTCACAGCGGCATGTTGCTAAGCGGTTATCGCAGTATGTTCGCCAGCCTGCTGTTGATCGCCGTTTGCCTGGGCCTGACCGCGCTGCTGGCCCTGCGCATGGGCCGCACGATCAACCGCCCGCTGGGCCAGATCAAGCACGCCGTGGCGCAACTCAAGGACGGCCATCTGGAAACCCGCCTGCCACCGCTGGGCAGCCAGGAGCTCGATGAACTGGCCTCTGGCATCAATCGCATGGCCGGGACCTTGCAGAACGCCCAGGAAGAATTGCAGCACAGCATCGACCAGGCCACCGAAGACGTGCGCCAGAACCTGGAAACCATCGAAATCCAGAACATCGAGCTGGACCTGGCCCGCAAGGAGGCTCTGGAAGCGAGCCGGATCAAATCCGAATTCCTGGCGAACATGAGCCATGAAATCCGCACGCCGCTCAACGGCATCCTCGGCTTTACCCACCTGTTACAGAAAAGCGAACTGACCCCGCGCCAGCTCGACTACCTGGGCACCATCGAGAAATCCGCCGACAGCCTGCTGGGGATCATCAACGAGATCCTCGACTTTTCGAAGATCGAGGCCGGCAAGCTGGTGCTCGACAACATTCCGTTCAACCTGCGGGACCTGTTGCAGGACACCCTGACCATCCTCGCCCCCGCGGCCCACGCCAAACAACTGGAACTGGTGAGCCTGGTGTACCGGGACACACCGCTGTCGCTGGTGGGTGATCCACTGCGCCTCAAGCAGATCCTGACCAACCTGGTGAGCAACGCCATCAAGTTCACCCGCGAGGGCACCATCGTCGCCCGGGCCATGCTCGAGGACGAACACGAAGACAGCGTGCAGTTGCGCATCAGCATCCAGGACACCGGCATCGGCCTGTCCAACCAGGACGTGCGGGCGCTGTTCCAGGCGTTCAGCCAGGCCGACAACTCGCTGTCGCGGCAACCGGGTGGCACTGGGCTGGGCCTGGTGATTTCCAAGCGCCTGGTGGAACAGATGGGCGGTGAGATCGGCGTCGACAGCACACCGGGCGAAGGCTCGGAATTCTGGATCAGCCTGCGCCTGCCCAAGACCCGTGACGATGCCGAGGACCTGCCTGGCCCGCCGTTGCTGGGCCGGCGCGTGGCGGTGCTGGAGAATCATGAACTGGCCCGCCAGGCCTTGCAGCACCAGCTCGAAGACTGTGGTTTGCAAGTGACGCCATTCAATACCCTGGAGAGCCTGACCAACGGCATCACCGTCGCCCACCAGACTGATCAGGCCATCGATCTGGCCGTGCTGGGCATCACCAGTAACGACATGCCGCCGGAGCGCCTCAACCAGCATATCTGGGACCTTGAACACCTGGGCTGCAAAGTGCTCGTGCTGTGCCCCACTACCGAACAGACCCTGTACCACCTCTCGGTGCCCAACCCCCACAGCCAGTTGCAGGCCAAGCCGGCCTGCACCCGCAAGTTGCGCCGCTCGCTTTCCGATCTGGTCAACCCGCGACCAACCCGCAGCGAACCCCACGAACCGGTGGCCAGCCGCGCGCCCAAAGTGCTGTGCGTGGATGACAATCCGGCCAACCTGCTGCTGGTGCAGACCCTGCTCGAAGACATGGGCGCCAAAGTGCTCGCGGTGGAAAGCGGCTACGCGGCGGTCAAGGCCGTGCAGAAAGAAACCTTCGACCTGGTCTTGATGGACGTGCAGATGCCTGGCATGGACGGTCGCCAGAGCACCGAGGCGATCCGCCAGTGGGAAAGCGAGCGGCATTGCACGCCGCTGCCGATCGTCGCCCTCACCGCCCACGCCATGGCCAACGAAAAGCGTGCCCTGCTGCAAAGCGGCATGGATGACTACCTGACCAAACCCATCAGCGAACGGCAACTGGCCCAGGTGGTGCTCAAATGGACCGGCCTGGCCCTGCGCAACCAATCACCGGAGCGCAGCGGCGACGCCCAGGGCGGCAGCGAACTGCTGGTGCTCGATCACGAGGAAGGCCTGCGCCTGGCCGCCGGCAAGGCCGACCTGGCGGCGGACATGCTGGCGATGTTGCTGGCGTCCCTGGAAGCCGATCGCGAAGCGATCCGCCAGGCCAGCGAGGCCAACGATCACAACGCCCTGATCGAGCGGGTCCACCGCCTGCACGGCGCCACCCGCTACTGTGGCGTGCCGCAGTTGCGTGCGGCCTGCCAGCGCAGCGAAACCCTGCTCAAGCAACAGGACCCCAAGGCTGCCGCGGCCCTGGAAGAATTGGAGCGTGCCATCAATCGCCTGGCGAGCGAAGCGCGTATCAGTGCCTGATCCAGGGCAATACCCTTGGAACCGGAATCGCTGAAAATCCATGCTCCTACCCGGACTGTAGGGCTTGTTTTTTACCAGGAGGCCGCCATGCGCGTGATTTTTTTCAGCAGCCAGACCTACGACCGCGACAGTTTCACCAAGGCCCCGACGCCTGCGGGCCTTCAATTGCAATTCCAGCCCGCCCGCCTGAACCTCGACACCGTGGCCCTGGCCGAACGCCACGAAGTGGTGTGCGCCTTCATCAACGATGACCTCAGCGCCCCGGTGCTGGAGCGGCTGGCCGAAGGTGGCACGCGGCTGATCGCCCTGCGCTCGGCCGGCTACAACCATGTCGACCTGCTCGCCGCCAAGCGCCTGGGCTTGAGCATCGTCCGGGTACCAGCCTACTCGCCCCATGCCGTGGCCGAACATGCCGTGGCGTTGATCATGGCCCTCAATCGCTGCCTGCACCGTGCCTACAACCGCACCCGGGACGGCAACTTCAGCCTTCATGGGCTGACCGGTTTCGACCTGGTGGGCAAGACCGTCGGTGTGATCGGTACCGGGCAGATCGGTGCTACGTTCGCGCGGATCATGGCCGGCTTCGGCTGCCAGTTGCTGGCCTACGACCCCTATCCCAACCCGCAGGTCGAAGCCCTGGGGGCTCGCTACTTGCCCTTGGCCGATCTGCTGGCACAAGCGCAGATCATCAGCCTGCACTGCCCGCTGAACGAACAGAGCCGGCACCTGATCAATGCCGATTCATTGGCGGCCATGCAACGCGGCGCGATGTTGATCAACACCGGGCGTGGCGGCCTGGTGGACACGCCGGCCCTGATCGAGGCCTTGAAAAGCGGCCAGCTCGGCTATTTGGGCTTGGATGTCTATGAAGAAGAGGCACAGTTGTTCTTCAAGGACCGTTCCGACCTGCCCTTGCAGGACGACGTGCTGGCACGGCTGCTGACCTTCCCCAACGTGATCGTCACCGCTCACCAGGCGTTCCTGACCCATGAAGCGCTGGCGGCGATTGCCATGACGACCCTGGACAACATCGCTGCCTGGGCGAAAGGCGCGCCACAAAATCTGGTGGATAGCTGACCCCGCTCTATCAGCCAACACATACCTCCTGTGGGAGCGAGTCTGCTAGCGATAGCGGTAGATCGGTCAGCATTAATGTCGACTGACACACCGCTATCGCGAGCAGGCTCGCTCCCACAGTGGATTTCGTCGCCTGACCAGCATCCGAACTGTCCCAAGCCATGCCCCGTGCTAGCATATCGCGCCTATTTGGAGGACCCATGGCCGAACACGATTTCCGCTACACCCTGATGAACCCGCAGCACACCTTGACCGAAGTCCGCGCCTTGGCGCCGGGCCGTTACCAGGTCACCGGCAACGGCGGTTCGATCCAGGCCAACGATGTGTTGCTCGTCACGCTCAAGGGCAGCAAGGACTTGTCCATGCGCCTGACCGTGGACACCGTTCGGCACCTGCTCAAGCCCATGGGCCAATGGACCGCCATGACCACCGGCCCGGTATTCGGCGAACTGGCGATCCATACCTGGCAGGTCAACTGTGACGCTTGCGCCAAGGAACTGAGCTTCGAATTCGCCGTCGATGCCAAGCTCGGCGTCAAGGCCGAGAAACCGGCCGCCACCGCGCGAATCGCCGAACTGGGCTGGACCACCGTCGGTGAAAAACACCTGTGCCCGAAATGCCGGGAAGCCGCCTGATGAAACGTTTGGCCCTGTGCGCGTCGATCGGCCTGAGCCTGATGGGGTGTGCCGCTGAACCTGTGCAACTGCTACACAACCGCAGCTACATCCTGGAATGGATCGGCGAACGGCCATTGATGGACTACAGCCACCTGACCATCACCCTTGGGGATGACGGTCGCGCCTATGGCAACGGCGGCTGCAACCACTGGTTCGCGCCCTATACCCTGGAAGGCCACCGTTTGAGCTTCGGCAAGATCGGCAGCACGCGCAAACTCTGTTCCCCGGCGGTGATGGAGCAGGAGACGCGCTTTTTGCAGGCCCTGGAAAAGGTCGAACGCTGGGACATCTCGCCCATCGAGCAAATGCGCTTCTGGCCGGCCCAGGGCAAGCCGCTGCGTTGGTGGCTGGAAGAGGGCTGAGGCTATTCCCGAGTGTGCCAAAGCACCTGTGGCGAGGGAGCTTGCTCCCGCTGGACTGCGCAGCAGGCCCACGCGTTCGGCCTGAAGCATTGAGGTGACAGATACATCTTGGGGCTGCTTCGCAGCCCAGCGGGAGCAAGCTCCCTCGCCACAAAAGCCCCAAGCTACAACGTGTGCTATTTAAGCGCCTGCAACGCCTCCAGCTTGGCCATCACCCCCGCCGCCGTCTGCTCCCCCAGCAACTGCTCGCGCACCTTGCCCTGGTTATCGATGATGTAAGTCACCGGCAGCCCTTCGCTGCGAGGAAGATCGAAGATCTCGGCCGGATCCCGGGCCAACACGGTGAAGCGAATACCCATCTTGTCGCTGGCGCTCTTGAGTTCTTCGCCCTGCACCTGGTCGAAATTGACCCCGAACACACCGACGTTGCGGCCCTTGAGCTGTTCGGCCAAGGCATTGAATTCCGGGATTTCGGTGCGGCACGGTGCGCACCATTCCGCCCAGTAGTTAAGTACCACCCACTGTTTGTCCAGCCGCTGCGAGGCGATGGCCTGACCGTTCTGGTCCACCCCGTAGTCGTTCCCGCAGCCGGCGAGCAATAAGCTGCCCATGAAGATCAATGCCGCCGTCAATCGCCTTGTCATGTACCAATCCTTGTCTGAATGTGAACGCTGCTGCGACCCGTCGCCTCTCTAAGGTGCTAGGGACTTCGCGGCACAGTAGAATAGCCGCCACCTTACGCAAGATGCGACCTGCTCATGACCGATCTGACGCTTTATCACAACCCGCGCTGCTCCAAATCCCGCGGTGCGCTGGAACTGTTGGAGGCCCGTGGCCTGACGCCCACCGTGGTCCGCTACCTGGAAACCCCGCTCGACGCCGCGCAACTGGAGCGCCTGCTAGGCAAGCTCGGCATCACTGCCCGGCAACTGCTGCGCACCGGCGAAGACGAATACAAAGACTTGAACCTGGCCGACGAAAGCCTGAGCCAGGCCCAGTTGATCGCGGCCATTGCCGCTCACCCGAAACTCATGGAACGACCGATTCTTGAAGCCGGGGAAAAGGCCGTGATTGGCCGTCCGCCGGAGAAGATCCTGGAGATCCTGCCGTGACCACACCGTACATCCTGGTGTTGTATTACAGCCGCAGCGGCTCCACCAACGAAATGGCCCGGCAGATCGCCCGAGGTGTCGAACAGGCCGGCCTGGAAGCCAGGTTGCGTACGGTGCCGGCGATTTCTACCGAGTGCGAAGCGGTGGCTCCGGACATCCCCGAGCAAGGCCCGCTCTACGCCAGCCTCGATGACTTGAAGAATTGCGCCGGCCTGGCCCTGGGCAGCCCGACCCGTTTCGGCAACATGGCCGCGCCGCTCAAGTACTTTCTCGACGGCACCAGCAACCTGTGGCTGACCGGCGCCCTGGTGGGCAAACCGGCCGGAGTATTCACCTCCACCGCCAGCCTGCACGGCGGCCAGGAAACCACGTTGCTGTCGATGATGCTGCCGCTGCTGCACCACGGAATGCTGATCACCGGCCTGCCCTACAGCGAATCGGCCCTGATCGACACCCAGGGCGGCGGCACACCTTACGGCCCGAGCCATCACGCCGGGGCCGACGGTAAAAGCGGCTTGAACGAACATGAGGTCGCGCTGTGCCGGGCCCTGGGTTCGCGCCTGGCGAAAACCGCCCTGTTGCTGGAGAACGGCCGTGGCTAAGAAGCCGAAGATCCTGCCTCCTATCCAGTGGCTGGAACCGCGCGTACGCATCGCCCGGACCCTCAGCCTGCTGTGCTTTTTCGGCCTGGTGGGGTTGCTCAGCGGGTATTACCTGCTGGTTGCCGACCTGCACGGCGCACGGCCCTGGGTGATTTTGCTGATCGAACTGGTGCCACTGTTGATCCTGGCGCCAGGTATGCTCACTGGCAGCGCCCGCGGGCATTCGTGGATGTGCTTTGTGGTGAACCTGTATTTCATCAAGGGCGCGTTGGCGGTCTATGATCCCAACCGGCAGCTGTTCGGCGCGCTGGAAATGGCGGCAAGCGTGGCGGTGTTCTGCTCGGCGTTGTTGTATGTGCGGTGGCGGTTTCAGTTGAATCGACGACTCGCGGGCGAAGGCGATATTTCCGTCGCCTGATAAATTGCTATCGCGAGCAGGCTCGCTCCCACAGAGGTGTTGTGAACGCCACAGATCCAGTGTGGGGCGAGTCTGCTCGCGATGCGATCTCAATGATTCACGGTATACGCCAGCATCATCGAAATCTGGCTCATCGGCCGTCCCCCACTCTCTTCATGCCACTGGTTGAAGGCGTTCTGCACTGTCGCCAGGTCGCGCAGGCTGGTGGGGACTTTGTCGATGATGTCCTGGGCATTGAGCGCCGCCACCACGTCATAGCTGGGCACGAAGGTGTCCTTGCCCATCATGCGCAGGAAGCGCGGTGCCGATAGGCCACCCAACTGATGGCCATGCTTTTTCAGATAGGTCCACAGGCCGACGATATCGGTCACCGGCCAGTCGGCTACCAGCGCGCCGAAGCTGCCCTTTTCATGGGCCACGTCCAATATCAGCTGCGCGTTACGCGGCACGCTCTTGAGCTTGCCCAGGTGGCGAATGATCCGTGCGTCCTGCATCAGCCGCTCCAGGTGCTCGGCGCTCATCAGCACGACTTTTTCCGGATCGAACTTGAAGAACACCTCTTCGAAGGCCGGCCACTTGGCGTCCACCAGGCTGTGCTTGAGCCCGGCACGGAAGACCCGCAGCGCCATGGTCGAGAGGTAGCGGTCGTCGCTGATCTTGCGCAGTTGCGCCGGGGTCTTGGGAACCGGCAGGTGAGCTTCCAGTTCAGCCGCCGAACCGAAGCGGTTCAGACAATACTCGTGTAACCACTTGTAATCGCGCATGCCCTCTCCCTGAAATGAAAACGGCGCCCGCGAGCGCCGTGAATAAAGCCCTTGCCCTCGTCAGAGGTTCACCACATTGACGAACCGCGGCGTGGCGTTTTCGTCGATGCGCAGGTTGGTGAAGTCGAACAGGTTGCGGTCCGCCAGTTGCGATGGGATGACATTCTGCAAGCCGCGGAAAATGCTCTCGGTACGGCCCGGGGTCTTGCGCTCCCATTCCTGAAGCATCTCCTTGACCACCTGGCGTTGCAGGTTTTCCTGGGAGCCGCAGAGGTTGCAGGGGATGATCGGGAACTGCTTGAAATCCGAATAGGCCTGGATGTCTTTCTCGCTGCAATAGGCCAGCGGGCGGATCACCACATTGCGCCCGTCATCGGCGCGCAGCTTGGGCGGCATGGCCTTGAGCGAGCCGTTGTAGAACATGTTCAAAAAGAACGTTTCGACGATGTCGTCACGGTGGTGACCCAGGGCCATCTTGGTCGCACCGATCTCGTCGGCGAAGGTGTAGAGCGTGCCGCGCCGCAGGCGTGAGCACAGCGAACAGGTGGTCTTGCCTTCGGGAATCAGTTCCTTGACCACCGAATAGGTGTCTTTCTCGACGATGTGGTATTCCACGCCCAGCGACTCGAGGTAGGCCGGCAGCACATGCTCGGGGAAACCGGGCTGCTTCTGGTCCATGTTCACCGCGACGATGTCGAACTTGATCGGCGCAACCTTCTGCAGATGCATCAGCACATCAAGCAAGGTGTAGCTGTCCTTGCCACCGGACAGGCAGACCATGACCTTGTCGCCGTCCTCGATCATGTTGAAATCGGCGACCGCCTCACCGGCCTGGCGGCGCAGGCGCTTTTGCAGTTTGTTCTGGTTGACCGTAAGAGTGCCCATGACGCGAAATCCGTGAGGTGTGACGAAAGGCCGGCATTTTACGCAAAAATCCGCCGGCGGCGAAGGCTTGATGCACCACTGTTGTGGTCAAGATTGTGGGAGCAAAGCTTGCTCGCGAAACAGACGCCTCGGTTTCTGAAAGACCGCATCGCTTCCATCGCGGGCAAGCCTTGCTCCCACAATCGCCTCGCCACAAAGTGAATTTCGTTGCCAAGTCATGTACAGACCCATCGGCGATTAACACCATCGCCTACAGCGCGATTTGCTCTAAGCCCCCCATCCCCCTCGCGGCGACTCCTTTCTATACTGCGACATAAGGTCGCACACACTTACAGACCTTTACTTACCCGGCCATTTGGCCCGTAGGCGCTCCGTTGGGGGGCGATGGCAATAACAAAGGAGTGACTGACTATGATCCATCATGTCGTGGGGCTCTTTACCCACCCTGATCAAGAATGGAAAGAAATCCGTGGCGATCAGGAGGAAAGCATCAGCCACATGTACCTCACCCACACGCTGATCCTGGCGGCTATTCCCGCCGTGTCGGCGTTCATCGGTACCACACAGGTAGGATGGGTCATCGGCAATCGCCCACCGGTCATGCTCACCCAGGAAAGCGCGCTGTGGATGACCATCATGTCGTACCTGGCCATGTTGGGCGGTGTGGCAGTGATGGGCGCTTTCATCCATTGGATGGCCCGCACCTATGATGCCAATCCGAGTCTGGCCCGTTGCGTTGCGTTCGCCACCTACACCGCGACACCTTTGTTCATCGGCGGCCTGGCGGCGCTCTACCCGCACATGTGGCTGGGGATGATCGTCGGCACGGCGGCGATCTGCTACACGGTCTACCTGCTGTATGTGGGCCTGCCAACGTTCATGAACATTCCCCAGGACGAAGGTTTCCTGTTTTCCAGTTCGGTGCTCGCCGTCGGCCTGGTAGTGCTGGTGGCAATCATGGCGTTCACGGTCATCGTCTGGGGGCTGGGCGTCGGCCCGGTGTATACCAACTGAATGATTGAAGCTCTCCAATAAGAAGCAGGATCTGCCAACACAGGCCGCCGCAAGGCGGCCTTCCTGTGTTTGCGAGGGTGGAAACGACCACTGGGCGCCTGAACGATTCGCAACGGCCGACGCTTGCGGCATACTCGGATTTCTGGAGACCCGTAAAGCATGCTCGAGCAACTCAATACCCGCGTCGAAGAGTGTTACCAACAAGCCGAATCCTTTTTCAAACGTCCTTTCAAACGCCCGGTGGTCAGCCTCAAGTTGCGTGGCCAGAAGGCCGGTGTCGCGCACCTGCATGAGAATCTGCTGCGCTTCAATCCACAGTTGTACCGGGAAAACGCCGAAGACTTCCTCAAGCAGACCGTCGCTCACGAAGTCGCGCACCTGATCGCCCACCAACTGTTTGGCGAGCGCATCCAGCCCCATGGCGAAGAATGGCAACTGATCATGCGCGGGGTGTACGAACTGCCGCCCAACCGTTGCCACACCTACGAAATCAAACGCCGCAGCGTGACCCGCTACATCTACAAATGCCCCTGCGACGGCAGTGACTTCCCGTTTTCGGCCCAGCGCCACAGCCTGGTGCGCCAGGGACGGCGATATTTGTGTCGTAGTTGTCGACAGACCTTGGTGTTCAGTGGAGAGACGCGGGTCGAATAGCAATTTTTTGTAGAGTTTCGACTGGCCCTATCGCGAGCAGGCTCGCTCCCACAGGGGGATTTGCGTCGTACATGGATCCACTGTGGGAGCGAGCCTGCTCGCGAAGGGCACTTGAAAGCACTACAAAATCACCTGGGCACTGCGCAATTGAGCAATCCGCTCAACACTGAACCCCAACTCTCCCAACACCTGATCTGTATGCACTCCCAGCCCCGCGCCAATATGCCGAGGCTCGGGCAACCCTTCGGAAAACTTCAGCGGACAGGCCATCTGCGCCTGGCTCGAACCATCGCCACGGGGCACCTGTGTCACCAGCTCCCGAGCCTGTAGCTGCGGATGCCTGATGGTTTCCTCAAGACTCAGCACCGGTTCGACACAGGCATCGATCCCGGCGAACAAGCTGCAAAGCTCGGCGAAATCATGCTTCTCGAACTCGGCTTGCAGTGCCTGCTTGAGCATGCGCTGTTGCTCGGGTTGAGGCGACAGCCCCTGGGCCGCCAGCTCCGGTCGCCCCAAAGCCTCGCACAGCGCCTGCATGAAGGCCGGTTCCAGGCTGCCCACCGACATCCAGCGACCATCGCGGGTGCGGTAATAGTCGTAGAAACTGCCGCCGTTGAGCATCTGGTTTTCCCAACCCGGTTCCACCCCACAGGCCAGGTAACCGGCACCGGCCATGGCGTTCAGGCTGAATACACAGTCGGTCATGCTCACATCCAGGTGCTGGCCCTGCCCGGTCTGCTGACGGGCAATCACCGCTGCCAACAGCCCGATCACCCCGTGTAGCGAACCGCCAGCAATGTCCGCCGCCTGGATCCCCAGCGGCAGTGGGCCGCTGTCGGCGCGGCCGGTATGACTGGCCAGCCCCGCCAAGGCCAGGTAGTTGATGTCGTGCCCGGCGCGGTCCTTATAGGGGCCGGTCTGGCCATAGCCGGTGATCGACACATAGATCAACCGTGGGTTGATCGCCTTCAAGGCCTCATACCCCAGGCCCAGTCGCTCCATCACGCCAGGGCGGAACTGCTCCAGCAGGATGTCGTAGTCCGCCAGCAACTGCGTGACCACCTCCAACGCTTGCGGTTGCTTGAGGTCCAGGGCCAGGCTGCGCTTGTTGCGGTTGAGGTAGGCGTGGCTGGCCGATACGCCCCGGTCATGGGGCGGTAGTACCCGCAAAAGGTCCTGGCGGGTCGGCGACTCGATGCGCAACACCTCGGCCCCCATGTCCGCCAGCAACAGCGAGGCGAACGGGCCGGGCAGCAGGGTCGAGAAGTCCAGAACCTTGAGCGATGCCAGTGGGCCTTGCATGAGCGATCTCCGAGGGGTGATGGTGAAAGACTAGGCAGGGGTTGGCGGTGGGGCAATTACCGCAGGTGTCACATCGAATGACGATTGTGCTCATGGCTGGCACAGATCCGTGTGGCGACGCTGGGCTGTGGGAGCAAAGCTTGCTCGCGAAACAGGCGCCTCAATCCTGAAAGACCGCATCGCCTTCATCGCGGGCAAGCCTTGCTCCCACAGAGTGTGGGATAAATCCCCTTGGCACAAAAGCACACTTATCTTGCGAACTCAGGCGCAATAAAAAACCCGCCGAAGCGGGTTTTTCATTACAGCCTGTAGCTTACTTCACAGCGCCTGGAGCAGAGGACTCTGCCGCTGCAATCTGCGCCGCCGCGATCTGCTCGTCATCTTCACGGACGTCGGAGATACCGCGACCGCCGGAAGCCAGTTCGGTCTGCAGTTGGTTCTCGTCCAGCTCCTTGACCCACTTGGCAACCACGATCGTGGCAACGGCGTTGCCCACCAGGTTGGTCAGGGCGCGGGCTTCGGACATGAAGCGGTCGATACCCAGGATCAGTGCAAGGCCGGCCACCGGCAAGGTGCCCACGGCCGACAGGGTGGCCGCCAGTACGATGAAACCGCTACCGGTCACGCCAGCAGCACCTTTGGACGACAGCAGCAGCACCAGCAGCAGGGTGATCTGGTGAGTCAGGTCCATTGGGGTGTCGGTGGCCTGGGCGATGAACACCGCAGCCATGGTCAGGTAGATCGAAGTACCGTCGAGGTTGAACGAGTAGCCAGTCGGGATGACCAGACCTACGACCGACTTCTTGGCACCCAGGCGCTCCATCTTGATCAGCATGCGTGGCAGGGCCGATTCCGACGAGGAAGTACCCAGCACGATCAGCAGTTCTTCACGGATGTAGCGGATCAGCTTGACCACGCTGAAGCCGTGGGCGCGGCAGATGGCGCCCAGCACCACCAGCACGAACACCACGCAGGTGATGTAGAAGCAGATCATCAGTTGGCCCAGTTGCACCAGCGAACCGACACCGTAGGCCCCGATGGTGAAGGCCATGGCACCGAACGCACCGATAGGCGCCAGCTTCATGATCATGTTGATGATGATGAACATCACGTGGGCGAAGCGATCAATGAAGTCCAGCACCGGCTTGCCGTAGGCACCCAGGCGATGCAGGGCGAAACCGAAGAGCACCGAGAACATCAACACTTGCAGGATGTCGCCGTTGGCGAACGCACCCACGATGGTGTTCGGGATCACGTTGAGGATGAAGGCGACGATGCTCTGGTCTTTACCGGCCGAGATGAAACCGGCGATCTTGCTGGTGTCCAGGGTTGCCACGTCGATGTGCATGCCGACGCCCGGCTGTACGACGTTGACCACGACCAGGCCGATCAGCAGGGCGATGGTGGAGACGATTTCGAAGTACAGCAGCGCATAGCCGCCAGTCTTGCCCACCGATTTCATGTTCTGCATGCCGCCGATGCCGCTGACGACGGTACAGAAGATGATGGGGGCGATGACCATTTTGATCAGTTTGATGAACCCGTCGCCGAATGGCTTGAGGGCAACACCGGTCTGCGGGTAGAAGTGGCCGAGCAAAATACCGATGGCAATGGCTACGATCACCTGGAAATACAGGGATTTGTACAGTGGCTGACGAGTCGTCATGGCAAACCTTCCTCAAGAGTCCCGCATGACGACATCCACCTGTCATCAACGGCACCTCAATTGCGAACCCTCCTGCACTGGAGGGATTTGTTTTTTGTCGGCTGCACGCGGCAGACCTACCTAACCCTTCGCAAAGCGCGTGCCATTTTTGCGAAACCCCCTACATCCGGTATAGCAGACGGGTTAGCGGATTCCACAGGGATTAAACGTGACGTGTAAGGTGGCGGATTTCCGCCTACAAGCCGTTTCGCATTCCGGGATTTGGCGGATATCCGCCTTGTTCAGCGCTCCCCCCTGCTACCATCGTCCGCTTAACGGACGGATTTCTGCCATGCGCCAACGCACGATCGCCAGCCACTTCGCCCGCGCCGCCCTGGGCGGTGCGCGTCGGCAAGGCTTCGACTATTTTCCCCTGCTGCAACAGCTGGGCATCAGCCCTGAGCTGTTGGATGAGCCGCGGGCGCGGATTGCGCCCGAGCAATTCGCCCGCCTGTTGCAGGCTCTGTGGCTGGCACTGGGGGACGAATACCTGGGATTCGGCCGGGCGGCGAGTAAACCCGGGACGTTTGCCATGATGTGTCACGCGTTGATTCACTGTCGGACCCTGGGCAAGGCTCTTCAGCGTGGCTTGCTGTTCTACAGCCTGTTCCCCGACGCCCCGAGCCTGACGCTGGAAACCGAAGGCGAGCGAGTGCGACTGATGCTGGACGATTCGACGCTCTGGGACCCCGATCACTTCCTGACTGAAAGCCTGCTGGTGGTCTGGCATCGCCTCGCCAGTTGGCTGATCGGCCAGCGGATCGGCCTGGAACAGGCGACCTTCGGCTATACCAAACCCGCCCACGGCGCCGAATACGACTTATTGTTTCCCTGTCCGCTGGTGTTCGACGCCCGCAGCAGCAGCCTGTTGTTCCATAGTCGCTACCTGGAAATGCCGCTGCTGCAGGACGAACGTACCCTCAAGCATTTCCTCGAGCGCTCCCCCGCCGACCTGCTGTCGCGTCCGGACGACGGCCACAGCCTGAGCAGCCAACTGCGCCGCCTGCTCAGCCGCGACACGGCACGCTGGCCCGACCTGGACACCGTCGCCGCCCATCTGCACCTCAGCCCGCAGACCTTGCGCCGGCACTTGCGGGAGGAAGGCACCAGCTTCCAGGAACTCAAGGATCAGTTGCGGCGGGATATCGCCATCTATCACCTGGGACGCGCGGACCTGTCGCTACAACAGATCGCCGAGCAGTTGGGGTTCTCCGAACCGTCGGCGTTTCACCGAGCATTCAAGAAGTGGACGGGGCTGACACCGGGGGCTTACAGGGAGTTGGAGAACTGAGTGGACATCCAACTTCTGTGGTGTATCTACCGGCCCTTGTGGCGAGGGAGCTTGCTCCCGTTCGAGTGCGCAGCGCTCGCAAATTTTTGGGGCCGCTTCGCAGCCCAGCGGGAGCAAGCTCCCTCGCCACAGGGGCCCGCCGACACAGCGAAATATCCCAGTCAAACCACCGGAAAATGAATCCGGAACGCCGCCCCGCCCAGCTCTGAATCCCCCAAAGTCAACTTGGCGCCGTAGCTGTCGATGATGTCCTTGACCACCGCCAGGCCAATGCCCTGCCCCGGATGCTGGCGATCCAGCCGCTCACCACGCTGGAGAATCCGCGCTCGTTGATCCGGTGGCACGCCCGGCCCGTCGTCCTCGACACTCAACTCCATGCCACCGAGGGTCTGGTGCACGCTCACGCGTACCTCGCCCAGGCATAGCCGATAGGCGTTCTCCAACAGGTTGCCGAGCATCTCCAGCAAGGCGCCCTGTTCGATTGGCACCTGACACTGCTCCGGCAGATCGAAACTGACATTGACCCGTTTGTCGCGATAGACCTTGTCCAAGGTATCGCACAGGCTTTGCAGCACCGGGCGCAAGCGCACCTGATGGCGCACCAGCCCGCTTTTGCGCAGGCTGGCGCGCTGCAACTGATAGCCGATCTGCTGGCTCATGCGCTCGATCTGGCTCTGCAACACCCAGGCCTGCCCACGATCCTCGGGACGCCGGGCCATGTCTTCGCTGACACCCTGCAATACCGCCAGCGGGGTTTTAAGGCTGTGGGCCAGGTCATCGAGAGAGTCGCGGTAACGGCTGCGCTGCTCCCGTTCGCTGTAGAGCAGGCGGTTGAGGGAACCGGTCAGGCGCAACAGCTCCCGAGGGTGCTCGGTACTGAGGCTTTCCCGGGCTCCGCTTTCGATCTCGTCCAGCTCCTGACTCAGCCGTCGTAGCGCCCGCAGGCCCCAGGTCAAGCCGATCCACAGCAGCGCCAGCAGCACCACCAAGGCAGCGCCGAAGCCCAGGTAGAGATTGTCCCGCAAGCCTTGCAGGGTCACCTCGTAATCGCGCACCGGTTGCAGGGTGACGATGCTGAACGCCGCGTTCTGGCCGCCGAGCAGCTTGATCTCGACGTCATAGACAAAAAACTCCTGGCCGTCGTTCTCGCGAATGCGCGCGAACTGATTGCCCTGGCCGTCATAACGCGGCGTGTAATTGATGTTTTCTTCCTGGGTGGCCTTGGAGCGCCACACCAGCCGCCCCTCGCGATCATAGATGTAGCCCAGCAGGCGGGCGTCAGCGAGGTTGAAGCGCTCATCGGGCAGTTGCGTCGGCATCTTCAAGCGGTTGTTTTCCACCCGGGCGGCGGAAATCAGCGTGGTCACGTCCGAGGCCAGGCGTTGCTCGATGGACTCCTGCAACGCCAGGCTGAACGCGCCTTGCATGGCCGGCAACAGTGCCAGCATGAACAGCACTGCCAAGGTCATGGCAGCCAGCATCAACCGCAGCCGAAGCGAACGAATCACTGGCAGCGCTCGTTGAACAGGTAGCCCAGGCCGCGCACGGTGTCGATGGGTTTGAAGCCGGCGGGGGCTTCCAGCTTGCGGCGCAGGCGCCCGACCAGCACTTCGATGACATTGGGATCGCGCTCATCGTCATCGGGATAAAGCTGTTCCATCAAGCGATCCTTGGCGACCACCTGCTGGTGATGGCGCATCAGGTATTCAAGGATTCGATATTCGTAGGCGGTCAGCGCCAGCGGCTCGTCGCCCAGGGACGCCTGCTTGCGATTGAGGTCGAGCAACAGCGGGCCAGCCACGATGGTCGACTGGGTGAAGCCGCTGGAGCGACGCAGCAGGGCATTCAGGCGGGCCTCCAGCTCTTCGAACTGGAACGGCTTGACCACGTAGTCATCGGCGCCGGCGGCCAGGCCTTCGACCTTGTCCTGCCAGTTGCCGCGGGCGGTCAGGATCAGGATCGGAAACGTCTTGTCCTGGGAGCGCAGCCGGCGGATCAGCTCCAGCCCGCTGATGCCCGGCAGGCCCAGGTCGATCACCGCCAGGTCATGGTTGAATTCGCGGACCTGGTACAAGGCCTCTTCGGCATTGGCCACGGCCTGCACCACATGGCCGCTGTCGCTAAGACGGGTTTGCAGGTGATGACGCAACAGCGCTTCGTCTTCGACGACCAGTAATTTCATGGAGCCTCTCCACAGGCAAAATCAAACAATCCAGCGCCACGCACCTCAACGAAAGGCGCCGGATCGTCTTCGACCGATCCGGCTGGATACGCTCACCATCGACCGCTTAGAACGTGTAGTTGGCGGACAGGTACGTCTGGGCGCTGCTGGTCAGGTCCAGCGAGCCGACCTTGTCGCCACCGTGCGGGCTCATCTCGGTGCTGGCGTTGCTGCGCAGGTAACGGTAACCCAGTTCAACCGAGGTGTTTTGCGAAATTTGTTGCAGGACGCCCCCTTGCAGGCCCACCGCGTAGCCGATGTCGCTGTCGCGGCTGTAGCCGGGAGAGTCCTGGGTCAGCTTGGTCAGGCCCGCCGTGCCGCCGCCGAACAGTTTGGTGCTGCTGGTGACCGGATAGAACACATCGTAGCTGCCCAGCAGGTTTTCCTGGCGCAACTTGATGCCGTTGTGGGTGCCCGAGACGTTGTCGTAGGTGGCGTAGTAGCGGCCCTGGTCGTTTTGCTTGCCCAGTCGCAGGCCATACGTGGTGTCCTTGCCGATGACGCCGTCGGCGTTGGGGTTGTTCAGGGCGCTGTCCAAGGCGTTGGATTTCTTGACTTTGTCGCTGGTCTGGCCAAGGGTCAGGCTGGCGAAGTTGTCATCGGCGTGGGCCATGGCAGTGGCACCCAGCACGGTGAAAGCCAACAGCAGTTTTTTCATAGCAGTCATGATCAAGTTCCTTTGCAACGTGGGTGGTGTGTGAAGTCGCTGTCACGTTAACCAGCGGTCCCTGAACACCCCTTGAACGTTCTCTGAACCTGCGCTGAATGAATCGGCTAATCTGAGCGAACCATTTTTTAAGGAGATCCATCATGCGCAGGCTGCTTGCAGTTGTACTTCTGGCCTTTAGCGGTGCGAGCCTCGCCGCCATCCAGACCCAGGAAATCCCCTACACCAGCGCCGACGGCACCAAGCTGATCGGTTATTACGCCTATGACGACGCCGTCAAAGGCCCGCGCCCAGGTGTGGTAGTGGTGCATGAATGGTGGGGGCTCAACGACTACGCCAAGCGCCGCGCCCGTGACCTCGCGGGCCTGGGCTACAGCGCCCTGGCCATCGACATGTACGGCGACGGCAAGAACACCGAGCATCCCAAGGACGCCATGGCCTTCATGCAAGCGGCGCTCAAGGACAGCAAGGCGGCCAGCGCCCGTTTCCAGGCCGGATTGGACCTGCTGAAGAAACAGCCCCAGACCGATCCGGACAAACTCGCCGCCATCGGCTACTGCTTCGGAGGCAAGGTAGTACTCGATGCAGCGCGCCAAGGCGTGCCGCTGGCCGGCGTAGTGAGCTTCCACGGTGCGCTGGTGACCAACACCCCGGCAACGCCGGGCAGCGTCAAGGCCAAGGTGCTGGTCGAGCATGGAGCCCTGGACAGCATGGTCACCCAGGACAACGTCACTGCGTTCAAGAGCGAGATGGACAAGGCCGGTGCCGACTATAAATTCGTCAGCCTCGAAGGCGCCAAGCACGGCTTCAGCAACCCCGACGCCGACCGTTTGAGCCACGGCGAACATGGCGGACCGGACATCGGCTACAACAAAGAAGCCGATGAGAAGTCGTGGGCGGATATGCAGAAATTCTTCAAGAAAATCTTCTGATACATCCCTCCTGTGGCGAGGGGATTGTGGGAGCAAAGCTTGCTCGCGACCCAGGCGACTCGATTTCTGGAGGACCACATCGCCTTCATCGCGGGCAAGCCTTGCTCCCACAGCAAGCTCCCTCGCCACAAAAGCCAGCCATGCCCCACATAACAACCACGCCACTACCCAGCCTCAAGCCAACCCGGCAAAATGCCCGGCATGAATACACTCCCCGCCCTGCCCGCCTGCTGCTCGCCTTTGGATGAACATTGGCTCCTGCCCGATGCCCTGCCCGGAACAGTGCTGCTGAGCACCCGCTTCGACCCGTTGTTGCTGGTGGGCGCCGACTTCCCTAACAGTGCCATCGAGCCACCGGCAAGCATCCAGCGCTCGGTAGCCAAGCGCCAGGCAGAATTCCTGGCCGGGCGGATCTGTGCCCGGGCGGCTTTGCAGAGGCTCGACGGTCAAACCTGCGTGCCGGCCATCGGCGAAGACCGTGCCCCGGTGTGGCCAGCTCACGTCAGTGGTTCGATCACCCACAGCACTGGCCGTGCAGCGGCAATCGTCGCGAGAAAAGAACACTGGCAGGGGCTGGGCATGGACGTGGAGAACCTGCTCGACCCCGAGCGCGCCGAACGCCTGGCCGGTGAAATCCTCACATCGCCAGAGTTGCAGCGTATGGCCCAGCTCACGCGCGATGACCGGGCCTTGCTGGTGACCCTGACCTTTTCAGTGAAGGAAAGCCTGTTCAAGGCGCTGTACCCCATCGTCAGGCAGCGCTTTTATTTCGAGCATGCCGAAGTGCTGGACTGGACACACGATGGGCAGGTGCGCCTGCGCTTGCTGACGGACCTGTCGGCGGAGTGGCGCCATGGCAGTGAATTGCAGGCGCGGTTTGGGGTGAAGGATGGGCAGCTATTGAGCCTGGTGGGGATCAAGGCCTGATATTTGTGGTGTTTGGGAGGGCCTCATCGCGAGCAGGCTCGCTCCCACATTGGCATGCGTACACCTGTGGGAGCGAGCTTGCTCGCGATGGGGTCGCCACATCTCTCAAGACCGGTCCTGATGCCTCGGCCAACTCAAGCTGAAACAGGCCCCGCCCAGGCTCTTGCTCTTGCCGATCAGCGCCCGACCATCGTGCCAGTGGATGATTCGCCGCACGATCGACAGCCCCAGCCCATGGCCGCCCGAAGCCCGGGCGCGGCTGTCGTCCAGGCGCAGGAAGGGTTTGAAGATCCGTTCCCAGGCCGCTTCCGGCACGCCGGGCCCGTCGTCTTCCACGTCCACCCGACAGCGCAACTGGCCCACCTGGTAACTGACGGTGACCCGGGAATTGGCGTGGCGCATGGCATTGCCCACCAGGTTCTGCAGGGCGCGATGCAGGAAGCGCGGTTCGGCCTCGACCCAGGCGCCGTCGCAATCGGCGGCCGACAGGCATAGACCGCGCTCGACCGTGATTCCGGCCCGCAACGGCCCCAGCTCATCGATCACTTGATTGACCAGCGCGTCCAGATCCACCCGTTGGAAATTCAAGGCCGGTGAGCCTTGTTCCAGGCGCGCGTAGGTGAGCATTTCGTCCACCAGCCGATCCAGGTCCTCGATGTCGTGGTCCATGCCCGCCAGGTACTTGTCCCGGGCCTGGGGCGTGGTGGCGCTGCCGAGCATTTCCAGGCCGAAGCGCAGGCGCGCCACCGGCGTGCGCAATTCGTGGGACACCGCGCGCACCAGCTCCCGCTGAATCGCCAACAGTTGCTGCAAGTGCTCGGCCATGCCGTTGAAGGCCGCGGCCAGTCGCCCGACCGAATCGGCACCGCGGGCCGGCACCCGGGTTTCCAGGCTGCCCTGGGCGATCTGGGTGGCGGCTGACTCCAGGCCACGCAAGCGCCGCTCCAGTTGACGCACCAACAGGTAGACGATCAATCCGATCAGGCTCAACCCCAGCGCCGCGATCAGCACCAGCCATTGCGGCGGATAAGGGTTCATCTGGTACAGCGGACCGATCTCCAGCACCCATGGCGTGCCGACCATGCCGGCGAATACCCGGATGGAGTCGCCGCCCTTGCCCAGGGCCATCACCGTATCGCCCTCGGACACCCGACGGCGCTGGTCTTCGTCCATGTCCGCCTGTACGACGGTCATCAGTCGCAAGTCGAAACCGAAGCCTTTTTCCTCCTTGAGTTGCGCGAGCCGTTCGGGCTGCTCACCCACCGGGTAGCGCATCAATTCGTCGGCCAGCAGGTAAATAGTCGCACGGGCCAGTTGTTCGCTGATCTGCTGGACTTCCCCCACCAACATCAGTTGCTCGCCATCGCTGACCAGCCGATAGACCTTCGCCGCATGCGGCCCGGTCTGTTCCACCAAGGCCTGGCCGCGTAATACGCGGGTGCGCTGCCCGAGATCGAGGTCGGTCTGGGCGAAGGTCTGCAACGCCAGGGGGATGCCCAGCAGGCGCTCCCACACCGCCAAGGCTCGCCGCCGTTCGGTGTCGTTCATCGGCCGCAGGTTGTCAGCCATCAGCGAAAACGTGCCGTGGGCCAGGCGCTCGCGGTATTGCTCACTGCGGGTCTGGTTGAGCAAGTGCAGGGCCAGTACGCCGAGCACCGCCACCAGCACCAGTGCCGCGCACATGCCGCCATAAATGCGCAGGAAGATCGAATTCACGGCGCCAGGTCTACGCAAGCTTCAGGAACGAACAGGTAGCCTTTGCTGCGGATGGTCTTGATCAGCCGTGGATGATCCGGGTCGTCGCCGATCTTGGGGCGGATGCGCGAAATGCGCACATCGATGGAACGGTCCTGGCCGTCATACCCGATGCCGCGCAGGGCAGTGAAGATTTCTTCCCGGGACAGGATGCGCCCGGCATTGGACACCAACAGCCACAGCAGGTCGAATTCGGCGCTGGTCAGCTCGATACCGTTGCCCTGCAACCAGGCCTCGCGCAGGGCATCGTCGACCACCAGTGGGCCGAACTGCAGGCGTCGCTGCTTTTGCGCGGCGCTCGGCTCCGGCTCACTGCGCCGCAGCAAGGCCTGGATGCGCGCCAACAGCAAGCGCGGGCGCACCGGCTTGCAGACGTAATCATCGGCGCCCAGGTCCAGCCCCTGGATCTGATCGGTGTCGTCGCTACGAGCTGTGAGCATCAGGATCGGCCCATCATACTGCTCGCGCACCTTGCGACAGATGCTCAGGCCGTCTTCGCCGGGCAGCATCAGGTCGAGGACCACCAGGTCCGGCTGCTCGGCGATGATCCGCGCGGCCGCCACCGCGCCATCGCCTTCGATGGCGACACGCAGTCCGTTGCTTTCGAGGTATTCCCGGGTCAGCTCGGCCAGACGCTGGTCATCCTCGACGATCAATATCTGCCAGGCTTCTTGTTCCACTGAAGGACCTCTTGCGGTGAGCACCTAATGAAGGAGATGTTGCCAATTCCACTGACAGGACCTTGACCCGTGGGAGCGAGCCTGCTCGCGATAGCGTCGGGTCAGCAACACAAATATGGCTGATGTACCGCTATCGCGAGCAGGCTCGCTCCCACAAGTATGGCTATGCGCCCCTCGTCTTTTTGTCATGTTAAAGGAGGATAAACACCCCCATGCACGGGCCGATTGTATAAACGTCACCTGCACAGAAAACAAGCGGACAAATGTGTTTCGATCGGGTCGGTTTTATGTGGTAACGTCCGCGCCCGCAAAAACCACCGGGCTGTTTTCTGATCGTCGAAACCGATGAAAAAAGGTCCACTCCAGCTAGGTCGCGGCCTACAGAGCAGTTCCAGGTTTCTCACACAAATTACGCACAGGCTTATCCACAGGTAGTACGTTGCATACCCCCCGAAAACGCATTATCTTGTAGCCCGCCGCGTAAAAAACCCTACATGTAGGGTTTCAGGCCAAAAACCAAACACAAGTCGGACAGAGAATTCAAGCGCTTTTCTTGCTTCTGTCCAGCTGAAACACTGTATTTCCCCAAGCCCAGACCGCCCCTGCGGATGGCAGCTGTTTCAAGGTCGAAAACGACCGAAACGGTACGGGTGTTGCAGTCAATTGCTGCCACCCCGACAACCCGGTTTCGAGCCCTGCTCGCAACCTGAGAACTTCGGATGGAAGCGGCATTAAACGCCTGCTTCCTACTGTCCCGAAGTTGTTATGCCCGGCGCCAGTCGGTTGTAGTGCTTCAGGACGGAACGGTGGGCACCGTGATGGTGCCCAAACAAACATAAAGAACGTGGAGACACCCATGCACACCGACACAACTCGCGAGAACCCGCAGGGCACCGCGCCGCTGGCCGCCGATTCGAGCCCGGATCTGTCCGCCACCGCGCCGGGCCAATTGCGTGTGATCAAGCGTAACGGCACTGTCGTTCCTTACACCGATGACAAGATCACCGTCGCCATCACCAAAGCGTTTCTCGCAGTTGAAGGCGGCACCGCTGCCGCTTCGTCGCGAATCCATGACACCGTGGCCCGCCTGACCGAACAGGTCACCGCGACCTTCAAGCGTCGCATGCCTTCGGGCGGCACCATCCACATCGAAGAAATCCAGGACCAGGTCGAACTGGCCCTGATGCGTGCCGGCGAGCAGAAAGTGGCCCGCGACTACGTGATCTACCGTGACTCCCGCGCCAAGGAACGTGCTACCCGCTCCCCGGCCGACGCACCGGTCCAGGCCCACCCTTCGATCCGCATCGCCCGCGCCGACGGCAGCCTGGCGCCGCTGGACATGGGTCGCCTGAACACCATCGTCACCGAGGCCTGCGAAGGCCTGGAAGAAGTCGATGGCGACCTGATCCAACGCGAAACCCTGAAGAACCTCTATGACGGCGTCGCCCTCAAGGACGTCAACACCGCGCTGGTGATGACCGCGCGGACCCTGGTGGAGCGCGAGCCGAACTACTCCTTCGTGACCGCCCGCCTGCTGATGGACACCCTGCGTGCCGAAGGCCTGAGCTTCCTGGAAGTCGCCGAGAGCGCGACCCACCACGAAATGGTCGACCTGTACGCCAAGGCGTTGCCTGCTTATGTTGCCAAGGGTATCGAGTTCGAATTGCTGAACCCGGTCCTGGCCGAATTCGATCTGGAAAAACTCGGCAAGGCGATCAACCACGAGCGCGACCAGCAGTTCACCTACCTGGGCCTGCAAACCCTGTACGACCGTTACTTCATCCACAAGGATGGCGTGCGTTTCGAACTGCCGCAGATCTTCTTCATGCGCGTGGCCATGGGCCTGGCAATCGAAGAGAAACAGCGTGAAGACCGTGCCATCGAGTTCTACAACCTGTTGTCGTCCTTCGATTACATGGCCTCGACTCCAACCCTGTTCAACGCCGGCACCCTGCGTCCGCAGCTTTCGAGCTGCTACCTGACCACCGTTCCGGATGACCTGTCGGGTATCTACGGCGCCATCCACGACAACGCCATGCTGTCGAAATTCGCTGGCGGCCTGGGCAACGACTGGACCCCGGTTCGCGCATTGGGCTCATACATCAAGGGCACCAACGGTAAATCCCAGGGCGTCGTGCCGTTCCTCAAAGTGGTCAACGACACCGCGGTCGCGGTCAACCAGGGCGGCAAGCGCAAGGGCGCGGTCTGTGCCTACCTGGAAACCTGGCACATGGACATCGAAGAGTTCATCGAGCTGCGCAAAAACACCGGTGATGACCGTCGTCGTACCCACGACATGAACACCGCCAACTGGATCCCTGACCTGTTCATGAAGCGCGTCTTCGACGACGGCAAGTGGACCCTGTTCTCGCCATCCGAAGTGCCGGACCTGCACGACCTGACCGGCAAGGCTTTCGAAGAGCGCTACGAGTACTACGAAGCCCTGACCGAGTACAACAAGATCAAGCTGTTCAAAGTCGTCCAGGCCAAAGACCTGTGGCGCAAGATGCTGTCGATGCTGTTCGAAACCGGCCATCCATGGCTGACCTTCAAGGACCCGTGCAACCTGCGCAGCCCGCAGCAGCACGTGGGCGTGGTCCACAGCTCGAACCTGTGCACCGAGATCACCCTGAACACCAACAAGGATGAGATCGCGGTCTGCAACCTGGGCTCGATCAACCTGCCGAACCACATCGTCGACGGCAAGCTGGACACCGCCAAGCTGCAACGCACCGTGAACACCGCCGTGCGCATGCTCGACAACGTGATCGACATCAACTACTACTCGGTGCCACAGGCGAAGAACTCGAACTTCAAGCACCGTCCGGTCGGCCTGGGCATCATGGGCTTCCAGGACGCGTTGTACCTGCAGCACATCCCGTACGGTTCGGACGCTGCCGTCGAGTTCGCCGACAAGTCCATGGAAGCGGTCAGCTACTACGCGATCCAGGCTTCCTGCGACCTGGCCGACGAGCGCGGCGCCTACGAGACGTTCCAGGGTTCGCTGTGGTCCAAGGGCATCCTGCCGCTGGACTCGCAACAGATCCTGATCGCCCAGCGCGGCCAGAAGTACATCGACGTCGACCTGAACGAATCCCTGGACTGGGCACCGGTTCGCGCCCGAGTGCAGAAAGGCATCCGTAACTCCAACATCATGGCCATCGCACCGACCGCGACCATCGCCAACATCACCGGCGTGTCGCAGTCGATCGAACCGACCTACCAGAACCTGTATGTGAAATCGAACCTGTCGGGCGAATTCACCGTGATCAACCCGTACCTGGTTCGCGACCTCAAGGCCCGTGGCCTGTGGGACTCGGTCATGATCAACGACCTGAAGTACTACGACGGTTCGGTGCAGCAGATCGAGCGCATCCCGCAAGAGCTCAAAGCGCTCTACGCCACTGCGTTCGAAGTGGACACCAAGTGGATCGTCGACGCCGCAAGCCGTCGCCAGAAGTGGATCGACCAGGCTCAATCGCTGAACCTGTACATCGCCGGCGCTTCGGGCAAGAAGCTGGACGTGACCTACCGCATGGCTTGGTACCGTGGCCTGAAAACCACTTACTACCTCCGTGCCCTGGCCGCGACCAGCACCGAGAAGTCGACCATCAACACCGGCAAGCTGAACGCTGTTTCCAGCGGCGGCAACCACGGTGACGATTCGGTCCTGGCTGCTCCAGCGGGCCCTGCGCCAGTGCCAAAGGCCTGCGCGATCGACGAGCCGGATTGCGAAGCTTGCCAATAAGCTGAGCGGGTGGGCGCTGCAAGGCGCCCGCAAAAAAGGAACCCCCGATAGACCGCTGGTTTATCGGGGGTTTTCTTTTGCCTTGAGCAAAGTAGCGCCTGTGCCGGCCTCATCGCGAGCAGGCTCGCTCCCACAAAGGTCAGGCGATACACATCACTACTGTGGGAGCGGGCTTGCTCGCGAAGGCGTTGGCACATTCAACATCGCCGCAAGCAGACCCACCGCTTTCGCGAGCAAGCCCGCTCCCACATTGGAATGCGCCCACCTGTTGTGAGCCTGCTCGCGATGAGGCCGGTACAAGCGCAAAAAAAATCGCCGCACACAAAAAAGCCCCTCTTGCGAGGGGCTCCTTGTGCAGCTTCAAGCAACCGTCGACATCAAGCCATCTGAATGATGGTCTGCATGATGGTGCTCTGGGTGGAAATGGTCTTGGCGTTCGCCTGGTAGTTGCTTTGGGCCTTGATCAACTCGACCAGTTCGTTGGTCAGGTTGACGTTGGACTCTTCCAGGGAGTTGGAGACGATCGAACCCAGGGTGCCGGTTTGCGGAGCATCGTAGCCCGGGATGCCCGAGGCGAAGGTTTCTTTCCAACTGGTGCCGCCTACCGGCTGCAAACCTTGCTCGTTGGTGAAGCTGGCAAGCGCGAGCTGGCCGATGGGCTTGGTCTGGTTGTTGCTGAAGTTGGCCAGCAATACACCACTGCCGTCGATGGTCAGGTTGGTGATCTGGCCGGTGGCGTAACCGTTCTGGGTCGGAATCGAGCGCGCGGTATCGGCGTTGTACTGGCTGGTGTTGCCCATGGAAATCGTGATAGTGGGTGCACTCGCGGCGCCGTTGGCGGCCCATACACCGTTGGTCACGGTGCCAGGTACCCAGCCAGTCAACACCAGGTCGCTGTTGATGGTCGGCGTAGTGGCAGGCGGCACTGGCGGCGTGCTGACCTGAGTCAGCTTGCCGCTCGAATCAAAGCTCATGGTCGAAGGAATGGGAGCGTTCGCACCGGTCGTGGTCGGCGCGGTGCCGTTCAGGTTACGACCATCGATCAAGGTATAGACGTTCCAGGTGTTGCCGGCAGTCTTGACCATGTACTGGTCCATGGAGTGCTGGTTGCCCTGGGTGTCATAGACCGGAGTAGTGAACTGCTTGGTGAACGTGGCCGTATCGGCCGGATTGAACGCCGCAGTGATCGCCGTCGCCGTCGAGTTCAGGTTGATCGTCGAGGAAACCAGGCTGGTGGCCGTCGGCGGCAGGTTGGAGGTGTCGATGCGCAGGTCGGTCAGGATGCCGTTCTGGATCTTGCCGTTGGCATCCACCCCATAGCCCTGCAGGCGCGCAGTACCATCGCTATTGGTGATGTAGCCTTCCTTGTCGGTCTTGAAGGTACCGGCACGGGTGTAGCTCAGGGAGCCGTCGTTGCTCAGGACAAAGAAGCCCTGGCCCTGGATACCCATGTCCAGCACGTTGCCGGTGTTGTTCACGTCACCCTGGCCGAACTGCTGGGAGACGTTGGCCAGGCGCACGCCGTTGCCGACGGTCTTGCTGCCCGAGCCCAGCTTGGTGGCCGAATAGACATCTTCGAATTCCGCGCGGGACGATTTGAAACCGGTGGTCGCCACGTTGGCGATGTTGTTGCCGGTCACGTCCAGCTGTTTGTTGGCTGCATAGAGACCGCTAAGGCCGATGTTAAAAGACATGTTGACTCCTTTTGCCGGTTAGTCGGCTCTACATACCAATAGTTTGTACTTTGGACAGGGCGATGCTGCCCAGCCCGGCCAGGTTGAGCATCAGCTCACCGCCCGTCTGGCTGATCGTCACGCTGCTGACCGTGGCCGGCAGGTTGGTGATCAGCGACGTGGCCTTGCCGTCGATGGTGGTCGAAGCGGCGAAGGTGTAGGTGCCCGACTCGACCGTCGTGCCCGCGTCGTTCTTGCCATCCCAGATGAAGGCAGAGTTGCCGGCCTTCTGGCTGCCCAAGTCGATGGTGCGGACGGTCTTGCCATCCTTGTCCACGATCTTGACGGCAACGGAGGACACCGATGTCGGGACTACTACAGTGCCGTTGAGGCTCTTGGAGGTATCGACCACGGCCTTGTCACCGGGGGCGATGACCGAGCGTCCGACCAGGGACGACGCCTGCAAGGCCTGGGACGAGTTGTAGTTGCCGGCGATGCCGCTCACGGTCTCGTTGAGGGTGGTGATGCCCTCCAGGCTGCTGAACTGTGCCAGTTGGGCAACGAACTCGCCGTTATCCTGTGGCTCCAACGGGTTCTGGTTTTTCAGCTGGGTAACCAGCAACTGCAAGAACGCATCCTTGCCCAGCTCCTGGTTGCCGCTCGCTGCCTTTGTCGCACTCCCCAGGCCATCGGTCGTGGTATTGGTCTTGACCGAGGAGTTGGCCAGAATCTCGTTGAGGCTCAAACCACTTGTTGTACTGGTAACGCTCATGTGACTCGCCCCTTATCACTGACCGAGGGTCAGGACCTTCTGCATCATGGTTTTGGCGGTGTTCATCATTTCGGCGTTGGTCTGGAACGAACGACTGGCGGAAATCATGTCGGCCATTTCTTCGACGACGTTGACGTTCGGGTAGTAGACGTAACCCTTAGCGTCCGCAGCCGGATGGTTGGGCTCATAACGGGCTTCGAGGTTGCTCTGGTCTTCGACCACGCCAAGCACCTGTACGCCCTGACCGGCCGCGTCCTGTTCCTGGAACAGCGAGTCGCTACCGCCGGACTGGCCGCCCTGGAACATGGTGGCGAATACCGGGTGGCGGGCGCGGTAGGTCTGGTCGATGCTCGACGAAACGGTTTCGGCGTTGGCAATGTTACTGGCGACGGTGTTCAGGCGAGTGGTCTGGGCACTCATGGCACTGCCGGCAATGTTGAATACGCTAGCAATCGACATGGCTTACTCTCCGCGCAGGGCCGATACCAGCCCTTTGAACTTGCTGTTGAGCAGGGTGAAGCTGGCCTGGAAGTTCACGGAGTTTTCCGCGTAGTTGGACTGTTCCAGTTGAGCGTCCACGGTGTTCTGGTCGATCGAAGGCTGCATCGGCGTGCGATACATCAGCGATTCGTCGCCATTGCCCAGGCCTTCGGCCTCGATATGACGGCTGTTGGTCATGTTCAGGGCGAAATGGCCGTTCTTGGTCTTCTCGTTCTGCTCGGCGAGCACTTTGGAGAAGTCCAGGTCCCGAGCCTTGTAGTTCGGGGTATCGGCGTTGGCGATGTTATTGGCCAGGACTTCGGCACGCTGGGCGCGGAAGCTCAGGGCCTGTTCGTGGATACCGAGCGCTTTATCGAAGCTGATGCTCATGTCGGAAA
Organism: Pseudomonas sp. FP2300; assembly: GCF_030687595.1. Classification (NCBI taxonomy): domain Bacteria; kingdom Pseudomonadati; phylum Pseudomonadota; class Gammaproteobacteria; order Pseudomonadales; family Pseudomonadaceae; genus Pseudomonas; species Pseudomonas sp. FP2300. The sequence goes on from NZ_CP117440.1 coordinate 5,237,619, forward strand.
CCTTTGGGTGACCAGAATGTACGTACGACGGCTAAAGCAAGCGTCGTGCCATTTCCAAAAACCCCATAAACCGGGGCTTTGCGGACACCGGCAAGGCGGCAATGCCAGAAAAGCGGCAACTGGTTTCCGCTGGCTGCCGCTTTTCTGCCGCTTATCAAGAGCAGTGACCGTCAAATTGTGGGAGGAAGGGAAATTGGCGGGCATAAAAAAACGAGAGCCATGGAGGTCTCCCGTTTTTTGACAACCCAAGCCAATCACTTCGCCTGGTAGATGATCCCCGGGCTGCACTGGACCATCTGGTAATGATCCGGCAAACCGTTCAACGCTTCGGAGGCGCCAAGGAACAGGTAGCCGCCCGGCTTGAGCGTGCCGTGGATGCGCAGCAGGATGTCCTTCTTCACTTCGGCGGAGAAATAGATCAACACGTTGCGGCAGAACACGATGTCGAACTTGCCCAGGCTGGCGTAGCTGTCCAGCAGGTTGAACGAGCGGAATTCCACCCGGCTCTTGATCGGCGCCTTGACCACCCATTTGCCCGGCCCTTTCGGGTCGAAGTAGCGTTGCAGGCGATCCGGCGACAGGCCCCGGCCGATGGCCAGGCTGTCGTACTCGCCGGTCTTGCAGTTATTGAGCATGGTCCCGGACAGGTCAGTGGCGACGATCTGCACGCCGCCTTTCAACTGGCCGAGGTTGGACCGTTCGAACTCATCGATGGTCATCGACAACGAATAGGGTTCCTGTCCCGACGAGCAGGCCGCCGACCAGATTCGCAGGCGTTGGCCCGGGCTGGCCTTGATGGCCGCCGGCAGCACCTTATTCTTCAACACCTCGAACGGATAGGTGTCACGAAACCACAAGGTTTCGTTGGTGGTCATCGCGTCCACTACCATCTCGCGCAAGCCACTGCGCGGCTGGCTCTGGATACGCTGCACCAGTTCGCCCAATGACTTGAGGCCCTGTTGTTCCATCAATTTATTGAGACGGCTCGACACCAGGTATTGCTTGTTTTCACCAAGCAAGATGCCACAGGCTTTTTCCAGGAAGACCCGGAACTGTTCGAAATCCAAATTACCCGTAGACAAGATACCGCCTCTTTCATCGCGTTGACTTGCCGGGCGCACAACGCGCCCGACCTTTGCTTACTCTGCTGCCTTGATCCGATCGACTACCCGGGAAGCCAGGTCATCGGGCCGGAATTTCGCCAGGAAATCGTCGGCACCGACCTTCTTGACCATCGCCTGGTTGAAAACACCGGACAACGAAGTATGCAAGATGATATGCAGCTTTTGCATACGTGGGTCGCTGCGGATTTCCGACGTCAGGGTATACCCGTCCATCTCCGGCATCTCGATGTCGGAGATCATCATCAGGAATTCTTCCTCGGGCTTCTTGCCCTCGTCGACCAGCGCGCGCAGATAATCCAGCGCCTGACGCCCATCGTTCAACGCCACTACCTCGACACCGACCGTTTGTAGACAGCGGGTCACCTGCTTACGTGCCACCGAAGAATCATCGACGGTCAATACCCGCAGCGAAATCGCCTTGTGCTGGGTCTCGGCGTCCACCACACCTGCGGAAATAGCCTCCGGAGTGGGAGCCACTTCAGCGAGGATCTTCTCCACGTCGATGATTTCCACCAACTGGTTATCGACCCGGGTCACTGCCGTCAGGTAGTGATCGCGACCAGTACCCTTGGGCGGTGGATGGATCTCCTCCCAGTTCATGTTAACGATGCGTTCCACCGAGCGCACCAGGAAACCCTGGGTCTTGGTGTTGTACTCGGTGATGATCACAAACGGATTGCTCTGGTCCAGCAACCGACCGGAACCGGTCGCCATCGCCAGGTCGAGGATCGGGATGGTCGCTCCCCGGATATTGGCCACCCCGCACACAACGGGACTGGACTTGGGCATCAACGTCAGCTTGGGGCATTGCAGCACCTCGCGAACCTTGAAGACGTTGATCCCATACATTTGTTGGCCGTCGAGACGGAACAACAACAGCTCCAGGCGATTTTGACCGACCAGCTGAGTGCGCTGGTTTACCGAATCCATTACTCCCGCCATGCCCTGACTCCTACATAACGCTAATGTGTCCGACGCGCATTCATCACTAAACGGCACGGGGCTTGCTATTGAACCGGCATGAACGCACAAACGACATTTTCTCGACGCCTGACCACTCACTGCCGCCATTGGCTCGGTGCACTGCTGGCTGTCTGCCTGTTCACTTCGGGCGGTCCTGCCCTTGCTGCTGTTCCGGTTACCTTGCCTGATCTCCTTATCGGCGTCACTCAGGGCTTTCTTGAATTCACCGTAGAAGACTATCTGGCTACCAGTCAAACCGAAGGGCGCTACGAAATCGAAGTCAACCAGCTCGACCCGCGCCTGCGCATGCCGATGTGCGACAAGGAATTGACTGCTTCGCTGGAGAGTCCGGCCAGGCCCCTGGGCCGCGTCACGGTGAAGGTTCGTTGCGACAGCGCCGCGCCCTGGACGGTGTTCGTGCCGGCTCAAGTGCGCCTGTTTCGAGAAATTGTCACGACCACTCGTCCGCTCAAGCGGGCCGGGATTGTCGAGCCCCAGGACGTGATGTTGCGCGAACGGGACATCAGCCAGATCACCCAAGGTTTCCTGACCTCCGTTGACCAGGCCATCGGGCAGAAACTTGTCCGACCAATGGTCGCCGATCAGGTCGTGACGCTGGTGCACCTGGAGCAGGCCGAAGTGGTCCGCAAGGGCGACCAGGTGGTCATCACCGCCCGCAGTGGCTCCCTGGCCGTGCGGATGCCCGGCGAGGCCCTGTCCAACGGCGGCATGCGTGAACAGATACGGGTAAAAAACCTCAACTCCCAACGCGTGATCAAGGCGCAAGTGATGGCCCCAGGCCAAGTGGAAGTGGCGATGTAGTGATCCGGTAAAGGAGGTAGAAAGCTGGCGCTTGATCCCGGTGTTCCCTAGACTGTGCCTTACGCAAAGGCAAGCGCAGACGTGCGCATGCTCATTGAATAAATGAGCCTAAAGTTTTTTTGGGGATGGCCGAAAACATGGCAAGCGTCCAAATACCCAGAGGTTTTTTACCATGGTCATCGATTTCAATCGTTTAAACAGCTCTTCACCGTTGACAGGCACTACGCGTACCAGCGCGACCAAGGAAACCGCCGAAGCCGGTAAATCCGCGCCGCTGCCTACAGCAGCCGAACAGGTCAGCAACGGGGAGTCGGTACACCTCAGCAATGAGGCTCAGCAGTTGCAGAAGGTCACTGACAAGCTGCGCGATCAACCTGTCGTCGACAAGGCCCGCGTGGCCGAGTTGAAAGCAGCCATCGCTGATGGCAGCTACAAAGTCGACAGCAACCGCGTAGCCAGCAAACTGCTCAACTTCGAAGCCCAGCGCTAGGCCGCCCCGCCTGCGCCAGGCTTTTGGACGCTTAAGACCCAAGGCCAGCCATGCACGATACTAATTTATTGCAACTGATCATCGACGACTTTGTTCCAGCGCAACAATTGCTGGAATTGTTGCAGGCCGAATCCGTGGCACTGCACGGTCGCGACATGCCTCTGCTGGAGAACATCCTGGCGCAGAAACAGGCATTGATCATCTTGCTTGACCAGCATGGCCGCAAACGCAGCGAGATCCTCGCCAGCCTCAACTTGCCCGCCAGTCATGACGGCCTTGAGCAATTGGCCAGCCAGTCGACGATCGGCGACCAGTTGCTGTCCCAGAGTAAAGTGCTCAACGACCTGCTCGCCCAATGCCAGGCGACCAACGCCCGCAACGGCCAGTCGATCCAGATGCAGCAGGCCGCCACCGCCAACCAATTGCGCATCCTGAACGGTGGTGAGATCCCGACGCTGTATGACGCTAGCGGCTCGACGGCCAGAATGGTCAAGCACCGCCCGCTCAGCCAGGCATGAAACGAACAATGCCTTCGCTCTATCAACGCGCGATACATGCTGGCAAAATGCTGGCTATTCGTAGTCGTATTTTGCCTGGAGATTGACCCACCGTGTTCAATGCCTCAAACGCGGATGATGCTCCGCAGCCACCCAAGGTCCTCACCACGCCCCTGGAAATCTCCGGCAACCTGCGGATGCTGCAAGATAGCCACGACCCGCTGATCATTACGTTCCATGAACGCACCCAGCGCTTCCAGAGCTATCTGGTCAACGTCGATCGCGAGACCAACTCCATCGCCCTGGATGAAATGATCCCCCGGGATGGCGAGCGTTTCCTGCTGGCCGGCGAGCCGTTTCGTGTCGAGGGTTTTCATGATGGCGTGCGCATCGCATGGGATGGCAAGGGTCCACTGACCATTGACGAATCCAGCGACGGTCGCTGCTATCGCGGTGCCCTGCCCGACGAAGTGGTCTATCATCAACGCCGCAACGCCTTCCGCGCCGCCCTGAAACTGGCGCAACTGGTGAGCGTTGAACTGGGCGGCGACAAGCTCAAGTCACCCGTGGACGGCAAGCTGCTGGACATCTCCGCCACCGGTTGCAAATTGCGTTTCGACGGCGACATCACCGAACGGCTGCAATTGGGCCAGGTGTATGAGCGCTTCATCGCAGCCCTGCCGTTTGGCAACATGACCGCGCCAGTCGAGCTGCGTTACCTGCATTTCGAAGAAAGGATCAACACCACGTTCGCCGGCGTACGCTTCCACAACATCAGTGGCCTGGTGCAACGGCAGGTCGAGCGGTTCGTCTACCAGCTCCAGCGTGAAGCGCGGCGCTTCGATAAAGACGACCTCTGATCGTCGAGCCATAAAAAACGGGCAGTCCCTTGCGGTGACTGCCCGTTTTTTTTATGCCTGCTTCAAGGCCTGGCCTGGGTAAAGCTGGGTGTCTCCGGTTCGTCAGACGCCGCTTCGGCTTCAGTAGCCGGCTCTGCGACCGGCTCAGGCTCCACGTCCGGATTGGCCGGCGTCTGCATCTGCTCCTGCACCACCTGCTCATCCACCCGGGGATCGAGGCACGCCACCAAAGGCGAACTCGACATACTGTCCGGCATCGCCACGTGATGCAGCGGCGCGTCATCGACCTGATGCAGGTTGGTCACCGCTTTCGGCCGGATCCGCCATACCAGCACCAAGGCGAAGAAAGCGAAAAAGCCGTACAGCATCTGGCTGCCGAACATCTTCATCAGCACGCCGGCCACCAGCGGCCCGATGCTGGCACCAATGCCATAGGTCACCAGCAACATGGCCGTCAGCGACACCCGGCGATCCCCTTCGACGTGGTCGTTGGAAAAGGCCACTGCCAACGGGTACAGGCAAAACTGAACCAGCGAACAGCAGAAGCCCGCCACAAACAACACTTCCAGCGGCACCTTCGGCAGGATCGCCAGCGGCAGTGCGCAGATCGCCAGGAACAGCGCAAAACAGCGAATCAGCATCGCCCGGTCATAACGGTCGGACAGCCACCCCAGCGGCCACTGCACCAGCAGCCCGGCGAAGATGCAGCTACCCATGAACAGGCCGACCTGCTCGGTGGACAGGCCCTGCTGGGACGCGTACAGCGGCGCCAGGCCATAGAACGAGCCAACGATCAGCCCCGACCCCAGTACCGTGCTCAACGACTGGGGGACACGCTTGATGAAGAAACGCGGCTCCATCGGCGCCGGACGCAGCGGGGCCGGGTGAATCCGCCGGGTCAGCGCCACCGGCACCAGGCACAGGGCAAAACACAGCGCCACCAGCATCAGCAGCTCCAGGCCCAGGGCCGGGTGCATGACCAGGATCAACTGACCCAGCACCAAGCCCAGGTACGAGGCGATCATGTAGCCGCTGAACACCACTCCCCGTTGCTTGGCATCGGCCTGTTCGTTGAGCCAGCTCTCGATGACCATGTATTGGCACATCATCCCGAGGCCGACGATCATCCGCAGCACGATCCAGGCCGGCAGCCAGTTCACCAGGCCATGGCCCAGCACTGCCGCGCCGACGATCCCGGCGCAGGCCGAATAGGCGCGAATGTGCCCGACGCGGGCGATCAGCCGGTGGCCGATCTTGCCGCCCAGCACCAGGCCGAAATAGTTGGCGGCCATCAGCGCACCGACCCAGAGGCTGTCCACATGGTCGGCGGCCAGGCGCAAGGCCAGGTAAGTACTCAAGAGGCCCGAGCCGATCAACATCATCAGCGAGGCGAAATAAAGCGCTCGAAAAGGTTTCCAGATTTGGCGCATCGGCGTTCCGAGCGGCTCCTTGAGGTGAGTAAGGGCTATCTATTGAAGATAGCCCGAATGCGGCGGTTCTTTATGCCTGGGCCGCTAGGACACGTCGCTCCCAGGGCGTGATTTCATCGAAGAAGCTGGTCAGCTCCAGGGTCTTGGAAGCGATGTAGCCTTCGATGAACTCCGTGCCGAACAGTTCCTTCGCCAGATGACTACGCTTCAGACGCTCCAAGGCGGCATGCAAGGTACATGGCAGCGACAGATTATCCGGCACCTCGAATTCACCCTGGATCGCCGCGCTCGGCTCCAGGCGATGTTCAATCCCGTATAACCCGGCAGCCAGGCTGGCGGCAATCGCCAGATAGGGGTTGGCATCGGCCCCCGGCAAGCGGTTCTCGACCCGCCGGGCCACCGGCGAACTGGCGGGAATCCGCAAGCCGGCCGAACGATTGTCATGGGACCAACAGGCATTGTTCGGTGACGCGAACGGGTGGCACAGGCGCTGATAGGAATTCACGTTCGGCGCGAACAAGGCGGTGAAATCCGCCAGGCACGCCTGTTGCCCACCAATGAAATGCCGGAAAGTGGCCGTCGGTTCGCCCGCCTCGTCGCTGAAGACGTTACGGCCGCTGCCTGCCTCGACAACGCTTTGGTGGATATGCATCGAACTGCCCGGCGTGTGAGCCAGCGGCTTGGCCATGCAAACCACGGTCAGGCCGTGCTTGAGGGCCACTTCCTTGAGCAGGTGCTTGAACAGGAACGTCTGGTCGGCCAGCAACAAAGGGTCGCCGTGCAGCAGATTGATCTCGAACTGGCTCACGCCCATTTCATGCATGAAGGTGTCGCGAGGCAAGCCCAGCGCCGCCATGCATTCATAGACTTCACTGAAGAACGGGCGCAGGCCATTGTTGGAGCTGATGCTGAACGCCGACTGGCCGTCTTCGCGACGCCCATCCAGGCCCAGCGGCGGCTGGAACGGCTGGGTCGGGTCAGGATTGGGGGCGAACACGAAGAACTCCAGCTCGGTCGCTACCACCGGTGCCAGGCCCAGGGCTGCATAACGAGCGACAACGGCCTTGAGCTGGCCGCGCGTGGAGAGTCGGGAGCTTTCACCGGTCAGTTCGTCGGCATCGCAAATCGCCAGCGCACGAGGCTGCTGGCTCCAAGGCAGGCGGTGGATCTGTTTCGGGTCCGCCACCAGCGCCAGGTCACCGTCATCGCTGCCGTAGAACCGCGACGGTGGGTAACCGCCCATGATGCATTGCAGCAGCACGCCTCGCGCCAGTTGCAACCGCCGACCTTCGAGGAAACCTTCGGCGGTCATCACCTTGCCCCGCGGCACGCCATTCAAATCCGGCGTAACGCATTCAATCTCATCAATGCCCGTCAGTCGCTGCGCGAATGAACGCTGGCCATCGGTCGTCATGACGCAATCCTTGTTATGTGCGAGCCGCGAACGGCAACCCGTACAAAATAGGCTTCGGCTGTTCGGAATATCAAGCACCCGGTAAGAATAAACACCGAACCTTGGAATACATTGTGGGAGCGGGCTTGCTCGCGAAAGCGGTGGGTCAGTAAAACATTTGCAAGCTGACACACCGTCTTCGCGAGCAAGCCCGCTCCCACAGGTTTTATGTGGTGGCAGCGCTATTTATGCAGGGCACGCTCAGGGCAAGTAAAGCCGGAACACCCCACCGCCCAACACCCCGCCATTGGCAATCTCGGTGCGCCCGCTCACGCCGCCACGCTGGTGCAGGCCGGCAATCCGCGCAGCAAAGTACAAGCCCAACCCGGTGCTGCCGCTGCTGTGGTTGATGCCCTGCACATACTCGGCCTGACGCTCGATCATTTCTGGCGGGTAACCGTCGCCGTCGTCATTGATGGTCAGCACCAGTTGCCCGGCCTCATCACTCACGCTGATCAGCAGCGTCTGGCGCGCATGGCGAATGGCGTTGTTGATGCAGTTGTCGAGCACCGAAGCCACCAGCTCGCGGTCGAAAAAGCCCAGGGGGCTGAGCGGGTCGACCTCGTAGGTGACCATGATCCCCCGGCTGCGGAACATGTCCTGATGGCCGGCCAGTTGCGCCTCGATGAAATCGTCCAGCTCATGATAGGCCGGGTGTAGCGGCAACTGGTTGACGCCGAGCTTGTACAGCCCCAGCAACTGCACCATAAGGCCATTGAGATGGGCGAACTCGAACTCGATGACGCCCTGCTCCGAGGTCTGTCGCTCGACATCGGGCAAGCGCTCGAGCCATTGCGTATGCGCCTGCATGAGCAAGGTCAGGGAGTTTTTCATGTCGTGCACGGTAGACGCGATCACCGTGGAAAAATCGAGTGCCTGTTCGCTGTCATTCATCGCCAAATGCCTTGCTTCGCAGTTTTTGATAACGCGCAAAACGCGCATCGGTGTCGGGCATCATGCCCACCAGTTTCAGGCAGGCGCGGCACTCCTGCAGCAGCTCCGATTCCACACTGGTGTCGGTGCCATGCAGCAGCGATTGCGCCATGTTCAGGGCAATACTGATGTTCTTCGGTTGCATCTTCAGGGCCCGGCGGAACAGCTCCCGTGCCTCCGGCAACGCGCCGGTCTTGTAGACCCGCACGCCTTCGCGGTTGAGCTCGGCGGCGGCATTGCCCTGATTGAGGATGTTCGGGTCGTCGGTCAGCTTGGCGATGCCTTGCATTACCGTCGGGTCATCACCGTAGATTTCCGCGCAGTTCTTGAGCATCGATTCGCCGGCGCTGGTCTGTCCGAGCATTTGCAACTGCTTGGCCACCAGCAACGCGGCCTCGGCGCTCATGAACTGTTCCATGCCATCGAGACGCTGCAAAGCCTGTTCGGTGAGTTTCTCGGCGGTTTCGGCATCGTTGAGCAACAGGCTGGTGGCCTTCATCAGCCGCGCCCGGACCTGCAGCCCCGGGTCGTTGAGGTTCTCCTTCGCCACGGCGCTGAGGGTGGTGTTGATCTCCAGTCGGGTCCGGGTATCGAGGCCTTTTTCGCTGCCCTTGCTGATCAGCGCATGGGCCAGGCCCAGGTTGCTTTCCGGGTCCTTGAAGCGCGACTGCGCGCCCTGCCCGACCGCCTGACGATAGGCCCGGGAAGCCGTGTCGTAGTCTTCGTTGGTCATCGCCAGCTTGCCCAACAACGATTGACGGCGCACCGCCAGCGGCGACAGGCGCACCGCTTCTTCCAGCACGTGCTGCGCCTGTTTGGTGTCACCTTCGGCCACCAACACCTCGGCCATGCCGTCGTACAACGCCGGCATCATCGGAAAGACTTTCAGGGCCTTTTCATAAACGGCCTTGGCCTGCCCCACCTGGCCGCGCTTGAACATCAACTTGCCCAGCCCCGCATAGGCCCACGGCAACGGTCGATCCGCGATGATGGAGTTGTACAGCCGCTCAAGGGCCTCGTTCTGATTCAGGTCGCGCAGCGCATCAGCCCGATAACGCAGACACAACGGCCCGTAGCGCGGATCCTGCTTGCACAGGGCGATGCAGGCATTGAGCACTTCCATCGGTTTGCCACGATCGAGGGCTTGCAGGATCGGCTTGAGCAGGGTCTTGCGCTGCTCGAGCCGCTCCAGCCGCTGGGCCAGGCCGGAGCGGTTGAAGGGTTTGGTCAGGTACGCATCCGGCTCATGCTCCAGGGCACTGAGCACCATCGCCTGGCTGGTCTCGGCGGTCACCATGAGGAAGACACTTTCATGGCTGATCAACTTTTCGACCATCAGGTCTTCGAGCACCTGCTGGCCATTCTTGCGCCCGTCGCCCAGGTGATAGTCCTGCAGGATGAAGTCATAGCGCTTCTGCGAACACATGCGCAGCGCCACTTCACCGGTGTCGGCGGTGTCCACGTCCTTGACGCCCAGCTCACGCAGCATGGAGCGGATCGAACTGCGGAAATCCGAGAAATCATCGACGATCAGAAAACTTTTTTGGTGGTACGCCAGCATCGAGGATGTCCAGGCAAGTAAGAAAATAACCCAATGGCATAACAACGAAACGCCGTGTCACAGCCCCGAGGCGCGCAGATGATAGCCACCAACCAGCAACGTTCAAGGGATTTCAGCAACCGCTTGGCCTGGCTGTGTCGTGACGCACATTGCGAGCCGAAACGCAGAAGACAACCGGGCTCATCGGGTTATCGGCAGGAGATGGCGTTCCGTTAAGGGGAAGGTGTGGGAGAGATTGGGGGCGGACGACCTGCCAGGCACAGAGTCGCGACAAACAAAGAATCTGTGGCGAGGGGATTTATCCCCGCTGGGTCGCGAAGCGGCCCCCCAATCTGCGCTTGCGATGTATCAGTTTGATCCGTTGCCGTTTTGGGCTGCTTCACAGCCCAGCGGGGATAAATCCCCTCGCCACAATGGGTGATGTCAGGCCTCATGATCCGTGCAAAACTCGCTCACTCACGACGCCTCAACAGCTTCGACCAAAAACCCACCTTATTCTCCACAGCCACCGCAACAGGCGGTTCAACTTCCTGCCTCGCCGAATGTGTACTCGGACCGTTGGGCCTCAATAAGTCCCCAGGGTAATGCTCAAGCCCCAAGCACTGTGAGTCGTCCATATCGAAAGCCTTGACCGCCGCCACGGCCTCTACGCACCAACGACCGAAATAGGCGCCGCCATCGAAGTTTTCATCGCCATAGGAGTACCAATAGGGATGTCTATAACTGACGGCCTGAGGATCAGAGCCGGACTTGGCACCGGTACGCACTTCCGTGTACCAATGTTTGACGAATGCACTCAACAGCAATGCTTGCGAATCCTCCGCAGCATCTACCGCCGTCAGCAACCGAGCGTAGGGTTTCGGGTAAAGAAGCCCTGAACCTATGCTGCGTTCTGGGCTGCGACTCGCGATTATTCGGTCGAGTAGCACGTCCTCGCCTTCGTTGCCAATCAACGCCAACAACCGCTTCCACTGGTCATCCGGAATATCCAGCGCCAACCCCAATCCCACCAGCCAGAAGCAGGTGATGTAATGGTCGTAGTTGACACGCCAGCTATGGCGAGTGAATTGCTGCTCCTGAGTCCAGACCGTCGCGCCAAGGCGCTCGGCCTCTTCCCAGGCATCAAGCAGCCCGGGAAAGTATCGCGACAGGTCCGCTATCGGATCTCCAGCGGAATACCGTCGCAGCATCTGGTGCCAGTGCTTCTGCGCAATGATGAAAACGTACTGCGGCGCATAGTCGGGATCGCCGGCAGGTTTAGCGGCGGTCTCAAGCGCCTCGACGATGCTCTCATCACCATACTCAACCCATTCCGACCAATAGCGGGAGTCTCCCAGCGGTGCCCGAATCACCTATGTTTCCTCCGAAATTCAACATCCTGGAATTTGCCTGTATTTAAGCTGGGAGCCAGTGATCGCGCCTATATCTAAAGCCCGAACTTAGTGAGTCACTAAGAACCCACTCTCGGTGAGAGCCCCCCTCCCTCCAACCCGCCAGAATCTATAGTAAGACTCCAAATTAATATCAAATTCAAATAATGGCCGCCCAACGTACCAAGCAAGATAATAATCCGCAGCCAATCCATAGAACGCCTCAAACAGCGCATAAGTCTGCTCGGTATCAGAAACTCTGCTCTCCCTGATTGCATCCCCAACTTCATCAAACAACCAATAATGAGGAATATCTTGCTGAAGCCAGTGATCCATATCGTGACCATCAACAAAAAGCACCTGGGCACTTTCACAAATTTTTAGAACCTCGGAATCACCGAGCACCCTGCACACTCTTTCTTGCTCCTTGAACCACTCCCGGCCTAGCTGAATTAATTCGTCCTTTCCAACTTTAAGGCTTGGCAAGAGATATAGAGACTTCTCCATATCTCCAGAGGCTAGAACGCGCTCCGTTCTATCAGCCAACTCTTCCGAAAACGGAAAATAGCTGAATATCCGTCGAAGCTCCTCGGAACCACTGTGCGCTTTCAACAATCCCAAAAAGTGAGATTTATCGAAGACCGCCCTGCCTTCACAGAAGGCACACCAGTCGGACAATAAAGACTTCATACCTACTTCCCTCCAGCTTTTGGTAGAGGCGGCAATAAACTAAGGAAAAAAGAGGAGAAAAGGAGAAAAGGAGAAAAGGGGACAGATTTATTTGGAAGCCTAGGAGCCTAACAATTAAATAAATCCGCCCCTTCTCCAACAAATAAATCCGTCCCCTTTTCCCTCTTGGCCTTGTTGGCGAGCAAGATCCCCCACAGATCTATTTTAGGAAGCGAGCGAGCAATTAAATAAACCCGCCCCTTCTCCCAGCAAAATACTTCTATCCTTTGCACCAGCACATACTCCTTTCGCTTATCTAATTTCTCAAGAACGCATCTGCCGAAGGATCATCAAATGGACCTCTAAATTACATTTAACCAAATGATCTAGCGAAGCAGTTCCCCCAGCAAATAATGCTGGCTCAAAGCCGTAAAGTTCACTCTCATCAAGAGCACCTAACTTCTCGAGTGCTCGCCCAAACAAAAACTCACCTTGATTATCCTCCAAATCATAACGCTCCTTATCAGACATAGCGAAAAATGTCTGAATAGCTAGATCCGGATTTTTATTAGGTATTTTCAACTTATTCTTCAACGCAACGATAGATCCCGTCGGACACGAAATAACAATTTTCTGATTGTATTTCTCCCCCCAAGCATAGAGAGTCCCGAACGCGCTCCTTGCAATAACGTGGTAATTATCTATCTGTGGAAATTCAGTACCCCTGAGCCATATATCGAGCAGATGCTTATAATCATCCGGGTTCACTGTCCAGAAAAGGCCATTGGCATATCCACACCAACCCTCCTCCTGCCAATAGTCAAGCAGCACGTCAGGCAGCACCTTACGATACTTCGCAATTTGGGAGTCAGGCACCTGTCGATGAGATGTGGCCTCCCCCATCACGCTGATGAAATACTGGAAATCTTCGTCCCTCACCTTGCTTGTGCTCCTCTGAGTAGCTCTAGCCGGACATTCAATTTAGCGCTGCCAGCACCGCTGGAAATAGCCGCATCCACGGCTTGATCGACAGATGATAAACGACTTGACCAGCTAGCACCTATTGATGAGTTCACATTGGTGTCACCCATCCTTATCGGTGCCGGTGTTGTCCAACCGCCCGCAACCATGTCAGGCTCGTGCAAGGCTGCAAGACTAGACTTAATCTCCTTCGCGCGATCTTTTGCCATCTGCGTTGCCGTAGAACGATCGACACCTTTATTAATTAAACTTTGCCGAATACTTTCAGACACTTCCCTTTCAAATTCGCGACCTAAACTTCGCTGCATTGAATCAGCTGCTGGATTGCGGCCTTGCTGAATGTAGGCATCCCTTGCAATTTTAAACTCATCAGCTGTCATGCTATTAATCGCATCTTGCTGAGCTTGCAACTGCTTGTTGTACTCCTTCAGAAACACTTTCTGCTGATCAGGTGACATTTCTTTGTAACGAGGATTATCGTAGGGATTAAATCCGTCTAGCTTCAGCTCATCCAGACGGTCGATCACCTTGGTTGTTTGAGTCCCCTTAACACCCGAACTATAGTCTACGGTGTTTTCAACAACCTTCCCATTAACAGTCGTCGTACCAGGGCCATACCCCCCCTCAAGTTTTCCGCTATACGCCCCCTCCACGCTGCTCCACTGCAGCGGCTTACCAGCCGACACTTCAGCTTTCGCAATTTTGGCCATACCGGCCATTTTTTCAAGCCCTTCCGTCCCCACCTTGATCCCGGCTTTCGCCAACGCCACGCCGCCCTTGGCCGCCGTGCCGACGCCCGTGGCGATGCTGCCAACCTGCCAAACCAGCTCGCCAATGTCCTGACCCAATTGCACGGCGCGATCATCCCCGCCGTTTTCCAGGGCATCTTTGACGCGGTCGAGTTTGGCGTTGAGTTCGTTGACCACGCCGTCGCCGAATTGCTTGCGGGCCTCGGGGTCGTTGATCAGTGCTTTCAGGCCGTTGATCCCGTCCACCGGATGGAGGAGGAATTGCGCCAATCCTTCTACATCGCCCCAACCCGCCTGCACCAGGCCTTTGCCCAGGCCGAAGCGGGTCAGTACATCTTGTTTCTGGTTGATGTACGCCCATTTGGCGATCACTTTCGCCTTGGCCCCGAGACCGTCAGCCGCGCTGTACTCCTTCTCGGCCTGGACCAGTTGCTGGGTCGCCAGCCAGTTGTTGTCCACCGCAGCGCCCGCCGCGCTGGTGGCGGTGGCCGGGTCGAGCGAGGAGCTGGTGGCGGCCAGCCCGGTGACGATGCTGACGATCAGGTTGCGCTTGGCTTCGCGCTGGGATTCGCTTTCATCGGGGCTGGCTTCGGAGAACAGGCCGGTGAGCAGGCTCGACGCCGCCGCGCCCGCGGCACCGCTGCCACAGCTCTGGCTGCTGGCCGCGGCGCCGGCACAGGCGACGATACCGTGCAGGGCGGCGTGCAGCGGCGAGCCTTCGGTGAGCTTGCCGTCCGCCACCAGGTCGCCGATGTAGCCGGCGCCCCGCTGCTGCACGTAATTGACCACCAACCCTTGGACGAACGCACTGTTGCCGCCGCTGATGTTGCCGCTGGCCGCGCCCACCAGGGCGGTGGTGATCTGCCGGTAGGTGCCGCCCGCGCCCCACTTGTCGGCGATGCCGCTGGCTTCGGCATTGAGTCGCTGAGCGCTGCCGAGCAGCGCCAGGCGTTCGGTGTCGGTGAGTTTGGCGTTGGGGTCCAGGGCCGCGGCCTGAGCTTTCTCGGCCTGTTTGCGCTTGAGGTCGACTTCCTTGGCCTTGTTGGCGAGCAAGGTGCTGGCTTCGTTGGAGAACGCCCCGACGATCTCGAAACCGGCACGGATTTCGTCTTCGTCGAAGATCGGCTTGAGCGTGTTGCTGGTGTCGCGGTCGCTGGAGACATCGCGATTGAGGCTGGCGACGGTTTGCTCGCCATTCTTGCCGGTGCGCTTCTGTTGCTCGGCGTCGTTGCTGATGACGATGGTGCCACCACTGATGCCGCTGCGGGTGACGCTGCTGGCATCGTCGCTGGCACTGATGGCGATCGGCATGGTGGCGCTGAGGTCGTTGTCGTTCTTCGGCAGGTCGGTGCCAGGGGTCTGCGTACCGCCGCTCGTGGCGTTGCCCTGCTGGTCCTTGCCGACTTCGCGATAGCCGCCACCGACGCTGACAGTGCTGGCGTCGTACTCGGCCTTGTTCTTGATGTCGCGGCTGGTGAGGCTGGCGGTGACCAGACGATTCTTGCCATCCTGCACGGCCTTGTCGCTGCTGGCGATGACGGCGCCGACCAGGTCGGTGTTACCCCCGACGCGGATGTCGAACCCATCGTCGCCGGCCTTGATGCCCGATTGCTCGATCACGCTGGCGTAGTTGGAATCGATGTCCGTGGCGCCGAAGCTGCCGCTGACGCCGTTGACTGAACTCATGCCGTAGCAGAACGGCGGAATGCACAGGCTGATGCCAACGCCCAGGCTCTTCTCATCGACCTCGTAGGTGTTGGTGTCTTGCAGGCTTTCGATGTTCAGGTCGCCGCCGATGTCGGCCAATACCTGCTTGCCGCTCGCCACCGCGCCTCTGAGGTTGGTGTCACCGCCCGAGGACAACAGCAACTGGTTGCCCGCCTGGACATGGGTATTGGTGTGGGTGAGCCCATCGCCATCCGCCTGGCCGCGACTGCCGGACGCCCCCAGATCCAGGGTGAAGCCGTTGCGGGCACCGAGGGAAAAGCCGATGCCGATGCTCGCGCTGCTGCCTTTGCTGTCGGTGTTCTGCTTGTCGATATTACGGGCGGCGATCAGGTTGATGTCACCGTCCGCCAGCAGGCTGGCATTGCGTCCGGCCTTGATATCGCTGCCTTGCACGGTAATGTCGCTGGCGGCTCCGGCGCCCGTGGCGCGCAGGCGGATGTCGTTGCCGGCGGTCATGGTCGAGCCGGCTGCGCTGTCGCTGGTGTAGGTGGTGGTGCTTTCGTTCTTCTTGGTGCCCAGGGACAGGCTGATATTGATCCCGCCCGCCGCGCCCGGGTCCATCGCCACGGCGGTGGCGGCGTTGTTGGCGGCCATGACGGCGGTAGCGGCGGCCAGGGCCTTCATGCGCCCGTCGTCGGTTTTCTCCGACGCCCGTTTCATCTGCTGGGACGTCTGGATCGCGCTGATCACCGGGTTGGTCACGGTGAGGGTGAACCCGGTCTGCTTGAACAGGGTTTCACGCTCGCGCTCGCGGGTGTTGCGCGCCTCGACGACATCGATGGTCTGCGCCGTGACGTCGATGTTGCCTTGTGGCGCCGACACCTGGCTGCCCACCTGACGGTAGCCCTTGCCCGCTTCGATCAGCACATCGCCGGCGGTCGACCCGACCGTGCTGGCCACGGCCGTGTGCTCGGTGGTGAGGTCCTTGACGCTTTGTTGCTGACTGCCCAGGGTGACGGCGATGCCACCGCCGCTGAACAGGCCGCTTTTCTTCACGGACTTGTCATGGCGTTCGCTGCTGCTGGCGGTGTCGGCTTCGATGTTGACGTTGTTGTCCGCCACCAGAACCGTCTGGGTCGTGGACACCACGTTGCTGCCCTTGAGGTTGATGTCGCGACCGGCCTGCACATAGGTCTGCTCGCCGCTCAGGGTGGAGCCTTCGGCCGAGGTCTGGCTGATCGTGTCACGGGTGGTGGTGGTCTTGCTGGAGAACATCCCGTTGCTGCCCTTGACCTTGTGCGCTTCATCGGCGAACTGGTAGTTCTGGCCGGCGGTCAGGTTGACGTCGCGCTTGGCCTCGGCAAACACCGCGCCTTGCTCGCTGGTGACGTGAGCGGCGCGGGCGTTGAGGTCTTGGCCCGCGCTCAAGCGCACGTCGCCCTGCCCTTGGACCTGTGAGCCGACTTCGGTCTGGCTGGCGTCCTTGCGCCAGTTGCTGCTGTTCCAGGTCAGCGCTTGCTCGTGGGCTTCGCCGACGGTGGCCAGGTTGATGTTCTTGCCCGCCTCCAGCAACGTACTGCCGCCCTTGCCAGCATTGACCACCTGGGCCCCGGTGAGGTTGAGGTCGTTGCCGGCGCTCACCCCCATCGTGCCCTGGGCACCGCTGACGAACAGCCCGGCCACCCGCGACAGGTTGGTGCGGGTGCCTTGGGCACTGCTGCTGTCCCGGCTGCTGGAGATGACGTTGATATCCTGCCCGGCCTTGACCGACAGGCTGTCCACGGCACCGATCAGGCCGCCGAGGTTGTTGAGGTTTTCCCGCGCGGCGAGCGATACCTTGTCGGCCTGGATGCGCCCACCGAGGTTTTCGATGTTCTGCGCGGTGATCGCCATGACACTGCGCCCGGCCAGGCTGCCACTGTTGACCAGGTCGCCGGCGATGTTCAGGTTCAACTGTTGCCCGGCAATCAGGGCGCCGGAGCCATTGAGGTCGCCTTCCTGGACCCGCACGTACACTTGCGGCACCAGTACGTTGCGGGTGTCCCCGTTGGCGAGGGTGACCTGCTTTTGCACCAGCCAGACGATATCGCTGGTCAACTGGGCCATCTGCTCGGAGGTCAGGGCCACGCCGGGCACCAGTTGCCATTGGCTGGCGACGGTCACGGCGTTGTCGATCAGGGCGCGGTACTGCACTTCGTCATTGGCATAGCCATCGAGGAAACGTCGGCCGGTGAGTTGCGCGATCTGTTCGCGAATCAATTTCTGTTCGTAGAAGCCGTCGCCCAAACGTTGTTGCGTCAGGGCTGGGTCGACTTGCAAACGCTGCAACATGTAGTCCGACGACAGCCAGGTGCGATAGCTGGCAAAACGCGGGTCGGTTTCGATCAGGTAGCTGCTGGTGTTCTGGGGATTGGTGGTGAACAGGCTGTTGTTCGGCAATGCCAGGGATGGCCCGCCGCTGCGAATCTGCTCGGCCACGCCTTTGCTGTTCAAGGTGGTCTGGGCCGCAACCTGAACGATGGGCGCCACTTGATAGGTTCTGCCGACCGGGGCACTGACCGTGCCTGTGGCGGCTATCTGCTCGCTGACGCCCTGTGTGGCGCGGGCGCTGATCTGGGTGCCAGTACCGTTGCCGGCGGCGTTCTGGGCGAACACGGTCGGCTGCAGGGTGATGTCCTGGATCAAGGGGGCAGGCGTGTAGGCCGTGACGGCCGTTCCCTGACGGTCCCGGCCCTTGCGCTGGATGCGATAGAAATTGCTGACGGTGCCGCTGTCGGTGGTGGTGCGCTGGCCGGTCAGTTCGGTGTTGGTCAGGCTGGCAATGTTGGCCTGCAACAACCCACCGGCAATGATGCGGCTCTTGTCATTGAGCACATCCCCTGCGTTGATCTGCATCGTCCCACCAGACAGGATTTGCGCCGGCGCCGAGGTGGCGATCTGGGTCTCCTGCACCACGCGGGTGTAGTCGTAGCGGTTCCAGTTGTCTTTGCGACCCTCTGGGGTGGTCAGGTGAAGGACCTCGTCGTTGCTCACGGAGATCTGGTCGCCCTGGTAGCGGTTCGGCGAACCGCTGAGCTGGAATTCCTGCAAGGCGGTGCGGCTGACTTCCACTTGCTGGGTGCTGAAATGCTCGTTGGTGTTACGCACGCTTTGTACATCGAGCGAGAGGTTGCCGAGGGCCTCGATGGTCGCACTGGCGTTGCTCAGCAGTTGGGCCCGGTCCTGGGCCTTGTCAGTCGCGCTCAGCGCACCACCGATGGCAAGGTCCCCGGCACTGAAGATCAGCGCCTGTTCGCGGTTGTCCAGGGTGCCGGTACCAATGTCCAGCGACTCACGGGCGGCGATGGTCGCGGCGCTGCCGTTCTCATCACGGTTGCTCAGCGCCGAAGTGGCGATCGCCAGTCGATCACCGTACAGACGTCCGGTGCCCAGGTTGTTGAGCGACAGCGCTTGCACACGCACTTGCTGGCCGTCGATCAGGCCACGGTTGGTCAGGCTGTCGTTTATGGTCAGGCGAACCTGACCGGCGCTGATCTCCCCGCTGACGGCGTTGTCCAGCGTTTGCGAGCGCACCAGCAGGAGATTACCTGCCAACAGTTTTCCGCTGTTGTTGAAAGCGCCGTCGGTGCTCAGGTCAATCTTGTTGTTGGCCTGAATCTGTCCACTCAGGTCCAGGCCACTTTGCAGGCTGAACGTCAGGTCGCCCAGGCTCAGGGCTCGACCGGAGCCTGCGTAATAGGCCGCGTTAAGGGACAATAGGCTGCCGGCGAGCAAGGTCCCATTGAGGTTGTGCACCGACTGACGACGTTGCACCGGATCGCGATCAGTGATGGTCAGGCCGGTCCCTGCGGAAATCAGGCCGCCCTGGTTATCCAGCACCTGGCTGACACCGATGGACAATCCTTGGTCGGCGCGCACGGCACCGGCCTGGTTGCCGAAGGTGTCGAGCGTCAGGCTCATGGCACGCCCCTCTAGGCCTTGGTTGGCACCTTGGGTGGCGCTGTTGTCGAGCACGCCGGCCGTCACGCCCAGCGTTCCCGCACTGCGCACCAATCCACCCTGGTTGGTAAGCGTCTCACCCAGCACCAACTGGACATCGCCGAGGCCTTGCAATTGACCGCCGCGGTTATCCACCCGGGCGCTTTCGACTTCTACGCTCTTCTCACCAATGACCTGGCCGCCGCTGCCGTTGGTAACGTCGGTGGCCTTGAGCACCAGCGCGCCTTTGGCGCCGAGGAAGCCGGCGCTGTTGTTGAAATGGGCGCTGTGGATTTCCACCGCGTCCTGGCCGCTGATGCCTTGGGTGGTGCCGGACTGAAGGTTGTCCAACGCCTGGCTGCCGGTGTCGATGAACAGCTTGCCCTTGGCCTGGATCAGCCCTGCCGCATTGCGCAGTTCACCGCTGCGCAGGTCGAGGGTCGCACCGGCATTCAACGTGCCTTGGCTGTTGTCCATCAGCAGGCCGTGGCTGTTCAGGTCCAGGGCCTGGCCACTGATCACCCCGCCCTGGTTATTCAGGCCCTGGGCCGACAGATCGATATCGCCCAGCGCTTCAAGGCGCCCGCCGCTGTTGTTCAATGCATCGGCCGAGACACTGACCAGCAAGCCGGACTTCACCGAGCCCAGCACGCCGTTGGTGTTGTTCAACTGCCCGGCGATGATTTCCATGCGCTGGGTGGCGGCGAGCGTGCCGCCGATATTGTTCAAGCGATCGAACGTCGCATACAGCTCACCGCCGGCACTCACGGTGCCTTGGGTGTTATCCAGTGCCTCGCCGCTGACCTTTGTCGTCCCGCTGGCGGCCAGCGTCCCGCCGCCGTTATTGATCTCGTTGTCGGCCGTGACAGTCAACGCACCGCTATCGGTGGCGAGCACTTTGCCGCCCTGGTTGTTCAACGTGCCGACCTTCACGTTCACCGCGCCAGGACTGCTGACTTGCCCGGCCTGATTGTTGAAGCGTTCACGGGCGGTGACCTGCATTGGCTGCGCCCCAGTCTGGAGAATGCGTCCGCGCTGGTTGGACAAGGTCGTGGTGTCGAGTGTGATCTGTTGGCCTTGGGTCAGGCCATCATCGACCACCACCTCGCTGGCCTTGACGCTCAACGTGCCATTGCTCGCCAGGGTGCCTTTGCTGCCAGCCAACTGGGTGGCCTGGATGTCCAAAGTGCCTTTGCCGGCGTGCTCGACCGTGCCTTTGCTGTTATCCAGGCGATTGGCGCCAAGCTGCATGTTCTCGGCATTGGAGGCGATACGACCACTGCTGTTGTCGAGCGTGGCAGTGGCTTTGATCGACGCGTCGGCGGTGCCGGTCTGCACCAGCTCACCGCCGACATTGGAAACATCCCGTGCGCTCAATTGCAGGTTGCCAGCGGTGACCTTGGCCCCATCGGTGCGCAGGGTCTTGGTCGCTTTGGCAGTCAGTACCTGGGTCGCATCGACTTGACTGCCACTGAGGTTGGCATCGCCGCCGCTGGCCGTCAGGGTGACGTTGTGGCCCAGGGTCTGGCTGCTGCTCAGGTCCAGGTCAGCGGCCTCGACGCTGACATCGCCGCCGGCAAGGTTCTGGCCTTGCGCCTTGACCGTGGTGGCCCGCAACGCGAGGTTGCCGCTGCTGCCCAACTTGCCGTCCGCCCCGACGCCCGCCGCCAGGCTCGAGGCCGTGGTGCTGCGAATGTTCTTGGCGGTCAGTGTCGTGTGGTTCTGGCTGGCAACAGTGCCGCTGTTGTCGATGTCACCGGCACTGTCGAGACCCAGGTCGCCCTTGGCGTAGAGCGTGCCGCTGTTATCAACGCTGGTGGCATTGATTCGGGTCGCTGTAGCGCTGCTGATAGCGCCTTGGTTTTGCAGTTTGCCGTCGGCGCTGATCACCACCTCGCCAGCCATGGCACCGATCTGCCCGGCGTTGCGCACACCGACGCCAGATTCAGTGCCCACCAGCATGATCTTCCCGGCATACATGCCGCCCAGCTTGGCAACGTCGATGGCAACGGTGGGTTTTTCTCCGTCGGCAGCTGGCAGCGGCGTAGCCTGGGTGTTGTCGGCATTGACCTGATTGCGTCCGGTCGTAACCTTCAAGTCGTTGGCCCACACCCCGGCGTTAACCTGCACCGAGCGGGCAATCAGATCCGTATAGTCGGCCTCGCGGGCATCCAGGCCTTTGCCTTCGATGTTGATGGTGCCGCCCTGCACGGTGTAGCCAGTGATGCGACCGTTCTCCAACTGCGCCCGGCCGGTGCTGAGGGTGGCACGGTCGGCGTTGATGAAGCCGCAACCGTTGCAGGTGATACCGGCCGGGTTGGCGATCACCACTTCGGCACGCTGGCCAGCCACTTCGACGTAACCGCGCAGTTGACTGGGATTGCTGGCGTTGACTTCGTTGAGGATGACCCGCGCGCTGCCATTGCCCAACATCGGGTTGCCTTCGATCCAACCGCCCAGTTTCGTCTGGCTATTGCCCGTGCCGTTGTTGAGGATCACCCCCCGGCTATCGACGTCAAACTGGTTGTAGGTGTTACGCGAGACACCGCCAGCGCTGGGCGCGCGGATATTCACCTGGGGCGTGCCGTTGGCGCTTTGTATCACCATCGGTTGCTGGCCGGCCGGAGCGCCCGGGTCGGCGACGATGGTTCCAGCCCAGGCCGGCGCCACGCTCAAGGACACCAGGCCAATCGCGGTCATCAAGGCAAAGCGCAACGCCCCAAGCGTCGCTGTGCAAGCCGCTGCGCTCGTCGTCGGCCCGGAGCGGGTCCCCGGCGCCTTGACCTGGCTGGTGACGTTCTCGGCCACGACCATCAGCAGTCCGCGGGCCTTGTTGAAAACGATTCGGTACAGATGCTTGTTCATAGCAATTCCATTTGCGGAGCCAGCCCGCACGACCAGTGGTTGGAGTTACGCTTCGATTGCCAGCGGGTGGGCGGCGAACCAGGCCTGGGCCTGTTCGGGAATGACCCCGATCCCTTGGAATGTCTTGACCCGCAGGCCGCGCTCATCGCCTCGGTGATAGAGGGCTCGAGCGCAGCGATCGATGAAAAGGTGACGTTGCAACAAGCGGCTCAATACCGCCGTGTGGCCAAAGGGAGCGACCCAGTCGTTGAGCCAGAGGCGCTCGCCGCTGTTCCAGTCGTCTTGGGTCAGCGCCAGCGGCGACTGGCGCAAGTAACGTTGCTCTGCCGCCTCGTCGAGGTTGAGCCAGGACAGGTAGAACACCGGCTTGCCATGCTCGGAGCCGAGCACGAATTGGCGATGCTTGAGGGCCGGCAGCAACAGCGTCGGCAAGGTGTGCAACGGCGCATCGCGATGGGCCTTGGAATGCATCCACAACCATGTGGCAGAGCCGAATACCGCGGCTTCGCTCCAGGGTTCATCGATCAGGCCGGGGGCAACAATGTCTAGCGTCTCGAACTGCATGGGATCACCTCAGAATGACCAGATGACGGTGAAGGCGCTGGTCACGTTGGCCGTCTCGAAACCATCGGGTTTCTTCAACGGCGTGCCCACCGACCAGTCATAGGACAGGCCCTTGTAACCACCGCGAATGCCCACCACGGCCCCCGCCAGGCGCTGGCCGATCAGGAACTCACTGGATTGGCCGCTGACTTCGCCATAGTCGATACCGGTGTAGAGCTCCTGGCCGGTCTGCCCCAAGGACAGGCCGACTTCGTTGCGCAGGGTCCAGCCACGGTCGGCGGAAAGAATGTTTTCACCATCGAAGCCCCGCACGCTGTAGCGCCCGCCAATCGAGAAACGATCCTGAGGCACCAGCGGCGTCCGGTTCCATTGCGCACGCCAGCCGCCGATGTAGCGCAGTCGCTGATCGCCAAGCTGAAATGGCACCTGCAGTTGGGCGTCGGCGGTGATGATTTGCGAGCGCGACGTGCCGGCATCAAAATCTTCCTCGGGAGCCCTGAGCGCATCATGGGCACCGGTACCGCGACGATAGGCGACACCCAGGTCAAGAATCGACGCGCCAATGAACTCTCGATGGTCCAACCCCAACTGCCAGCCGGCCATGCGGCGTTTCTGGTTGCCGACTTCGGTGTCGTCGATGAAGTTCTCCGACGAACGCGTCCAGAGGCTGCCCCAAGCGGTGGTCTTGCGAACAGCGTCGCGGTACAGCAGGCGGGACAGACGCAACTCGTTGTTACGACTCTCGCCCCGGTACTGATAGGTCTGGTTGGTGCCGGCGACGGACTGTTCGTAGTTGTATTCACTGCTGGTGAACCCCACCTGCCAGTAGCCGAACGGCAGCGAATAATGCAGCGTGCGGCCATCGGAGCCGCGGTGCCCGGACTCGCCCCCGCCCAAGTCATGGTTGACGCTGGCGTAGAACAAATCGTTGAGCGACAGCAGGTTGTCCAAGGACAGCGACACGTTGCCCTGGTATTTACCGGTGGTCTTGCTGCCCGAATTGTCCACCGACAGGCTCACACGGGCGGGGAACCGCTGGCTCCAGGCGATCACCACGTCGCTCTCACCGGGTTTGGCGTCGGCGGCACGGGCCGGAGCGATCTTGATATCGGCTTCGGCGGTCGGCACACGCTTGAAGTTTTCCAGCGCCTGCTCGATGTCGCGCAAGTTGAGCAGATCGCCAGGATTGGCCGGCATCGCGTTCCAGGCATTGGCGCGGGAGCTGGTGCCCTCCTCGAAACGAATCTCGCGAATGCGCCCCGGCACCAGGGTCAAGACCAGCACTCCGCTGTTCAGGTCCTGGGCTTCGGCGAGTACGCGAGTGGTGACGTAGCCGGCCTCGATGATCGCGTTCTGCATGCGCTTCATCGTCAGATTGATCCCGCCCCCCCCGAGGCAACGACCGATGGCGGGGTCATCCTTGGGGTTGGCGGCGCGCAACGCCCACTGGAATTTCTCCGACGCCTCGCCAATCAGACGGATGTCATTGATGGCAAAGCAGGGGCTTTCCTTGGCGGGCAAGCGATCGACACCCTCAGCCACAGGAGCTGCCTGCAGGCGCACATCCGGCCGGGACTCCAACTGCTCCCTCAATACCCGTTCGCGCTCACGCTGGCGCAGCAGCTCTTCTTCAGGCCCGGCTGCCTGTGCCGCACTCCACGAACCTGTCATCCACGCCGCCATCAACAGCAGTGCGAGGCGCTTGGCGTTTTGGGCAGATGAACGGGTTCTGTCAACGCGGCGAGGAGCGCTGCTCGGTTTACGCGATCGGCAGGGTGCGGCTGGGCGCATGTCACATCCTTGTGGCCTGAATCAAAGACACGATGAGTCAGGCCCGCCGGACGCGGCATTGGCGCTGACACAGATAAAAAAGAGGTACGGATTCCGTCGAAAACGAAGGAAAAGTCCTACAACGTACCGAGACGGTCAGATAGCAAAGGGGGGAGAAAGTTTCGCATTACCGAAATATCCTCGATACAAATGGCTAGAAATGGGCAATCGGTCACAGCTAAGGGGGAGAAATGGCGGTGCCTGGACTGAACATCGCGCTCAGGCCTAGGTTGATCGTGCGGTAGATAGGGATGCAAACCGGAAAAGTCAGCGATGATTTCGCTAACCCACTGTTTATAATGGTGTCCCAGGGCAGGTTCGAACTGCCAACCTTCCCCTTAGGAGGGGGATGCTCTATCCAATTGAGCTACTGAGACACGAATTGACCACAAGAGAAGCGGTGCGTAGGACGGCGTGCATGTTAACGACCTACCCTGCGTTTGTCATGTCGCCCATGGCTTTTTAAGTGTAGGCAAATGGTACTCCCTGTAAGGCTGACCGTCCGTGAACGCCAAGTTTGGCCGCCATTCATCTGTCCTGGCTCACTTATCCTAGTAAATCGGCCATTTGCCACTATCCTGTACAAGACAGGGACGGCACGCGTTTTTGTCCATTTCCGTTATCCGCCAGACGGTATGGCACATAGACACAATCCGACGGTCACAGATGCGGACCTGTTGATTTTTACCAACCAGTCCGCATTTTTTGATGAAGGGTACTGGCATAACGCCTTTACCCGGATCAGAATTTGTCACAGAATTGGCGCCAATGATCTGGCAATTTTGAGGCATGATGCGGGCCTCTTAACAATTCAGGTTGAACATTTGGCAATGGAGCTTGTCCTATCGACATCCTGCGGCCAATCCCGAGAACCGCTCCCCTGAACTAACCGGTTAAATATATGCGCCCATTGAAACAGGCAATTTATTCCAGCCGTACGGCTGACAAATTCGTCGTACGTCTGCCAGACGGAATGCGGGAACGCATTGCCGAAGTGGCTCGCAATCATCACCGCAGCATGAACTCTGAAATCATCGCGCGCCTTGAGCAAAGCCTTATTCAGGAAGGCGCGTTGGGTGAAGAGTTGAGCATGCGCCTGGACAGCCCGGAGCTGTCGTTGCATGAGCGTGAGCTGCTTCAACGCTTCCGACAACTCTCCCATCGCCAGCAGAACGCCCTTGTTTCGCTGATAGCCCATGACGTGGAAATGGCCGCAGACGCGACCTGATCACACAGAAAACACTCAAGCCAGCCTTGTGCTGGCTTTTTTTTGCCTGGGGTTTGGCCCATACCTGCATTTCTAGCGCTCATCAGAGTCACTCCCCACCCACACTGCTGCCGATAGATGGCAGCGGTGCTAAATTGATCCGCTAAAAGCACGGGCTGGGAGGCCTGTATGGCAGGTCACGCATTCAAGGTAAGAAGAATTGCAGGGCTGGGCGTGGAAATCGTCGAGGCCGATTCGGATCGAACATTTGTCCGGCACATGCACGAACATTTCGGCATTGGCTTGCTTTTGCGTGGGGCGCAACGCTCTGCCAGCGGCCGAGGCCCCGTGCAAGCGATTGCTGGCGAGCTTATATCGGTCAATCCGGCCGAAGTGCACGACGGAGCCCCCATTGGAGAAGGAACGCGCCGCTGGCAGATGCTGTATTTCGACCCGCTGCTCATTACCCAAGCATTCAAGGATATGACGGACGATGGGGGTATATGCGCCCACGAGTTCGCTTATCCGGTACTGAAAAGCCGGCGTGCGGCCGAATTATTCCGCACCTTGTACCGAACAATCGCCCAAGCCGAAGAGTTTGGCGACCAAATGAAGATAGATGAAACGCTTTCGCTTCTGCTCGAACATTTACTGGATCAACCCGTGCCGATATCGCCGACGCCAGGTATCGCGGCAAACCGTGCGAAAACCATGATCGACGACGACCCGCAGTCGCCTATGTCGCTTGCGTTGCTGGCCAAGGAAGCAGACCTAAGCCGCTTTCAACTCGTGCGCGCCTTCACCCGCCTGAGCGGACTCCCCCCTCACGCCTATCTACTGCAACGACGTATCCAGCGCGCACGGCAGTTGATCGCTGCGGGCATGTCGCTGGCCGATGCGTCCCTTGCCAGCGGTTTCGCAGATCAGAGCCATATGACTCGATGCTTCGTGCGCAGCTTTGGATTTTCACCAGGTATGTACGCCCGGCAAAGCCACTAGCAATTTCGTTCAAGACACCCCTCGCCATCGCAGACAGGCTGGAGACTTCATGACTCCAAGAGCAGCGTCGCATGGACCTCGAATTTTTTGCCACATCCCTGATCATGGCCGCTTCGCCTGGCACTGGCGTAGTCTATACGGTAGCGGCCGGCCTGGCCCGAGGCTGGCGCGCGAGCGTGGTAGCCGCATTCAGTTGCACCCTGGGGGTCGTGCCCCACATGCTGGCAGCCATCACGGGCCTCGCCGCACTGCTGCACGCCAGCCCATTGGCCTTCGAGATCATCAAGTATCTTGGCGTCGCTTATCTGCTGTGGATGGCATGGAGCACGCTCCAGAGCCATGGAGCCTTGCACATTGACCCGAACAAAACGCCGCCCTCGAATGGCGCGGTGATTTGTTCGGGCATCCTGCTCAATCTGCTGAATCCAAAGCTGTCGATTTTCTTCCTCGCTTTTCTACCGCAATTCCTCACGCCAGGAGAGACGAATGCCACGTGGCGCATGCTGCAACTGAGCTTCATTTTCATGGCAATCACCTTTGCCATCTTCGTCATCTATGGCGTGTTCTGCGCATCGATGCGCCACCATGTTCTGGAGCGTCCATCCGTGTTGCAGTGGATGCGCCGCATCTTCTCGTCAGCCTTTGTGTTGCTGGCTGCACGACTGGCATTGATGCATTGAGACGCAGAAAATTCCGCGCAATAAAAAACCCGCCAAACAGGCGGGTTTCTGAATGAACGACTCAGAGCAGGAAAATCGTCGCCAACCCCAGGAAAATGAAGAACCCACCACTGTCCGTCATGGCGGTGATCATTACACTGGCGCCCATGGCAGGGTCACGCCCCATGCGGGCCAGGGTCATGGGAATCAACACCCCCATCAATGCCGCCAACAACAGGTTGAGCGTCATTGCGGCGGTCATGACCACGCCCAGCGACCAGCTACCATAAAGCAGGTAAGCCACTACACCGATCACGCCCCCCCAGATCACACCATTGATCAGGGCGACCACCAGTTCCTTGCGCATCAATCGCGACGTATTGCCGGTGCTGACCTGATCCAGCGCCATAGCGCGGACGATCATGGTGATGGTCTGGTTGCCGGAGTTGCCGCCAATACCGGCGACGATGGGCATCAGCGCCGCCAGCGCCACCAGTTTCTCGATGGAGCCCTCGAACAGGCCAATGACCCGAGAGGCAACAAAGGCTGTAATCAGGTTGATCGCCAACCAGGCCCAGCGGTTACGCAGGGATTTCCAGACCGAGGCGAAGATATCTTCTTCTTCGCGCAGACCGGCCATGTTGAGGACTTCGCTTTCACTTTCCTCACGAATCAAGTCGACCATTTCATCGATGGTCAGACGGCCGATCAGCTTGCCGTTCTTGTCGACCACCGGTGCCGAAATCAAGTCATAACGTTCGAACGCCTGGGCCGCATCGTAGGCGTCTTCGTCCGGGTGAAAACTCACCGGATCACTGGCCATGACCTCAGCCACCTGCTTTTCCGGGTCATTGACGAGCAGACGCTTGATGGGCAGCACACCCTTGAGCACGCCGTCGTAGTCGACCACGAAAAGCTTGTCGGTATGGCCGGGCAGCTCCTTGAGGCGCCGCAGGTAGCGCAAGACCACTTCAAGGCTGACATCCTCGCGGATCGTCACCATCTCGAAGTCCATCAGCGCACCGACCTGCTCCTCGTCATAGGACAACGCCGAGCGCACACGCTCACGTTGCTGGCCGTCGAGGGCTTCCATCAGTTCGTGGACAACGTCCCGTGGCAGTTCGGGCGCAAGGTCGGCGAGCTCGTCGGCGTCCATTTCCTTGGCCGCCGCCAGCAACTCGTGATCATCCATGTCGGCGATCAGGGTTTCCCGAACCGAGTCCGACACTTCGAGCAGGATGTCACCGTCGCGATCGGCCTTGACCAACTGCCAGACCGTCAGACGCTCTTCCAGTGGCAAGGCTTCAAGAATGTAGGCAACGTCGGCGGAGTGAAGATCATCGAGCTTGCGTTGCAACTCGACGAGATTCTGCCGGTGGACCAGGTTCTCGACCCGATCATGATGCGGACCTTCCTGGCGATGCGTCAGGTCTTCGACGACCCGCTGGCGCTGCAGCAGCTCAACGACTTGAGCGAGGCGATCCTGAAGGCTTTCCTGCGTTTTTTTTACTTCTACTTGGGTCATAGGCGAACTCCACTCCCAGCAGTGGAGCACGCCGGAAGGATCAATCAGTTAATTCATGATTGGCAAAACTAGATATTGAGTAACTACTGGGTAAGTCCATGGAGATATTCCAAAGCCCCGGCGGGGCTGACGGGCGCAATCATACACCGCTTGATGCTGTCTTGACGCTGTAAAACGTTAAAAAATCATGGCAAGAACAAGCGCTTGCGAGACAAACCTGAACATAGGCTGAACCTGTCCCTTTACGACGACTTATCCGGAAAAGAAAACACACGCTCCGGCACAAATGCAGCGACTACCCTTCTCTTCTGCACCGTCAAGGAGGACGACCGGATGCACCTCAACCACTGCCTGTTCCTGCTCGCCTGCCTGCCCTGCCTGCCGTTGTGGGCTGTCGGGCAGACCGTGCATCGCTGCGAAAATATCGCAGGGCACGTTACATTCACGACCCTGAGCTGCGGCGCGGGGGAAGCCCTGTCACTACAACAGATCCATCCGTATCGCCCAGGTTCGACCGAACCGACGACCGAGGCGATGCTGCCCGAAGCGGAGCGTGGGCAAACATCCAGCAACAAAACCACCCGCAGGGAACCGACCGTCGTTGGCCAGTTCCAGGACCACTGCGGGAACCTCATCGACGCCAGGCAACGCCGCGATGCCATCCTCGACCGACGAATCATCGCCGGCATGAGCCAACAGGACGTAGAGAGCGCCCTGGGCAAGCCAGACTCAATCAAGATTCGCAATTCGAGCACACGGTATACCTACAAGGCGAAGAAAGGTCGCAGCGCAGAGGTCGTGTTCGATGAGAGAGGATGTGTGAAAGGCAAATCGTAGACAGCAAAAAGCCCGCGTTAAACGCGGGCTTTTTGGTATATGGTGCACTCGACAGGATTCGAACCTGTGACCGCTCGGTTCGTAGCCGAGTACTCTATCCAGCTGAGCTACGAGTGCAAGTTGTGGTTTTATACCAGATCACAACTGGTTGAAGCCAAGTTATTTGCATTGCTGCAAAAAACTCTTAAATGGTGCACTCGACAGGATTCGAACCTGTGACCGCTCGGTTCGTAGCCGAGTACTCTATCCAGCTGAGCTACGAGTGCATTTGTTGCCGCGCATTATAGGTCGTCAATTCCTTTTGTAAAGCGCTTTTTTCAGTAATTTCAATCACTTACCGATCAAGCCAGGTTTTGACGCACTAAACGAATAATGGCGGAGAACGGGGGATTCGAACCCCCGACACCCTTTTGAGGTGTACTCCCTTAGCAGGGGAGCGCCTTCGGCCACTCGGCCAGCTCTCCGCAACACGGGGCGTATATTAACCACCTTCATCCCCGTTTGCAAACATAAAAATCGATAAAAATTAATGGCTTGGTTCGTCGTCCTTCTCTTTCTTGATACGCAGGTAAATTTCCTCGCGGTGTACAGCAACCTCTTTCGGGGCGTTGACGCCGATACGCACTTGGTTTCCTTTGACGCCGAGCACGGTCACGGTGATTTCGCCATCGCCAATAATCAGGCTTTCTGCACACCGACGGGTCAGAATCAGCATACTTTTCTCCTCACGCAATTCACTTAAGAGACAACAGTCTGCAAAAAAAGAGGCATTGGACCTACAACCGAAACGGTCGAAGCCTACAGGCCTAGTATTGACCAGCGCGGGCAAAAGAACAGTTTTGGGACGCGCTATTCAGAAAAACAAAGGGCGCGGTCCAGCCGCGCCCTCAAGACAACGCTTTACTCGCCCTGTCGGGCGGCTGCGTCGAGCTCGAAAGCCGTGTGCAGGGCGCGCACGGCCAGTTCCAGGTACTTCTCTTCGATCACCACGGAAACCTTGATTTCCGAGGTAGAGATCATCTGGATGTTGATGCTTTCCTTGGCCAGGGATTCGAACATACGGCTGGCCACGCCTGCGTGGGAGCGCATGCCGACACCAACGATCGAAACCTTGGCGATCTTGGTATCGCCCACCACTTCCCGAGCACCGATCTCGCCAGCGGTTTTTTTCAGGATCGCTTCGGCAGACTGGTAGTCGTTGCGGTGCACGGTGAAGGTAAAGTCAGTGGTGTTATCGTGCGCGACGTTCTGCACGATCATGTCGACTTCGATGTTCGCGGCACTGATCGGGCCGAGAATCTTGAACGCCACGCCGGGGGTGTCTGGCACGCCACGGATGGTCAGCTTGGCTTCATCGCGGTTGAAAGCGATGCCGGAAATGATCGGCTGTTCCATGGATTCCTCTTCATCGATAGTAATGAGGGTGCCCGGACCCTCTTTGAAGCTGTGCAGAACGCGCAGCGGAACGTTGTACTTGCCAGCGAATTCGACCGCCCGGATCTGCAGCACCTTGGAACCGAGACTGGCCATTTCCAGCATCTCTTCGAAGGTGATCTTGTCCAGGCGCTGAGCCACAGGCACTACCCGCGGGTCAGTGGTGTAGACACCATCCACATCGGTGTAGATCTGGCATTCGTCGGCCTTGAGGGCCGCCGCCAGTGCCACGCCAGTGGTATCGGAACCGCCACGGCCAAGGGTGGTGATGTTGCCGTGCTCGTCCACGCCCTGGAAACCGGCGACGACCACTACACGGCCAGCCTTCAGGTCGCTGCGAATCTTCTGGTCGTCGATCTGCAGAATACGCGCTTTGTTGTGCGCGCTGTCCGTCAGGATACGCACCTGGTTGCCGGTGTAGGACACCGCCGGCACGCCACGCTTGATCAGCGCCATGGCCAGCAAGGCGATGGTCACCTGCTCGCCGGTGGAAACGATCACGTCCAGCTCACGCGGGACCGGTTGCTGGTCGCCGCTGATTTGCTTGGCCAGATCGATCAGACGGTTGGTCTCGCCGCTCATTGCCGACAGCACAACCACCAGGTCATCGCCCGCATCACGGAATTTCTTAACCTTGTCGGCGACCTGTTCGATTCTCTCGACACTGCCGACCGAGGTGCCTCCAAATTTCTGTACGATCAAAGCCATTTCAAAGCCGCCTCTGCCCATGAAGGGCGCCCAATAATCACTCAACAGCGATCAGGCTCGTGACTAGACCACGAGCCCGCAGCGCTGCCTTAAATACCCTGCTCTACGAATGCAACGGTCTGGGCCAGTGCCGCGTCCAGTGCGCCGACGTCGGTACCACCGCCTTGCGCCATGTCCGGGCGACCGCCGCCCTTGCCGCCCACTGCCGCAGCGGCTTGCTTCATCAAATCACCGGCTTTGAGTTGGCCAGTCAGGTCTTTGGTCACGCCTGCGACGAGAACGACCTTTTCCTCATGGACACTGCCGAGCAGGATCACTGCGCGGCCGAGTTTGTTTTTCAGCTGATCGACCAGCGCCAACAGCGCCTTGCCATCCTGGCCATCCAGACGCACGGCCAGTACTTTCACGCCCTTGACGTCCACGGCCTGGGCCGACAGATCGTCGCCCGCGGCGCTGGCAGCCTTGGCCTGCAACTGCTCGAGTTGCTTTTCCAGCAAGCGGTTGCGCTCCAGCACGGCCGACAGCTTGTCGATCAGGTTGTCACGACTGCCCTTGATCAGGGTTGCCGCTTCCTTGAGTTGTTCTTCGGCCGCGTTGAGGTACGCCAGGGCCGCAGCGCCGGTAACCGCCTCGATCCGGCGCACGCCGGAGGCCACGCCACCTTCGCTGATGATTTTCATCAGGCCGATGTCGCCGGTCCGGTTGGCGTGGATGCCGCCGCACAGCTCGACCGAGAAGTCGCCCATGCTCAGCACACGCACGCTGTCGCCGTACTTCTCGCCGAACAATGCCATGGCGCCCTTGCGCTTGGCGGTCTCGATGTCGGTTTCTTCGGTTTCCACCGGAGAGTTCTTGCGAATCTCGGCGTTGACGATGTCTTCCAGCGCCTTGAGTTGCTCAGGCTTGATGGCTTCGAAATGGCTGAAGTCAAAGCGCAGGCGCTGACTGTCCACCAACGAGCCCTTCTGCTGGACATGCTCGCCCAGTACCTGGCGCAACGCTGCGTGCAGCAAATGCGTGGCGGAGTGGTTCAGCGACGTGGCGTGACGAACTTCGGCATCGACATGAGCGGCCACCGGGGCCGCGATCATCAGGCTGCCGGAAGCCAGCACGCCGTGGTGCAGGAAGGCGCCGCCGGTCTTGGTGGTATCACGCACGTCGAAACGCGAGTTGCCGGCCTGCAAGTAACCGCTGTCGCCGATCTGGCCGCCGGACTCGGCGTAGAACGGGGTCTTGTCCAGCACGATCACGCCTTCCTGGCCTTCGCTCAGGATATCGACCGACTGCCCGTCCTTATAGATGGCAACGATCTTGGCCGAGCCGGTGGTACCGGCATAACCGGTGAACTCGGTGGCCACGTCAACCTTGACCAGGCTGTTGTAGTCCATGCCGAAAGAGCTGGCGGAACGCGCGCGGACCCGCTGGGCTTCCATCTCGCGTTCGAAGCCTTCCTCGTCGAGGGTCAGGTTGCGTTCGCGGGCGATGTCACCGGTCAGGTCCATCGGGAAACCGTAGGTGTCGTACAGTTTGAACACCACATCGCCCGGAACCACGTTGCCCTTGAGTTCGGCCAGGTCCTGCTCGAGGATCTTCAGGCCTTGCTCCAGGGTCTTGGCGAATTGTTCTTCTTCAGCCTTGAGTACGCGCTCGATGTGCGCCTGCTGGGACTTGAGCTCGGGGAAGGCGTCGCCCATCTCGGCCGCCAGTGCCGCAACGATCTGATAGAAGAAGCTGCCCTTGGCGCCCAGTTTGTTGCCGTGACGGCAGGCGCGACGGATGATCCGGCGCAGTACATAGCCGCGACCTTCGTTGGACGGCAGAACACCGTCGGCAATCAGGAAACCGCAGGAACGGATGTGGTCGGCCACCACTTTCAGCGAAGCCTGGTTGTCGTTGGTGCAACCGATGGCCTTGGCCGACGCGCTCAGCAGGCTCTGGAACAGGTCGATTTCATAGTTGGAATGAACGTGCTGCAACACCGCACTGATCCGCTCCAGGCCCATGCCGGTGTCGACCGACGGCGCTGGCAGCGGATGCAACACGCCATCGGCGGTGCGGTTGAACTGCATGAACACGTTGTTCCAGATCTCGATGTAGCGGTCGCCATCTTCTTCCGGCGAGCCGGGCGGGCCGCCCCAGATGTCGGCACCGTGATCGTAGAAAATCTCCGTGCAAGGGCCGCATGGGCCAGTGTCGCCCATGGTCCAGAAGTTGTCGGAGGCGTACGGCGCGCCCTTGTTATCGCCAATGCGCACCATGCGCTCAGCCGGGACACCGACCTCTTTGGTCCAGATGTCATAGGCTTCGTCGTCGGTGGCGTAGACCGTTACCCAGAGCTTCTCCTTGGGCAGGTTCAGCCACTTGTCGGAGGTCAGGAAGGTCCAGGCGAAGGTGATGGCGTCGCGCTTGAAATAGTCACCGAAGCTGAAGTTACCCAGCATTTCGAAGAAAGTGTGGTGACGTGCGGTATAGCCGACGTTTTCCAGGTCGTTGTGCTTGCCGCCGGCACGCACGCATTTCTGGCTGCTTACCGCACGGGTATAGGCACGTTTTTCCTGGCCCAGGAAGCAGTCCTTGAACTGGTTCATCCCCGCGTTGGTGAACAGCAGGGTCGGGTCGTTGCCCGGAATCAAAGAGCTGGAGGCTACTCGGGTGTGGCCTTGCTCTTCGAAGAAGCGAAGGAAGGCTTCACGGATTTCTGCGCTTTTCATTAGGTTCTTCCACGGAGGCTGCGGCCAAAGGCCTGTGCAAAACGTCAACAGACGAAGCAACGGCAAAGGGCCGCATTATATCGGCCCTGCGCGTGGGGTACAGCGTGTTTATGCGATAGAAACTGTCAATTGGCCCGGTTGACGGGTCAGTGGCGGGAAAATTCGACGAAAGTGGCGACCACCTGGTCGATTTGCGCCGCGCTCACGTCCATGTGCGTCACCATTCGCAAGCGTGGTGCCGCGCTGAGCTTGACGCCCCGTTCATCGGCAAATGCCTTGATCGCCTCGGCCCGCTCGCCCATTTGCACGTAGACCATGTTGGTCTGCACCGGCTCGACCTGATAACCCGCCGCACGCAAGCCCTCGGCGAGCCGCTGGGCATTGGCGTGGTCATCGGCCAGGCGCTGGACCTGATGCTCCAGGGCATACAGCCCCGCCGCCGCGAGAATCCCGGCCTGGCGCATACCGCCGCCCACCATTTTGCGCAGACGGCGCGCCTTGCCGATCAACTCGACGCTGCCGCACAGGACCGAGCCCACTGGCGCGCCGAGGCCTTTGGACAGGCACACCGATACTGAATCGAAGTACTGCGTGATCTGCCGGGCATCGACATTCAACTTGACCGCCGCGTTGTACAGCCGCGCGCCGTCCAGGTGCAGGGCCAGGCCATGCTCCCGGGTGAACTGCCGGGCCCGGGCCAGGTATTCCAGCGGCAGGACCTTGCCCTGCATGGTGTTTTCCAGGGCCAACAGACGGGTGCGGGCAAAGTGGAAGTCATCAGGCTTGATCGCCGCGGCGACTTGCGCCAGGTCCAGGGAGCCGTCCGCTTGTACCTCGAGGGGTTGAGGCTGGATCGAACCGAGTACCGCCGCACCACCCCCTTCGTACTTATAGGTGTGGGCCTGCTGGCCGACGATGTATTCATCGCCACGTTCGCAGTGGGCCATCAACCCCAACAGGTTGCTCATGGTGCCCGTAGGCACGAACAGCGCGGCGGCGAACCCCAGGCGCGCGGCCAGTTCGGCTTCGAGGCGATTGACGGTCGGGTCTTCGCCATACACATCGTCGCCGGTCGGCGCACTGGCCATGGCATCGAGCATGCCGGCGGTAGGTTGGGTGACCGTGTCGCTGCGAAGATCGATAACACTCATGAATCTGGCCTCGGTTGCTGGTGGGGGAATTCCCTTTCGAAGGGCAATTACTGCGGGCATGGCGAGGAATAATCAAGTCTGGTCGACGGAAAGGGCAACAACCTCCTTGTGTGCGAGCCGTGGGAGCAAAGCTTGCTCGCGATGGCGGTGGGTCAGTCAATATCAATACTGCCTGACCCGACGCCATCGCGAGCAAGCTTTGCTCCCACGGCTCGCTCCCACAAGGGGTTATGTGTTAAAAATCCTCCGCTGCCACAAACCATGGCGGCAAAACGTTCTCAGGGCGGGGTGCAATTCCCCACCGGCGGTAATTGCACGCAACGTGCATAGCCCGCGAGCGCTTGGCGATACACGGTTTTACGGTGTAGCGACAAGGTCAGCAGACCCGGTGTGATTCCGGGGCCGACGGTCATAGTCCGGATGAAGAGAGAACGGGATTGGCACCCAAGGGCCGACTGCGACTGTCTTGTACGCGGCGTACCCTCGAATCCCCTTCGATTCATGACGCCCTGTTTTTCACACAAACAGGAACCAGAACATGCAACCCACTGCAATCGATAGCAAAAGCAAAAGTCATCCAGGTGAGCGCGTCGCGTTCATCCAGGCCTGCTGGCACAAGGAAATCGTCGACCAGAGCCGTAAAGGCTTCGTCGCTGAAATGATCAACCAGGGTTATCAGGAAAGCGATATCGACTTCTTCGAAGTCGGCGGCGCCTTCGAGATCCCGCTGCACGCCAAGCTGCTGGCCAAGTCAGGCCGTTACGCCGGCATCGTCGCCGCCGGCCTGGTGGTGGATGGCGGCATCTACCGCCACGAGTTCGTCGCCCAATCGGTGATCAGCGGCCTGATGCAGGTCCAGCTGGAAACCGAAGTGCCGGTATTCTCGGTCGTGCTTACGCCGCATCACTTCCATGCTGGGGAAGAGCATCAGAAATTCTTCTTCGAGCATTTCGTGCACAAGGGCCAGGAAGCAGCAAAGACCTGTGCCGATACGTTGCACAAGACCCGGGTGTTGCGGCGCAGTGAACAGCGGGCGGTAGCGGTCTAAGGCTGGACGCAGATCCAAATGTGGGAGCGAGCCTGCTCGCGATGACGGAGTGTCAGTCGCTATAGATGTCGGCTGATATACCGCTATCGCGAGCAGGCTCGCTCCCACAGGGGTCTTGGGTCAGTTTGAAACTGAGTCAGGCCAGGTTTTCATCTGTCGCCGGCACAATCAGGATTCCCGCCCGCAAGCCATTCTTGACCTTGGGGTTGGGGAAGATGATCCGCGCGCCCTCTTCTTCGATCACCCAGCGCGTCTGGGCGATGTCCTCGGCTAGCACATAGCCTTTGCCCAGTTCCGAAAAGTTCTCGATGTCCGCCGGTAGGTTCAGGCGGAAACTGTCGCTGTGCTTGATGATTTCCCGGGCCACGCTGAACAGCTGCAAGCCATCGAGCCCTTCATCCAGCTCCGGCTCGTTGCCCTCGATGATCTGTTGCAGGCGGGTTTCCAACAGGCTGACGTTGACGCCGTCGTTTTGCCCGAATGGCCGGGCCTTGCCCAGTTCCAGGGTAAAAGACTCGGCGCCGAGCTGATCGTAGGTGTAGGCACTGAACACGATGGACGGCTTGTTCTGCAGCAACACCGCCTCCATGCCCGCGGCACGCAGGCGAGCCAATTCACGGCGTGAGTGCTGGCGACCGTCCTTCCACGGGTACAAGGCGAACTGCTCGATCTTCGAACCGCGAATGGCCGTATGCAGGTCGTAGTGCAGGCGACTGCGTTCTGGCCGACTGAAGAAACTCGCAGCCAGCCGCTCCAGCTCACAAGCCCGTAGCGCTTCAGGTCCACCGCTCAGCTCATGGCGACCATTGAACAATCGGTTGACGTCTTGTTCGACAAAGCGCTCACCGCGCCGGATGGCCTCGGGGTTGCCGAACAGGAACAGAATGCGTGCCCGTGGCTTCAGGTCGCCACGAGCAATGTCATGCAGCAAGCGGTCGAGCAATTCGATCGGCGCGGTTTCGTTGCCGTGGATACCGGCCGACAGCAGCAGGTCCAGGCCGTTATCCCGGGCTTCGGGCGGCTTGACCTCCAGCGCGCCCTCGCTCAACCAGCGCATCCGTACGCCTTCGACAGTCAGTTGAGTCTTCTCCGCCGGTTCACGGCCGGCGAGGGTCAGTTCAAGCAGTTTGCCGAGGGCGAGCATAGCGCGGTTTCCTTAATGGTCGTGGCCGCAATCCGGGCCATGGACATGGTCATCGTCGCCGACGTCCGCCGGTTCCATTTCCAGTTGCAGGCTGACCAGGTTGGTCGCCAATGGACGCAACAACAGGTTGGCGTATTCCTCGTCCCCTTCCTCGACGTCCACGCCGATCAGCAACTGGCCGCGACCGTCCTGCTGGATCCACAACTCCTTGCCTTGCCACATTACCGCGACGCGGGTGCAGGAGGTTTCCAGTTGGGTGCCGTCGGTGTCTTCAAGGATCAGCTGCAGGGTATCGCTCATGTCTTTACGTTCTCGTCTGGGGATAAGGCAACGCGCCCTGCTTTGACTGTAGTCAGGTCACGCGCGCTTTCAATTGATCTGGAAAGGATAAACCGCGCCAAGTTTAAGGATTTGTGTCAGTTCATCCAGCGCCGCACGGCATTCGAGCAGCAACTGCGGGTCTGCCAGGTCGTTTTCGGTCATGCGGTCGCGGTAGTGCCGCTCGACCCATTGGGTCAGCGAATCGTACAACGGCGCGGTCATGATAACCCCTGGGTTGACGGCTGCCAGCTCGGTTTCATTGAGGGCCACGCGCAACCGCAGGCAGGCTGGGCCGCCGCCGTTCTGCATGCTTTGCTTGAGATCGAAGACTTTCACCTCGCGAATCACCCCGCCAGTGCCCGTCAGGCCTTGCAGATACTGCCAGACGCGTTCGTTGCTGCGGCATTCTTCCGGCACGATCAACAGCATCGAACCGTCGGGACGCGACAGCAACTGGCTATTGAACAGGTAGGAACGCACGGCGTCATCGACCGTCACCGCTGAACGCGGTACACACACCGACTGAAATGTCCCACCGACCTTGGCGAGTTTGCTGCTCAATTCGGCCAGCATCTTGTCGGTCTCGAGAAACGCGTCCTCGTGATAGAACAGAACTTCGCCATTGCCCACCGCGATCACGTCGTTGTGGAATACACCCTGGTCGATCACCGATGGATTCTGTTGGGCGTACACCACGCCCTCCTCCCTCAGCCCGTGCAGGCGGGCAACGGCCTGGGAAGCTTCCAGGGTCTGGCGCGCCGGGTATTTCTGCGGCGCGGGATAGCGGGTATCAAAGGCACTGCGACCGAACACGAAGAATTCGACACCGGCCTCGCCGTAGGCGCGGCAGAAACGGGTGTGGTTGGCCGCGCCTTCGTCACCGAACTGCGCCACCGCCGGCAACGCGGCGTGATGGGCGAAGTGCTGCTGATTGGCAAACATCGCCCCCAGCACGCGACTGGTGGTCGGGTGTTCGATGCTGCGGTGGTACTTGCAGTTCAGGTTGGCGGCGGTGAAATGCACGCGACCGTCAGCGGTGTCGGCGCTCGGGCTGACCGTGGCGGCGTTGGCCACCCACATGCTGGAGGCCGAGCAACTGGCAACCAGCAGCGGCATCGCTTCTTTCGCGGCCTGCTGGATGACCTGGGCATCGCTGCCGGCAAAGCCCAAGCGGCGCAAGGCCGCCACGTCCGGGCGCTCCTGCGGCGCCAGCACACCTTGCTGGAAACCCATGTCCATCAGCGCTTTCATTTTCGCCAGGCCCTGCAACGCCGCTTCCTTGGGGTTGGAGGACTGCTGGCTGTTGCTCTGGGACGCGACGTTGCCGTACGAGAGCCCGCCGTAGTTATGGGTCGGCCCCACTAGACCGTCAAAGTTGACTTCATAGGATTTCATCAGCGAGGCTCCACGAGAATCTGTTTTTTATAGGCATCAATAACAACCGAGTCGCGACTATCGCGGGCAAGCCTTGCTCCCACAGGTTTTGCATAGCTCCTGTGGGAGCAAGCTCTACTCCCACTGGTTTTCATAACTCCTGTGGGAGCAAGGCTTGCCCGCGATGGCGGTCTCAAGACATGCGCACGCCGGGGGTCAGGGCAGCCGGCATGACAAGGCTCGGGGTTTCCAGGGACGCCACCGGGTAGGCGCAATAATCGGCTGCGTAGTAAGCGCTGGCGCGATGGTTGCCCGAAGCGCCGACACCGCCGAACGGTGCGCTACTGGCAGCTCCCGTCAGCTGTTTGTTCCAGTTGACGATACCGGCACGGCTTTGCAGCCAGAACTGCTGGTAACGCTCCTGGGAATCGGACAGCAAGCCGGCGGCCAAGCCATATTGCGTATTGTTGGCCTCGGTGATTGCCGCGGCGAAATCCTTGTAGCGGATCACTTGCAACAACGGCCCGAACAGTTCTTCATCAGGTCGCTCGGCCACTGCCGTCACGTCCAGGATACCCGGCGTCAGCAATGCAGCCTGGGCCTGCGGCTGGGTCATGCTCAACAGGGGCACGGCGCCCTTGCCCAGCAAATGGTTTTGCGCATCCATCAGCGCCTTCGCCGCGCCCAGGGAAATCACCGAGCCCATGAACGGCGCTGGCTGCTGGTCAAAGGCCCCCACTTCGATGGTCGAGCTGACCGCCACCAGGCGCGCCAGCAAGGCATCGCCCCAGGCGCCTTCCGGCACCAGCAGGCGGCGCGCACAGGTGCAACGCTGCCCGGCGGAAATGAAAGCGGACTGGATAATGGTGTAGACCGCCGCATCGACGTCCGCCACCTCATCCACCACCAGTGGATTGTTACCGCCCATTTCCAGCGCGAGGATCTTGTCCGGGCGCCCGGAAAATTGTTGGTGCAACAGATTGCCGGTACGGCTGGAGCCGGTGAAAAACAGCCCATCGATGCCCGGATTGGCCGCCAGGGCGATGCCGGTTTCCCGGGCGCCTTGCAGCAGGTTCAGCACGCCCGCCGGCAGCCCGGCCTCGACCCAGCACTTGACCGTCAGCTCGGCGACTTTCGGCGTCAGCTCGCTCGGCTTGAACAATACGCTGTTGCCGGCCAGCAGGGCTGGCACGATGTGGCCGTTGGGCAAATGGCCGGGGAAGTTGTAGGGGCCGAACACCGCTACCACGCCGTGAGGCTTGTGGCGCAACACGGCGGTGGCGTCGCCCAGCGGGCCGCTCTTCTCGCCAGTCCGCTCACGGTAGCTTTGCACCGAAATGGCGACTTTGTTGACCATGCTGGTCACTTCGGTAGCCGCTTCCCACAACGGTTTGCCAGTTTCTTCACCGATGCAATGGGCCAGTTCGTCAGCGTGTTTTTTCAGGCTCGCGGCAAAGGCTTCCAGCACCTGAATGCGCTCGTCCAAAGTACGTCGTGCCCAGTCCGGGAACGCCTGGCGCGCGGCCTGCACCGCCGACTCCACTTGCGCCGCCGTGGCGCCGTTGCCCGACCACAACACCTGTTGAGTCACCGGGTTCAACGACTCAAAGAGGTCGCCCTGACCTTCCAGCCAGCTTCCTGCGATATACAGCGACTTCATCATTTCGACTCCCGTGCAGCGGACAACGCGACGGCACGCACCTGATCGCCGGCGTTGAGTTGAAGACGTTTGGCGGTCAGCGGATCGACCACCAGCGTACCAGCGGCCAAGCGCGCCGGTGCGGCGGTGATGCGGCAGTCTTCGCGCTTGCGGTTATGGATGAGGAACGGCGTGGCGTCATCGCCCGGCGTGCCGATGGCCAGGACCAGCGCCTGGCTGTCGCGAATCGCGCGGATCTTGCCGGTTTCACACTCCACCGCTGGGCCGGCGTCGAAGATGTCGACGTACCCCTGGTAACTGAAACCTTCGCTCTTGAGCATCGACAGCGCAGGCTCGGTGTCAGGGTGAACCTGGCCGATCACGGCCCGGGCATCTTCGGACAAGAAACAGGTGTACAGCGGGAACTTGGGCATCAGCTCGGCGATGAACGCCTTGTTGCCCACGCCGGTCAGGTAATCGGCCTGGCTGAATTCCATCTTGAAGAAGTGCCGGCCCAGGCTTTCCCAGAACGGCGAACGACCGTTGTCGTCGGACATGCCACGCATCTCGGCGATGATCTTGTT
Source organism: Pseudomonas sp. FP2300 (assembly GCF_030687595.1). Taxonomy (NCBI): domain Bacteria; kingdom Pseudomonadati; phylum Pseudomonadota; class Gammaproteobacteria; order Pseudomonadales; family Pseudomonadaceae; genus Pseudomonas; species Pseudomonas sp. FP2300. Next base: position 5,279,767 of record NZ_CP117440.1, read on the forward strand.
GCCGAACAGTTGTGGGAACTCAGCAATGAACAGCAGCCGCGCCTTGGCCAGCATCCGACCATTGAGGCCACTGCGGAAATCGGCATGGAGGAACAACGAGCACAGCTCGGAATTGCCAGTCAGGTCGTTGGCCAGGAACAGGGTCGGGATTTCCCGATAGATGTTCAATTCCTGGGACGCGCTGACCGTCAGGCCTACCCTGAAGTTGTACCAGGGCTCACGCAGCCCCACAGCACCTGCGATGGCGGAAATACCGACCACGCGACCGTCATCGTCTTCGAGCACGAACAGGTAGTCCGCGTCACCGCGCCCGGCTTCGCCGCGAAAGGTCTTCTCGGCCCAGCCGACCCGATGGGCCAGGCGCTCTTCATTGGCCGGCAAGGTGGTCAGGCCGGTGCCAGTGCTGCGGGCCAGGGCGATCAGAGCGGGTAAATCGCTGCTGCGTACGGGACGAACGATCATGCTATCTCCTCAAACGGGTCGCTCACGCCACCCGCGAAACTCAGCCGTAAGGCGTTAAACCGCTACCAGGCGCACGCTGGCACCCTCGCCAACGCCCAGGGCTTCGGCCGCTTCCATGTCCAGGGTCACCGGCTTGCCCGGCGCGTAGTCGAGCTCCAGTAATACGGCGCGGTAATCCTGCAACTGGGCGTTGGCCACCAGGTATTGCCGGCCCGCCCCCTTGACCGGCTCACCGAGCTTGACCGGCACCACGCGGCTCTGGGCAATCGAGCGGATCCCCGAGACACGGGCATGCAGGGTCGGGCCACCGTCGAAGATGTCGATGTAGTGATCGGTTTCGAAACCCTCGCGCATCAGGATGTCGAAGGTGATCTGCGCCCGCGGATGGACCTGGCCCATGGCTTCCTGGGCCGCGTCCGGCAACAGCGGCACGTAGATCGGGTAATGGGGCATCAGCTCGGCGAGGAAGGTGCGGCTTTTCAGCCCGCACAAACGCTCGGCGGCGGCATAGTTCAGGTCGAAGAAGTTGCGACCGATGGCGTCCCAGAACGGCGAGTCGCCATTCTCATCGCTGTAGCCGACGATCTCGGTCACCACCGAATCGGCAAACCGCTCCGGATGGCTGGCGACGAACAGCAGGCGCCCGCGGGAGTTGAGTTCCGACCATGGCGAACCGACCAACTCCGGCACCACATAGAAGCTGGTCAGCAGGCTGTTACCGGTCAGGTCGTGGCACTGGGAGAGCACGTGGATCTTGTTGTGGATCTTCAGCTCACGGGAGGCGTGGACGAAGGTCTCGTTGCGAAAGCTGTAGAACGGTTCGGAATAACCGGCCGAAGCGACGATGGCCGAACAGCCCGCCAGTTTGCCGGTCGCGGTGTCTTCGAGGACAAAGAAATAGCTTTCTTCGCCGTTGAAGCTGACTTCGGCGGCAAACGAGGCCTCGCTTGCGGCGATCTTGTCGCTCAGGCGTTCCACGTCATCCGGCAAGGAAGTGACACCGATCGGACTGTCCGCAGCCAGACGCTGTACCTCGCCCAGATCAGCCATTTGCGCGGGGCGCATCACCAGCATGGTGTCACTCCTTAACTTGAAATAAAGGGTTCGACCGTTGGGTCGACAAAGAGAAAAAATACCGGACCTGCCTCCCTATTGACTCAAAAGTGGGAGCAGGTTTGTGGGAGCAAAGCTTGCTCGCGATGCAGGCAATGAGTTCTACCTGCAAGGCCGAGGCGATCCGTCGCGAGCAAGCTTTGCTCCCACAAAAGCCCGGCTCCACATTGGAGCCGGTACAGTCTGTAAACAATCAGGCTTGCGTCAGCTTCGCCGCAGCCCGCTCGAAACGGTCCAGGCCGGCATCGATGTCGGCGTCTTCCACCACCAGGCTCGGGGCGAAGCGAATCACGTCCGGGCCGGCTTGCAGGATCATCAGGCCTTCCTGTTCGGCGGCGTTGAAAATGTCCTTGGCCTTGCCTTTCCAGGCATCATTCAACACACAACCGATCAACAGGCCCAGGCCGCGCACTTGAGTGAACAGGCCGTATTTCGTGCCGATCTGCTCCAGGCGCGTCTTGAACTTATCGTGCTTGGCCTTGACGCCGGCGAGCACTTCAGGGGTATTGACCACATCGATCACCGCTTCGGCCACCGCACAAGCCAGCGGGTTGCCGCCGTAGGTGGTGCCGTGGGTGCCAACCACCAGGTGCTTGGCCAGTGCTTCGGTGGTGAGCATCGCCGCGATCGGGAAACCACCGCCCAGGCTCTTGGCACTGGTGAGGATGTCCGGGATCACGCCGTAGTGCATGTAGGCGAACAGCTCGCCAGTGCGGCCCATGCCGGTCTGCACTTCGTCGAAGACCAGCAGCGCGTCGTGCGCATCGCACAGGTCACGAGCACCTTGCAGATAAGCCAGTTCAGCCGGCAGCACACCGCCCTCGCCCTGGATCGGTTCCAGCACCACGGCGCAGGTCTTGTCCGAAACAGCCGCTTTCAAAGCGGCCAGGTCGTTGTAAGGAACGTGGGTGATGCCAGTAATTTTAGGCCCGAAACCGTCGGAGTACTTCGACTGTCCGCCGACGTTGACGGTAAACAGGGTCCGACCGTGGAAGCTGTTGAGCGCGGCGATGATTTCGTACTTCTCGCTGCCGAAACGATCGAACGCGACACGACGGGCCAGCTTGAAGGCGGCCTCGTTGGCTTCGGCGCCGGAGTTACAGAAGAACGCGCGCTCGGCAAAGGTTGCGTCGACCAGTTTATGGGCCAGGCGCAGGGCCGGCTCATTGGTGAAGACATTGGACACGTGCCACAGCTTGTTGGCCTGTTCGGTCAGTGCGCCGACCAGTGCCGGGTGGGCATGGCCCAGTACGTTGACTGCGATACCGCCAGCAAAGTCGATCAACTCGCGACCGGACTGATCCCATACGCGGGAACCGGCACCACGCACAGGTATGAAGGCAGCAGGTGCATAGTTGGGAACCATAACCTGGTCGAAATCGGCGCGTTGTACCGCGGCTTGCTCAACGGACATCGGAGTCTCCTGATGAGGAACACCCGCCTGGAACTGGCGGGCTTGGTAAGGATTGTAAGGACAGTTTTCAGCCCGGCCTTGCCGCCAAGCGACAACTTCTTATAGCGCCAACCCACGTTTTTCGCGGGTTTACGGCAATGCGACAAATAGCGTCGCAAAGGCGCAGTTTAAACGTTGGCAGCGGATTTGAGGCGCCCGCCTCGAGATTTGATTCAGACGCTTCCCCCTTGCCAGGCACAACACTTGTGGCGAGGGGATTTATCTGTGGGAGCAAAGCTTGCTCGCGATGAACGATAACTCGGTTAGCCTGCACAAACGTGGCGCCTGCATCGCGGGCAAGCCTTGCTCCCACAGACCCACTCACCACAAGGCGGCTGTGTCAACCCTAGCCCCGCTCGGACGGCACCGACGACAGTTCGAACGGGCTGCTGCTGCGCCGCTGGTTCCGATCTTCCCGGGGCGTGGCGCCGAAGAAGTTGCGGTAGGCGCTGGAGAAATGCGGCCCTGAAGAGAACCCGCAGGACAGGCCGATCTGGATGATGGACTTGCTGGTCTGCATCAGCATCTGCCGGGCCTTGTTCAGGCGCAGTTCCAGGTAGTACTGGCTTGGCACGCGGTTGAGGTATTGCTTGAAGATCCGCTCCAGTTGTCGACGGGACACGCACACATGCTGGGCGATTTCGTCGGTGGTTAGCGGCTCTTCGATATTGGCCTCCATCAGCAGCACGGCCTGGGTGAGCTTTGGATGGCTGGAGCCGAGGCGGTTCTGCAGCGGGATGCGCTGGCGCTCGCCGCCCTCGCGAATGCGCTCGACCACCAATTCTTCCGACACCGCACCGGCCAGTTCCGCGCCATGATCGCGAGCCAACACCGCCAGCAACAGGTCCAGCACCGACATGCCGCCGCAAGCGCTCAGACGATCGCGATCCCAGTCGAACAGATGACTGGTGGCGATGACCTTGGGGAAGCGCTCGGAGAAGTCATCCTGCCAGCGCCAGTGCACGGCGGCACGGTAACCGTCGAGCAAACCCAGCTGAGCCAAGGGATAGACGCCCGCGGACAAACCACCGATCACACAACCGGCGCGCACCAGTTGCTTGAGGGCGCTGCTCAGGGGCGAGGCCAGGGCGGTCGGCGGCTCATCGGCCAGCAGGAACAGCTTCTGGAAACCCTCGAGCTTGCCGGCCCAGGGCTCGCCCGGCAGTTGCCAGGCGCCGTCGACCGGCGGCTCGGCCTGCAAGAACGACAATTCGTAGACCACGTCCGGATGCACCCGCTGCGCGACACGCAAGGCCTCCTCGGCCAGCGCCAGCGTCAAGGCTTTAGTGCTGGGCCAAATCAGGAAACCTATTCGATGGGCAGTCATGGCGGGCAATCCGAAGCGAAAACAGTGTTAAAGCCAAAAGCGGCTGCAACCAAATTAGACCATCTGGCGCGCGGTGCGCAGCATGACCCAAATCAGGTGCGTAACGGGAGCGATTACTTGAGGCTGCCCGAAAGAAATTGTTGCAAGCGCTCCGATTGCGGATTGACCAGCACTTCGCGCGGGTTGCCGCTTTCTTCGACGAGACCTTTGTGCAGGAATACCAACTGGTTCGACACTTCACGGGCAAAACCCATTTCGTGGGTCACCACCACCATGGTCCGGCCTTCCAGGGCCAGGGACTGCATCACTTTGAGCACGTCGCCCACCAGTTCCGGGTCGAGGGCCGAGGTCGGCTCATCGAACAGCATCACCTCTGGCTCCACCGCCAGCGCACGGGCAATCGCCACGCGCTGCTGTTCGCCACCGGACATATGGCCCGGGTAAGCGTCCTTGCGATGCGCCACGCCAACCTTGTTCAGGTAATACTCAGCTTTTTCGCGAGCCTCGGCCTTGGCCACGCCCAACACATGCACCGGCGCTTCCATGATGTTTTCCAGCGCGGTCATGTGGGACCACAGGTTGAAATGCTGGAACACCATCGATAGTCGCGAACGCATGCGCTGCAACTGCTTGGCGTCCGCAGCCTTCAAGGCGCCGTCCTTGCCGGCCACCAGCTTCAGCTCTTCGTTGTTGAGCAGAATCTTGCCGGCGTGGGGTTGCTCAAGCAGGTTGATACAGCGCAGGAAGGTACTTTTGCCGGAACCACTGGAACCGATGATGCTGATCACATCGCCGGCGGCGGCTTTCAGGGACACGCCCTTGAGCACTTCGTGACTGCCATAGCGTTTATGCAGGTCTTGGACTTCAAGCTTGTACATGCGGTCGGTTCTCACAAAACGTCAGTCGTTGAGCAGTCGATCGGATCGATGCGTTATCAGTGCTTGCGCGGGGCCAGGTAACCCAGCCAGCGGCGTTCGGCCAGTTTGAACAGGCGCACCAGGATGAAGGTCAGGCACAGGTAGAAAACGCCGGCCGTGATGTAAGCCTCGAACGGCAAGTAGTACTGCGCATTCACCGTGCGCGCGGCACCGGTGATGTCGATCAGGGTCACGATGGACGCCAGGCTGGTGGTCTGCAACATCATGATCACTTCGTTGCTGTATTGCGGCAGCGCCCGACGCAAGGCCGACGGCAGCAAGATCCGGCGATACAACTTATAGCGCGACATGCCCATGGCCTTGGCCGCTTCGATCTCACCGTTAGGCGTGGCCCGCAGGCTGCCGGCGATGATTTCGGCGGTGTAGGCACTGGTGTTGATCGCGAACGCCAGGCATGCACAGAAGGTCGCGCTGGACAGCCACGGCCAGAGGAAGCTTTCACGCACGATCGCGAACTGCGCCAACCCGTAATAGATCAGGAACAGCTGCACCAGCATCGGCGTGCCGCGAATCACGTAGGTGTAGAGCCACGCCGTCATGTTGACGAGCGGCTGCTTCGAGACGCGCATCAGCCCCAGGGGCAGCGCCGCCAGCAAGCCGAAGAACAGCGACAGCGCCAGCAGCTTCAAGGTGGTCAGCAGGCCACTGAAGTACAGCGGCAAGGCTTCGTAGATGACGTTGTAGTCGAAGATCATAGATCAGCCGCCCTTACGCCTACCGAGTAGCGCTTCTCGAGGTGACGCAATGCCAGCAACGAGACACTGGTAATCACCAGGTACATCGCCGCCACTGCGAGGAAGAAGGTGAAAGGCTCGCGAGTGGCATCCGCCGCCTGCTTGGCCTTGAACATCATGTCTTGCAGGCCCACCACGGAAATCAGCGCGGTGGCCTTGGTCAATACCAACCAGTTGTTGGTGAAGCCCGGGATCGCCAGGCGAATCATCTGCGGCACCAGCACCCGGAAGAACACCTGGAACCCGTTCATGCCGTACGCCATGCCCGCCTCGGCCTGGCCCTTGGGGATCGCCATGAATGCACCGCGAAAGGTTTCCGACAGATAGGCACCGAAGATGAAGCCCAGGGTGCCGATACCGGCCGCCAGCGGGTTCAGGTCGATGTAGTCGTCATAGCCGAGCATCGGCGCCAAGCGATTGAGCAAGTCCTGACCACCGTAGAAAATCAGCAGGATCAGCACCAGGTCCGGAATACCGCGAATGACCGTGGCATACAGGTCGCCCAGCCACGCCAGCCAACGCACCGGCGAGAGGCGCAATGCGACCCCGATCAGCCCCAGGACGATGGCCAGGGCCATGGACGACAAGGCGAGCTGAAGCGTCAACCATGCGCCATCGAGGATGACAGCCCCGTAGCCTTTCAACATGATTCAGGTCCTCGAAAGTAGGATGAAAAAATGGCGCAAACCGCAGAGATCCTGTTGCTTGCGCCATTTCGCACGAGTGGCGGGACGTCGTTACTTGCCGTAGATGTCGAAAGCGAAGTACTTGTCCTGGATTTGCTTGTATTTGCCGTTCTCGCGGATGGCGGTGATCGCGCCATTGATCTTGTCTTTCAGCGCATCGCCCTTGCGAACCGCGATTCCAATACCGTCGCCGAAGTATTTCTCATCGGTGAAGGCCGGGCCGACGAACGCAAAGCCTTTGCCGGCGTCGGTTTTCAGGAAACCGTCATCCAACAGCGTGGCGTCTGCCACGGTACCGTCGAGACGGCCGGCAGCCACGTCCAGGTAGATCTCGTTCTGCGAACCGTACGGCTTGATCTCGGCACCCAGCGGGGCCAGGACTTCACGGGCGAAACGCTCGTGGATCGAACCGCGCTGTACGCCAATGTTCTTGCCCTTGAGCTCGGCCAGGTTGTCGCCGACCTGGGTGCCAGCCTTCATCACCAGACGGGCCGGGGTGTTGTAGTACTTGTTGGTGAAATCAACGGACTTCTTGCGGTCTTCAGTAATCGACATGGACGACAGGATCGCATCGATCTTGCGCACCTTGAGCGCCGGGATCAGACCGTCGAACTCTTGCTCGACCCACACGCACTTGACCTTCATCTCTTCGCACAGCGCGTTGCCGATGTCGTAGTCGAAACCGACGATACTGCCATCCGGAGCTTTCGAGGCGAACGGAGGGTAAGCCGCTTCGATACCAATCTTCAGGGGCTTCTCATCAGCGAAGGTAGGCAGGGACAGCACGGACAGTGCCAGGGCGCCAAGCAGCACAAGTTTCTTCATCTTGGAACTCCATCGGTAAAGGGCGAAAACGGCAGAGTGAGCAACAGCCCAATATGCGAATGGTGGAACGAACTTTGGTGCTGCGTCCTAGGAAGCTCACGTTTATTCAACGCGAGCCACGACGAGCGAGTGATCGGCATTCTAACGACAGGCCCGAAGCCGATATTTCTTCAATGCGACAACAAATTACAGAAGCACCGAGAAAGCGGTTCAGGCTCATTGACAGCCTCGCAAATTCATGCAAGAGCAAAAGAAGGGAAACCGATCTATGCTGCAAATAGCGGGCCCATTATTCGCAAACCCTTCTAATCCGGCAAGCACAGCGTGTCGGCTTATTTTTCAAGACGCCTGGAGCCGCCCTATGACGGGGCTTGGCGTTTCACATCGCCCCGTTGTGGCGCCTTTGGTTACACATTTCGAAACACCGGTAACGTTCAGACAGCTCTTACTTTAAACGCCGATATTTATTCATCCACCGACCCCGTGGCGAGGGAGCTTGCTCCCGCTGGGCTTCGAAGCAGCCCCAAAGCCAGGCAGCGCGGTCGTTCAGTCATACCGCGTTGGCCGGTTTACGACTGCTGCGCAGCCGAGCGGGAGCAAGCTCCCTCGCCACAAAGGCACCACACTTCAAGCCCTCCTAGCGCTAGCGACCATAAAAAAGCCCCACCCGGCAAATACCGGGCGGGGCTTTTCGGTGTTACTGGCGACCGTCAGGCCACGTTCATGGTCTTGTGCGTCTCGATCAGATGCGCCACCACGCCCGGATCGGCCAGGGTGGAAATATCACCCAAGCCGTCGTACTCCGCCGTGGCGATCTTGCGCAGGATGCGGCGCATGATCTTGCCGGAACGGGTTTTCGGCAGGCCCGGGGCCCACTGGATAACGTCCGGCGAAGCAATCGGACCGATCTCCTTGCGCACCCAGTTCTTCAGCTCCAGGCGCAGGGCTTCGCTGGTTTCCTCGCCAGCATTGAGGGTCACGTAGACATAGATCCCCTGCCCCTTGATGTCGTGCGGCACACCCACCACCGCCGCTTCGGCGACTTTCGGGTGGGCGACCATGGCGCTTTCGATCTCGGCGGTACCCATGCGGTGACCGGACACGTTGAGCACGTCATCCACCCGACCGGTGATCCAGTAGTAGCCGTCCTCGTCGCGACGCGCACCGTCACCGGTAAAGTACATGCCGCTGAAGGTCTTGAAGTAGGTGTCGACAAAACGGTCGTGGTCGCCGTACAGCGTACGTGCCTGGCCTGGCCACGAATCGAGGATGACCAGGTTGCCTTCGGCCGGGCCTTCGATCAGGTTGCCGAGGTTGTCCACCAGCGCCGGCACCACACCGAAGAACGGACGCGTGGCCGAGCCTGGTTTCAACGCCGTGGCGCCCGGCAGTGGGCTGATCAGCACGCCACCGGTTTCGGTCTGCCACCAGGTGTCGACGATCGGGCAACGTTCCTTGCCGACATTCTTGTAGTACCAGTCCCAGGCTTCCGGATTGATCGGCTCGCCCACTGAGCCCAACAGGCGCAGGCTGCTGCCATCGGCGCCTTCGACAGCGGCGGTGCCCGAGGCCATCATCGCGCGGATGGCGGTCGGCGCGGTGTAGAGGATGCTGACCTTATGCTTGTCGACGACCTTGGCCACCCGAGTGATATCCGGGTAGTTCGGCACGCCTTCGAACAGCAGCGTGGTCGCGCCATTGGCCAGCGGGCCGTAGACGATATAGCTGTGGCCGGTGACCCAACCGACGTCGGCGGTGCACCAGTAGACTTCGCCCGGCTTGTAGTCGAACACTCGCTCATGGGTCAGCGCCGCGTACAGCAAATAGCCGGCCGTGGTGTGCTGCACCCCCTTGGGCTTTCCGGTGGAACCGGAGGTGTAGAGGATGAACAGCGCTTCTTCAGCGCCCATTTCCTTCGGCGCGCAAACGGTGCCGGCCACTTTCATCAGGTCTTCGTACCAGATGTCGCGGTGCTGGTTCCACTTGATGTTGCCAGCGGTGCGCTTGCACACAATGACTTTCTGGATGCTGCTGGTTTCCGGGTTGGTCAATGCGTCATCGACGTTGGCCTTGAGTGGAATCTTCTTGCCGGCGCGAATACCTTCGTCGGCAGTGATGACTACTTTGGATTTGCAGTCGATGATCCGGCCGGCCAGCGCTTCAGGCGAGAAACCGCCGAACACCACCGAGTGGATCGCACCAATCCGGGCACAGGCCAGCATGGCGACCACGGCTTCAGGGATCATCGGCATGTAGATCGTCACCACGTCGCCGCGATGCACGTCCTGGCCACGCAAAGCGTTGGCGAACTTGCAGACTTCTTCATGCAGCTCGCGATAGGTAATGTTGCGGCTCTCGGACGGGTCATCGCCCTCCCAGATAATCGCAACCTGATCACCGCGCTCGGCCAGATGACGGTCGAGGCAGTTGTAGGAAACGTTCAAGGTGCCGTCGGCGAACCACTTGATGTCGACATGGTGATCATCGAAGGACGTCTGCTTCACCGTGGTGAAAGGCTTGATCCAATCGAGGCGCTTGGCCTGCTCACGCCAGAAGCCGTCCGGGTTGACGACCGACTGCTGGTACATAGCCTTGTAGGTCGCCTCGTCAGTCAGCGTATTAGCCGCAACCTCGGGGCGAACGGGATACACAGAAGCCGCACTCATCTTTCTTACCTCGGAGACATAGTTGTTTTTGTATGGTCCCGTTGTAGCCCGGGGCGGGCCTATAGAACCATTCGACGATGGTAGTAACAAGTCCCTACAAAATGTCGGTACTAACGTGCAAGGCTCTGCCTGCGGGGGTTTTCCTGTGTGGGAGCGAGCCTGCTCGCGATGGCGGCGGCAAATCCAACATAGATGCAACAGACAACACCCGCCACCTGCAGCGATTATTACCAGATCAACCAACAGTGTTTATCAAAACCCGGTCTTTTTGCGATCACCCCCTCCCCCTAAAATCCATCTCGCCAACCGGCAAACACGATTAACGCAACACAGCCCCCACGAAGGCCGTTAATCCAACTTCCAAAACTTGCTCCACACGCAACCCCAAAAAGGTTGCGTGACCCCACTCGACCTCAAGAAAGGTGAATTAGATGAAAGCTTTATGGGTTCTGGTCCTCGGCAGCCTTTGCGCCACCGCGATGGCAGACGAGGCCCCGACCGACGTCGCACAGCAAAAACCGGCCATTGAGGAGTACACCTACTCCACCCACCTGGACATCGCCAAAGTCATCTCCATGAGCGAAATCCCCAATGTCTGCGAAGTGGTCCCGGCGAAAATGGAATACGACGACTCCAAGGGCCAGCGCCACATCCTGCGCTACAGCGTCATGGGCAACGGTTGCTCCAACGGCTGATCAATCTTTGAACGAATCAGGAGCAACCACCATGAAAGCCCCACTGATCCTCGCCTTGACCCTATCCGTACTGGCCACCAACACCTTCGCTGCCGACGGGTTCGATCGCACCGGTTCAGCCGCCGCGATCAGTCGGTACGACGTGGCGGATTCCGCCATCATCGCGACTGACGACTACACCACCACGACACCAACCACTGTCGCCTCAGATGGCAGCGATCACACCGGTTCCGCCCATACCGATTGATCATTACTGGCATTTTCCATGGCCCGATTTCGATCGGGCCTGGTTGTGTCTGCAACCGCCGAAAACCCTCCACAAACACAACATGTAGTGTAAAACCGCAAAAAACGCTCGTTTTTTGATCAAAAAAAACCGCCATCCGATCCATGCAAAAAAAATCTTCGGCGGCCAAAGCCTTGTAAACACTCGCTCCCAAGCGGGTATGCCCTTCGCTGTCCCTTCTGTGAGCCATTTCGCCGCAGCACGTAGGCAAAAAAGTCCTTATAATGCCGCCTCAAACGGGCCTGCAATATTCCCTTACAGGGAATCAAGCCAGCCTGAAGCCCACGCCAGGACCAATTCACCTCCTTGCGTTCACCGCCGCTTCAGAATGACCCGTACATTTTTCTGTTTATTGCCTGCGTCAGCTGCTGCAACAAACGATTTTTCAAGATCCACCGCGGCCAGTAGGCCTTCATCGGGCATCTGGCCCTCACGCAGGAGACGACACGTCATGCTGAGCTGGGACGAATTCGACAAAGAAGACGGCGAAGTCGCTGTCAAAGGCGCCAACGCCGGCCACGCTTCTGAAGCCAACATGGACCGCCTCGACAGCGCCGGCGGTGCCGCCGCCCTCGAAGCCCGGGCCGTGACGGCCAGCGACTCGGCCGCGATCATTCGCGCCAAGGCCGCCCTCGACAAACTCGACGTCGCCGAAGGCCTCGCTGAACTCGAAGGCGCCTCCGCCCGTGTCGCCGTCGATGAAAAACGCATGATCAACTGCCGCGCCGACCTCAACCAGCTCGTGCCGTTCAAATACGACTGGGCCTGGCAGAAGTACCTGGACGGCTGCGCAAACCACTGGATGCCGCAAGAAGTCAACATGACCGCCGACATCGCCCTCTGGAAAAACCCGGAAGGCCTGACCGACGACGAGCGCCGCATCGTGATGCGCAACCTGGGCTTCTTCTCCACCGCCGACTCCCTGGTTGCCAACAACCTGGTCCTGGCCGTGTACCGCCTGATCACCAACCCGGAATGCCGCCAGTACATCCTGCGCCAGGCTTTCGAAGAGGCGATCCACACCCACGCCTACCAGTACTGCATCGAATCGCTGGCCATGGATGAAGGCGAGATCTTCAACATGTACCACGAGATCCCATCGGTCGCGAAAAAAGCCGCCTGGGGCCTGAAATACACCCGTTCGATCTCCGATCCGAAGTTCGAAACCGGCACCCCGGAAACCGACAAAGAACTGCTGCGCAACCTGATCGCCTACTACTGCGTCCTGGAAGGCATCTTCTTCTACTGCGGCTTCACCCAGATCCTGTCCATGGGCCGCCGCAACAAAATGACCGGCGTCGCCGAGCAGTTCCAATACATCCTGCGCGACGAATCCATGCACCTGAACTTCGGCATCGACGTGATCAACCAGATCAAAATCGAAAACCCGCACTTGTGGGATGCCGAGATGAAGGAAGAAGCGACCCAGATGATCCTGCAAGGGACTCAACTGGAGATCGAATACGCCCGCGACACCATGCCTCGCGGCGTGCTGGGCATGAACGCGGCGATGATGGAAGACTATCTGAAGTTCATCGCTAACCGTCGCCTGTCGCAGATTGGTCTGAAGGAAGAGTACCCAGGGACGACTAACCCGTTCCCTTGGATGAGCGAGATCATGGACTTGAAGAAAGAGAAGAACTTCTTTGAGACTCGGGTGATTGAGTATCAGACGGGTGGGGCTTTGAGCTGGGATTGATACCTGAGCTCATAACGATTTGACGATGGTTACCTGCGTCGAAACGTAAATAAAAGCCCCGATCCGATCGGGGCTTTTTATTGGGTCGAGATTATTCGATATGGGTGACTTGTGGGTTATCTCAGGGCCCAGCGGGAGCAAGCTCCCTCGCCACCAGTCGGGGCCAGGCTGATGGTTGTGTTGTGTCATTGGGAATCGCGAGCAGGCTCGCTCCCACAGGGTTTGTGGTGGATTCAAACAAGGGGTGCAGCCCGCCGCGCCCTTCGGTATTAATACACTTCCTCTCACGGACCCGAGCCCCGATGAAATTCGACACCGCCTACTGCCTCAGCCTCGATGCCAAGCTTTCGATCTATGACGTTCGGGATCTGAATTTCGACGAGACCATGGCATTCGATTCGGCCAAGGAGCGCTTTCAGTGCCCCAACGACGCCTGTCGGGCGGCGTTTGATGAGGACAATCGGCTAACGACATTCAACGCCAAGAACGTCAATTACATCCGCACGCCGCATTTCAAGAATCAGCCAACGACCCAGCATATCGAGGGCTGCCCTTATGTCAGTCCGAAAACGCCGGGGTTGGGTGCGGAGAGTGGCGAAGCGGAATCGGATGACGACCGTGAGGAACATTTTCCGTCGGAGCTGTTGCTGACTCGGCGTCAGTACGTGCGTAAACCGCTCAATCAGTTGAAGGACGTCGAAGCGAATCAGCCTACGTCGCCCAATCTATCGTCCCACGGTGATGACACTCGTTCCGCCCATGATTCGACACCCGACAAGACCAGCGTCTTCGCCCATCCAGTGGAGTGTTTCATCTCGAACTTCGATAACAAGGACCTGCTCAAGCGCATGCCGCTGAAGATTGGCGAGCACACGGCGCCCTATGCCTCGTTCTTCAAGAAGATCGATTACCTGCTGGACAACAAGGGATTGATTTACTGGGGCAAGATCAAGGAGATCAAGGATTACACCCAGAGCTTTCGCATCGACTTCGAAGCCAAGGTCTGGTTCAAGCAACCGGACGAGGCGAAGAAGAAGCCTTACTCGGTCAACGTTTACCTGAGCAAGAAGCTGATCGACAACTACCGCAAGCGCAAAGCGTTTCTGGAAGAGATCAAGCATGCTGTCGACAGTAATGCGCCGTTGTATTGCTTCTTTTATGGCGTGACGCCGGAGTTGAAACAGGTGCCGAGCAAGAAAAACCCCGAACAGACATTCGGGGTGTTCAGCGCCAACATCGAGAACCTGGATCACTTCATTATTCGAGAAGCGCCGGGGTTGGCTGAGGGCTAGTCACTCATCCTGGGGCAATTGAAGTTTGACCGCACCGGGGTGTTGTTTTACGACAGCATACGGCAGCACCGACCAGCCTGGGTCATCACAGACGCGTTGCGCGCGGGCGAAGAACGGTCCCAGGTACAAACCTTTTTCGGTGAAGTACCAATTGGAATAGCCCCAGACGCCCTCATCGGTGTAGTCGCAGCTGTCCTCATCCGTTGGTTTCAGCATCTCGTCGGGGTACAGCGTGGTGAATTGCCTGATCAGCCATGGCGCGAATACTTCGCGTTGGTAAGTGTATCGCGCCCTGCTCTCTTCATCGGTCAAAGGGGCATCACCCGCGTCGTCGTGGCCGGCGTGCAGCGGTGGCTTGTCTGTGCCAACCCAGAGCACGTCTTCCAGCGACAGAGTGTGGCCGGTGTGCGCGTCGAGCGTGAGCGGCGAATTGCCAAAATCCGGGTGGACGCCGCCGCAGTAATAGCTGGTGGAAATGTTCAGGCTGATCACATCGGGCGATAGGTATTTGGGCGCGACGCCTTGGTCGAACTCGGCATTATCGGCCCCCTGCAACAAACAACCGTAGTAGCTGATGACTTCGGTCCAGAGGCGCCCCAACAATTGCCGATTGACCCGCTGCAGCTCATCTTTCGAGTAGCCGGACTCGACGCTGAACATGGAAATACCGGATTGTGGCTCCGTCCACCATTGCAAGTCATGGCCCATGAAAGATTCTTTCTTGCCCGGTTTGAGTTTCAAGCCTTGCAGACGGAGATACTCATAAGGGTCACTTTTTTGCAGCTCGGCGATAACGGGGGGAAGATCGGCCCCAGGAGCCGGGAGCCTGGCTTCGGTCACCTGCACGGGCAGAACTTTGCCCTTGGGGCTTTTCCATTCACCCTGCCAGCCGTTGGCCGTTTTTTTTAACGTCAGGGTTGGCAGTGATTGGCCGTCGTCGTAACGGGTACCGCCCTCGACCAGCGTCAGGGTCTTTTCTTGCAGCGAACCGCTCAACCCCAAGTCACGATGGTATTTCTCATAGAAATAGCGACCGATGACTTCGTCCTCTTGAGCGGTGTTGAGTCCCAGCACAATCGGCATCTTGCCCAAGGTTCCGGTAAAGACGCGGCTGCTTCCTTCGGCACTGGCTGTCGAACAGAGCGCGAGCAGGCACGTGGCGCTGGATGCGAGGAGTAACAGTCCTTTGAACATGGAATCTTCCTGGAAAGAAGCGAGTGCTCGCTTGGGAAAAGAGTGGCGCGGAGTATGGCGAATCTGAACTCCGGAATCGATATTTCACTCCTTATCATGGGATTTCAAACAACGCCGCGTAGCGAGTTACTGTACCGATATGCCCAGCATCACGACCACTAGCAACCCGAGATAGACCCAAGCGTGAAGTCGATCCGGTATGCGCCCGATCCAAGGCGTAGCAAAGCGAATCCCCACTAACGATCCTATCGTCAAAACCGCGAACGCCTGCAAATCCAGATACCCGACAAACCAGGGCCCCAAATCCCTGGTAATCCCCGCCATGGCCATGTAAGTCAGCGTTCCGACCACCGCGACCGGCAAACTCAATGGGTTCGCCATAGATGTTGCCTGGGACATACTCAGCCCACGACGACGCAGCAACGGCACAGTCATGACGCTACCTCCTACGCCCAAAAACGTAGCAATGGCGCCGATGACGACTCCACCTCCCCATACTTCTGCCCTGCCCAATGGACGTGGGGCTACAGCGTCAGAGTGTGTAAGAAAACCGCGTCTGAACAGGCAGTCCAGAATCGTGATTCCCAGATAAACGATGAAACCATAGCGAATCACTTCGCCGCTCGCCCAAATCGCTGCCACGGCTCCAACGACTGCGCCCAGGCCGATATAGCCGGCCAACGGCCAAAGGTAGCGGCGAAGGAGGTTACCGGCGCGGTGATGCTTTGCGGTGGCGATCAGCCCGTTGACCACCATCACGCAGGTGGAGGTGGCCACAGCAATGTGCATCGCCGATTGGCCGATGGGGTCGTCAACACCGTGGCTAGCTGTAAGCATGCGATACATCAAGGGCACCACGACGAAGCCACCACCGAAACCAAACAGCACCGCCGTCACGCCACTCAGGCAACCGAAGCACGCGAGCAATACATAGAACATCGAGGCGAATCCATGAAAAGGGAGGCGCCCACGATAGGTAAGCGAAGCCTGGCCTGCTGTAGCAAACCAGCCAATAATGTTCGCATTTACGCCAATCACGAATGGCTCATCGATGCGCAACACCTCGATCGATTTATTGGATGCGACACCCAGGGTTGTCGTCGCCATTGGCACCGATTATCCCCACGGACATTTGTTGCCGCTGCACCACCATCGCCGGGCCCAGTTACTGTATGGCGCCACTGGCGTGATGCAGGTCAGCACCGAGGACGGCAATTGGGTGGTGCCGCCGCAACGGGCGGTGTGGATTCCGCCAGAGGTGGCCCATGAAGTGCTGATGCTGGGCGTCAGCACCCGCAGTCTGTACATCGAGCCGGCGGCGGTGACGGCCATGGATGCCCGCTGCCAGGTCATCAATGTGTCGCCCCTGATGCGCCAGCTGCTGTTGGAAGCCGTGGAGCTTGCGCCTGATTACGACGAGGCTGGGCGGGACGGTGCGCTGATCAATCTGTTGCTGCACGAACTGCTGCGCAGCGCACATCTGCCGCTGCACCTTCCACTGCCCAAGGATTCACGCCTGCTCGGCCTGTGCCAAGCGTTCCTCAAGCATCCCGATGCCCATGTCTCGCCCGTGGAATGGGCGGCGCAATTGCATATCAGCCTACGGTCGTTCAATCGTCTGTTCAGCCGGCAAACCACGCTGAGTTTCAGCCAGTGGCGGCAGCAAGCGTGTGTCATGGCGGCGTTGGCCCGCCTGGCCGAAGGTGATGCAGTGACGCGAATAGCCCTTGATCTGGGCTACGACAGCCCCGCTGCGTTCTCCACCATGTTCCGTCGGGTCCTGGGCCACGCCCCGAGTGCCTGGTTAGAAAAGACCACTGGTCACCGATCAAAAAAATGAGATTGATCCGGGCTCAAAACAACTGTACAAAAACACAGTATTTTTGAATCCACAGCTTTGGAGAACTCCCATGGCCTCTCTCGCAATCAAAACCACTCTGGAACGCATCGCTGTCTATCAATTCACCCCCGCCCACAGTGCACAGGCCCGAGCTATGCTGGGCTGGAGTGTCGAGGAGCTGTCCCGCCAATCCGGTGTCTCGGTCCAGGCCATCCGCCGCTTCGAGGCCGGCGGCGAGTTGCTCGATGTGACTCGCCTGGCCCTGGCGTTTCGCCTGGAAGCCGAGGGCCTGGTGTTCTTCCCCGGCTTCGCACCGGGTCGCGGCATGAATATCAAGGGCGCGACGCCGGATCCCATGGGGCGACCCGATTACGCAATGATTGAATAGCGCAGGCTCCGCGTGCGCTACGCGATGCCTGCCTGGTCCTGATACGCCGAGGGCTCCACGTCCAGCCACCAGGCCCGGCCACGTTGCGGCTGCGTCAGGGTGAATGCCTCGCCCATTTGCGGCGTGGTGATGCAGACGTTGCGCTCCCAGGCCAGGGCCAGGATGCGGTCGAAGGGTTCGTACCAGGCATGCATCGCCAGGTCGAACGTGCCGTTGTGGATCGGCAGCAACCAACGGCCCTTGAGATCGATATGAGCCTGCAGTGTCTGCTCCGGTTGCATGTGCACATGGGGCCAATCGACGTTGTAGGCGCCGGTTTCCATCAGCGTCAGGTCAAAGGGCCCGTATTGCGCGCCGATGCGTTTGAAACCGTCGAAATAGCCGGTATCGCCGCTGAAGAAAATTCGGCTGGCGCCGTCGATCATCACCCACGAGGCCCACAAGGTGCTGTTGCTATCGAACAGGCCGCGTCCGG
The DNA here is from genome assembly GCF_030687595.1 of Pseudomonas sp. FP2300. Classification (NCBI taxonomy): domain Bacteria; kingdom Pseudomonadati; phylum Pseudomonadota; class Gammaproteobacteria; order Pseudomonadales; family Pseudomonadaceae; genus Pseudomonas; species Pseudomonas sp. FP2300. Next base: position 5,297,840 of record NZ_CP117440.1, read on the forward strand.
AAAAGTGCTGGGACGGCGTAGCGATGAACTCGATACCGTCCACCTCGGTACCTTGCCACCAGTCCAACTGCTGCACCTTGTCGGCGTCGATGCCCCATTTGATCAGGGTGTCACCCACGCCAAGAGGCGTCAGGAAGTGGCGAGTCTTGGTCGCCAGCTTGAGGATGGCCTGATGATCGAGGTGGTCGTAATGATCATGGGAAAGGATCACTGCTTCGATCGGCGGCAGCTCTTCAAGGCTGATGGGCGGCTGATGAAAACGCTTGGGGCCGACCCATTGCACGGGCGAGGCGCGTTCGGAAAAAACCGGGTCAGTCAGCCAGAATTTGTCCCGCAGCTTGAGCAGAACAGTGGAATGGCCGAGGCGCCAGACGCTGTTGTTAGGCGCGGCCAACAGCGCGGCGCGCGTCAACGGTTGAACCTCGATGGCGCCCGCAGGCCGGGTGGTGCGCGGCTTGTGGAAGATCATGTTCCAGATGATGCGTAGGGTGGTACCAAAGCCTTCCCGAGGAGTGAAGGCGTGGTTGCGATACTTGCCCTGTTCCTGCCGGGATGAAGGGAAGGCAGACGGGCTGTCGGTGGAAAAAGAGGGAATGGTCATGGTGCGATAACTCCAAGGACGTCGTCGCAATTGCGCTTCGCCGTTGTGGGACGCTGGATGGCCGTTGCATGCACGCTCAGCCGTCTGACTCAAAACTACACCACTCGGTGTAGTTTCTAGATTGCATGAATCCCGAGAGCAAGTAAACTTCCGAGTGTAATTTCTATCATCTCAACCGACGAATTGCCCATGACCGCACCGCAGCGCCTTACCGAGCGAAAACGCGAAGCCATCCTCCAGGCCGCGATTGCTGAATTCCGTAGCAGCGGTTTCGAGATCACCAGCATGGACAAGATCGCAGCGACAGCCGGCGTATCGAAACGTACGGTGTACAACCATTTCCCGAGCAAGGAAGAGTTGTTTGCCGAAATTCTGAATCGGTTATGGAACAGCATTACCGCAGAACAGGACATGCCCTACAGCCCGCAAAAGCCGCTACGGGATCAGCTCCAAACGTTGCTGCAAGCCAAACTGCACATGCTCGCAGACGAGAACTTCCTCGACCTGGCGCGCATCGCCATCGCCGCGACTATCCACTCCCCCGAGCGCGCCCAAGACATGGTTGCGCGCATGGGACAACGTGAGGAAGGCTTGACTGCCTGGATTCGCATGGCCCAGGCCGATGGCCGCTTGAAGCCCGTGGAACCGGCATTTGCCGCCCAACAAATGCATGGGCTACTCAAGACGTTCGCCTTTTGGCCGCAGGTTTCGATGGGACAACCAAGCCTGACCCTGGATGAGCAGACCCAGGTGATCGAGTCGGCCCTCGACATGTTCCTGAGCCGTTACCAAGCCTGATCAGCCAATGGAGGACTACTGCATCGATGGGTTGTGCATGACCTTCTGATGCAGTTCGGTAGTCAAGCTGTCGATACGCTCGGTCAATGCCTTGGTCATTTCCGTCAGGCGGGTGTTCTGTTCCAACAATTCGAGCAACTGCGCCGTATTCTGCGCGGCCTGGGCCTGGCGCTCGCTGTTGGCGATGGCCAAGGCTTCGCGATGTTGCGCATCGGCTTCCGCCTGGGCTTTGTCCCGAGCTGCCTGGCGGGTCTGCGCCAGCAAAATCAGCGGCGCGGCATAGGCCGACTGCAGGCTGAATGCCAGGTTCAGCAAGATGAACGGGTAAGCATCGAAATGAACGACGCCCAACAGGTTCAGGCTGACCCATATCAGCACGATCAAGGTTTGCGCGCCGAGGAACATCGGAGTCCCGAAAAAACGCGCGAACGCCTCCGCTCTCAACGCAAAGCGATCATTGCCAAAGGTCGGCGCCAGATGAGCGTGAGGGCGATGAAAACGCAAGTGGTCAACGGGCGCGGGGGGGGTGGGTTGGGAAGACTTCGTCATCGTGATGTTCTCTGCCAAGGGCTGGTGCTCAACGCACTATAACCGTTGGGGGACCGTCATCCAGAGTCATGCGCACCCTGCCCCGTTGAAAGTCAGCGCCAGCGCAGATTGCGCCCCAGCTCATCGAACAAGGTCACCACCGAACGCAAGGCCCGGCAGTCCGGACGAGTCAGGAGCCACAGGGCCGTGTCATACCCCTCCAGCGGTTCGCCAAGGGGCCTCAGGCCCTGGCGTTCATCGATCAGAAAGTCCGGCAGCGCCGCAACGCCCAAGCCGGCTCGCACCAGCTCGGTGACCGAAAGCATGCTGTTGCAGCGATAAGCAGGCACCACGCCGGGTAGCGATTGGCGGCGCCAGGCCACGGTGGGGTGATCGGGAAGGAAGTCGTCCGGCGCGATCCAGGTCATGGAGGCCAAATCATCCGGACTCGCCGAGCGCAGGTACGTGGCGCCGACACATACCCGGTAAGTCACGCGCCCCAGATTTCGCCCAACCAGGTGTTCCGGCGGCGTACGGGTCAAACGCAACGCAATGTCGGCATCACGGCGGCTCAGGTTGGCGAAGTCGTTCGAGGTGCTCAGCTCAAGGGTCAATGCCGGGTAGTCGGGCATGAACCTCGCCAACGCCGGCAGCAGCAATGCTTGCAGGACCGAGTCGGTGCACGTCAGTCGTACCGTGCCGCTGACGACCTCGCCCCCCTGCTCCACACCGATCCGCGCTGCCTCCAAAGCCTGCTCCGCGCGCTCGGCCTGCTCAGCCAATGCTTGGGCCAGGCTCGTGGGCAGGTATCCAGAACGACTTTTTTCGAACAAGGGTTGGCCCAGGGCCGCCTCGAGTCGGCGTACCGAGCGGAATACCGTGGACACATCCACTTGCAGCAGTCGCGCAGCCCGAGCCAGTGAGCCACCACGGACCAGCGCGAGGATCAGGGACAGATCCGGGTAGTCCAGACGATAGTGCGTCGATGCATTGAACACTTGGATAAACGCCAATATTGATTGCGTGAACGCCAATCTATAGTGGCGACCAGCAATCAACAAGCGGCGAACATCCCATGGAAAACCAGCGTTCTTTACACATCGCTCTGGTCGGCGACTATGACCCACAGATAACGGCCCATCGGGCGATCCCCCGCGCCCTTGAGCTCATCGCCAGGCAAACCGGACAAGAGAGTAGCTGCCAGTGGTTGGCAACCGACGCCATCGCCGACAACAACGTTCTGGATGACTTCGATGGCGTCTGGTGCGTGCCCGGCAGTCCTTACCGAAGCGAAGGCGGCGCCTTGCACGCGATTCGTTTTGCTCGGGAACAGCGTCGCCCTTTCCTGGGCACCTGCGGCGGCTTTCAGCATGCCTTGCTGGAATACGCCCGTAACGTGATGGGCTGGGCCGATGCCGCCCATGGCGAAACCGCTCCCGAGGCTGAGCGGGCCCTGTTGACGCCGCTGAGCTGCGCCTTGGTCGAAACCATCGACAGCCTCCAGCTCGAAGTGGGTTCCCTGATCGCCAGGGCCTATGGTCGCCAGACGATTTTCGAGGGCTATCATTGCCGTTTTGGGGTCAATCCGGATTTTGAAAAAGACTTGCTGAGCCAGCGTCTGCACGCCGTGGCCCGGGATTCGGCTGGCGACCTGCGGGCGGTAGAGCTGCGCGATCATCCATTCTTTGTCGCGACGCTATTCCAACCTGAGCGTGCTGCGCTGGAGGGGCGCATGCCACCGCTGGTCAACGCGTTTGTCGAAGCATGCGCCAGGGCAACACGATGAGTGCCCATTACTATGCGGTGATCTTCACCTCCCTGCGCACCGAGGGTGACCAAGGCTACGCCGAAGCCGCCGAGCGCATGTTGGCCTTGGCTCGAGAGCAGCCAGGGTTTCTCGGCGTCGAATCGGCCCGCGGTGAAGATGGCTTGGGCATCACCGTGTCCTACTGGAGCAGCGAAGCGGCGATCCTGGCCTGGAAGCAGCATCCCGAGCATAGCGCGATCCGCGAGCGTGGCCGCTCCACCTGGTATGCCTACTGCCACACGCGGGTGTGCAAGGTTGAACGCGATTATGCGTTCCAACGCCAAACCTGATGCTTGAATCGGTGCTGAATGTTCCACCGTCTTCGCGAGCAAGCCCACTCCCACACTGAATCTCGGGTGTTCACAGAGCCTTCCTTCACCACAAATCCACTGTGGGAGCTGAGCTTGCTCCCACAGTGTTCCTTGTTCAACTCGAGATCCCGGCTTCAGCCTGTCACCAACTGCCGCACCGCCACGATTTCCGGCAGGTCGCTGCGGGCCATGTACACCCGTAAAGGTTCGGTGAGGTTGATGCGGTCGTCGATGTGCTGGTCCAGCAACAACTGGATGCGCTCGCGCTTGAGGGCCATGGTGCCGTCTGCCACCTCAGCCCAGACAAACTCGCTGGCGGGAATGATGCCGTCGTCGGCCACGTCCATGCCAAAGGCGTCTTCGCTGAAACGTACGATGTAGTGGCCGGTCTTGCGGTTCAGACCGACAAACCCCTTGAGCTGGTCGGCGGCCTGGCAGATGAATGTCGAAGTGGTGCGCATGGTAAACCTCATGGATGCGTCCCTCGGGACGTCTGATCGATGGTTTACACGCAGGGCAAGTGAACGATGGTTTCGGGTTTCCCTCTGCCGGGGAAACTGGTGCTGCCAAGGGTACTGCAAAGCATCCTGGAAATGCGTGGGAAAATTCTGCTTTGCACACGTTTATGTCGGTATGGCGATAGCGCCGACAGCGTTCAGTTGCTAAAAGATAGGTTTTTGCACACACCCACGAAAGGATTTCGAGCATGCCTGTCACTTTTACCCGCAGCGCCTTGGTGCTGAGCCTGTTGCTCGGCTTCGGCCAGACACAAGCCTCCGAGGCCTCGTCACCCAAGGCGCTGGCAGCCCTCCAGGGCATTCCGCACCCGGCGGTCATCGCCCACCGTGGCGCTTCGTTCGACGCGCCGGAATCCACTGCCGCGGCCTACAAACTGGCCCGAGACCTGGGCGCCGACTATCTGGAACTGGACCTGCAACGCAGCAAGGACGGTGTGTTGTTCGTCCTGCATGACGACAGCCTGCTGCGCACCACGGATGTCGCGGCCAAGTTTCCCGAACGCAAGGACAGCACCGCCAACCAGTTCACCATGGCGGAACTCAAGACTCTCGATGCCGGCAGCTGGTTCAACACCGCCTACCCGGACCGTGCCCGCCCTTCATTCGCCGGCCTGAAAATCCTCACCCTGGATGAAGTGATCGACATCGCCGAGGGCAACCCGCTGCACAAACCAGGGCTGTACATCGAGACCAAGGAGCCGAAGCTGTTCCCCGGCATCGAACGTGATCTGAAGGACAAATTGCAGGACCGCGGCTGGCTGAGCCCAGCCGGGTCGAAACTGGCCAAACGCGCCACCGGGGTCGGCCAGGGCAAGGGCAAGGTGGTCTTGCAGACCTTTGAAAAGAGCAGCCTCGAACTGCTGCACAAAGAGATGCCGAAAGTGCCGAAGATCCTGCTGTTGTGGGTGGGCGAAGGCAACATCGAGCCCAAGTCCAAGGTGCCTTTTGCCCAATCCGGTGAAACGGACAAGGCGGTCTATTACGCCAAGCAGGAACCCAAGGACAAGGCCGAATTCGAAAAGTGGGTCCAGTACGCCAAGGCTCAGGGTGCGATAGGCACCGGACCGTCCGCCGCCTTGACCCACGGCGGTAGCCAGAGTTACTCGGACCTGGTGCAACCGTGGATGAACCAGTACACCCATGACCAGGGTCTGCTGGTGCATGTCTACACCGTGGATGAAGCGGTGGACTTCAAGAAAGTGATGGATGCCGGCGTCGATGGCATCTTCACCAACCGCGCCAGTGAACTGCTCAACTACTTCAAGCGCCCCGAGACTGGCAGCGTCGCGCAGTTACTGGAAAAGAACGGCTACTGAACCCGAACACGCCTATGGGGGAGGACTTTGCCCCATAGGCCCCCACTCGGCACTTCAGAAGTTTTTTCGAATTAAGGGTGAATTAAGTTGCCACAGATAATCTGGCACCACTTAAACGACTCCCCCCTTAATGACACCAAGGAAAGAACTTATGAAAACTTTGACTGCCCTGTTCACCGCTGCCGCCCTGACCCTCACCGCGGGCCTGGCCCAGGCCGATGTACGCATCGACCAGATCCCACAACTGGTCAAGGAAGGCAAGATCAAGTCCCTTGAATCGATGAACGAAGAAGCCCTGAAGTTGCACCCGGGCGCGACCATCACCGACACCGACCTGGACAATCATTTCAACGGTTATGAGTATGAAGTCGAATTGAAAACCGCCGACGGTAAAGAATTCGACGTGGACTTTGATGCCACGACCGGCAAGGTCTTGAGCAACAAGCAAGACACTTGATCCATCAGTAGAAAAGAGCCGCGTAACCTTGGGGTTGCGCGGCTCTTTTGCGTTTATCGATAACTAACGCGAACTACCGTCAGGCACTCAACCGTGCCGTCACTTCATTCAACTGCCCCGACAAGCCATGCAGATCCCGACTGGCGGCTTCGGTGCGTTGCACATTGTCCAGGTTAGTGCTGGCTATGCAGGTGATTTCAGTCAGGTTGCGCGAAATGTCTTCGGCCACGGAAGTCTGCTCCTCGGCAGCGGTGGCGATCTGGCGGTTCATGTCGCGAATGGCTTCGACTGCCTGGGTGATGCGCTCGAGCATCGCACCGGCCTGGGTCACTTGCTCCACGCTTTCTTCGCTGCGGGACTGTCCACTCTCAATGGCGTGGGCCGCGTCCACCGCACCGGTTTGTACAGTCTGGATGATCTGGTTGATCTCGATGATCGACGACGCAGTGCGCTGGGCCAGGCTACGCACCTCATCGGCAACCACCGCGAAACCGCGTCCCGCCTCCCCGGCCCGCGCCGCTTCAATGGCAGCGTTGAGGGCCAGCAGGTTGGTCTGCTCGGCAATCCCGCGGATCACCTCCAGCACCTTGCCGATGCGCCCGCTGTCGGTTTCCAACTGACGGATGACCGTAGCCGTGTTGGCGATCTCACCGCGCATTTGGGTAATAGTGCGAATGGTCCCTTGCATGACCTGCTCGCCCTGTTGCGCCGATTGATCGGCATCATCGGCCGCCCGCGCCGCGTCGGCGGCATGGCGGGCCACTTCCTGGGCCGTGGCGGACATTTCGTTCATCGCCGTCGCCACCTGATCGGTGCGTTCGAATTGCTCGCTGGTGCCCTGGCTCATCAGGCTGGCGATGGCATTGAGCTCACCGCTGGCACTGTCCAGTTCCGTGGCACTGCGTTGCAGGCGGGTAAAGGTTTCGGCAAGGAAATCACGCAGTGTGTTGGCCGCTACCGCCAGATTGCCCAGTTCGTCCTGACGGTTGCTCGTCACACGTTCGGCGAAACGCCCATGACTGAGTCGGGTCACGTATTCGATCAGGTTACGGATCGGTTGAACCAGGTTGCGATTGACCAACCACAGGCTGAACAACCCAATCAACATGCCCGACACCAGCATGATCACCGTGCCGAGCATGATCGTGCGATCGGCACCGGCGCTGATCAGCATCGATTGCTCGGTGCCCAGCTTGCGCAGCTCCACCACCAGCGCACTCATTTGCTCACTGGCCGCACGGTCCACGCCCTTGACCGCCGCATCGCCCGCCGCTGGATCGCCACCGGAGGCGACAAAGGCATCACGGCCCTTTTGGTAAGCCGCGCCCAACTGACGATGCTCATCGCGCAGGGCCTCGATACGCGTCTTGACGGGTGCCGGCACACCAGCACGCCCGATCAATTCGCCGAGGATGCCTTGGACATCACGCTGACGCTCCTCGAACTGCTTCCAGTATTTATCCAGATCCGCCGGTTGCTTGCCGCGCAGCAGGACGTTTTTCCATTCCTGCACCTGCACCTTGAACTGCAGGTTGGCCTCATCGATCAACTGCGAGGCACGCAACGGACCCTCGATCAAGTTGTGATAGTTCTGGACACCGTTGGAAAGGAAATGAAAGGACGCCAGGGCGATCAGCAACATCGCCAACAGGCTGCCGCTCAACAGGGCAAGGATCTGGGCTCTGAGGGATTTCTGTAAAAACATGGGGAGCAATCTCTAAGCAGCGAAAAGAACAGGAACGATGTCCCGACCTCCATGTCCGCAACACACCGCGTCGCAACCCGAATACGGGGGGATATGTACAAGCCATCGGCCTGTCTGGGGCACGCTTGAGCCTTGGCGACCACCGGTAGGGCCAGTTGGGCGGTGCCCATGGAATCGTCACAAAACTTTCAAGAAAGCTTGCGATGATGCCTACAAGTGAACCTGTGGCCGCTGCGACAGGCACTTCCCGCCAGCGAGACTTCATGAACCACAGCATCGACCAAAGCCATCGCGATCCGGACCTGTTCGGCCTGCTTTACGGGTTTCGTTTTCGACCTGGCGAACGTGGCCGGGAGATCGATTCGGCCCAGGCCCTGCAAAGCCTGCAACACCCGCAAGACGCCGATGAATTCCTCTGGCTGCACCTGAACCTGGCTCATGCCGCATGCGAGCGTTGGATGAAAAATCACCTGGCCCTGCCTCAGGAGTTTTTCGAAGCCTTGCACGAAGGTTCACGCTCGACCCGCATCGAGCATGTCGACTCGGCGTTGCTGGCCGTGGTGAACGACGTCGTGTTCAACCTCAGCAACCTGGTGTCCTCGGATGTCTCCACATTGTGGGTGTGCGTGCACAGCCGATTGCTTGTCAGCGCACGCTTGCAGCCCCTGCACTCGGTCGACAAGCTGCGCTCGTCGGTCAAGGCCGGAGAGCGCTTTCGCTCGCCCGTGGAGTTACTCGTGCACTTGCTGCGCGACCAGGGCGAGGTGCTGACCCAGATCGTGCGCAAGACCAGCCTCAGCGTCGACCTGGTCGAAGATCAGTTGCTGTCCTCGCGGCTGTCCACCAACCGCGCCGAGCTGGGCAGCAACCGCCGGGTACTGGTGCGCCTGCAACGCTTGCTGGCCCTGGAGCCGGGTTCGTTGCTGCGCCTGCTCAACCGCCCGCCGCAATGGTTGCAGAAAGAAGACGTCAAGGAACTGCGCAAATCCACCGAGGAATTCGCCCTGATCATCAACGACCTCACCGCGTTGAGCGAACGGATCAAGCTGTTGCAGGAAGAAATCGCCGCCAACCTCAACGAACAAAGCAACCGCACCCTGTTCACCCTGACAGTGGTCACAGTGTTGGCGTTGCCCATCAACATCATTGCCGGGTTCTTTGGCATGAACGTCGGTGGCGTGCCGCTTGCCGGTGATCCCGAAGGCTTCTGGATCCTGGTGGCGCTGGTGGCGACCTTCACGTTGATTGCTGGCCGCTGGGCCTTTCGCAAGCGCCGCGACTATTGAACATGACCTGTCCAGACAACCCCTTTTGTCGGCACAACGGGATTTAAAAGTCTTTTTGTCATTTCTCCTGGGGTATCCTGCCCAGGCTTTTTAAAAGCGCGGATCTACCAGATCTATCAACAGACTTTGCGAGGAGCGCGATATGCACGAGATCCCTAATCTCCCCTTCCCAAGCCTGCACGACACTGAGCAGACGACCACGCTACAAGCCGGGGGGCAACCAGACGCCCAGCAACCCGAGCCGAAAGAAGCCACTGAACGCCGCCAGGCCGACAGCGAAGACTGATTCACCCGCACCACCAGACCGTGTGGAAAGCGCTAATATGCGCTTTCCACACTGCCTGAATCCCGAGCCCCCGCACCATGACCGATGACACCCCGACCTTCAGCGAAGCCCAGGCCAGCGTACTGATCGGCACCGCCGAGAAAATGGTCGAGATCTGGACACGCCTTTCTCCCGAGAAACAAGCTGCCCTGCTGGCTCGTTTCGGCACCGAAGAAAACGCCCTCGCCGCGCTGGTCACCACGCACCTGGTCGCCGGACAAAACGATCGCTGAGCAACCATTGGGCAAATAGTTTTACTTTTCCAAGACCAGCCACCACGCTCGCCGTTATCATAAGCAGCCTATCTATCCTGCTGCTCCGTGGACCTTTTCCTCATGTCAGATTCCCAGCGCCCCCTGGCGGTCACGCTGCAAGTCGTCTCCATCGTCCTGTTCACATTCATTGGCTACCTGAACATCGGTATTCCCCTGGCCGTGTTACCTGGATATGTCCACGGCGAGCTGGGTTTCGGCGCGGTGATCGCCGGGCTGGTGATCAGCGTGCAGTACCTGGCCACCCTGCTCAGCCGTCCTTATGCAGGAAAGATCATCGACAACCTGGGGAGCAAGCGTGCGGTCATGTTCGGCCTCGCCGGCTGCGGTCTGAGCGGTGTGTTCATGCTGGTGTCTGCCTGGACGCCCCATCTGCCAGTGTTCAGCCTGATCAGCCTGTTGATCGGTCGCCTGGTGCTGGGCAGCGCGGAAAGCCTGGTGGGCTCCGGTTCGATTGGCTGGGGCATTGGCCGGGTCGGCGCGGCGAATACCGCGAAGGTGATTTCCTGGAACGGCATCGCCAGCTACGGCGCGCTGGCAATTGGCGCGCCGCTGGGTGTGTGGCTGGTCAATGCGTTGGGACTGTGGAGCATGGGCGTCAGTATTATCTTGTTGGGCTTGCTGGGCTTGGCACTTGCCTGGCGCAAAACCGCCGCGCCCATCGTCGCAGGCGAGCGCCTGCCGTTCATGCACGTGCTGGGACGCGTCCTGCCCCACGGCTGTGGCCTGGCCCTGGGCTCCATCGGATTTGGCACCATCGCCACGTTCATCACCCTGTATTACGCAACGCAGCACTGGGACAACGCGGTGCTGTGCCTGAGCCTGTTCGGCGCCAGCTTCATCGGCGCGCGTTTGCTCTTTGGCAACCTGATCAACCGCCTGGGCGGCTTTCGCGTGGCGATTGCCTGCCTGTCGGTGGAAACCCTGGGGTTGTTGCTGCTGTGGCTCGCTCCGGATGCCCATTGGGCCTTGGCGGGCGCGGCGTTGAGCGGCTTCGGTTTTTCCCTGGTGTTTCCGGCGCTGGGCGTGGAAGCGGTCAACCTGGTGCCGGCCTCCAGCCGTGGCGCGGCGGTGGGCGCTTATTCGCTGTTCATTGACTTGTCGTTGGGGATCACCGGGCCATTGGCTGGCGCGATTGCAGCAGGTTTTGGCTTTGCCTCGATCTTCTTGTTCGCCGCACTGGCGGCCCTGGGTGGCCTGGCATTGAGCATCTACCTGTACCGACAGGCGCCAAAGCATCGCCAGGAGCGGGAAAGAAACTAGAAATCCACTTTGCCGCGCCCGGCCTTGATCGAACCGCGCTTGGTCTTGGATTCCAGGCGACGCTTTTTCGAACCCAGGGTCGGCTTGGTCGGGCGGCGTTTCTTTTCGACCTTGGTGGCGCTGAGGATCAGTTCGACCAGACGCTCCAGGGCATCGGCCCGGTTCTGTTCCTGCGTGCGATATTGCTGTGCCTTGATGATCAGCACACCGTCGCTGGTGATGCGGCTGTCGCGCAGGGCCAGCAGCCGCTCCTTGTAGAATTCAGGCAGCGACGAGGCCGGAATGTCGAAGCGCAAGTGCACGGCGCTGGAAACCTTGTTGACGTTCTGCCCACCTGCACCCTGGGCACGGATGGCCGTCAGCTCGATCTCGGCGTCGGGGATGTGCACGGTGTTGGAAATCGCCAGCATGGAAAGCGTCCGGTATCAGGCCCCACAGGATACCGCGAATCCCCCGGACAACACCTTCCCCTAAAACAACAAACCCGGCGCTCGGCCGGGTTTGTTGTTTTAGGGGGTCGCTTACTTGGCGGCAGCCACCACAGCCAGTTCATGCCGGGCACTGCGCTTGTTCTTGATGACGTAGCACCCCCACATGAACACCACCCACACCGGAATCGCATAGACCGAAATCTGGATGCCGGGGATCAGCAACATTACGCCGAGGATGAACACCACGAACGCCAGGCAAATGAAGTTGCCGTACGGATACCACAGCGCCTTGAACAGCGGTGTCTGGCGGGTCTGGTTCATGTGCTGGCGGAACTTGAAGTGCGAGTAGCTGATCATCGCCCAGTTGATCACCAGGGTCGCGACCACCAGCGACATCAGCAACTCCAACGCATGTTGCGGGATCAGGTAGTTCAGCAACACCGCCACCAGCGTCACGGCCGCCGAGGCGAGGATCGAACGCACTGGCACGCCGCGCTTGTCGATCTTGGCCAAGGCCTTGGGCGCATCGCCCTGCTCGGCCATGCCCAGCAGCATGCGGCTGTTGCAATAGGTGCCGCTGTTGTACACCGACAGCGCGGCGGTCAGCACGACGAAGTTGAGGATGTGCGCGGCGGTGTTGCTGCCCAGCATCGAGAACACCTGCACGAACGGGCTGCCGCTGTAGGCATCGCCGGAAGCGTTGAGGGTGGTCAGCAGGCTGTCCCAAGGGGTCAGGGACAGCAGCACCACGAGTGCGCCGATATAGAAAATCAGGATCCGGTAGATCACCTGGTTGATGGCCTTGGGGATCACGGTTTTCGGCTTGTCGGCCTCGGCGGCGGTGAAACCGAGCATTTCCAGGCCACCGAAGGAGAACATGATGATCGCCATGGCCATCACCAACCCGCTCACGCCGTTGGGGAAGAATCCACCGTGGGACCACAGGTTGGTCACCGACGCTTGCGGGCCGCCATGGCCACTGACCAGCAGGTAGCTGCCCAGGGCAATCATGCCGACAATCGCCACGACCTTGATGATCGCGAACCAGAATTCGGCTTCGCCAAAGACTTTGACGTTGGCCAGGTTGATGGCGTTGATCAGCACGAAAAACGCGGCAGCCGAGGCCCAGGTCGGAATGTCCGGCGCCCAGTAGTGGATGTACTTGCCGACCGCCGTCAGCTCGGACATGCCCACCAGGATGTAGAGGATCCAGCAGTTCCAGCCCGACAGGAAACCGGCGAAACCACCCCAGTACTTGTGGGCAAAGTGACTGAAGGAACCGGCCACGGGCTCTTCGACGATCATTTCACCCAGCTGGCGCATGATCATGAAAGCGATGAGACCACAAATGGCGTAGCCGAGGATCATCGATGGGCCGGCCGATTTCAGTACGCCCGCCGAACCGAGGAACAGGCCGGTACCGATCGCGCCGCCGAGGGCGATCAGTTGAATGTGGCGATTTTTCAGGCCGCGCTTCAGCTCGCCTGAATGCGTATTTTCTACAACGGTCATGCGTCACCTATTTGTTTTTATCTGTGACGAAATCGAACCCGACACGCTCGTGGCGTGGCGGAGTGAACAAGGCGGATAACCTTGAAAATGCGTGGGTACGCGAAGGGTCACAGTAAAACGCGGCGCATTGTACACCGCTGCCCCACTGCGACCAGACACCCGCGCATCCCGTACTTCAGGTCTGCCGCGCATCTGACCCGTCCCGCTGGTTTGAAACAAGCGCTGCGAAGTGTCGGAAACCCCGTCAAACCGACCTCTTTGGCAGCTTTTTCTTACAGCGCAGCCAAACTCCGGTTCAACCCGGCTTGATAGGCAAAAATCGTCAGCATTTCTTTACAAGACGTAACGCAAACTTTCCATGTGGGATTTTTCTGTAAGCCGACTGCAAATTGACGGTAGCTAGCTACCTAAGCAAAAAACTACACAGCCAACTGTTTTTGAATGAGTAATTTTTACGGCGAAAATGGAACAAAAAGTTCAAACGAAAAAATAAAATTATTTTTTTGCAATCCAAAAAACCCTCGACTAGGTTTTCAGCGACTTGCCAAGGCATCGTGCCGACAAGTTCTGCGGTGCCGTTGCCGGCCTGTTTCCACTCGCCGAATCGAGCCGCTAATTTCCGTAAAAGTCATCTAGGAGATTCACTATGCAAGCACTGGACAAAGACTTGGAAACCGAACTGCAACTGGACGAATGGTTTGAAGCCCCAACCCATGAAGCCGCCGTTGAAATGATGCAAGCCGACGCCGTCGTTCCATTCGGCACGGCGATGTGGCCTCTGTAGGCATCGCCCGGCGGAGGCGATCCGGCCGGTCGACTCCGCCACTATTTGCCGGTTGTCAGGGAAGTTAAATGAACTTGTCAGGGAAGAATAAGCATGGACACACAACGAGCCATCTCACATTTCCTTTACTACCTCGAACACCATCCCGCACTGGCCGGCATCCAGCCCGCCAAGGTGCTGCTCGGCCATACAGCTGACTACGAAGTGCTGACCGGCGCCATCGCCGAACAGGCTGGCAGCTGTTCGCCCTTCCGGTTCAGTGCCATGCGCCTGGACCTTGAATCCACGGAACGCCTGTCCAAGGCCATTGCCGACAGCGATCTGTATATTTTCTTCTACGACTCCTCCACCCTGCCCAACCCTCGACCCGACGGCCCGGACTTTGTCCGCGCACTGCAAGGCGTGATGGCCGAAAACTGGAAGAAATCGCTACTGTTCAAGGATTACGGCGACTATTTCTACGACACTTTCAGCGTGATTCCCCAGCGTATCGCCGGGCTCAACAGTCACCTGATCCGGCGCATGTCCCAAGCGACGACCCTGAGCTTCCAGGATGACCTCGGTTCGTATTTCGACACAGCCCTGGGCAGCGTGAAGAAATGGACCGACATCAACGGCCTCGGCAACTACGACCTGGCCCCCGGCGAAATCGCCACCCACAGCGACACCATCAATGGCCGGGTGAAATTCGTCGGCACATTCCTGAGCACCATCCCGTTCGCACGCAAATACGGTGTGCTGCAATCGCCGCTGGAGCTGTGGATCGAAGACTCCACCATCCAGAAAATCGCCACCGACGTTCCGGGTTTGGAGCACGACTTCAACAAGTACCTGGACGCCAATCCATCCAACCGTCGCATCGAAGAACTGGGAATCGGCACCAACGAAGGGGTCAAGAGCCTGTACGCCCGCAATGCCGGCTTCGAGGAGCGCCATTGCGGCCTGCACCTGGGGCTTGGTGGCGGGGCCAAGGGTAGCCATCACCTGGATCTGATTTTCGAGGCTGGCGTGTTGGCCCTGGATAATGAGCCGATGTTTGATGGGCGGTTTGTGTTGTAGGCTGAGTTTAATGGTGGTGCTACTGACGCCATCGCGAGCAGGCTCGCTCCCACAGTTGATCTTCAGTGAATGGGGATACGAGCTCGGCGCCGTCTCATTGTGGGAGCGAGCCTGCTCGCGATGGCGGACTTATTAATACCGCATCACTAAAAGTCAGGTAAAAAAAACGGCAACCCAATGGTTGCCGTTTTTTCTTGCCGCGAGCAGCTAGAAACTTACCGCTGCCTCACTCAGGCTTGCGACGCCCAAACCCCGGACGTTGCCCCGAACCCGCCGGTGCCCCGCGGCGCTTGCCCGATGGCGCGTCGCGGTCGACCAGGACGATACCCGGGCGCTTTTTCGGCGCCGGCTTGGCCGGGCGCTTGGTGTCGGCCGGGCGATCGGCCACTGGCGTACCACGACCGGCTGGAGCACCGCGACCTTCACCGCGTTCAGTCCGGCCATTGGCCGGGCGTGGCGTGCGCGGGCCGCGTTCGCCGTCCTGACGTGGCGCCGGCTTGCGGGCCGGGCGTTCACCTTCGATCTGCGGCTCGCGGGAAGGACGCGGGCCGGTCGGCGCACCTTCAGCAGCCGGACGCAGCGTACGCACGCGCTCGGTCTTGCCCATCGGACGCGAAGACTTACGCTGCATCCGCTCCAGCTTGTCCTTGCTCTTGGCGGTCATCTGCGGCATCGCCACCGGCTTGAGGCCCACTTCGGCGGCCAGGATGTCGACTTCGTACTGGCTCATTTCACGCCAGCGGCCCATCGGCAGGTCGGAGTTGAGGAACACCGGGCCGAAACGCACGCGCTTCAAACGGCTGACCACCAACCCCTGGGATTCCCACAGGCGACGCACTTCACGGTTACGGCCTTCCATCACCACGCAGTGGTACCAGTGGTTGAAACCTTCACCGCCGGGCGCCTGCTTGATGTCGGTGAAACGCGCCGGGCCATCTTCCAGCACGACGCCGGCCTTGAGGCGCTCGATCATCTCGTCGTCGACTTCGCCACGTACGCGCACGGCGTATTCGCGGTCCATCTCGTAGGATGGGTGCATCAAACGGTTGGCCAGCTCACCGTCGGTGGTGAACATCAGCAAACCGGTGGTGTTGATGTCCAGGCGACCGATGTTGATCCAGCGGCCTTCTTTCGGACGTGGCATCTTGTCGAACACGGTCGGACGGCCTTCCGGGTCGTCACGGGTGCAGATCTCGCCGTCGGGCTTGTTGTACATGATCACGCGGCGCACCGTTTCGGCGGCCTCTTCACGCTTGATCACCTTGCCATCGATGGTGATGGCATCGTGCATGTCGACACGCAGGCCCAAGGTGGCATCTTTGCCGTTGACCTTGATCCGGCCCTGGGTGATCCAGGCTTCCACGTCGCGGCGCGAACCGACGCCGATACGGGCGAGGACTTTTTGCAGCTTCTCGCCTGCTGGGCCGATTTCCTGGCTGTCGTTCTGGTCTTGGTCTTTCATTCTGGGCACCTCCCGGTGTGGTCGGGCCAGGCACGCGGCCTGACACTTTGAAAACGGGTCTTCGACGAAGGGATCGCCAAAGGGTCGCGAATCATACGCTCGTTGCGGCGATTGCGCATCAAAGACTAGTTGATCGACGCGCGCTCAGCGTTTTTCCGCCGACCGGTGGCTTCCCGTTTGGTGGGGACTTAATGAAGCCCCCTGTGGAGCCGAGCTTGCTCGCGATGGCGGCGGGTCAGCCTGCATTGATGCTGAATGTTACTCCGTCATCGCGAGCAAGCTCAGCTCCCACAGGGAACGGAGGTGGATCAGCCAGCGTTTCCAAACCAGTTGAATCAGTCGTCGAACTGGCGCCGTTCGTTTTCGATCGCTTCAGCCAGGGCGCGAGCTTCGGCCTCTTCGTCGCTCAGTTCGGGTTCCGGCGGCTGGAGGGCGGCGACAGCGGCCAGCAGTTTTTCCCGAGCTTCGGCGACGCCGAGGATGTCTTCTTCCGGTTCCGGTTCCGGTTCCGGTTCCGATTCCGCTTCTGGCTCTGGTGCAGGCCCCGCCGGGCTATCGGGCTCCGCCAACTCATCCGACTCGCCCTCGAGGCCAGGACCTTCACGCAGCAAGTCGTCGAAATCGGTCTTGAGCCCCTCCTCCATGGTGTCCAGCTCCAGCAACAATGAGTGGAAACTGGTCTCTTCCTTGGGCTCCTCCGGCTCCGCACTGGCGTCGGCCAGCTCCTGTAGGCCCTGGGGTACCGGGACGTCGTCGAACTCCAGCATCGGTTCGGGCTCCAGCTCCCGCAGTTCGGCCAGCGGCGGCAAGTCGTCCAGGTTCTTCAGGTTGAAGTGGTCGAGAAAAGCCTTGGTGGTGGCGAACATCGCCGGTTTGCCCGGTACATCACGATAGCCGACGACGCGGATCCACTCGCGCTCCAGCAGCGTCTTGACGATATGACTGTTGACCGCCACGCCCCGCACATCTTCGATCTCGCCCCGAGTGATCGGCTGGCGATAGGCAATCAATGCCATGGTTTCGAGCATGGCGCGAGAATAACGCTGCGGCCGCTCTTCCCACAGGCGCCCGACCCAGGGCGCGAACTTCTCGCGGATCTGCAGGCGATAACCGGACGCCACTTCCTTGAGCTCGAAAGCCCGCCCCTCGCAGGATTTACCCAAGAGTGTCAGGGCTTTCTTGAACACGGCCGGATCAGGCCGCTCGCCTTCTTCGAAGAGTTCGAACAGCTTTTCCATCGATTGCGGCTTTCCCGAGGCCAACAGGAAAGCTTCAAGCAAGGGGGCCAGCTCGCGGGGTTCAGTCAGATTCATTGATTTGCTCGTTATTCGGCTCGTGCCCGCACGTGGATCGCTGCGAACGGCTCATTCTGCACCAGCTCGACCAAGGATTCCTTGACCAATTCCAGGACCGCCATAAACGTCACCACCACCCCCAAGCGCCCTTCCTCGGCGGTGAACAACTCGACGAACGGCACGAAGCCGCCGCCCTTGAGCCGCTCCAGCACATCGCTCATGCGCTCGCGGGTGGACAGCGCTTCACGGCTGACCTGATGACTTTCAAACATATCGCCCCGGCGCAGGACCTCGGCCATGGACATCAGCAACTCTTCCAGGCTCACATCCGGTAGCAACTTGCGCGCCCGCGCCTCGGGGGCATCGAGCTTGGGCACCACCACATCGCGCCCGACCCGGTTCAAACCATCAAGGCCTTCGGCGGCGACCTTGAAGCGCTCGTACTCCTGCAAGCGACGGATCAGCTCGGCGCGCGGGTCGTCTTCTTCCGCTTCGACCTCGGCCGAACGTGGCAGCAGCATCCGCGACTTGATCTCGGCCAGCATGGCCGCCATCACCAGGTACTCCGCCGCCAGTTCCAGGCGCACCGACTGCATCAACTCGACGTAGCCCATGTACTGGCGGGTGATTTCCGCCACGGGGATGTCGAGGATATTGATGTTCTGTTTGCGGATCAGGTACAGCAGCAGGTCGAGCGGGCCCTCGAAGGCTTCGAGGAACACTTCCAGCGCATCCGGCGGAATGTACAGGTCCAGGGGCATTTCCATGACCGCCTGGCCGTAGACCATGGCGAACGGCAGTTCCTGCTGCGCGCCGGCCTGGCTGTCTGCACTGTCCACGACGGTTTCCACGGCGGACATTCAGGCCTCGACCATGAACGGCGTCGGATCGCCACAACCAACGCGCACCACCTGGGGCTCGCCATCGGCCAGGTTGATCACCGTGGACGCCGACATGCCGCCGAAACCACCGTCGATGATCAGGTCCACCTGGTGCTCGAGTATCTGGCGCATCTCATAGGGATCGGTCAACGGCTCGGTCTCGCCAGGCATGATCAACGTCACGCTCATCAGCGGCTCGCCCAGCTCCGCCAGCAGCGCCAGGGCGATGGGATGGCTAGGCACCCGCAGGCCGATGGTGCGCTTTTTCGGGTGCAGCAACAGCCGCGGGACTTCCCGGGTGGCGTTGAGAATGAAGGTATACGGCCCTGGCAAATGGGCCTTGAGCAGGCGGAAGGTGCCGGTGTCGATCTTGGCGAACAGGCCCAACTGCGACAGGTCGCTGCAGATCAACGCAAAGTTGTGCTTGTCGTCCAGTTGACGCAGGCGTCTTACTCGCTCCACGGCATTCTTGTCACCGATCTGGCAACCAATGGCGTAGGCGGAATCGGTGGGATAGATCACCACACCTCCGCCACGGATGATTTCCACAGCCTGTTTGATCAGGCGCGCTTGCGGGTTTTCCGGATGAATCTGGAAAAATTGACTCACGTGTTCTACCTGTTCAGACGGCGGCGGTAACGGGATCATGTTTGAATCTACACCATAGTGGTGGCAGATCTTCCGGCAACGGGCGGTATTCGCCAATCTCGGACCAGCCCCCAGGGCCATGGAAATCACTGCCGGCGGTGACCAGCAGACCGAACTCACGGGCCAGGATCGCCAGGCTGCCGACCTGCTCGGCAGGCTGATGGCCGTTGACCACCTCGATGGCATGGCCCCCTGCTTGAATATAGTCGGCGACCAGGCGACGGCGCTTGCTGCGGGTGAAATCATAGTGCCAAGGATGTGCCAGGCTGACCCAGGCGCCAGCGGCCCGCAGGGTCTCGACGGTTTCTTCCAGGGTCGGCCAGTGCTGCTTGACGTCCCCCAGCTTGCCGGCGCCCAACCATTTGCGGAACGCTTCGGCGCGATCCTTGACGAAGCCTTCGCGCACCATCCAGTCGGCAAAGTGTGGCCGGGCCGGTGCGTTGCCGCTATCGCCCAGTTCCTGCTGGATCTGTCGGGCGCCGTCCAGCGCACCGGGCATGCCCTTGAGGGCCAGCTTGCGGCTGATCTCCTCGGAACGCAGCCAGCGCCCGTCGCGCAGTTGTGCGATGGCCTGGACCAACGCTGGCGCATTCACATCGAAACCGTAGCCCAGCACATGGATGGTCGCCCCACCCCAGGTGCAGGACAGCTCGACCCCATTGACCAGCTGCATGCCCAGCGCCGTGGCGGCGCTGCGGGCCTCGTCGAGGCCTTCGAGGGTGTCGTGATCGGTCAGGGCCAGGACTCGCACGCCGTGCTCGAACGCCCGCGCCACCAGAACCGCAGGCGCCAGGGCGCCATCGGAGGCCGTGCTATGGCAGTGCAAATCAACATTCACGAGAGTTTGTTACCTCAAATCAGCTGGCCCTATCGCGGCCAAGGATGTTTGTTATTATGCCGCCACATCCTGCTTCTGGCTGCCACTGTGAAACAATTCATCGACTTCATCCCGCTCCTGCTGTTTTTCATCGTCTACAAACTTGATCCCCGGACCGTCGACTTCGCCGGTCATTCCTTGACTGTAGGCGGTATTTACAGCGCCACCGCGGTGCTGATCATCAGTTCCCTGGTGGTCTACGGTGCATTGTTCGTATCCCAGCGCAAACTGGAGAAGAGCCAGTGGCTGACGCTGATCGCCTGCCTTGTATTCGGCAGTCTGACCCTGGCCTTCCACAGCGAAACCTTCCTCAAATGGAAAGCTCCGGTGGTCAACTGGCTGTTCGCCCTGGCCTTTATCGGCAGCCACTTCGTCGGTGACCGCCTGCTGATCAAGCGCATCATGGGCCATGCCGTGAGCCTGCCGGACCTGATCTGGACCCGGCTGAACATCGCCTGGATCGCTTTTTTCCTGTTCTGCGGCGCTGCCAACCTGTTCGTGGCGTTCACGTTCCAGGACTACTGGGTCGACTTCAAGGTCTTCGGTAGCCTGGGCATGACGCTGTTGTTCCTGATTGGCCAGGGTATCTACCTGTCCCGTCACCTGCACGATGCAGACCCCACCACGCCAAAAACCGAGGACTGACATGCTCTATGCAATCATTGCTACCGACGTCGCCAACTCCCTGGAAAAACGCCAGGCCGCTCGTCCCGCGCACTTGGAGCGCCTGCAAAAACTCCAGGCCGAAGGCCGCGTCGTGCTGGCCGGCCCGCACCCGGCGGTGGACAGCAATGACCCGGGCGCCGCAGGTTTCAGTGGCAGCCTGATGGTAGTCGAGTTCGACTCCCTGGCTGCGGCACAAGCCTGGGCCGAGGCCGACCCGTTCGTTGCAGCCGGCGTCTACGCCAATGTCGTGGTCAAGCCATTCAAGCAGTCCATGCCGTAACCCCCTGACGCGATGAGCCTTCGCGGCTCATTGCGCTCAATTGCTCATTTTTCTCGTTTGCCTGCCGACAACCTGTCCAATCTCGATTGGAATTCAGGAGTTGCAATGCGCAAAGGTCCGTTGTGCCTGTTATTGGTCACATTGGCGGTCGGGGCACCCGCCCATGGCGAGGAGAGCACCGATGCCAATCATTCGACCCCCTTGTCCCTGAGCGCCGGCGGCCAGATCGCCGAACTGCAGCAACGCTTGAAAGACAGCGAACGCCAGCGCGAAGAACTGAGCAAACAATTGCAAAGCGCCGACAGCGAACGCGAGAGCGCATTGCTGGCCCGGCTGCGCCAGGAGAACCAGCGCCTGAAGCTGCAACTCAAGGAAGCCCAGGCAAGCCCCCTGCCTCGCCTGTTGACCGATCAACAGCAATGGTTTGTCATTGGCGCCGGGGTAGCGCTATTGGCCCTGCTCTGCGGTATCTTTGCCAGCGGTGGACGTAGACAACGTCGGCAATGGCTAAATTGAGTGAGTCATGAGCGAGCTGTTACTGATAGACGATGACCAGGAGCTGTGCGAGCTCCTCGTAAGTTGGTTGAGCCAGGAAGGTTTTCAGGTTCGCGCCTGCCACGACGGCCAGAGTGCCCGCAAGGCCCTGGCCGAAACCGCCCCGGCGGCGGTGGTATTGGATGTGATGCTGCCCGACGGCAGCGGCCTGGAACTGCTCAAGCAACTGCGCAACGATCACCCGGAGCTGCCGGTGCTGATGCTCTCGGCCCGTGGCGAACCGCTGGACCGCATCCTTGGCCTCGAACTGGGGGCCGACGATTACCTGGCCAAACCCTGCGACCCACGAGAACTGACCGCCCGCCTGCGCGCCGTGTTGCGCCGCAGCCACCCGGCGGCGGTGTCCAGCCAGATCGAACTGGGTGACCTGACCTTCAGCCCGGTGCGTGGTGTGGTCAGCATCGATGAACAGGAACAGACCCTCACCGTGTCCGAAAGCCGCCTGCTCGAAGCGTTGCTCAAGCAGCCGGGCGAACCCCTGGACAAGCAGGAACTGGCGCAGATCGCCCTGGGCCGCAAGCTGACCCTGTACGACCGCAGCCTCGACATGCACGTGAGCAACCTGCGCAAGAAAATCGGCCCCCACCCCGACGGCCGCCCGCGCATCGTGGCCCTGCGTAGCCGTGGCTATTACTACAGCCTCTAGAGATTGTGGCTGCTATTACAGCCCTAGAGGCTGTGAGCACTGTTACAGCCCCTAGAGGCTTTTGTGGCGAGGGAGCTTGCTCCCGCTCGGTTGCGCAGCAACCGCAAAAGCTTGGGGCCGCTGCGCAGCCCAGCGGGAGCAAGCTCCCTCGCCACAGGGTGTTGTGTCCCCCTGCAGATTTGTCAGCTCCACACCAAATCGTCTTTACCCAAGCTTTACCCACCCCTGACCGCCGCTGACCTTGATCTCCGTAATCTGCACACATCCGGAACTGACCGGGAATGAGACAAGGAGATACCCCATGCGCAAGACCCTTATCGCTCTGATGTTCGCTGCCGCCCTGCCCACCGTCGCCATGGCCATGCCTGGAGACGCCGGCCCGATGGGTCCGATGGATGGCCCGCGTCACGGCGGCATGATGCACGACAAAGGTCCGTTCAGCGAACTGAACCTGAGCCGTGAACAACGCCAGCAGATCCGCCAGATCATGGGCGAACAGCGCCACGAACGCCGCGAGTTGGTAGAGAAATACCTGGCCAAACTGTCACCAGCCGACCAGAAAGCCATGCAAGATGAAATGGAAGCGCGGCACCAGAAAGTCGACGCCCAGATCCGCAGCTTGCTCAAGCCTGAACAGCAAAAAGAGTTCGACGCGATCCAGAAGAAGCAAGCCGAGCGTCGCGCCGAGTGGGCCGAGTTCAAGGCCTGGAAAGCGCAACAGCCGCAAAAAGCGCAATAATGCACTGAAGCTCCCCAGCCCAACGGCAGATCGCCGTTGGGCTTTCTTTGTTTTCGAGGATTGACCGTGCGTTCATTGTTCTGGCGCATCCTGGCCAGTTTCTGGCTGGCCATCGCCCTGGTTGCAGGACTTTCGATCCTGATGGGCCACATGTTGAACCAGGACGCCTGGATCCTCAGCCGCCACCCGGGCCTCAATACCCTGCCCGAAGAGTGGACACAAACCTACGAAAGCCAGGGCGAGGACGCGGCGCAGGACATCCTGCAACAGCGCAAGCGCCAGTATCACATCGATGTCCAGGTGTTCAACGAAAGCGGCGACCCGGTGGTACGCGGCACCTTCCCCCATCGCGCCGCGGCCTTCGAAGCTCGACAGAATGACAACGACCGACGCCTGCCCTGGCGGCGACTGACCGACGAATTCACCAGCGCCAAAACCGGCGACACTTACCTGTTCATCTACCGCATTCCCCATCCCGAACTGGACGCCTGGCACCGCGACAGCCTGCTCTGGCCCCTCAGTGCACTGGGGATCGCGCTGGTGGTACTGACCCTGTTCAGTCTGCTGGTGACGCTCTCCATCACTCGCCCGCTGAGCCGTCTGCGCGGCGCGGTGCATGACCTGGGCCAAGCCGCCTATCAGCAGAACAGCCTCGCCAAACTGGCCAATCGGCGGGACGAGTTCGGCGTACTGGCCACCGACTTCAACCGCATGGGCGCACGCCTGCAAAGCTTGATCGGGAGCCAACGGCAACTGCTGCGAGACGTGTCCCACGAACTGCGCTCCCCCCTGGCCCGGCTGCGCATTGCCCTGGCATTGGCTGAACGGGCCAGCCCCGAGGAGCGCGAGAAACTCTGGCCGCGTCTGACCCGCGAATGCGATCGCCTGGAAGCGCTGATCAGCGAAATCCTGGTGTTGGCCCGGGTCGATGCCGACAACGCCAGCGCCGAAGAGGTGGAACTCAACGGCTTGCTGGTTACCCTGCAAAAAGATGCGCAACTGGCTTCACCGGAACAAACCGTGCACCTCGAAACCGAGGCAGACCTGACCCTCAAGGGCTGGCCGACCATGATTGAGCGGGCGGTGGACAACCTGCTGCGCAACGCCCAGCGCTTCAATCCCGCCGGGCAACCCATCGAGATGCGCGCGCTGCGCCAGGGCGAACGGATCCTGATCAGCGTGCGCGACCACGGCCCTGGCGTGGAGGCCGCGCACCTGGGGCAATTGGGCGAACCGTTCTTCCGCGCCCCCGGCCAGACCGCCGCCGGCCATGGCCTGGGCCTGGCGATCGCCCGCCGTGCCGCCGAACGTCATGGCGGCGCGCTGGTGCTGGACAATCATTCCCAAGGCGGTTTCATTGCGACACTGGAGTTGCCGTTGGTACCGGGAGCGGTTGTCCAACCATAACTCCGCAGATGAAAGCCAGTCCCACTGTGGGAGCAAAGCTTGCTCGCGAAACAGGCGCCTCAATTTCTGATAGACCGCATCGCCTTCATCGCGGCAAGCCTTGCTCCCAACATAGCGGTATAACTTTGCTCATCACAACGGATCCTTGAGTGAGCAGTACTTTCCTCTCTCACATCGAAGCGGCTCTCCAACCAACCAAACGATAATTCCTCTTATTCAAACAGCCCCGCCCTGTTAGACTTTGCGCCCTCGTTTTCACTCATTTCCCAGGTCGCCCGATGCCGTCGTTGCCTCTTCGTTTATGTGCACTGTTCATGGCCCTGGGCCTGAGTGCCTGCGATGATGCCCCGCGTTTTACCCAGGCCGAACCGGGTGAAGCCCGCTCCGGTGGCGCCGCGACGGTACGCAAGAGCGATCAGAACGCCTTCTCCCTGCCCTCGGCCAACCTGCCGCCCTCACGACGCGTGGACTTCAGCGTCGGCAACAGTTTCTTCCGCAGCCCCTGGGTGATCGCCCCCTCGACCACCACCGCCCGGGACGGCCTCGGGCCCTTGTTCAACACCAACGCCTGCCAGAACTGCCATATCAAGGACGGTCGCGGCCACCCGCCAGCGCCGGACGCGACCAGCGCGGTATCGATGCTGGTACGCCTGTCGATTCCCGATGCGCCGCCTTACGCCAAGCTCATCGAACAATTGGGCGTGGTGCCGGAACCGGTCTACGGTGGGCAGTTGCAGGACATGTCCGTGCCCGGCGTCGCCCCCGAAGGCAAGGTGCGGGTCGATTACACGCCGGTCCCGGTGCGCTTCAAGGACGGCACCGTCGTGGAACTGCGCAAGCCGAACCTGCAGATCACCCAACTGGCCTATGGGCCAATGCACCCGGACACACGTTTTTCCGCCCGCGTCGCCCCGCCGATGATCGGCCTGGGGTTGCTCGAGGCCATTCCCGACGAAGCCATCCTGGCCAACGCCGAGGCCCAGGCCCGGGAGAAAAACGGCATCGCCGGACGTCCCAACCAGGTCTGGGACGATGCCCAGCAAAAAACCGTCCTGGGACGGTTCGGCTGGAAGGCCGGACAGCCCAATCTCAACCAACAGAACGTCCACGCGTTCTCCGGCGACATGGGCCTGACCACCAGCCTGCGACCGTTCGACGATTGCACCGAGAGCCAAGTCGACTGCAAGCGGGCGCCCAGCGGCAACGGCCCGGACGGCGAACCGGAAGTCAGCGACAACATCCTGCGACTGGTGCTGTTCTATAGCCGCAACCTCGCCGTACCGGCACGCCGCGAGGTGAACTCGCCCCAGGTGCTGGCGGGCAAGAATCTGTTTTTCCAGGCCGGTTGCCAGTCCTGCCACACACCGAAATACACCACCTCCGCCAACGCTGCCGAACCGGAGCTGGCAAGCCAGGTCATCCGCCCCTACACCGACCTGCTGCTGCACGACATGGGCGAAGGCCTGGCCGACAACCGCAGCGAATTCAAGGCCAGCGGCCGTGACTGGCGAACCCCGCCGCTATGGGGCATCGGCCTGACCGAAACCGTCAACGGCCACACCCAGTTCCTGCATGACGGTCGCGCCCGTGACTTGCTCGAAGCCGTGCTATGGCATGGCGGCGAAGCACAAGCGGCGCAGCGCCAGGTTTTATCGTTCAATGCCGAGCAGCGCGCCGCGTTGCTGGCCTTTCTGAATTCCCTTTAAACGCCTTTTCCAGAAGTGGGAGCACGACATGTTCCGTCCCAAGCTGTTGTTCACCAGCCTCGCCGCCATCGCCCTTGGCGCCTGCTCGCCCCAGGATCCGCAAGCCGTCACCTCGGCCGCCATCGCCAAGCAAGTGATCCTGCCGACCTACAGCCGCTGGGTCGATGCCGACCGGCAACTGGCGAGCAGCGCCCTGGCGTTCTGCCAAGGCAAGGAAAACCTGGAAACTGCCCGCGCCGACTTCCTCAAGGCGCAAAAAGCCTGGGCCGAGCTGCAACCACTGCTGATCGGTCCGCTGGCCGAGGGCAACCGCGCCTGGCAGGTGCAGTTCTGGCCGGACAAGAAAAACCTGGTGGGCCGCCAGGTCGAGCAACTGGTCAACAGCGAGCCACAGATCGACGCCGCCGGCCTGGCCAAGTCCAGCGTCGTGGTCCAGGGCCTCTCGGCCTATGAATACCTGCTGTTCGACGCCAAGATCGACATGGCCGACAGTGCGCAAAAAGCCAAGTACTGCCCACTGCTCACCGCCATCGGCGAACGCCAGAAACAACTGGCCGAAGAGATCCTGTCGCGCTGGAACACCAACGACGGCATGCTCGCCCAGATGAGCAAGTTCCCCAACCAGCGCTACGCCGATTCTCACGAGGCCATCGCCGACCTGCTGCGTGTGCAGGTCACCGCCCTGGACACGCTGAAGAAGAAGCTCGGCACGCCGATGGGCCGCCAGAGCAAAGGCGTACCCCAACCGTTCCAGGCCGATGCCTGGCGCAGCCAGTCGTCGTTGCAAGGCCTGGAGGCCAGCCTGAGCGCGGCCAGGACCGTCTGGGCCGGCGTGGACAACAAGGGCCTGCGCGGCCTGCTGCCAAGCGACCAGAAGCCACTGGCCGACAAGATCGATGCCGCCTACGATGCCTCGTTGAAATTGTTCGCCAGCAGCCAGCGCTCGTTGACCGAAATGCTCAACGACGATGCCGGGCGCCAGCAACTCAACGATTTGTATGACAGCCTCAACGTCGTCCATCGCCTGCACGAAGGCGAACTGGCCAAGGCGCTGGGCATTCAACTGGGCTTCAACGCCAACGACGGTGACTGATCATGTTTCGACGTCAGGTCCTGGCACTGGGCAGCTTGCTGCTCGGCGCCGTTACCCTGGGCGGCTGGACGCTGTTCAAGCAAAAGGACAAGAGTCCGCTACTGCTTTCGGCACGGGACGATGGCGACGGCAAGCACTACGCCGTCGGCTATCGACTGGACGGCACGCGGGTGTTCGCCACCCAGGTCGGCCAGCGTTGCCATGACATCATCAACCATCCAACACTGCCGATTGCGCTGTTCGTCGCCCGTCGTCCAGGCACCGAAAGCTATCTGATCGACCTGCGCGACGGGTCGCTGCTGCAAACCATCACCTCGTTGCCGAACCGGCATTTCTATGGCCACGCGGTGATCCACAAAAGCGGCGAGTGGCTGTATGCCACCGAGAACGACACCACCGACCCGGGACGCGGGCTGTTGGGCGTATACCGTTTCGAAGGCGAGCGGCTGGTACACAGCGGCGAGATTTCCACCCATGGCATCGGTCCTCACCAGGTGTCATGGATGCCCGATGGAGAAACGCTGGTGATCGCCAACGGCGGCATTCGCACCGAGGCCGAAAGCCGGGTCGAAATGAACCTCGACGCCATGGAGCCGAGCCTGGTGCTGATGCAACGCGATGGCACCCTGCTGAGCAAGGAAACCCTCGCCCAGTCGATGAACAGCGTGCGCCACCTGGGCATAGCCAGCGACGGCACCATCGTCTCCGGCCAGCAGTTCATGGGCGCTGCCCACGAGTCGTCGGAACTGGTGGCGATCAAGCGGCCGGGCCAACCGTTCCAGGCGTTCCCGGTGCCTGAAGAGCAATTGCAGGCCATGGGGCACTACACCGCCAGCGTCGCCGTGCACAGCGACTTGCGCCTGGTGGCCCTGACCGCCCCTCGTGGCAACCGCTTCTTCATCTGGGACCTGGACAGTGGCGACGTACGCCTGGACGCACCGCTGCCGGACTGCGCCGGCGTAGGCGCGGTGGCCGATGGTTTCGTCGTGACGTCGGGCCAAGGACGCTGCCGCTATTACGATTGCCGGCAGACACCACTGGTTGCAAAACCACTGGATCTACCGGCAGGGCTCTGGGACAACCATTTGCATCTGGCCTGAGCATGGGAGCGAAGCCTATCGGCGCCGAGCTCCCTGATTTTTCGGAAAAATCCCACGCATTGCCAGCCCGCCAGCATCTGGAATACCCCGCACACTCGGAGTAATGTGCCCGCCTATCTGTATTTTCCCTCAGCTCTTTTCCAAGGAAGTGGAACATGCTGCGACGCCGCATGCTGATCATGTTGGGTGTTGTCCTGCTGGTGGTGCTGTTGCTCGCCGGCTACAAGGCCTTCTCCGTCTACCAGCAGATCCAGATGTTTTCTGCCCCCAAACCACCGGTCAGCGTTGCCGTAGCCACGGCCGCCCAGCAACCCTGGGAGGCTCGCCTGCCCACCGTTGGCAGCCTCAAGGCGCTGCAAGGCGTGGACCTGAGCCTGGAAACTGCCGGGACCGTGCAGAAGGTGCAATTCCAGTCCGGGCAGAAGGTCAAGGCCGGCCAGCCACTCCTGCAACTGGACAGCGACGTCGAAAGCGCCCTGCTGGAAACCGCCGAGGCCGACCTTGGCCTGTCGCAACTGGATTTCGGTCGCGGCCGACAACTGGTGGGCAGCCAGGCGATCTCCAAGGGCGAGTTCGACCGGCTCTCGGCGCAACTGAAAAAAAACCAGGCCACGGTCAATCAACTCAAGGCGTCACTGGCCAAGAAACACATCCTGGCGCCGTTCAGCGGCACCATCGGCATTCGCCAGGTGGACGTCGGCGACTACCTGGCCAGCGGCACGGTGATCGCCACCCTGCAAGACCTCAGCAGCCTTTATGTGGACTTCTACGTCCCTGAGCAAACCGTGCCCAGGCTCGCCGTTGCCCAACCGGTCAACGTCAGCGTCTCGGCCTATCCCGGGCAGAACTTCGTCGGCACCATCAGCGCGATCAACCCCAAGGTCGAGGACAGCACCCGCAACGTATTGGTGCGCGCCACCCTGGCCAACCCCGACGGCAAGCTGCTGCCCGGCATGTTCGCCAACCTGCAGGTGATCCTGCCGGAGGTGGCCGCCGGAATCGTCGTGCCGGAAAGCGCCGTGACCTACACCCTCTACGGCAACTCCATGTACGTGGTGAGCCAGAAGAAAGCCGCCGACGGCAATATCGAGAAAGACGACAAGGGCCAGCCGGTCCTGATCGCCGAACGGCGCTTCGTCGAAACCGGCGAGCGACGTGACGGCCAAGTGCTGGTTTCCAAAGGCGTGCAGAGTGGCGAACAAGTCGTGATCGCCGGCCAGATCAAACTCGACAACGGTACGCCCATCGCCATCAGCGACGACAAGACCCTGACCGAACAGAACAGCCCGCCGCGCGCGGACTGATCAAGGAACCCTCATGGCTTTTACCGATCCATTCATCCGCCGTCCGGTGCTCGCCACCGTGGTCAGCCTGTTGATCGTGCTGCTGGGCTTCCAGGCCTGGAGCAAGTTGCCCTTGCGCCAGTATCCGCAAATGGAGAACGCCCTGATCACGGTGACCACCGCCTACCCCGGGGCCAACGCCGAAACCATCCAGGGCTACATTACCCAGCCGATGCAGCAGAGCCTGGCCAGCGCCGAGGGCATCGACTACATGACCTCGGTCAGTCGCCAGAACTTCTCGGTGATTTCGGTCTACGCCCGTATCGGCTCCAACAGCGACCGGCTCTTTACCGAACTGCTGGCCAAGGCCAACGAGGTCAAGAACCAGTTGCCCCAGGACGCCGAGGACCCCGTTCTCAGCCGCGAGGCCGCCGATGCCTCGGCGCTGATGTACATCAGCTTCTTCAGCAAGGAACTGAACAACCCGCAGATCACCGACTACCTGTCACGGGTGGTCCAGCCCAAACTGGCGACGCTGCCGGGCATGGCCGAGGCGGAGATCCTCGGCAACCAGGTCTTCGCCATGCGCCTGTGGCTGGACCCGGTCAAGCTCGCCGGCTTCGGCCTGACCGCCGCCGACGTGACCAATGCCGTGCGCCAGCACAACTTCCTCTCCGCTGCCGGTGAAGTGAAAGGCGAGTATGTGGTCACCAGCATCAACGCCAATACCGAACTCAAGTCCGCCGAGGCCTTCGCCGCGATCCCGCTCAAGACCGACGGCGACAGCCGCGTGTTGCTGCGAGACGTGGCCCGCGTGGAAATGGGCGCCGAGAACTACGACACCATCAGTTCCTTTGGTGGCACGCCTTCGGTGTACATCGGGATCAAGGCCACGCCCGGCGCGAACCCACTGGATGTGATCAAGGAAGTGCGCAAGATCATGCCGGACATGGAGGCCCAGCTCCCGACCAACCTCAAGGCCGAGATCGCCTACGACGCCACCCTGTTCATCCAGGCCTCCATCGACGAAGTGGTGAAAACCCTGTTCGAGGCGGTGCTGATCGTCATCGTCGTGGTGTTCCTGTTCCTCGGGGCCCTGCGTTCGGTGGTCATCCCGGTGGTGACCATCCCGCTGTCGATGATCGGCGTGATGTTCTTCATGCAGTTGATGGGCTACTCGATGAACCTCCTGACACTGCTGGCCATGGTGCTCGCCATCGGCCTGGTGGTGGACGACGCCATCGTGGTGGTGGAGAACATTCACCGGCACATCGAGGAAGGCAAGACCCCGTTCGACGCCGCGATAGAAGGTGCCCGGGAAATTGCCATGCCGGTGGTCTCGATGACCATCACCCTGGCGGCGGTGTATGCACCGATCGGCCTGCTCCAGGGCCTGACGGGCGCTTTGTTCAAGGAGTTCGCATTGACCCTGGCCGGGGCGGTGGTGATCTCCGGGATCGTCGCCCTGACCCTGTCGCCGATGATGTGCGCCATGCTCCTGCGCCACGACGAGAACCCCTCGGGCCTGGCTCATCGGCTGGACACGGTCTTCGAACGCTTGAAGAGCCGTTACCAGCGCATGCTTCACGGCACTCTCAACACCCGGCCGGTGGTGCTGGTGTTCGCGGTGATCGTCCTGCTGCTGATTCCGGTGCTGATCATGTTCACCAAGTCCGAACTGGCCCCCGACGAGGACCAGGGCATCATTTTCATGATGGCCAACGCCCCGCAGCCAACCAACCTCGACTACCTGAACACATACACCGATCACTTCATTACCATCTTCAAGGAGTTCCCGGAGTACTACTCCTCGTTCCAGATCAATGGCTACAACGGCGTGCAGTCGGGTATCGGCGGTTTCCTGCTCAAACCCTGGAACGAACGCAGCCGCACCCAGATGGAAATCCTGCCAGAGGTCCAGGCCAAGCTGGAAAGCGTGCCTGGCTTGCAGATCTTCGGTTTCAACCTGCCTTCGCTGCCAGGCACCGGCGAAGGCTTGCCGTTCGCGTTCGTCATCAACTCGCCGAAGGACTACGCGACGCTGCTGGAGATTGCCGACCGGGTCAAAAAGCGTGCATTGGAATCCGGCAAGTTCGCCTTCATGGACATTGACCTTGC
This sequence comes from Pseudomonas sp. FP2300, assembly GCF_030687595.1. Classification (NCBI taxonomy): domain Bacteria; kingdom Pseudomonadati; phylum Pseudomonadota; class Gammaproteobacteria; order Pseudomonadales; family Pseudomonadaceae; genus Pseudomonas; species Pseudomonas sp. FP2300. The sequence goes on from NZ_CP117440.1 coordinate 5,329,569, forward strand.
GTTCGACAAGCCAGAAGTCGTGGTGGATATCGATCGCGCCAAGGCTGCCCAGATGGGCGTTTCGATGCAGGACCTGGGTGGCACCCTGGCGACACTGTTGGGTGAAGCCGAGATCAACCGCTTCACCCTCGAGGGGCGCAGCTACAAGGTCATTGCCCAGGTCGAGCGTCCTTTCCGGGACAACCCGGATTGGTTGAACAACTACTACGTGAAAAATGCCAAGGGTGAATCGCTACCGCTGTCGACCCTGATCAAGGTCAGCGACCGGGCGCGACCGCGACAACTGAACCAGTTCCAGCAACTCAATGCGGTGACGATTTCAGGCTTCCCCATCGTGAGCATGGGCGAGGCCATCGAGACCGTCCGCCAGATAGCCCGGGAGGAGGCCCCGGTAGGGTTCGCCTTCGATTACGCCGGGGCTTCGCGCCAATTCGTACAGGAGGGCAGCGCGTTGTGGGTGACCTTTGCCCTGGCCCTGGCAATCATCTTCCTGGTGCTGGCCGCGCAGTTCGAAAGCTTCCGGGACCCGCTGGTGATCCTGGTGACGGTGCCGCTGTCGATTTGCGGCGCCTTGATTCCGCTGTTCCTCGGCTGGTCGAGCATGAACATCTACACCCAGGTGGGCCTGGTGACGCTGATTGGCCTGATCAGCAAGCACGGGATCCTGATTGTCGAATTCGCCAACCAGTTGCGCAGGGAGCAGAACCTGACGCCGCGCGAAGCCGTGGAACAAGCCGCGTCGATTCGTCTGCGACCGGTGCTGATGACCACTGCGGCAATGGTGTTCGGCATGGTGCCGCTGATCCTCGCCACGGGCGCCGGGGCTGTGAGCCGTTTCGACATCGGTACGGTGATCGCTACCGGGATGTCGATTGGCACCCTGTTCACGCTGTTCGTGTTGCCCTGCGTCTACACGCTGCTGGCCAAGCCGGACAAAACCTGAGGCAGTTGTGTTCGACTGAACACTTGTACAAGTCCAAAAATAAAGGCCTCGCACAAGCGAGGCCTTTATTTTGGCTTCATGTCTCTCAACTTTGCGGCCTCATCCCCTGGGAAAGGCTGAACATGAACAGCAGCAGATCATTGTCCGGTCGGATCGCCTCGCTGGCCTTTGCCACGCGCGGCAAAGGGCAATGCGCATCAGCATTCGAAGCACTGAGGATCTGCGAGCGTGGCTGTTCCCACACAGCCACCGCCATCGATGCAACTGCCAGGGCTCCGACTAAAAACAAACCTCTAGCAATTTCTAGTTTCATCGCTATAAACCTTTGATAGCGCTGCCAAACGCCGCCTCATAAAAGTAGACGAGTTTTTTCCAATCGGCATCGCTGAACGACGAATGGCGCCGCAGCTGTTTCATGTCATGGGCGGCCGCACGCCGGGTAGTCAGGCGCTGGCGACACTTCTCCAGGTCCAGCAGGGCCACTTCGACCTTGGCCGCTTCGCCCTCCCCCGTCACACGCACAAAGACATGCTTGATGTAGAGGCAGCCGTGTTGCCAACGGCCTTTGTGCATGCGCGCCAGATTCTCGGCCAATGCCTGGAGGATTCGATCATGCACCGCTTCGCCATGGCGCTCACGTCCGCCTTCGGCATACCAGTGCTCGATTTCCTCAAAGCCTTCCAAGGCATGGGTCACCAACAGCGCACGCCACTTGTGGACGGGGTCACGCTGGGCACCACAAAAAATGAGCTGGGGAACGCGGACATCCAGCCGAGTCAAGGCCAGCAGTGCGTCTTGCTCGCGCAACACGGTCGGTCGACCGAACGGATGCAGCCAACTGCGATAAATGTGTCCGGTCTGACGCTTGGCATAAAGCAGCTCGCCGTCCTTGCTGTTGATCCGCTGCACGCCGCTTTCACCACCACGTCGTACATTGGGTTCTTCTACCCACTCACCTTGCTGGTTCCAGAAGTGTTCGAAGCTGTTGCGGGAAATGCCAGTTGTCTCTACTGCCTGCACAACCATGCTGTTACCTCTTGCGTAATACATAAACTCGCCACATGGCATAGAGCGGTAGGAAATCCAGTCGTTCCTGAATGCGAAACCCAGCCTGCCGAAACTCCTCTTCTACTGTATCAGTCGGTAACACAAATCGATTCTGGTAGTCTTTCTGCCCACGAGTACGCTCCAGACGCTTGCGTTTCCAGGCCTTGAAATTGCCATCGACCCACAATGAAACGATCACGCTGTCACGGCTGACACGCTCGAATTCCTTCAGAATCGCCAGTCGATGCGCGGGTTCGCCGATGTGATGCAGCAAACGCATGCAAAAAATGCTGTCGACGGCGTTATCAGGCAAGGCGATGTCGAACGCAGAAGTGTGCAAGGGTCGTACCCGTTTTACGACATCGGCCGGTTGAGACTTCAATGCGGTCTTGAGCATGGCCTCGGAGTTGTCCGCACCGATGATGACCCGGTTCGGTTTTTCGGCCAACAGGGACCAGAAGCGTCCGGCACCGCAGGGTAGGTCCAACACCAGGCCGGGGTCACCGACCAGCGCCAACGCGCGCCGGGCCAGTTGCTGGTCTCGCTGGTTGGAAAGACGGCGACTCAAACCACTGCGATGCTTGTGAAAATATTGCTGGGCGTGCTGCTCGTCGTATTTTTCGGAAAAGTCCAGCTTGATAGGTTTGGACATAAAGGGGGTCTCCATGACTGATCGACCCCACCTTATGAATCGGAATGTCATGCCTTTGTGAAAATAAAGTCACATAAGCGCCCCAATGTTTACAAGACTTTTCAAGGCATACGCTTAGCCCTTTGGATTCAATTGCACCTCGAAGTGGCAACCGTTGGGCTCCATCGTACTGAGGCTCACTGTCCAGCCCTGGTTCTCGCAAATGCGCTGCACCAGGGACAAGCCCAATCCCAATCCCTCGCCGCGCTTTTCATTACCACGCACGAACGGCTCGAACATCGCCTCGCGCTTCTCCTCCGGGATGCCCACACCGCTGTCCTCGACCACAAACCCGGTAGCGCTCAGCGAAAGGCGAATGAACCCCTGATCGGTGTAGTGCAGGGCGTTGCGTAGCAAATTGCCCATCACGGCAGTCAGGAACGTGGCGTTGTACAGGGTATCGGCGGTTTGCCCGGGCTCGAAAATCAGCGTCAGGCCTTTGGACTCGATGGGCCCGCGCCATACTCCAAGGAGGTTCTCGGCCACCTGCCCCAGGGTCAGCCGAGGCGACCCGCCGTCTTCGCGCTGGGCCCTGGCGAGCATCAGGAAGGTCTGCACCAGTTCGCGCATCTCTTCACTGGCCCTGTTGATACGCTCGACCTGGGTCCGACCGCGCTGGTCCAGTGCCGGGTTTTCCAGCAGCAACTCACAGGAGGTCGCCAGGACCATCAGCGGTGTGCGCAATTCGTGGCTCACATCGCTGGTAAACAATCGTTCGCGAGTCAGGGCCTGGCGCAAGCGCCCCAGGGTTGCGTCGAACGCCACGGCCAGTTCACCCACTTCATCGGCGGCATAATCCGGGGCCAGCGGCGGAGCGAGGCCGAGGAGCTGATCGCGATGACGCACTTGCCGGGCCAGGCGAACCACCGGCGCCATCACCCGGCGTGCCAGGACCCAGCCCAGAAATACCGCTAGTGCCAGGCTGAGCACAAAGCCCACCAGCACCACGGCGAACAACACCCGTTCGCGCTCTTCGAAGTCGCTCTGGTCTTGCAGCAACACGTAGTGCCGACCGTCCACGATCTCGACCATGGCGTGATACGACAACTGTTCGCGAAACACCTCGTGGAAACCACGCTCCAGATGGCGCAGGTCCTTGGGCAGCTCGAAATCACCTGGGCCGCCGCTGAAATAAAACAGTTGGTCGGGTTCCGGCCGATGGTTCCAGTCCGAGACACTGTCCATCAACAGCAAGCGTTGCAGATCGCCGCCAAGCCCGGCAGAAATCAGTTTCTCTTCGACCAGATGGACTGTCGCCACGATGCCCATGGCGAAAGCGCCAGCCACCAACGCGCTCATCAGCGCAAAGGCGATGATGATCCGTTGGGCAAGGCTTTGCTTAAACTCCATCGCGGCCCTCGGCCAAGCGATAGCCGACGCCGTGTACGGTGTGCAACAGCGGTTTGTCGAACGGTTTGTCGATCACCTGGCGCAGTTGATGGACGTGGCTGCGCAGGCTGTCGCTGTCCGGGCAGTCATCGCCCCACAAGGCTTCTTCGAGGATTTCGCGGCGCAGCACGTGGGGGCTTTTCTGCATCAGTACCGCCAGCAGCTTGAGGCCTACGGGGTTGAGCTTGAGCAGCTTGCCTTCGCGGGTCACTTCCAGGGTGTCAAGGTCGTAGCTCAGGTCGCCAACCTGCAAGGCACGGCGGCCACCGCCTTGGGCTCGACGCATGACGGCTTCGATTCGCGCGGCCAGCTCTGACAGGGCAAACGGTTTGATCAGGTAGTCATCGGCCCCGGACTTGAAGCCCTGCAAACGATCGTCCAACTGATCCCGGGCGGTGAGCATGATCACCGGGGTGTCGCGCCGGGCGTCTTCGCGCAGGCGCTTGCACAAGGTGTAGCCGTCGATGCCCGGCAGCATGATGTCGAGCACGATCAGGTCGTAGTGTTCGGTAGCGGCCAGGTGCAAGCCCGACAGACCGTCCTGGGCACAATCGACGGTATAACCCTTGAGCCCCAGGTAATCGGCCAGGTTTGCGAGAATATCGCGGTTGTCTTCGACCAGTAGAATTCGCATGGGCACCTCTGCGTACACAGTTAACGGCCATCTTGGCCCGCGCAGCTTACGGCCAAGTCTGGCTCACGGCTAGAGTTGTATAGGTGGCGCTAGCGAGTAAGTCCGCTCCCACAAAGATCGAGTGAGCCCACGGCAGCATTGTGTGGGCATTGACGAGTTTTTCACCCAACATTCACACCGTCCCGACGCCACGCGGGCCAGACTGCGCAACGCGCTGCTTACGAAAACTCCCATCAAAGGTACTGCCATGGTCTCCACCGCCATCCGCCCCGCTTCCAGGCCCCTGAATTTCTGGATTGCCCTGGGCCTGCCAGCCGTTGTCGCAGCGATTCTGGTGTTGCTGGAACTGACCACGTTGGACATGGACCTGGCCAAACTGTTTTACGACCCGATGGCGGGTGGATTTATCGGTCGGCACAGTTATTTTCTGGAGGACATCCTGCACGACCGAGCCAAAGAGGTGGTTATCGCATTCTCCATGGTGGCGATCCTCGGGTTCATCGGTACGTTTTTCATCGCTCGGCTCAAGCCATTCAAACGCGAACTGGGTTGCCTGGTGCTGTCCCTGGCCCTGGCGACGTCCTTCGTCACACCGATGAAAGCGGTGACGGCGGTGCAATGCCCCTGGAGTTTGAAGGAGTTCGGAGGCAAGGAAACCTACAGTGAGCTGCTAAGCCCACGCCCGGCCACGGACAAACCCGGCCGATGCTGGCCCGGCGGTCATGCCGCCACCGGGTTCACCTTGTTTGCGCTGTTTTTCGTGCTGCGCGACCGCCGCCCGCGCCTGGCCCGCCGGGCCCTGGTACTCGCCTTCACGCTGGGAACGGTGTTTTCCCTGGGTCGGATGATGCAAGGGGCGCATTTCTTTTCCCACAACGTGTGGACTGCGGTGTTCTGTTGGCTGATTTGCCTGGGGTGTTACTACTACATCCTGTACCGACCGGCCTCTACATCTGAGCGTGTGGCCGTCACTCATCCGGTCAATGCCTGAAAGCCCCCGGACAAACCCTGTGGGAGCAAAGCTTGCTCGCGATTGCGAGGGCAGCGTCAGCATCCTGGCAAGCTGACCCACTGCGATCGCGAGCAAGCTTTGCTCCCACAGAGACAGATGGGTGCAACTTCAAGCCTGAGATAAATCCAAGGCAATAAAAAACCCCGCTTGCTTTCGCAGGCGGGGCTTTTCGCTACAGGGGTAAGGCTGGCTTACATCATGCCGCCCATGCCACCCATGCCGCCCATGTCTGGCATGCCGCCGCCAGCTGGAGCGTCTTCCTTGATTTCAGCGATCATCGCCTCGGTGGTGATCATCAGGCTGGCAATCGACGAAGCCGCTTGCAGAGCCGAACGAGTCACTTTGGCTGGGTCCAGGATACCCATTTCGATCATGTCGCCGTATTCGCCGGTGGCAGCGTTGTAACCGTAGTTACCCGAACCCTGCTTGACCTTGTCGACCACAACGCTTGGCTCATCGCCGGAGTTGGCAACGATCTGGCGCAGTGGAGCTTCTACAGCGCGACGCAGCAACTGGATGCCCACGTTCTGGTCATCGTTGTCGCCCTTGAGTTCGCTGATGGCTTGCAGGGCACGAACCAGTGCCACGCCGCCGCCAGGTACCACGCCTTCTTCAACGGCTGCGCGAGTAGCGTGCAGGGCGTCTTCAACGCGGGCTTTCTTCTCTTTCATTTCAACTTCGGAACCGGCGCCAACCTTGATCACTGCAACGCCGCCGGACAGCTTGGCCAGGCGCTCTTGCAGTTTTTCACGGTCGTAGTCGGACGAAGTCTCGGCCACTTGGGCGCGGATCTGGGTAACGCGAGCCTGGATGTCAGCCTCGACGCCGGCACCGTCGATCACGGTGGTGTTTTCCTTGGACAGGATCACGCGCTTGGCGTTACCCAGGTGCTCCAGGGTGGTGCTTTCCAGGCTCAGGCCGATCTCTTCGGAGATAACGGTACCGCCGGTCAGTACGGCGATGTCCTGCAGCATGGCCTTGCGACGATCGCCGAAGCCAGGAGCCTTGACGGCTGCGACTTTAACGATGCCACGCATGTTGTTCACAACCAGAGTCGCCAAGGCTTCGCCTTCGACGTCTTCGGCCACGATCAGCAGTGGGCGGCCGGCTTTGGCAACGGCTTCCAGCACTGGCAGCATTTCGCGGATGTTGGAGATCTTCTTGTCGACCAGCAGGATCAGCGGGCCGTCGAGCTCGGCGGTCATGGTGTCCGGCTTGTTGACGAAGTACGGGGACAGGTAGCCACGGTCGAACTGCATGCCTTCTACAACCGACAGTTCGTTTTCCAGGCCCGAGCCTTCTTCAACGGTGATCACGCCTTCTTTACCGACTTTTTCCATGGCTTCGGCAATGATGTCGCCGATGGAGCTGTCGGAGTTGGCGGAGATGGTGCCGACCTGGGCGATTGCCTTGGTGTCAGCGCACGGCTTGGACAGGCCTTTGAGTTCCTTGACGATGGCGATGGTCGCCTTGTCGATGCCGCGCTTGAGGTCCATCGGGTTCATGCCGGCAGCGACGGCTTTCAGGCCTTCGTTGACGATCGATTGAGCCAGGACGGTAGCGGTGGTGGTGCCGTCACCGGCGTCGTCGTTGGCACGGGAGGCAACGTCCTTGACCAGTTGCGCGCCCATGTTTTCGAAGCGGTCCTTGAGCTCGATTTCCTTGGCTACGGAAACGCCGTCCTTGGTGATGGTCGGAGCGCCGAAGCTCTTCTCGATGATCACGTTACGGCCTTTCGGGCCCAGGGTCGCTTTTACTGCGTCAGCCAGGACGTTGACACCGGCGAGCATTTTCTTGCGGGCGGAATCGCCGAATTTAACTTCTTTAGCAGCCATGATCGATATTCCTTAAATACTTTGTAGTCGCGGAAAAATGAGCGGGGAATCAGCCTTCGATAACAGCGAGGATTTCGCTCTCGCCGATAACCAGCAGGTCTTCGCCATCAACTTTCACAGTGTTGCTACCGGAGTAAGGGCCGAAAACAACCTTGTCACCCACTTTCACGGACAGCGCACGTACTTCACCGTTTTCCAGTGCTTTGCCTGGGCCTACAGCGAGGACTTCACCCTGGTTTGGCTTTTCAGCAGCCGAACCTGGCAGGACGATACCGCCAGCGGTTTTCTTTTCTTCTTCGCTGCGACGGACGACGACGCGGTCATGCAGAGGACGAAGCTTCATTGTCGATCTCTCCTAATTGTGGTTTTCATCGGCCGGTGTAGTCCCGGCGGGTTTAACAAAGCCGGCAGAGCCGGGTGCGGTTCGTCAGTCGAACCGCGGAAGTCTGTCCGGTGTCACCACCGGAAACCTTGCGGTGACCGTTACATAAGGGCGTACAAGTGGATTACAAGGGCGGGGGGAGAAATTTTTTTACTTCGCGCAGCCAAAACGAACACGGCGCCCGAAGGCGCCGTATCGAGGGTTTTACTTGGAATCCCGGTGTTCGAACTCGCCTTCGATCACATTGGGCTCGCGCCCTACAGGCTGGCGCGGGGCCGGACCACCACGGGGTTGCAGGTCATCGGCAAAGGCCCGCTGACGCATCGCCTGCTCTTCGGCGCGCTGGCGCATTTTATTGGCCAGCATCCGACGGGTGAATGGCAACAGCATGACCAGGCCCACTACGTCGCTGATAAAGCCTGGCAGGATCAACAGGCCGCCACCCAAGGCCAGCATCAGGCCTTCGAGCATGGTCTGGGCTGGCAGCTCGCCACGGTTCAGGCTTTCACGAGCCCGCAACGCTGTGGCGAGGCCGGCAATGCGCAGCACGAACACGCCGAGCATCGAGCCGAGAATGACCAGCAGCAGCGCCGGGAAAAACCCGATCGCACCGCTGACCTTGACGAATACGAACAGCTCCAACACCGGGAACAGCAGAAAGAGCAACAAAAAAGGGCGCATCAAATGGTTCCTCAACGCAAGAATGCCTTGCTATGAAAACCTAAATGACGTCGTTCTTTCGTGAATTCAAGCGTCGACTTGCGCATTTTTCGGCCATTGCTCGGCGTGAGCCAGATAAACCAAGGCTTCGCGCACTTGTGTCGGCGTGTTGCAAGGCGTCGCAAACGCCAGCCAATGCAGGCCCTGGCCGATACGCAGGTGCATGCCTTCGCTGTCGATGCCTACCAATTGCGCCGGTTCGCTTTTCGGCAGGCCGGCCAACTCCACGTAATGAGCAATGGCCTTGGCGTGATCGGCGTTCATGTGCTCGATCATGCTGGCTTCGGCTTTGCCGGCGAAGGGATTGGCCAGGGTGAGCTGGTCGATCCAGTGGATGGCACCAAAGCCGCCGATGTAGCGATGGCGCACCGGGTCGAGCACCCAGAAATCGAAATCATGGGCCTTGTGGTAGTTCTGCGAGTCAGGGAAATAGCGGTAGTAACGCTCGGCGGCAGCCTCGATGGCGGCGCCGTCTTCGAGTTTCCGGGCCTCGGCCAGATAGGTCAGGCGCCCCACGGCCTGCACATCCTCGGCACCGCGCTCGCCTACCAGCATCGAACACTTGGGGTCTTTTTGCAGATTGTGCGTGTGCTGGGCGATGCGGCTGATCAGGATCAGGGGCCGGCCTTGTTCGTCCAGGCAATAGGGCACGACGGAACCGAACGGAAAGCCGGGCATGGATTTGGAATGAGTGGCGAGCACTCCACGGTATTCCTTGAGCAGCAGTTCCCGGGCATTCTTGGCAGCTTCAACGCTCAATTTATGACTCCTTTTATGAAATCCGTCTAGAAAACGGTCAGGCGACTGGAGTAATGTTCCGGTACGCCTATGGGACAGTTCTCGTGTGCAGCCGGGCTACTCCGTCGCAAATCGAGAGGCCTCCCAAAAGGTCCCCTTCACCGCTGCGCCATCTGGACATGAGAATGCAACTCACCGACAAAGTAATCATTATCACCGGCGGTTGCCAGGGTTTGGGCCGCTCCATGGCCGAGTATCTGGCGGGGAAAGGCGCGAAACTCGCCTTGGTGGACCTCAACCAGGAAAAACTCGACCAGGCCGTTGCCGCCTGCACAGCCAAGGGTGTCGAGGCGCGTGCCTACCTGTGCAACGTCGCCAATGAAGAACAAGTGACCGACATGGTTGCTCGGGTGGCCGAGGATTTCGGCGCGATCCACGGCCTGATCAACAACGCAGGGATCCTGCGCGACGGCCTGCTGCTCAAGGTCAAGGACGGCGAAATGACCAAGATGAGCCTGGCCCAGTGGCAGGCCGTGATCGACGTCAACCTGACCGGTGTATTCCTGTGCACCCGTGAAGTGGCGGCGAAAATGGTCGAGCTGAAAAACAGTGGCGCCATCATCAATATCTCGTCGATTTCCCGCGCCGGCAATGTCGGCCAGACCAACTACTCGGCCGCCAAGGCCGGCGTGGCCGCCGCCACCGTGACCTGGGCCAAGGAGCTGGCACGCTACGGCATCCGTGTCGCCGGTATCGCACCGGGCTTCATTGAAACCGAGATGACCCTGGGCATGAAGCCCGAAGCCCTGGAAAAAATGACCTCGGGGATTCCGCTCAAGCGCATGGGCAAGCCCGAGGAGATTGCTCATTCGGCGGCGTACATCTTCGAGAACGACTATTACACCGGTCGGATCCTGGAGATGGATGGCGGGTTGCGGATCTAAGAACCTGCACACAATCAATGTGGGACAATGTGGGAGCGAGCCTGCTCGCGATCGCGTCAGGTCAGTCAGCCTTGATGTGGCTGATATACCGCTATCGCGAGCAGGCTCGCTCCCACAAGGGATTGCATTTCAAAGGAGCAGCCTGGTTAGCTGCTCAAATTGCTGTGCAGCATCAATCGTCGCTGACAGTGATGTTCGGCATCGCCGGTGATGCGGCCTCTTGCAACACGATCCGCGCGCCCACATGGCGGGCCAGCTCCTGATAGACCATGGCGATCTGGCTGTCCGGCTCGGCGATGACCGTGGGTTTGCCGCCGTCGGCCTGTTCGCGGATCAGCATCGACAACGGCAGCGAGGCCAGCAGTTCGACGCCGTACTGGCTCGCCAGTTTTTCCCCGCCACCTTCGCCGAACAGATGCTCGGCATGCCCGCAGTTCGAGCAGATGTGCACGGCCATGTTTTCCACCACGCCCAGCACCGGGATGTTCACTTTGCGGAACATTTCCACGCCCTTGCGCGCGTCCAGCAGGGCCAGGTCTTGAGGGGTGGTGACGATCACCGCCCCGGCCACCGGGACTTTCTGCGCCAGCGTCAGCTGGATATCGCCAGTTCCTGGCGGCATGTCGATCACCAGGTAATCCAGGTCACCCCAGGCGGTTTGCGTCACCAGTTGCAGCAGGGCACCGGAAACCATCGGCCCGCGCCAGACCATCGGCGTGTTGTCGTCGGTCAGGAAGGCCATGGACATGACTTCCACGCCATGGGACTGGATCGGCACGAACCACTTCTGGTCCTTGACCTGGGGCCGGGTGCCCTCGGCCACGCCGAACATGATGCCCTGGCTCGGGCCGTAGATGTCCGCGTCGAGAATCCCGACCTTGGCCCCTTCACGGGCCAGGGCCAGGGCCAGGTTGGCGGCGGTGGTGGACTTGCCCACGCCGCCCTTGCCCGAGGCCACGGCGATGACATTCTTGACGTTCGCCAGCCCCGGTACCTGCGCCTGGGCCTTGTGAGCAGCGATCACGCTGGTGATGTCGACTTTGGCGCTGGCTACACCGTCCAGGGACTCGATCGCCATTTGCAGCATCTGCGCCCAACCGCTCTTGAACAGATCGGCGGCGTAGCCGATTTCCAGCTGGACGCTGACGCGATCGCCCTGAATGTCGATGGTGCGCACGCATCCGGCGCTGACCGGGTCCTGATTCAGGTAGGGGTCGGTGTACTGGCGAAGGACGGCTTCCACCGCTGCGCGATTGACGGCGCTCATGGGCAACTCCGATAGCAAGACTTGAAAACAGGCCGCTATCCTACGCCGCGCATGCTGTTGTGGCGACCCGATTACCGCGGTGCGAACACCTTTTGTGGCGAGGGGATTTATCCCCGCTGGGTTGCGAAGCGACCCCAAAACCTGGCGCTTCGGTGAATCAGACTGGTCAGGTTCGAATGTTTTGGGACTGCTGCGCAGTCCAGCGGGGATAAATCCCCTCGCCACAGGTTGTGTCTATACCGCTCCCAACAACGCATCCGGAAACAGGCCAGTGGGGTGAAATATATTTCCCGGCGCTTTATAGTGGCCGACCTCCGTTTCATCAAGTAGCCGAGCCCCATGTCCGAGCCACGCAAGATCCTCGTCACCAGCGCCCTGCCCTATGCCAATGGTTCGATTCACCTCGGCCATATGCTGGAATACATCCAGACCGATATGTGGGTGCGCTTCCAGAAGCATCGCGGCAACCAATGCATTTATGTCTGCGCCGACGACGCCCACGGTTCGGCCATCATGCTGCGCGCGGAAAAGGAAGGCATCACCCCGGAACAACTGATCGCCAACGTCCAGGCTGAACACAGCGCCGACTTTGCCGAGTTCCTGGTGGATTTCGACAACTTCCACTCCACCCACGCCGAAGAAAACCGTGAGCTGTCGAGCCAGATCTACCTGAAGCTGCGTGACGCCGGGCACATTGCCACCCGTTCGATCACCCAGTATTTCGACCCGGAAAAGAAAATGTTCCTGGCCGACCGCTTCATCAAGGGCACCTGCCCGAAATGCGGCACCGAGGACCAGTACGGCGACAACTGCGAAAAATGTGGCGCCACCTACGCACCGACCGACCTGAAGGACCCGAAATCGGCGATTTCCGGGGCCACACCGGTGCTCAAGGACTCCCAGCATTTCTTCTTCAAGCTGCCGGACTTCCAGCAGATGCTGCAAACCTGGACCCGCAGCGGCACCCTGCAGGACGCCGTGGCCAACAAGATCGCCGAATGGCTCGACGCCGGCCTGCAACAGTGGGACATCTCCCGCGATGCGCCGTACTTCGGTTTCGAGATCCCCGACGAGCCCGGCAAGTATTTCTACGTGTGGCTGGACGCACCGATCGGCTACATGGCGAGTTTCAAGAACCTCTGCAACCGCACGCCGGAGCTGGACTTCGATGCGTTCTGGGGCAAGGACTCCACCGCCGAGCTGTACCACTTCATCGGCAAGGACATCGTCAACTTCCATGCGCTGTTCTGGCCCGCCATGCTCGAAGGCGCGGGCTTCCGTAAACCGACCGGCATCAATGTCCACGGCTACCTGACCGTCAACGGCCAGAAAATGTCCAAGTCCCGCGGCACCTTCATCAAGGCCCGGACCTACCTGGACCACCTGTCGCCGGAATACCTGCGCTACTACTACGCGGCCAAGCTCGGCCGTGGCGTCGATGACCTGGACCTGAACCTCGAAGACTTCGTGCAGAAGGTCAACTCCGACCTGGTAGGCAAGGTAGTCAACATTGCCAGCCGTTGCGCCGGTTTTATCCACAAAGGCAACGCCGGTGTCCTGGTTGCGGGCAATGCCGCGCCGGAGTTGACCGACGCCTTCCTCGCCGCCGCGCCAAGCATCGCCGAAGCCTATGAGAGCCGCGACTTTGCCCGCGCCATGCGCGAAATCATGGCCCTGGCCGATCGCGCCAATGCCTGGATCGCCGACAAGGCGCCCTGGTCGCTGGCCAAGCAGGAAGGCAAGCAGGACGAAGTCCAGGCGATCTGCGCCCTGGGCATCAACCTGTTCCGCCAGTTGGTGATTTTCCTCAAGCCGGTGCTGCCGCTGCTGGCCGCCGATGCCGAGGCGTTCCTCAACGTCGCGCCGCTGACCTGGAACGATCACCAGACGCTGCTGAGCAACCATCAGCTGAACGAGTTCAAGCCGTTGATGACTCGCATCGACGCCACCAAGGTGCAAGCCATGACCGACGCCTCCAAGGAAGACCTGGCCGCCAGCCAGACCGATACCGGCGCGCCGGCCGGGAACGGCGAACTGGCCAAGGACCCGCTGTCGCCGGAAATCGACTTCGACGCCTTCGCCGCCGTTGACCTGCGCGTGGCGCTGATCGTCAAGGCCGAGGCCGTCGAAGGCGCCGACAAGCTGTTGCGCCTGACCCTGGACATTGGCGATGAGCAACGCAACGTGTTCTCCGGCATCAAGAGTGCCTACCCGGACCCCGCCAAGCTTGAAGGCCGCTTGACGATGATGATCGCCAACCTCAAGCCACGCAAAATGCGCTTCGGTATCTCCGAAGGCATGGTGATGGCGGCAGGCCCCGGTGGTGAGGAAATCTACCTGTTGAGCCCCGACAGCGGCGCCAAGCCGGGCCAGCGGATCAAGTAACGCGACCGCTTGTTGCACCGATCCCACAGTCGCTTCGCAGGCGGCTGTGGGATTTTCATATCTGGCCCGCCCTCCCGGCGTGCCGGATAATGCCTAATCTTGTAACAGGCCCTTTGTTGCCAACACGCCCATGACCGAAATCGTCCTCACGCTGTTCAGCGCTGCACTGATCAACAACCTCGTGTTGCATTGGCCGCTGGGCGTCGATCCGCTGCTGGCGGCCAATGGTCGAAAGCAGGTGCACGCCTTGGGCCTGGCGACGGCGTTCCTGATGCTGATGGTTGGCGCCTTGGGCTATCTGCTGGACCACTGGCTGCTGGTCCCGGCAAACCTGACATCGCTGCGCCTGTTTGCCTGGTTGTCCTTGAGCGTGCTGTTGATCGGCCCATTGCTGCACTGGCTGGCGCGCTGGCTGCCGGCATTGCCGTTCGAGGGGCTGTGGCCGCTGTTGCTCGCAAATGCCGGTATCCTCGGCCTCACGCTACTCAACAGCCAGGATGATCGGGGCCTGGGCCATGCCATCGCCACGAGCCTGGGCGCCGGGCTGGGATTCTGGCTGGTGCTGAGCCTGTTCGATGATTTGCGCCAACGCGTCTTCAATAACGATATTCCCCTGCCCTTTCGGGGCCTGCCGATTCAGTTGATCAGTGCCGGACTGATGGCGGTGGCCTTTCTCGGATTGCGCGGGCTGGTCAAAACATGAGCCTGATTCAACGTATCGACGCCTTGCTGCCGCAGACTCAGTGCGGCAAGTGCGGCCATCCCGGGTGCAAGCCCTACGCCGAAGGCATTGCCCAGGGTGAGCCGATCAACAAATGCCCGCCCGGTGGACGCGAAACCATCGCCGCCCTGGCCGAGCTGATGAAAGTGCCAGTATTGGAACTGGACACCAGCCGCGGCAGTGCCCCGGCGCAGATTGCCTTTATCCGCGAAGCCGAATGCATCGGTTGTACCAAGTGCATCCAGGCCTGCCCGGTGGACGCGATTGTCGGCGCGGCGAAGCTGATGCACACCGTCCTCATCGACGAATGCACCGGCTGCGATCTTTGCGTGGCGCCCTGTCCGGTCGATTGCATTGAAATGCGTCCTCTGCCGACGGCGACCCTGCCGATCGTCGGCGGCCTGGCCTTCAGCGCCGCAGAGCAACAGGCGCGAACCGCCAAGCGCAACCACGCCCGGCGCCGCTTCGAACAGCGCAATACGCGTCTACGCCGCGAAGAAGAACAGCGCCAGGCCGAACGCCTGGCTCGCAACCAACGCGCAGCCCAGACTCAACCCCAGGAACAGGGCCAGGCACTCGACCCCGTACAAGCCGCACTGGAGCGCGTGCGCGCGCAAAAAGCCGCCACCGCCGATGCTGCCTTGAAAAAAGCCAAGGTCGACCTGGCCATGAGCCGGGCGCAATTGAACAAATCCTTGAAAGCGTTCGGCCATCCGCCAACCTTCGAGCAACAGTCGCAACTGATCGTGCTGCAACGTCAGTTCGAAGCAGCCGAGCAGGCCCTGAGCCAACTGGAAAACGCCACCCCCTCGACCGCTCCAGCTCCTGCACCGGCGAACAGCGCCGAGCTGAAGCGAGCCAAGATCCAACTGGCGATGCGCCGCGCCGAACTCAGCAAGGCCCGGGCGGCTACGGTATCGGATGAACAACTGCGGGCATTGGAACAAGCGGTGAAGGATGCCGAACGCCAGGTGGACGCCCATGCCGCTTCCTGAGCCCGTGGATGAACGGCTGCGCCAAGCGATGACGCGTGTGTTGCTGGCGACACTGCCCGGCCTGCTGGCATTGCTGTGGTTCCATGGCTGGGGCGTGCTGCTCAACCTGCTGTTGTCCGGTCTCACTGCGCTGGCAGTCGAAGCGTTGGTACTGCGTTTACGGGGCAGACCCTTCAAACCTGAGCTGAACGATGGCAGCGCGCTGGTTAGCGCCACACTGCTGGCCCTGGCCTTGCCGGCCTATTGCCCCTGGTGGCTGACCGTGACTGCGGCCGCCTGCGCCTTGCTGTTCGGCAAGCACCTGTGGGGCGGCGTCGGCAGCAACCCGTTCAACCCGGCGATGCTTGGGTACGCCGTGGTGTTGGTGGCGTTTCCCTCCCATATGAGCCAATGGCCGGCGCTCCATGCCATGGGCCTGCTTGAAGGCTTGCAGCAGGTATTCGGCACTCACCCGACGCCCGATGCCTGGGCCGGAGCAACCGCGCTGGACAGCCTGCGGACCAACACGAGCCTGACCATCGATGAACTGTTCGCCAACGATCCGGCCTTCGGGCGTTTCGGTGGCAGTGGTGTCGAATGGATCAACCTGGCCTTCCTGGCGGGCGGTCTGTTTCTGCTGCAACAGCGGGTGTTCAGTTGGCATGCCCCGGTGGGCATGCTGGCGAGCCTGTCCATCGTCAGCCTGTTGTGCTGGAACGGTTCGGGTTCCGACTCCCATGGCTCGCCGCTGTTTCACCTGTTCACCGGCGCAACCATGCTCGGCGCGTTTTTTATCGCGACCGAACCGGTCTCGGGGGCCAAGGCCCCTCTCGCTCGCCTGCTGTTTGGCGCAGGTATGGGGTTGCTGGTCTATCTGATCCGTACCTGGGCTGGTTACCCGGACGGCGTGGCGTTCGCGGTGTTGCTGATGAACCTCGGAGTACCGGCACTGGACCGGTTTGCCGAAGCGCGACAACGGCGGCCACTGACATGAATAATCGCGGCGGCGTGGCAATCCTGATCCTGGTGATCGGCCTGGGCGTTGGTGCCACTTACCTCACTCACCTCGGCACGGCCGGGCGCATCGAGGCCCAGCGGCAAGCGTTGGCGAACAGAGCCTTGCTCGAGGTGCTGCCCACTGACCGCTATGACAACCAGCCGTTGGCGCACCCCATTGTCCCAGCCTCGGTGACCTTGGCTCACAGCACGCTGCTGGGCGGCTACCTGGCGACCCGCAGCGGCCAGCCCAGCGCCGTGCTGCTACGTAGCCAGGCGCAGGGCTATGAAGGCAGCATCGAATTGCTGATCGCCATCGATCCACAGGGCCGGTTGCTGGGCGTCAAGACCCTGCGCCAATCCGAAACACGCGGGTTGGGCGCGGCGATTGCCGGTTGGCCGAACGCCTGGCTGCAGACTTTCACCGGTAAATCACGTCAAGCGCCTGAAGACAGCGGCTGGGCCTTGAAAAAGGACCAGGGGCAATTTGATCAACTGGCAGGCGCGACAGTGACATCCCGGGCGGTCCTGCAGGCTGTGCACGATGCGCTGCGTTACTTCGACGAGCACAAGGCTCAGTTGACGGGGGTGGCGGCGAATGAATAAACCATGGGGGCTGACACACGGCCTGCTGCTCGTCCCATTGATCGGCGCGAGTCATTCGCTGGTCGGCGCGCTGGGGTTGTGGCTGGCCTGGGCCTTGATTCTCTTCAGCCATGGTTTGACGATGGGGCTTGTCCGGCAGCGCCTGACAACCCGTCAACGGCTGCTCGCCTCCATCGTGCTGGCCGCGACCCTGACCACCTGCACGGGCTTTATCGTCCAGGCCTGGGCGCTGGAACTGTACCGTCCGTTGAGCCTTTACGTTGGCTGGATCGCCCTGAGCTGCGTGGCGCTGGAGCATGAGGGATTCTTCGTTGAGTCTCGCTGGCTTGGGCGCCTGAGGCTGGTTGGGCTGTTCGGTCTCTTGATGATCAGCCTGGGCGCCGTGCGTGGGCTGATCGGCAGCAGCCTTCCCCTGGCCTTGCTCGCCCCAGGCGGGTTCATTCTGCTTGGGCTGCTGTTGGCGGCCCGACAGGCTTGGACGGCTGACACTCCCCCTTCAACTATCGAGGAAACGCCGCGCCCATGAACGCCGCAAAACGCCTGGAAATATTTCGTCGCTTTCACGAGGACAACCCGGAACCAAAGACCGAACTGGCCTATTCCTCGCCGTTCGAGTTGCTGATCGCGGTCATCCTCTCGGCCCAGTCCACCGACGTCGGCGTCAACAAAGCCACGGCCAAACTTTTCCCGGTGGCCAATACGCCAGAGGCGATCTATGCCCTGGGCGTCGAGGGACTGTCCGAGTACATCAAGACCATCGGGCTATTCAACAGCAAGGCCAAAAACGTAATCGAGACCTGCCGCCTGTTGATCGAGCGCCACGCCAGTGAGGTCCCACAGACCCGTGAAGCGCTCGAAGCCCTTCCGGGCGTGGGCCGCAAAACCGCCAACGTCGTACTCAACACCGCGTTTCGGCAGTTGACCATGGCGGTCGACACCCACATTTTCCGTGTCAGCAACCGCACCGGGCTGGCCCCCGGCAAAAACGTGGTGGAGGTCGAGAAGAAATTGATGAAATTCGTCCCCAAGGAATTCCTGCTGGACTCCCATCACTGGCTCATCCTTCACGGACGCTACGTCTGCCTGGCGCGCAAGCCCCGCTGTGGCAGCTGTCGAATCGAAGACTTATGCGAATACAAGCACAAGACCTCCGACGATTGAGGCGCTATTGATTTTATCGATCAACCGATTGAAAAAATCTTTTTTACCCGCCCGTGGTTTATCGATATAAGGAGCGCCAATGGCAGTCTTAGCCTGGAGTCGAACCCATGAGTACTGGCAAAGAACAACTGGATGTAGAAGACGAATTCATCGCCGTTGAGGCCGACGACGTTGAACCTGTGGTCGTGGAAGTGGCGAAAACCAACCTGAGCAAGCGCCGCACCATTGATAACCTGCTGGAAGAGCGCCGTCTGCAGAAGCAACTGGCCGATTACGACTTTGACCTCTGACACGTAAAAGCCTCCCTGATGGAGGCTTTTTACTGAGTACGCGTGACCCGAAAACTCACACCAACCCATTACGCTGCGCCAGTTCGATCAGGTCGACCAGGGAACGGGCATTGAGCTTCAACAATAAGCGTGTCTTGTAGGTACTGACGGTCTTGTTGCTCAAGAACATTCCATCGGCAATCTCCTTGTTGGTCTTACCGCGAGCCAGTTGTTGCAAGACCATCATTTCCCGCCCCGATAATCGGTCGACCATATCCGACTCACTGGCATTGCCCAGACTCGACCGTACCGTATGCAAGGCCTGGTTGGGGAAGTAACTGTAACCGGACAGTACTGCCTTGATTGCACTCAGTAACTCAGTAAGATCCTGTTGCTTGCATACATACCCGGCCGCCCCCGTCTGCATGCAGCGCATCGAAAAATGTCCCGGTGCCTGGGAAGTCAGCACCAGCACCTTCATCGATGAAGGAATAGCCGCCAGACGGGCAATGACCTCCAATCCGTCCAGCTTGGGAATACCGATATCGAGAATGACGATATCGGGCATAAGTTCGCGAGCAAGTTGTAACGCATCGACGCCATTATCGGTTTCGGCAACGACTTCATAACCATGACGCTCCATCAGCAAACGTACAGCAAGACGAATGACGGGATGATCATCCACGATCAGCACTTTATTCATGGGCAAATCCAACTTCGCTGTTCGAATTTTTAGAGCACGCACAATAGCCTAGTCATTTCTACCTTGGCATGCCGCCCCCCCCTGAACGCTCGCACCGAGAGACAGAACCTACAAGCTATACAGAAAAATCCTACAAATTCTCCAGGAAAAAATGTGTCGTGAATTTTTCTACAGAGAAGAATGGACCTTTCTTAACAATCCGGTAACCCTGTGAACAATTCGCTCTTTTACCGTGACGCCCACCGACAGGCAGCCCATTAAAAAGCTTTTCAATCATAAAGAGTAACTGAATTATTTACTGTTAAAACTGCCTCTCGCTCACTTCAAGAAGAAAAATTCATATATAAAATAGCTTGGCATCCGACATCCATCATCGGCAGCCGCTGCGATTGCGCCTATATCTTAATAACCACTTTCCAGCCTATTCACCGAGCATAAATATTCCATGAGCATTAACCATGAACAAACCTTCGAAGACCATAACCAACCCTATGACCCTCATCGCCATATTCGCTACTTTGTCCGAAACTTCCGCGGCGATTTCCTTGCCATTCCTGGATGACCAGGATCGTGAGTATTACCTCTGGTTCCTGATCAGCTTCCCTTTTTATCTATTGCTGCTTTTTTTCATAACGCTCAACTTCAATTATCGCTCCCTGTATTCACCCTCGGATTTTCGCAAGAACAAACACTTTTTAAAGACCATGGTTGACTCGCCCTGCCGGCACAAACGACTGCTACGTCGGGCGGATAAAATCAAAGAGCTGCTAAAACGCCTTCATCGACGCAGGCGCGAACCAGCCTCCCCTTGTCTCCTATGCGGCCAATCGGAACGCCTGAGCGAGACCTGTCGATCAAGACATTTGAAGCACACCCGCATCGTCGTATACGTCATCTACAGCAACGCAGACCCGGCAGCCCACGGGCAGGATGAATGAACGATCAAGGGCCGCGCAGCAGCAAAGCCCGCACACGCCAAAAAGGGGCAAAAAAACGGCCTGCTCATGGCAGGCCGCTTTTTCATCTCGCCAGGGTCAGAACAGCTTGCGACCCTTGTTCGCCGCGATGCGCATGCGCAGGGCGTTGAGCTTGATGAAGCCGGCCGCGTCGGCCTGGTTGTAGGCACCGCCGTCTTCTTCGAAGGTCGCGATGTTGGCATCGAACAGCGAGTCGTCGGACTTGCGCCCGGTCACGATCACGTTGCCCTTGTACAACTTCAGGCGCACGACACCGTTCACGTTGGTCTGGGAGGCGTCGATCATCTGTTGCAGCATCAGACGCTCAGGGCTCCACCAGTAGCCGGTGTAGATCAGGCTTGCATACTTGGGCATCAACTCGTCTTTGAGGTGAGCCACTTCGCGGTCCAGGGTGATCGATTCGATCGCCCGGTGGGCGCGCAGCATGATGGTGCCGCCGGGAGTTTCGTAGCAGCCACGGGACTTCATGCCCACATAGCGGTTCTCGACGATGTCCAGGCGACCGATGCCGTGTTCGCCACCGATGCGGTTCAGGGTCGCCAGCACGGTGGCCGGGCTCATCTCAACGCCGTCCAGTGCGACGATATCGCCGTTGCGATAGGTCAGCTCCAGGTACTGCGGGGTATCGGGGGCCTTCTCCGGGGAGACGGTCCAGCGCCACATGTCTTCTTCGTGCTCGGTCCAGGTGTCTTCCAGCACGCCGCCTTCATAGGAGATGTGCAGCAGGTTGGCGTCCATCGAGTACGGGGATTTCTTCTTGCCGTGGCGCTCGATCGGAATCGCGTGCTTCTCGGCGTAGTCCATCAGTTTTTCACGGGACAGCAAGTCCCACTCACGCCATGGGGCAATGACTTTAACGCCAGGCTTGAGGGCATAGGCACCCAGCTCGAAACGCACCTGGTCGTTGCCCTTGCCGGTGGCGCCATGGGAAATGGCGTCGGCGCCGGTTTCGTTGGCGATTTCGATCAGGCGCTTGGCGATCAACGGACGGGCGATGGAGGTACCCAGCAGGTACTCACCTTCGTAAACGGTATTGGCGCGGAACATCGGGAACACGAAGTCGCGGACGAACTCTTCGCGCAGGTCATCGATGTAGATCTCTTTGACGCCCATGGCCTGGGCCTTGGCGCGTGCAGGCTCGACTTCCTCGCCCTGTCCCAGGTCAGCGGTGAAGGTCACCACTTCGCAGTTATAAGTGTCCTGCAGCCACTTGAGGATCACCGAAGTGTCCAGGCCGCCGGAATACGCCAGAACGACCTTGTTTACGTCCGCCATGCCATCACTCCACGGGTTGTACGGAAAGCCGGGAAGTCTAACGTCCAGCGCGGATAATTTACAGAGGCGCGACAGCTTATGACGACGAAGCGACAGATTATGTCGAGAGCGCGACGGTCAAAATCGAATCAGGACGTGCGCGCAGTCGCCGGAGCGGGCGCCTTGGCTGGTGCGGCGACCGGCGCCGGAACCTTGGCGGGCGCCGCAGGAGCCGCCGGCTGCGCCGCCGGGGCCTGGGGTGCCGGTACTTCAGTCGGCGCCACACGCTCCAGGCGCACGACCACGCGACGATTCTTGGCGCGGTTGGCGGCGTTGGTATTGGGTACCAGGGGATAACGCTCGCCGTGGAAGCGCAGGGTAATCTGCGATTCCTGGAAGCCATTGGCCTTGAAGAAATCCTGAACTGCCAGGGCGCGGCGGCGCGACAGCTCACGGTTGGTCAGGCGATTGCCGCTGTTGTCGGAGTGGCCGTCAAGCTCTACATGATTAACGCTTGGATCAGCCTTGATGAAGTCGAGCATCACCTGCAACTGTGCCTTGGCATGGGCATCGAGTTCGACTTCTTCGCCGGGGAAGCCGATCTGGGTCTGCTTCACCTGCTCGAAATTCTTTGGCAACAGTTTCGCCACGCAACCTTGATAGTCATTGAAAGCCTTGCTGAAACGCACCGGCAGCAGGCGCACTTCCGAGACCCGTCCGTCCTCGGTGTTGCGGCGCACCACGGGGCTGCGACCTTCCATCAGGCCACTGATCAACCGGCCGGCCTGGACCTGGGAGCTGTTGAACAGCACATCGCCGCTGCCGATCCTGACCGAACCCAGGTTGATATCGCCTCGCCCCGGTTGCCACGGCGCGGCGGCCGCCAGCAAGGTTGCCGAACCGCCGCCAAGCATCGGGTTGTAGGTCTTGAGGCGGAACGTGGCCTGCTCGCCCGCCCGACGCACGAACTCGCCGCTGCCGAAATCGGTGATCGGCTGGCTCAGCCGGCACTCGAACTTGTCGCCTTCGACCGTCCACTCAATGCTCTCCAGACGGGTCTGGAAAGTGAGCGCCATGGCGGGAAGGCTGGCAAACACACTGAGCAAGGCTAGATAACGCTGGCGCACGGGAGGCTCCACTGACTTTTATACAAAGATCGACGCATGCCTGGGGCATGACGCCTGTCCGGGGCACTGCACGGATTCGTGGCACACCTGTAGGAGCTATCGGTAAGTTGCGGCAGAACTTGATAGCGGGTGCCTGAATCGGTCTTTTCCGGTAGCATTCCCCAGAGTTTGACCCGCCTGGAAGCCCCCCAATGTCTGACCGCCTGACCCTGCTGCGTCCCGACGACTGGCATATTCATCTTCGCGATGGTGCTGTGTTGACCCATACCGTCGCCGATGTCGCGCGCACCTTCGGGCGCGCAATCATCATGCCGAACCTGGTTCCGCCCGTGCGCAACGCCGCCGAGGCCGACGGCTATCGCCAGCGCATCCTCGACGCACGCCCGGCTGGCAGCCGCTTCGAACCGCTGATGGTGCTGTACCTCACCGACCGCACCCAGCCCGAAGAGATTCGCGACGCCAAGGCCAGCGGCTTCGTCCACGCCGCCAAGCTGTACCCTGCCGGCGCGACCACCAACTCCGATTCCGGCGTCACCAGCATCGACAAGATCTTCCCGGCGCTGGAGGCCATGGCCGAAGTCGGCATGCCGTTGTTGATCCACGGTGAAGTCACCCGGGGCGACGTCGACGTGTTCGACCGCGAGAAAATCTTCATCGACGAGCACATGCGCCGCGTCGTGGAGCGCTTCCCGACCCTCAAGGTGGTGTTCGAACACATCACCACCGGCGATGCCGTGCAGTTCGTCAACGAGGCTCCGGCCAACGTTGGCGCGACCATTACTGCCCATCACCTGCTGTACAACCGCAACCACATGCTGGTGGGCGGGATCCGGCCGCACTTCTATTGCCTGCCGATCCTCAAGCGCAATACCCACCAGGAAGCCTTGCTCGACGCCGCCACCAGCGGCAGCACCAAGTTTTTCCTCGGCACCGACTCGGCGCCCCACGCCCGTCACGCCAAGGAAGCGGCCTGCGGTTGCGCCGGCTGCTACACCGCCTATGCCGCCATCGAGATGTATGCCGAGGCGTTCGAACAGCGCAATGCGCTGGACAAACTCGAAGGCTTCGCCAGCCTGCATGGCCCGCGTTTCTATGGCCTGCCGGTGAACACCGACAGTATTACCCTGGTCCGCGACGAATGGACCGCCCCCGCCAGCCTGCCTTTCGGCGAGCTGACTGTCATCCCGCTGCGCGCCGGTGAAAAACTGCGCTGGCGCCTGCTGGAGGAAAACGCGTGAGTGAAGATCATTTCGACGACGAACTGGACGGCAATGGTGGTTCGGGCGGCGCCCGTCATCCCATGGCAGCCCGCTTCCGGGGTTATCTGCCGGTCGTCGTCGATGTAGAAACCGGCGGTTTCAACTCCGCCACCGACGCCTTGCTGGAAATCGCCGCGACCACCATTGGCATGGACGAAAAAGGCTTCGTGTTCCCTGACCACACCTATTTCTTCCGTGTCGAACCGTTCGAAGGCGCCAACATCGAAGCGGCGGCCCTGGAGTTTACCGGGATCAAGCTCGATCACCCGCTGCGCATGGCGGTCAGCGAAGAAACGGCCCTGACCGACATCTTCCGTGGCGTGCGCAAGGCGCTGAAGGCCAACGGTTGCAAGCGAGCGATCCTGGTCGGCCACAACAGCAGCTTCGACCTGGGCTTCCTCAACGCCGCTGTCGCGCGCCTGGACATGAAGCGCAACCCGTTCCACCCGTTCTCCAGCTTCGACACCGCGACCCTGGCTGGCCTGGCATACGGCCAGACCGTCCTGGCCAAGGCGTGCCAGGCGGCCGACATCGATTTCGATGGCCGCGAAGCCCACTCGGCCCGCTATGACACCGAGAAGACCGCCGAGCTGTTCTGCGGCATCGTCAACCGCTGGAAACAGATGGGTGGCTGGCAGGATTTCGACGACTGACATCGGCGCCAGATCCAAGCTTGTGGCTCTTGTGGCGAGGGAGCTTGCTCCCGCTGGGCTGCGAAACGGCCCTTTTTTGCGATTGCTGCGCAATCGAGCGGGAGCAAGCTCCCTCGCCACGGGATCCATGCTCCAACTAGAAACACCCATAAAAAAACCGGCCCTATCGAGGGCCGGTTTTTTTATGCCTGGGTGCGCTTACAGCTTGTCGCCGTTCTCGCTCAGGTAAGCAGCCACGCCTTCAGGCGATGCGTTCATGCCCTTGTCGCCTTTTTTCCAGTTGGCCGGGCACACTTCGCCGTGCTCTTCGTGGAATTGCAGCGCGTCGACCAGACGGATCAGCTCTTCCATGTTACGGCCCAGCGGCAGGTCGTTGATGATCTGCGAACGGACAACACCTTTGTCGTCAATCAGGAACGCGCCACGGAAAGCCACGCCACCTTCGGACTCAACGTCGTAGGCCTTGGCGATTTCGTGCTTCATGTCGGCAGCCATGGTGTATTTCACCTGGCCGATACCGCCATTGTTGATCGGGGTGTTGCGCCAGGCGTTGTGGGTGAAGTGCGAGTCGATCGAAACGGCAACCACTTCAACGTTGCGGGCCTTGAAGTCGTCCATGCGGTGATCCAGTGCGATCAGTTCGGACGGGCAGACGAAGGTGAAGTCCAGCGGATAGAAGAACACCAGGCCGTATTTGCCTTTGATGGCCGAGGACAGGGTGAAGCTGTCGACGATTTCGCCGTTGCCGAGCACGGCTGGAACGGTAAAGTCTGGGGCTTGTTTGCCTACGAGTACGCTCATTGGATATCTCCTGATGTAATAGCGTGAAAACAAGGTCCGGGCCAGCCTGCCACCCTCAGGCGACAGCCCTGTGACACGAACCCGCTTGCAAGGGCCGACCATCATACACCGCGAATTTGGGCTGTCTTCAACGGTTTTTCGGCGGTATTGAAAAATCGCTGTAGCATTTCATGACACGTCACTGGCCGGGGTACAAACCGTTCGTCAGCCAGGCGTCGCTCTGGCAAAAGGTTTTCAGAAACCACTTTGACAATCATTCTCGTTAACATTAAGATCCGTCTCAATTGAGTCACAACCAGCGACGGTTCTAACTTATGTATGTATGCCTCTGCACTGGCGTCACCGACGGACAAATCCGCGAAGCGATCTACGAAGGTTGCTGCAGCTATCGCGAAGTCCGTCAGGCCACCGGCGTAGCCAGCCAATGCGGTAAATGTGCGTGCCTGGCCAAGGAAGTGGTTCGCGAAACCCTCGCCAAGGTGCAAACGGCACAGGCCTCGATCCCCTACCCGGTAGAATTTACCGCCGCGTAAAAAACAGTTTTCAAGGAGCCGGACTCAATGTCCGGTTTTTTTATGCCTGTAAATCAATTGCTTAGCGTCCAGACGCGGAACACAAACATTCTTATTCCGATTAATTTTCATTTATTATTCAATAACTTAGGTTTGACACCCGTAAATGTGCGGCTCAAACTCTGCCCTATATACAGCTATTACAGGGCAGGTCTCATCATGAAAGGCGACATTACAGTCATCCAGCATCTCAACAAGATCCTCGGCAATGAGCTGGTCGCGATCAACCAGTACTTCCTGCATGCGCGCATGTACGAGGATTGGGGCCTGAACAAGCTGGGCAAGCACGAGTACCACGAATCCATCGACGAGATGAAACACGCGGACAAACTGATCAAGCGCATCCTGTTCCTCGAAGGCCTGCCGAACGTCCAGGATCTGGGCAAGTTGCACATCGGCGAACACACCCGGGAAATGCTGGAGTGCGACCTGCGTATCGAGCGCACCGGCCACGCCGACCTGAAGGCCGCCATCGCCCATTGCGAAAGCGTTGGCGATTTCGGTAGCCGTGAACTGCTGGAAGATATCCTCGAATCCGAGGAAGAGCATATCGACTGGCTGGAAACCCAACTGGGCCTGATCGACAAAGTCGGTCTTGAGAATTACCTGCAATCGCAGATGGGTGAAGAATAAGCTTCCCCGAAAGCAAACCACTAAAAAGCCCCGCCCTCTTTCGAGAGGCGGGGCTTTTTATTGCCTGGATTCCAGGCCTACCCAAAACCACTGTGGGAGCGAGCCTGCTCGCGATAGCGGTGGTTCAGGTAAAAAACTGCTGACTGACACACCGCTATCGCGAGCAGGCTCGCTCCCACAAGGTTTCGTGTTCATCACAACCGGTGTGGTGAACCGACTTCCATGGATCAGGCTTCGGTCTTGTTCGCCGCCGCTTTTTCTACCGCTTCCTTGATCGTGGCTTGCAACGAGCCATCAGCGGCCATCTCGGTCATGATGTCGCTACCGCCGATCAGCTCACCGCCAACCCATAGTTGTGGGAAGGTTGGCCAGTTGGCGTACTTGGGCAGGTTGGCGCGGATTTCCGGGTTCTGCAGGATGTCCACGTAGGCAAACTTCTCGCCACACGCCATCACAGCCTGAGCGGCCTTGGCCGAGAAACCGCACTGTGGCGCGTTCGGCGAGCCTTTCATGTAAAGCAGGATGGTGTTGTTGGCAATCTGGTCTTTAATCGTTTCGATGATATCCATGGAGCACCTCGGCTTAAAACTTTGCGACGTAAGTTGTCGACACGGTGACGCATTGTAACGGAAAGCCGAACGTGCTCCAGAGACAATTTTACGCAGCCGCCACCTTCACCGGTACACCGTTGAGCGCCGCGTTGCCGGACAACTCATCGAGCTGGCAATCATCGGTCAGGTCATTGGCGCTGGAGCCTGGCTGTGCGCTGGCAATGGTCATCTGCACGCCCGGCCGGGCATGGCCCCAGCCGTGAGGCAGGCTGACCACACCTTTCATCATGTCCAGGCTGCCCAGCACCTCGACTTCGATGGCCCCCACTCGCGAACTGACCGTCACGCGCTGCCCGTCGGCAAGGCCGCGAGAGGCGAGGTCATCCGGGTGCATCAGCAATTGATGACGCGGCTTGCCCTTCACCAGTCGATGGAAGTTATGCATCCAGGAGTTGTTGCTGCGCACATGGCGGCGGCCAATCATCAGCAACTCATCCGGTTCTGGCGCCTGCAACGCGGCAAAGCGTGCAAGGTCGGCGAGAATCACCGCCGGCGCGGCCTGCACCCGCTGGTTTTCGGTTTTCAAGCGCGGGGCCAGGTTAGGCTTGAGTGCGCCAAGATCGATGCCATGGGGATGGTCGAACAGGGTCGCCAGGGACAACTTGTGCGGCGAGGCGTCGCCATACGCCCCGTTGCGCAGGCCAAAATCGATCATCTGCGCCGGCGGCATGGTCGGCTTGAGCTCTTTGCCGGTCCGGGCAGCAAAGGCCTTGGCCAGGCCGACAAAGATTTCCCAGTCGTGCAGCGCCCCCTCGGGCTTGGGCAGGATGGCCCGGTTGAAACGGGTCACGTTGCGCACCGCGAACAGGTTGAACGTGGTGTCGTAATGATCGTTTTCCAGGGCCGAGGTCGAGGGCAGGATCAGATCAGCGTAGCGCGTGGTTTCGTTGACGTACAAATCGACGCTGACCATGAACTCCAACCCGTCCAGGGCCTGCTCCAGTTGCCGCCCGTTGGGCGTGGACAGCACCGGGTTGCCGGCCACAGTGACCAACGCACGGATCTGGCCCTCGCCCTCGGTGAGCATTTCCTCGGCCAGGGCCGATACCGGCAACTCCCCCGCATATTCGGGGCGCCCGGACACCCGGCTCTGCCAACGATTGAAATGCCCGCCCGAAGTGGTGGCCACCAGATCCACCGCCGGCTCGGTGCACAGCGCCCCGCCCACCCGATCGAGATTGCCGGTGACCAGGTTGATCACCTGGATCAACCAATGGCACAACGTACCGAACGCTTGGGTCGAAACCCCCATCCGCCCGTAACACACCGCTGACGGCGCGGCGGCGAAGTCCCGCGCCAACTGGCGGATCTGCGCTGCCGGCACCGCACAGAGCGGGCTCATCGCTTCAGCCGTAAAAGTAGCGACAGCCTCACGCACCTCGTCCAGACCATCCACAGGCAAATGGCTGTCACGGGTCAGGCCTTCGCTGAACAATGTATTGAGCAAGCCAAACAGCAACGCGGCATCGCCGCCAGGGCGGACGAAGACATGCTGGTTGGCAATGGCCGCCGTTTCGCTGCGGCGCGGATCGACCACCACCACTTTGCCGCCACGGGCCTGGATCGCCTTGAGGCGCTTTTCCACGTCCGGCACGGTCATGATGCTGCCGTTTGAGGCCAGCGGATTGCCGCCCAGGATCAACATGAAGTCCGTGTGATCGATGTCCGGAATCGGTAGCAACAGGCCATGGCCGTACATCAGGTGACTGGTCAGGTGATGGGGCAGTTGATCCACCGAGGTCGCCGAGAAACGGCTGCGGGTTTTCAACAGGCCCAGGAAATAGTTGCTGTGGGTCATCAACCCATAGTTATGCACACTGGGGTTGCCCTGATAGACCGCCACCGCGTTCTGGCCGTGGCGCGCCTGGATATCCGCCAGACGTTCGGCCACCAACGCGAAGGCATCGTCCCAGGCGATGGGGTGCCATTCATTGCCGATGCGCTGCATGGGCTGGCGCAGCCGATCCGGATCGTTCTGGATATCTTGCAGGGCCACGGCCTTGGGACAGATGTGACCCCGGCTGAAGGTGTCCAGCGCATCGCCCTTGATCGAAGTGATCGCCAGGCCCTGGCCGTCGGTCTCGGTGGTTTCGAGGGTCAAGCCACAGATGGCTTCACACAGATGGCACGCACGGTGGTGGAGAGTCTTGGTCATGGCCAGTCTCTGTTTTATTCGTGGCGGGCGCTTTCGGCCGCGGGAACAAAACTATGGCGCGTGATTCCCGGCAGCGCCAGCGACGTTCGTCCTGTGAATTGCCGGGCATCAGGCCAACCGATGACATGGCGTCAAGGCTGGTCGGGAGGCGGCGCCAGCAGTTGGATTTCTTCGACGGTTTCCACCTGCTCCTGGGCGATGGGCACACCTGTCAGCTCGCCGATCAGCCGCCAATGCTCGTCGAGCCCGTTACTGATAGTGGCCATGCGATCGATCATTCGACGACCCGCGGCCTTGGTCACCTCATCGTCGCTGCGCAGCAATTCGAATGACATCGAGGTCACCGAAGCCGTCAGGTGCGTCAGCGAGCGTGCAGTCAGCCCCAGCAATTCCATCAATTGTTGCTCTTTCGAATCCATTTCGGGCTCCTGTGCCACTGTGGTTCATTTATAACCCAGGCCTTTGCATTAGGAAATGTTTCACAACCAGCGGCAGACAGGCGAAAGATGGGATGCCACGGCGCAAACCGCCCCTCATCCATGGCGCGCCCGCCGTGCTTGATTGCCAAGCCGAGCAACGCCAGTGTACAAATGGGTCGCTGCTGTCAGGAAACCGGCCACAAATTCGCCATCGCAGTCTTGCGATGGCCTCGCTGAAATCCCCAAAAACCGTAGCCCTATTGGTAAGACGCGACATTTAATTATAAGATCGCGCCTTCCCCTATTTCGTCGCCCCGTGCGGCTTTTGCCGCAGGTCTCGCCCGTTTTTTGAATAAACAAGGCTTTGAGCATCTGCGGTCAGTTACAAAAAGGTAGTCAATCATGAGCGCAAGGCACTTTCTCTCCCTGATGGATTTCACGCCCGATGAGTTGCTCGGTGTGATCCGTCGAGGCGTGGAGCTCAAGGACCTGCGTAACCGCGGCGTACTGTTCGAGCCCTTGAAAAACCGTGTGTTGGGGATGATCTTCGAGAAATCATCGACCCGCACGCGCATCTCTTTCGAAGCCGGCATGATCCAACTGGGCGGCCAGGCGATCTTCCTGTCGCCGCGCGACACCCAGCTGGGCCGTGGCGAACCCATCAGCGATTGCGCCATCGTCATGTCGAGCATGTTGGACGCGATGATGATCCGTACCTTTGCCCACAGCACCCTGACCGAGTTCGCGGCCCACTCCCGCGTACCCGTCATCAATGGCCTGTCCGATGACCTGCACCCCTGCCAGTTACTGGCCGACATGCAGACCTTCCTCGAACACCGTGGCTCGATCCAGGGCAAGACCGTGGCCTGGATCGGCGACGGCAACAACATGTGCAACAGCTATATAGAAGCGGCGCTTCAATTCGACTTCCAGCTGCGCATTGCCTGCCCTGAAGGTTATGACCCCAATGCCGAGCTGCTCGCCAAGGCCGCGGACCGGGTGTCCATCGTCCGCGATCCGAAACAGGCCGTGGCCGGCGCGCATCTGGTAAGCACCGACGTCTGGACCTCCATGGGCCAGGAAGAGGAAACCGCCAAGCGCCTCAAGCTGTTCGCACCGCTCCAGGTCAACCGGGCATTGCTCGACCTGGCGGATGCCGACGTGTTGTTCATGCACTGCCTGCCTGCCCACCGTGGCGAGGAAATCAGCTTCGACCTGCTGGATGATCCACGCTCGGTGGCATGGGACCAGGCAGAGAATCGCCTCCATGCGCAAAAGGCCCTGCTCGAGTTCCTGGTCGAGCCGGCGTATCACCACGCATGAGTCACCCCCTGCTGCTGAACTTGCACAACCTGGCCTGCGGTTATCAAGACCAACGGGTGGTCCAGAACCTCAACCTGCACCTCAATGCCGGTGATATCGGTTGCCTGCTCGGTTCGTCCGGGTGCGGCAAGACCACGACGTTGCGCGCCATCGCCGGCTTCGAACCGGTGCACGAGGGTGAAATCCAACTGGCCGGGGAAACCATTTCCCGCGCCGGCTTCACCCTCGCCCCGGAGAAACGCCGCATCGGCATGGTGTTCCAGGACTACGCCCTGTTTCCCCACCTGAGCGTGGCCGAGAACATCGCCTTTGGCATTCGCAAACATCCGGACAAGGATCGTGTCGTCGAAGAATTGCTGGAACTGGTCAACCTCAAGCACCTGGGCAAGCGTTTTCCCCATGAACTTTCCGGTGGCCAGCAACAGCGCGTGGCCCTGGCCCGCGCGCTGGCACCAGCACCACAGCTGCTGTTGCTCGATGAACCGTTTTCCAATCTCGATGGCGAGCTGCGCCGCAAGCTCAGCCATGAAGTGCGGGACATTCTCAAGGCCCGCGGCACCAGCGCGATCCTGGTCACCCACGACCAGGAAGAAGCCTTCGCCGTAAGTGACCATGTCGGGGTGTTCAAGGAAGGTCGACTGGAACAGTGGGACACGCCCTACAACCTGTATCACGAACCACTGACACCGTTCGTCGCCAGTTTCATTGGCCAGGGCTACTTCATTCGCGGCCGACTCGAGAGCCCGGAATCGGTGCAGACCGAGCTGGGCATCCTGCGTGGCAACCGTGCCTATACCTGGCCCATCGGCGGTGCGGTGGATGTGTTGCTGCGCCCGGACGATATCGTCTACGCACCGGGCAGCCCGCTCACCGCCAAAATCGTCGGCAAGACTTTCCTGGGTGCGTCAACCTTGTATCGCCTGCAATTACCGACAGGCGCGCAATTGGAATCGATCTTCCCCAGCCATGCCGACCATCAGGTCGAGGCCAGTGTGGGCATCCGCGTCGCGGCTGAACACCTGGTGTTGTTCCAGGCCTCGGGCAGCACGGCGGCGCATCTACCACCGGTGGAAAGCGGCGTGCGGCGTCACAGCACCTCCAGCTAAAACCTGAAGAAATGCAAAATTCTGTGTGAGCGAGCCTGCTCGCGATGACGTAGGCACATTCAGCATCGATGCAAGCTGAGCCGCCGCCATCGCGAGCAGGCTCGCTCCCACATTCGATCTCATTGGCTGGAGTGCAGAGTCAACCCAGCATCAACGTTCCACTGGCCACCAACGTCGCATTCCCGCCAATCTTCACCCGCTCACCTTCCAGCCGGCAAAACAAAGCCCCACCCCTGGCCGAGCACTGATAAGCCGTCAGCCCGTGCTTACCCAAACGCTTGGACCAGTATGGAATCAGGCTGCAGTGGGTCGAACCCGTCACCGGGTCTTCGTTGATGCCAATCGCCGGGGCAAAGTAGCGCGAGACAAAATCATGCTTGCTCCCCGGTGCGGTGACGATAGCGCCAGGCCAGGGCAGTTTCGCCAGGGCCGCCATGTCCGGTTTGCAATCGAGCACCGCTTGCTCCGATTCCAGCACCACGAACAGTTCGTTGGAACTCAGCACATCCACCGCTTCGACGCCCAAGGCACTCTGCACGGCCAGGGAGGCGCCCAATTCGGCAGGCACGATGGCCGGAAAATCCAGCCACAGCCGATCACCCTCACGCGTCACGCTCAACGA
This sequence comes from Pseudomonas sp. FP2300, assembly GCF_030687595.1. Classification (NCBI taxonomy): domain Bacteria; kingdom Pseudomonadati; phylum Pseudomonadota; class Gammaproteobacteria; order Pseudomonadales; family Pseudomonadaceae; genus Pseudomonas; species Pseudomonas sp. FP2300. Next base: position 5,362,498 of record NZ_CP117440.1, read on the forward strand.
ACCGGACCGGCAGATGAAATCCAGGCGCTCGACCGTTTCGTGATAGACCTCGAACAGCACATAAGCGCTGGCCAACGTGGCGTGCCCACACAGCGGCACTTCGGTGGTGGGCGTGAACCAGCGAATATGCCAATGCTGGCCTTCACGCACCAGAAACGCGGTTTCAGCCAGGTTGTGTTCGGCGGCGATCTTCTGCATCAAGTCGTCGGCCAGCCAGCCGTCGAGCCGATAGACCATCGCCGGGTTACCGCCGAACGGCCGATCACTGAACGCATCGACCTGATGAAACGCAAGCTGCATGGCACTTCTCCTTTTTTATGCGCCAGCATGCGACGCAGCGGCACGGCTTATCCAGTGACAGATCAGCAGAATTTTCACCCTACAGCCTGGGGATAGAAGATCTGACGCCAAGCTTAGCCTTTCACACCCTTGTGGCGAGGGCACTTGTTTGCGCCTGGCTGCGCAGCAGGCACCGACTCTATTCAAGCACGCCCGATATCAGCGAATGCCGCCCCGGTGTGCTCCTTCAATACCGAAGGCGCCAACTCGACTTCCAACCCGCGCCTCCCCGCACTGACAAACATAGTGGCGAGCGGCTGTGCGGAGCTGTCGATAAAAGTGCGCAGGCGCTTCTTCTGCCCCAGCGGACTGATACCGCCGAGCAGATAACCGGTCGAACGCTGCGCGGCGGCCGGGTCGGCCATTTCGACTTTCTTCACCCCGGCGGCATGGGCCAGGCCTTTCAAATCCAGGGTCCCGGCCACTGGCACCACCGCCACCAGCAATTCACCTTTTTCGCTCGCCGCCAACAACGTCTTGAACACTTGCGCCGGATCCAGGCCGAGCTTTTCCGCCGCTTCCAAGCCGTACGACGCGGCCTTGGGATCGTGCTCATAACTGTGGATGCGATGTTCGGCGCGCACTTTCTTAAGCAAATCCAACGCGGGTGTCATGACCGCTCCTGACAAGGAAATCAAAAAAGAGTGGCCGGATTCTAAGCCATCGCCCACGAAAAGGCTTGGCACACCGCGACCGTCACGGTGACACGCCGCCAGTGGGAGAGTCATTCACGCCGCGAATAGTTGAAATGTGACCGATGGTTCACTTTCGACCTTTGACACCAGCGTTTCTTGTCTATATTTTTTCGAAACTGAAAGTAATATCGCAGGTCTCAAGCAGCAACCCGAGATCAGGATGGGGATCCTGCCTCGGCGCAGATGGCGCAATCGAGCTTTGTCGAAGGCGCAGCAAAACAACAAAAAACCGAGGTTTGAATGACAATTGCTTTACAACAGCCGTCCCTGCCCAGCCAATGCCTGGCCGAATTCCTGGGCACTGCCCTGCTGATTTTTTTCGGCACCGGCTGCGTCGCGGCGCTCAAGGTCGCGGGTGCGAGTTTCGGCCTGTGGGAAATCAGCATCATCTGGGGCGTCGGCGTCAGCATGGCGATCTATCTGAGCGCAGGCATTTCCGGCGCCCATCTCAACCCCGCGGTCAGCATTGCCCTGTGCATTTTCACTGACTTCGAGAAGCGCAAACTGCCTCTCTACATGGTTTCCCAAGTGGCCGGCGCTTTTTGCGGCGCCCTCTTGGTCTACACGCTGTACAGCAATCTATTCTTCGATTTCGAACAGTCCCGCCACATGATTCGCGGCACTGAAGCGAGCCTCGAACTGGCCTCGGTGTTTTCCACCTACCCGCACGCAGCGCTGTCCACCGGCCAAGCCTTTCTCGTGGAAGTGATCATCACGGCCATCCTGATGGGGGTAATCATGTCCCTGACCGATGACAACAATGGCTTGCCCCGTGGCCCATTGGCGCCGCTGCTGATCGGCCTGCTGATCGCGGTGATCGGCAGCTCCATGGGACCACTGACAGGCTTTGCGATGAACCCGGCGCGGGACTTCGGTCCTAAACTGATGACTTTCTTCGCCGGCTGGGGTGAAATTTCCCTCACGGGTGGACGCGACATCCCGTATTTCCTGGTGCCGATTTTTGCACCGATCGTGGGTGCGTGCCTCGGTGCCGCGGCCTATCGCGGCTTGATTGCCCGCCACCTGCCCAGCGCCATAACTGCTACAAAGGATGCAACACCTTCCATTGACGGTAAGCCCAGAACGTCCTGAATACAGTGGGCGCATGCTCCTGCCCCTTCAAGCGTGCGCCATGGTCTCTCCCTTTTTTTACGTCCCAAGGCAATCGACATGACCGACATACAGAACAAGAACTACATCATTGCCCTCGACCAGGGTACGACCAGCTCGCGCGCGATCATTTTCGACCGTGACGCCAACGTGGTCTGCACCGCCCAGCGCGAATTCGCCCAGCATTATCCGCAGGCCGGCTGGGTCGAACACGACCCGATGGAAATCTTCGCCACCCAGAGCGCGGTCATGGTCGAAGCCCTGGCCCAGGCTGGCCTGCACCATGACCAGGTGGCCGCCATCGGTATCACCAACCAGCGCGAAACCACCGTCGTCTGGGACAAGACCACCGGCCGGCCGATCTACAACGCCATCGTCTGGCAATGCCGCCGCAGTACCGAGATCTGCCAACAGCTCAAGCGCGACGGCCACGAGCAATACATCAGCGAAACCACCGGCCTGGTCACCGACCCATACTTCTCCGGCACCAAGCTCAAGTGGATCCTGGACAACGTCGAAGGCAGCCGCGAGCGTGCACGCAACGGAGAACTGCTGTTCGGCACCGTCGACAGCTGGCTGATCTGGAAATTCACCGGCGGCAAGGTCCACGTCACCGACTACACCAACGCCTCGCGCACCATGCTCTTCAACATTCACTCACTGGAGTGGGACGCGAAGATGCTCGACATCCTCGACATCCCCCGCGAAATGCTCCCGGAAGTGAAATCGTCCTCGGAGATTTACGGCCGCACCAAAAGCGGCATCGCTATTGGCGGCATCGCTGGTGACCAGCAGGCCGCTCTTTTCGGCCAGATGTGCGTGGAGCCGGGCCAAGCGAAAAACACCTACGGCACCGGCTGCTTCCTGCTGATGAACACCGGCGAAAAAGCCGTCAAATCCAATCACGGCATGCTCACCACCATCGCCTGCGGTCCCCGCGGCGAAGTGGCCTATGCCTTGGAAGGCGCGGTATTCAATGGCGGCTCCACGGTCCAATGGCTGCGCGATGAACTGAAGATCATCAACGACGCGCTGGATACCGAATACTTTGCCAACAAGGTCAAGGACAGCAACGGCGTGTACCTGGTGCCCGCCTTCACCGGCCTCGGCGCGCCGTATTGGGACCCTTATGCCCGCGGCGCGTTGTTTGGCCTGACCCGCGGCGTACGGGTCGATCACATCATTCGCGCGGCACTGGAGTCGATTGCCTACCAGACCCGCGACGTACTCGACGCCATGCAGCAGGATTCGGGTGAACGCCTCAGGGCCCTGCGCGTCGACGGCGGCGCGGTGGCGAACAACTTCCTGATGCAATTCCAGGCCGACATCCTGGGCACCCAGGTCGAGCGGCCGAAAATGCGTGAAACCACGGCCTTGGGTGCTGCCTACCTGGCCGGCCTGGCATGTGGCTTCTGGGGCAGCCTGGAAGAACTGCGCGGCAAAGCGGTGATCGAGCGCGAATTCGAACCGCAACTGGACGAACAGGCGAAGGAAAAACTCTACGCCGGCTGGCAGAAGGCGGTCAGTCGCACCCGTGATTGGGAGCCCCATGAAGACGCTGAATAAAACCCGATAAGGTTCTGAAACTGGTCGGGAGTGGATTCCTGCGGCATCATGGGCAAATTTTGTACGGCAGCCCAAAGGAAGCCCCATGAATCTGCCTCCCCGCCAGCAGCAAATTCTCGAACTGGTCCGCGAACGCGGCTATGTCAGCATCGAGGAAATGGCGCAGCTATTCGTCGTTACCCCGCAAACCATCCGCCGTGATATCAACCAACTGGCGGAAGTCAACCTGCTGCGCCGCTACCACGGCGGCGCCGCCTACGACTCAAGCGTGGAAAACACCGCCTACGCCATGCGCGCCGATCAGATGCGCGATGAAAAGCAACGCATCGCCGAAGCCATCGCCGCCCAGATCCCCGATCATGCCTCGCTGTTCATCAACATCGGTACCACCACCGAATCCATCGCCCGTGCGCTGCTTAATCACAACCATCTGAAAGTCATCACCAATAACCTGCACGTGGCTTCGATCCTCAGTGCCAAGGACGACTTCGAAGTCCTGATCGCCGGCGGCAACGTACGGCGTGACGGCGGCGTGGTGGGCCAGGCCAGCGTCGACTTCATCAACCAGTTCAAGGTCGACTTCGCCCTGGTGGGCATCAGCGGGATCGATGAAGACGGCAGCCTGCTGGACTTCGACTATCAGGAAGTACGAGTCTCCCAAGCCATCATCGCCAACGCCCGGCAAGTTATATTGGCCGCGGATTCCAGCAAATTCGGGCGTAACGCCATGGTCCGCTTGGGCCCCATCAGCCTGATCGATTGCTTGGTGACCGACCAGCAACCGGTGCCGGCTTTGGCGCAATTGCTGAGCCAACACAAGATTCGGTTGGAAGTGGTCTGACGACCTCCTCAATACCCTGTGGCAAGGGTGCTGTGGGAGCATGGCTTGCCCGCGATGAAGGCGACACAGTTTCTACATAGAACGAGGCGCCTGTTTCGCGAGCAAGCTTTTTCCCACAAATCCCTCTCGCCACAAAAGCGTGCCCAGGCACCTTCTCCCTTCCTTCCATGTTCGAAAATTTTCCTTTCAGCTTCTCTTGATCAGTATTTTCAATCGAAGTTGACTGGCTGTTGCCGTCTTTATGGGCTAGTATTTTCGCAAATGAACATTTATGTTCGAATTCAAATATTACGAAAAGAGCCCGAGGCCAGCCGATGCCCACTTCTACCTTGCCTACGCCCCCTCTCGCCGAGATCTACGACATCGCCGTCATTGGCGGTGGTATCAACGGCGTGGGGATTGCCGCGGACGCTGCCGGTCGCGGTCTTTCGGTGTTCCTTTGCGAAAAGGACGACCTGGCCAGCCACACCTCATCGGCCAGCAGCAAGCTGATCCACGGCGGTCTGCGCTACCTCGAACATTATGAATTTCGCCTGGTGCGTGAAGCGCTGGCCGAGCGCGAAGTGCTGCTGGCCAAGGCTCCGCATATCGTCAAGCAAATGCGCTTCGTGCTGCCTCACCGTCCGCACCTGCGTCCGGCGTGGATGATTCGCGCAGGCCTGTTTCTCTACGATCACCTGGGCAAACGCGAACAGCTCGCTGGCTCCAAGAGTTTGAAATTCGGTGCCGACAGTGCGCTGAAAAGCGAGATCACCAAAGGTTTCGAATACTCCGACTGCTGGGTCGACGACGCGCGGCTGGTGGTGCTCAACGCCATGGCCGCCCGGGAAAAAGGTGCGCATGTCCACACCCGCACCCGCTGCGTGAACGCCCGCCGCAGCAAAGGCCTGTGGCACTTGCACCTGGAGCGCGCCGACGGCAGCCTGTTTTCGATCCGCGCCAAGGCACTGGTCAACGCCGCCGGCCCGTGGGTCGCCAAGTTCATTCGCGATGACCTGAAGCTGGAATCGCCCTACGGCATTCGCCTGATCCAGGGCAGCCACCTGATCGTGCCGAAACTCTACGAAGGCGAGCATGCGCACATTCTTCAAAACGAAGACCAGCGCATCGTATTCACCATTCCGTACCTGAACCAGTTCACCCTGATCGGCACGACTGATCGCGAATACACCGGTGACCCGGCCAAAGTGGCGATCACCGAAGGCGAAACCGATTACCTGCTGAAGGTGGTCAACGCCCACTTCAAGAAACAGATCAGCCGCGACGATATCCTGCACAGCTATTCCGGCGTGCGTCCGCTGTGCAACGACGAATCCGACAACCCATCGGCCGTGACCCGGGACTACACCCTGGCACTGTCGGGTGGCGGTGAAGAGGCCCCCTTGTTGTCGGTATTCGGTGGCAAGCTGACCACCTACCGCAAACTGGCCGAATCGGCGATGGCGCAACTGAGCCCCTATTTCACGCAAATGCGTCCGAGCTGGACCGCCGTGGAAGCCCTCCCCGGCGGCGAAAACATGACCACCCCGCAGGCACTGTGCTCGGCGATCCGCGACAAGTTCGACTGGTTGCCAACCGAGATTGCCCGCCGCTGGGCCACCACCTACGGTAGCCGCACCTGGCGCATGCTCGAAGGCGTGCACAACCTGGGCGACCTGGGCGAACACATCGGCGCCGGCCTCTATACCCGCGAAGTCGATTATCTGTGCAGCGACGAGTGGGCCGTCGATGCCCAGGACATCCTGTGGCGCCGCAGCAAACTGGGCTTGTTCACCACTGCGGTCGAACAGGAGAAGCTGCAACAGTACCTGGACAAGGTCGAGCACAACCGTCGCAAGATCGAAGCGGCCTGAACAATAGACCGCGATACCAAAAGCCCCTGAATCCTGCGATTCAGGGGCTTTTTGCTCTCTGGCATACATCACTTATCCCTTGTGGGAGCGAGCCTGCTCGCGATAGCGGTATGTCAGCCCCTTAGATGTAGATGCTAATGCCTCATCGCGAGCAGGCTCGCTCCCACAGTGGTTTGATGTTGGGTGCCAGAGCCATTCGGTTTTCCGAACACGACCCGCCAGTCAGTTCGGCTAACCGGATGAAGCAGCCCGCATGAAACCTGAAACAAAACATTAATTACTAAATAAAACAACAAGTTAAACAGACCGCCCTGGCCTGGCACGAGTCATGCTCTACACTCCTGGAGACGAATGCCTGTTCGCCAACACAACAGGAGCTACCAGGCACTTCGAAGTACTCAGGGCCGACGAACCGGCCGAAATAAAAAAAACAATGTCGAGGAAACATCGATGCGTATCGTTCCCCATCTCCTGGGCGCAGCCATTGCTGCCGCTCTGATCAGCACTCCGGTTTTCGCAGCCGAACTGACCGGCACACTGAAAAAGATCAAAGAGTCCGGCGTTATCACGCTTGGCCATCGCGACGCTTCCATTCCGTTCTCCTACATCGCAGACGCTTCCGGCAAGCCTGTCGGCTACTCCCACGACATCCAGCTCAAAGTCGTCGAAGCGATCAAGAAAGACCTGGACCTGCCCAACCTGCAGGTCAAGTACAACCTGGTCACCTCGCAAACCCGTATCCCGCTGGTGCAAAACGGCACCGTGGACCTGGAATGCGGCTCCACCACCAACAACGTCGAGCGTCAGCAGCAGGTTGACTTCTCCGTTGGCATCTTCGAGATCGGCACCAAGCTGCTGTCCAAGAAAGATTCCAAGTACAAGGATTTCGACGACCTCAAAGGCAAGAACGTCGTGACCACCGCCGGCACCACGTCCGAGCGCCTGCTCAAGGCGATGAACGCCGACAAGCAGATGGGCATGAACGTCATCTCCGCCAAGGACCATGGCGAATCCTTCCAGATGCTGGAATCGGGCCGTGCCGTCGCGTTCATGATGGACGACGCCCTGCTGGCTGGCGAAGCCGCCAAGGCCAAGAAAGCCGATGACTGGGCCGTGACCGGTACGCCACAGTCCTACGAAATCTACGGCTGCATGATGCGCAAGGGCGACGAGCCGTTCAAAAAAGCTGTCGATGACGCCATCAAGGCGACCTACGCTTCGGGCGAGATCAACAAGATCTACGAGAAGTGGTTCATGCAACCTATCCCGCCAAAAGGCCTGAACCTGAACTTCCCGATGAGCGAAGAGCTCAAGAAATTGATCGCCAACCCGACCGACAAAGCGGCTGACGACAAGAAGTCCTGATTTCTGACTAACCTTATCTCCTGAAGGGGCCCGGCCCTTTCAGGGGATGGTCACTCCCTGCTGGCAAATCTGGAAACACTCGAACCGGTGGCTGTCGAGCCGATCGCGTGTGCCTGGCCTCCAAGCCGGGCGGGAACGGAGTTTCCCCAGGCGGGCACTTGTACATCGAACGATCTGAGGGGAGACCCTAATGAATTACAACTGGGACTGGGGCGTGTTCTTCAAGTCCACCGGCGTGGGCAGCGAGACCTATCTCGACTGGTACGTGGCCGGCCTGGGCTGGACCATCGCCATCGCCGTCGTGGCCTGGATCATTGCCCTGCTGCTGGGCTCGATTCTGGGTGTGATGCGTACCGTGCCGAACCGGCTGGTGTCGGGTATCGCCACGTGCTACGTGGAGCTTTTCCGTAACGTGCCGCTGTTGGTTCAGCTGTTCATCTGGTACTTCCTGGTGCCGGACCTGCTGCCCGCCGATATGCAGGAGTGGTACAAACAGGACCTGAACCCGACCACCTCGGCCTACCTGAGCGTCGTCGTGTGCCTGGGCCTGTTCACCGCCGCCCGGGTCTGCGAACAGGTGCGTACCGGCATCCAGGCGCTGCCGCGCGGCCAGGAATCCGCCGCCCGCGCCATGGGCTTCAAGCTGCCGCAGATCTACTGGAACGTGCTGCTGCCCCAGGCCTACCGGATCATCATTCCGCCGCTTACCTCGGAATTCCTCAACGTCTTCAAGAACTCCTCCGTGGCCTCGCTGATCGGCCTCATGGAACTGCTCGCGCAGACCAAGCAGACCGCCGAGTTCTCCGCCAACCTGTTCGAAGCCTTTACCCTGGCGACGCTGATCTATTTCACCTTGAACATGAGCCTGATGCTGCTCATGCGCATGGTCGAGAAGAAAGTCGCGGTGCCCGGCCTGATCTCCGTGGGGGGTAAATAATGGAATTCGACTTCACTGGCATCATCCCGGCCATTCCCGGTTTGTGGAACGGCATGGTGATGACCCTCAAGCTGATGGCCCTGGGCGTCGTCGGCGGGATCATTCTGGGGACGATCCTGGCGCTGATGCGCCTGTCCCACAACAAGCTGGTCTCCAATATCGCGGGCGCCTACGTCAACTATTTCCGCTCGATTCCGCTGCTGCTGGTCATCACCTGGTTCTACCTGGCGGTGCCGTTCGTGCTGCGCTGGATCACCGGCGAAGACACGCCCATCGGCGCGTTCGGCTCCTGCGTCGTGGCATTCATGATGTTCGAGGCGGCGTACTTCTGCGAAATCGTCCGGGCCGGCGTGCAGTCGATCCCCAAGGGCCAGATGGGTGCCGCCCAGGCGCTGGGGATGAATTACGGCCAGACCATGCGCCTGATCATCCTGCCCCAGGCGTTTCGCAAGATGACCCCGCTGCTGCTGCAACAGAGCATCATCCTGTTTCAGGACACCTCGCTGGTCTACACGGTCGGCCTGGTGGACTTCCTCAATGCTTCGCGGGCCAATGGCGACATCATCGGCCGCTCCAATGAGTTCCTGATCATCGCAGGTCTCGTGTACTTCACAATCAGCTTTGCCGCCTCGCTGCTGGTCAAGCGTCTGCAAAAAAGGTTCGCCGTATGATCTCTATCAAGAACATCAACAAGTGGTATGGGGACTTCCAGGTACTGACCAATTGCAGCACCGAGGTCAGCAAGGGTGAGGTTGTGGTGGTGTGCGGGCCATCGGGCTCGGGCAAATCCACGCTGATCAAATGCGTGAACGCCCTGGAACCGTTCCAGAAAGGCGACATCGTGGTCGATGGCACGTCCATCGCCGACCCGAAGACCAACCTGCCGAAACTGCGTTCGCGGGTGGGCATGGTGTTCCAGCATTTCGAACTGTTCCCGCACCTGACCATCACCGAAAACCTGACCATCGCGCAGATCAAGGTGTTGGGGCGCAGCAAGGAAGAAGCCACCAAGAAAGGCCTGCAACTGCTTGAGCGAGTCGGTCTCTCGGCCCACGCCCACAAGCACCCGGGCCAACTCTCCGGCGGCCAGCAACAGCGCGTGGCGATTGCCCGTGCGCTGGCGATGGACCCGGTGGTGATGCTGTTCGACGAACCGACCTCGGCCCTTGACCCGGAAATGGTCAACGAAGTGCTCGACGTGATGGTGCAACTGGCTCACGAAGGCATGACCATGATGTGCGTGACCCACGAAATGGGTTTCGCCCGCAAAGTGGCGAACCGGGTGATCTTCATGGACCAGGGCCAGATCATCGAAGACTGCAAGAAAGAAGAGTTCTTCGGCGACATCAGCGCCCGCTCCGAACGCGCGCAGCATTTCCTCGAGAAAATCCTGCAGCACTAAAAGCACGTTTGCGCAAAACCCTGTGGGAGCGAGCCTGCTCGCGATGACGCCGACACGTCAACATCGATGTTGAATGTAAGTCCGCTATCGCGAGCAGGCTCGCTCCCACAAGGGGATCGATGTCGGCATAAGGATTTGTGTTGTGGTTGACCCAAGGCATCTGTGATGAAATGCGACCCCACCCTCTATCGCGCCGCGCCGCCATCACTCGCCGTGAAACCCCGCCTGATTCGCCATCTGTTCCTGCCGCCCCTGGTCATTGCACTGATGATCGGCCTGGGTTACCTCGGCTTCTGGATCAGCGAACACTATGGCGTACGTGGCCTCGCCGAGAATGGCGAGCGCCAGTTGGAGCTGCACGCCCGTGCGGTCGAGAGCGAGATCAGCAAGTACACCTACCTGCCCAGCCTGCTGGAGCTTGAATCGAGCGTCTCGCAACTGCTCGACGACCCTACGCCCGAACATCGCAAGACCGTCAACGAATACCTCGAAGGCCTGAACCGCCGCAGCCGCAGCCGAGCTATCTACGTGATGGACACCACCGGCCGGGTGATGGCCACCAGCAACTGGCGCGACGTCGACAGTTACCTGGGCGAGGACCTGTCGTTTCGCGCCTATTTCCAGAACGCAGTACGCGGCCAGCCGGGGCGGTTCTACGGCATCGGCAGCACCAATGGCGAACCCGGCTATTACCTGGCCCATGGTCTGGAACAACAAGGCAAGATCATCGGCGTGGCCGTGGTCAAGGTGCGCCTCGAAGCCATGGAAGAGCGCTGGCAACGAGCACGACTGGAGGCCTTCGTCAGTGATGAGAACGGCATCATCATCCTGTCCAGCGACCCGGCGCGACGGCTCAAGTCGGTACGCCCGCTGAGCGACGACACCAAGGAACGCCTGGCCCGAAGCCTGCAATATTACTGGTTTCCGCTCAATGAACTGGTGCCCCTGGCCCGGGAGCGCCTGGCCGAAGGCATGGAGAAGCTGACCTTCCCGGCCAACAGCGAACTGGTGTCCGACGAGCGCGCCATCAGCTATTTGTCGCAGACGCGGCCCTTGAGCGATACCCCGTGGAATTTCACCCTGCTGACGCCCCTCGAAGACCTGCGGCGCCAGGCGATCAACCAAGGCATCCTGGTGGCCGTGGCGTTCGCCCTGGTGGCGTTCCTGCTGATCGCCTGGAACGAGCGGCGCAAGGTCATCGCCACCCGCCTCGCCGCCCGGGAAGCCTTGCAGGAGGCCAACAACCAACTTGAACGTCGGATTACCGAACGCACCACCGACCTGCGTGCCAGCAACGAACGACTCAAGGGCCAGATCCGCGAGCGGCGCCAGGCCGAAGAGACGTTGCGCCGAGCCCAGGACGAACTGGTCCAGGCCGGTAAACTGGCGGCCATCGGCCAGATGTCCACCAGTATTGCCCATGAACTCAACCAGCCGCTGGCGGCGCTGCGCACCTTGTCCGGCAATACCGTGCGCTTCCTGGAGCGCGGTCAGTTGGACATCGCCAGCACCAACCTCAATACCATCAACGATTTGATCGACCGCATGGGCCGGATCACCGCCAGCCTGCGCGCCTTCGCCCGGCGCGGCGATGACCAGGGCCGGGCGAGCCTGGGCAAGGCCGTCGAGGCGGCGCTGCAACTGCTGGCCGGGCGCCTGGAAAGCCTGGACATCCAAATCCACAGCGGCTTCGATGACGTCCAATTGCAAATCGACCAGACCCGCCTGGAGCAGATCCTGGTGAACCTGATCGGCAATGCCCTGGACGCCATGCAGACGCAACCCGAGCCGAAACTGTGGCTCGAAGGCCAGGCCGCCGATGGCAAATATCGCCTGCGGGTGCGGGACAATGGCCATGGCATCGATCCAGAGGCCCGCAAGCATTTGTTCGAACCGTTCTTCACCACCAAACCTGGCGAACAGGGGCTGGGCCTGGGCCTGACGCTCTCGGCGAGCCTGGCCGCCGCCGCTGGCGGGCACCTGGGCGTCGAGTATCCGCTTGAACGTGGCACCACATTTGTCCTCAGTTTACCGTTGGTAAGCCTTTCACCTGCCGAGCCGCTATGAACCACGACCTGAGCGTACTGATCGTCGAAGACGACCCCCACGTCCTGCTGGGCTGCCAGCAGGCCCTGAGCCTGGAAGACATTCCCTGCATCGGCGTGGGCAGCGCCGAAGAGGCCCTGGAGCGCGTCGACGATAACTTTGCCGGTATCGTCATCAGCGACATTCGCCTGCCGGGCATCGACGGCCTGGAGCTGCTGACCCGCCTCAAGGCGCGGGACCGCAGCCTGCCGGTGGTGCTGATCACCGGCCACGGCGACATCTCCATGGCCGTGGGCGCCATGCAAAAAGGCGCCTATGACTTCATGGAGAAACCCTTCTCTCCGGAACGCCTGGTGGACGTCGCTCGCCGCGCCCTGGAGCAGCGCAGCCTGGCCCGAGAGGTGTCATCGCTGCGTCGGCAATTGGCCGAGCGCGACTCCCTGGAAGGCCGGATCATTGGCCGCTCGCCGGCCATGCAGCACCTGCGGGCGCTGATCGCCAACGTCGCCGACACCTCGGCCAACGTGCTGATCGAAGGCGAAACCGGCACCGGCAAGGAACTGGTCGCCCGCTGCCTGCATGACTTCAGCCGCCGCCACGACAAACAGTTCGTCGCGCTGAACTGCGGCGGTCTGCCGGAGAACCTGTTCGAAAGCGAGATTTTCGGCCACGAAGCCAATGCCTTCACCGGCGCCGGCAAACGCCGGATCGGCAAGATCGAGCACGCCGATGGCGGCACGCTGTTTCTCGACGAAGTGGAAAGCATGCCCCTGCCCTTGCAGATCAAGTTGCTGCGCGTGTTGCAGGAACGCACCCTCGAGCGCCTGGGTTCGAACCAGAGCGTGGCCGTGGATTGCCGGGTGATCGCCGCCACCAAGTCCGACCTGGACGAAATGGGCCGGAATGGGCAGTTTCGCAGCGACCTGTATTACCGCCTAAACGTAGTGACCCTGGAACTGCCGCCCCTGCGCGAGCGGCGCGAAGACATCCTGCAACTGTTCGAACACTTCCTCCAGCAGTCGTCCCTGCGCTTCGACCGTACGGTGCCGGAGCTGGACAACCAGACCCTGTCGAACCTGATGAGCCACGACTGGCCGGGCAACGTGCGCGAGCTGCGCAACGTCGCCGAGCGCTATGCCCTGGGCCTGCCGGCGTTCAAGAGGTCCGGCGCCAGTGGCGCCAGCCAGGGCCTGGCCTTTGCCGAAGCAGTGGAAGCCTTCGAGCGCAACCTGCTGGTGGACGCCCTGCAACGCAGCGGTGGCAACCTGACCCAGGCCAGCCAGGAACTGGGCATGGCCAAGACCACGCTGTTCGACAAAGTCAAAAAATATGGCCTGAGCCATTAACCTAACGGTGAACGTGTGGACCTGATTTTCAAGGCGGCGCTAGGCGCAGCCGTGGTGGTCATTCTGGCGATGCTGGCCAAGACCAGGAACTATTACATCGCCGGGCTGGTGCCGCTGTTCCCGACCTTTGCCCTGATCGCCCACTACATCGTCGGCAAGGGCCGCTCGGTGGACGACCTGAAGACCACCATTGTGTTCGGCATGTGGTCGATCATTCCGTATTTCGTCTATCTCGCAACGCTGTACGTGATGGTCGACCGCATGCGCCTCGAAGCCTCATTGGCCGTCGCCGCCGTCGCCTGGCTGATGGCGGCGACGGTGCTGGTCACCGTTTGGGTGCGGGTTCACGGCTGATGCCTGTGGCTCAATAACCGACAGTAAACCGCGTGCGCGAAAACTGTGGCGTTTCCACTTCATCGATCATCGCGATGGCGTAGTCGGCAAAGCTGATCCAGCTGCGCCCGGCATCGTCGAACAGCAGGTGGTCCTTGCCGAGGCGGAATTGGCCGGTGCGTGCGGTTTCGACGAATTCCGCCGAAGGCGAAAGAAAGGTCCAATCCAGATCCTGTTCCTGGCGCAGTACATCCAGGAACAACGCACCGGCGCTGGCTTCTGCCAGGTATTCTTCCGGGAAGCCATCGCTGTCGATCACACGAGTGCCGTCCGGCAGCAGCAACGAGCCGGCCCCGCCGACCACCAGCAAACGCTTGACCCCGGCGGCCTTCACCGGCGCGATGAGCTTGTCGGCCGGTACGCTGGCAAAGTGAGCGGCACTGATCACCACATCATGCCCATCGATGGCCGCGATCAACGCCTCGCTGTCCAATACGTCCAGTTGCTTGCTGACCACCCCGGCCCTTTCGCCGATTTTCGCGGTATTGCGAGCGATGGCTGTCACGCTGTGGCCACGGCGCAGGGCCTCTTCCAACAGTTGGCTACCGGCACGCCCGGTGGCGCCGATGATTGCGATTTTGCTCATGATGTTCTCCTGTGATTACACATAGATGCGTTTGCTCGAAACGGACATGACAAGTCTTTTGACATGAACACCGTCGTGGCGAGGGAGCTTGCTCCCGCTCGGCTGCGCAGCAGCCGCAATACGGTTCATGCGGTGTGCCAGGTGCAACCCATTTGCTGGTTGGGGCCGCTTCGCAGCCCAGCGGGAGCAAGCTCCCTCGCCACAAAAGCGCTTCAGCAATGCAGATGCATTGGCTAAAGGCCCCACCACACAATCAGGTTGTCACCACTTCATCTCCCCCTTCGCCACCTTGGCACTGAGCTCCAGGGAACTGTCCTCACCCAGGCTCGGGTAGCGTTGCTTCATGGCGGCGATCAGCGCAGCGGAATCCTTGGCCTTGGCGGTTTCTTCATCGAAGGCCTTGATGTAGCCGGCGGTGAAGCGCACCGGGGACAGGGACCGGGCACTTTCACCCAGGTAATGGCCGGGGATCACAGTGTCCGGTTGCAGCTTTTCAATGCCTGCCAGCGTCGTCAGCCAATCCTTATGGGACTGTGGCGTCTGGGTGTCGGCCATCCAGACATGAATGTTCTCGGCCACCACCACGCCGCCAACCACCGCCTTGATCGATGGAATCCACACGAAACTGCGGTCCGGCTGCGGGCCATCGAGGCCGACGATCTGCAAGCGCTGGCCTTCCAGGGTGAGGCTGTCGCCCTTGAGTACCTGTGGCACGACAGCCTTGGCCGGTGCATCGGCCTTCAGGATCGGCCCCCAATATTTCAGCTTGCCGTCGACGGTTTGCTTGATGTGCTCGACGGTCGGCGCGGACGCCAGCACCTTGGCCTCAGGGAACGCGGCGGTGAGGGTTTCCAGACCAAAATAGTAGTCTGGATCGCCGTGGCTGATGTAGATAGTGGTCAGTCGTTTACCACTGGCGCGAATTTTTTCCACGACTTGGGCCGCCTGGGACTTGCCGAACTGGGCATCCACCAGGATCGCTTCTTTCTCACCGCTGACCAGTACCGAGGTCACCGGGAAGATCGCCGCCGCGCCAGGGTTGTAGACATCCAGCGTCAAGCTGGCCGCCCAGCTGTGGGCAGCGAATGCCATCGATGCGGTCGCCAGCAGCAGGTGCTTGAATGGGGTGAATACGGTCATGCTTGCTCCATTGTCCAAAGCCCGGAAGGGCATGAGACGGAGCTTAGTGGCCCAGTTCATTTCGAAAAATGCGATGATCCAACATAGTTTGTTTCTGAAATCGGGCAAATCATGGATCGTCTACAAGCAATGCGGGTATTCGTCACGGTGGTGGACCTGGGCAGCCAGTCGGCAGCCGCTGACCACCTGGACCTGTCGCGGCCGGTGGTATCGCGGTACCTGGCGGAGCTGGAAGACTGGGTCGGCGCCCGGCTGATGCACCGCACCACCCGCAAGCTGAGCCTGACCGCCGCCGGCCTGGAAACCCTGCCACGTTGCCGACAGATGCTGGAGCTGTGCGGTGACATGCAAGCGGCGGTCAGCACCCCGGACGACGCGCCACGAGGCATGCTGCGCATCAGTGCCAGCACCTCGTTCGGCCAGGCCCAACTGGCCAGTGCCATGGCCGAATACGTCAAGCGCTACCCTGGGGTGAGCGTCGACCTGCAGATGCTCGACCGCACCGTGAACCTGGTGGACGAGCGCATCGACCTGGCGATCCGCATGAGCAACGACCTGGACCCGAACCTGATCGCCCGCCGCCTCACGGTCTGCCGTTCGGTGATCTGTGCCTCGCCCGGTTACCTGCGCGACCACCCGACACCGCAGCGGGTCGAGGAGTTGAGTCGGCACAACTGCCTGACCCACTCCTACGTCGGCAAGAGCCTGTGGCATTTCGAGCAGGACGGCGAGCAGGTTTCGGTGCCGGTGCAGGGCAACATCAGCGCCAACGAGGCCAGCACGCTGCTGCGGGCCACCATGGCCGGTGCCGGCGTGGCGATGCTGCCCAGCTATCAGGCCGGCGCCCACATCAAGAACGGCGAACTGATCCGCCTGCTGGCCCACGCCGAACCCCGTCGGATGAACATGTACGCGGTGTATGCGTCACGCAAGCACATGCCCTCGGCGCTGCGTAGCCTGCTGGATTTCCTGGTGCTGAAGTTTCCCGAGACGCCGGAGTGGGATGTTGGGTTGTAACCGATATTTGCCACAATGCCCCCTGTGGGAGCGAGCCTGCTCGCGATAGCGGTGTCTCAATCAATAAAAGGTGACCGAACCTCCGCTATCGCGAGCAGGCTCGCTCCCACATCAGGGAATCTGTTATGGCCTCAAGCTTTGCGCCAGGATTTCACCAATAGCCCGCCCCAAGGCATACTTGCCACCCTCCGCAGTCCAGAACCCAAAACCGCCCCATGCGTATCCACGTCAGTTTCATCGACCGCGTCGGCATCACCCAGGAAGTCCTGGCCCTGCTCGGTGGGCGCAATCTCAATCTGGATGCGGTGGAGATGGTGCCGCCCAACGTCTACATCGACGCCCCGACCCTCAGCCCGCAAGTGCTCGACGAGTTGCGCGAAGCACTGTTCAGCGTGCGCGGCGTGCAAGCGGTCACCGTGGTGGACATCCTGCCCGGACAACGTCGACACTTGCAGCTCGATGCCCTGCTCGCCGCCATGACCGACCCGGTGCTGGCCCTGGACAGCGCTGGCAACATATTGCTGGCCAACCCGGCGCTGATCGCCCTGTACGGGCGCGAACCGGCCGGGGAAAGCGTCGCCGAGCTGTTCGGGGACGAGACCCTTTTGGGCGCTCTGCTGGAGAATGGTTTCCGCCTGCCACTGCGGGAAATCACCCTCAACGGCCAGACCTTTCTGCTCGATGCCACGCCCATCACCGACGCTGGCGCTTTGCTGACGCTTTATCAGCCGAACCGCATCGGCGAACGCCTGTCGGCGCTGCACCACGACCACGCCGAGGGCTTCGACGCGCTGTTGGGCGAATCTCCGGCGATCCGCACCCTCAAGACCCGGGCCCAGCGGGTCGCAGCGCTTGATGCACCGCTGCTGATCCAGGGCGAAACCGGCACTGGCAAGGAACTGGTGGCCCGGGCCTGCCACGCCATCAGCGCCCGTCACAGCGCGCCGTTCCTGGCCCTGAACTGCGCGGCGTTGCCGGAGAACCTGGCCGAAAGTGAACTGTTCGGCTACGCCCCCGGCGCCTTCACCGGCGCGCAACGGGGCGGCAAGCCAGGGCTGATGGAGCTGGCGAACCAGGGCACGGTGTTTCTCGATGAAATCGGCGAGATGTCGCCGTACCTGCAAGCCAAGCTGCTGCGCTTCCTGAACGATGGCAGCTTCCGTCGGGTCGGCGGCGATCGGGAGATCAAGGTCAACGTGCGCATCCTCAGCGCCACCCATCGCAACCTGGAGAAAATGGTCAGCGAAGGCTCGTTTCGCGAGGACTTGTTCTATCGGCTGAACGTGCTCAATGTCGAAGTCCCGCCGCTGCGTGAACGCGGCCAGGACATCCTGCTGCTGGCGCGTTACTTCATGCAACAGGCCTGCGCGCAGATCCAGCGCCCGGTCTGCCGCCTGGCCCCAGGCACTTACCCGGCGCTGCTGGGCAACCGCTGGCCGGGTAACGTGCGGCAATTGCAGAACGTGATCTTCCGCGCCGCCGCCATCTGCGAAAGCAGCCTGGTGGATATCGGCGACCTGGACATTGCCGGCACCTCCGTGGCGCGCCAGGGCGATGTGGAAGTCGAAAGCCTGGAGCAGGCCGTGGAAAGCTTCGAGAAGCACCTGCTCGAAAGCCTCTACGTCAACTACCCCTCCACCCGCCAACTCGCCAGCCGCCTGCAAACCTCCCACACTGCGATTGCCCATCGGCTGCGCAAGTACGGCATTTCCAACAAGCCATAAGCCCACCCTCCCACATTTGGCCAGCGGCATATTTGAAACCGAGCCAAAAACGACCTCCACCTGTACTGAAAGCGCTACAGCGGAACGATATCGCTACAGCCGCTGCCAAACAGCGCAAACTAAGGCTTTGATCCCACAACGATTTTTTCCAGGCGCTCAGCTGTAGCGATTTCGCTACAGTCAAGTCGATCCATGCCTCAACGAAACGACTCAACTCATTGATCTATAAGCCATTAGCAACATTGGCCGCATTCTTGCTATGGGTATTGCCATTCGGCCGGGCCAAGTCCCGTGCCTTCTTCGCGTCCACCAGACGAATCTGGCCCCAGGAGTTTCCATGAGCGAGTTGCGTTTCACTGAAGATCACGAATGGCTGCGCACCGAAGCCGACGGCAGCGTTACCGTCGGTATTACCGCGTTTGCGCAGAACGCCTTGGGCGATGTGGTCTATGTTCAGTTACCGGAACTGCAAAGCTACGACAAGGGTGCCGAGGCCTCCACCGTGGAATCGGTGAAAGCGGCCAGCGGCGTCTACATGCCATTGGACGGTGAAGTGCTCGAAGTGAACCCGGCCCTGGAAAGCAATCCGGAACTGGTCAACGAAGATCCGCTGGGCGAAGGCTGGTTTTTCCGCTTCAAGCCCGCCGACCCCGCTCAAGTTGGCCAACTGCTGGACCAGGACGCCTACGACCGTCTGATCAAAGCCAACGCCGAAGCCTGAGGAGCGCAACATGACCGTTAATCTCGGCACCGCCAACGAATTCATCGCCCGCCACATCGGCCCGCGTGCCAGCGACGAGCAAGCCATGCTCGAGCGCCTGGGCTACGACTCACTGGAAGCGTTGAGCGCCAGTGTCATCCCGGAAAGCATCAAGGGCACCAGCGTGCTGGACATGGGCGACGGCCAGAGTGAAGCCGATGCACTGGCCTCGATCAAAGCCATTGCCGCCAAGAACCAACTGTTCAAGACCTACATCGGCCAGGGCTACTACAACTGCCACACGCCGGCACCGATCCTGCGCAACCTGCTGGAAAACCCGGCCTGGTACACCGCCTACACGCCGTATCAGCCGGAAATCTCCCAGGGCCGTCTCGAAGCGCTGCTGAACTTCCAGACCCTGATCAGCGACCTCACTGGCCTGCCGATCGCCAACGCTTCCTTGCTCGACGAAGCCACCGCCGCCGCCGAAGCCATGACCTTCTGCAAGCGCCTGAGCAAGAACAAGGGCAGCAACGCCTTCTTCGCCTCCGTACACAGCCACCCGCAAACCCTCGACGTGCTGCGCACCCGTGCCGAGCCCCTGGGCATCGACGTGGTGGTGGGCGATGAGCGCGAACTGAGCGATGTCAGCGGTTTCTTCGGCGCACTGTTGCAGTACCCGGCCAGTAACGGCGACCTGTTCGACTACCGCGAACTGACCGAGCGCTTCCACGCCGCCAACGCCCTGGTGGCCGTTGCCGCTGACCTGCTAGCCCTGACCCTGTTGACCCCACCCGGTGAGTTCGGTGCCGACGTCGCCATCGGCAGCGCCCAGCGCTTCGGCGTACCACTGGGCTTCGGTGGCCCGCACGCGGCGTATTTCTCCACCAAGGACGCCTTCAAGCGCGACATGCCGGGCCGTCTGGTCGGTGTTTCCGTGGACCGTTTCGGCAAGCCGGCCCTGCGCCTGGCGATGCAGACCCGCGAGCAACACATCCGCCGCGAGAAAGCCACGAGCAACATCTGCACCGCCCAGGTGCTGCTGGCCAACATCGCCAGCATGTACGCCGTGTACCACGGTCCCAAGGGCCTGGTGCAAATCGCCAACCGCATCCATCACCTGACCGCGATCCTCGCCAAGGGCCTCGGCGCGCTGGGCCTGAGCGTCGAGCAAGTGAGCTTCTTCGACACCCTCACCTTGCGCACTGGTGCGCAAACCGCCGCCCTGCACGACAAGGCCCGCGCCCAACGCATCAACCTGCGCGTAGTAGACGCTGAACGCCTGGGCCTGTCCCTGGACGAGACCACCAGCCAGGCCGACGTCGAAGCGCTGTGGAACCTGTTGGCCGACGGCAAGCCGCTGCCAGACTTCGCCGCACTGGCCTCCAGCGTGCAAAGCTGCATCCCGGCCGAACTGGTGCGCCAGTCGGCGATCCTCAGCCACCCGGTGTTCAATCGCTACCACTCCGAAACCGAGCTGATGCGCTACCTGCGCAAGCTCGCCGACAAGGACCTGGCCCTGGATCGCACCATGATCCCGCTGGGTTCCTGCACCATGAAACTCAACGCCGCCAGCGAAATGATCCCGGTGACCTGGGCCGAGTTCGGCGCCCTGCACCCGTTCGCTCCAGCCGAGCAAAGCGCCGGCTACCAGCAACTGACCGACGAGCTGGAAGCCATGCTCTGCGCCGCCACTGGCTATGACGCGGTGTCGCTGCAGCCCAACGCTGGTTCCCAGGGCGAATACGCCGGTTTGCTGGCGATCCGCGCCTATCACCAGAGCCGTGGCGAAGAACGTCGCGACATCTGCCTGATCCCGTCCTCGGCCCACGGCACCAACCCGGCCACCGCGAACATGGCCGGCATGCGCGTGGTCGTGACCGCCTGCGATGCCCGCGGCAACGTCGACATCGAAGACCTGCGGGCCAAGGCAATCGAGCACCGCGAACACCTCGCGGCGCTGATGATCACCTACCCGTCCACCCACGGTGTGTTCGAAGAAGGCATCCGCGAAATCTGCGGCATCATCCATGACAACGGCGGCCAGGTGTACATCGACGGTGCCAACATGAACGCCATGGTCGGCCTCTGCGCCCCGGGCAAGTTCGGCGGCGACGTGTCGCACCTGAACCTGCACAAGACCTTCTGCATCCCCCATGGCGGTGGCGGCCCGGGCGTTGGCCCGATTGGCGTCAAATCGCACCTGGCACCGTTCCTGCCGGGTCATGCCAACATGACGCGCAAGGAAGGCGCGGTGTGCGCGGCGCCGTTCGGCAGCGCGAGCATCCTGCCGATCACCTGGATGTACATCCGCATGATGGGTGGCGCGGGTCTCAAGCGTGCCTCGCAACTGGCGATCCTCAACGCCAACTACATCGCCCGACGCCTGGAAGAGCATTACCCGGTGCTCTACTCCGGCAGCAACGGCCTGGTCGCCCACGAATGCATCCTCGACCTGCGCCCGCTCAAGGACAGCAGCGGTATCAGCGTCGATGACGTGGCCAAGCGCCTGATCGACTTCGGTTTCCACGCCCCGACCATGTCGTTCCCGGTGGCCGGCACGCTGATGATCGAGCCGACCGAAAGCGAATCCAAGGAAGAACTGGACCGCTTCTGCGAGGCCATGATCTGCATCCGCGAAGAAATCCGCGCGGTGGAAAACGGCAGCCTGGACAAAGACGACAACCCGCTGAAAAACGCCCCGCACACTGCAGCGGAAATCGTCGGCGAGTGGACCCACCCTTACACCCGCGAACAGGCGGTGTACCCAGTGGCGTCGTTGGTCGATGGCAAATACTGGCCGCCGGTGGGCCGGGTCGACAACGTGTTCGGCGACCGCAACCTGGTCTGCGCCTGCCCGTCGATCGAAAGCTACGCTTGACCTGAATGGAGGGCGATCTACCAGCCCTCCAAATCTCCTGTGGGAGCGAGCCTGCTCGCGATAGCGGCGTAACAGCCAATAGATGTTGCCTGACAATCCGCTATCGCGAGCAGGCTCGCTCCCACAGGATCCATGTCAGACCTTAAACCGTCGATCCCCATAAAAAGAAACCGGAGAAACACCATGTCGTTAAGCGTGTTCGACCTGTTCAAGATCGGCATCGGCCCTTCCAGCTCCCATACGGTCGGCCCGATGCGTGCCGCCGCCCGTTTCGCCGAAGGGTTGCGTCGTGATGACCTGCTCAATGTCACCACCAGCGTCAAAGTCGAGCTCTACGGCTCGCTCGGCGCCACCGGCAAGGGTCACGGCAGTGACAAGGCCGTGCTGCTGGGCCTGGAAGGTGAACACCCCGATACCGTGGACACCGAGACCGTCGACAGTCGCCTGCAAGCGATTCGCAGCAGCGGTCGGCTGAACCTGCTCGGCGAGCACTCCATCGAATTCAATGAAAAACTGCACCTGGCGATGATCCGCAAGCCGCTGGCTTTTCACCCCAATGGCATGATCTTCCGCGCCTTCGATGCCGCAGGCCTGCAAGTGCGCAGCCGCGAGTACTACTCGGTGGGTGGCGGTTTTGTCGTCGACGAAGGCGCGGCCGGCGCCGACCGTATCGTCGAAGACGCCACGCCCCTGACCTTCCCGTTCAAGAGCGCCAAGGACCTGCTGGGCCATTGCACCACCTATGGCCTGTCCATCAGCCAGGTGATGCTGACCAACGAAAGCGCCTGGCGCCCCGAAGCCGAAACCCGCGCCGGCCTGCTGAAGATCTGGCAGGTGATGCAGGACTGCGTGGCGGCGGGCTGTCGCAACGAAGGGATTCTGCCGGGCGGGCTGAAGGTCAAGCGCCGGGCCGCGGCGCTGCATCGCCAATTGTGCAAGAACCCCGAAGCCGCCCTGCGCGACCCGCTGTCGGTACTGGACTGGGTCAACCTGTACGCCTTGGCAGTCAACGAAGAAAACGCCTATGGCGGGCGCGTTGTCACCGCCCCTACCAATGGGGCGGCAGGCATCATCCCGGCAGTGCTGCATTACTACATGCGCTTTATCCCTGGTGCCAGCGAAGATGGCGTGGTGCGGTTCCTGCTGACCGCCGCCGCCATTGGCATCCTGTACAAGGAAAACGCCTCCATCTCCGGTGCCGAAGTCGGCTGCCAGGGTGAAGTCGGCGTGGCCTGCTCCATGGCCGCCGGAGCCCTGTGCGAAGTGCTCGGTGGCAGCGTGCAGCAAGTGGAAAACGCCGCCGAGATCGGCATGGAACACAACCTCGGCCTGACCTGCGACCCGATCGGCGGCCTGGTGCAGGTGCCGTGCATCGAACGCAACGCCATGGGCTCGGTGAAAGCCATCAACGCGGTGCGCATGGCCATGCGCGGCGATGGGCATCACTTCGTCTCCCTCGACAAAGTCATCCGCACCATGCGCCAGACGGGCGCCGACATGAAAAGCAAATACAAGGAGACCGCCCGCGGCGGTCTGGCGGTCAACATCATCGAATGCTGACGCGCACTTGCCTGCCCTCTACATTTTTCCAGGAGCTGATATGTCCACCGAACAACTGCTGAAAACCCCGCTGCATGCGCTGCACCTCGAACTCGGCGCCCGCATGGTGCCGTTCGCCGGGTACGACATGCCGGTGCAATACCCACTGGGCGTGATGAAGGAACACCAGCACACTCGCGATCAGGCCGGGCTGTTCGACGTGTCCCACATGGGCCAGATCCGCCTCATTGGCGCAGGTGCCGCCAAGGCCTTGGAAACCCTGGTGCCGGTGGACATCATCGACCTGCCAGTGGGCATGCAGCGCTACGCCATGTTCACCAACGACAACGGCGGCATCCTCGACGACCTGATGGTCGCCAACCTGGGCAACGACGAACTGTTCCTGGTGGTCAACGCCGCCTGCAAGGACCAGGACCTGGCCCATCTGCGGGCCCACATTGGCGCGCAGTGCAGCATCGAGCCGCTGTTCGAAGCCCGGGCCCTGCTCGCCCTGCAAGGCCCGGCAGCCGTCACCGTGCTCGCCCGCCTGGCACCAGAGGTGGCGAAAATGACCTTCATGCAGTTCCAGCGCGTCACACTGCTGGGCGTGGATTGCTTCGTCAGTCGTTCGGGCTACACCGGTGAAGACGGTTTCGAAATCTCGGTACCCGCCACCGACGCGGAAAAACTCGCCCGCGCCCTGCTGGCCGAACCGGAAGTCGCGGCCATCGGCCTCGGCGCCCGCGACTCCCTGCGACTGGAAGCCGGCCTGTGTCTTTATGGCCATGACATGAACACCGAGACGACGCCGGTCGAAGCCAGCCTGCTGTGGGCGATCTCCAAAGTCCGCCGCGCCGATGGCGCCCGGGCCGGTGGTTTCCCCGGGGCTGAAACCGTGTTCGCCCAACAACAGGGCGGCGTGAAGCGCAAACGCGTGGGCCTGCTGCCCCAGGAACGCACACCCGTGCGCGAAGGTGCAGAGATCGTCAACGAGGCGGGCGAGATTATCGGTACGGTGTGCAGCGGCGGTTTCGGCCCGACCCTGGGCGGGCCGTTGGCAATGGGTTACCTGGATAGCGCCTATGTCGCACTGGATACGCCAGTCTGGGCCATCGTGCGTGGGAAAAAAGTGCCTTTGCTTGTAAGCAAAATGCCATTTGTTCCACAACGCTACTACCGCGGTTGATTGACTGTTTCTATAAGTAACGCGATTGCGTTATACGTGCACTAATGTGTAACGCAACCGCCATAAAAAGGTGCATATCTTTTAGGCACTCAACAGCGCTTATAACGGCGGCAAACAATTGAACTAGCCTATCGAATAAGCGCCCCCGACGGGGCATGTAAATGCCTGCAAGCTGAGTAAATACGGGCTTCCCCGGGGGGTTGTTTTTTCATTCGTAGTTGGCGTAGAGTTTGGTCACTGTGTTTGCATGGGTCGCTTGGAATCGTGACCTGGGCAGTAGCTTATGAAGTTCGCTACATCCCGTTCGACGTCTCTTACTTTCCTGCAACCCAGCCCCAGTACTCTTTCATGCGAAAGAGGCTGTCATCAATTTTAGCGTCAAAGGAAATAAGAAAATGTCTCAACGTCAGAGCGGTACCGTCAAGTGGTTCAACGACGAGAAGGGTTTTGGTTTTATCACGCCTGAAAGCGGTCCGGATCTGTTCGTGCATTTCCGCGCCATCCAGGGCAACGGCTTCAAGAGCCTGAAAGAAGGCCAGAAGGTCACTTTCGTTGCCGTCCAAGGCCAGAAAGGCATGCAGGCTGACGAAGTTATCGCCGAAGCCTGAAGCTTTCCCACACGAAAAAGCCCCTGATTGATATCAGGGGCTTTTTTATGGGCGTAAATCCGTAAAATGGCTTCTTTTTCTGTCCGAGGCCGTCATGCCGAAACACCTGCTCACTCCCCAGGGGGACTTTCCTCCCGCCGGCCTGGGTCGTCGCCTGGCTGCGATGTTTTATGACTTCCTGCTGTGCACGGCGCTGCTGATCGTCACCAGCGGCGCCTACAAGATGATCCAGATGGCGATCATCGGCGAAGAAAAAATGCGCGCCCTGACCGAAGCCGGGGCACTGGACGGTGACCCGCTGCTGTCCACTGTGCTGCTGTTCGTGTTGTTCGGTTTTTTCGCCAAGTTCTGGACCCACAACGGCCAGACCCTGGGCATGCAGGTGTGGTGCATCCGTGTACAGAATGCCGATGGCACAGCCATCAGCCTGTGGCAGGCGCTGTTGCGGTTCGTGGTGTCGATTGCGTCATTGCTGCTGGTGGGGCTGGGCTTCATCTGGGCGCTGTTCGACAAGCGCAAACGCAGCTGGCATGACATCTACTCGGAAACGCAGTTGGTGCGGATTCCCAAGAAGACCAAATGATACCGCCAAAGCAGGTAAGCGGATTACATTGTGGCGAGGGGATTTATCCCCGTTGGGGCGCGTAGCGGCCCCATTTGTTCATTCTGACACTCCGCGGTGTCAGGTTTTAGGGCCGCTTCGCAGCCCAGCGGGGATAAATCCCCTCGCCACAGAAAGCCCTACGCGCCTGAAAATCTTATTCAGCCTCAAGCATTCCCCGCCAGCTTCATCCGCGCCGCCTGGGTAAAGTCCAGCATGCGCTTGAGCGGGCGAATGGCCTGGGGAATCAAAGCCGGGTCGACGAATATCTCATTGGCGCCTTCCTGCAGGCTCTTGAGCGTGCGCTCCAGGGTGTTCATCGCCATCCACGGGCAGTGTGCGCAACTGCGGCACGCCGCGCCGTTGCCAGCGGTAGGAGCCTCGATGAAGACCTTGTCCGGGCACAGCTGCTGCATCTTGTAGAAGATACCCCGGTCGGTGGCGACGATCAGCGTCTTGTTCGGCAGGGTCTGGGCCGCGGCGATCAACTGGCTGGTGGAGCCCACGGCATCGGCCAGTTCAATCACCGATGTCGGCGACTCCGGGTGCACCAGGATCGCGGCATCCGGGTATAGCGCCTTCATGTCCTCCAACTGCTTGGACTTGAACTCTTCGTGGACGATACAGGCACCGTCCCAGAGCAGCATGTCGGCACCGGTCTGGCGCTGGATGTAAGTCCCCAGATGCTTGTCCGGGCCCCAGATGATGGTTTCGCCGTTGTCCATCAGGCTCTCGACGATTTCCAGCGCACAACTGGAGGTCACTACCCAGTCGGCCCGGGCTTTGACTGCCGCCGAGGTATTGGCATACACCACCACGGTGCGCTCCGGATGCTGGTCGCAGAACGCCGAGAACTCGTCCACCGGGCAGCCCAGGTCCAGGGAGCAGGTGGCTTCCAGGGTCGGCATCAGCACACGTTTTTCGGGGTTGAGGATCTTGGCGGTCTCGCCCATGAACTTGACCCCCGCCACCACCACGGTCTTGGCCGGGTGGGCATTGCCGAAGCGGGCCATTTCCAGGGAGTCGGACACACAACCACCGGTCTCCTCGGCCAGGGCCTGGATGACCGGGTCGCAATAGAAGTGCGCGACCAGCACTGCGTCCTGAGCCTTGAGCTCGGCAGCGATGGCGGCGCGGTACCAGGCCTCTTGCTCGGCGCTCAGCGGCTTGGGCTGCTTGGCGTCGAGATGGGCCTGGACCAGAAGGCGTTCGGAAATTTGCGTCATGTTCGCAAGACCTGCAAGCGCGTTTAGCGCGAAAGTCGAGTATACACCCGGCTCCGGACCACTCGGGTACCGCCGGGAAAGTGGGTATCAATCAGGCACGGGACAGCGTGAAGCCGGCAAGGCTACAGAATATCCCGCCGTTGCAAAAGATCATTCTGACCTGCGTCCTGGCAGACGCATCAAGGCTATAAGGTCGAACACAAAAACTGTGGCGAGGGGATTTATCCCCGCTGGGCCGCGAAGCGGTCCTAAACCCAATCAGCGCGCTGTATCAGGGCAGTTGCATTCACCTTTTTCCGGGGCTGCTTCGCAGCCCGACGGGGATAAATCCCCTCGCCACAAGTTTTGTATTCACCAAGGCAATGGCTGACTTCTGCCCCTGCCAAGCTGACTGAAATGTAATCACTTGTCGCGCTGGCTTATGTCATCTTCTTTTCAAACCTGCACAGGGAACTGTTCCTGTGCTCGCTGCGAATCGACTGACGGACTTCCATCGATGCAAACAAAAACTTCCCGGCGAACCTTCGTCAAAGGCCTGACCGCCGGTGGCATCCTGGGTGGCCTGGGGTTATGGCGCGCGCCCGTCTGGGCAGTCACCAGCCCCGGCCAGCCCAACGTGCTGACAGGCACCGAATTCGACCTGTTCATCGGCGAAAGCCCGGTCAACTTCACCGGTAGCCCACGCACCGCCCAGACCATCAACGGCGGCATCCCCGGCCCCCTGCTGCGCTGGCGTGAAGGCGACACCGTGACCCTGCGGGTGCGCAACCGCTTGAAGGACACCACCTCCATCCACTGGCACGGTATTTTGCTGCCGGCCAACATGGATGGCGTTCCGGGACTGAGCTTCAAAGGCATCGAACCCGACGGCATGTACGTGTATCAGTTCAAGGTCCGACAGAACGGCACCTACTGGTACCACAGCCATTCCGGTTTCCAGGAACAGTCCGGGGTCTACGGCCCGCTGGTGATTGACGCCAGGGAACCCGAGCCTTTCCAGTACGAACGCGATTACGTCGTGATGCTCACCGACTGGACCGATGAAGAGCCCGGCGACATCCTTCGCAAGCTCAAGAAACAGTCGGACTACTACAACTACAACAAGCGCACCGTCGGCGACTTCATAGACGATGTGGGCAAGAACGGCTGGGCCAGCACCGTGGCCGATCGCAAGATGTGGGCCGAGATGAAGATGAATCCCACTGACCTGGCCGACGTCAGCGGCGCCACCTACACCTACCTCATGAACGGACAGGCGCCGGACATGAACTGGACCGGCCTGTTCAAGCCAGGCGAACGTCTTCGCCTGCGCTTTATCAACGGCTCGTCCATGAGCTATTTCGATGTGCGCATTCCCGGCTTGAAGATGACGGTGGTGGCGTCTGACGGCCAATACGTCAAACCGGTGAGCGTCGATGAGTTCCGGATCGCCGTGGCCGAGACCTATGACGTCATCATCGAACCGACCCAAGAGGCCTACACCCTGTTCGCCCAGTCCATGGACCGCACCGGGTACGCCCGTGGCACCCTCGCGGCCAGGGCCGGGCTGTCAGCGCCAGTGCCGCCACTGGACCCGCGGCCATTGGTGACCATGGACGACATGGGCATGGGAGGCATGGACCACGGCAGCATGGGGCAAATGAGTGGCATGGACCATGGCTCGATGCAGGGCATGGCCGGTATGGATCACGGTGCCATGCAGGGCATGGACGGCATGCTCTCGCACCCCGACACCGAGAAAGACAACCCCCTGGTGGACATGCAGGCCATGAGCGTCAAGCCCAAGCTCGACGACCCGGGCATGGGGCTGCGCAACAACGGCCGCAAAGTGCTGACCTACTCAGACCTGCGCAGCACTTTTCCCGACCCCGACGGCCGCGAGCCTGGTCGCACGATCGAGCTGCACCTGACCGGGCACATGGAGAAATTCGTCTGGTCGTTCAACGGCGTGAAGTTTGCCGACGCCGCACCGCTGCTGCTCAAGTACGGCGAACGACTGCGCATCGTGTTGATCAACGACACCATGATGACACACCCCATCCACCTGCACGGCATGTGGAGCGACCTGGAGGATGAGAACGGCCAGTTCATGGTCCGCAAGCACACCATCGACGTGCCACCGGGCTCCCGGCGCAGCTACCGGGTCACCGCCGATGCCCTCGGGCGCTGGGCGTATCACTGCCATCTGCTGTTTCACATGGAGATGGGGATGTTTCGTGAAGTTCGGGTGCAGGAATGAGGAAGCGACCATGACCATGATTGTGAAGTACCCCGCCCTGCCCATGGCCATCCTTGCCCTTGGCAGCAGCATCTCGGCCTGGGCAGCGAGCAACGACATGCCGGGCATGGATCACAGCCAGATGCCGGGAATGGACCATAGCCAGATGCAAGGCATGGACTCGATGCAGGGCATGGAGTCCATGCAATCGGCACCTGCCACCAGTCGCACGCCGATCCCGGAACTGACCGCCGCCGACCGCGCCGCTGTCTACGAGGATCACGGCGGACACGCGGTACATGACAGCGCCATCAACTCGTTCTTTCTCATCGACCAACTGGAGTGGCAGGACGCCGACGATGGCAGCGCCCTGAGCTGGGATGCCTCGGGCTGGATCGGCGGTGACATCGACCGTCTGTGGCTGCGTTCCGAAGGCGAACGCCTCAACGGCAAGACTGAAGAAGCCGAGCTCCAGGCCTTGTGGGGCCACGCCATCAGTCCCTGGTGGGACGTGGTGGCCGGCGTGCGCCAGGACTTCAAGCCAGGCGATCCGCAAACCTGGGCTGCCCTGGGCGTGCAAGGCATGGCGCTGTACAACTTCGAAGCCGAGGCCACCGCGTTCATCGGTGAAGGCGGCCAGAGCGCGGCGCGCCTGGAAGGCGACTACGACATCTTG
The DNA here is from genome assembly GCF_030687595.1 of Pseudomonas sp. FP2300. Lineage (NCBI taxonomy): Bacteria > Pseudomonadati > Pseudomonadota > Gammaproteobacteria > Pseudomonadales > Pseudomonadaceae > Pseudomonas > Pseudomonas sp. FP2300. The sequence goes on from NZ_CP117440.1 coordinate 5,392,493, forward strand.
CTGACCAATCGGTTGATCCTTCAGCCCACCGCCGAGGTCAACTTCTATGGCAAGAACGATCCCGCCCGAGGCATCGGCTCAGGGTTGTCAGACAGCGAACTCGGCGTGCGGCTGCGTTATGAAATACGCCGCGAATTCGCGCCCTACATTGGCGTCACCTGGAACCGCGTCTACGGCAACACTGCCGATTACGCCCGGGAAGAAGGCGAAGACCGCAGCGAGGCACGCCTGGTACTGGGCCTGCGCATGTGGTTCTGACCCGCTGACCTTTTTCACTAAAAACTAAAAACCGAGCTGTAGGAGTCCTTGCATGTCACTCATCAAAAACGCTGTCGTTGCCGTCGCCTTGTCCACTGGCCTGTTGCTCAGTGGCCTGGCCCAGGCCCATCCGAAACTGCTGTCCTCCACCCCCGCCGAAGGCGCCGATGGGGCGGCGCCGGCAAAAATAGAACTGCACTTCTCCGAGAACCTGATGACCAAACTCTCCGGTGCCAAGCTGATGATGACCGAGATGCCCGGCATGGCGGCCCATGCGCCGATGCCCATGCCAGCCAAGGTCTCCGGCAGCGATGACCCGAAAACCATGGTCATTACCCCGAATACGCCTCTCACCGCTGGCACCTATCAGGTCCAGTGGCGCGCGGTATCGTCCGACACTCACCCGATCACCGGCAACGTCACGTTCAAGGTGAAGTGAGTTGATGAGCGATTCGATCAACATTGTGCTGCGCTTTGCCCTGTACCTGGATTTGATGTTGCTGTTCGGCCTGGCCGCGTTCGGTCTTTATAGCCTGCGAGGCCAGGAGCGGGTGTCGGGTGCGCAGTTGCCTTTCGCGCCGCTGCTGGCGACCACGGCGGTGCTGGGTGGGTTGCTCTCCCTCGCCGCCATGGTGTGCATGACCTGGGCCATGAGCGGCGTTTCGGACTGGATCGAGCTGTGGCCGCACATTGAAATGATGGTATGGGAAACCGACGTCGGCTTGAGTTGGACCCTGCGCATGGCGGCGCTGCTGCTGGCCGGTTTCGCCGTGATGCTCAATAAACGCTGGCCGACCGCCAGCCTGGGCCTGGTCCTGCTGGGCGGAGCCGTGGCTTTGGCGACGCTGGCCTGGGCAGGGCACGGTGCGATGGACGAAGGCGCACGCCGCAGTTGGCACTTCATCACCGACTTCCTGCACCTATGGGCGGCGGGTGGCTGGGTCGGCGCCTTGGCCGCGTTCGCCCTGCTGCTTCGCCAGTCCGAGCCTCGCTTGGCGGTACTGGCCCGGACATTGACCGGGTTTGAAACCGCCGGGGCGGTGATCGTGGTGGTCATCAGCGTGACAGGGGTGATCAATTACCTGTTCATCGTCGGCCCAAGTATCACGGGGCTACTCGACAGCACCTATGGTCAGTTGCTGGCGCTCAAACTCACCTTGTTCGCGGTCATGCTGGTGTTCGCCGCGCTGAACCGTTTTCACCTGAGCCCACTCCTGGAGAACGCCCGACAGACCGGTGAGCACCGGGTCGCGGTGAATGCCCTGCGGCGCAGCATGGTCCTGGAGTTCTCTGTGGCAGTGGTCATTCTCGGCTTGGTGGCGTGGTTGGGGACGCTGAGCCCGGAGATGGAATAACCGAGGGCGGTATTTAATTTTTCAATACCACCAGCCAGTTTTCAGTTTGCCCGCCGCAAGACGCCCAGGCCTAAATGGGGCCTTGTCCAACCAAGGCCCTGTCATGGAAAACGTTCGAACCTCAAGCACCCACGCCGCCTGGCTGCTGGTCAGCATCGTGTTGGTGGCGCTGAACCTACGGCCCTCGATGGCGGCGGTCGGACCGCTGCTGTCCGCCATTCGTGGCGAGGTCCCCCTGAATTTCAGCACCGCCTCGCTGTTGACCATGTTGCCCGTCATGTCGATGGGCCTGGCAATGTTCCTGGGCATGCGCATCGCCCTGCGCATCGGTGAACACCGCACCATTGTGCTGTCGCTGTTGATCATTGGGCTCGCCACGGCGTCGCGCTTGTATCTGGACAGCGCCGCCGGACTGATTGCCAGTGCGATCGTGGCCGGGCTCGGGATCGCCTTGATCCAGGCCGTGATGCCGGCACTGATCAAGTCGCGCTTCGCCGACAACGTCTCGCTGCTCATGGGCTTGTACGTCACGTCCATCATGGGCGGTGCGGCGATTGCCGCTTCGTTTTCACCTTTTGTCCTGGCACAGACCGGTAGCTGGCGCCTCGGCCTGGCAATCTGGGCATTGCTGGCGCTGATCGCCCTCGGCAGCTGGTACGGCCAACGCTCGAGCATCACCTCCTTGCCCGAAGAAGCGTCCCGGCATCACGAAACGTTTTCCAGCAACGCGCGGGCCTGGCTGCTGGCGATTTTCTTTGGCCTGGGCACCGCCTCCTACACTTGCGTGCTGGCCTGGCTGGCGCCGTACTACGTGGAAAAGGGCTGGAGCGAACAGCACGCGGGCCTGCTGCTGGGATTGCTTACGGCCATGGAAGTGTTGTCCGGCCTGGTCGTTCCGGCGATAGCCAACAGCAGCCGGGATAAACGCCTGGTCCTGGGCGTCCTGCTGGCCCTGATCATCGGCGGCTTCTGCGGCCTGATCCTCAGCCCGGAACGCTTCAGCCTGCTCTGGCCCTGCCTGCTGGGACTGGGTATCGGCGGCCTGTTCCCCATGAGCCTGATCGTGTCCCTCGACCACCTGGACAACCCACGCCGGGCCGGCGGTCTTACGGCGTTCGTGCAGGGTGTGGGCTATCTCATCGCCGGGCTCTCGCCTTTGATTGCCGGGATGATCCGCGATCAATTGGGCAGTTTCGAGTGGGCCTGGTGGTCGCTCACGGCGATCATGGCGTTGATGATGGTGATGGTATTGCGGTTTGACCCAAAGGGTTATGGGCGACACATCCGCTAACGCTGCTACTTTGTCCCGGTAAAAAAACGACCGCTGAGCTCTCTCAAGGCCCGGGCTTTCTCCTCGATATCGTTCGACAAGCGCAGTTGCAAGGGATCTTCGTCAACAACGGAAGTGGCCGCCGTGTAGGACAGCAGGTAACTGGAAAGGCCACTCTTCCAGGCGAGGATGCCGATCGCCTTGGTCAGCTCGTTCAGGTTCAGCGGCAGCGCATCCTCAATGGTAAACAAACCGATACCGTAATTGGGGTCGAACAACACCAGCTTGTCCCCGCCTCGGATGATGTAGCCGATATGATTGGTCAGCCATTTGGAATTTTTCAGGTAGGACGCATAACCCAGCACTGGAAACCATCCCGATAAGCTCAGGAGAACTTTGCAACCTCGCGCTTCATATTCGGGTTTATGCAGGTCACCGCAGACGTCGCGGGTTTTCTGGTATCGGCCCAGGACGGCCTGCAGCGTTTCGGCCGTATTGAGGCTGGAATTGATCTTCAGCAACGCCGCCTTGGCTCTTACAAAAGCGACATGTTCGACCCAATGCCCAAAATCGGGTTGGCCTTCCACGTCATAAGCACCCACGGCAGCGCCGACCATGGCGGTTACCCCGGCGCACCATCCGCCCTTGATATCAGCCTTGATATCCTTGACCTGATCGAAGGGAGCAAACTGGGTAATTCGCAGCTTCATGTCGAATCCTCCTTGATCGAACCTCGCGCACTTTATGAACGAGATGCGCGCTGCGCTTGAACAGGGAGCGGGCTTCAACAGTCTAGGAGCTGAGACCATTTTTTCCAGGTTAATGGCGTAGTCCCCCAAGGACTGCCATGACACCGGCCAGATTCGGGATTCGTCCGGCCACTTTCTCGCAGGCAAAAAAAAATCCGGAAATCCTCACTTTCGTGGGCCTTCCAGACTTTTAAAACTGCAAAAAATGGTGGGTCGTGTGGGATTCGAACCTACGACCAATTGGTTAAAAGCCAACTGCTCTACCAACTGAGCTAACGACCCGCTGTGTGGTGGCGCGTATAATACTGATTTCTAAGGACTATTCAACACTTAATTTGAAATAAATCAAAAATAACGAGTTGGATCGCTTACACCCGCGGCCGCGAAGCCTTCCGCACGCAGGCGGCAGCTGTCGCACTTGCCGCAAGCACGGCCCTGATCGTCGGCCTGATAGCAGGAAACAGTGAGCCCGTAGTCCACGCCAAGCTTCACACCGGCCTTGACGATGTCGGCCTTGCTGAGATTCTGCAGCGGCGCCTGGATGCGAAAGCCCTGCCCTTCCACGCCGGCCTTGGTCGCCAGGTTGGCCATGCGCTCGAAGGCTTCGACGAACTCCGGACGGCAATCCGGGTAACCGGAATAATCCACGGCATTGACGCCAATGAAAATGTCACGGGCACCCAGCACTTCGGCCCAGCCCAATGCCAATGACAGGAACACGGTGTTGCGCGCCGGCACATACGTCACCGGAATACCTTCGCCAGGCGCCTCGGGCACGTCGATGGAACTGTCGGTCAAGGCCGAGCCGCCGATGCCATTGAGGTTCAGGCCGATCACTTTGTGCTCCACCACACCCTGGTCCCGGGCAACTCGTTCGGCGGCGTGCAGTTCAGCTCGGTGGCGCTGGCCATAGTCGAAACTCATGGTGTAGCAGCGGTAACCCTCGGCACGGGCCATGGCCACGACAGTGGCCGAATCCAGGCCACCGGACAGCAGGATGACCGCACGTTTTTCCGCAATGTTCGAATCAGTCATATCAGCGCCCCGGCTCGTCGTTCCAAAGATATTTATGCAGCTGCAATTGCAGGCGCACCGGCAGGTTATCCGCCACCACCCAGTCCGCCAGCTCCCGGGCGCTCAAATCGTGATGGCTCGGCGACAACAACACTTCGCCGGCCCGCTGGTCGAGTCCGTACTGGATCAGCTTGGACACGGCCCAGTCGTAATCTTCCCGCGAACAGATCACGAACTTGACCTGATCGTTAGGTGTCAGCAGTTCGATATTCTCGTAACGGTTGCGGTGCGCTTCCTTGGAGCCTGGAGTCTTCAGGTCCACGACGCGACTGACGCGCGGGTCGACGGCCGAGATATCCAGGGCGCCGCTGGTCTCCAGCGAAACCTCGTAACCGGCATCACACAACTGCTTGAGCAAAGGGATGGCGTTGGGTTGCGCCAATGGCTCACCGCCCGTGACGCAGACATAACGCGGACGATAACTGGCCACTTGTTCCAGGATATCGTCGAGGGTTCGCAAGGTGCCGCCGCTGAAAGCGTAGGCGCTGTCACAGTATTGGCAACGCAACGGGCAACCGGTGAGGCGCACAAATACCGTGGGCAGCCCAGCCGTGCGCGTTTCACCCTGCAACGAGTAAAAAACTTCGGTGATTCTCAATGTGTCTTGCATAGTCGCCACGGGCGTAACAGCTAAACAGGCTGTCCGCCTCCGTCAGGCACTTCAAGGAACCCCGCCAACGCGCAGATCCCAAAAAGCGTGTTTCATAAAAAGGGCGTGAATTCTAACGAAAAAACCCGCGACAGGCGCGGGTTTCTTCAAAAACAGGTCAAGCTGGCTTACATGCGTTGCAGATCACGCTGGGCCAACTGGGCAGCCGACGTACCCGGATATTGGGCCACCACCTGCTGCAGAATGCCTTTCACCTTGTCGGTATGACCAAGGCGGCGCTCTACGTCAGCCAGCTTGTACAGCGAATCCGGCACCTTGGCGTGCTTGGGATACAACTGCGAAACCTTGGCGAACGCCTGGCCAGCGCCTTGCAGGTCGCCCTTGGCCAGGTTCACTTCGCCCAGCCAATATTGGGCATTGCCCGCGTACTGGCTGTTTGGGTATTTGCGCAGGAAAGCGGCAAAGGCCTGGCTGGCCTTGTCGAAATCCTTGGCCTTGATCAGGTCGAAGGCCGCGTCGTAATAGAGCTTTTCCTTCGCCGGATCAGCGGGCTCGCCACCGGCGGCAGGTGCTGCTGGAGCAGCAGCCCCCGCGCCAGCGCCAGCGGCTGCACCGGGGGCGTTCAAGTCGCCACCGGCAGGAGAATTCTCGGGAGTCGCGGCAGGTGCAACGCCGGATCCTATGCGCCGATCAAGATCCTGGTATCGCTCCAGGTTTTCCTGCTTCATGCGCGAAATATCATTTTGCAGTTCTTCGATCACACCCTGTTGGCGCGATATCTGATCCTGCATTTGCTGCAGTTGGTTGAACAGCTGGCCCTGTGCCGAGACAGGGGCCGAAACCCCTCCCCCGGCATAGGCGCCGTTCGTACCGTAACCTGCAGGCGGATAACTGCTCCCGCTATTGTTATAGCCGGCATCGTTATCGACCACAGGAACCGCAGCCCACGCCGCAAGCGGCGCGAGGCTGAGAGCCAGAACAGTTACAGCACGACGGCACGTTCGCATGACGAATTACTTACGCAGTTCGACGCGACGGTTTTGAGCCCAGGACTGCTCGTCGTTGCCGGTAGCAACTGGACGCTCTTCGCCGTAGGAAACCAGTTCCAGCTGAGCTGGGGAAACACCTTGCAGTACCAGGTAGCGTTGAACGGCTTTCGCACGACGCTCGCCCAGTGCCATGTTGTACTCACGAGTACCACGTTCGTCGGTGTTGCCTTCCAGAACAACGCGAGCGCCGTTTGCTTTCAGGTCCTTGGCGTGAACGTCCAGAGCGCGCATGGCTTCTGGCTTCAGGTCCGAGCTGTCGTATTCGAAGTAGAAGGTGGTGATTGCGCGCAGAGCAGCTTCTTCGCTCAGGGAGCCGTCAACTGCACCAGTGTTAGCGCCGTAACCAGCGTTTGGATCAACAGCGCCTTCACCGGCATTGTCGCCGCCTTTGGACGAGCAACCTACAGCTACAGCCATGGCCAGAGCCAGCGCAGCAAATTTACCAAACTTCAGCATTTCCATCGTGAAACTCCTAATGAACCCCAGTGTGTTAAGTAAAACGTATAGCGCCGCGTCAGTTCAGGTAAGGGGACCAGGACGGTTCTCTGACTTCGCCTTGAGCGGTAGGAAGCGGGAGCCTCACGCGTCCATTAATGGACACGAGCATCAAGACTCCCCGGCCCTGCTGGCGGGTGGCGTAGATTACCATGGTGCCGTTGGGCGCAACAGTAGGTGACTCGTCCAGAGTGCTATCAGTGAGGATTTTTACACTTCCGCGCTGCAAATCCTGGGCCGCCACCTTGAAATTAGTGAAACCGTCCTGGCGATGGATCATCACCAGGGTCTTTTCGTCCGCCGACAGTTTAGGGTTGGCGTTGTAGTTACCCACGAACGTCACGCGTTCGGCACCGCCACCACCAGCACTGGTCTTGTAGATCTGCGGCTTGCCGCCACGGTCGGAGGTAAAGTAGATGGTCGAGCCATCCTTGCCCCAGAACGGTTCGGTGTTGATGCCCGGGCCATTGGTGACGCGGGAGATCGAACGCGAAGCCAGGTTCATCACGTAGACGTCCGGGTTACCGTCCTTGGACAGCACGAACGCCAGGCGCGAGCCGTCCGGCGACCAGGCTGGCGCGCCGTTCAGACCTTCGAAGTTGGTGATCTGCTCGCGGCGACCGGTGTCGATGTGCTGCATGAAGATACGTGGACGCTTCTGCTCGAACGAGACATAGGCGATGCGCTTGCCATCTGGAGCGAAACGCGGCGACAGGATCGGCTCGCGCGATTGAAGCAGGGTCACCGCACGGGCGCCGTCATAGTCGGAGCGCTGCAGGGTGTAGCGGGTGTTGTTCTCGGAGAAGCGCTCGGCCGTCACGTAGAGCATGCGGGTAGAGAATGCGCCCTTGATGCCGGTGAGTTTCTCGAACGACTGGTCGGAGATGTAGTGCGCCATGTCGCGCAACTGATCGACGCTGCCCGACACGCTGCCGGTCAGCACTTGCTGCTCGGTGGCGACGTTGAACAGGGCGTACTGCACCTGCAGGCGACCGCCGGCCGGAACGATGCTGCCGACCATGATGTACTGGGCGCCCAGGGCCTTCCAGTCACGGTAGATGACTTCGCTGGCCTGGGTCGGCAGGCTGATCATGTTCTGCTTGGGGATCGGCGCGTAGTAACCCGAGTTGCGCAGGTCGTTGCCGATGATCTCCGCCATGTCATCCGGCAGGACGCTACCGCCCTGCCAGCCGAACGGTACGACGGCGATCGGGGTCGCCCGGTCGCTGCCGCTGGTGACCAGGATGTTCTTTTCCTCTGCTACCGCTATCCCTGCCAGGCAGCAGATAACGACAAGCATTCCTCGAAGAAGGTTTCTCACAAGGCTAGATCCTCAGGTGTGAATGTCATCTTGAATGAACGATAGGGAGCGAAGTCGCTCGGTTTCATTCCTTGCATTTCCGTCAATCGCCCAATGTTCTTGACCGCTGCGACCGCCGAAGCGTCGAACGGACCGTCACCACTGGACTTGGCGACGCTGACCGAGGTAACCGTACCGTCGGGCAACATGCCGATTTGCAATACTACCGTCATGCCTTTGCGCGCCGAAGGTGGACGAGCCCAGCCTTCTGCCGCTCGTGCGCGAATCAAATCATCGAAACTGCCGGCGACTTCATCGCCCTGCTCGTCGGCCAATGCCTGCTGGCGCTCTGGCGTGTCGGAAAGCAAATCTGCCAAGGCCTGGGCCTTTTTGTCTTCGGCGGATTTACGCGCTGCGTCCTGGGCCTTTTTCTTGGCGGCGTCGGCGGCGGCTTTCTTCTTCGCGTCTTCGGCGACTTTCTTTTTCGCCTCTTCGGCTTCAGCTTTCTTCTTGGCGTCTTCGGCCGCTTTTTTCTTCGCGTCCTCGACGATCTTTTTCTTCGCTTCTTCAGCGGCCGCTTTCTTGGCCTCTTCTTCAGCGGCTTTCTTGGCTTCTTCTTCGGCTTTCTTCTTGGCTATATCAGCCAATTGTTTCTCTTCTGCCTTTTTCGCCTCGGCGGCTTTCTTGGCGTCATCGGCTTTCTTGGCTTCGTCAGCCTTTTTCGCCTCTTCCGCTTTCTTCGCCTCATCGGCCTTCTTGGCTTCCTCGGCCTTTTGAGCCGCTTCCTCTTTCTTTTGTTCCGCTGCCTTTATCGCTTCCTGCTCGACCTTCTTCTGTTCCATCTGCTCGACTTCAGTCTGGCGCGCGGCGGACTTCTTCGCCTCACCCGCAAGCTTCTGGTTCGTCTGGGTCGTAGCCTGGCTTTTCGATTTGAGCTGGTACAACGTCGCCTGCACGATCGGCTTGGCCGGCGGCAGCTCCGGAGTCATGGCAAAACTGACGAACAGCATGCCGAACACCAGCACATGCAGGCCGATTGCCAGGACACTGGGCCAGAAGTAGCTTTCCGAGGCGGACGGCTCTCGCTGTTGCTGCATCAGGGCGCCTCAGTGATCAAGCCAACGTTACCGACCCCGGCTTTCTGCAAACCGCCCATGGCGCCCATCACCGCACCGTAGTCGACGGTCTTGTCGCCGCGAATGAAAACCTGGGTGCGCTTGCCGGCATCGTTGCCGACACGAATGATCTTGGTCACCGCATCAGTCATCTGCGGCAAGGTCATGGCGCGGTCCTGCTGCTTCTCGGTATCGACTTCGCTGCCAAGGTTCCAGTAGTAGGTCTTGTCAGCCTTGATCGAAATGGTCAGTACCTGGGTGTTGTTGTCCTGCGGCAAGGCTTCGCTGGAAACCTTGGGCAGATCGACCTTCACGCCCTGATTGAGCATCGGCGCGGTCACCATGAAGATGACCAGCAGCACCAACATCACGTCGATGTAGGGCACCACGTTCATCTCGGCAACCGGCTTGCGCTTTTTTCGGGCTCGAGCGATTAAAGCCATTGGGAAATACCTGCTTATTCTTCGCTGGTGTGCACTTTGCGGTGCAGGATCGCCTGGAATTCATCGGCGAAGGTGTAGTAACGGCCGGTCAGCATTTCGCTGCGGGCAGCGAAGCGGTTGTAGGCGATAACGGCCGGGATGGCCGCGAACAGGCCGATGGCGGTGGCGATCAGTGCCTCGGCGATGCCCGGGGCCACGGTGGCCAGGGTCGCTTGCTGGGCGGAAGCCAGGCCACGGAAGGAGTTCATGATCCCCCACACGGTACCGAACAGACCGATGTACGGGCTGACCGAACCGACGGTGGCGAGGAACGACAGGCCCTGCTCGAGCTTTTCTTCTTCGCGGGAAATGGCCACGCGCATGGCACGGGCCACGCCTTCCATCACCGCTTCAGGATCGACGCCCGGCTGCTGGCGCAAGCGGGAGAACTCCTTGAAGCCGGCACGGAAGATCTGCTCGACGCCTGAATCCGGGTCCGGGTTGCTGCCGGCCTGGCGATAGAGCTTGGACAGGTCGATACCGGACCAGAAGCGCTCTTCGAAGCTCTCCAGGGCACGGCGACCGGCGCGCAGCATGTTGCTGCGCTGAAAGATCATGATCCATGAGGTCACCGATGCGGCTACCAGGGTCAGCATTACCAGTTGCACCACGACGCTGGCATTGCTGACCAGGCTCCACATGGAGGAATGGTCGACGACGTTAGCTTCCACGCTTTATCTCCTGCTCTGAGTGTGTACCCGCGCCGCTCACGCCGGCAAAGGCCGCACGTAGAGCTTCGGGAATGGCCCGGGGTTTCAAACTATGGGTGCGCACACAGGCCACCAAAAACTGCCCTTCACAGAGCAGCACGTTATCCGTAGCCCGCCTGACCTGCTGCTTGAAGCGCAGGCTGACACGGTTCAATTCGATGACATCGGCACTTACCACCAGTTCGTCGTCCAGTCGCGCCGGCGCGTGGTAGCGCGCTTCGCTGGAATGCACGACGAATAACAGGTCCTCCCCTGCCAGCGCGGATTGGGCGAAACCCAGTTCCCGCAGCCGTTCGGTTCGAGCCCGTTCCATAAACTTGAGGTAATTGACGTAGTAGACGATGCCGCCAGCATCGGTGTCCTCGTAATAAACGCGACAGCGATGTGCGAACGACTCCAGCCCGTTTTGCGCGCGCATACTCTAGTGCTTACTCCTCAGGTTGCCAATCGGCCAGGCAACTGTTTTTTCATTCTCGAACGCATTGACGCTCCAGGCGTCGTCTGGGACAGCACGAACCGGAAAAAAGTCGGCGTACAGAGCTCGTTCAATCGTCCACGGCATCGAGGAATTCGTCTACCACCGGCATCTCACCCATTCGTGTCGGGATGTTTAAGCCAAAATGCAGATAAGCATGACGGGTCACCACGCGCCCACGAGGGGTACGCATGATGTAGCCCTGCTGGATCAGGTACGGCTCCAGCACATCTTCAATGGTGTGGCGCTCTTCGCTGATGGCCGCCGCCAGGCTGTCCACGCCTACCGGGCCACCGTCGAACTTCTCGATCATGGTCAGCAGCAGGCGCCGGTCCTGGTGATCGAAGCCACGCTCGTCGATGTCCAGCAGGTTCAGCGCCAGGTCGGCAATCGGCTTGGTGATGTGGCCCTTGGCCCGGACTTCGGCAAAATCCCGGACCCGACGCAACAGCCGGTTGGCGATCCGCGGCGTTCCCCGGGCACGCCGGGCGATTTCATAGGCACCGTCCGGGTCCAGCGGCAGCCCGAGGATACCCGCCGAGCGGCTGACAATCGTCGCCAGGTCGGCGTTGCTGTAGAACTCCAGGCGCTGGACGATACCGAAACGGTCGCGCAACGGATTGGTCAGCATGCCGGCACGGGTGGTGGCACCCACCAGGGTGAAAGGCGGCAGGTCGAGCTTGATGGAGCGCGCGGCCGGCCCCTCGCCAATCATGATGTCGAGCTGGAAATCTTCCATGGCCGGGTACAGCACTTCCTCGACGATGGGCGACAGCCGATGGATTTCGTCGATGAACAGCACGTCATGGGGTTCGAGATTGGTCAGCAGCGCCGCCAGGTCACCCGGCCGTTCAAGGACCGGGCCGGACGTGCTCTTGATCGACACCCCCATTTCCTGGGCAATGATGTTGGCCAGGGTGGTCTTGCCCAGGCCCGGCGGGCCGAAGATCAAGGTGTGGTCCAGGGACTCGCTGCGCCCCCGGGCCGCCTGGATGAACAGCTCCATCTGTTCGCGCACAGTCGGTTGACCGATGTAATCGGCCAGGCTGACAGGACGAATCGCGCGGTCCTGGATTTCCTCGCGGTCACGGGGGGCGCCCGTGGCGGCGATCAGACGGTCAGCTTCAATCACTTAAATCATTCCCTTCAGGGCACGACGAATCATGTCTTCCGTACTCAGGCCTTTTTCCTTGATGGCGGAAATCGCCTTGCTGGCTTCCTGCGGCTTGTAACCCAGGGAGATCAGTGCGGTGACCGCATCGTTTTCGGCGCTGACCGCAGGCATAGGCGCGTCGGGCTGGTTCGGCACCAGGGCGAACATCGCCGGCACGGCCTCCCAGGCCTTGAAGCGATCCTTGAGTTCAACCAGCAGGCGCTCGGCGGTTTTCTTGCCCACACCCGGCACCTTGGTCAGGGCCGAGGTGTCCTGGGACTGCACGCAGCGCACCAGTTCGTCGACTTCCAGACTCGACATCAAGGCCAGGGCCAGTTTCGGGCCGACGCCATTGAGACGGATCAGCTCGCGGAAGAAATCCCGCTCGCGCTTGCCGACGAAGCCATAGAGTAACTGCGCATCCTCGCGCACGACCAAATGGGTGTGCAGGGTCAGTGGCTCGCCGACCGACGGCAAGCGATACAGCGTGGTCATGGGCACTTCCAGCTCATAGCCCAGGCCGTTTACATCCAGAATCAGGTGCGGCGGCTGTTTTTCAGCCAGGGTGCCGCGCAAGCGTCCAATCACGTTTCAGATCCTTGGGTGCTGGCCAGCCCGCAGGCTGGCGAATATCAACACGAGCATAAAGGCCGACGACACAGGCACAACTTACTCGGGTTCATGAATGAAGCGCTGATGCTATCAGAGACGCAGGCGCCCGCCACGACTGCGTGCGGCTCCCAGGCCGTGAGGCAACAGACTGGAACGGGTATGGGCATGGCAAATGGCGATGGCCAGGGCGTCGGAGGCATCGATCTGCGGCTTGCTGACCAGCTTCAGCAGATGCATGACCATCATTTGCACCTGTTCCTTGTTCGCCGCCCCTGTTCCAACGACCGCCTGCTTGACCTGGGTCGCGGTGTATTCGGCAATCTCCAGGGCCTCCTCGGCACCGGCCACGATTGCCGCGCCCCGGGCCTGTCCCAGCTTCAAGGCCGAGTCGGCGTTGCGCGCCATGAAGACCTTTTCGATGCCCATGGTGACTGGGCCGTAGGTCTGGATAACCTCACGCACGCCGCGATAAACAATCTGCAGGCGCTCGTGCAGCTCACCCGCACCGGTGCGGATGCAGCCAGACGCCACATACACGCAGCCGCGCCCGGTGTCGCGAACCACGCCGTAGCCGGTGATGCGCGAACCGGGGTCGATGCCAAGGATTAAAGTCATAGCGCCTGCGAAAGGTAATGCGGTTGCAAGAGGATACAGCTCATCAAAGGCTTGCAGTGAATCCGTGGCGAGGGAGCTTGCTCCCGCTGGGCTGCGCAGCAGACCTTTTTTGGGAGCGCTTCGCACTCCAGCGGGAGCAAGCTCCCTCGCCACGATGATTTCAAACCAAACTTTAAGTGAGCAGCATTACACCTATCAGCCCAGCTGTTCAGCCACCGACTCCGGAATATCGGCGTTGGAATAAACGTTCTGCACATCGTCCAGGTCTTCAAGCATATCGATCAGCTTGAGCACCTTCTCGGCACCTTCCAGGTCCAGCTCGGCGCTGGTGGTCGGTTGCATGACGATTTCCGCGTCGGCCGGCTTGAACCCAGCCGCTTCCAGGGCATTACGCACGGCGTAGAAGCTGGCGAACGAAGTGAACACGTCGAACGAACCGTCTTCATGGCTGACCACATCATCGGCGTCGGCCTCCAGGGCCGCCTCCGTCAGGGCATCTTCGTCGAGGCCCGGCGCGAAGCTGATCTGCCCCTTGCGCTCGAACAGATAGGCCACCGAGCCATCGGTACCCAGGTTGCCGCCGCATTTGCTGAAGGCGTGACGCACAGCGGCCGCAGTACGGTTGCGATTGTCGGTCATGCATTCGACCATCACCGCCACGCCGCCTGGGCCATAACCTTCGTAGGTCAGCTCTTCAACGTTGTCGGCCTCGGTCGCACCGGCGCCACGGGCGATGGCCCGGTCGATGATGTCGCGGCTCATGTTCGCACCCAGCGCCTTGTCCAGGGCCAGGCGCAAGCGCGGGTTGGAACCCGGATCGCCGCCACCCTGGCGGGCCGCGACCGTCAGCTCACGGATCCACTTGGTGAAGATCTTGCCTCTCTTGGCATCCTGACGTTCTTTGCGGTGCTTGATATTCGCCCACTTGGAATGACCTGCCATAACTCGCTCCGGTTTCTCTTTGGAACATTGCCCGCCTCTGCGCGTACGCAGTGGCCGACAATCAGAAATATCGACCCCAATGAAAAGGCGCATCCGAAGATGCGCCCTCTCAGGTGCCAGCCTTACTCAGCCTTTGGCTGTTCACGCAGACGGATGTGCAACTCGCGTAGCGCCTTGGCATCCACTACACCCGGCGCCTGGGTCATGACATCGGCCGCGCTCTGGGTTTTCGGGAATGCGATCACTTCACGGATCGACTGGGCGCCGGTCATCAGCATCACCAGGCGGTCCAGGCCGAAGGCCAGGCCACCGTGGGGCGGCGCACCGTACTTCAGGGCATCGAGCAGGAAGCCGAACTTTTCTTCCTGTTCCGCTTCGCTGATGCCCAGCAGGCGGAACACTGCCTGCTGCATTTCCTTGCGATGGATGCGGATCGAACCGCCACCCAATTCAGTGCCGTTCAGGACCATGTCGTAGGCGCGCGACAGAGCGGTAGCCGGGTTGGCCTCCAACTCTTGCGGCGAGCACTTCGGCGCGGTGAACGGGTGGTGCAGCGCGGAGAAGCTGCCGTCGTCGTTTTCTTCGAACATCGGGAAGTCAACGACCCACATTGGCGCCCACTCGCAGGTCAGCAGCTTCAGGTCGTGACCCAGCTTGATACGCAGCGCGCCCAGGGCTTCGCTGACGATCTTGGCCTTGTCGGCACCGAAGAACACGATGTCGCCGTCAACCGCACCCACGCGATCGAGGATCACATTGAGGTTGGCTTCAGGGATGTTCTTCACGATTGGCGATTGCAGGCCATCCACACCGGCGGCGCGCTCGTTGACCTTGATGTACGCCAGGCCCTTGGCACCGTAGATGCCGACGAACTTGGTGTAGTCGTCGATCTGCTTGCGCGGCATGCTGGCGCCGCCTGGAACACGCAGGGCCGCGATACGGCATTTCGGGTCGTTGGCCGGGCCGCTGAACACTTTGAACTCGACATCCTTGAGCTGATCGGCCACGTCCACCAGTTCCAACGGGTTACGCAGGTCCGGCTTGTCGGAACCGTAGCGGCGCATGGCCTCTTCGAAGGTCATGTGCGGGAACTCGCCGAATTCCAGGCCCAGCACTTCCTTGAACAGGTTGCGGATCATGCCTTCGGTCAGGCCCATGATGTCTTTTTCGTCGAGGAAGCTGGTCTCGATGTCGATCTGAGTGAACTCAGGCTGACGGTCGGCACGCAGGTCCTCGTCGCGGAAGCACTTGGCGATCTGGTAGTAGCGATCGAACCCGGCCACCATCAGCAGTTGCTTGAACAGCTGTGGCGATTGCGGCAAGGCAAAGAAGCTGCCGGGGTGGGTACGGCTCGGCACCAGGTAGTCGCGGGCGCCTTCCGGCGTGGCGCGGGTCAGGATCGGCGTCTCGACGTCGAGGAAGCCGTTCTCGTCCAGGTAACGGCGGATGCTGGTGGTCATGCGCGAACGCAGACGCAGCTTCTCGGCCATTTCCGGGCGACGCAGGTCGATGAAGCGGTAGCGCAGGCGGGTTTCTTCGCCTACATCGGAGTATTCGTTGAGTGGGAACGGCGGGGTTTCCGCTTCGTTGAGTACTTCCAGCTCGTAGCCCAGCACTTCGATCATGCCAGACGCCATGTTGGCGTTGCTGGCGCCGGCCGGGCGCAGGCGCACCTTGCCGGTGATCTTGACCACGTATTCGCTGCGCACGCGGTCGGCGACGGCGAAGGTTTCAGCGCGATCCGGATCGAACACCACCTGGGCCAGGCCTTCACGATCACGGATATCGAGGAAAATCACCCCGCCATGGTCACGGCGACGATGGACCCATCCGCAAAGAGTAACTTCCTGACCTTCCAGGCTTTCGTTCAGTTGGCCGCAATAATGGCTGCGCATCATGGTAGTGGTTTCACTTCTCGTAATTCGAAATTCGGTTGGAGGCCCTGCCCGTGCAAGAACTCGCGCGTGTTCAACTCAATCAGCTTTGTCGCCACCGGCCAGGTTTTTCTTGGCGCCGGTCTTGAAGTCGGTTTCGTACCAGCCCGTGCCACCGAGGCGGAAACCAGGCATGGACAGCATCTTTTTCAGTTCCGGCGCCTGGCAGGCAGGGCAGTCGACCAGCGGTGCCGCGCTGATCTTTTGAATGGCTTCCATCTGATGACCACAGGAAGCACATTGATAGTCGTACATCGGCATGGGGTTGTCTCGGCGATCAGGTTACTCGCGCAAAGGCTGGGCTTTGCGGCAAAGAGCGGGATTATATCCATTAAATGCGGCCTGTGCAGCCGTAAGCGCACAGGCCGTTTGCGGTCCGGCCCAGCCATCAACCGGGCAGGTACCCCGTCAATGATTGCCCGCGACCTCCAACGCGGTGTCCTTCAAACTGTGCACCACGCAAACCACACGCACCAGCGCGCTGAAATTGCGCACGCCGCCATGGCGCAGGTGCACCTCCCTGTCCACATGGGACAGCAACGCACTGATGGAACAGCTGTTGAGCTGGGCCATGTCGCCGAGGATATCCCAATAGACCTGCTCCAGCCGCAGACAGGTGGCGAACCCGTTCAGACGAATGGATCGGGCCAGGGGACGGGCCAACTGCATATCGAATCCCCTGACGAATGGATCGACGCTGATGGACTGCAATCGTCCATGCACACCCTCCCCCGGTTCTTTTCCTTGAATCATACCGTTGACACTCCTTTGCCATACGAGCCTTTCAGTTGGGACAACCCATCTGTGGCTCTATGGAAGCTCAACGGCATGGCCAGTTCCAGACGACTTTATGACCATGGACGTAGGACAAGCCAACAGCAGGCAGGCGACGAATTACGCCGTCCTACACGCCACGGGCAGGGAATACTGCCCACACCGCGTCATCACCTGCCTGGGGTTTATTAGCCCTCCAGCAGCGCGCGCAACATCCACGCGGTCTTTTCGTGAACCTGCATGCGCTGGGTCAGCAGGTCGGCGGTGGGCTCATCACTGACCTTGTCCAATAAAGGAAAGATGCCACGAGCCGTACGCGTCACCGCTTCCTGGCCCTCGACCAGTTGCCGGATCATGTCTTCGGCGCCAGGCACGCCTTCCTCTTCCTTGATGGAAGACAAGCGCGCGTACACCGAGTAGGCACCCGGGGCCGGAAAGCCCAGGGCGCGGATTCGCTCGGCGATCAGGTCCACCGCCAGGGCCAGCTCGTTGTATTGCTCCTCGAACATCAGGTGCAGCGTCCGAAACATCGGCCCCGTGACGTTCCAGTGGAAATTGTGGGTCTTGAGATACAGCACATAGGTGTCCGACAGCAGGCGCGAAAGCCCGTCGACGATGGATTTGCGGTCTTCTTCACTGATACCGATATCAATTGCCATGTTGGTTGATCTCCTGACGGTGATGAATTCGACAACGCCCCAAACTCTAGTGGTTTTGGCCGCCTATGGCCTGCGACAGATCGCCAGCCCTCCTGAACCGACAAGCAGGGACAGCGGGCGGTTCCGCCCCCCCCAGGGAATTCAACGCCGTTTGCCTGGCACCTTCAAGCACCTGCGGTCTTTCCTGGCCGACGAACAGCGCGGTACGCGCCCGTAACGAGTTTGAGAAGGCCGGGGCTTTGCTGTTAAATAGGCAGTGTGTCGCTACGCTTATTTTCCCGGGCGTAGCGCATAGGCTGATTCGGGTACGTGTCCAACGCCTCTCATTGTTTCGAAGCGAACCGCCCCCGACCAGCTCTTCCTTGTGATCTGTCTTAACCGTGAGCCAATCAAAATGTTGAAAATCGTCCACTTGCTAATGGGCGCAGCTGCCCTGCTGCTGTCCTTCATCCCTAGCCTGGGTTCCGAAGCCACACCTTACCTGCAACACCCCGACGCACTGTACCTGGCCTTCTTCGGCCTGCTCAACCTGACCCTCGCACCGGTTATCCCTTACTGGAACAAAGGTCCACGTCATCAACTGCAAAACCTGGTCAGCGCCCTGCTGGTGCTGGCCGTTGCCCTGCAAACCCTGGCCCTGCTGGCGCCTATGCCGGAAATCGGCGGTCAACCGGCCATTCTGTTCAGCCTGGGCGCAGCACTGCTCGCCGTGGCACTGCACCTGGCCGTCAGCTTCTACAAGAAGTCCTCGCCGGCCGCCGCAGCGCAGAACTACGACATGTCCAACCGCGATACCGGTACGGTGAAGTGGTTCAACACCTCCAAAGGGTTCGGCTTCATCTCCCGCGACTCCGGCGATGACATTTTCGTGCATTTCCGGGCCATTCGTGGCGAAGGCCATCGCGTCCTGGTGGAAGGCCAGCGCGTGGAGTTCTCCGTCATGAACCGTGACAAGGGCCTGCAGGCCGAAGATGTGATCGCCGCGCTGCCGCGCCGCTGATCCAAGCGTAAAAAAACCGCGATGCAGCCTGGCTGCTCGCGGTTTTTTATTGCCTGCCAATCGGCCAGGTCAGTAATGAGGGGGCGGCGCCTCTTCTTCGAAAGACTCGAACTGCCCGGCCATTTCTTCCTGACGCTTGAGCAGCGCCGCCATTTGCAGCTGCAAACGCTCGACAATTCGCTGTTGCTCCACCAGCACGTCATTCAACGCCTGGATGGTGTCATCCTGAAAGGCCAGGCGGCTTTCCAGATCGGTTACTCGTTCTTCGAGGTTCATGGTTCAGCCCTCCAGAAACTTGAAATCATCGGCCAGGGCCACGCGCAAGCGCTCACGAATGGCAATCACCTGCTCTTCATTATAAGGCTGGGCCGGGTGCTTGCCCCAGACCGGCGCAGGCCAGGCGGCATCATCACGCTTGCGCACGATGACATGCATATGCAATTGACTGACAACGTTACCCAAGGTTGCAACGTTCATCTTGTCGGCATCGAACGAATCCTTGAGGGTTTCGGCCAATGCCGTGGTTTCTTTCCACAACTGCAATTGATCGGCGTCATCCAATTGAAACAATTCACTGATATTTTCTCGCCGCGGTACGAGGATGAACCACGGGTAGTTGGAGTCATTGGACAAGAGCAACCGGCACAACGGGAAATCGCCGATGGGCAATGTGTCTTGTTGCAGTCGTGGATCTAAGGCAAACACCGCGCGTACTCCTCGTTATTGATTCTGCCCGGCGCAACGACCCGCAGGCCTGTACCGGACACAGGCTAGCAGCATAACCCCGAACGCCGGATCGATCACTGCGTAGCGCCTCGATGGCGCACTTCGAATGTTTTTTTCAACGCCTGGCATCAACCCGTGCAAGCTGGCGCACCAACACAGCGCAAGCGGCACGACACAGCCCTGACAGGACCGCGCCAGGGCTCGGGCAAAGCGGCGCAGCTGTAAGATTTTCGTACAGCTTGAAAAATTTTTGCACCAAAACAGCACAGTGCGTCTACGCTCAGTGCACAAAGTATCCGTGATTTACTCACTGGGTAGGGTGAACCGGTAACGTTTTGGGTTGTCTCGCGACGTTTGCCGATGCCAAACACGAGAGCCGCACGGCAGTCAACCCTATTTAAAACAAGGCCTTTGGAGCCCGGTTTCATGAGGTTTCACCACGACAAGCGGTAAAATGTGAAAAAAATGTAAACGAAATTCGGGTTTGAGCATGCTTGTTGCATTCATCCCCATATCGCCTGAAAGGCCTCGCCGGAAGCGAGACCTTTCAGACATACAAATTAAAGTGGCAAGGCTGCCCTCAGGAGCTTCAAGCGCGGTAATGACGGACTCTTTACACCGATGCCGGAAAAGAAAAACAACATTAAAGTTGTGAATACGGTTGCGTCGGATCAGCTGAAATGCGACATGGATCGAGCCACTGGCGACATGGTCGTAAAGAAGCTGAAAGGTTACATGGGCAAGTATCGCCAATAGGGTCGGCGTGATATAAGTTTGCGCCGACACAAAAAGAAAGAGCCGCCCAGATAATAAAACAGGTGGGACGGCAGTACTCTTCTAAAACCAAAGGAGCAAATCACGATGCGCGTGATGAAGTGGAGCATGATCGCACTGGCCGTTGCAGCAGCAGCCAGTACTCAAATGGCCTCGGCCGCACCTTTCGTAAGTGACCAGGCTGAAGCCAAAGGTTTTGTTGAAGACGCCAGCGCTAAACTGTTGCTGCGCAACTACTACTTCAACCGTGACCGGAAAGACGGTGCTACTGACCAGAAAGACTGGACCCAAGGCATCTGGGGTAACTTCAACTCCGGTTACACCCAAGGTACTGTAGGCGTCGGCGTTGATGCGTTCGGCTACCTGGCACTCAAGCTGGACGGCGGCGACGGCACTGGCGGCACTGGTAACATGAGCCGCGATGCCGATGGCGACGTCAACGACAGCCAAGGCAAAGCTGGCGCAGCCATCAAGTTCCGCGTCTCTAAAACCGAGCTGAAAATCGGCGACCAACAGCCAAGCACTGCTCCAGTGTTCGCTGTAGGTGGCTCCCGCGTCTTGCCTCAAACTGCCAGCGGTTTCCAACTGCAGAGCAGCGAAGTCAAAGACCTGGACCTCGAAGCCGGTCACTTCTACTCGGGTACCAGCCAGGATCGCAACGCCCGTAATGGCGGCCTGTTCGCAACCTATGCTGGCGTAGAAGCCAACACTATCGACTACGCTGGCGGCAAATATGCATTCAGCGACAACCTGAGCGCATCGATCTACGGCGCCCAGCTGGAAGACATCTGGAACCAGTACTACGGCAACCTGAACTACACCATCCCAATGGGTGGCGATCAGTCGCTGAACCTGGACGGTAACATCTACCGCACTACTGACACCGGTAGCTCCAAGGCCGGCGACATCAGCAACACCGCGTACTCTCTGGCAGCTGCTTTCTCGTTCTTGAAGGCACACACCATCACCGTTGCCTTCCAGAAAATCAACGGCGACACTCCGTTCGACTACATCGGTGTGGGTACTAACAACCGCGGCGGCGACTCGATCTTCCTCGCCAACTCCATCCAGTACTCTGACTTCAACGGCCCAGGCGAGAAATCTGCCCAGATCCGTTACGACCTGAAAATGGCTGAGTACGGCGTTCCAGGTCTGAGCTTCATGACCCGTTACGTAAAAGGTTGGGACATCGACGGCACCAACCTGTCTGCCAACAGCGCGTATCGTGATAGCCTGGGCAACCCTCTGTACGGTTCCGATGGCAAGCACAACGAAACCAACTTCGAAGCCAAGTACGTTGTTCAGTCTGGCCCGGCCAAAGATCTTTCCTTCCGTGTTCGTCAAGCCTGGCACTACGCTAACGCTGACGAAGGTGAAGGCGACGTCAAAGAGTTCCGCCTGATCGTCGACTACCCGATTTCGGTTCTGTAATTGCCGAAAGTCAGTTTGCGGTAATCAAAAAAAGGCCCATCTTCGGATGGGCCTTTTTTATTGGATCAACTTTTTACACAAGGCCTGACCTAAAGGTCAAACAACAACCCTTCGAACATTACGCCGAGGTCGATTCCTGAACTACCCGAATCACTCGTTGTGGAAACGGAATATCAATCCCCGCATCCTTCAAACGATCCCGCGCCTGCTCATTGAGCATGAACATTACGTTCCAGTAGTCCGCGGTCTTGACCCAAATGCGCAGCGACACCGTGATGGAACTGTCACCCAAGGTGGAAATCACCGCTTCAGGTGCCGGATCAGTCAGCACGCGCTCATCCTTGGCCAATTCCAGCAACACCTCCCGGGCCTTTTGCAAGTCGGCCTGGTAATCCACGCCTACATCGAACACGACCTTGCGGGTCGGCTGGCGATTGGTGTTGGTGATGATGCCGTTCGACAGATTGCCGTTCGGCACAATGACGGTCTTGTTGTCACCGGTACGCAATACCGTATGGAAGATCTGGATGCTGTCGACCGTACCGGCCACGCCCTGGGCTTCGATCCAGTCACCGATACGGAACGGGCGGAACAGCAGGATCAGCACGCCGCCGGCGAAGTTCGCCAGGCTGCCTTGCAAGGCCAGGCCAATCGCCAGGCCGGCCGCACCAATGGCCGCGACGAACGAAGTGGTTTCCACACCGATCATCGAGGCGACACTGACGATCAGCAATATCTTCAGGATGATGTTGGCCAGGGTACTGATAAACCCTTGCAGTGCCAGGTCGGCGTTACGCAAGGCCAGCAACGCACCCAGTTTCTGCGTCACCTTGTTGATCAACCACCAGCCGATGGCCAGGGTGATGACCGCCAGCAGCACACGGCTGCCATATTCCATGATCATGGGGATCCAGGTCTGGGAAGCCTTGACCAGGTTGTCCACTTCAGCGTTCAAGTCCATCTACCTCTCCTTATTCCTGTTACCGCGAAAAAGACCAATCGAAACACATTGTGGCGAGGGGATTTATCCCCGCCGGGCTGCGAAGCAGCCCTGAAACCAGACAACTCGTTGGATCAGGCAAATTGAGGTGACTGTTCTGGGGCTGCTACGCAGCCCAGCGGGGATAAATCCCCTCGCCACGGCTATACACAACAAATGTGGGTCAATCGCGGAAGTTATTGAACTGCAGTGGCATGCCGAATTCCTTGCCGCGCAGTGCCGCGATGGCTTCCTGCAAGTCGTCACGCTTCTTGCCCGTAACGCGCACCTGCTCGCCCTGGATGGCGGCTTGCACCTTGAGCTTGGCATCTTTGATGTGAGCGACGATTTTCTTCGCCAGCTCCTTGTCGATGCCTTCCTTGAGTACGGCTTCCTGCTTCATCAGCTTGCCCGAGGCGTAGGCGTCCTTGACCTCAAGGCACTGCACGTCGATCTTGCGCTTGACCAGCGCCAGTTTGAGGATTTCGATCATCGCCTCCAGCTGGAACTCGGCCTCGGCGGTCAGGTTCACGGTCAGGTCCTTTTCCTTGAACTCGAAACTGCCCTTACCCTTGAGGTCATAACGACGGTCGAGTTCCTTGACGGCGTTTTCAACCGCGTTGGTGACTTCGTGTTTGTCCAGTTCGGATACCACGTCGAATGACGGCATGTAGTGTTCTCCAAATAAAAAGGCGCGCCAGTGACAACGGCGCGCGCTTGGCTTGTGGTTAAAATCGGGCTCATTATAACGGCTCTTTTCCTGCCGACACTGCGAGCCCTCAGATGCCTGCGCCAATCCGAGTAAAAAACTGATGTCCACCACCTGGCATGTCCTGGGTGCCGGCAGTCTCGGCACATTGTGGGCCACGCGCCTGGCCCGGGCCGGGTTGCCGGTACGGCTGGTGCTGCGCAACGACGCCCGCTTGCAGGCGTACCGAAACGCCGGTGGCCTGACGCTGGTGGAACAGGGACAGGCGCAGTGTTACCCGATACCAGGTGAAACGGCAGACAGCCCGGAGCCGATCAAGCGCCTGCTGCTGGCCTGCAAGGCCTACGACGCGGAAGCGGCCGTGAGCTCGGTGGCCCATCGCCTGGGCGACGAATCGGAACTGATCCTGTTGCAGAATGGCCTCGGCAGCCAGGACGCAGTGGCCAATTGTATGCCCCAGGCCCGGTGCATCAGCGCCTCCAGCACCGAAGGCGCGTTCCGCGACGGTGACTGGCGCGTGGTATTCGCCGGCCACGGCTACACCTGGCTCGGCGACCCTGCCCATCCAGTGGCGCCGTTCTGGCTGGACGACCTGGCCGCCGCCGGCATTCCCCACGCATGGAGCGCCGACATCCTCACCCGGCTCTGGCGCAAACTGGCGCTCAACTGTGCAATCAATCCGCTGACCGTGCTGCACCACTGCAAGAACGGCGGCTTGCAGGAACACCGCTGCGAAGTGGCGACCCTGTGCGCGGAGCTCACGGACCTGCTCGAACGTTGCGGCCAGCCCGCGGCGGCCGAAGACTTGCAGCCGGAAGTCGAACGGGTGATCCAGGCCACCGCCGCCAACTACTCATCGATGTACCAGGACGTCAGCAATCGGCGTCGCACCGAAATCAGCTACCTGCTCGGTTACGCCTGCAAGGTCGCCCAACGCCACGAGCTGACCGTGCCGCACCTGGAACAACTGCGCCAGCGACTGATTGTCCACTTGCACAACCTCGGATTGCCCAGCGACTGAGCAGCGGCTACGCTGGCCCTCGTGTTCCTTCTAAGCGACGAGTCTGATGCCATTGCGCCAGCGCCTTGAAAACCTCCCGGTCGGCCAGAAACTGCTGGCCGCTCTGTTGGTGTTGTTGACCACTGTCCTGTTGGTGGCCAACCTGACCTTTATCAGCGCCGCCTACTACATATCCCAGGAAAGCATGGCGCCCCAGGCCCTGCAGACCATTGGCCGGCTGGTGGCCAACCCGAGCCTGATCTCCGACGCCCTGCAATCGCCGCAAAGTGCCCAGCGCCTGCTCGATGAGCTCAACAGCTACGCACCGCTCCGGGCGGCGGCGCTGTACGATGGCCAAGGTGAACGCCTGGCCCAACTGCAACAAGGCGAAAAGCTCAAGCTGCCGGAGCATTACCGCAATATACAAGCCTGGCAGGCGAACGAATTTCGCAGCAACCAGGTCATCACCCTGCCCCGTCCCGGCATGCTGCCGGGCCATCTGTTACTGGTGGCCAGCAGCGAACTGCCAACCGCGTTCTACACCGGCACCCTGACCGCCAGCCTCGGCATCCTGATTTTCAGCGTATTGCTGTGGCTGATCATTGCCCAGCAGATCAAACGCCTGATCACCCAGCCGATTCATCAACTCGAAGAACTCTCGCGCCAGGTCACTCGCGAGGAGAACTATTCCCTGCGCGCCGCACGCGGCAATCACGATGAGATCGGTAGCCTGGCCGAGGCGTTCAACACCATGTTGTCGCGGATCGAAGCCCGCGAGCAGCAACTCAAGCGCGCGCGAGACGACTCCCAGGCCGCCTACGACCAGGCCCAGGGCCTGGCGGAAGAAACCCGCCATACCAATCGCAAGCTGGAACTGGAAGTCCAGGTGCGCAGCAAGATCGAGAAAAAACTCACCGGTTTCCAGAACTACCTCAACAGCATCATCGACTCCATGCCGTCAGCGCTGATCGCCCTCGACGAACAGCTCTACGTTACCCAATGGAACCAGGAGGCCAGCGCCCTCTCCGGCACGCGTCTGGACGAGGCCTTGAACCAGCCGATTTTCCTCGCTTTCGAACCGCTCAAGCCGTATTTGCCCCAGCTCAAGCAGACCGTCGAGCAACATACGGTCGCCAAGATCGAGCGCGTCACCTGGACCAAGGACGACGAAGCCCGGCATTACGCCCTCACGTTCTACCCACTGATGGGCGGCGCCGGACGGGGCGTGGTGATCCGCATCGATGACATTACCCAACGCCTGTCGCTGGAAGAAATGATGGTGCAATCGGAGAAAATGCTCTCGGTCGGCGGCCTCGCGGCGGGCATGGCCCATGAGATCAACAACCCTTTGGGCGCCATCCTGCATAACGTGCAAAATATCCGTCGACGCCTGTCGCCGGAATTGCCCAAGAACCTTGAACAGGCCGAGCAATTGGGTATCGAGTTGCAGGAGGTCAATCGCTATCTCCAGGGTCGGGAGATCCCGCAGTTGCTCGACGGCATCCAGCAGGCCGGCGCCCGGGCCGCGAAAATCGTCACCCACATGCTCAGCTTCAGCCGCCGCAGCACACGGCAGATGGCGCCCTGTGACCTACCGGCGCTGATCGACCAGGCGGTGGAAATCGCCGGTAACGACTTCGACCTGGCGATCGGCTTCGACTTCAAGGGCCAGGCGATCATCCGTCAGTTCGATCCGAACCTGGGCCCGGTGCCCGGCACCGCCAACGAGCTGGAACAGGTGCTGCTCAACCTGCTGAAAAACGCCGCCCAGGCGATCCACCAACGCCAGGACGACAGCGAGCCGGGGCGCATCATCCTGCGTACGCGGTTGAATCCGCCGTGGGCGGAAATCCAGGTCGAGGACAACGGCATCGGCATGAGCGAGAACGTGCGCAAGCGCACCTTCGAGCCATTCTTCACCACCAAGGAGATCGGCCAGGGCACGGGCCTTGGGTTGTCGGTCTCGTACTTCATCATCACCAATAACCACAAGGGCCAGATGGAAGTGCAGTCGGCGCCGGGCCAAGGCACCTGCTTCACCTTGCGCCTGCCCCTGGCGGGCACCTCGATGGTGGCGCAGGAAAACAAACAACTGGAGCGCTGAGCATGGGCTTTCGCCTGTCGAAGATTTACACCCGCACCGGCGACAAAGGTGAAACCGGGTTGGGCGATGGTCGCCGCGTGGCAAAGGACCACCCACGGGTCGAGGCCATCGGTGAAGTGGATACGCTGAACAGTCAGCTGGGGTTGTTGCTGGCCGGGCTCGCCGCTGAAACGGCCCGGTACCCGGGCCTGAAGGAGGTCAGCGATGTGCTGGGGCCTTGCCAGCATCGACTGTTCGACTTGGGTGGCGAACTGGCGATGCCGGCCTACCAGGCCTTGAACGCGGCGGAAATCGAGCGGCTGGAAGCGGCGATCGATGTGTGGAACGAGGAACTGGGCCCCCTGGAAAACTTCATCCTGCCCGGTGGCTCGACGTTGATAGCCCAGGCCCACGTCTGCCGCAGCCTGGCCCGCAGCGCCGAGCGCCGTTGCCAGCACTTGAACGCCGTGGAGCCATTGGCTGGACCGGGGTTGGCCTATATCAATCGCTTGTCGGACCTGCTGTTTGTCGCGGCGCGGGTGATTGCCCGGCGCCAGGGAGTGGCGGAGGTGTTGTGGGAGGCGGCGGTCAAGCCTGGGAGCTGAATGAGTCGCCTGTCAGGGCCCCATCGCGAGCAGGCTCGCTCCCACACTGGCTCTGCGGAGTTCGCCCTGTGGGAGCGAGCCTGCTCGCGATGAGGCCTGCCCATTCACCACAGAATCAAGCTTCAGGCCAAAACGCCCGAATCCCCGCCACACCCTGCGCCCCGGCTTCCCAGGCTTTTTGCCGTTCGCCAGGCCCTACCCCACCCAACAGATAGACCGGCTTGTTGAAACCGTCGATCAACCGAGCGGCCTCTGCCCATCCCAAGGGCTGGGCATCAGGGTGAGTCTGGGTCGGTTGCACCGGCGAGAGCGTCACGAAATCCACGTCCATCTGCTGCGCCAAAGCCAATTCCTCGGCGTTATGACAGGAGGCCGCCAGCCAGCGATCCTTGCCGAACGGTCGACCGGCCGCTGCATGCTTGCGCAATTGTGCTGCGGTGATATGCCAACCTGCGGAGGGAAAGTCCCCCAGCCATTCGAACGGCCCCTTGAGCATCAGTTGGGCCTTGCCGGCGCACAACCCCGCCGCATCCACCGCCAGGTCGCGGTATTGCGGGTCGTAGCCGTTGGGGGCACGTAGCTGGACCAACTTGATCCCGCCAGCGATCGCCTTCTGCATGCCGCGCAGCAAGGCCGGCGTCTCAAGGCCTTCAGGGGTGATCAGGTATTCACCCGGCAAACGAGCCGCCGCGACGATCGGCTGATTGGCCGCCGGGAACTCATGGTTCGTCAGGTCGCGGGCCGTCACCCAGGCCAACGGCTGCCCTTCGGCACCGTGGGGCTCGCCGGTGAACGCCGAGACTTCCCAGACATCCAGCAACACCTGTTTGTCCGGGTAATCGTGGCGCACCTTGATCAACGGCCGGGCGGCATCGACGACAATGCCCAGCTCCTCATGAAGTTCACGGGCCAGGGCGGTTTCGACGGACTCATCGGCCTCGACCTTGCCACCAGGGAATTCCCACAGGCCGCCCTGGTGCTGGGTGTCGGCCCGTCGGGCGATCAGGATTTTGCCGGCGGCATCGCGAATGACCGCCGCCGCCACATGAACTCGTTTCACCGCGCAGTTTCCTCCAGGCCAGCCTGTTGCCACGCCTTGAACGCCGGCCATTGATAAAGGGTTTCGACGTAGGCCGCATCGACCTCCGACAGGGCCACCTGATAAGTGCGCAAGCGCACGGCAATAGGGGCAAAAAACGCATCGGCCAGACTGACGCGACCAAACAGGTAGGGACCAGCTTCGGTTGCCGCGGCACGGCATTCGGCCCACAGCGCCAGCAGCCGCTCGATTTCCGCCTGGACGTCAGCCGGCACGGGCGACAATGGCGCATCGCGCAACAGGTCAAACGGCATGTTGCTGCGGATAGCGAAAAAACCGCTGTGCATTTGCGCACAGGCCGAGCGTGCCTGGGCCCGGGCGGCCAAATCCTTGGGCCAGAGACCGGCATCCGGAAACTGCTCGGCCAGGTATTCGGCAATCGCCAGGGAATCGGCGATCACGCCAAATTCGGTCTTGAGCAACGGGACCTTGGCCGTGGCCGAATACTTGAGCAGTTTCTCACGGGTGTCGGGTTGGTCGAGCCTGACCAGCTCTTCGGTGTACTTCGCGCCGGTCAGTGCCAGGGCGAGCGCGCCGCGCATGGACCAGGAGGATAGATCTTTATCGCCGATGATCAGGTGCAGGCTCATGTGGATTCCTTTCTTATGGTTCTGGGGTGTCTGTACTGGCACCATCGCGAGCAGGCTCGCTCCCACAGGTAGATTGGTGGTGTGAACACTTTCTATGTCACCCAACAATTCCCCTGTGGGAGCGAGCCTGCTCGCGATAGGAGCGACTCAGACCCGAGCGTATTAAGTCCGGTACTCAGCGTTGATCTTCACATACTCGTGGGACAGGTCGGTAGTCCAGATCGTTTCGCTGCAAGCACCACGCCCCAGCTCGATACGGATGGTGATCTCTTCCTGTTGCATCACCGCCGCCCCCTGGGCTTCGGTATAGGTCGCAGCGCGAGCACCCTGGCTGGCGATACAGACTTCACCGAGGAACACGTCGATCTTGCTCACGTCCAGCTCCGGCACGCCGGCACGGCCAACGGCGGCGAGGATCCGGCCCCAGTTCGGGTCAGAGGCGAACAGCGCGGTCTTGATCAGCGGCGAGTGGGCCACGGTGTAGCCGACATCCAGGCATTCCTGGTGATTGCCACCACCATTGACCTGCACGGTCACGAACTTGGTCGCGCCTTCGCCGTCACGCACGATGGCCTGGGCCACTTCCATGCACACTTCGAACACTGCCTGCTTCAGGGCGGCGAACAGCGGCCCACTGGCCTCGGTGATCTCCGGCAGGTTGGCCTTGCCGGTGGCGATCAGCATGCAGCAGTCGTTGGTGGAGGTGTCGCCGTCGATGGTGATGCGGTTGAACGACTTGTTGGCGCCGTCGAGCATCAGGTCTTGCAGCACCTGCCGGGAAACCTTGGCGTCGGTGGCGATGTAGCCGAGCATGGTCGCCATGTTCGGGCGGATCATGCCGGCGCCTTTGCTGATGCCGGTGACGGTGACGGTCACGCCGTCGTGCTGGAACTGACGACTCGCGCCCTTGGGCAGGGTGTCGGTGGTCATGATGCCGGTGGCGGCCGCGGCCCAGTTGTTTTCCGACAGGTCATCGAGTGCCGCCTGCAGCGCGCCCTCGATCTTCTCGACCGGCAGCGGTTCGCCGATCACGCCGGTGGAATATGGCAGCACCTGGCTGGCATCGACGCCGGTCAGCTCCGCCAGCTTGGCGCAGGTGCGCTCGGCGGCGGCCAGGCCTGGCGCGCCGGTGCCGGCGTTGGCGTTACCGGTGTTGGTCAGCAAGTAACGCACCGGCCCCTGTACGCGCTGCTTGGCCAGGATGACCGGAGCTGCGCAAAAGGCGTTGAGGGTGAACACCCCAGCGACCGTCGAACCTTCGGCGCAACGCATGACCACGACGTCCTTGCGCCCGGGGCGCTTGATGCCCGCCGAAGCGATACCGAGTTCAAAACCGGCAACCGGGTGCAACGTTGGCAACGGACCAAGACCAACAGCCATGAATGCGCTCCTAAATTAGATGTATATCGACGCCGTCCTCATCGAAACGGCGAATCAAATGGCAAAACGCCGCGACGGCTGGAAGCCGGTCGCGGCGCGGGTGGTTCAGCGTTGAAACGGGTTTATTGGATCTGCCCGTGGCAATGCTTGTATTTCTTGCCCGAACCGCAGTAGCACAGTTCGTTACGGCCCAGCTTCTGCTCGTTGCGCACCGGCGCGGTGGCCAGGGCGACATCGACATCGACACCCTCTTCGGCGACCACTTCCAGGCCCGGGGCTTCGGCGTGTTCGAACTGCATGCGCGCAGCCAGGGCTTCGGCTTCCTGGCGCAGGCGAGCTTCTTCTTCGGCCGGGTCTTCGCGGCGAACCTGAACGTGGGACAGCACGCGGATCGAATCGCGCTTGATCGAATCGAGCAATTCGGAGAACAGCGTGTAGGACTCGCGCTTGTACTCCTGCTTCGGGTTCTTCTGGGCATAACCGCGCAAATGGATACCATGACGCAGGTGGTCCATGGTCGACAGGTGGTCTTTCCACAAGTCGTCCAGTACGCGCAATACAATCTGCTTCTCGAAGGAGCGCAGCGCTTCTTCGCCGGCCTGGTCTTCTTTCTCGTTGTACGCGGCGATCAATTCGGCCAGCAGCTTCTCGCGCAGGGTTTCTTCGTACAGGTGATCGTCTTCGTCGAGCCACTGCTGGATCGGCAATGCCACGCCGAAATCGCTCTGCAAGGCGGCTTCCAGGCCGGCGACGTCCCACTGTTCCGGCAGCGACTGCGGCGGGATATGGGCGCTGACGGTGGCGTTGAGCACGTCCTGGCGGAAGTCGGCGATGGTTTCGCCAATGTTGTCGGCGGCCAACAAACTGTTACGCATGTGATAGATCACTTTACGCTGTTCGTTGTTGACGTCGTCGAACTCGAGCAATTGCTTGCGGATATCGAAGTTGCGGCCCTCGACCTTGCGCTGGGCCTTCTCGATGGCGTTGGTCACCATGCGGTGCTCGATCGCCTCGCCTGGCTGCATGCCCAGGGCCTTCATGAAGTTCTTCACCCGGTCAGAGGCGAAGATGCGCATCAGGCTGTCTTCCAGGGACAGGTAGAAGCGGCTGGAACCGGCGTCACCCTGGCGACCGGCACGGCCACGCAGCTGGTTGTCGATACGCCGCGATTCGTGACGCTCGGAAGCGATTACCTGCAAGCCACCGGACTCCAGTACCTGCTGGTGACGCTTCTGCCAATCGGCCTTGATCTGCGCGATCTGCTCGGGGGTCGGGTTTTCCAGGCTGGCGACTTCCACTTCCCAGTTGCCGCCCAGCAGGATATCGGTACCACGACCGGCCATGTTGGTGGCGATGGTCAGCGCACCCGGGCGACCGGCCTGGGCGATGATCTCGGCTTCCTTCTCGTGGAACTTGGCGTTGAGGACCTTGTGCTCGATGCCTTCCTTGTTGAGCAAGGCGGACATGTGCTCGGAGGTCTCGATGGTGGCGGTACCCACCAGGATCGGCCGGCCCTGGGCCATGCCTTCCTTGATGTCGTTGATGATCGCCGCGTACTTCTCTTCGGCGGTCAGGAACACCAGGTCGTTGTAGTCTTTACGAGCCAGCGGCTTGTTCGGTGGAATCACCACCACTTGCAGGCCGTAGATCTGGTGGAATTCGAACGCTTCGGTGTCAGCGGTACCGGTCATGCCGGACAGCTTGTTGTACAGGCGGAAGTAGTTCTGGAAGGTGGTGGAAGCCAGGGTCTGGCTCTCGGCCTGGATGTTCAGGTTTTCCTTGGCTTCGATGGCCTGGTGCAGGCCTTCGGACAAGCGACGACCCGGCATGGTACGGCCGGTGTGTTCGTCCACCAGCACGACCTGGCCGTCCTGGACGATGTATTCGACGTTGCGATGGAACAGCTTGTGGGCGCGCAGGCCAGCATAGACGTGGGTCAGCAGGCCCAGGTTATGGGCCGAGTAGAGGCTCTCGCCTTCGGCCAGCAAGCCGACGCGGGCGAGCATTTCCTCGATGAACTGGTGACCGGCCTCGTTGAGCTCGACCTGGCGGGTCTTCTCGTCGATGGTGTAGTGCCCCGGCTGGGTCACTTCGCCTTCGACTTCCTCGACGTGCAACTTGAGCTGCGGGATCAGCTTGTTGATCTCGATGTACAGCTTGGAGCTGTCCTCGGCCTGACCGGAAATGATCAGCGGGGTACGCGCTTCGTCGATGAGGATGGAGTCGACTTCGTCGATCACGGCAAAGTTGAGTTCACGCTGGAATTTTTCTTCCATGCTGAACGCCATGTTGTCGCGCAGGTAGTCGAAACCGAATTCGTTGTTGGTGCCGTAGGTAATGTCGGCAGCGTAGGCGGCGCGCTTCTCTTCCGGCGGCTGGAACGGCGTGACGACGCCGACGGTCAGGCCGAGGAATTCGTAGAGCGGGCGCATCCAGTTGGCGTCGCGGCGGGCCAGGTAGTCGTTGACCGTCACCACGTGCACGCCCTTGCCGGACAGTGCATTGAGGTACACGCCCAGGGTCGCCACGAGGGTCTTGCCCTCACCGGTACGCATTTCGGCGATCTTGCCTTCGTGCAAGGTCATGCCACCAATCAACTGAACGTCGAAGTGGCGCATGCCCATGATCCGCTTGCCGGCTTCACGGGCAACCGCAAAGGCTTCGGGCAGGATCTGGTCAAGGGTTTCCCCCTTGGCGATGCGGTCCTTGAATTCGGCAGTCTTGGCGCGTAACTGATCGTCCGAAAGGGCCACCATTTGCTCTTCGAAGGCATTGACAGTCTGTACCGTCTTGAGCATGCGCTTGATTTCACGCTCGTTCTTGCTTCCAAAAAGTTTCTTTAACAAAGGCGCAAACATATCGGCAGGATCTTCCACACTAAAGGGATGGAGGGCGGCCCCGTGAGTCGCCCGTGCAGCCCTCATGGCCGCATGCGAACGAGCATTCTACCCGGAAACGATGGAGAGGAAAGTGGCGTTATTCCACGATGCTGGCACAGCGCTGTGACGGGGCCTCCCTAAAATAAGGGCTTTTGCACGAACTTCAACCCACAAAGCGCAGAAGTTACTCATTGATTGTGCAGCCAAAAGCCGCAGGGCGAGAGGGTCGAGGCGCATCCGACGCTTTCTGCTACCATGGCGCCTCTGTCACTTGCGGTATTCATTCATGGCCTTTCGCCCTCTTCCAGCCAAGGCGCCCGCCGTTCTGCTGCGCGAAGCCAAGCCGCTGAAAGCCATCTTTGGCCACGCCAGACGCCTGGGTCACTTGCAGCGCTTGCTCGACAGCCAGTTGCAGCCGGCCGCCCGCGAGCATTGCCACGTGGCGTCCTGGCGCGAAGGCAGCCTGCTGCTGATCGTCACCGACGGCCACTGGGCCACCCGCCTGCGCTACCAGCAAAAACGCCTGCTGCGCCAATTGCAGGCATTCGAAGAGTTCGCCAACCTGACGCGAATCCTGTTCAAGGTCCAGCCGCCCACCGTCCAGGTCGGCGCCAAGGGGCATACGCTGGATTTGTCCACCGATGCCGCCGCGACCATTCAGGCCACGGCGGACGGCATCACCGACCCCAACCTGCGAGCGGCGCTGGAGCGATTGGCGGCCCATGCGCGGCCCAAGGACTGAGATTTTCGTCGCCTGTTCAATCGCTATCGCGAGCAGGCTCGCTCCCACGATGGACCTTCGGTGTGAATACCATTTCCTTCACCCTACAGATTCCCCCTGTGGGAGCGAGCCTGCTCGCGATAGCGCCAGGTCAGTCGGCCTATTCTTCGCCTGCTAAACCGCCATCGCGAGCAGGCTCGCTCCCACAATAGATCTGCGGCAGGCACACATTTTATGCCTGGCAGAAATCTACTGTGGGAGCGAGCCTGCTCGCGAAGGGGGCGACTCGGTCTTGACTACCGGCGCTTGCTGCCCCCCAGTAACGACCCCATCAATCCGCGCACCAACTGCCGGCCCAGTTGATTGGCCGCCTGGCGCATCGCCGATTTAAGCGCCTGGCCGGCCGCCGTACCGAGAAACTCCCCGGCCTTTTCCGTGAAGCTCGGCTCTTCGGCCGTCGGCTTGCCCGGGGCCACTTCGGCCTGCGGCTCCAGCCCCTTGCGCCCCATCAGCACTTCATAGGCCGATTCGCGATCAATAGGTTTGTCATAACGCCCTTGCAACGGCGAGCTGGCGATCAGCCCGGCGCGTTCGGCCTCGCTCAGCGGCCCGATGCGCGACTGCGGTGGCGCGACCAGCACGCGCTGGACCATTTCCGGCGTACCTTTTTCCTGCAAGGTGCCCACCAGGGCTTCACCGATGCCCAGCTCAGTGAGCACCGCCAGGGCATCGAATTGCGGATTCGGCCGAAAACCGTCCGCCACCGCCCGCAACGACTTCTGCTCCTTGGCGGTAAAGGCCCGCAAGCCATGCTGGATACGCAACCCCAACTGCGCCAACACGTCGTCTGGTAGATCCCCCGGCGACTGGGTCACGAAATACACCCCAACGCCTTTTGAACGGATCAGCCGTACCACTTGCTCCAAACGTTCCTGCAACGCCTTGGGGGTGCCGGCAAACAGCAAGTGCGCTTCATCGAAGAACAGCGCCAACAGCGGCTTGTCCGCATCACCGCGCTCGGGCAACTGCTCGAATAGCTCGGCCAGCAGCCACAGCAGGAACGTCGCGTAGACCTTCGGCGCTTCATGGACCAGGCGGCTGGCGTCCAGCAAGTGGATGCGACCGCGGCCATCGCTGGCCGGTTGCAGGATGTCTTCCAATTGCAGGGCTGGCTCGCCGAACAACGCGTCCGCGCCCTGCTGTTCCAGGGTGGACAAGCGTCGCAACAAGGCCTGGCTGGAGCCGGTGGTCATCAGGGCCGCGTCGTCCCCCAGCAACTCGGGGTTGTCCTTGAGGTAATTGAGCAGCGCCTTGAGGTCCTTGAGGTCGAGCAGCAACAGGCCTTCGCGGTCGGCCACCTTGAACGCCGCGTAAAGCGCCGACTGCTGGCTGTCCGTCAGTTCCAGCAGGCTACCGATCAACAACGGGCCCATTTCACTCAGAGTGGTGCGCAGCGGATGACCGGACTGGCCGTGGATATCCCACAAGGTCACCGGATAAGCCTGGGGTCGGTGATTGAGCCAAGGCATGCCGGCGATGCGCTCGGCGATTTTGCCCTGGGGATTGCCGGCAGCGCCGAGGCCACACAGGTCACCTTTGATATCCGCGGCGAACACCGCCACGCCGGCATCGCTGAACATTTCGGCCAGGCGCTGCAAGGTGACGGTCTTGCCGGTACCGGTGGCACCCGCCACCAGACCATGACGGTTCGCCAGGCGCATGGCCTGGGCGATGGGCTGGCCACTGAGGTCGGCGCCAATAATGAGTTGCGATGAGTCAGGCATATGGTCACCCGTGGTGTTTGCGATATGACGCCATTTTGCACGCTTATATAAAAGCATGCCTGGCGCATCAAGGCCCTGGCACTGGAAATAAAAACCGCATTTGACCGCACTCATGTGGCGAGGGAGCTTGCTCCCGCTGGGCTGCGAAGCGGCCCCAAAATCTTGGGAGCGCTTCGCACTCCAGCGGGAGCAAGCTCCCTCGCCACATATTCATTGGCATAGCCACTACGTCACCACAACCCCAACCGAACATCTATTCTTACTAAAGGTCAACACAGGAGAACACAGACCGGAGGGACGTTCATCGTGCACATAGCGGACATCACCATGTTCTACGCCCCCGCCAGCGGAGGCGTGCGCACTTATCTGGATGCCAAGCACCGACGCCTGGGCGATCGGCCCGGGATTCGCCACAGCCTGCTGATCCCCGGCGCGCATTTGAGCGAGCACGATGGGATCTACAAGGTTCCGGCCCCCGCCCTGCCTTTCGGCAAGGGCTATCGTTTCCCACTTCGCCTGGCCCCCTGGCGCAATGTCCTGCGTGATCTGCAGCCGGATCTGATTGAAGTCGGCGACCCCTACCTCACCGCATGGGCGGCCCTGGACGCACGGCGTCAGCTCGACGTGCCCGTTATCGGCTTTTATCACTCCGACCTGCCACTGTTGGTGAGCAATCGCATGGGCAACTGGTTCACCCCCAACATCGAAGCCTATGTCAGCAAGTTGTACGGCAATTTCGACCGGGTCCTGGCACCCAGCCAGGTCATGGCCGACAAACTGACCGGGTTGGGGGTCAAGAACGTCTACGTGCAACCGCTGGGCGTCGACCTGCAGACCTTCAACCCGGCCGCCCGCGACCCGGAGCTGCGGGCTGAGCTGGGTATCGCCGAAGACACGCGCCTGCTGATTTTCGCCGGTCGTGGCTCCAAGGAAAAAAACCTGCCGGTGCTGCTCAAGTGCATGAAGCGCCTGGGCGAACGCTACCACCTGTTGTTGGTGGGCTCGTCGATGCCCGCCGTGGTGCCGGACAACGTCACGGTGATCGATGAGTTCTGCCCGGCGCCGCAAGTCGCCCGGCTCATGGCCAGCGCCGACGCCCTGTTGCACGCTGGCGACCAGGAGACCTTCGGCCTGGTGATCCTCGAAGCCATGGCCAGCGGTATTCCCGTGGTGGCGGTGGCGGCCGGGGCCTTCACCGAAATCGTCCATGAAGACTGCGGGCTGCTGTGCACGCCCAACAACCCGCAGGCCATGGCCAACGCCGTGCGGCAGCTTTTCTCCGAAGGTTGCCAACGCCGTGGGGTTCTGGCGCGTCAGCATGTGGAGCGCCGTTACGCCTGGGACTCCGTGGTCAACAGCTTGCTGGGGCATTACTACGCCGTGCTCGGCGAACAGATGCCGCTGCTGGCCAATGGTTGAGGCGAGGTCCGTGTCGATGAATCAACCGCCCAGCGTGCTATTGGTGCTGCACGACGTAGCACCGCAAACCTGGCCCGACTACCAGCCCTTCGTCGAGGCCGTGGATGCCCTCGGCCAAGTGCCAATGACCTGGCTGGTGGTGCCGGACTTTCACCGCACCAATGACCTGGAGGCTCACCCCGGCTTTCGGCGCCTGCTCGACAGCCGGGTCGAGCGCGGCGACGAACTGGTGTTGCATGGCTACTACCATTGCGACGACGGCCCTGTCGCCCTTCATCCCAAGGACTGGTTCATGCGCCGGGTCTATACCCATGAGGGGGAGTTCTACCATCTGTCCGAGGCGCAGGCCCTCGCCCGCCTGCGCGCCGGTATCCAAACCTTCGAGCGCTACCACTGGCCGCTGGAAGGTTTCGTCGCCCCGGCCTGGCTGATGAGCGAAGGTACGCGCCAGGCCTTGCGTCAGTTACCGCTGAGCTACACCAGCGACACCCAACACCTTTATCGCTTGCCCGATTTCACCGCCATCGACGCGCCGGGGCTGGTCTGGAGTGCCCGCAGCGCCTGGCGCCGTGGCCTGTCGAAAGTTATCAGCGACCAGCGTGAACAACGCTGGCGCCAGGCACCGGTAATTCGCCTGGGCCTGCACCCGGTGGACATGCGCCACACGTTTTCCCGGGACTATTGGCTGCGCACCCTCGAACGCCTGCTCAACGACGGCCGCGTGCCGATGACCAAGCTCGACTGGCTGGCGACCCAGGGGCTGCGGGCCCGCAGCGCCGCATGAAACGGCTGATCTGGCTGGGCGCCGCGCTGCTCACGGCGCTGCTGGTTCCGCTGCTGGTGGGCGGCGGGGAAATGTGGTCGCGGGTGCAGCGTTTTCCCTTGTCGCTGCTGCTGGCCATGCTCGGCATGATCGTGCTGTGCTGGGGCTTGAACTCCGTGCGCTTGCGCCTGTTGCTAGGCGAACATCGTGGTCGCATCAGCGGACTGAAAAGCGTCGGCGTGGTGATGTCCACCGAGTTCGCCATGTGCGCGACGCCCGGAGGCAGTGGCGGCCCGCTGACGCTGATGGCCCTGCTGGCGCGCAACGGCGTGCGCCCGGCCCATGGCAGCGCGGTGTTTGCCATGGATCAGTTGAGCGACTTGCTGTTCTTCCTCTGCGCCCTGGTGGGCATTCTGTTTTACGCGCTGTTCCAGAACCTCAGCCAGCGCATGGAATGGATGCTGGTGTTGAGCGCGATTTCATTGTTCGGCGGGCTGTTCGGCTGCGTACTGGTGGCCCGTTATCACCGCAAGCTGATTCTGCTGGGCGCTCGATTGCTGCGTCACTTGCGTGTGAAGCCCCTCACCCGCCGACGCTGGGCACGCAAGATCCTGAGCTTTCTGGCGGCGTTCACCGACACCTTGAAGTTGCCACGACAGACACTGTTCCAGGTCTTCGGCCTGACCTGCCTGCACTGGGCGTTGCGCTACAGCGTGTTGTACCTGGCATTGAGGGGGCTGGGGGCGGATTTGCAATGGGCCTGGTGTTTCCTGATCCAGATGCTGTCCTTGAGCGCGGGGCAGTTCAGCCTGTTGCCGGGCGGTGCCGGAGCGGCGGAGTTGACCTCGGCGGCGCTGCTGGCGCCCATGGTGGGCAAATCCACCGCGGCGGCGGCGATTCTGATCTGGCGGGCGGTGACCTATTACTTTTATCTGGTGGCCGGTGGGCCGGTGTTCTTCCTGATGGTCGGGCGGCCGTTGATCAAGAAACTGATCCGGCTCAGGCAAGCCTGACAGATCAAGGTTTCTGTTCAGAATCGTCCTGGGGATGCAACTGCTCCCACAATTGCGCGGCATCGGGAAACTCAGTGCCGTCCTCCGGGCCCAACGCGTCGGGGTCGTAGCGGCTGAGGCAGCCCTCGCCCAGGGTCGCCGGCGCTTTGGAAGTGGCTTTGTCCAATGGATCGGTCATGGCGCGTTCCTCCGTGAGGTGGCATGAAAATCACCGTGGCGAGGGAGCTTGCTCCCGCTCGGCTGCGCAGCAGTCGTAAAACCTGCCTACTCTACTTTCCCGATGCACGGTGTTGAATTTTTTGGTCTGCTTCGCAGCCCAGCGGGAGCAAGCTCCCTCGCCACGGACATCGTTGTTCTTCAGTAAAAAGGCCTGGCGATCGCTCGTCCAGGCCCTTTGCAGTGTAGTCAGAAGACCACGGTCTTGTTGCCGTGCACCAGCACCCGGTCTTCCAGGTGATAACGCAGGCCACGGGCCAACACCATCTTCTCTACGTCACGGCCGAAACGCACCATGTCTTCGATGCTGTCGCTGTGGCTGACGCGCACTACATCCTGCTCGATGATCGGGCCGGCATCCAGCTCTTCGGTCACGTAGTGGCAGGTGGCGCCAATCAGCTTCACACCGCGCATCGACGCCTGGTGGTACGGCTTGGCACCGACGAATGACGGCAGGAAGCTGTGGTGGATGTTAATGACCTTATGGGCATATTCGCTGCATAAGGCTGGCGGCAGGATTTGCATGTAGCGCGCCAGCACCACCACCTCGGCATCGTGCTGCTTGACCAGCCGCGAAACCTCGGCAAACGCCGGCTGCTTGTCCTGCGGGTTGACCGGTACGTGGTAGTACGGGATACCGTGCCATTCCACCATGCTGCGCAAGTCGTCATGGTTGGAAATCACACAGGCGATGTCGCAATCGAGCTCATCGCTGTGCCAGCGGTGCAGCAGGTCGGCCAGGCAGTGAGACTCACGGCTGGCCATCAACACCACGCGTTTTTTCTGCGCGGTGTCGGTGATACGCCAGTCCATCGAGAACTCTTCGGCAATGGGGGCGAACGCTTCACGAAAGGCTTCGATACCGAAGGGCAGCGAGTCGGCACGAATCTCGTGACGCATGAAAAACCAACCACTTTGATTGTCCGAGTGATGGCTCGCTTCGGTGATCCAGCCGTTATGGGACGCCAGAAAGTTACTGACTTTAGCAACGATACCGACGCGGTCCGGGCAAGCAATCACCAGACGAAAAGTGCGCATTAGGGAAACTCCAGAACTTCGCAAAGGCGGCCATTCTAGCCATTGCGCGGCAAAACTGCAGTATCGATGACACGCCACCTTCTCAGCGACGGCCCCGGGTCACGACCTGCGCGGTCTGGGCAAGCAGGCTATATGTGTGAACAGATGTGAAGGCATCTGTCGCGGTATTTAACTGCAACAGGCATTTTTGTGGCACAGCACTAATTAATTAAATAAAACACCGGTTAAATGTTTACTTGATGAAACTGTCTGATTACTATTGCCGCACTGTCTCCTTGTCACCCGCGTCCTACATAAGGTAGTCCACATGTCCTTGATCAATGAATACCGCGCCACAGAAGAAGCCATCAAAGAACTGCAAGCTCGCCTGAAAAATCTGTCCCAAGACGACAAACTGCAAACCGAGCTTGAATTCGAAGGCAAACTGCGCACTCTGATGGGCGAATACTCCAAGTCGCTGCGCGACATCATTGCCCTGCTGGATCCAGAAGCCAAGTCGAGCAAAGCACCACGTGGCGCCGTCAAAACTACCGGCACCAAACGCGCTCGCAAAGTTAAGCAATACAAGAACCCGCACAACGGTGAAGTCATCGAAACCAAAGGTGGCAACCACAAGACTCTGAAAGAGTGGAAAGCCAAGTGGGGCGGTGACGTGGTTGAAGGCTGGGCAACCCTGCTGGGCTAAGCCTTAGCGCTTCGCACCGTTCTTTGCGAACAAAAAACGCCAGCGATTGCTGGCGTTTTTTATGCCTGCCATCTTTTTATTTCATCGCGGCTCAAGGCTTAAACGTTTGCGCAATTGCTGGCTATAGCCCTGCCACTCCGCGAGTACTTCTCGCTGCATTGGTGTAGACAGCGTCATCCAGTCTGCCATCGCTTCATCAAAACTTTCCAAGGTATTAGGCGCGCCCCATTCCGGGGATGACAGACGTTGTTGGCAGAAAAGTCTCCAACGCCCCTGCTCTTCAGGATTCAACGTGTCCGGAAAGTTACGTGCGCGGTATCGGAACAATAGTTCCGGCAAACGCTCATCATCGAACGGCCAGCGTTCTTGAGCCAATTGCGCCGGATCAGCCATGCGCACTTGTTCACATAAACGCCGATCACGATCGCCCAAGAAGCCTGCGTATAACTGTTGCTCGGGATCCTCGCTGGCGCTGAAATCCTCGCGAGCATAAATAGCCTGAAGTTTATCCTGCCAAACTTTCTGTGCGTCAGTTAGCCGCAATGCCCGCTGCTGATAGCCCTCCATGTCCAGTTCCAATCGCTGCTGGTCCTCGGCACGCAGCACCGACAACGGCGCGATCACCGGACACTTGTTGATATGGATAAGCTTGAGCGGCACCGGCAACTCTCCTTCGAGCAATGCTTCCCGGCGGGTATACAAGCGCTGGCGCAGGCTTTCGGCATCGAGGTCCAGCAGGCCCTGGGGGTCCAGGTGCAGGTCACAGACAATCAGGGCGTTGCGGTTTTTCGGATGCCAGGCCAGCGGCAAGACCACACCGATGTAGTTGCGCGCCGCCGAGAAGCGACCGGAAATATGCACCATGGGCTGCAACAGGCGGATCTGGTCCATCACCTTCTGTTTACTGCGCAACTGGAACAACCAATCGTAGAGCCTGGGCTGCTTCTGCCGGATCAGGCGCGCCAGGGCGATGGTCGCGCGCACGTCCGACAACGCGTCGTGGGCCTGGCCATGATCGATGCCATTGGCGGCGGTCAGGCGCTCGAGCTTGAGGGTAACGCGACCATCCTCTTGCGGCCAGACAATGCCATCGGGGCGCAGCGCATAAGCGGCGCGCACCACATCGATCAGGTCCCAACGACTGTTGCCGCCCTGCCATTCCCGCGCGTACGGGTCGAAGAAATTCCGATAGAGGCTGTAGCGGGTCATTTCATCGTCGAAGCGCAGGGTGTTGTAGCCGGCGCCACAGGTGCCGGGCGCTGCCAGTTGTCCGTGGACACGGGTCATGAAATCGGCTTCGCTCAAGCCTTTCTCGACCAGGCATGCCGGGGTGATACCGGTAATCGCACAGGCTGCCGGATGGGGCAGGATGTCATCGCTGGGCCGGCAATACAGGTTCACCGGCTCGTCGATTTCATTGAGTTCGAAATCGGTTCGGATACCCGCCACCTGCAAGGGCCGGTCACAACGCGGGTTGATGCCGGTGGTTTCGTAGTCGTACCAGAAAATGGAAGTCACGGGCTGTTCCTGAACTGAAGACTGGCGAAGTCTAGGCGTTCGAACCCGCCGGCGACCAGCAGTCCTGTAACTTTTGAATGCCAATGCGCGGGGCCACACCCCCCCCTTGTGGGAGCGAGCCTGCTCGCAATGGCGGTGAGTCAGCTTGTATTGATGTTGAATGTAACGCCGTCATCGCGAGCAGGCTCGCTCCCACAGTTGATCTATGGCGCCCTCGAATGCACTGCCCACCGCCCCCCTATGGGAGCGAGCCTGCTCGCGATGGCGGTAGGTCAGGAACAGACAGTGCTCGCCCTCTCAATTCCGTTGCTAACCATGAAATGACATACACAGTTGTATCGTTTGCCCGCACGAAGACTGCTAGCATCTGGGCCGAGATTGAACATTCGGTCTGGCCCATCACAGGTTGCCCATGCTCGAGACACCAGCACTGCAAAGGAACGCGACGCTGCCCGCGCCCCTGGACACGCGCTATCAGGTTGAAACGCCCGAAGGCATCGACCTGCCGCTGCGCCCGGCGGGATTGATGCCGCGTGCAATCGCCTTCGCCATCGACCTGGGCATACGCGGGTTGGTCCTGGGGCTTTTCTTCCTGGTGCTGGCGTTTTTCGGCGAGCTGGGGATCGGCCTGGGATCGATCCTGCTGTTTGTCGTCAGTTGGTGGTACATGGTGCTGTTCGAGGTGCTCAACCAGGGGCGCTCTCCCGGCAAACAGATCATGGGCCTGCGCGTGGTACAGGACGACGGCCGGCCCATCGGTTGGTCGGCGTCGTTGATCCGCAACCTCCTGCGTTTCGTCGACATGCTGCCCTTCGGCTACACCTTCGGCGCCATCAGTTGCCTGCAACACCCGGCATTCAAGCGCCTGGGCGACCTCGCGGCCGGCACGCTGGTGGTGTATCGCGAGCAGCCGGTCAAACGCCCCGCATTGCCAATGGCGGCCCCGATACGAACGCCTTTCACCCTGAGCCTGCAGGAACAACGCGCAGTGCTGGGCTTCGCCGAACGCCAGGCAGAACTGTCCCAGGCGCGGGTCAACGAACTGGCGGCCATCCTGGCCGCGCCACTGAACGTCCAGGTGCCGCACGCCGTCGCCGAACTCAATGGCGTCGCCCGCGGCTTGTTGGGGCCAACATGAAGCAAAGCCTGTTCGAAAGCCGTTACCAAGGGGAATGGGCGCAGCTGTCC
This sequence comes from Pseudomonas sp. FP2300, assembly GCF_030687595.1. Lineage (NCBI taxonomy): Bacteria > Pseudomonadati > Pseudomonadota > Gammaproteobacteria > Pseudomonadales > Pseudomonadaceae > Pseudomonas > Pseudomonas sp. FP2300. The sequence continues at coordinate 5,435,724 of NZ_CP117440.1, forward strand.
CGGCAACTCGACCAACTGGAGCGCAGCCGCAGTGTGCCCCAGAGCAGCGACTTCCCTGCCACCTACCGACGGCTTTGCCATCATTTGGCACTGGCCCAGGCCCGGGGTTACAGCAGCTTGCTGGTCGACACGTTGCAACAACTGGCGCTGCGCGGTCACCAGCAACTCTACCGGGACCGCAGCCGACCATCGGCCAGCCTCTCGGCCTTTATCCTGGTCGGTTTCCCTCGATTGGTGCGTGAACAATGGCGATTCGTGCTGGTCGCCAGCCTGATGTTCCTGGGCAGCCTGGTCGGCATCGGGCTACTGGTCTATCTGTTCCCGGAACTGGTCTACAGCGTGCTCGGCGCCGACGAAATCAGCCAGATCCGCAGCATGTATGACCCGGCCTCCGGGCACCTGGGTCGCTCGGTCGAACGGGCCGCCAGCGAGGACTGGGTCATGTTCGGCTACTACATCATGCACAACATCGGCATTGCCTTTCAGACCTTTGCCAGTGGCTTGATGTTTGGGCTGGGCAGCGCGTTCTTCCTGTTTTTCAATGGGCTGACCATCGGCGCGGTGGCCGGGCACCTGACCCAGATCGGCTCCGGGGGAACGTTCTGGTCGTTCGTGATCGGCCACGGCGCCTTCGAACTCACCGCCATCGCCCTGGCCGGGGCCGCGGGCCTGCAATTGGGCTGGGCCTTGATCGCGCCGGGGCGCCTGACCCGGGGCGAGGCCTTGCGGCTCGCCGCGGGCAAAAGCGTGCTGATGATCGGCGGCGTGATGCTGTTCCTGCTCATTGCCGCGTTCATCGAGGCCTACTGGTCTTCCAGCGCCGTGACGCCCGCCACCAAATACACGGTGGGCACCTTGTTGTGGCTGTTGGTGATCAGTTATCTGTCGCTTGCCGGACGGGTGCGCCATGCGCCTGAGTGACGCCACCGTCGTTATCCGCCCCCGCACCACCTGGGAAGCCATGGACCTGGGCGTGCTGATGAGCCAGCAGCATCGACGTCTGCTGATGACCAGTTGGGCGATCATCACGCTGCCGGTGTACCTGTTGTTATCCCTGCTGCTGTGGGATTCACCGTCGCTGGTGGTGATGCTGTTCTGGTGGTTGAAGCCGGCCTTTGAGCGTCTGCCGCTGTACATCCTGTCCAAGGCGCTGTTCGGCGAAACCCCCACCTTGAGGCAGGCCTTGCTCCAGTGGCCGGCGCTGCTCAAGCCCCAGTTGCTGGCCAGCCTGACCTGGCGCAGGCTGAGCCTGAGCCGCAGCTTCCTGATGCCGGTGGTGCAACTCGAGGGGCTTTCCGGCGAAGCGCGGACGCAGCGCTTGCGGGTATTGCTGCAACGCAACCGCGGCGCGGCGCAATGGTTGACCATCATCGGCGCGCATCTGGAAACCGCCTTGTGGTTCGGCCTGATGGCCTTGTTCTATCTGTTCGTGCCGCAACAAGTCGAACTGCAATGGGATTGGGAGATGTTGGTGTCGGCGGCGGAGCGGGACTGGTTGTGGTTCGAACACCTGGTCAACTTCCTCTACCCGCTGCTGCTGATCCTGTGGGAGCCGGTGTATGTCGCCTGCGGCTTCAGCCTCTACCTGAACCGACGCACGATCCTCGAAGCGTGGGACATCGAGCTGGTGTTCCGGCGCCTGCGTCAGCGCCTGAACGGCGTGGCCACGGTGTTGATGCTGCTGGCGCTCATGCTACTGCCGCTGGCGCCCCCGGCGTTTGCCGCCGAGGACAGCAGCGGCCCCGACAGCCCAAGACTACTCAACCAGCCCCTCACCAGCGAAGCCTCCCGGGACGGCATCAAGGCGATCCTCGACGCCCCGCCGTTCAAGAACCCCGAGACCGTCACCCGCTATCGTTTCGGCGAAGAAACCGCCGAATCCCCAGAGACCGAGACCGAGAACGAGGCCAAACCGAGCTGGCTCAAGGCCCTGTTCAAATGGCTCGGCAGCCAACGCTTCGACATCGCCGCGGCACTGATCCAGGTGGTGCTGTGGGCTTGCCTGTTGGGGGCGATCGCCTGGCTGGCCTGGCGTTACCGTGAAAGATTCAAGACCCTGGCCAATCGCCGACCGACGAAGCGCCCGCCAACGGAACGAGCAACACCTGCGCGCATGTTCGGCCTGGATATTCGCGAAGAGAGCCTGCCCGCCGACGTGGCCGCCAGCGTCGAACAACTGTGGGCCACAGAGCCCCGTGAAGCCCTGGGCCTGCTGTACCGGGCGCTGCTCAGCCGATTGCATCACGACTTCAAGATCCCCCTGAAACCGGCCGACACCGAAGGCCAGGTGCTGCAACGCGTCGAACAGCTCAAGCAGGAAAACCTGCTGGGCTTCAGCAAAAACCTGACCTTGCATTGGCAGAACATTGCCTACGGGCATCGCCCTCCGCCGGCACACCTGCAACAGGAACTGTGTGACGGCTGGCGCGGACTGTTCGGTCCGGGAGCGGCCCGATGAGTCGGCACGCAGGCTGGCTGATCGGCGCCGTGCTGGCCGCGCTGGTGGGCGCATTGGCCTTCTATCTCTACGCCAAGGCCGTCCCCTACGAGGAAACCATCGAGCACGGCCCCTCCCCGCAAGCCCAGGCCAATCCTTACCTGGCCGCCGAACTTTTCCTGCGCCAGCAGGGTATCAACGTCGAGCACGCCAACAACCTGAACGTACTGCCCACCCTGGAGCCTCGCCAGCACAGCCTGCTATTGCTGGGCGAGCGAACCCACATGACGCCACGGGAGGTCGAACAGTTGATGAACTGGACCCGGGCCGGCGGGCGCTTGCTCTTGGTTGCCGAAGCCTTGTGGGACGAGACCACCGGTAGCAGCGGCGACTTGCTGCTCGACCGCGTGCGCCTGCATCAACTGTTGAGCAAGGACCTCAAGGAGCCGGCGCCCGAACTGATCAAGGACCGTTATCCCGAGCTGACCAAGCTCTACCTGGAGGACGAAGAGGCGCCGGCGTATGTCGGCTTCGACACCGACTTTCACCTCGAAGACCCGCATAACCTGGCCCAGGCCTGGGCCAACAGCGCGCTGTCGACCCACATGATGCAACTGAACCTCGGCCTGGGCTCGATCACCGTGATTACCGACGCCGAGCTGTGGAAGAACGAGAACATCGAGCAGTACGACAACGCCTGGTTGCTCTGGTATTTGAGTGCCGACACCGACGTCACGCTGCTGTACAACACCGACCATGACAACCTGCTGACCCTGCTGCTGCGCTACTTTCCCCAGGCGCTGGTGGCGCTACTCGCCTTGATTGCCCTGTGGTTCTGGCGTTCGGCGGTGCGTCATGGCCCACTGCAACAACCGGCCCCCAAGGCGCGACGTCAGTTGGAAGAACACGTGCAGGCCAGCGCCGGCTTCCACCTGCGCCACAACGGCCAGCAACACTTGTTGCACGCCTTGCAACAAGACCTGCTGCGCCGGGCGCGCTACCTTCATCCAGGCTTCGAACAACTGGCCGTCGCCGAACAATGGCAGGTCCTCGCCCGCCTGACCCGGCAACCCACCCGAGCCATCAGCCAGGCGTTGAGCCCACGACCGAAACAGCGTATGTCCAGCGCAGAGTTCTGCCGCCAGGTCGCCCATTTGCAAACTCTCAGGAATGCCTTATGACTGAACAGAACGAACCTGTCGACGCCCAGGCCCATGCCGCCCAACAGCGCCAGCGCGCCAGTCAGTTGGCCCAGGCCATTCGCACCGAGCTGGGCAAGGCGGTGGTCGGTCAGGCCAGCGTGATCGACGATGTGCTCACAGCACTGATCGCCGGCGGGCACGTGCTGCTCGAAGGTGTTCCCGGGTTGGGCAAGACCTTGCTGGTGCGGGCCCTGGCTCGCTGTTTCAACGGCGAGTTCGCGCGCATCCAGTTCACCCCCGACCTGATGCCCAGCGACGTCACCGGGCATGCGGTGTACGACTTGCAGACCGAGCAGTTCAAGCTGCGCAAAGGCCCGGTGTTCACCAACCTGCTGCTGGCCGACGAGATCAACCGCGCACCGGCCAAGACCCAGGCCGCGCTGCTCGAAGCCATGCAGGAACGCCAGGTCACCCTCGAAGGCCGGGCCCTGCCCATCAGCCAGCCGTTCATGGTCCTCGCCACCCAGAACCCCATCGAACAGGAAGGCACCTACCCGCTGCCGGAAGCCGAGCTCGACCGCTTCATGCTCAAGGTGCGCATGGACTACCCCGACGCCGACCAGGAGCTGGACATGGTGCGCCAGGTCAGTCGCTCGACCCGCGCCGACATGCTCGACGTGCAGCCGTTGCGCACGGTGTTGCAAGCCAAGGACGTGCAAGCGCTGCAACGCATCGCCAGCGATCTGCCAATGGACGACCAGGTGCTCGACTACGCCGTGCGCCTGGCCCGCACCACCCGCAGTTGGCCGGGCTTGACCCTCGGCGCCGGCCCGCGTGCCTCGATTGCCCTGGTGCGTTGCGCCCGGGCACGGGCGTTGTTGCGCGGCGGCGAGTTCGTCGTGCCGGATGACATCAAGGGCTGCGCCCTGGCCGTGCTGCGCCATCGGGTGCGACTGGCGCCGGAGCTGGACATCGAAGGGCTGACGGTGGACCAGGTGCTGGGGCAACTGCTCGATCAAGTGCCGGCGCCGCGGTTGTGAATAACACCAGCATGATAAGGGGATTTATGTGGGAGCAAGGCTTGCCCGCGATGGAAGCGACGCGGTCTCGCAGAAATCGAGGTGCCTGTTTCGCGAGCAAGCTTTGCTCCCACATGAGTCCCCTCTGCACAAAAGCCCGCTCTGCATTTCCTCCAAAGGGAATGTTGCGATGAAACCCTCACGCCTGCTACTGACCTGGCTCGCCCTGTTGCTGGCCGTGAGTATCGCGCTCGGCGCACTGCGGGCATTGGGCATCGCGGTGCCATCGACGTTGCTGTCGATCAACTGGGGCTTGCTGCTGGCCCTGTTGGTCCTGGCCATACTCGACGCGGCGCGCCTCAGGCGCTTGCCCTCGCCCCGGGTGCAACGGCAGATGCCGGGAAGCCTGGCCCTGGGGCGCTGGAGCGAAGTGCACCTGCAAATCCAGCATGAATTCGCCCAGCCCTTGAGCATCGAAATGTTCGACCACATCCCCCAGGGCCTGGACTTCGAAAACCTGCCGCTGTCGGTCGAGCTTCAACCCGGCCAGCACAGCCAGGTCGGCTACCGCGTGCGCCCGCTCAAGCGCGGCCACTTCACCTTCGCCCAGTGCGAAACCAACCTGCCGAGCCCATTGGGCCTGTGGACCGGCAAGCGCCGGCTGGACGTGGTCGATGAGACTCGGGTGTACCCGGATTTCGCCAGGCTCTACGAAGGCCAGCTATTGGCGGTGGACAACTGGCTCAGCCAGCTCGGCATCCGCCAGCGGCAACGGCGCGGCCAAGGGCAGGAATTTCATCAACTGCGCGAATTTCGCGAGGGCGACAGCCTGCGCCAGATCGACTGGAAGGCCACCGCCCGTCATCGCACGCCAATTGCCCGGGAGTACGAAGACGAACGCGACCAGCAGATCATCTTCATGCTCGATTGCGGCCGGCGCATGCGCAGCCAGGACGGCGAGTTGTCGCACTTCGACCACGCCCTCAACGCCTGCCTGCTGCTCAGCTACACCGCACTGCGCCAGGGCGATGCCGTGGGCCTGAGCACTTTCGCCAGCGAGCAAACCCGCTACCTCGCCCCGGTCAAAGGCACGGGCCAACTCAACGTCCTGCTCAACACCGTGTACGACCTCGACAGCAGCCAACGCCCCGCCGATTACCAGGCGGCCGTGACCCAACTGCTGGCCCGGCAAAAACGCCGGGCCCTGGTGGTGCTGGTGACCAACCTGCGGGATGAGGACGACGCGGACCTGCTCGCCGCGGTGAAACGTCTGGGCCAACAGCATCGGGTGTTGGTGGCCAGCCTGCGGGAAGAGGCCCTCGACCGCTTGCGCCAGGAACCCGTGCAAACCGTGCCCGAGGCCCTGGCCTACTGCGGGACGGTGGACTATTTGAACGCCCGGGCCGAGCTGCACAAGCAGCTGGCCGCCCACGGCGTCCCGGCCCTGGACTCGCGCCCCAGTGAGTTAGGCGCGGACCTGGTGACCCAATACCTGGCCTGGAAAAAGGCCGGGACCGCCTAGGTCCTACAGCGAGCCAGCAAAGGTCCGGCTAACTACAGCGCCTTGCGCAACGGACTACAGATCCGCCAGAATCCGCCGGCTTGTGCGCCTTGGTTCTGCCCCGTAACTTGATTCGCATCGCTGATATCCAGTGATCGGGTTTAGTCGCCCGGCGGTTTGACACGATGTGCACAAGCGTCATCCAGTGGGGTTTCCCTATCCCTTACTTGATGGTGGCTGTACGCAGGGCGCCCTCGGGCGCGCCGGATTTCGTGTCTCCGCCGGTCGACTAACCTGCGTCCAGCCGCCACCCTACATTCGTTTAGTCGCGAACCGGTTGGTGGCCCATTAAGGAGACCTAATCATGTTCAAAGCTACACCTAACCCGCCCCACACCGACCCGCTATCCCCCCACGAAACCCTCGACTCCGAAAAGCTCGACGAAGCCGCCCAAAGAGCCCTGGACTACTACCTCAAGCCCAACCACGGCCAACCCGACAAGAAAACCGACAAACAACTGGACTACTTCATCGTCGCCCCCGACGCCGACCCCGAAGGCATGCTTGCCCACAGCTACGAAACCTTCTGCTCGGTGAGCACGCTGATCCTGGATTTATCGGAAGACCTCGAAGGCGCCCCGCGCAACCTGGCCCTGGCGATTCACCAGATGGGCGAGATGGGGGTGTTGTTGCTGGAACGGCTGCTGGATAACGAAGCGAAGATTCAGCGCTGAGAACCGCACCGGCACTGGCAACTGAATAATATTTAGAAACTGTGAAACACCTGTGGGAGCGAGCCTGCTCGCGATGGCGATTTCAAGTGCGCCATCGCGAGCAGGCTCGCTCCCACAGGGTGGTATCCCACTAAAAGGCGTCGGGGCTCAGGCCGATGCCGGCAACGAATGAAAACTGAAATACTGCCGCAACGCACTGACCAGTTGCGCGTACTCCGGCGGTGCAGACTGCAGGCTGAAACCGGCGTCGAAATGCTGCGGCGTCACATCTTCACGGCACCACAGGCAATTGGCTCGGAGCACAATGTTCTGCTGCGGTCCCTCATCGGCGGGGATTTTCAGGTGCAAGTCAAAGTCCGCGCCGACCATCAACGGCAAATGGCTGATCAGCATCAGACCATCTGCAGAAACATTGCCCAGAAAACCGATGGGCTTGCCGTTGACTTCATTAAACACTCTCAAAAAATACGGCAGCTGCTGCCGCTCGATTCGCCGTTTTTTGTACATGTCTTGTATCGCTTTTTGGACGACCCCAAACAGGGGCAACCGAATACTTCGGAACGAGCAAACGCCAGCTCGCTCTCCCCGATCCCGGTGCCAGACGCTTACAAGCGTCTTGGCCCTACTGCTGCCGGTCACAGGTGCCGCTTGAAGTTAGAGACCCAGCTCTAATGACGATTTGTACAAATATAGCTCAAGGCTGTGTGGCGGCCAGTACATCCGCAAACCTTTCATAAACAAAATATACGTTGCTCTGGTGGCCAGGGATCGCCCCCGGCCATGGCTTGGGAGGGCTGTCAGGACGCCGTCGGGCGGATCGCCGATGCGCTGCGGGTCGGATAATGGCCCAGGCTCTGCAGGGTCTCGAGCCGGGCCCGGGCACGGAAGGCGTATTCGCTGTTAGGGTATTGCGTGATGATGAACTGGTAGGTCTGCGCCGCATCGACGAACAGCTTCTGCCGCTCCAGGCACTGGCCACGCAGCATCGAGACTTCCGGCTGCATATAGCGGCGGGCACGGCTGGCGCGGTCGACCTGGGACAGCTCGAGCATGACCTGCTCGCAATTGCCGCGCTCATAGGCCTTGTAGGCCAGGTTCATGTGATGGTTCATCGACCAACGGGTGCAGCCCGTGACGCTCAGGGCCAGGGCAACAAAAAGCACGAATCGCATGGGAGGTTCTCCTGTCTTGAGCTCTATATCGACCTGGTTGGGAAAATCTTCAGCCTGCAAATGGCGCCGGGGACTGCTCTTGTGGCGAGGGGATTTATCCCCTCGCCACAGGGGAAATGTGAAAACCATATAAGCGCAAAAATTTTCAGGAATGTTCATTTCGAAAAACAAACGAAAAAGTAGTGCATATGAACAATGACTACACCCAAAGAGCATAGTAGCCTTCGCTGGCGCTTGAACTTGAGGAGTCTTGCATGTCCGTCCGTCGCACCAAAATCGTCGCTACCCTTGGCCCGGCCAGTAATTCGCCGGAAGTTCTCGAACAGCTGATTCTGGCTGGCCTGGACGTTGCCCGTCTGAATTTCTCCCACGGCACCCCCGACGAGCACAAGGCCCGTGCCAAGCTGGTGCGCGACCTCGCCGCCAAGCACGGCCGCTTCGTTGCCCTGCTGGGTGACCTGCAAGGCCCGAAGATCCGTATCGCCAAATTCGCCAACAAGCGCATCGAGCTGAAGATCGGTGACAAGTTCACCTTCTCCACCAGCCATCCGCTGACCGAGGGCAACCAGCAAGTGGTGGGTATCGATTACCCGGACCTGGTCAAGGACTGCGGCGTGGGCGACGAGTTGCTGCTCGATGACGGTCGCGTGGTGATGCGCGTCGAAACCGCCACCGCCACCGAACTGAACTGCATCGTGACCATCGGCGGCCCGCTGTCGGACCACAAAGGCATCAACCGTCGCGGTGGTGGCCTGACGGCACCGGCCTTGACCGACAAAGACAAGGCCGACATCAAGCTGGCCGCGGAAATGGAAGTCGACTACCTGGCCGTGTCCTTCCCGCGTGACGCCGCTGATATGGAATACGCCCGTCAACTGCGCGACGAAGCCGGCGGTACTGCCTGGCTGGTGGCCAAGATCGAACGCGCCGAAGCAGTGGCCGACGATGAAACCCTCGATGGCCTGATCAAGGCCTCCGACGCCGTAATGGTGGCCCGTGGCGACCTGGGCGTGGAAATCGGCGATGCCGAGCTGGTGGGCATCCAGAAGAAGATCATTCTGCACGCACGCCGCCACAATAAAGCGGTAATCGTCGCGACCCAGATGATGGAGTCGATGATCCAGAACCCGATGCCGACCCGCGCCGAAGTGTCCGACGTAGCCAACGCTGTGCTCGACTACACCGACGCCGTGATGCTCTCGGCCGAAAGCGCCGCCGGCCTGTACCCGCTCGAAGCGGTGCAAGCCATGGCACGTATCTGCATCGGCGCTGAAAAGCACCCGACCAGCAAGACTTCCAGCCACCGCATCGGCAAGACCTTCGAGCGTTGCGACGAGAGCATCGCCCTGGCGACGATGTACACCGCCAACCACTTCCCGGGCGTAAAGGCGATCATCGCCCTGACCGAAAGTGGCTACACGCCGCTGATCATGTCGCGCATCCGCTCTTCGGTGCCGATCTACGCGTTCTCCCCGCACCGCGAAACCCAGGCTCGCGCCGCCATGTTCCGTGGCGTCTACACCGTGCCGTTTGACCCGGCCGCCCTGCAACCGGGCGAAGTCAGCCAGGCGGCGGTGGATGAGCTGGTCAAGCGTGGCGTGGTGCAGACCGGCGACTGGGTGATCCTGACCAAAGGCGACAGCTACCACACCATCGGTGGCACCAACGGGATGAAAATCCTGCATGTTGGCGACCCGATGGTCTGAGTGACCGAATGCTGAAAAACAAAAGCCCTGCCATGTGAATGGCGGGGCTTTTTGGTTTTCACCTTCTGATAAATAGGTTGCCTGGACCGGCCCCATCGCGAGCAGGCTCGCTCCCACAGTGGGTGTTGGACGCAGGTTCATTCACACCGCAGATCCCCTGTGGGAGCGGATATGGATTTGTAAGCATCCGGAAAACCTTGTGGGAGCGAGCCTGCTCGCGATAAGGCCAGCCCCTGCACTACAGAACTCAATGCCTGTTGATAAACCCCGACAACGCCGCCACCGCCTCGGGCGAGCGCAAGCGTTGGGTGAACAGCTTGCCCTCTTCTTCAATCACCTTGCGCAGCTGTTCCCGATCCGACGCTTTCATCAGTTGCTTGCTGATGTGCACCGCGTCAGGCGGCAGCGATTCGAAGCGCAACGCCACCTCCCGGGCCTTGGCCAATGCCGCCTCGCCACTGTCCAACGCCTCGGTGGCAATGCCCCACGCGACCGCCTGTTCACCACTGAACCCCTCGCCCAACAGCAACAGTTGCGCAGCCCTGGCCTGGCCCAGCAGCCGCGGCAGGATCAGGCTGGAGCCGAATTCCGGGCACAACCCCAGGTTGACGAACGGCATACGCAACCGCGCGTCCCGGCTGACGTAGACCAGATCGCAATGCAGCAGCAATGTAGTGCCGATACCCACCGCCGGCCCGGCCACGGCGGCGATCACCGGTTTGCGGCAATCGAGCAGGCTGAGCATGAACTGGAACACCGGGTTATCGAGGTCGTTCGGCGGCTGTTCGAGGAAGTCGATGATGTCGTTGCCGGCGGTGAAGCAGTCGCTGGAGCCGGTGAGCAGTACCGCGCGAATCTGCGGGTCGGTATCGGCCGTCGCCAGGGCTTGGGCCAATTGACTGTACATGGCCCGGGTCAGGGCGTTTTTCTTGCCCGGGCGGTTCAAGCGCACGGTCAGCAGACCGCGTTCACGGTCCAGCAGCAGGGTTTCAGTCATGGTCGGTCTCGCGTCTGGAAATCAGCGCTCAACCACGGGGCAGGAAGACGTCGGCCAGCAGTTGATTGCGCGGCAAGCCAGCCAGGTACAAGCGTTTGGCGAAGGCCTCGACCCGGTCGGGATGGCCGCAGAGTAAGGCTTGGGTTTGCCGGGAAACAAGCCGCAGTTGCGCCAAGGCAGGCGGCGCCTCGGCCGCGGTCAGCAGCTCGACACTGAGGTTCTGATGCTTGGCCGCCAGCGCCGCCAGGGGTTTGGCCAGGTAATGCCCGGCGGCATCATGGGCCACGTGAATAAGGCGAATCGCGCCTTGGTGATGCTGACGCAAGGCTTCGCGCAGAAGACCGAACAGCGGAGCCAGGCCGGTGCCGGCAGCGAGCAGCCACAGCGGCCTGTCGTGCCAGTCGGGGTCGTAATGCAGGGCACCGCCACGCAGCTCGCCAAGGCGGATCGGGTCGCCGGCCTTCATCTGCCTGGCCGCATCGATGAATTGCCCCGGCTCGCGGCAATCGAGATGGAATTCCAGGAAGCGGTCCTCCTCGGGCAGGCTCGCCAGGGAATACGGCCGGGCTACGTCGCCGGCCCACAGCACCAGATGCTGCCCGGCCCGATACCGCAACGGCCGCTCAGGGGTGACGCGCAAGCGCAGCACCTCGCCACCCAGCCAATCCACCGCCGCCACGTGGGCGGCCTGGCCATCGCGTTGCGGGTCGAAGGTGTGGATCCGCACATCCTCGACCACCTGGCATTGGCAAGCCAGCCGCCAGCCCTGGTCCCGCTGTGCCGGGCTCAAGGCGTCGGGCCGGCTGTCGCGTACATCGCCGCCCACACACTGCACCAGGCACGCATGGCAGCTACCGGCACGACAACTGTAAGGCACCGGCACGCCGGCTCCGTTCAACGCATCCAGCAGGTTACTGCCCGCCGCCACCGTCCATTGCCGACCGGCGACTGTCAGTTCAGGCATCGACGTTCTCCCAGGCGGCGGCACAACGATTGCGGCCATCTCGCTTGGCACGGTACAGGGCCTGGTCGGCACGCTGCAACGCGTTGTCCAGGTCATCGCCCATTTCCAGCATCGTCATGCCCGCCGACAGGCTGAGGGCACCGACCTGCAGACCGATCAGCTCGACTTCGGTGAACGCCAGCCGCAGCCGCTCGCAACAGGCCGTCAGGCGCGAGGGATCGCAGGCAGGCAGCAGCATGACGAACTCCTCACCGCCATAGCGGGCCAGCACATCGCCTTCGCGCAGGCACGCCGTGGCGACCGCGGCAAACGCCTGGAGCACCTGGTCGCCAGCGGCGTGGCCGTGCAGGTCGTTGATGCGCTTGAAATGGTCGAGGTCGATCAAGGCCAGGCCATGGGCGATGCCAGGCCTGAGGGTATTGAGTTCGCGGGAAGCCAGGCGCAGGAAGTGCCGGCGATTGAACAGCCCGGTCAGTTCATCGGTGGCCACCAGGTCTTCGAGCTGACGCATCATCCCGCGCAAGGTGTCCTGGTGCGCCTGCAAGGCAAACCGTCGCTGGCGCATGCGCTGGCGTGAGGTCTGGACGTAGCGGGCATAAAACACCAGCCACACCAGCACGAGAAACAGCACGGCCACCTGCAACCCGGCCAAGGTAGGATCGGGAAGTCTGAAGAAGTACCCGTCCCAGAGGGTAATCGCAGTGAAACTGATGAATACCAGCGACGCGCAGCGCACAAAGGCCCGGCGCGACAGGTGGAACAGCCCGAACAGCAGGATCAGCACATAGAACACCAGGAACACGCCTCGAGCCTGGTCCAGGTGCGCCATCATCCAGGTCTGCCAGCCAAGACCGATCAACACTTGTATTTCGGTCAGGCTGGGGTCGGCGAAGCGCAGGTTGCGGTCGGTGATAAACAGCGCGAACAACCCGGCCTGGCACAGCACGACCAACACGCTGCCGATGATGACACCGCGCAACGAATCGAGGTAATGACCACTGAAAAATGCCAGCCACAACAACACCAATGCCAGCGCGTAAGTCGCGGCCGCCAAAGCGAAGCGTTTCAGCAAAAGACGTTGAATGGCGTTATGGGTCAATCGTTGACTCACCATGGGAAAGGAAACTGACAGGAGGCGTCCTACGCTACAGGCCAGACGCCACTTTAGTGGCGTGTAGGACAAATGACCATTCAATTCTGGAGCAGAAAAATGGCGTCAAAGCAATGGCCCAAAATGACGCAGTTGTCTGATGTCCCTGGCGAGCACTTACCTGTGGCGAGGGAGCTTGCTCCCGCTTGGGTGCGAAGCGCCCACCGGAAACGGGACCGCTTCGCGCTCCAGCGGGAGCAAGCTCCCTCGCCACAGCAAGCTCCCTCGCCACAGGCTTTCACCTCCCACCTGTTCAATCCGTCGCTATCGCGAGCAAGCTCGCTCCCACAGGGTGCCGGCCTGCGATATACTGCCGCGCCTTTTTAGCGTCGCGCCAGCATGCCCGGCGTGCCTTATAGAGGTGCCGCCCGTCGACCGATGCACCCAAGCGGCCGGCACCTTATTGAATGTTCCCGTCTTTAGAGAGGAGCGCGACTCATGACCGTGATCAAGCAAGACGACCTGATACAGAGCGTTGCCGACGCCCTGCAGTTCATTTCCTACTACCACCCCGTGGATTTCATCCAGGCGATGCACGAAGCCTACCTGCGCGAAGAATCGCCGGCGGCCCGTGACTCCATGGCGCAGATCCTGATCAACTCGCGCATGTGCGCCACTGGCCATCGGCCGATCTGCCAGGACACCGGCATCGTGACCGTGTTCGTGCGCGTGGGCATGGACGTGCGTTGGGATGGCGCGACCATGAGCCTGGACGACATGATCAACGAGGGCGTGCGTCGCGCCTACAACCTGCCGGAAAACGTCCTGCGTGCCTCCATCCTCGCCGACCCGGCAGGCGCACGCAAAAACACCAAGGACAACACCCCGGCGGTCATCCACTACTCCATCGTCCCGGGCAACACCGTGGAAGTGGACGTGGCGGCCAAGGGCGGCGGCTCCGAGAACAAGTCGAAGATGGCCATGCTCAACCCGTCCGATTCCATCGTTGACTGGGTGCTGAAGACCGTTCCGACCATGGGCGCCGGCTGGTGCCCACCGGGCATGCTCGGCATCGGCATCGGCGGCACCGCCGAGAAAGCCGCGGTCATGGCCAAGGAAGTGTTGATGGAGTCCATCGACATCCACGAGCTCAAGGCCCGCGGCCCACAGAACCGTATCGAAGAGATGCGCCTGGAGCTGTTCGAGAAGGTCAACCAACTGGGCATCGGCGCCCAGGGCCTGGGTGGCCTGACCACCGTGCTCGACGTGAAGATCATGGACTACCCGACCCACGCCGCCTCCCTGCCGGTGTGCATGATCCCCAACTGCGCCGCCACTCGTCACGCCCACTTCGTGCTCGACGGTTCCGGCCCGGCATCGCTGGAAGCACCGCCCTTGGACGCCTACCCGGAAATCGTCTGGGAAGCCGGCCCGTCGGCCCGTCGCGTCAACCTCGACACCCTGACCCCGGAAGAAGTACAGAGCTGGAAACCGGGCGAAACCGTACTGCTCAACGGCAAGATGCTCACCGGTCGCGACGCCGCGCACAAGCGCATGGTCGAGATGCTGAACAAGGGTGAAACCTTGCCGGTGGACCTCAAGGGCCGCTTCATCTATTACGTCGGCCCAGTCGATCCGGTGGGTGACGAAGTCGTCGGCCCGGCCGGCCCGACCACGGCTACGCGGATGGACAAGTTCACCCGCCAGATCCTCGAGCAGACCGGCCTGCTGGGCATGATCGGCAAATCCGAGCGCGGCCCGACCGCTATCGAAGCGATCAAGGACAACAAGGCTGTCTACCTGATGGCTGTCGGCGGTGCCGCTTACCTGGTGGCCCAGGCGATCAAGAAATCCAAGGTCCTGGCGTTCGCCGAACTGGGCATGGAAGCGATCTACGAGTTCGAGGTCAAGGACATGCCGGTGACGGTCGCGGTCGATAGCCAAGGCGAGTCGGTGCACATCACCGGTCCCGCCATCTGGCAGAAGAAGATCAGTGAAAACCTGGCGGTCGAAGTGCAGTAACAGGCATTTTGGCGCGGCGAAAACGGCCGGTGGGCGACAAGCTCACCGGCCTTTTTTTTTCCACAACCCCTCCGGTTAATCTTCACCACAGATCCCTTGTGGGAACGAGCCCGCTCGCGATAGAGGTGTGTCAGCTTGCATCCCTGTTGGATGTACCAGAGCCATCGCGAGCAGGCTCGCTCCCACAGTGGTTTTGGGTTGTTCACAACAGTTGATATCCCCCACCGATCCCTTGTGGGAGCGAGCCTGCTCGCGATAGCGGTGGGTCAGCTTGCATCTCTGTTGGATCTGCCATGCTATCGTGCCCGCCCGACTTTCCACTGGTTTACGCCAGCATGCTGCCAACTACCCGTACCTTGCGTCTGTCGTTGTACACCTTGCTGATCCTCACCGGCGCGGCGGTTGCCGCCACCTTCGCCATACGCCATGCCGAACGCGCGGCCCTGGAAGAGGATGCCAGCCGCGCAAACCAGCAACTGGCGCTGTACGCCACTTCGCTGCACACCCTGATCGAACGTTACCGCGCCCTGCCCGCCGTGCTGGCGCTGGACCCGGAATTGCGTTCGGCCCTCAAGGGCCCCGTCAGTGCAGCGCAGCAGGACGCGCTGAACCGCAAGTTGGAACAGATCAATGGCGCCGCCCAGTCATCCACCCTGGAACTGCTCGACCACACCGGCCTGGCCGTCGCGGCCAGCAACTGGCGCCTGCCCAGCAGCTACGTCGGGCACAACTATGGTTTTCGTCCCTATTTCCTCCAGACCCGCACCCAAGGCACCGGGCGGTTTTACGCGGTGGGCGTGACCAGCGGCATCCCGGGGTATTTCCTTTCCAGCGCAGTGACGGGCGACAACGGCGAATTTCTTGGTGCCATGGTCGTGAAACTGGAGTTTCCCGAGATCGAGCGTGAATGGCGCCAAGGCAGCGACACCCTGTTGGTCAGCGATGCCCGAGGCATCATCTTCATCGCCAACCGCCCGGGCTGGCGTTATCGCCACTTGCAGCCATTGAGCGACAGCGACCGCGCCGAACTCAAGGCCACCCGTCAATACGACAAACAGCCCTTGCAACCGCTGGCCTATGAGTCGCTGCGGCGCTTCGATGACAATAGCCATCTGGCCCGTGTCGAGTCCCTCGACGGCTCGACGGACTACCTGTGGGAATCCTTGCCGTTGACCGCCGAAGGCTGGACGCTGCATTTGCTGCGCCGTCCGCAGATCGCTTTCGAAGACCGTCGCAACGCCGGGCTTGCCGCCGCCGGGTTGTGGTTGGCGCTGGTGTTTCTGCTGCTGTTTCTCAACCAGCGCTGGCGCCTGGCAAGATTGCGCCAGCGCAGCCGCGAAGAGCTGGAACGGCTGGTGGAGGAGCGGACCCGGGATCTGCGCACCGCCCAGGACGGGCTGGTGCAATCGGCCAAGCTGGCGGCACTGGGGCAGATGTCGGCGGCCCTGGCCCATGAAATCAACCAGCCCTTGACCGCCCAGCGCATGCAATTGGCAACCCTGCGCTTACTACTGGATCACGGTCGGATCGACGATGCCTACAAGGCCCTCAAACCGGTGGACGACATGCTGACCCGCATGGCCGCCCTCACCGGCCACCTGAAGACGTTCGCCCGCAAAAGCCCCAGCGGCCTGCGCGAACGCCTGGACCTGGCGGCAGTGGTGGACCAGGCACTGCAACTGCTGGACACGCGCCTGCGCGACGAACAGGTCAGCACCGTGCTGCACCTGACCCGCCCGGCGTGGGTGCGCGGCGATGCGATCCGCCTCGAACAGGTGTTGATCAACCTGCTGCGCAACGCCCTCGACGCCATGGCCGGCCACCCCCTCAAACGCCTGGAAGTGCGCCTGGAAGCCGATGATCAATTGTGGCGCCTGACCGTCAGTGACAGCGGCACCGGCATCGCCGAGGAACACCTGGCCCAGGTATTCGATCCGTTTTTCACCACCAAGGCCGTGGGAGATGGCCTGGGCTTGGGCCTGGCGGTTTCGTTTGCGATCATTCATGAATCCGGTGGCCGCCTGAGCGCGGACAACCATGAGCACGGCGCGGTATTCTGCGTGACCTTGCCCATCGATCAGGAGGCTCAACTGCATGCTTGATTCAGTCATGGTCGTTGATGACGAAGGCAGCATTCGCAGTGCTGTCGAGCAATGGTTGAGCCTGTCGGGATTCCAGGTGCAGCTGTTCAGCCGCGCCGATGAATGCCTGGCAAAGTTGCCGGAACATTTCCCCGGGGTGATCCTCAGCGACGTGCGCATGCCCGGCCTCAGCGGCCTGGAACTGCTGGCCGAAGTGCAGCGACGCGATCCGGACCTGCCAGTGATTCTGCTCACCGGCCATGGCGATGTACCGATGGCCGTGGAGGCCATGCGCGACGGCGCCTACGATTTCCTGGAAAAACCCTTCAGCCCCGAAGCCTTGCTCGGCAGCCTGCGCCGGGCCCTGGACAAGCGCACCCTGGTCCTGGAGAACCGACGCCTGCATGAGCAGGCCGACGCTCGGGCCCGGCTCGACGGGACGCTGCTGGGTGTGTCGCGGGCACTGCAAAACCTGCGACGCCAGGTGCTGGACTTGGCAGCGCTGCCGGTCAACGTGTTGATCCGTGGCGAAACCGGCAGCGGCAAGGAATTGGTCGCCCGTTGCCTGCACGACTTTGGCCCGAGGGCGAGCAAACCCTTCGTCGCGTTGAACTGCGCGGCCATTCCCGAAGCGCTGTTCGAGGCCGAGCTGTTCGGCCATGAAAGCGGGGCCTTCACCGGCGCCCAAGGCAAACGCATCGGCAAACTCGAATACGCCGACGGCGGCACACTGTTTCTCGACGAAATAGAGAGCATGCCCCTGGCCCAGCAGGTCAAGCTGCTGCGGGTATTGCAGGAACAGAAGCTCGAACGCCTGGGTTCCAACCAAAGCATTCAAGTAGACCTGCGCATCATCGCCGCCACCAAGCCCGACCTGCTGGACGAAGCCCGGGCCGGGCGGTTTCGCGAAGACCTGGCCTATCGCCTGAACATCGCCGAGCTGCGCCTGCCACCGCTGCGGGAACGACGCGAGGACATTCCCCTGCTGTTCGAGCACTTCACCCACAACGCCGCCGAACGCCTGGGCCGCGCCGCCGCCCCCCTGAGCGGCCCGCAATTGAGCCACCTGCTCAGCCACGACTGGCCGGGCAACGTGCGCGAACTGGCCAACGTCGCCGAACGCCAGGTGTTGGGGCTGGATCAACCGCAGGCCCTGGACACCGAACCCGGCCAGTCCCTCGCCGCCCAACAGGAAGCCTTCGAAGCCCAATGCCTGCGCGCCGCCCTGACGCGGCACAGAGGGGATGTGAAAGCGGTGCTCGAAGAACTGCAACTGCCACGCCGCACCTTCAATGAAAAGATGCAGCGGCATGGGTTGAGTCGGGAGATGTTTTTGTAGGGCCGCTGAATTTGCTGTGTCTGTACCGGCCCATCGCGAGCAGGCTCGCTCCCACAGGGTGATGTGTACGCCGGACAAATGTGGGAGCGGGCTTGCTCGCGAAGGCGTCGAGTCAGTCGGTATTGAATGGGCTGACACACCGCTTTCGCGAGCAAGCCCGCTCCCACAGGGTTATCTGAACACCGGCCAAAATGTGGGAGCGAGCCTGCTCGCGATGAGGCCGGTACAGACAACACATCCATGCCCGAATAAGCGGATTCCCGCCCACACCCCCAGCCACAATGAGCGGATTTCCGCTCACCCAACGCCGCAACCCCCTCTAGCCCGGCCCTCCAGCCGCTGGCACAGCTCCTGCTATAGCCCTGTCAGGCTGCGTTCCCACGCGCTCCACAAAAACAATTAAACGAAGGATCCTTCAATGGACAACTCCAACGCCCTGCCCCTTGGGTCGGCTGCCGTGCCCGCCCGTGAAAGAACCACCGCCAGCCGGATCAAATCGATCTTCAGCGGTTCGGTCGGCAACATGGTCGAGTGGTATGACTGGTACGTCTACGCCGCATTCTCGTTGTACTTCGCCAAAGTCTTCTTCCCCAAGGGCGACACCACCGCCCAATTGCTCAACACCGCCGCGATCTTCGCTGTAGGCTTCCTGATGCGCCCGATTGGCGGCTGGTTGATGGGCTTGTACGCCGACCGCGCCGGACGCAAGCGGGCGTTGATGGCGTCGGTATACCTGATGTGCTTCGGCTCGCTGATCATCGCCCTGAGCCCGAGCTACGAAACCATCGGCGTCGGCGCGCCGATTCTGCTGGTGTTTGCCCGCTTGCTCCAAGGCCTGTCGGTGGGTGGCGAGTACGGTACCTCGGCGACCTATCTGAGTGAGATGGCGACCAAGGAACGTCGCGGCTTCTTCTCCAGTTTCCAGTACGTGACCCTGATCTCCGGCCAGCTCATCGCCCTGGGCGTGCTGATCGTGCTGCAACAGTTCCTCACCACCGAACAACTGTATGCCTGGGGCTGGCGCATCCCGTTCGCCATCGGTGCCCTGTGCGCAATCGTGGCGCTGTACCTGCGTCGCGGCATGGAGGAAACCGAGTCGTTCACCAAGAAAGAGAAGTCCAAGGAAAGCGCCATGCGCACCTTGCTGCGCCATCCCAAGGAACTGATGACCGTGGTCGGCCTGACCATGGGCGGCACCCTGGCGTTCTACACCTACACCACCTACATGCAGAAATACCTGGTGAACACCGTCGGCATGAGCATCTCCGACTCCACCACCATTTCCGCCGCCACACTGTTCCTGTTCATGTGCCTGCAGCCGGTAATCGGCGGGCTGTCGGACAAGATCGGACGCCGGCCGATCCTGATTGCCTTCGGCATCCTCGGCACGCTGTGCACCGTGCCAATCCTCACCACTCTGCACACCATCCAGACCTGGTGGGGCGCGTTCTTCCTGATCATGGCCGCACTGATCATCGTCAGCGGCTACACCTCGATCAACGCCGTGGTAAAAGCCGAGTTGTTCCCCACCGAAATCCGCGCCCTGGGCGTCGGCCTGCCCTACGCGCTGACCGTGTCGATCTTCGGCGGCACCGCTGAATACATCGCGCTGTGGTTCAAGAGCATCGGCATGGAAACCGGCTACTACTGGTACGTGACGGCGTGCATCGCCGTGTCGCTGCTGGTGTACATCACCATGAAAGACACCCGCAAGCACTCGCGGATCGTCACCGACTGACAGGGTTCCACAGTCACTGCAACGGTGGCTGTGATGGCCCCATCGCGAGCAGGCTCGCTCCCACAGGATTTGCGCCGAACCTGTGGGAGCGGCGGCGCGGTAATCAGCTCAACTCAGCCGCACGCTGCCTGTTGCCATAACGGTTCTGCGCATACGCCGCGCCGGCGACCATCACGATCAGTATCCCCGCCAACACCGCCGATGAGCCGACGGTGCCGAAGTCCAGCCCCCCTTTCTCATGAGGCTTGGTCATCAAGTCGCCCAGCGTCGCGCCAAGGGGGCGTGTCAGCACGAAGGCTATCCAGAACAACACCACCGACGAAATCCTGGTGAAGTACTTGAGCAGCACGACTACGGCAATGGTCGAGCTGATCAGCAATGCGCCGCCAGCAAATCCCAGCCCCGAGTCGTCGGCCAGGTAATCACCGAGCGCGGTGCCCAAGGTGTTGGAAAACAGAATCGCCATCCAGTAGAACATCTCGCCGCGAAAGGTCTGCACCTTGGTGACGTTGAGCGAATCACCGCTCAGGCGCCAGGCTGCGAAAATCGCCAACAGAATCGCAATCAGGATCATCGACCCGGTGGCGTAACCCAATTCAAGGGTGCGATCCATGAAATCGGACATTGTGGTGCCCGCCGTGCTGGTGGACAGGATCACGATCCAGTACAGCAGCGGCTTGTAGGTCTTGGCCATCAGCTGTGTAACCAGCGTCAGGACGAACACGCTGATCAGAATCAGCGAGCTGATGGCGTAACCGACATTGAGGGTCATCGATAACAAATCCCCTGCGGTTTCGCCCAGGGTCGTCGCGCAGATCTTCATGACCCAAAAGGCCAAGGTGATTTGAGGCAGTTTATTCATCGCAGGCTCCAGAGGATGGCGGCCAACTCTTGGGGCTAACCGTGGGAGCAAGTTGACATCGCAGCGGTGAAAAACAGGTCGGCAACGTATGAAAAATCCGTCATTGAACGGCGATTAATCACCCGTTAATGCACTTGCCACACCCTGAACTCATTGAATCGATGACCTGCGCAAGGTTCGCTCCGACTGCTGAAGCGGATTATATGTGCCGCCCTTAACATCGATTTAATCGATAGCTTTTAGCATTATTTTGCGCTTTTTAATCAATTTAACTGGCGTAGCATTCAACCCATGCAAGACACATCGCCAACGAACCTGGAGTGACCACCATGAAAACCAAACTGATTCTCGCCCTGACCCTGTCCGTACTGGCTGCCAACACCTTCGCCGCCGACGGTTTCGACAAGACTGGTACCGCTTCCTTCAGTTCGGGCGCCAGCGCTGCCATCGAACGCAGCCATGCTGGTAGCTACGCCGCCGATGGCTTTGACAAAACCGGCACCGCCGATGCCATCGCCGCTGACGGGTTCGACAAGACCGGTACCGCCGACGCCATCGCCGCTGACGGGTTCGACAAGACCGGTACCGCCGACGCCATCGCCGCTGATGGGTTCGACAAGACTGGTACCGCCGACGCCATCGCCGCTGACGGGTTCGACAAGACCGGTACCGCCGACGCCATCGCCGCTGATGGTTTCGACAAGACCGGTACCGCCGAAGCGATTGGTTAATGATTGAACGTCAAAAGATCGCAACCTTCGGCAGTTCCTACAGGACCGTATTCAATCTGTAGAAGCTGCCGAAAGCTGCGATCTTTTTGCATCAACCAAATCTGGAAATAAAAGGCCCGGCCTTGCACTATTGGCCGCCTACGAATGCCCTTCCAGGAAACACTCGCCATGCCCGACGACATCCATTTCTACGAACCTGCCAACGGTCACGGCCTGCCCCACGATCCGTTCAACGCCATCGTCGGCCCGCGCCCCATCGGCTGGATTTCGTCCCAGGATGCCGAGGGCCGCCTGAACCTGGCGCCCTACAGCTTCTTCAACGCCTTCAACTACATCCCGCCGATCATTGGTTTTTCCAGCGTCGGGCGCAAAGACAGCCTGAACAACATCGAACAGACCGGCGAGTTCGCCTGGAACCTGGCCACGCGCCCGCTGGCCGAGCAGATGAACCAGAGTTGCGCGATGGTCGCGCCGGAGGTCAATGAGTTCGAACTGGCGGGTTTGACGACCGCCCCGTCACGGGTGATCCAGATACCGCGCGTCGCCGAAAGCCCGGTGTCCTTCGAATGCAAGGTCACGCAGATCATTCAATTGCAGCGAGCGGACAAGGGGCTGGTGCCGAGCTGGCTGATCCTCGGCGAAGTGGTCGCCGTGCATATCGCCAAGTGGCTGTTGAAGGATGGGGTGTACGACACTGCCGCCGCCGAGCCGATCTTGCGCGGTGGCGGGCCGGCGGATTACTTCCAGTTGGGGCCTGAGGCCTTGTTCAAGATGCACCGCCCAAAGTAGGAGCAGCGCGCCCCCCTGTGGCGAGGGAGCTTGCTCCCGCTGGGCTGAGAAGCGGCCCCTTTTTTTGGTGGGTGCTTCGCACCCAAGCGGGAGCAAGCTCCCTCGCCACAAAAGCAACTCCCAAAATACTGATTACCAGACCAACCCACCCTCGTCGTCGACCCCCTTGAGATGGGTCAACTGCACGGCGGCCGCATCGTCGGCCTCGGTAGCTGTCTTGAAGGTCTGCTCCTCAAGCACCTTGTTGAAACGCGGCGCACCGGAGCCGCCAATAGCCTTGGTGGCAATGGCGGCATGGTAGCCGCCGCCTTCATTGGGAACGACCGCGGAAACAGCTTCAAAGGTTTCAAAGGCTTTACGTGCCATATCTCGTGCATCCTGGCGGTGGAAAATGACGCTCATTAAACCCTCAACCGGCCAGTTTGTGTACCTGCGCCAGGCACCCTTCAGTCGCCTGGGCGGCGGAGACTTCGCGGAACGTGTGGAAATCCAGGCTGCTCACCACCAGGTGCTGCACCAGCTCGGCGAAAATCGCCATGGCCGGTGAATTGAAGTAGGCGTCCATCGACGGTTGGTTGACCCAGAGCCCGGACACCAACCACAGATCAGCATCGCATTGCGATTGCTGCAAGGCGAAGTGCAAGCAACCGGGAGCCTGGCGCGAAGGCGCGATCAACGTACTCAGGCGCGCCCCCAGTTGCTTGGAGCAACCGCCGCGGGCGCGGACAAAAGCCATGTGGCTGACGGGGATCTGTGTAGTCATGTTCAACCCTCCCAGGTAATCCGTTGTGCAGCCGGGGACAGGCTGCGACAGGATCAAAGGTTAAGCGCCACGACGCCAGCTTCGTTAGTCGATTCCTGCCGACCCCTTGCACGATCCTGCGCATCGGTAGCACGAAATCCGCCATCGATTCGCTTACGGCCCGGAAAGTTGAAACAAAAGGTTTCAAGCAAGTTTCCAGCGCATTGCACCGTTATGGCCCCTCGCGCCGTGCAGGATCAGGCAAGCTTTCAACAGGATGTTGCTACCGCTGCGCCTTGCACAAACATAAGCTTTGTCCATCGCCCCTATGCCTGAGGATCCTGGCATGTCGCCACTCGACCACGCCCACGTCCCGCTGGACCCCTACCTGGAACAACAGCGCGCCGAACTGGCGTCGATCATCGACCGCAATACCAGCGAGGACGGCAGCTACGCCACGGCCATCGGCTCGCTGAATCTGTCGCGCCACAGCAAGCCCCAGAAGTTCGCCCCGGTGCTGGCGCAGCCGGCGCTGTGCATCATGGCCCAGGGCAGCAAGCAGGTGCGCCTGGCCGACGAATTTTTCAACTACGACCCGCTGCATTACCTGGTGGTCTCGGTGTCGATGCCGTTGAGTGGCTGCATCGCTAACGTCTCGCCCGAGGAGCCGATCCTGGCCTTGCGCCTGGACATCGACCCGGCGGAAATCACCGCGTTGATCGCCGACGCCGGCCCCTTGGGTGTACCGACCCGTCCCGCCGGGCGCGGGCTGTATGTCGAACGCCTGGACACGCCGACGCTCGACGCCGTGCTGCGCCTGGCGCGGTTGCTGGACAGCCCGAAAGACATCGCCATGCTCGCGCCCCTGGTACGTCGGGAAATTCTCTACCGTTTGCTGCGCAGTCCACAGGGCTATCGGCTCTACGAAATCGCCATCGCCAACAGTCAGAGCCATCGCATCAGCCAGGCGATCAAATGGCTCAATGGCCATTTCGAAAAACCGTTGCGCATCGATGACCTGGCCCGGGAAGTGAACCTCAGCGTCTCGACCTTGCATCACCGCTTCAAGGCCATGACCGCCATGAGCCCATTGCAGTATCAGAAGCAACTGCGCTTGCAGGAAGCCCGCCGGCTGATGCTGGCCGAAGGGCTGGAAGCTTCGGCGGCGGGCTATCGGGTGGGTTACGAAAGCCCTTCGCAGTTCAGCCGCGAGTACAGTCGGTTGTTCGGCGCGCCGCCGCTGCGGGATCTGGCGCGGTTGCGGATGACCGTCTGAGCTGATTCTTGAGTTGTCTGTACCGGCCTCATCGCGAGCAGGCTCGCTCCCACATTGGAACTGCGGTGAACATAGAGTTTGTGTTCACTGAAGATCCCCTGTGGGAGCGAGCCTGCTCGCGATGGGGCCAGCCGCAGCACCACATCTTTAGAGATCAGGCACCCAGCAACCGACACGCCTGCGCCGGTATGGTCACCGACACCGCATGCCCAATGCCCAGGTCCATGCCCTGGCAAGGCGTGCTCAGCGCCGTGAACGAAATTCCGGAACACTCCACCGTGGTCTCGACGGTGGCGCCGATGTCCCGCACGAACGTCACCTTGCCCAGCAACCGGTTGCCCGCCGTGACCTGGGGCGAGGACAGTTGCAAATCTTCGGGACGTACCAGCAGCTTGATCTTCTCGCCAGCGCTGACGCTATGGCTGGCCGGCACGTCCAGCGTGTCCCCACCCGGCAGCCCGACCTGGCCGTTACCCAGGGTGGTCGCCGGAAAGATGTTGCCTGAGCCAATGAAATCGGCGACGAATTCATTGGCCGGGTGCCGGTAGATCTCGATCGGCGTACCGACCTGTTGCACCCGGTGCTCACCCAACACCACCACGATGTCGGCCATGGTCATGGCTTCGCGCTGATCGTGGGTCACCAAAATGGTGGTGATGTTCAAGCGCTGTTGCAGTTGGCGGATTTCCACTTGCATCGACTCGCGCAACTTGGCGTCCAGGGCCGACAGCGGTTCGTCCAACAGCAGGATTTTCGGCCGGGCGGCAATGGCCCGGGCAATCGCCACGCGCTGGCGCTGGCCGCCGGAAAGCTTCGCCACTGGCCGGTCGATCATCGCCTGGAGCTGGATCAGTTCCAGCAACTCCACCACCCGCGCCTGTTGCTCGACCTTGCTCACGCCGCGCAGTTTCAGTGGATAGGCGATGTTCTCGCCGACGGTCATGTGGGGAAACAACGCCAACGATTGAAACACCATGCCGAAATTGCGCAGGTGCGCCGGGGTATGGCCGATGTCTTGGCCATCCAGGCGAATTTCACCGCCGCTGAGGCTTTCCAGGCCGGCAATCATGCGCAGCAGCGTGGTCTTGCCACAGCCCGAAGGTCCGAGGAAACACACCAGCTTGCCCTCGGGCAAATGCAGGTTCACGTCCGTTACCGCGCAGGCCGAGCCGTAGTGTTTCTCGACGTTTTCCAGTATCAGTCCAGTCATGTCTTCACCTCGAAATCAAAAGGAAACGCCGCCCTCGCCTACCAGTTTCTCCAACGCCCAGATCAACACGAAGTCGATCAGCACGATGAGTACGGCAAACGAAAAAACGGTGGGGTCCAGCGACGACACGGTGCGGCTGTACATCCAGATCGGCACGGTCATGACATCGATGGTGTAGAGGAAATAGGTCACGGTGAACTCGTTGAACGAGACGATGAACGCCAACAGCATCCCGGCGAGAATCCCCGACTTCATCAAGGGCACCACCACATCGACGATGGCCCGCTGCGGTGTGGCCCCCAGCATGCGCGCGGCCTCTTCCACTTCACTGCCGATGCCGAGCATGGCGGCGGTGCAGTTCTTCACCACGAACGGCAAGGCCAAAATGACGTGGGCAATGACCAGCCGCGAGGTGGTCATCTGGAACGGCAGGCTGTCGAACACCAGCAGCAGTGCCAAGCCCAGCACCACCATGGGAAACACCAGCGGCAGCGACATCAGTTGCAGCGCCACGGCCTTGCCACGGAACTCGCAACGGGTCAGCGCGTAGGCCGCCGGCACCGCGATCAGTGTGGCGAACACCATGGTCAGGCAGGCCACCAACAGGCTGGTCGCCATGGCCTGGCCCAGGCTCAGCACATCGCTGGCATCCGGCGACACAAAGGTGTGCCAGGCGGCCCGATACCATTGCAGGCTGTAGCTGCTCGGCGGAAAGTCCAGGTTCGCCGCACCGCTGAAGGACATGACGATCATGGTCAGGATCGGCAGCACCGCCAGCAACAGGATGAAACCCGACAGCAGCCCGACGGCGCGCCCGGTTTCGCCGGGCAACAGCGACTGGCGCTTTTTACTCAACGCGCTCATTGAGAAGCCTCCAGCATCCGCCGACGACGGCCGGTGAAATATTCAGACAGAGTCATGATCATCAGCGTGGTGACAATCAGCACCACCCCGGCGGCGGATGCGGCGGGCCAGTTCATCAACGGGGCGATCTGGTCGTGAACCATCACGGCCAGCATTGGCACTCGTCGACCGCCCAACAGCAGCGGTACGACAAAGCTGCTGGCGTTGTAGGCAAACACCAGCGTCGCGCCGGTGATGATCCCCGGCAGGCTCATGGGCAGCACCACTTGGCGAAACACCTGGAAGCGGCTGGCGCCAAGGGTGGCTGCGGCCTCTTCATAACTGCGGGCCACGCCACGCATCGCACTGGCGATGGGCAGCACAGCCAGGGGGAACGCGGTCTGGACCAAGCCCATCAGCACGCCATTCTGGTTGTACAGCAACATGATCGGTCGCTTGATCAGGCCCAGGCCCATGAGCGCCTGGTTGAGCATGCCGGCCGGACCGAGGATCACCAGCCAGCCATAGCTTTGCAGCAGCAGGTTGACCAACAGCGGCAACAGCACCGCCGCCAGGAACACCCGTCGCAACAACGGCGAAGCGAGACGCGACATGGTGTAGGCCACGGGGATCGCCAGCAGCACGGCGATCACTGCGCTAATCAATGCCAGGCGCAAAGTCAGCAGCAGGGACTTGAGGTAATAGGGCTCCAGCAACTGCCCGTAACTGGCGAGGCTGAACCCACTCCACTCAGCGCCCTTGGTGCCGATGCTCATGCGCAGCACCAACAGGCTGGCGGCGATCAGCACGCCGAGAAACAACATCGACGGCGACAGGAAAAGCCAGGCTCGGCGGGTGGGCGAAATGCCCCGGGTTGCACGTATCGGCGCAACACTTTGGGGATGGGTTAACGGTTGGTGTTCCATAACAAGGTCTCGTCAGTGGAAAACGACAGAACAAACACAATTTCAAATCCACTCATTTCCGATGAGGGCAAGGCACAGTCAATATCTCCATCGACTGCTTTACCGCCTTCGCGAGCAAGCCCGCTCCCACACTGGATTTCAGGTGCTCACAAAATCGGTGAACACCTCCCATTCCCTGTGGGAGCGGGCTTGCTCGCGAAAGCGGCGGCACAGGCAACATCGCCATCAACTGAACCACCGCTATCGCGAGCAGCCCGCTCACACAGTGGCGTTCGAATCAGGAAGAGAAAATTTCCGTGTACCGGCGAATCCACTGGTCATGCACCGTCGCCAGGAAGGCGTTGTCGTGCATGATCGCCTTGTCGGCGATTTGCTCCGGGGTGAGGATGTACGGGCTCTTGCGCGCTTCGGCGGAGATGATGGCCTTGGCGTTGACCGGGCCGTTGAAGATGTCTTCGGCCATCTTGCCTTGTACTAGCGGGTCGAGGGAGTGGTCGATGAAGGCGTAGGCCAGGTCGGTGTCGCCCGGGCGGTTTTTCGGCATGACCGAGAGCATCAGGTCGGTGTAGAAACCTTCCTTCATGCCAAACGTCGCCCCCAGGCTGTAGGCCGGATCGCGGATCTGCTTGGGAAAAAACGCCGGCGCGTATAACCCGCCCATGTCCAGGGAACCGGTGCGGAACAATTCGGCGATCTGGTTCGGGTTTTCCCCCAGGGTCACCACCCGGTCCTTTAGCTCGGCGAGTTTCTTGAAGCCGGGTTCGATGTTGTGCTCGTCACCACCGGCCAGCTTGGCCGCGATGATGATCAGGTCCATGGCCTCGGTCCAGTTCGGCGGCGGCAGGAAAATGTTCGGCGCCAGGTCCGCGTCCCACAGGGCGGCGTAACTGTCCGGCGCCTGTTTCAAGGTCCGGGTGCTGTAGACCAGGCTGTTGCACCACAGCAGATAACCGATGCCATGGCCGCCGGCGCCAGTGCGGTATTGCGCCGGTACGTCGGCCAGGTTGGGAATGCGATTGAGGTCGGGTTTTTCCAGCAGCCCGGCAGCAGCCAGGCCCTCGGCCCCGACGCCTGCCAGGGTGATGATGTCGTACTGCGGCCGGTCGCCTCCGGCCTTGAGCTTGGCGACCATTTCCGATGTGCTGCCGGTGCGGTCGGCGATGACCTTGGCGCCGGTCTTGGCCTCGAAGGTCGCCGCGATGTTGCGCAACGCCGCCAGCCCGGTGTCATCGGACCAGGTGAGCAAACGCAGGGTCTTGCCAACGAACCGCGTGTCACTGGCCCGGGCGCTGATGAAGGGCACGCTCATGGCGGCCGCCGCTACCGAAACCACACTTGCAGTCTTGATGAATTGACGTCTGTTCAGATCATGCTCGCCCATGGAGGACTCCCTTTATTTTTTTAAGTATGAGGTGGGTAAAACCGTTGCGCCCGCACCGTTCGACGTCGACCAAACCCCCGTATTGCTTGGGCTTTGCCGCCGCCTGCGGCCATCCTGAGGTTGTGCAAAATCCCTGACTATCGAAAAAAACTCATTGAAGCCATGTTCCCCGCGCATGCCTTTTTTCGAGGCATGCGTGACCTGATAACGTGCCGTCAGACCGCCCGGACCACATGCTTGATTTCCTGGAACGCCGCCAAGCCCCAAGGTCCCAATTCACGGCCGAGACTGCTCTGCTTGTAACCCCCCCACGCCGCCTGGGGGAAAATCACCTGGGGTGCGTTAATCCACACCAGCCCTGCCTGTAACGCGTTGGCCACCTGCTCGGCAGTCGTCGTATCACGGCTGACCACGCTGGCTACCAGGCCGAAACGGCTGTCGTTCGCCAGGGCGATGGCCTGCGCCTGGGTGCTGAAACGGCGTACGCACAGCACTGGCCCGAAGATCTCCTCGCACCACAACGCACTGTCCAGGGGCACGTCAGTGAAGATGGTCGGCTGTAAAAAAAAGCCGCGCGACAGATGCGCGGGACGCTGTCCACCGCACACCAGCGTCGCCCCGACGCTCAAGCCTCGGTCGATGTGCCCCAGCACCCGCTGGTATTGCGTCTGGTTGACCAGCGCGCCCATCTCCACGTCCGGGTCGAACGGGTCGGCCACGCGGATCGCCTCGGCGCGGGTCTTGAGCCGTTGCAGGAATTCATCGGCCAGTTCATCGGCGACCAGCACGCGGCTGGTGGCCGAACACATCTGCCCGGCATTGAAGAAACCGCCACCGCAGGCCAGTTCCACCGCCAGGTCCAGATCGGCATCGGCCAGCACCAGCAAGGACGATTTGCCGCCCAACTCCAGGCTCACGCCCTTGACCGTTTCCGCCGCTCGCTGCATCACCTGCACACCCACCGCATTGCTGCCGGTGAAGGAAATCTTCGCCACCCGCGGGTCCGCCGCCAGCGGCGCCCCGACTGCCAGGCCGGTGCCACAGACCAGGTTGAACACCCCGTCGGGCAAACCGCAGCCGGCGATGATCGATGCCAGTTCCAGCTCCGGCAGCGGCGTGACTTCCGAGGGCTTGAGCACCACGCAACAGCCGGCAGCCAGGGCCGGGGCGAGTTTCCAGGCGGTGGTGACCATCGGGAAATTCCACGGCACGATCAAGCCGACCACACCGCAGGGTTCGCGGCGCAGGCGTGCGCTGAAATCAGCGCTGGGCAAGGCCAGCGGACTGTCCTGGCGGGCGTCGAGGCCTTCGGCCAGTTCGGCGTAATACTCGAAGGTGGCGACCACGTCGTCGACATCGATGGCCGCTTCGAACAACGGTTTGCCGTTGTTGCTCGATTGCAGGTGCATCAACCGCTCACGGGCTTCCCGCACGCCAGCGGCGATACGGCGCAGAAGCGCGCCGCGCTCGCTGCCAGAAGTGTTCGACCATGGGCCGAAAGCCTGGGTAGCGGCGTCCAAGGCCTGATCGACGGCGTGTTCGTCGCCGCCATAAACAGTGGTCAGCAGCGCCTCGGTCGCCGGGTTGATCACCCGCAACGGTTGATCGCCGGCCAACCACTCACCGTTGATGTAGAGCCCGTCTTGCGTGGTAGGGAAATTCATTTCGACACCTGCGTCATCCAGGTTGCCTGGTCGATTTCGATCAACGTCGGCCCCTGCCGATCGCAAGCGGCGAGCAATGCGGTATGCAGTTGCGCTACGCCGTCGATGGCTTCGGCCGCGCAGCCCAACGCCTTGGCGACACCGATGAAGTCCGGGGTGTAGATGTCCACGCCCACCGGTTCGATGGCGCGGTTGACCATGTATTTCTTGATCTCTTCGTAGCCCTGGTTATTCCACAGCAGCACGATCACCGGTGTGCGCGCCTCCACGGCGCTGGCCAGCTCCGGCAGGGTGAATTGCAAGCCGCCGTCGCCAATCAGGCACACCACCGCCGGGCGACCGTGGCCCAGGTCCTTGCCGCCGAGCCAGGCGCCGATAGCCGCCGGCAAGGCGTAGCCGAGGGTGCCGTAGCCGGTTGACGAGTTGAACCAGCGACGTGGCCGCTCCAGGTTGAAGGTCAGGTTGCCGGTGTACACCGGCTGGGTGGAGTCGCCGACGAATACCGCGTCGGGCAACGCCTGCAAAACGCTGTCGAGAAACAGCGTCTGGGCGCGGGTCGCAGCGTCCCAGCCGCCCTCCAGATCGGCCCGCAACCGCGCGGCGCGTGCAGGGCCCCAATCGCCGCAGCGCTCGGCCAAGGGCTGCGCGTTCAACTCGTCGAGCAGAGCCCGGGCAGCCGTGCGTGCGTCGGCCACCAGGGCCAAGCGCGGTGGATAGTTGCGCACGGTCTGGTCCGGGTCGATGTCGATACGCAGCAACGCGCCGGGGATCTCGAAGCCGCCAGCAAAGGTGATGTCGTAGTCGGTTTCGGCCAGCTCGGTGCCGATCGCCAGCACCACATCCGCCTCGGCCACCAGGGCGCGGGTAGCGACCAGGCTCTGGGTGGAGCCGATCAGCAGGGGATGCCGGGACGGTAGCATCCCCTTGGCGTTGATGGTCAACGCCACGGGCGCGCCGAGGCGTTCGGCCAGTTCGGTCAATTCGGTCGCCGCGTCGAGAGCGCCGCCGCCGGCCAGGATCAAGGGCCGTTTGGCCGACGCCAGCATAGCCGTCATTTGCTCCACGGCACTCGGTGCAGCGCCCGCACGGCTGATGCTCACCGGTGTGCTGGCGAGCAAAGCGTCAGCGTCTTCGACCAAAACATCCAACGGAATTTCGATATGCACCGGTCGCGGCCGCCCGGCCTGGAACAAGGCAAAAGCCCGGGCCAGCACGCCGGGCAATTCAGCAGCGGACATCAGCGTGTGGGAAAACGCCGCCACCCCGCCCACCAGCGCGCTCTGGTTCGGCAATTCATGCAACTTGCCGCGCCCGCCACCCAACTGGTTGCGCGACTGCACGCTGGAGATCACCAGCATCGGGATCGAATCGGCGTAGGCCTGGCCCATGGCGGTGGTGATGTTGGTCATGCCGGGGCCGGTGATGATGAAGCACACGCCGGGCTTGCCGCTGACCCGCGCGTAGCCGTCAGCCATGAAGCCGGCGCCCTGTTCGTGACGCGGGGTCACATGGCGGATGCTGGAACGGGCCAGCCCGCGGTACAACTCGACGGTGTGCACGCCGGGGATGCCGAACACCTGCTCCACGCCATAACCTTCGAGTAACTTGACCAGTACTTCGCCACACGTCGCCATTGCCATTGCCTTTTTCTTGTAAAGGGCTCCGCACAGCACGCGGCGGGTCCCTTTTTGTTTGGGGAATGGCGTTATTGGAACGGTCCGACCATAGCGGCAACAATGGATAAAAAGTCATACTAGCCATGTCCTCACGTCATGGCTTGGATCCGAAATGAAACGACTTCCCCCGCTGCCGGCGCTCCATACGTTTCTGATCACGGCCCAGTGCTGCAACTTCACCCGGGCCGCCGAGCAGTTGCACATCACCCAGGGCGCGGTGAGCCGACAGATCGCCGGGCTGGAAGATCATTTGGGTTATGCGCTGTTCCAGCGCCAGGCGCGCGGCCTGAGCCTGACCGCCGAGGGCCTGGCGTGGCTGCCACGGGTGCAGCAGGTGTTCAGCCTGATCGGCGAAGCGGTGGAGCAGATCGGCGAAAAGCGCCAGACCCTGCAACTCAAGGCCCCGACCTGTGTGATGCGCTGGCTGCTGCCACGCCTGTTGCAATGGCAGAAGGAACGGCCGGACGTACCGGTGGAGCTGACCACCACGGTCAGGCACGGTGTGGATTTCCAGCGTGAAGCCTTCGACGCCGCGGTGATCTATGGTCCGCCACCCGATGCCTCATTGGCGTGCCTGCACCTGTTCGATGAACAACTGACGCCTGTCTGTTCTCGCCCGGTCCTGGAAGGCTCCGTACCTCTGCGTGAACCCGCCGACCTGCAACAACACCTGCTGTTGCACCCCACCCGTGACGAGCGCGACTGGAACGCCTGGCTGGAAGCGGCCGATGTGCACTTGAGCAATGTCAGCAAGGGCCAGCACTTCGAAACCCTGGACCTGGCGATGTCCATGGCCTCCCAGGGCACAGGCGTGGCGATTGGCGACTGGTCGTTGATCGGCGACGACCTGAGCGCCGGCAGGCTGGTGATGCCGTTCGAGCTGAAGGTCCAGACCGGGCTGGGCTATCACCTGGTGCACCCGCGCAAGCCCGAGTCATCGGGGCCGTTGCAGGAATTGATGGGGTGGTTGGTGGAGCAGGCTCAAGCGCGGTAGAGGCTGACCCTCCCCCTTCAAAGGTGAATGAAACTGTGGCGAGGGAGCTTGCTCCCGCTGGGTTGCAAAGCAACCCCATAATCTACCCAGCCACCTTGATGCCTCGGGCTGAACCCTAGGGGCTGCTGCGCAGCCCAGCGGGAGCAAGCTCCCTCGCCACAAAAGCCCAGTCCTTTAAAAAGAAGGTGCTATCAGAGCAGATTCGGCGCCTGCACCGGCTCGATCTGCGCCCAGTGCGAAGTGTCTTCGCGGTGCTGCTGCAGGTACGGCAAAACCGCCCCCAGCAACGGTGCCTTGAATGCATCCTGGAAGCGATGGGCCAGGCCCGGGATCAGTTTCAATTGACTGCCTTGGATGTGCGCCGCCAAGTGCACGCCGTGCATCACCGGCAGCAACGGGTCGGCGGTGCCGTGGACCACCAGGGTCGGCACCCGCAGTTGGTTGAGCAGCGCCACCCGGCTCGGCTCGGCCATGATCGCCATGATCTGGCGCTTCACGCCTTCGGGATTGAAGGCCCGGTCATAGGCCACGGCAGCCTGATGCAGCAATACCTGGCGATCATCCACCACCATCGGACTGCCCAGCGCGGCCAGCAGGTCGGCCTGTTGTTGCAATGCCGCTTCGCGATTCGGCGCACTGCGTCGCGATAGCAACTGCACCAGCGCGGCGCTGGGTGCGGGCAGGCCTTCGGCACCGGAACTGGTCATGATCAGGGTCAGGCTTTCGACCCGCTGCGGCGCCATGGCGGCCATGTGCTGGGCGATCATCCCGCCCATGCTCACACCCAACACGTGGAAGCTTTGCACCTGCAAGGCGTCCATCAACCCCAGCCCGTCGTCAGCCATATCGGTCAAGGTATAAGGCGCGGCCACGGGCAAGCCGAGCTTGTAACGCAGGGCTTCGAAGGTCAGGTTGGCGCTGCCGGGCGCTTGGCGCCAGGTGGACAGGCCGACGTCGCGGTTGTCGTAGCGGATCACCCGGAAACCTTGCTCGCACAAGGCGACCACCACTTCATCCGGCCAATGGATCAACTGCCCGCCCAGGCCCATCACCAGCAGCAATGCCGGATCGGAAGCACGGCCAACGCTCTGGTAGGCCAGGCTCACCTGATCCAGATCGACCCGTTGGGTCGCAACATTGACATCACAACGAGACGCCGCCATCGACGGCAGGCCGAAAAACAACGCGGCCAGGAAAATGAATACACGCATGAAGAAACACCGAAACGCAGAACCCCAGTAGAGCGCGAGTCTGATGAAGTTTGTTCAAGCGCGCTGCCACAGTTGCGTGACAGTTTGATGAAGATTGCCGAGTGGTTGCCTGCGCAAAGGATGTATCTGTGGGAAAGGATGTATCTGTGGGGGCAAAGCTTGCTCGCGATACAGGCACCTCGATTCCAGAGAGATCGCGTTGGCTTCATCGCGAGCAAGCTTTGCTCCCACAAGTCCCGGCTCAAGGTACCGGTTTCAGGCCAACTGGCTACGCAACTGCCGCGCCGCCGCCACCATGTTCACCAACGCCGCTTCCGTCTCCGGCCAACCCCGGGTTTTCAGCCCGCAGTCAGGGTTGACCCACAGCCGCTCAGGCGCGATTCGTTTCACTGCCTTGCTCATCAGCGCGATCATCTCGGCGGTGTCCGGCACCCGTGGCGAGTGGATGTCGTAGACGCCCGGACCGATGTCATTGGGGTAGTCGAAGGCCTCGAACGCGTCGAGCAGTTCCATGTCCGAGCGCGAGGTTTCGATGGTGATGACATCGGCGTCCATGTCGGCGATGGCCTGGATCACGTCGTTGAATTCGCTATAGCACATGTGGGTATGGATCTGGGTTTCGTCGCCCACGCCCGATGCGCTCAAGCGGAAGGCCTCCACGGCCCAGTCCAGGTACGCCTGCCATTGCCCGCGACGCAAAGGCAGACCTTCGCGGAACGCCGCCTCGTCGATCTGCACGATCTTGATCCCGGCCTTTTCCAGGTCCAGCACTTCGTCGCGCAGGGCCAGGGCCAGTTGTCGGGCCTGGACCTGGCGCGACACGTCTTCGCGGGGGAACGACCACATCAGCATGGTCACGGGACCGGTGAGCATGCCTTTCATGACCTTGTCGGTCAGGCTTTGCGCGTAGCGGATCCAGTCGACGGTCATGGCATTCGGTCGGCTGACGTCTCCATAAATGATCGCCGGCTTCACGCAACGCGAGCCATAGCTCTGCACCCAGCCGAAACGGGTGA
The DNA here is from genome assembly GCF_030687595.1 of Pseudomonas sp. FP2300. Taxonomy (NCBI): domain Bacteria; kingdom Pseudomonadati; phylum Pseudomonadota; class Gammaproteobacteria; order Pseudomonadales; family Pseudomonadaceae; genus Pseudomonas; species Pseudomonas sp. FP2300. Next base: position 5,470,986 of record NZ_CP117440.1, read on the forward strand.
AGGCGTAGCCGTCCAGTTGCTCGGCGAAGTATTCCACCATGTCGTTGCGCTCGGCTTCACCGTGCACCAGCACATCCAGGCCCAGGCGTTCCTGGATCTGCACGGCATGGCGGATCTCGGTATGCATGGCATCCTGATAATCGTTGGCCGACAGCTTGCCTTGCTTATAAGCCTGACGCGCCAGGCGGATCGCCGGGGTCTGCGGGAAGGAGCCGATGGTGGTGGTGGGAAAAGGGGGCAGTTTCAGTCGGGCACGCTGCTCCTCGATGCGCTTGGCAAACGGCGAACACCGCTGGCTGTCCTGTGGCCCGATGGCCGCCAGGCGCGCCTGAACCTCGGCTTTATGAATGCGCGTCGAGCTGGCGCGACCGGTCTGCACGTCACGGCTGACGGCCAGGGCCTGCTGTACACCCGGGGCCTGTGGATCGTTGAGCGCATCGCGCAACACCGCCACCTCACCGCACTTCTGCACGGCAAAGGCCAGCCAGCTTTTGAGTTCCGGATCGAGCCGGTCTTCGCGCTCCAGGTCCACCGGGCTGTGCAACAGCGAGCACGAAGTGCTGACCCAGAGGTTGTCGCCAAAGCGCTCCTGGGCCGGTTGCAGTTGCGCCAGCGCCTGTTCCAGCTCGCAGCGCCAAATGTTGCGACCATTGACCAGGCCCACCGAGAGAATCTTGTAGGTCGGCAGGCGGTCCAGCACCTGGCCCAATTGTTCCGGGGCGCGCACCGCGTCGATGTGCAAGCCGTCCACCGGCAGGCTCACCGCCAGGCCGAGGTTGTCTTCCAGGCCACTGAAATAAGTCGCCACCAGTTTTTTCAGCGGCGAATACTGGAGGATGTGATAGGCACGCTCGAACGCGCTTTTCCAGGCCTGGGGCAGGTCGAGGGTGAGGACCGGTTCGTCGATCTGCACCCACTCCACGCCCTGAGCCTTGAGCCGATTGAGGATTTCCCCGTAGACCGGCAACAGACGCTCCAGCAGGCCGAGCTTGTCGAAATCCGCACCCTTGGCCTTGCCCAGCCACAAGTAGGTCAACGGGCCGATGATTACCGGTTTGACCTGATGGCCCAAGGCATGGGCCTCGTCCACTTCATCGAACAACTGCTCCCAGCTCAGGGCGAAGGTCTGGTCGGCGGAAAATTCCGGGACCAGGTAGTGGTAGTTAGTGTCGAACCACTTGGTCAGCTCCTGGGCGTATTGCGCCTGGCCGTGGTCGGCATTGCAGCAACTGGCCGTGGCGCCACGGGCCATGGCGAACAGGGTGTCGAGGGTCGGTCGGCCCTGGGCATTCAAGGTGCCGTGGAAACGTTGTGGGACGGCGCCCAGGGTCAAGGTATGGCCCAACACCTGGTCGTACCAGGCAAAGTCGCCGACGGGCAGCAGGTCAATGCCGGCGTCTTTCTGCAATTGCCAGTGCCGGGCCCGCAGTTCGCGTCCCACCGCTTGCAGCGCGGCCGGGGCCAGGTCGCCCTTCCAGTAGGCTTCGAGGGCTTTTTTCAGTTCGCGGTCGGCGCCGATGCGGGGAAAACCGAGGGTGTGGGCCAGGGCCATGGTGTGCGTCCTCCTATAAAAGATGGCGCTATTGTCGACAGCACGGCCCACATGAGACAAACTCAACCTTTTCGTGTTGATCACAAGTTTTACTCATGGAGCCCACGGTGCTTGAACTCCGTCACCTCAAGACCCTGCACGCCTTGCGCGAAGCCGACAGCCTGGTCGAAGCCGCCGAACGCCTGCACCTGACCCAGTCCGCCCTCTCCCACCAGTTCAAGGAACTGGAAGAGCGCCTGGGCATGCAGTTGTTCGTGCGCAAGACCAAGCCCGTGCGCTTCACCAGCGCCGGCCTGCGCCTGTTGCAACTGGCCGATGCCGCCCTGCCGTTGCTGCGCAGTGCTGAACGGGACATCGCCCGCTTGGCTGGCGGCACCGCCGGGCGCCTGCACATGGCCATCGAGTGCCATAGCTGCTTCCAGTGGTTGATGCCGACCATCGACCAGTTCCGCGATGCCTGGCCGGAAGTCGAACTGGACCTGGCCTCGGGCTTCGCCTTCGCTCCATTGCCGGCCCTGGCCCGGGGCGACCTCGACCTGGTGGTGACCTCCGACCCGCTGGAGCTGGCCGGCATCACGTACGTGCCGCTGTTCACCTACGAAGCGATGCTCGCCGTCGCCAACCAGCATCGGCTGGCGAGCAAGCCCTATATCGTGCCCGAGGACCTGATCAGCGAAACCCTGATCACCTACCCGGTGGAGCGCGACCGGCTGGACATCTTCACCCGTTTCCTGGAACCGGCCGACATCGAACCGGCCCAGGTCCGCACCTCTGAATTGACGGTGATGATGATGCAACTGGTGGCCAGCGGCCGTGGCGTGTGCGGCATGCCGCACTGGGCCTTGCATGAATACAGCTCAAGGGGTTACGTGAAGGCCAAGCGGTTGGGGGAAAAAGGCTTGTTCGCCACGCTGTACGCGGCGGTGCGAACCGACATGCTCGACGCGCCGTACATGCGCGATTTTCTGCTGACGGCCAAGGACACCTCGTTTTCGACATTGGATGGGGTCAGTGCCGTGCGCTGACTGCTTTTGTGGCGAGGGAGCTTGCTCCCGCTTGGGCGCGAAGCGGCCACAAAACGGGTCTGCTGCGCAGCCCAGCGGGAGCAAGCTCCCTCGCCACAAAAGCTCCATCCCTCAAATCAGTGGTCAGCTCAAAGTTCGAGCCACATGTGGATTTTGTCCAGGTATTGGTCGTCCACGCGGATCGCCATTGGCTCGAGGCCGTACAGGACGAAGCCGCAGCGCTGGTAGAGCTTGACCGCCGGGTCGTTGCCGGCGGTGACGGTCAGTTGCACCAGGCGCAGAAAGGGATAGCGCCGGGCTTCGTCGAGGGCGGCCTGCACCAGTTGGTAGCCGAGCCCGCGATGGCGATGCTCATCGGCGACGTACATGCCGAACAGCAACGCCTTGTGCCGGGCTTTTTCCCGGGGCTCCAGGGCCAGGCCGACGATGCCGACCAACGCTTGCTCGACAAACGCCCCCAGCAGCACATCGAACCGGCTGCCCAGGCGCGATTCCCACCAGTTGATGGGCAACTTCGCCCGCTCGTTGACGCTGGAGGTGAAGGCCTGCGGATGCAGGGCGTACGCCTGGAGCATCAGTTGGCGATACACCTGGGCATCGCCGGCCCGCAACCGTCGGATGCTCACGCCGAACGCCGTTGCTCAAACATCAGGCGCAACGCCAGCGCACCGAGCACAAACCCCATGAAGTAACGCTGCGCCGCCAGCCAGGTCGGGTTGTGGACGAACCACGAGGCAATGCCGGCAGCGAACAGGGCAATCAACAGGTTGACGCTGAAACTGACGCTGATCTGGGTCAGCCCCAGGACAATGCTCTGGGTGAACAGTGAACCGTGTTCCGGGCTGATGAACTGCGGGAACACCGACAGATAGAACACCGCGATCTTGGGATTCAGCGCGCTGGTGAGAAACCCCATGGTGATCAACTTGCGCGTCGAGTCCGCGGGCAATTGCTGGGCCTCGAAGGGCGAACGCGCGCCGGGCTTCACGGCCTGCCAGGCCAGCCACAACAGGTACAGCGCACCGGCCCATTTCAACAACTCATAGGCCACGGGCACCGCCAGGAACACCGCCGTCAACCCGGCGGCGGCGGCGAACATGTGCACGAAGAACCCCGCCACCACTCCCAGCAGGGAGGTGACGCCGGCCTTGCGGCCCTGGCAGATCGAACGGGAGATCAGGTAAATCATGTTCGGGCCAGGCGTCAGTACCATCAGCAACGCGGCGGCGGCGAAAATCAACAGGTCCGGCAGTGGAATCATGAGCATCAGTCCTTGAGGCGTGAATCAGCAGGTGGCGAGATGTGTCGCTCGATAAAACGGCAGGATCACCTCGCCTGTCAACGGTGCCAGCACAAGATCATTGTCACCGGCCGGGTCGATCCAGCAAATCTCTTCAATCTCGGCAGCCGGCGAAACCGGCGCGTCGATGCGTAGCAAAAACACCTCGGCCTGCACGACGAACCCCGGTTCGTTGGCCGCCGGAGCGCTGAACACACCCAGGTGTCGGGCCTGTGCCGGGTCGATCTGTAAGCCAAGCTCCTCTTCCAATTCACGGGCCAGCGCCTGCACCGGCTGCTCATGGGCCTCGATCTTGCCGCCCGGCTGCATGAAGGCCCGGGTGCCGCGCTTGCGCACCAGCAAGGTTCGCCCGTCCGACCCGAGCAGCAGGGCGGCGGCGATACGGATGAGGGGAGTGGTCATGGGAGATCAAAGCCTTGGGCGGGGAAATGGCGGGGAGATTACAGACCAGGACGGAGGGAGAAAAGCCTGGCACCCGTTTCGGCACAGGCACAGCCCCCTGTGGGAGCGAGCCTGCTCGCGATGACGGAGTGTCAGTCGATTTCTTTTTTAACTGATACGCCGCCATCGCGAGCAGGCTCGCTCCCACAAGGAATCGCAGTGACCGCTAGAGGTCTGTCACCCCAAAATCGGCTTCGGCACCGAAGGGTCGGCCTCCTCGGGGATTTTGACGAACACGCTGTACCGGGCCCCCTCCATCGCTTCGAAGGCGATGAGTTTTTCCACCAGTGGAGCGCTCAGGACCTTGCCGGCGTTGAGCAACAGCATGCCGTTGTCGGCGTTGAGGTTACGCGCCAGGATCATGCCCGCCGCCAGTTCCCGGGTATTCATGACCTTCACCGTCGGGTCCGACAAGGTCACGTCTTCCAGGTATTCGCCACAGGCCTTGATGAAGTCCTCGATCATGTCCGGGTCGTATAGCTTGCCGGCGTATTTGCGGATGTAGACCAGCGCTTCGTCACTGTTCATCTGCCGTTCGAGGATCAAGCCACGTTGCAGCTCGATGAAGTCCACCGCCAGTTTCAACAGCCGCGAACCGAACGGAATGGCATCGCCCTTTAGGTGCTCGGGAAAACCGCTGCCGTCCCAACGCTCCTGGTGGTGGCGAATGATCCGCGCTGCGTCCTTCATAGGGTCCAGGGTCATCAGCAGCGATTCGCTCTGCTTCGGATAGGCGCGGAACAGCTCGAGCTCAGTGTGGTGCAGCATGTCGGCGGGCGTGACCATCATGTTGTCGGTCCAGCTCAGCTTACCGATGTTGTAGAGCGCCGCGGCCATGGTCAGGTCGCGGTCGGTGGACTCATCGAGGAAATGCAGCCGGCTGTAGACCCTGATCAACTCGATGATCTGCCGGTTGGTCTGCTTGGCCTTGGGCAGGCGCAGGTTGGCGATCAGCGAAAACACCTCGGTGCTGGTCACATAACTGCGCTTGAGCTCGTCATAGGCCAGGTCGAGCATGTCGGCGGTCTGCTGCAACTCGGAGGTGCGCGACGCCACGCGTTTTTCCAGGGTGGCGTTAAGGGTCTTGAGTTGCTGGTTCTGCTCGCGATTCAGCGCTTCGAGGCGCTGGCGCTCGCTTTCGGAATGCTGGTGAGCCAGGGCCTGGCGCAGGGCCTGCACCAATTCCTCATCGTTCCAGGGCTTGCTGAGGTAGCGATAAAGCTGCCCCTCGTTGATGGCCTTGGTCATCATGTCCACATCGGCATAACCGGTGAGCAGGATGCGCAAGGTCGATGGATACAACTTGCGGATCTCGGCCAGCAGCGTGGCGCCATCCATGTTCGGCATACGCGCGTCGGTCATCACCAGGTCGACCGGCCGTTCCTTGAGGATTTCCAGGGCCTTGGCACCACTGTCGGCCAGCAGGATTTCGTATGGCTGACTGCGCAATAGCCGACGCAGGCTATTGAGAATCGACTCTTCGTCATCGACCAGCAGCACCGTCGGCTTCTTTACCGGAACGTCCGGCGATTGATCTTCCATTTGAAACCCCCTCCTAATTCACGACAACCGTTCTACCTTAGCCCCAAAATACAGGCTAGTAGATTGCGAAAATTTAGACACATTTGCCATCAGTGCACGAGCGCATCCCGATCAGACAGCTATGCTGTACCCCATGAAGGGCCATGTACAGGCCGAATACTCATGCCAGCGAAAGGGATATCAGATGTTTCCAGGGTTCTATAGTCCGCATCAAGACGGTGCACGGCCATGAGCCTGCCGTTGGATAAAACCAATCGGCGGATCCTGATCGTCGATGACACCCCGACCATCCATGAGGATTTTCGCAAGATCCTCAGCCCCCAGATGAACGCCGAAGACAACCTGAGCAGCGCTGAAGAGGCCCTGTTCGGCGCGCCGGTGGCCGTCGCCAGCACCAGTTTCGTGCTCGAATCGGCGTTCCAGGGCATGGAAGCCTTGAACAAGGTCGAAACGGCACTGGCCCAGGGGCAGCCCTTCGCCATGGCGTTCATCGACATGCGCATGCCGCCGGGCTGGGACGGCCTGGAAACCATCGAACGGCTGTGGCGCGCCGACCCCAAGCTGCAAGTGGCCCTGTGCACGGCTTACTCGGATTATTCCTGGGAAGACATCGCCGATCGCCTGGACCTGGGCGACCGCTTGCTCATCCTGAAAAAGCCCTTCGACGCCATCGAGATCCGCCAGATGGCCAGTACCTTGACCGTCAAATGGCAGATGACCGAGGACGCGGCGCTGAAAATGGACATGCTCGAACGCGCGGTCGAGGAGCGCACCCGGGAACTGGCCGACGCCAACATCATCGTGCAAAACAGCCCGACCATTCTCTATCGCCTGCGGGGCGAGCCGCCGTTTCCATTGATGTACATCTCCCACAACATCACCAAGTTCGGTCATTCCGCGGCGCAACTGACCAACGCGCCGGATTGGGCGCAAACCCTGATCCACCCCGACGACCAGGACAAAGTCCATGAGGCCATGGTCCGCGTCCTGGACCGCGACACCGCGGGGGCTTCCATCGAGTTTCGCATGCGCACCGGCGACGACACGTTCCGCTGGGTGGAGAACCGCTACATACCGGTGCGCAACGATCAGGGCCTGTTGCTGGAAGTGGAAGGCATCATCCTCGACATCACCGAGCGCAAGCTGGCCGAAGAGAAGATCGCCCTGCTGGCCCGCACCGACGGCCTGACCGGGCTGGCCAACCGTGCCACGGTGATCGAGCGCCTGCACCAGGCCTTCGCCGCCGCTCGTCGGGGAGCGGCGCCGTTTGCCATGTTCTACCTGGACCTGGACCACTTCAAACGGATCAACGATACCTTGGGCCACCCCATCGGTGACCTGCTGTTGCAGGAAGTCGCCGCCCGGATCAAGGCCTGTACCCGGGAAAACGACGTGGTGGCGCGCCTGGGCGGCGATGAATTCGCCCTGCTGCAACTGGACGTCCATGAAGCGACCCACTGCGCCGCGCTGGCGGCCAAGATCCGCGATGCCCTCGTGGCGCCGTACTCCCTGGACGGCAACGATGTGCGGATCTCGGTGAGCATTGGCATCGCCCTGTACACCCCGCAGAGCCTGAGTGCCGACAGCCTGATGGCGCAGTCCGACATGGCCCTGTACCGTTCCAAGGAAAAGGGCCGCAACCAGTACCATTTCCATAACGAGGAGATCAATCAGGAGGTTACCGACCGGGTCGCCCTCGCCAACGACCTGCGCCAAGCGGTCGAAAACAACGAGCTGCACCTGCACTATCTGCCGGAAGTCGACCTTGGCACCGGCAAGATCCTCGGCATGGGCGTGCAAGTGCGCTGGAACCACCCCGAACGTGGCTGGCTGGAGCCGGCGGCCTTCATGCCGGCCGCCGAGAAGACCGGGATCATCATTGGCCTGGGGCATTGGGTGCTGGACCAGGCCTGCCAACAGATGCGCCAGTGGCGCGACCAGGGCATGGCGCCCCCGGTGATCGCCATCGACCTGTCCCTGACCCAACTCAAGACCGGCCCGGAACTGATCTACGATGTGCTGCGCACCACCGCGCGCTGGGAACTGGCGCCCTGGGACCTGCGCTTCGACGTCACCGAAGCCACCCTCGCCCAGACCAAGTGGACCCACAACGACGTCTTGCCACGCCTCTGCGAATTGGGCGTGCAGATCGCCATCGATGACTTCGGCACCGAGTACTCCTCGTTCGATTACCTCAAGACCTACCGGGTCAACCACCTCAAGCTCGCCCAGCGTTTCCTCGACAGCGCCAACGCCGACCCCGAGAACGCCACGACGCTGCGGGCGATCATCAACTTCGCCCGGGACGTGGGCATCGGAATCATCGCCGAGGGCGTCGAGACCCAGGACCAGCGCACTACGCTGATGTCCAGTGGCGGAGCGATGCAGGCCCAGGGGCATTACTTCAGTACCGTGGTCGACAGCGGCCAGGCCGCCGAACTGCTCAAAGCCGGCACCATCGTTCCGGCGACGGACCACTGGACTCGACCTGCGAGCCAGCTATCGGAGAGCAATCCATGAACCCCATGTCGGTCCCTGCCAACCGGCGGATCCTGGTGGTGGACGATACGCCGGCAATCCATCAGGACTTTCGCAAGATCCTCAGCCCCAGCGCCGGCAGCGATGACTCACTGGACGACACCGAGAGCCTGCTGTTCGGCACCCCGCAGGTCAACCGGCTGCAATTCCAGATCGACTCGGCCTATCAGGGTGAAGAAGCGCTGGAACTGGTCAAGCGCGCCCAGGCCGAAGGCCAGCCCTATGCGCTGGTGTTCGCCGACATGCGCATGCCCCCGGGCTGGGACGGCCTGCAAACCATCGAGCAACTGTGGAAAGCCGACCCGCGCCTGCAAATCGCCCTGTGCACGGCGTTCTCGGATTATTCCTGGGAAACCATGTCCGAACGGATCGAGTTCGACGACCAACTGCTGATCCTCAAGAAACCCTTCGACACCCTGGAAATCCGTCAGATGGCCAGCGCCATGACCTGGAAATGGCAACTGGCCCAGGATGCCGCGAGGAAAATGCGCAGCCTGGAGCGCACGATTGAAGAGCGGGTCCAGGAACTGCTCAAGGTGTCTCACTTGTTGCAGTACGACGTGCTCACCGAGCTGCCCAACAGCATGTTGCTCGGCGATCGCCTGACCCAGGCAATGGCGCAGTGTCGCCGACATGACCGGCAACTGGCGGTGATGTTCATCGGCCTGGACCGTTTCAAGCGCGTCAATAACGCGCTGGGACATCCGGTGGGCGACGAAATGCTCAAGCGGGTGGCCCGGGGGCTGGCAACCGTGGTGCGTGAATCCGATTCGGTGTTCCGCTACGGCTCGGATGAATTCGTGGTAATCGCGGGGGACATCGTCGACGCGCAGCAAACCAAAGGCGTGGCCGAAAAACTGCTGGCGGCCATCAGCACCCCGCAGCCCATTGACGGCCATGACCTGAGCGTCACCGCCAGCCTGGGCATCAGCGTGTACCCAACCGACGGTTTCGACGCCGTGGCGCTGATCAAGAAAGCCGAGACGGCGATGCGCAACGTCAAGGAAACCGGGCCCAACGACTACCGTTTCTTCACCGAAGACATGAACCGCCGGGCGCGGCAGCAGCAGACCATCGAATCCGGCCTGCGCCTGGGCCTGCAACGCAAGGAATTCGTGTTGCATTACCAACCCAAGCTCGACCTCAAGAGCGGCAAGGTGGTGGGGGTCGAGGCACTGGTACGCTGGAACAGGCCGGATCATGGCCTGGTCTATCCGTCGGATTTCATTCCGGTCGCCGAGGACAGTGGCCTGATCGTTCCGCTGAGCCAATGGGTGCTTCAGGAAGCCTGCCAACAGGCCTGCCGTTGGCAAGCCCAGGGAATGCGGCCGCTGTACTTGTCGGTGAACATCTCGGCCATCGATTTTCGCCAGCGCGGCTTCGTCGACGGCATTGCCCGCACCCTCAAGGAAACCGGCCTGGACCCGACACAGTTAGAACTGGAGATCACTGAAAGCGTACTGATGCAGAACGTCGATACCACGGTCGCCATCCTCAAGGCCATCAAGCAACTGGGGATACGCCTGGCCATCGACGACTTCGGCACCGGCTATTCGAGCCTGAGCTACCTGCAGAAATTTCCGGTGGATGTGTTGAAGATCGACCAGTCGTTCGTCGGTGACCTGAGCATCGACAGCAACGACGCCAAGCTGGTGAGCACCATCATCAGCCTGGGCAAGAGCCTGAACCTGCACATCATTGCCGAAGGTGTGGAGACCCTCGAGCAATTGGAGTTTCTCAAGAAACACCAATGCGAGGAGGTCCAGGGTTATTACTTCAGCAAGGCCGTGGAACCGCAGGCCTTCGCCGACTGGATGATCGAGTGGGAAAAACGCCAGAACCCGTTTTCGTGAACACCTGAGTGTCATCAACCAAAGTTTCAAGGAAAGCATCCCCATGGCGTCACATGGACTGATTCTGGCTCTCGGCCTGCTCGTGGGATCAAGCGTGACCGCTCACGCCGAACCACTGGACGAACCCCTCAAGCCCCTGCCCCCGATTCCGACCCTGGACCCCAAGCGCGTCCAGTTGGGGCTGCGGCTGTTCAACGACCCACGGCTGTCGGTGAACAACACCCTGTCCTGCGCCAGTTGCCATCGCCTGGACAAGGGTGGCGCCGACGACAAACCGTTTTCCCTGGGCTTCGACGGCAAGCCCGTGGAAGTCAATACGCCCACCGTGTTCAATGCCGGCCTGAACTTCCACCAGTTCTGGGATGGCCGCGTCGACACCTTGGAAGAACAGGTCCATGCGGTCGTGACCAGCCCGGTGGAAATGGGCAGCACCTGGGAATCCGTCGTCAAGCGCATCGCCGATGACCCAGGCTATGCCAAGGACTTCAAGGACGCTTACCCCGACGGCGTGACCAAACCCAATATCCAAGGCGCGCTGGCGGATTACGAGCGCACCTTGCAGACGCCCAATTCGCGCTTCGACCAATACCTGCTGGGCAATACCGACATCCTCACGCCCCGGGAGAAGTTCGGTTACCAGCGTTTCAAGGAGTACGGCTGTATCGCTTGCCATCAAGGCGTGAACATCGGCGGCAACATGTTCCAGAAGTTCGGGGTCATGGGCGACTACATCAAGGACCGGGGCAACCCCACCCGAGCCGACGAAGGACGCTTCAACATCACTGGCGATGAAGCGGACCGCCAGGTTTTCAAGGTGCCCAGCCTGCGCAACGTGGCCGTCACCGCGCCGTATTTCCACGATGCGTCGGCGCCGACCCTGGAACATGCGGTGGAGGTGATGTTCAAGTACCAACTGGGGCGTGAGCCGCTCAAGAACGATACGACCCTGATCGTCGAGTTTCTCAAGACGCTGACCGGTGAATCGGGGGGCAAGCCTCTATGACAACTCTCCGTCGCCTCGGTCTTGCGTTCATCGGCCTGTTGCTGGCTTCAGTCCTGCTGTTCATGTACATCAATTCAGGAGCCCAGCAGGCCGCCTCGTACATTGAGTCCCGGGACCTGATCCGCCAGCTCAAGCAGCAAGACGCCATCTGGGACAACGAGGTGCTCAAGTCGCGGATCGCCCTGACCCACGACTACGATCCCCTGGTTTCGCCCCTGCATGAAATGACACGCCTGTGGCAGCGTCTCGACGCCATCGAATCGGAGCCCGGGCGCCACAAGTCGTCCCTATGGGAAGCCCAACGTGACGAGTACCTCAAGGCGATCAAGGAAAAAACCCGACTGGTGGAGCAGTTCAAATCCCACAACGCGGTGCTGCGCAACTCCATGGCCTTCCTGCCCACGGCAGAGGACGACATCCAGGCGCAATTCGCCCGGCTGAACGACACCGAGCGGCTGCAGCTGCAAAGCGTCGCCATCGACACCTACGACCTGTTGCTCAGCAGCATGGAATTCGCCCAGCTCAGCACCCCGGAGGTGGCTGCCGAGGTGCTGCTGGGCCTGAACAGGCTGGACGTCAACAAGGAACGCATGCCGCAGGGGCTGCAAGGCCCCGTTGACATCCTGAGCAGGCACATCGCGCTGATCCTGCGCGAACAACCACGGGTCAATGAGTTGTTGCAGGGCATCGAAGCGGTCCCCTTGGCCAATCGCCTGGACACCATTACCGACCTGCTGGAGAAGGACCAGAGCAAAGCCGCGGCCAAGTACGAGCGTAACCACGTCTACCTGCTGGTGTTCGCCACGGTCCTGGTATTGATACTGATCTGGCTGGCGATCCGCCTGGTACGCAGCTTCGCCGAGATCAAAAGGGTCAACAATGCCCTGCAAACCGCCAACGATGAGCTGGAACAACGGGTCGAAGAACGCACCCGCCAGCTCAAGGACACCCAGAGCGAATTGATGGACACCGCCCGCCAGGCCGGCATGGCGGAAATCGCCACCAACGTGCTGCACAACGTCGGCAACGTCCTCAACAGCGTGAACATCTCCGCCGACCTGGTCAGCCGCAAACTGCGCAGCAGCAAGGCCTTGGGGCTGGGCAAGGCGATGCAACTGATCAACGAACACGCCGATGACCTCGGCCACTTCCTCACCCAGGACGAGAAAGGCAAGTTGCTGCCCGGCTACCTCAACCAACTGGTCGAGGCTATCGCCCTCGAGCAGCAGGGCCTGACCGACGAACTGGCCCAGTTGAGCAAGAGCGTGGACCACATCAAGGACATCGTCTCCACCCAGCAATCCTATGCCGGGGCCAACAGCCTGCTGGAACCCTTGTTGGTCAGTGAACTGCTCGAAGATGCCTTGCGCATGAACTCGGGCGCCCTGACCCGCCACCATGTTACGGTGATCAAGGAATACGGCGAGGTGCCGCGGATCATGGGCGACAAACACCGCTTGCTGTTGATCCTGATCAACCTGATCAGTAATGCCAAATACGCCATGGCTGGGGTTTCCAATCATGCGCGGAACATGACCCTGAAGGCCGCCGTCATCGATGGCGAGACCTTGCAAATCAGCGTCAAGGACGAAGGCGAAGGTATCCCGGAGGAAAACATGACGCGCATCTTCGCCCACGGTTTTACCACGCGTAAGGAAGGCCACGGTTTTGGCCTGCACAGCTGCGCACTGGCGGCCATTGAAATGAACGGCCACCTCACCGCCCACAGTGAGGGGCCTGGAAAGGGGGCAACGTTCCAACTCCAGGTGCCCCTGAAACTCGCAGAAGGTGAGCCATGAATAGCATGAGTAACCGCCGCATCCTGCTGATCGACGATACGCCCGCCATTCATGAAGATTTCCGCAAGATCCTCACCCCGGAGGATGACAGCAACGCCGACTTGCTGGACATGGAAAGCGCATTGTTCGGCGAAGCACCGAAACCTGCCGCCACCGTGTTCGAACTCGACTCGGCCTATGGCGGGCAGGAAGGCCTGAACAAATTGCTGGAGGCGGCAGCGAAAGAGCGCCCTTATGCCCTGGCGTTTGTCGACATGCGTATGCCCGAAGGCTGGGATGGCGCCAAGACCATCGAAGAACTCTGGAAGCGCGACCCGCAGTTGCAGGTGGTGGTCTGCACGGCGTATTCGGATTATTCCTGGGATGAACTGCTCGACCGTCTCAACGGCCACGACCGGTTGCTGATCCTGAAAAAACCCTTCGATAACATCGAAGTCCAGCAGATGGCCAATACCCTGACCACCAAATGGGAAATGACCTCTCGCGCCCAATTGAAAATGAACAAGCTCGAAGACCTGGTGGAACAACGGACCCTGGCGTTCAAACAGGCCAGCGAGCTGCTGCAAATGGAAATCGACGAACGCAAGATGCTGGAAACCCAACTGGTGCAGTCGGAAAAACTTGCCTCGCTGGGTCAGTTGGCAGCCGGGGTGGCCCACGAAATCAACAACCCGATCGGCTTCATTTCTTCCAACCTGGGGGCCTTGGACGGCTACTTCGGCAAACTCCAGGAAATGCTCAGCGCCTACGGCAGTGCCGAGGAAGCCATCGCCTCGCCGGAACTGGTGGTGAACTTGAGAAAGCTGCGCGAACAGGTGGAGCTGGATTTCCTGGTCGAGGACATTCCCTTGCTGATCAAGGAATCCAAGGATGGCATCGGCCGCGTCGGGCAGATCGTCAAGGACCTGAAGGACTTCTCCCGCGTCGATTCCAGCCAGGAATGGCAGATGGCCAATTTACAGCAGGGCATGGATTCGACGTTGAACATCGTCGCCAATGAAATCAAGTACAAGGCCGACGTGGTCAAGGAGTACACGCCGCTGCCGGAAGTGGAATGCCTGCCCTCGCAGATCAACCAGGTGATCATGAACCTGATCGTCAACGCCGCCCAGGCCATCGGCCCCGAACGCGGCACCATCACCCTGCGCAACGGCGTGGAAGGTGACACCGTGTGGATCGAGGTGGCCGACAATGGCTCGGGCATCCCCCCCGAAACCTTGCAGAAAATCTTCGACCCGTTCTTCACCACCAAACCCATCGGCCAGGGCACAGGGCTGGGGCTGTCGTTGTCCTACGGCATCGTGAAAAAACACAACGGCGAGATCACGGTACGCAGTGAAGTCGGCGTCGGCACCACCTTCCGCGTGGAATTGCCGGTGCGGCAGATGAAGCAGGCGAGCTGAGCCACACCTGGGGTGAGAACACTGTAGAAGCTGTGGGAGCAAGGCTTGCCCGCGATGGGGACGACTCGGTACTTCAGAAACCGAGGCGCCTGTATCGCGAGCAAGCTTTGCTCCCACAGCCTTGCTCCCATGACAATCCCCTCGCCATAGGGTTGCCCGCCGTTTCGCTGTCAGCGCAGAATGCCTCCACCGCCTCGCCCATCGCTCACCCCCAAGGAAACCGTATGAGCCTGTCTCTGCTGAGTCGTTACGCCTTCTTTGCTGGCTGTGTCATCTTCACCCTCGCCAGCCTGCCGTTCCTGCAACACGACTGGCTCTGGCCGATCACGCTGGTGACCGGGCTGTTGAGCCTGCTGGGGTTGTTCGACCTGTTGCAAAGCCGTCACGCCGTGCGGCGCAACTATCCGATCCTGGGCAATATCCGTTACCTGGTGGAAGGCATCCGCCCGGAGATCCGCCAATACCTGCTCGAATCCGACAGCGACGCCCTGCCCTTCTCCCGGGCCCAGCGTTCGCTGGTGTATTCCCGGGCCAAGAACGAAAGCGCCGATAAACCATTCGGCACCTTGATCGACGTCTACCAGACCGGCTTCGAATTCATCGGCCATTCCATGCGCCCGGCCCCGTTGAGCGACCCCAGCGGTTTTCGCGTAACGGTCGGCGGCCCGCAGTGCACCCAGCCGTACTCGGCGTCGGTATTCAACATCTCGGCCATGAGCTTCGGCTCCCTGAGCGCCAACGCGATCCGGGCACTGAACCAGGGCGCCAAGCTGGGCAACTTCGCCCACGACACCGGTGAAGGCAGCATCAGCCCCTACCACCGTGAACACGGCGGCGACCTGACCTGGGAGCTGGGCAGCGGCTACTTCGGCTGCCGCACCAGCGACGGGCGCTTCGACCCGGAGCGCTTCGCCGCCCAGGCGCAGAACCCGCAGGTGCGGATGATCGAAATCAAGATGAGCCAGGGCGCCAAACCCGGCCACGGCGGCATCCTGCCCAAGCACAAGGTCACCCGGGAAATCGCCGAGACCCGTGGCATCCTCATGGGCGAGGATTGTGTTTCACCGTCTCGCCATAGCGCGTTTTCCACGCCGATCGAACTGATGCAGTTCGTCCAGCAACTGCGTGAGCTGTCCGGCGGCAAACCGGTGGGCTTCAAGTTCTGCCTGGGCCATCCCTGGGAATTCATGGGTATCGCCAAGGCCATGCTGGAAACCGGGATCCTGCCAGACTTCATCGTGGTCGACGGCAAGGAAGGCGGCACGGGCGCAGCGCCGGTGGAGTTCACCGACCACATCGGCGTGCCGCTGCGCGAAGGCCTGCTGTTCGTACACAACACCCTGGTGGGCCTGAACCTGCGGGACAAGATCAAGCTCGGCGCCAGCGGCAAGATCGTCAGCGCCTTCGACATCGCCAGCGTCCTGGCCATCGGCGCCGACTGGGCCAACGCCGCGCGCGGCTTCATGTTTGCCATCGGCTGCATCCAGTCCCAAAGCTGCCACACCAACAAATGCCCCACCGGCGTCGCCACCCAGGACACCCTGCGCCAACGCGCCCTGGTCGTCCCGGACAAGGCCCAGCGGGTCTACAACTTCCACCGCAACACCCTCAAGGCCCTGGCCGAAATGCTCGCCGCCGCCGGGCTCGAGCATCCGTCGCAATTGCAGCCCAAGCATCTGGTGCGGCGGATGTCGGCCACCGAGGTGAAGTTGTTTTCTCAGTTGCATGTGTTTCTGAAGCCGGGGGAATTGCTGACGGGTGAGGTCAATGGGGCGTTTTATTCGCGGATGTGGCAGATGGCGCGGGCGGACAGTTTTGAGCCGGGGGAAATGGTGGCTGCGTAACCGTTGGTACTTGCTGGCACGCACTGGCTTTTGTGGCGTGGAGGCTTGCTCCTCGCCACAGGTTGCGCAGGGGTTGTTCGGTTAAGATTTCACGGGTGGACAGGTATGAGTCGGTGCAGCTTTTACTTTTAGAGTAAACAGAGAAACGGCCATCTCTCCCTTAATAAAAGTGAATGTTTGCTCCCAATCTTCTGCGGATAAACCCTTGGCGTTCGACGAAGACTTAACCGTCACCCACCAAACCCTGTGCGCATAACATTTCAGAATCTCTGGATCGTCAAAATAGATCCACTTCAGACTTTCGGGAATCACGGCATAACCACCGCGATCAGCAACTGCCAGAAAAGTATCAAGCGGCGAACGTATTTGAAGTCTCGGCTGTATCGCTGTCCGATTGTAATATTCGAATGGCAGGTACCAAAATAACGACTCAAATACGATTTCGTCACCTGGCCGCACCCATCGCTCCAGCTCTCGTGCCAGCACGTCGAGCCTAAAATCCCGGCGTAAATCGGTTCCATTCAAATCATCCGTTTGTCGATATACCGACTGTACCCCCTGCATTTCAATTGCCATTATAGCCAAGGCCAGAACGACGGGACGTCGCACCCATTTATCCAGAGCAACGGCTACAACGATAGGAAGTCCGACTGCTGCGAATACCAGATAGCGAGGAACAAACAACGGAACTGCCAGTGAGATCAGACCAAGAACGATAGCAGGGATAAAAAAATAACCGACCAATAAACCACTGTAACGATGCTGGCTGCTATCTTTCCAAATCACTCCTACCGCGCACGTAATAACTATTCCCAAGGGAACCACGCGCAAAAATATCGACTGTGCCCGCCATGCACCCATGGCAATTAACTGCCAAACGAGACTCAACACGGCCTGCTCCGTGACAGGTGGGATCCACCCCGGCTTAACTGTCCAATGCTCAATAAAATTAGGGAGCCAAGGTACGAACAATATGACGATTGCAACGTTGACCAAAAGCCAGGCCCGCACCAGCAGGGCAGTCTGAGAAACGCCCAAACGCCCCCACCATCAATAGAACCAATGAACAAGCACACACAGCGCTGCCAAATAATGAGTATAGAAAGCTGCTGTCATCAATAATACATAAGTGACCTGAAACCGTACTTTCTCTCGCTCCTTGACCCAATACATCAGGGCTACGGTTGCGCCCATCAACCAAAACCCAAGTAACGAGTACATACGCACTTCCTGACTGTAACGAACAGAAATAGGGAGCAGCGCCAATAATAGTGCAGCGATCCAGGTTGCTCTTCGGGAGGCAACCAAACTCATCAATCTTATGCTCAGCAAGATTGTGCCAACGTCAGCGATCGCACTGAGCGACCTTACGGCCAAGACACCATCACCGAACATAGTGATCCAGTAATGCAACACAAGATAATAAAGAGGTGGATGAACATCGCGTGCCGTAACGGACCAAATATCCCAAGGCTCGTACCTTGCGAGCAAAATGCTGAAAGCCTCGTCAAGCCAAACTGCAGGCACTGTGATTCCATGAAAACGTATGACCAGCGCAAAGACAGTCACGACTACCAAAGCGGAGCAGTCAATAAACCGGCTAGGAGGTTTGAGTAAGTCAGCGCGCAAAGCCTTCATTCACGATGCCCGCGAAACATCACAAACCGTGAAAACAGAAAACCAATCACCAAACTCATCAACGAAAAGACCGCGACGGTCAGGAGGCCGTGGAGCTGCCAGTGATCCCCCAGATGACCCACGATAAAACTGAGCACGCCCATCATGCTGAGAAAAAGCACATGGCGCGACGCTGAATGCTTCGCCTCGAAGGTATAGAGCGCATTGACATAAAAAGAGAATGAAGCCGCCACGCAAAACGCAAAAAAATTGCTCGTCGCCTGATCAAGGCCGACGCCCACGCGCAGGACGAAAAAGATCTGCCAATGGATCAGCGTATTGGCCAGCCCAACCAGTGAGTAGGTAAAAAAACTTTTCCATATCGCGTTCATACCTTGCCCCCAACCGGGTCGGTGCTTCAGGCGATACTTAATCTAGGGACCCATCGATACGGGGTCTACTGTAAGAACTAACAGGTGTTCTATCGCTTCACATCGTGCTCATTGCAGCTGGGGGGTCTGAGCCGCGACGGTTCCTTCATGACGATGAAGCCATAATCGCCGAGCAGATAGATCCGGTAATACTGGTTGTCCACAAGAGGGGTGTATCCCTGGTAACCGACACGGGTCGCGTTGCGCCGCTCGCGTTCGATCACCACGTTAGTGATGCCCATGAACGGTGGGCTTTCCGGAAGAATGAAGTAGTCGATGTTAAGCAGGTAATGCAGAACCGGCAGCTGTTCGAACGAGCCGCAAGCGCTGACCAGCCAGTGGGATGAATAGGTAAGCGACATATAGATCCGCTTGGCTTTGTACAGCTCTCGGCGCGAAGTAATGTCATAGCTCAAACTGTAGAGCGCACCGTTGACGAAGGTTTTTTCCAAGGTCAGGACCCGGCCGTAGGCGAAGGACAACGAAAGCGTTGCCAGAATCGGAATGACCAGCAGCAGCGGCAGTCGACGGTGAATCGGAGCCAGTGCCACGTAAGCCAGATAAAACAGCAATATCAATAGCACCCCGAACCCCATCAGGGTGCGGGCGCCTTCATTGAAATCGCGAAAAAGCAAGGTGATACCAGGTACCAATAAAACCAACAGGCACAGTGTCAGTAAGCAGGAAAGACTCAAGACGACTGTTTTCCACCACGGCTCTTCACGATTGAGTATTCGCCGTCCCAAGCGTAAGGCGCCGATTAGCGAACACAACGCCAACACGGCAAAAATCCAGGCGTATCCACCGTGGAACAACAGCGCAATTTTCTCCAGGACTATTTCGATATTGAAGCCAATCTGTCCGAGTGGATCAGCTTTCCAGTTCAGCAATGCGGTCCGCTCCGTCCTTATGGACGAGAGGGTCATGACGAAGTAAATAAAAATGGCCAAGCCAAGTTGAGCCAACCTGCTACCCAGCATGGCCCACCACTGGCGCCATGGCAGCGGTCTGCATGCGGCCCTGAACAGGTCCAGGCAAACCAACCCCAGGAACACATTGAAACTGATCTGATAGAGCCCGAACGCCAACACCAGCAATGCCACCGGTACCCACCACTGGCGCATTGGCGATGTGCTACGCAAAGTCGTTGCGTAAATAACCGCCACCAGACTCAGCGCCATACCGGGCCCGTCGTATTGATACGACAGGTTCTGCAACAGGAAAGGGTTGTACCAGAGGGGCAAGGGCACGAAACAGCAGGCTAGCGTCGGCTCGGGGAAATAGTGGTAAGTCAGGCGGGTCAGGGCCAAGGACATCGCCAATACGGCAAACAACAAAGGCAGCGGGAAAAGGTCCGGCGCGGCGCTGGTGAAAGAGAGCACCTGGTACAACAGGTCAGTAAACCAGCGCCCCTGGCCAGCCCAACCATTGCCAGCCTCCAGTGTCCGCCAGCTATCGTCGATATAACGAAAATCCGCGAGGTTCAACGGCAGAACGTACAGTAGAGTCGCCGCCAGAAAAAAGCACACGACTTGGCGGCGGTTGAGTTCGCGGTAAACAATCAGCGGAACGTTCATGCGCAACGCCCTCGAAACGCTACGAACCGGAGCGACATCAAGCCGGATATCTGCCAATGAATACTCTATTGACCCGCCCAATCATTGATTAGCAGAAAAAATCATCCCATATCGTTTTTCACGGGCGGTGCTGACCCTGCCGGCATTTGGCTGGCACCACTCAATCTCGGCTCCTCGTAGCAAAACGTCTACTGTAAGAACTAACAGGTCCTCGACTCTAAGAAAAAGCCCCGATCATCCGACCGGGGCTTTCTCATACATCGCAATAAACCTACGAAGCCGAACGCACCGAACCCGCTACATCATCCGTCGGTTGCAACTTGAAGGTATAGAACAGCGCCGTCAGCAGCACCAGGAACGCCGGGCCCACGTACAAGGCCACGCGGGTGTCCGGGAAGTACGCCATCAGACCCACCACCAGAACCAGGAACGCCAGCGCCAGGTACGAGCTGACCGGGTACAGCCACATGCGGTATTTCAAGGCCGCACGCTCTGAAGCGCTCAAGCCTTTGCGGAATTTGAGCTGGGCCAGCAGGATCATCACCCAGGTCCAGATCGCGCCGAAGGTGGCGATGGAGGTGACCCAGACGAAGACTTTTTCCGGTACCAGATAATTGAGCAGCACGCCCAGCAGCAGCGCGGCGATGGCGTTGGGGATGGTTTTCTGCGGGTTCTTCGCTTCACCGGCGGTCAGGCCGATCATCTCCACGCCCAGGTAGGCGAACATCACCATTTGCAGGGACATCAACACGCCCTGCACGCCGTTGGGCATGAAGCCGCCGTGGGTCCAGAGGTTGGAAATACCCAGGGCCACGCCGTCGTTGCCGAACCCGAAGGCGATGATACCGACGCCGCCGATGACCATGGCGATGATGGTGACGATCTTGATCAGGGCGAACCAGAATTCGAATTCACCGAAGGCCTTGACCGCGATCAGGTTGATCGAACCCATGCTGACCAGCGCAGCCAGGGCCCAGATCCAGCGGGGCACGTCGGGAAACCAGATGCCCATGTACACCGCCACGGCGGTGATCTCTGCCACGCAGGTCACCAGCCAGAGGAACCAGTAGTTCCAACCGGTGAGAAAGCCCGCCAACGGACCAAGATAGTCCTGGGCATAGCGGCTGAACGATCCGGCCACCGGGTTATGCACGGCCATCTCACCGAGGGCGCGCATGATCACCAGGATCGCCAGGCCACCAATGATGTAGGACAGCATGATCGCCGGACCGGCCATTTCGATGGCCTTGGCCGAGCCGAGGAACAGCCCGACACCGATGCAGGCGCCAAGCGCCATCAGGCGGATATGCCGCTCACCGAGTTCACGTTTGAGCGGACCGCCCTGGGCGGTCTCGCCATGGGGCAGATGATTGCCGACAGGCATAGGATACAACCTCGTCTTGTTATTGGTTTGACCACCGAGTCTCCAAAGCCGCAGGTTGGTAAACCTGCCACCTTGCCGAAACCGGTCTGCTTCGTGGACAGACCGCCCTGTAGAACAACGCCCTCAGGGTCAGCGGGCCGTGCAGTATAAAAAGCCAGGGATAGAGAGTTTCACTGTAAAACCAGGGAAATTCAGGGATAAGCCGCCGTAAAAACTGGGTTTCTGGAGATGCATTGCCTGAGATTACAGATAATTCAGTTGTGTAAACGCAGACGAGTATTGCACAGCTATGGTGCAGCGTCATGCCGTGGCACAACGACGGCGTTTGGCAACCGATGGCTCTAGCACAAGGCTCTTTGACACAGCTGAGCCTGTGGCGAGGGAGCTTGCTCCCGCTCGACTGCGCAGCAACCGCAACCGTGGCATGGCGCAACAGTTGGAAAAGCGAGGGCGGCTTCGCCCCCCAGCGGGAGTAAGCTCCCTCGCCACAGAGCTGCTAGACCAGCTAGAGCCATGCAGCATCCCAAAGCGGGTAATCACCAATGCGATCCACCAGCCCTGCGCGAAGCGGGTTGGCAATGATGTAGCGGGCGAAGGGCAGCAGGTCTTCATCATCGCGAATCGCACGGTCATGGAAGCCGCTTTGCCAGAAGGCACCCTTTCTGTTTCTTGCTCGATTGATTGTAAGGGTGCTGCGGGATTTGACCGCTTGCATCACATGAGTGAGCTGGGCTTGCTCCAGTTGCACCAGCCAATGCAGATGGTCCGGCATTACAACCCAGGCCAGCGAATTGACCTGGCCTCGCTCATGAGCCAGGCGCATTTCTGCAACCACTAAGCGGCCCAGGTGCCAGTCGTTAAAGATAGGTGCACGTTGATGAACGACCGTGGTGACGAGGTAACCTCGCCCCCGCTCCGAAAAGCGTCCGCGACGCAGGCGATGAGAGTTTGGGCGTGGAGGATGCATTCCTTGGCTTCCTGTAGTTGGGGTACCTACTTACGTTAGCTTCGTCCGCGACGATCCGACGCCATGATGCTTGAACGACTTTTCCGAAAACGACGTAGTACCGTGGCGAGGGAGCTTGCTCCCGTTGGGTGGCGCAACCGCCCCCGTTTTTCCAACCCCTGAAAGTGTTTCAGCCCTGCGACAGTTGCGTCTGCCGCGCAGCCGAGCGGGAGCAAGCTCCCTCGCCACAGAAGCCCGTTAGCCCATGACATTGGCGAACGCCCATGCATTGGATGTCTGCACAAGGCAGGCGACTACCCACTCTGGAAGGCCATTGAGCTCTTGTGGCGAGGGAGCTTGCTCCCGCTGGGTGGCGCAGCCGCCCCCGTTTTTCCAACCACTGAAAGTGTTTCAGCCCTGCGACAGTTGCGTCTGCCGCGCAGCCGAGCGGGAGCAAGCTCCCTCGCCACAGAAGCCCGTTAGCCCATGACATTGGCGAACGCCCATGCATTGGATGTCTGCACAAGGCAGGCGACTACCCACTCTGGAAGGCCATTGAGCTCTTGTGGCGAGGGAGCTTGCTCCCGCTGGGTGGCGCAACCGCCCCCGTTTTTCCAACCACTGAAAGTGTTTCAGCCCTGCGACAGTTGCGTCTGCCGCGCAGCCGAGCGGGAGCAAGCTCCCTCGCCACAGAAGCCCATTGGACAATGACGTCAACGAGCCCTTGTGGATTGGCTGCCAACAATTTCCCCTCCCCCCACGCCAACCACCGTCTAAGCTTCAAGCAAGTCCGATCAATCTGCGTGAATGGATCAGTCGACTATGGGCGCTTTGTGGCAAACCGATTCGAATGAACCTATGGTCCCGACTGAACGTATGGAAGAAGCGCCTTTACCTCAAAAAAAACGCCGCGCACGGCATGGCTGGCGGGCATTCTGGTTGTTGTTGCTGATTATCGTGGTGGTGGTCGGCCTGGCGGTGGCCAAGGAGATGCGCACGTCGCGGTTTCAGGCCCGGGAGCTCAGCAAGTACGCCGCGTCCCTGAACTATGCGGTGCAGCCAGGGCCCAGCGATGCCATCGTCTACCCTGGCGCGGGCCCGTTCGACCGACGCCTGGGCTACAGCGCGCTGGGGGAATTCCTGCCGCGCTTGCTCAAGCGCGACTACGTGATCCAGGCCCAGGCGCGGTTTTCGCCGGCGCTGATGGGCTACGTCGAAAAAGGCCTGTTCGTGCCCTATGCGGAAAAGATCCAGGCCGGGCTGACCATCACCGATTGCCGCGCCGCACCGGTCTATCAGTTCAAGTACCCGCAGCAACTGTATGCGAACTTCGAGGCGATCCCGCCCGTGGTGGTGCAGAGCCTGTTGTTTATCGAGAACCGCTTTCTGCTCGACCCCAAGCAACCGCTGGCAAACCCGGCAGTGGACTGGCCACGTTTCGCCATGGCGGCCTGGTCGCAAGTCGCCAAGCTGTTGAGCCTGCCGGGGCAGTCCGCCGGCGGCAGCACGCTGGCGACACAGCTGGAAAAATACCGTCACTCTCCCGAGGGCCTCACGGTGTCGGGCGGGGAGAAAATCCGCCAGATGATTTCCGCCAGCGTGCGGGCCTACCAGGCCGGCCCGCAAACCCTCGAGGCGCGGCAACGGATCATCCGCGACTACCTCAACAGCGTGCCGCTCTCCGCCGTGCCGGGGCACGGTGAAGTCCATGGCATGGCGGAAGGCTTGCGAGTCTGGTACGGCGCCGATTTCAAGCGGGCCAATGAACGCCTGTTCAGTACCGCCAACGACCCCAAGAGCCTGGCGGAAAAAGGCCTGGCCCTGCGGGAAATGCTGTCGTTGATGATCGCCCAGCGCCGCCCGTCCCATTACCTGTCCAAGGGCCACGATGAACTGGCGCGCCTGACCGACAGCCACATCCGGCTACTGGCGCAGAACGGCGTGATCGATGCGGCGCTGTCCGAGGCAGCCCTGGCGAGCAAGGTCAGTTATCGCGATTGGGTCCAGGACCCGACGGTCCAGCCCAACGAAACCAACAAGGGCATCAGCGCCGCCCGCAGTCGCCTCGCCACGCTGCTCAATCGCCCGCTGTACGACCTCGATCGTCTGGACCTCTCGGCCACCAGCACCTTGCAAAGCGACTTGCAGGCCCAGGCCACCGAGTACCTCAAGCGCTTGGCCGACCCGGCCTTCGCGACCGAGATCGGCCTGATGGGCGAACGCCTGCTGACTCCCACCAGCACCACCCAGGTGCGCTACAGCTTCACCCTGCTGGAACTGACCCCCGATGGCTCGCGCGTGCGGGTGCAGACCGACAGCACCGACCAGCCCTTCGACATCAACGAAGGCAGCAAACTGGAGCTGGGTTCCACCGCCAAGCTGCGGGTGCTCACCACCTACCTGCAAATCATCGCCGAACTGCACGAACGTTATGCCCAGCAGACCCCGGCGGCGTTGAAGAAAACCGAGATCGCCGAACAGGACCGCCTTTCCCGCTGGGCCGTCGACTACCTGGTCCAGAACAGCGACCGCAGCCTGCCGAAAATGCTCGAGGCGGCGCTGGATCGCACGTATTCCGCCAGCCCTGGCGAGGCGTTCTTCACTGGCGGCGGGCTGCATACCTTCCACAACTTCCGCAAGGAAGACGACGGTCGCATGCCCACGCTGCGTGACTCCTTGCGCGAATCGATCAACCTGCCCTTCATCCGCCTGATGCGCGACCTGGTGCGCTACGCCACCTATGCCGGCCCCAATAACAGCTCCGAGCTGCTCAAGGACGACAAGGACCCGCGCCGCCAGGAATACCTGGCCCAGTTCGCCGACCGCGAAGGCACTTCGTTCCTGCTCAGGTTCTGGAAGAAGTACCAGAAAAAGGACACCGGCCAGCGCCTGGAAACCTTCCTCGACGGCATGCGTCCTACGGCGATCCGCCTGGCCGCCGTGCACCGCTATTTCTTTCCCAACGACAGCCAGGAGAGCTTCAACCGCTTCGTGCGCGCGCACTTGAAGTCGGCCAAGAGCGCCGAAAAACTCACCGACGAACGCCTGGAGCGGCTCTACCAGAGCTACGGCCCCGGCGCCTATGACCTGCCGGACCAGGGTTTCATCGCCAAGGTCCACCCGCTGGATCTGTGGTTGATGGGCTACCTGCTGAACAATCCCGAGGCCAAGTTCAGCCAGATCGTCAAGGCCAGTGAGTTCGAGCGTCAGGAGGTCTACAGCTGGCTGTTCAAGAGCCGGCACAAGAGCGCCCGGGACAGTCGCATCCGCACCATGCTGGAGATCGAAGCGTTCCTGGATATCCACCAGCGCTGGCAACAAGTCGGCTATCCGTTCGACCATCTGGTGCCGTCGCTGGCCACCGCCATCGGCAGCTCCGGCGACCGCCCCGCTGCCCTGGCGGAACTGGTGGGCACCATCCTCAACGACGGCATCCGGCAGCCGGCGCTGCGCATCGACAGCCTGGACTTTGCCGTCAATACGCCCTACGAAACGCGGTTGGTCAACAACCCGGACAACGGCAAGCGCGTGATGCCGGTGGAAGTGGCCCAGGCCCTGCGCGGTGCGCTGTCCCAGGTGGTGGACGCCGGCACCGCGAAACGCGTGGCCGGCAGTTTCAAACTGGCCGACGGTACGCCGCTGGCCATGGGCGGCAAGACCGGTACCGGCGACAACCGTATCGAAGCCGTCGGTTCCGGTGGACGGGTGATCAGCTCCAAATCGATCAACCGCACCGCCACCTTCGTGTTCTATATCGGCGACAGCCACTTCGGCACCCTCACCGCCTTCGTCCCGGGGGCTTCGGCGCAGAACTTCAAGTTCACCTCAGCCCTGCCGGTGCAAGTGCTCAAGGGTATGGCACCGTTTCTCTCGCCGTACTTGCAACCGGGGAGTCATACCCAGTGCAAGCCGTTGGTGGCGAGGCAATAAGACACGGCGCGATGCAGGGAGTTACAAGTTAATCCGAGGCACTGCGTCGAAAATGATGGTGAAGCTGGTGGTGTATAAGCCTCCTTGGAGGCGAGTAGGTACAGCATCAGCTCTTATAACCAGCTCTGCCTGGGTGCCTGGCGTGGACGAAGCGTCGTCCACCACTTCCACAGGCGCAGTGTTGAGGCGCACATTGTTGAACATGACACGCAGGGGAAAAGCTTGCGCACCATTGCTCAAATCGGGCTGGCCCTCCGGCAGGTAGGCGTGGATCGAACCCTCGGTATTCTTCACATCGAAAGTCTGGCGCAAGGTGCCCAGATCATTTTTTATCGGGTCGTAATACATGTATTCGTCCCTACCGAACTCCGGATCCCGTGGCTGCACATGGAACTGTTTGTTCGGAATGTTCGCGGTGATATGGATGGCTGCGCGAGCATCATCAGCAGCCAACACTAATGAAGGGCTCAGGGCTGCAATAACCAGGGCCGTTACGGATACTATTTTTTTAAACATACTTGCTCTTCTTCTGATTAATAAACGAAGTACAGACTCCCCGTGGCGCGGTGAGTTACAGGCTAACCCGAGGCACCGCGTCGAAAATCACGGTGACAAGCCCGGTGTACAGACCTGCCTGGCTGCGAGAAGTCGGGAACGGTGCGTAGATATACATCTCGGCCTGTGTACCTGGCGTGGACGTTGCGTCATCCACCACTTCCTGCGACAAGGAGTTGAACAGCTCAACGTTGTTGAACCTGACGCCAATGACAATCTGATTCGAGCCATTGCTCAGCCAGGAGTCCCCATCAAGGTGGGCATGGACCGAACCCTCGGTGTTCTTCACATCGAAGATCTGGCGCACCGGGGACAATTTTCTGGTCACCGGGTTGTAATGCATGACCTCGTCCTTGCCGAATTCCGGATCCCGTGGCTGCACATGAAACTGCTTGTTCGGAATGTTCGCCGTGATGTGAATCGACGAGCGTGCATCGTCGGCCGCAAAGCCTGGCGCAGGGCCCAGGGCAGCACCTAGAGCAGTAACGAAAACCATTTTTTTCAACATGTGTAGCTCCTTTTTTTATAGTAAGTAAAACCCCTGGCGAGGGCGCTTGCTCAAGTGTCCTCGCCACGGGGTTTGGTGCAAATGCTCGACTCCCTGAGCCTCACCACTCCACGCTCTTGCATCGACGGCCCTACGGCGCAGTGGCATCGAACACCATGTGCACCGTGCCGTAGTAGTCGCCAGGCGTGTAGCCGTCATCAGGCTTGATGGCGGCGATTTCCAGGGGCACCTGGCGCCCGGGCCGGGCGTCGATGGCCGAGACCACCGGGGTCGAGTCCAGGGTCAACACCACGTTGTTGAAGGTCACTCGCAAGTCAATGCGATCACGGCCATTGGACAAATACGCCTCTTCCCCCAGGCGCGCGCCGATGGAGCCGTTGCTGTTCTTCACCTCGTAGGTCGCCCGCAAGGGGCTGAGGTTGGTGGTGATGGTGCTGAAGGGTAAGCGTTGTTCGCGCTGGACCAGTTGCGGGTCGAGGGGCAACACATAGAAGTCGACTGTCGGGATGGTCACGTAGAGTTCGAACGTTTCCCGCTCCACCGCGCCCCAGGCCGAGGCCCCAGGCAATATCAATGCGCTCAATGCGAGGGGGCGTAACAATGCCTTGAACAACAATGACTTGAACAACAACGCCTTGAACAATAGGGTCTTGAACATTCTGATTACCTCTGGCGACGACGGTTCGGCGACGGCGGCCATCAACCTTTGATCTCGACGTTTTTTGTCTTGCTGCCTTCGACCAGTGTGAAGCGGTATTCACGCCCCGCTTCCTTGTCGAACGAAAAGCTCTGGCCGCTCTTGACGTGATGCTTGGTGGTTGGCTTGCAGTCGTTCTCTTTCTGCGCCACACAGTCCTTGAACTCATCGATCACCAACACCGTGTTGCCGTTATTGCGCAAGAGGTAACGGCTGGCGCTGTTATCGATCACGGTCTCGTAACGGGTGTCCTTGGGCCGCACGAAAAACACCGTGCCGTAGCCGGCCAAGACCTTGACCCCCGCCTCCACGCGTTCCTTTTTATATTCCTCGCGTTCTTCGGCGCTGATGGCGAACTCGTCTTCGGCTTCCGGCACCACCGGCACGAAACGCACGCGGAAGTAACGCTCCTTGTCGCGGTTGCCCATGAACACCAACCGTGTGCCCTGCACGCCGTTGGCCGGCACGATCAGCCGCGCCGGGCTGGCCATCAGGCCATCTTTGGCCTGGGCACTGTCCTGGTTTTTCAGGGGCACTTCCTGATAGGTACCGTCCTCGTTGTAGATGATTTCCAGGATGTTGACCTTGACGAACGCCGTGGACGTCCCGCCGTTGAACACCCGTTTCATGTAAGTCGTTTTGTCGCCGTCCAGGTAGTCGTACACCACCCCCACGCCAATCTGCGGCCCAGCCTGGGCCACGCCGCAAAACAGATAGATCCCAACCCATGCCAATAGATGTTTCATCGCTGTTCCAACCTCATGCAGTAAACACAACTCATTGAATTTTGCCGGCCAGTCGGCCACTCAGACTTCCGAATCCCAGATCACCGTGACGTTGCCGGTATAGGCTTTGGCGCCACTGTCGAGCATCTGCTCGACACTGCTTTGGGCCACCTCGAAATGCAGCATCCCGAGCCGGCGGTCGACGTACAAACCCGGCTGGAACAGCTCGGTGCCACTGCCATCACGCAGCAATCGGCGGCGGTTGACCGGCTGCCCGCCGGCATCCGTCAAGCCATCGGGCAGGGTCACGCTGACGTCCACCGGGACGGCATGGCCGGTGCCGGCTTCGGCGATCGCACAGGTATTGCCGCTGATGCGCTCGCACTCGAGGGCCATCTTGAAACGCGAAGAAGCGGAGATATGGAAGCGCTGGTCGCGGAACAGCCGCGCCGGTTTACGCCCGCTGTTCAGCCAGGCTTGCCAACCTTCCTGGGGCACCAGTTCGACGCGGTTACCGCCGGGGGGAACTTCGACCTTGAGGGTGTGTTCGACGTCGAGTTTGAAATTGAGGGTGATCGCCGAGTCGTTGGGGATCATGACGTCACCCAGGTCGAGGTCCTGCCCAGGACCAACGGTATAAGTCAGCGTCCCCGTGTATTGGCCGGAGGACATCTTCAACGGGTTGGGGGTGCGCAGTTCGTAGGCGAAGTCCAAGTGGGTGTAGCTCATGGCGGGAATCAGATAAAGGGCTGGTTTGGCGCATACCCCTTGTGTCGGAGTCTTCCAGAAAAACTCATAATCGGTAGGGCTGTAAAAGCCCATACCACTGTACTGACAGGGCGTTGGGGGATTTACCCAGGAAGAACCACGCCATAACCTCTGGTGGGCGGTGAGCAGATTCACACCGCCACCTACCACATTGACGACGCCGGCGGGAATTCGATATCTCGAACCGATACCAGAAAAACGCACTTCGACCACTTCGGTTTCGCCCGTGCCTGTATGGGTGATCTGAGCCGTGCGCCAGTTGGCAGGCACTTTAAACATCGCACCTTGCCGAGTGTCTCCATGATTGGCCTGAATGGGGCTGATGGCGTTGGAGATAATGGGCAACCGAATGCTGAACATCTTTGCCGTTCGGCACTCCGCCGAATGACTTTCACAGTAACCACTCACTGGAGTGGTATTGAGAAAGATATTCTCCTGCGGTTTCGAAGCGTCAGGCCTGAATATCGCACTGATGTCCCGGCTCAACGCATTGACCGCAGGTGTGCATGTAAACAACAACGCGCAAACCACACCGCGCACTGTCATGGATAAATGTTTCATCTATTTCTCACCATCAAATCGGCTCGGAACAGGCCGAGCCAGCCTTTCTAAACTTCCGAATCCCAAATCACCGTGACATTGCCGCTATAGGCCTTGGCGCCCGTGTCCAGCATCTGCTCGACACTGCCCTGGGCCACCTCGAAGTGCAGTGTCCCGGGCCTGCGATCGACATAAAAACCCGGCTGGAACAGCTCGGTGCCACTGCCATCGCGCAGCAGTCGGCGGCGGTTGACTGGCTGCCCGCCGGCGTCCGCCAACCCCTCGGGCAGGGTCACGCTGACGTCCACCGGCACGGCGTGGCCTGTACCGGTTTCGCTGATCGCGCAGGTGTTGCCACTGATGTGCTGGCACTCAAGACCCATCTTGAAACGCGAAGAGGCCGATATATGGAAGCGCTGGTCGCGAAACAGCCGCGTCGGTTTGCGCCCGCTGTTCAGCCAGGCTTGCCAGCCTTCCGGGGGCACCAGCTCGACGCGGTTGCCGCCGGGGGGCACTTCGACCTTGAGCGTATGTTCGACCGTCAGCTTGAGATTGAGGGTGATCACCGAATCGTTCGGGAGCATGACGTCGCCCAAGTCGAAGTCCTGCCCTGGGCCGACGCCATAGGTCAACGAACCGGTGTACAGGCCGCTCGACATTTTCAAAGGGTTAGGGGTACGCAGCTCATAAGCAAAGTCCAGGTGTCGATAAGACATGCTGGGGATGAGATAGCTGGACCGTTTGGCGCATACGCCTTCGGTCGGCGTCTTCCAGAAAAAGTTGAAGGTCAGGTTGCTATAGCTCGCCAACCCGGTGGCTCGGCAGGGCGAGGGCGCATAAAGAAAGCTGGAACCGCCCCATAACATGCCATGTGCAGCCTCGGCCCCCACACCGCCACCGACCAAGTCCACGACGCCCCCAGGAATTTGGTAGCGCGTACCGATACCGGCAATGCGCACCTGGACGATTTCAGTTTCACCCGTACCGGAATGAATCACCTGCGCCAAACGCCATTGAGCAGGCACATCGAACATCGCACCTTGCCGGGTACTTCCATGATTCGCCTGAATCGGACCGACCGACTCGGAGACGATGGGCAGTTGAATGCTGGAGAGTTTTTCCCTGTTGCAGACCGCCGGAAACAGTTGGCAATAACCCGTGACCGGCGTGGTATTGCGAAAAGTATTCTCATCGGGCTTCGACGGGTCAGGCCTGAATATAGCTGTGACATCCTGGCTCACGGCGTTGGCCGTCGATGCACAGACCCACAACATCACTGGAACCATGCCTTGCACTGCCACTGGTAACTGCTTCATCTATACCCACCCTCTAATCGGCTCGAACGGGTCAAGCCACGCCTTTTAAACTTGCGAATCCCAGATCACCGTGACGTCACCGGTATAGGTCGTGGCGCCGCCGTCGAGCATCGCTTCGACGCTGCCCCGGGCAATCTCGAAATGCAGCGCTCCCGAGCGCCGATCAACGTACAAACCTGGCTGGAAAAGCTCGGTGCCACTGCCATCGCGCAGCAGTCGGCGGCGGTTGACCGGCTGGCCGGCACCGTCCGTCAAGCCATCGGGCAGGGTCACGCTGACGTCCACCGGCACGGCATGGCCGCTGCCGGTCTCGGCGATGGCGCAGGTATTGCCGCTGATGTACTGGCATTCGAGTGCCATCTTGAAGCGGGAAGAAGCGGAGATATGGAAGCGCTGGTCGCGGAACAGTCGCGTGGGTTTGCGACCGCTGTTGAGCCAGGA
Organism: Pseudomonas sp. FP2300; assembly: GCF_030687595.1. Classification (NCBI taxonomy): domain Bacteria; kingdom Pseudomonadati; phylum Pseudomonadota; class Gammaproteobacteria; order Pseudomonadales; family Pseudomonadaceae; genus Pseudomonas; species Pseudomonas sp. FP2300. The sequence goes on from NZ_CP117440.1 coordinate 5,502,721, forward strand.
TTGCCAGCCCTCTTGAGGCACCAGTTCGACGCGGTTGCCACCGGGGGGGACTTCGACCTTGAGGGTGTGTTCGACAGTCAACTTGAAATTGAGGGTGAGCGCGGAATCGCTGGGCAGCATGACATCGCCCAGGTCGATGTCCCGCCCTGGCCCGGCGCTATACGTCAGCGACCCCGTGTATTGCCCGGACGACATTTTCAAAGGGTTGGGGGTGCGTAGCTCATAAGCAAAATCCAGGTAGGAAAAACTGAGCCCTGGAATCAAGAACTGGGCCTTTTTGGCGCATGAGCTTTCTACCGGCGCCTTCCAGAAAAATGTATAGATCTTCGAGCCATATGACCCTACGCCGCTGTATTGGCAGGGAGAGGCGGCATACACCCAGCTGGAACTCCATAACAACTGATGAGCCCTCAGGAGACTCACACCGCCACCCACCAGCTCGATTGCGTTATGGGAGAGCTCGTATTGCGAACCGAAACCGGACCAGCGCACTTCAACGGTTTCCGTCTCCCCCGTCTCGGCATGGGTGACCTGTAGCGCTCGCCAATTGGCAGGCACTTTAAACATCGCACCTTGCCGATAATCTGCATGCTGGGCTTGAATCGGGCCGGCCGAAGCGGCAGTCAGCGGTAACCGAATGCTGAACATCTTTGCGGCTCTGCATTCCGCCGGATATTGCGCACAGTAACCACTGGTTGGGGTGGTATTGAGAAATGCATTCTCCTGGGGTTTCGAGGCGTCTGGTCTGAATACAGCGGAGATATCCCGCTCCAAGGCATTGGCCATAGGTACACACGCAAGCAGCAACACCGAGACCACGCTGCGCACTGCAACCGAAAAGGGTTTCATTGATACAACCTCATACATCAAGACAAATCACTGCAAATAAGGGTGTAACGCTGCCTTAAGAACGTCGGAACACCCGTGGCGAGGGAGCTTGCTCCCGCTGGGGTGCGAAGCAGCCCCCTGTATCTCAGCCATCACACCGTAGGGGGACGCTCGCGCGTCCAGCGGGAGCAAGCTCCCTCGCCACAGGGTCATCGTATTTCTTGGATAAAACGGCATTAGCCAGTAAGGGGGCTTCACGAACGCTGTTTCGCCTTGTCAGACTCGGCCCCCGTGGTATCGGCCAGGGTGTCCGGCGTGCACCGCAAGTCACCGATCATCAGCACATCGCCCTCGACGCTGGCGTTGTCCGGATCGAGGCGGAACCGACAGAACAACTCGTTGCCGTAACGCACTTCCAGGGTCGGGGAAGCGGCGTTCATCTCCATGGAAAAGAACCCGTCCACTTCGCTGATACCGCGGCTGGCGTGGTTGATCACGTGGTGGCCTTTGAGCGGTTGCCCCTGCTCGTCCAGCAAGCGCCCGAGCACGGTCACGGTTTTCATCACGCTGATCTTGCGGTAGTCCACCCCGCCCTTGTTCAGGTGATAACGGGTGCGCGAAGGCTCGATGTTCGCCGCCGGTGGATGCACGCCCTCGAAGTCAAAGGTCACCAGGCTGTTCCTGTAGGCGGTGATGGGCACGAAGTTGCGGCCCGGGTGCAAGGTGGTGCTGCCGCCGGTCAGGTCGTCGGCGCGCAAAACGACGTCGTCCAGGTCGGTGTCCACGTCGACGATCATGCCCGCGCCGCGCCCCTGGGGCAGGCCGGTGAAAGCCGCTTTCTGGCCGCCTACGGCTACGGTGCTGCTCAGGTTCAGGCCGCCGGTGAGGTTGTCGTTATAGGACGAGCGCTGGACGAAGCCATCGCCATACATCGACTCGGTCATGAAGCTGGCGATGCCCGACAGGCCTACGCCGTAGGTATCGGCCAGCGCCGTGGCGGAGACGCTTTGCAACACGTGATCCTCCAGGTCGCGGCGATAGGTCAGCGACCCATTGTTGTCCCGCGTGCCCTCCCGGGATGTCCGGGTGCCGATGGTGCCCGACCAGTATTCGCCCGGCCCGCCCAAAGCCACGTTGAGGCTCAGGTCCACGCCGCGATTGCGCCGGTCGTTGGTGCTCGACGTGCCGGGGCGGTCGAACAGCGACACCCGCCAGTTGGCGTCGCTGCCACGCAGCTTGCCGCGCTGGGTCAAGCCCAGGTCCAGGCCCGTGCCTTGGACATTGCCTTCGCTGTAAGCCAAGCGTGCGTTGACGGAGGTCTTGTTGCTCAAGCGATGGTTGACCGACAGCGACGAGTTGCTGGTATGGCCGACGAACACGTTGCGCTGACGGACACGGGTGCCGTCCGGCAAGGTCTCGTAGGTATTGCGGGTGTCGAGCCAGCTGCGGTTGTGGCTGGCGACGATGCTGCCATGGCCATAGCTGTACAGGCCTTGCAGGTCCATGCCGGTGCCGTACTGCTGGGTCTGGTAGACGTTGGCGTACAGGCTGGTGCTGCTGGCGAGCGTCCAGTCGATCGAGGTGCCGACTTGCAGCTTGTCCTGCACTTGGCGCGTGGAGGCACCGAGGATCACCCGTGGGTGCAGCAGGTAGTTGACGCCGAGCCCCGCGGTGTTGAAACCCGAGGGCTGGTCTTCCCAGTTGCTCCACAGGCGGGTTTCGCGACCGGCGAACAGGTTGTAGCGCCAGCGGTCCTCGGTGCTGCTCCAATTGTTCGGTTTGTAGACCAGTTCCTGGCTGGTGGCGGTAGTTTGGCCGTCCTCGATCAGCCGCACTTCTACCTCATAGATACCGCCGGGCAAGGGCCGGGTGTCCAGGCTCTGCAAACCGGCGCTGACCGCCTGTGTGTTGATCAACAGGCCGCTGCGATAAATCTCCACCGAAGCCTGACGGCTCGCGGTGACATAAATGGGGTATACGCTGGGTTTTGGATTGTCGATCGCCAGGCTGTCGGAGCTGCCAAACATCACCCCAAGGGCGGTGTCCGGGTTGGCGCCGAACGAACGGATCTGACGATTCAAACCATCGGAACTGGGCGTGAAATAACCCAGGCGAAAGAAATGGCCTTCCAACTCGCGCTGGGTATAGAGCTCATGGACGGCGTGGTAGAGCTTGTCGTCCGGCCCGCCAAGACGCGAAAGCTGAAGGTCCAGCGACTGGCTCCAGTTGCCCAGGCTGGAACTGGCGTTGAGGCCATAGCGCCCGCCGGTATCCTGCTCCTGGCCACCGTTTAGATTGAGTTGGTTATTGAAGATCAGACCGAGGCTGCCGCCTTCCGGCTGATCGTGATAACGCTTGGTTTCGGTGGTGCGCTCGACGTCTTTAGTGAGGATCGACACCAAGGAGTTCTCGAGACTGTAATGCACGGCGAGCAGCCCCGCGGTGCAATTGGTTTCACAAGCGCCCAGCGCTTGGCCTTGCTTGAGTCGTTGCTCCCATTGCTCCCGGTCAATGGCCTTTATCGAACTGTCTTGCGTGTCGGTAAACTCCAGAAGGGTAATGCGATCATCGCGGGTCAAGACCACCATGGCTTCACCCAGGTACTGTTGGTTGAGTTCAACACGAACCGCAAGGGGAACATCGAAGAAGTGCGCTTCAAACTCCGCCGGCAGGCCCTTGGCCTGGGACAACAGGCTTCTGGGAGTGGTACCGGGGGCGGCCGGGGCGGCCAATGCGTTCGCGCACAACAACAGCGCGAGCGCACCCGCGATGGGTGTTATCGAAAACATCAACGGACTCTCTAATCAGCGAGCTATCAGGGCGTTCAGGTGCGGGCCGACCCGTTGGGGGAGAACAGGTCGGCCTGCGGCATGCCCGTGGAGGTGAGGTGAAACTCACCGGGCAACGAATGGCCTTACGGGCGAGGCACGGCGTCGAAGATGACGGTCATGTCGGCGGTGTACAGGCCGTTCTGGGTAGCCAGAGGCTTGGCCGCGACGATGGTCATGTCAGCCTGGGTGCCCGGGGTGGAGGTTGCATCGTCCACCACTTCCTGAGGCGTGGCGGTCAGGGTGACGCCGTTGAAGGCGGTGGTCAGGGCGATGGCGTCGCTACCGTTGTACAGTGCAGCCGGGCCGCCTTCGATATAAGCGTTTACCGAACCTTCGGTGTTTTTCACATCATAGGTCTGGCGCAACGAAGTCAAAGTACCGCTGACCGTGTTGTAGCTCATGGTTTCATCTTTACCGAAGTCCGGGTTGCGCGGCTGCACATGGAACTGCTGGGTCGGGATGTTCGCCGTGATGTGGATGGACGAGCGTGCATCGTCGGCAGCGAAGGCCAGCGAAGAACTCACGGCAGCGACGGCCAGAGCAGTAACGGATACAAGTTGTTTGAGCATGTTGTTAACACCTGTTCTTAGCAATAAAGAGAAATGATTGAAATTGCAGACCAACAGCAACTTGGCCTGTCCCTCCAACGCCGAGCATGATCGGCGCTCTTTAACTAAAAAAAAGCAGGCAATTTCCTATAGGCTTGTAGTAAAGCCAGCACGCAGAAGAGCGAAAAATACCCCGATATCGATAAAACTTAAGTTCAGCTGTCAGAAACAGCCCACATTTTAAGCTGACACGCTTTTAATCATTACAAATGTATGCAACCACACCTCGCATACATTGAGTATTCATGTAAGGTCTTTCCCTGAACCCAAATAACCCGCCGCGAAATAAAGATATATCTTAGTTTGCAAAAAACCATCAAGTCAAAAGATATATCTTTTATTCAAGATATATCTGAGTGCTATCTATATGCAGAACGGAGACAGCATATGAACGCCCTTTATTCTCATTCCGATTCTTCCTCCAAACGTGAATATGACGGTTTCGAACGACGCCCTACAGGCTCGCGTGGCAGCCGGGCCCCCCGGGTCTTCGCCCCCGGTGATTTGAAGGTGTTGCTGCTGGCGCTGATTGCCGAACAACCGTGCCACGGCTATGACCTGATCCGCCGGATCGAGAACATGTTCGACGGCGCCTACAGCCCCAGCCCCGGGGTGATCTATCCGACCCTGACCTTCCTGGAAATGAACGCAATGATCAGTTGCGGCCTCGAAGACGGAAAAAAGTGCTACAGCGTGACCGATGCCGGACGTCTATCCCTTGAGGACCAGGCCGAAACGCTGGATGAGGTGCGTACACGCATTGAAATCAGCAAGCGCACATTGCGCGGCCACAATCGTCCCCCGGAAATCCATGAAGCGGTGTATAACCTGCGCCATGCGCTGCAAAAGCACCATGGCCACTGGAGCCCGGAAGAAATCCAGCGGGTGCGCGATCTGCTCGACGCCACCGCCAAAGCCATCACCGACGGCCCTGACCGTCCACCTGTCTCGGAGTCAAGCCAATGACCGAAGTCGATCCAAACACCATTCACCGCGTCACCCACGAGATCAAACGCCGTCGCTTGCAAGTGTTGCGGGTACAGGACCTGACCCCACGCATGCGCCGCATCACCGTCGGCGGGCCGGAACTGGCCGGTTTTGTCAGCCTGGGCACGGACGATCACGTGAAGTTGATGTTCCCGCAGAACGCCGAGGAACACGCCGCCCTGGAAAACTTCAACCCCGGCGCAGGTAAAGCCCAGGGCCCGATGCCCGAGATGCGCGACTACACCCCGCGCCGCTACGACCTGGACACCCTGGAGCTGGACATCGATTTCGTGCTCCACGGCGACGGCCCTGCCGCGACCTGGGCGGCCCAGGCGGCGCCCGGGCAATACCTCAATATCGGCGGGCCACGGGGCTCGATGATCGTGCCGGACATCTTCGACAGCTATCTGCTGATCGGCGACGAAACCGCCCTGCCCGCCATCGCCCGCCGCCTCGAAGGCCTGGCGCCCAACCGGCGCGCGCTGGTAGTCGTGGAAGTGGAAAACGGCGCCGAACAGCAGATCCTCCAGAGCCCGGCGCAAGTGCATGTGATCTGGGTACTGCGCGAAGGTCGCCGGGACAGCCTGTTGACCACCGTGCAGCAATTGGAAATGCCCAGTGGCAAGCTGTACGCCTGGGTCGCGACCGAGAGCAAGGTATCGCGGCAGATTCGCAAGGTGTTGTTGGAGGAGAAAGGCTTGGACCAGGACTTTGTGAAAGCGGTGGGGTATTGGAAGCTGGAGGGCAGTGAGGAGGATTGAGGGATGGCTTATGGCTGAAGTACCCTTCATCCACTGACACCGTCAACCTCCTGTGGCGAGGGGATTTATCCCCGCTGGGCTGCGCAGCAGTCCTAAAACCAGGCAACTCGGTGGATCAGAAAGATTGGGGTGACTGTTCTGGGGGCCGCTGCGCAGCCCAGCGGGGATAAATCCCCTCGCCACAGATACATCCCCTCACCACAGGGAGTATCGCTGTCCTTTAATACCTTATCCGTCATCACCAGGTACCCGCCCCATGCTTTACCTGCTCGCCTACATCGCCAGCGTCGTGCTGATCAACTTCGCGTTCTCTGCCGCACCGCACCTGGACATCATCTGGTCGGCCTGGGGCGGGCTGGTGTTTATCCTGCGGGACATGGTGCAGACCCGTTTCGGCCATGGCGCCATCGTGGCGATGCTGGTGGCGCTGGTGTTGTCCTATGTCACCTCGGACCCGACCATCGCCCTGGCCAGCGCCACCGCGTTTGCGGTGTCCGAGTGCATCGACTGGCTGGTGTTCACCATTACCAAGCGTCCGCTGCATGATCGACTGTGGATCAGTTCGGCCCTGAGTATCCCCCTGGACACCTTTATCTTCTTCGGCCTGATCGACGCCCTGACACCGCCCGTGGTGATCACCGCCCTGGCCTCGAAATTCGCCGGAGTCACGGTCGTCTGGTTGATCATGGCCTGGCGTTTACGCAAGCAAACCGTCGCCGGCTGAAGCCAAACCCCGCGGTTCATGTAAAATGCCGCGCTTTCTCCCATGGGAAGCTCGCCCGGCGCGCAACCCGCGATGATCCGCTCCTGTTTGAGGACCTTCAGATGACCCGTATCGGAACCCCATTGTCGCCCACCGCGACCCGCGTTTTGTTGTGTGGCAGCGGTGAGCTGGGCAAGGAAGTGGTAATCGAACTGCAGCGCCTGGGCGTCGAGGTGATTGCCGTGGATCGCTACGCCAACGCGCCGGCCATGCAAGTGGCCCACCGCAGCCATGTGATCAACATGCTCGACGGCGCTGCCCTGCGCGCGGTCATCGAGGCCGAGAAGCCGCATTTCATCGTGCCGGAAATCGAAGCCATCGCCACCGCCACCCTGGTGGAACTGGAAGCCGAAGGCTTCACCGTGATCCCTACCGCCCGCGCCGCGCAACTGACCATGAACCGCGAAGGCATCCGGCGCCTGGCCGCCGAAGAGTTGGGCCTGCCGACCTCGCCATACTTCTTCGCCGATACCGTGGAAGACTACCGCAAGGCCGTGGAAACCCTGGGTTTCCCCTGCGTGGTCAAGCCGGTGATGAGTTCCTCGGGCAAGGGCCAGAGCCTGCTGCGCAGTGCCGATGACGTGCAGAAAGCCTGGGACTACGCCCAGGAAGGCGGCCGTGCCGGCAAGGGTCGGGTGATCATCGAAGGTTTCATCGATTTCGATTATGAAATCACCTTGCTCACCGTGCGCCACGTCGGCGGCACCACCTTCTGCGCACCGGTCGGCCACCGTCAGGAAAAGGGCGACTATCAGGAATCCTGGCAACCCCAGGCCATGAGCCCGGTGGCCCTGGCCGAATCCGAGCGCGTGGCCAAGGCAGTGACCGAGGCCCTGGGTGGTCGCGGTCTGTTTGGCGTCGAGCTGTTCATCAAGGGTGACCAGGTGTGGTTCAGCGAAGTCTCGCCGCGCCCCCACGACACCGGCCTGGTGACGCTGATTTCCCAGGACCTGTCGCAGTTCGCCCTGCACGCCCGCGCGATCCTCGGCTTGCCGATCCCATTGATCCGCCAGTTCGGCCCCTCGGCGTCGGCGGTGATCCTGGTGGAAGGCCAGTCGACCCAGACCGCTTTCGCCAACCTCGGCGCCGCCCTGAGCGAACCGGACACCGCCCTGCGCCTGTTCGGCAAACCGGAAGTCAACGGCCAGCGCCGCCTGGGCGTAGCCCTGGCCCGCGACGAATCCATCGAAGCCGCCCGCGCCAAGGCGACCCGGGCTTCCCAGGCGGTGAAGATCGAGTTGTAAGCAGTATCGTTTGCCTCATGGTGATCTGTGGGAGCAAGACTTGCCCGCGATGAACGATAACGCGGTCCACCTGAAGACCAGGGCGCCAGCATCGCGAGCAAGCTTTGCTCCCACAGTTAACTTGGGATGACATCGGGCTAAAGAAAAAGGCGACACCCGCAAAGGTGTCGCCTTTTTCATGAGCGCCGGTTGTGCTTAATCCGGCAGCTTGTAGGCGATCACATAGTCGCCCTGCTTGGTGCCCAGGGAACCATGACCACCGGCAACAACCAGCACGTACTGCTTGCCGTCCTTGCCGGTATAGGTCATCGGCGTGGTCTGGGCGCCGGCGGGCAGGCGGCCTTCCCACAGTTGCTTGCCGTTTTTCACGTCATAGGCACGCAGGTACTGGTCGAGGGTACCGCTCAGGAACGCCAGGCCACTGGCGGTGGTAAAGGTGCCGCCCAGGCTCGGTACGCCCATGCTCAGCGGGATCGGTACCGGCGAGCTGTCACGCACGGTGCCGTTCTTGTGCTTCCACAGGGTCTTGTTGTTGGTCAGGTCCACTGCCGCGACATAACCCCACGCAGGCGCCTGGCAAGGCAGGCCCATTGGCGAGAGCAGCGCTTCGAGGATCACGCCATACGGTGCGCCCTTGTTCGGCTGCACGCCTTCGGTTTCGCTCTTGCGACCCGGGCCGCCAGCCACTTCGGCCGCCGGTACCAGTTTCGACTTGAACGCCATGTAGCTCGGGTTGACGAAGGCGATCTGCCGCACTGGGTCAACCGAAATGCCGCCCCAGTCGAACACGCCGAAGTTGCCCGGGTAGACGATCGAGCCTTGCAGCGACGGTGGGGTGAACATGCCGTCATAACGCAGCGACTTGAAGTCGATCCGGCACAGCATCTGGTCGAACGGGGTCACGCCCCACATGTCCCGCTCCTTGAGGACCGGCGGCACGAAGTTCAGGTCGGACATCGGTTGGGTCGGCGAAGTGTGGTCGCCTTCCACCGCGCCTTGCGGCACCGGGATTTCCTTGATCGGGATGATCGGCTGGCCGTTGCTGCGGTCGAGCACGTAGAGGCTGCCTTGCTTGGTGGAAGCCAACACAGCCGGCTTCACGCCGTCGGCGGTCTTCATGTCCATCAGGGTCGGTTGACCGCCGACGTCCATGTCCCACAGGTCGTGGTGGGTGAACTGGAAGTACCAGCGCACCTTGCCGGTGGCGATGTCCAGGGCGGTCAGGCCGGCGGAATATTTTTCCGACTCAGGCGTGCGATTGCCACCGAACTGGTCGGGAGTCTGGTTGCCCATCGGCAGGTAGAGCATGCCGAGTTTTTCATCGACGCTGAACATGGACCACATGTTCGGCGAGTTGCGGGTGTAGGTCTTGCCCTCGGCAATCGGCGTGGTGTCGTCCGGGTTGCCGCTGTCCCAGTTCCACACCAGCTTGCCGGTGTGGACGTCGTAGGCGCGGATCACACCGCTTGGCTCGTCGGTGGAGACGTTATCGGTGACGTGACCGCCGATCACTACCAGGTTCTGGGTCACCGCCGGTGGCGAGGTGGAGTAGTAACCGCCGGCCGTGAAGCCGCCGATGTTGGCGGTCAGGTCGACCTGGCCTTTGTCGCCGAAGTCTTCACACATCTTGCCGGTGTCGGCGTTCAGGGCGATCAGACGGGTGTCGGCGGTCGGCAGGAAGATCCGCCGCGGGCACGAGGTGCTGGCCGGCGTGGCGCTGGCGGTGCCGGTGGGGCTCTGTTCGGCCGAGGCGTACACCGCGTCATCGTGATAGGTCACGCCACGGCAGGTCATATGGGCCCAGCCCTTGAAGTTTTCCGCTTTTTGGGTGGAAAGCTTCGGATCGAAACGCCAGATTTCCTTGCCGGTTTCCGGCTCCAGGGCAATCACCTGGCTGTGGGGCGTGCACACGTAGAGCATGCCGTTGACCTTCAGCGGGGTGTTTTCCGCGGTGGTCTCGCCCGGGTCGTTCGGCCCCGGCAGGTCGCCGGTGCGATAGGTCCAGGCCGGCACCAGTTTGCTGACGTTCTCGGGGGTGATCTGCGCCAGCGGCGAATAACGGTCGCCATGGGCGCTACGGCCGTAGGAGTTCCAGTCGCCATCGGGCATGGCCGGGGCGGTGTTGGTCATGCCCGGCACGCTGTCGCGGTCCAGTTGGCCCTTGATCTCGCCCGGGTTGGTGAACTGGCTGGCCAGTGCGGCGATACCGGCGATGACCACGGCGGCGCCCAATGCGCGGGTTCCCGTGGCCGGGGCATCAGCGCTCAACAGCGGGCGACGGAACCATGGCAGCAACATGACGATGCCCAGGGCGAACAACAGCGCCAGGCGCGGCACCAGTTGCCACCAATCCAGGCCCACTTCCCACAACGCCCACACGGTGCTGGCGAACAATACCAGCGCGTACAGGCCCAGGGCCGCGCGACGGGCCATGATCAGCAGTACGCCGGTCAGCGCCAGGCCGATACCGGCCAGCAGGTAATACCACGAGCCGCCAAGCGTGCTCAGCTTGACTCCCCCGGCCAACAGGGCCAGGCCCATCAATAGAAGCAGAATGCCGAGCAGGCTCGGTAGCAGACGGCTTCGACTCAAAGCACCCTCAGTGCTCATAGTGTGATTCTCCGTGACGTTTTAAGGAGTCCCGCGCAAGTAGTCACTGTAGATGACGATCTTGAGGGGGCATGGTTCAGTCAAAGGTATTCGGTTATTGCAAATCCCTGTGGGAGCGAGCCTGCTCGCGATTGCGGTCTGGCAGTCGACATCGTGGCTGGATGTGAAATCGCAATCGCGAGCAGGCTCGCTCCCACAGGTCTCGCCGGTAAAGACAGCGCTGTCTTTCAGAGCCTGGACATCAGGTATAAAAAATCTTTGATCTTCCAGCAGGAGCCGGACGCAGAGGCTTCACCCAACAGCGCAGAAGCGTTTCAGCAGGCGGCGCAAGGATAATGTCCTGTTATCAATAGAGAAAGGGCTTTTGTTGACATGAATCATCTCGGATTCGGTAACAGTGCGCGCCGGGCTCTGGCGGCCATGTTGAAGGCTATGCTTCCACCACAAGGGCACCTCGGCTAAGGTGCGCGGCTTTACATCTTTTGCATGCGAAGGCCTTCCATGACCGAACCCAACAACAACCCGCTGCACGGCGTGACGCTGGAGCAGATCCTCAACGCCCTCGTGCAGCATTACGAATGGTCGGGCCTGGCTGAACGCATCGACATCCGCTGTTTCAAGAGCGACCCGAGCATCAAGTCGAGCCTGACCTTCCTGCGCAAGACGCCGTGGGCGCGGGAGAAGGTCGAGCGCCTGTACATCAAGTTGATGCGTACCAAGCGGCCGGTCTGAACCGTGGATATCGATCTGCGTCGTCCCGCGCGGCTCGTGGCGGTGGCGGCAGTGCTCGGCTGGACGGGTTTGAGCATCCAGTTGTACCTGATCCTGCTCGGCCGATGGGAGCTGGACGCGAGCCTGCTGGGCGGGTTGGTGAACTTCTTCAGTTTTTTCACGGTGCTGACCAACACCTTGGTGGCAGTGGTATTGACCTGGGAACTGAACCCGCGCCAATCCCCAGCCCGTCGCTGGTTCCTGTGGCCCAGCGTGCGCAGTGGTATCGCCGCGAGCATCGCCCTGGTCAGCCTGGCCTATAACCTGCTGTTGCGGCATCTATGGCAGCCCGAAGGCTGGCAGTTCGTGGCCGACGAGTTGCTGCACGACGTGATGCCGCTGCTGTACATCGTCTATTGGTGGCTGTATGTGCCCAAAGGCACCTTGCGCCTGGGCCACATCGGGCTGTGGATGATCTATCCCTTGGTGTATTTCGCCTATGTCCTGCTGCGCGGGGATCTGTTGGCGGCCTACCCCTACCCTTTCATTGATGTGGCGAACCTGGGTTATCCACAGGTGTTCATCAATGCCGGGGGGATCTTGGCGGGGTTTGTCGGGATTGCGTTGGCGGTGGTGGGGGTGGATCGGTGGTTGGGGCGAACACATTGAAGCCTGGTGAATATGCTCTTGTGGCGAGGGGATTTATCCCCGCTGGGCTGCGCAGCAGCCCCAAAGCTGTCAACTTACTCTGCCTGACACACCGAGGCGCCGGATTTGGGGGCTGCTACGCAGCCCAGCGGGGATAAATCCCCTCGCCACAGATAAATCCTCTGCCACAAGGGGGTTATGTTCCATATCCGGCATCAGCGCCTGGCCGGCAACATCCACACCAGCCCACTGCTCTTGGCCCGCTCATGACACAACGCCAAGACACTGCGCCGTTCCTCGTTATCCATCCGGCTCCATCGGGTGATTTCCGCCACGGTGCGCTGGCAACCGGTGCAGACGTCGTCATCGTCCAGCGCGCAGACGTTCACACAGGGCGAGCGAACCGGGCGTTCGGACGGGGTCATTGTTCTTGCTCGGCGAGGTCGCGGGCGTAGCGCTGCGCGTTGTGGACATAGTGAGCCGCGCTGGCTTCGAGCATTTTCTTCTGGGCCTCGGTCAATTCCCGCACGACCTTGCCAGGCGAGCCCATCACCAGCGAGCCGTCGGGGATCTCCTTGCCCTCACCAATCAGCGAGTTGGCGCCAATGATGCAGTTCTTGCCGATCTTCGCGCCGTTGAGAATCACCGCGTTGATGCCGATAAGGCTGTAGTCGCCCACCGTACAGCCATGGAGCATGGCGTTGTGGCCGATGGTCACGCCGGTGCCGATGGTCAGCGGATAGCCCATGTCAGTGTGCATCACCGTGCCGTCCTGCACGTTGCTGTGCTTGCCGATCAGGATCAGTTCGTTGTCGCCGCGCAGGACGGCGTTGAACCAGACATTGGCGCCCTCTTCGAGGCGAACCTTGCCCACCAGCGTGGCGTTGGGCGCGACCCAGCTCTGTGGGTGGGTTTCGACACGGGCATCGCCCAGGCGGTATTTCATGAGGATCCTCGGGTCATCAGGTATTGATGTAGCTTTTGGGTGGCGTGTGCAGGTCGATATCGGCGTCATACAACAGGTTGACCAGTTCGACGATCATGATCGCTGTCAGGCCCCAGATCTTGTATTCGCCAAAACGATAGCTGGGTACGTACCAACTGCGGCCCTGGTAATCGATACGATGCGTGTGTTCGCGCGGGTCCTTGCGAAAAAACTCCAGCGGCACGCTGAACACCGCGGCGATCTCGGCATCGTTGGCCTGGTATTCGACGTAGTCCGGAATCACCCCGACATAGGGCGTGACCTTGATGCCATGCAGCGAAATCAACGGGCTGAGGGGGCCGATCACTTCCACCAGGCCGGGAGGCAGGCCGATTTCTTCCTCGGCCTCGCGCAGGGCGGTGAAGATCAGGTCGGGGTCTTCCGGGTCGCGGCGCCCGCCAGGAAAGGCCACCTCGCCGCCATGGGTCGAGAGCCCGCTGGCGCGCAGGGTCAGGACCAACTCCGGTTCATCGCTGCGGGTGATCGGCACCAGCACTGCGGCTTCAGGGAAACGTCGGTCGGCCTGCAGGTCTTGCGGGGTATGGTTGCTTACTCGATGCAGTAGCTCGTCCAGCATGAGACTTCTCGATTTATTCGCTACCTTGCATCATGCACCAATCATTCAAGCGGCCCAAGCCCCGCACCGCGTCGTGTCGCGAAACGACAACTTGCCGCACCGGCCCACGCACGCCAAGATAGGCGCAGCATTCAGGAACCCAAGCATGAAATTCTGCAGCCAGTGCGGTAACCCGGTGACCCAGCGCATACCCGAAGGCGACTCGCGCCTACGCTTCGTTTGCGACACCTGCCATACCATCCATTACCAGAACCCCAACATAGTGGCCGGCTGCGTACCGACCTGGGGCAGTAAAGTCCTGTTGTGCCGGCGCGCCATCGAGCCGCGGCGCGGTTATTGGACGCTACCGGCAGGCTTCATGGAAAACGGAGAAACCATCGAACAGGCCGCCGTGCGCGAAACCGCCGAAGAGGCCTGCGCCCGGGTGCGAAACTTGAGCATCTATACGCTGATTGACGTACCGCATATCAGCCAGGTACATGTATTCTTCCGCGCCGAACTGGTGGATGAGGATTTCGCCGCCGGGCCCGAGAGCCTGGAAGTGAAATTGTTCGAAGAAGCGGATATTCCCTGGGACGAGCTGGCTTTCCGCACGGTGGGCCGTACCCTGGAATATTTCTACGCTGACCGCCGGGCCGAGGATTACCCGGTGCGATCCGAATCGATCCCACCGCTGGCCCAGCCCGCCAACACCTGAAAATACCAATCAATATAGCCGCGACACCTCTAGGGATATCGTTTCAATGCGCTGGTTGCTTGTCCTGTTCTGCTTGTCGTTCACCGCTGTGTCCCAGGCCGCCGCCGTGGGAACCTACAACGGCAAAGTCATCGAAAAAGTGCTGGTGCTCAAGTCTGCCCATCAATTGCAATTGATCAACGACGGCAAGCCGCTCAAGACCTATCGTATTTCCCTGGGCAAGGGCGCCAAGAAAGGCCCCAAACTGATCGAAGGCGACAAGCGCACCCCCGAGGGTTTCTACTGGATCGACTGGCGCAAGACCAGCGACCGTTTCTACCTGTCGATGCACATTTCCTACCCCAACATCAGCGACGCCGCCCGCGCCCGACGCGAAGGCGTGGAGCCGGGGGGCATGATCATGATCCACGGCACGCCGGATTCGGAAGAGAACCCTGAACAGTTGTTCCATACGCTGGACTGGACCGACGGCTGCATCGCCATGCGCAACGTGGACATGCGCGAAGTCTGGAACCTGGTGCCGGATGGGACGATGATCGAAATCCGACCGTAGAACTCGACCACACATGAGTTCCCTGTGGCGAGGGGATTTATCCCCGCTGGACTGCGCAGCAGTCCCCTAAGCCAACAACTCAATCTGCCTGACACACCGAATTACCTGGCTTGAGGGCTGCTTCGCAGCCCAACGGGGATAAATCCCCTCGCCACAAAAGTCGGTGGCTATCAGCCTTTTGTTACAAGTCCAGGCACCGCAACGCAATCCCTCCCCCAGCCTTGATCTACTCTCAGAACTGATGCGGTAGGTCGAGGCTCTGCCCAGCAGCCCCCCGCAGAATCCAAAGTGAGATGTGTCACGTCGAAGCATAGGCAGTCATGACGTATGTGATTCGACAGGGCTTCACCGTTCCAGATGAGACATCAAATCATGACAACCAATAACAATTTCATACGGGCGACAGCTGTCGCGGTGGTGGTGTTGGCGGGTGTGTGGCAACCGAGCGCAGACGCGTGGGGAGCCGATGGAAAAGAGGAGCCGTGGTATACCGCCTGGCTTCAGGTTACCGCGGATTCGAGTGTGCCGATCCGCGATACCAAGCCATCGTTGCATTGGCGTACCGACATGAACACGCTCTATCGAGGGGACACGACGGATCAGGGACTCGGGGCCTTCCAGGACGGGATTTTACCCAAAGCCGTAGGCTCCCCCGTCATCGAGTGGATGTATGACTGGTGGAGCCACGGGGCTGGCGCAGGTAAATCGGTCTACAGCAGTACAACCCGCGACCAGGGGCTCGCCCAACGTTTCGCCAAGGAGTGGGTGTATGAGATCAAAGCCCCCCATGGTATCGATCAGGATGTGTCGGGAGGACCTGTCAGTGAGCAGGAAATCAGCTTTCCGGGAGGCGTCAAGCGCCAGTTCATCAAGCAAGCATGCAAGAAAGACAACCTTGCCGATTGTGAGCCGAACCCGAACTACCGCGAACCGACGGGCCATGAAAGCCCATTGGAGGTCGCGGCGGTGAACATCGATTGGAGCCGGATCACGCCCCCAGAGGGTCTGGCCTGGGTAACGAGTAAGCAATCCCTCTGGGCAGTCGGCTCTTCAATAATCAACTCCGTACAAGGGGCGGATGCACTTGCCCAAGGATTACGGGCCTGGAATTCGCAAGTACCGAACTTGAGATTGGCGAGTGATCCAGAGTCGTCCGTTTTTACCAACTCGGCCGTTGTCGCGTTTCGCGACTATACCGATGCCAAGATCTGGGCCATCGCCCAAGCGCAAAACGGCGGCTGGGTATATGAAGTCAGGCCCAACAGCGTGGCCGTGGACTTGTCAGGACGTAACACAGGCGGACGTGAAGGCGCCTTCGCGTTCATCGGTGGCATCAAAGGAGGCCTGCTGATGAACGCCCGTCGTTTCGAGAAAGGCGTGGGCGAACCGGTCGAATGCATCGGCATAGAAAAAGAGGTTTGCCGCCTCGAGAACCGCCATCAATAGTTTTCAAGCCCATGCCATCTGCCGTGCAGGGTGGCTGATGCTGTCACTTGGGGCTTGTATGTCCCCCTCGCCACAGTTTCAGTGCTCTGCCGGTTTTTTTGTATTCGTCTTTCGATTTATCGCGAGCAGGCTCGCTCCCACAGTGGATTTGTGGTGTTCACAGAACTTGTGGTCGACACCCGTCCCTTGTGGGAGCGAGCCTGCTCGCGATGAGGCCGGCACTTATTGCATCAGGTCCGAAGCTCTGCCCGATCCAAAGCCTTGTTTGCCAATAGCGCTCCCAGCTCGATCATCTGCGCCACTCCCAACGCCACATGCCGCCGAGAACCTTCCAGATCGAAGGCCAGATCGCTGAGCATCGCATTGGCCGAGGCCAGGGTTTCGCTGAGGTTGGCTAGCAGGGCTTCGGTATCGACGTTGTCCGAGACGGTGAACAATTGCGTCGAGGGTTGGGGTTCTGGTTCGCTGTCGTCGGGCTTGAGGTAATGGTCCATCGCACGGTCGGCGGCTTCTTTCAGCTTGTCGGGGGCGTAGTCGCCGTAGGGGAAGGTGGATGCGGGTTTTGGAGGGTTGGGGGTTTCTTTGATCATGTGCAGCTCCTTGTGTTGATGGAGCCACCACCATTTCGCGGTCAAACAAAAAAGTGGCAGCTGTACGCGGGTTGACCGACCGATTCACAAGGAAACCGGCACGTCCGAAGACGTCCCGCGCACAGCCGCCGCGACACGATACCTCAGACGAAAGAAAAACGCCTGAAATAGGTCCTGGTACGCTGGTGCGTCTTGTGAGTTCGGACGGTCAAATCCGGTCGCTGAATTGGCAGCGACACCCAAAGGCTAGAGCCCTCGCTTCCGAGGGACAACCTTAAAAACATGTCGGAAACTTCGGTGCGTCTGACAGACCGTCCACTTGATCAAGGATGTTTCAGACAAAATCCCAGATAGGCTTTTTTTGGTTTGAATTGGGTACATATCCATTGCTGCGGTAACGGCCACTTAGGGTTCCGCCCTGACGGCGGGTCACTTTCGAAAAGCGCGAAAGTAACCAAAGCGCTTCTGCCCCACCACTCGGTGCCTCGCTTAGGCTCGGCATGCCCGAACGCAGGCATTGCTCCGTGGGCCCGCCGCGAAGGACCATCCATGGTCCAGCGCGGCTATCCCGGCATCCATGCCGGGATGCCCACTCCACAATGCCTGCGTTCGGCCATCGTGGTTAACGGGGCGCCAAAATCTACGTCCGCCGCGAGGCGGCCTGACAGCCGACCTGGTTCTTGGTGGGACCGCGTTTCTCCTGTGGGAGCGAGCTTGCTCGCGATGAGGCCAGCAAACCCAATATCCATGTGACTGAACCGCCGCCATCGCGAGCAAGCTCGCTCCCACATTGGATTTTCAGCAGCCACAACACTCATATACGCCGCAAACACCTTGTGGGAGCGGGCTTGCTCGCGAAGAGGCCAGTACATTCAACATCCTCGTTGGCTGTTATGCCGCCTTCGCGAGCAAGCCCGCTCCCACAGGGGAATCGGAGTACGACCGGGAGAGCCAGGTCGGCAGTCAGGCCGCCTCGCGAGCAAGCTTTGCTCCCACAGATCTGACGGGTGTACGACTGGGTGCGCCAGGTCGGCTATCAGGCCGCCTCGTGGTGGGGTGGACGTTGATCTCGGCGCCCCGTTAACCACGCTGGCCGAACGCAGGTATTGCGGAGTGGGCACCTCGGCATGGATGCCGAGGTAGCCGCGCTGGGCCATGGATGGCCCTTCGCGGCGGGCCCACGGAGCAATGCCTGCGTTCGGGCATGCCGAGCCTAGGCGAGGCACCGAGTGGTGGGGCAAAAGCGTTTTGGTTACTTTTGCGCTTCTCAAAAGTGACCCGCCGTAAGGGCGGAACCCTAAGTGGCCGTTACCGCAGCAACGGATATACACACAAAACAAACCACCGCCGGTCACCACAAAAATAAATATCAAATTTCAAAACCCGCGCCCCATGCATACCACTGACCTCTAACCCCCCAGCCCAAAGCAAGTAATTTCACGCACTATCCCCACCACCCTAATACCACTTCAAACAACCCCTCTAAAAACACCCCATAAACACTCGTAACCCACCAGAACCAGCGTTGACATGGTATTCAAGTGGTATTAGCTTCAACCCCAATCACCGAGCGACAACGCCCATACAAAACCGCATCGGACAAACAAATGAACGACATCCTGGCCCTACGCCCCGACGACACCCAACCCACCCCGCTCTACCTGCAACTGGCACGCAACCTGGAAGCCGCCATCCACGCTGGCCAGTGGAAAGCCGAACAGGCGATGCCATCCGAACGCAGCTTAAGTGAGCAATTGGGCATTTCCCGAGTCACCGCCCGCAAAGCGCTGGAAGTGCTGTTCGAACAAGGCCTGATCCGCCGCAACCAGGGCTCGGGCACGTTCATTACCCCACGCCTGGAACAACCGCTGTCACGCCTCAGCGGCTTCAGCGAGATGCTGCGGCTCAAGGGCTTCGTGCCGGGTTCGCAATGGCTGGAGCGGGAAATCACCCCGCCAACCCACGAAGAACTGATCCGCCTGGGCCTGTCACCCACCGACAAGGTTGTGCGGCTCAAGCGCCTGCGCAAGGCTGACGACACGGTCATGGCCATCGAAATGAGCACCCTGCCCGCCAGCATCATCCCCAAGCCACAAGCGGTGGGCGATTCGCTCTATGAATTCCTCGACGGCATCGGCAAGCCGGTGGTGCGCGCGCTGCAACACATCCAGGCCATCAACGCCTCGGACGAATTCGCCGCCCTGGTGGGCATCGCCCCCGGCACCGCGATGTTGCTGATGACCCGGGTCGGCTACCTGGAAGACAACACCCCCATCGAAGTCACCGACACCTATTGCCGCAACGACTACTACGACTTTGTCGCAGAGCTGCGGCGTTAGACGACTAGAGAGTGCCCATGTCCGAAGACAACATCCTCACCCCCAACGGCTGGGTTCGCGGCCACCTGATCCATGAACACGGCAAGATCGTGGCCATCGATGGCCAACCCTGCGATCCGGCGAGCAATGACCTGCCCTATTTGCTGCCCGGCTTCATCGACCTGCACGTCCATGGCGGTGGCGGCATGGACATCATGCAAGGCGCCCTGGCGTTCGAAACCATCGCCCGCACCCATGTGCGTTTCGGCACGACGTCGCTGCTGGCGACCACCATGACCGCGCCCAGCGACGAGATCGCCAGCGTGCTCAAGGCCCTCGGCGAGTTTTGTGAGCAGCGCCAGCGCGGCAACGCCCGGGTTCTCGGCGTACACCTGGAAGGCCCTTACATCAACCCGGGCAAACTGGGCGCCCAACCGAATTTCGCCCACACCGCGCTGCTGGCCGAGGTGGAGAGTTACCTGGCCCTGGCATCGATCAGGGTGATCACCATTGCCCCGGAAATCGCCGGCCACGACGCCCTGATTCGTACGCTCAGCGCCCGAGGTGTGCGCATGCAGATCGGCCACACCCTGGGCAGCTACGAGGAAGGCGTCGCCGCGCTGGCCGCCGGGGCCAGCAGTTTCACCCATCTATATAACGCCATGAGCCCGCTGCACCACCGCGAACCGGGCATCGTCGGCGCGGCGCTGGCCCATGCGCAATACGCCGAGCTGATCCCGGACTTGCTGCATGTGCACCCTGGCGCCATGCGCGTGGCCCTGCGTTCGATCCCGTGCCTGTATTGCGTGACCGACTCCACCGCCGCCGCCGGCATGCCCGATGGCGAGTACAAGCTGGGCAGCCACACCGTGACCAAGTGCCTGGGCGGCGTTCGGCTGGCCGACGGCACCCTGGCCGGCAGCACCCTGACCATGGACCAGGCCTTGCGCAACCTGGTGAAGATTGGCCTGCCCATCGGCGAAGCCTCGCAACGCCTGTCCCAATTCCCTGCCGACTACCTCGGCCTGCCCGAGCGCGGACGCCTGCAACCCGGTGCCTGGGCCGACTGCGTGCGCCTGGACCGTTCCCTGACGCTGACCGACGTGATGGTCGAAGGAGAAGCCATTGACTTGCAAAATGCTTGAAGAGGCCCTGAGCTCGTTCGAAGCTGTCGAGCGTCAGTTGCAACAATTGGACCCGGCGCTGATGGAAATCGCCGGTCGCCTGCGCCGTCAACCGCCGCAAGTGGCGATGACTGTGGCGCGGGGCAGTTCCGACCACGCCGCCAGCTACTTCGCCTACCTGACCATGCAGCTATTGGGCATCCCGGTGGCCTCGCTGCCAATGTCGGTGGTGACCATGCAGCAGGCGCCGCTCAAGGTCAGCGGCCAGGTGGCCTTTGCATTTTCCCAGTCGGGACAGAGCCCGGACCTGGTCGACAGCCTGCGTCTGCTGCGCAAGCGCGGCGCCTTGAGCGTGGCCTTGGTCAATGCTGCCGACTCACCGCTGGAAGCGGCGTGTGAATTCAGCGTGCCGTTGTGCGCCGGCGTCGAAAGCAGCGTCGCCGCCACCAAGAGTTTCATCGCCACCCTCAGCGCCAGTGCGCGACTGGTAGCCCATTGGAAGGACGACGCCGAGTTGCTCGAAGCGGGCAATGCCCTGCCCGAAGGTTTGCGCGATGCCGCCCGTCAGGACTGGAACGTTGCCGTCGAAGCCCTGCGCAACTGCCAGCGGTTGATGGTGATCGGCCGGGGCGCCGGGTTCGCCATCGCCCAGGAAGCGGCGCTCAAGTTCAAGGAAACCTCGGCGATCCAGGCCGAAGCCTTCAGCAGCGCCGAAGTCCGCCACGGGCCGATGGCGCTGATCGATGCCGACTACCCGCTGCTGGTGTTCGCCCCGCGCGGTGCCGAGCAGGCCGGGGTGTTGAGCCTGGCCGCGGACATGCGCCAGCGCGGCGCCCGGGTACTGCTGGCGGCGCCTGATGACATCGCCGAACGCGACCTGACGCTGACCCGCGCCGGACACCCGGCCCTGGACCCGATTCTGGCCATCCAGAGCTTCTACGGCATGGCCGCGAGCCTGGCCGTGGCCCGAGGACTGGACCCGGACCAACCAAGGCACTTGAGCAAGGTCACCCGTACGCACTGAGCCAACGGCTTTCTTTCAATAAAAGAGTCTGATGAGAGCGCCCCATGCCCAACAATAATAAAGAGCTGATCCTCAGCGCCCCGCTCAGCGGCCCGGTGCTCACCCTCGCCAATGTCCCGGACGCGGTGTTCGCCAGCGGCGCGATGGGCGACGGAATCGCCATCGACCCGCTGAACGACACCCTCTACGCGCCCTGTGCCGGCGAAGTGATCCACGTCGCCCGCAGCCGCCACGCCGTGACCCTGCGCGCCGACAACGGCGCCGAACTGCTGCTGCACCTGGGCCTGGACACGGTCGAGCTGCAAGGCGAGGGGTTTTCCATGCTGGTCAAGGAAGGCGCGCGGGTCAGCAACGGCCAGCCGCTGCTGCGTTACGACGTAGACAAGGTGGCACTGCGCTGCAAGAGCCTGGTCAGCCTGTTGGTCATCACCAACGGCGAGCACTTCCAGGCGCGGCCTATCACCCTCAAAGGGGTGAAGGTCGGCGAGCCGCTGTTGCACGTCGTCGCCAAGACCCCGGCTGAGACGCAAGACGAAGAACAGGCCGTTGGCATCGAAGTTTTCGGTCAGGTGCGCATCGCCCATCGCGGCGGCCTGCACGCCCGCCCGGCGGCGTTGATTCGTCAGACCGCCCAGGGTTTCAAGAGCCGTTCGCAGCTGCATTTCCAAGGCAAAACGGCATCCTGCGACAGCGTGATGGGAATGATGGGCCTGGCCATTACCGAGCAGGCAGAGGTGCACGTCAGTTGCCGGGGCAGCGATGCCGAGGCGGCGTTGCACGCCCTGCTGAGCACGTTATCCACAGCCCTGGCTGAAGAAGCCCACGCCGTGGCGCCTGCGGTAAAAGCCCAGCACCGTAGCGCCGAAGCCGGCGTGCTGCATGGTGTGTGTGCGGCCCCCGGTCTGGTGGCCGGGCCGTTGGTTCGGCTCGATGGCATTCAATTGCCCGAGGACGCTGGCCGCCACAACGTCGAAGAACAACGGCAGCAGTTGAACAGTGCCTTGGGGCACGTTCGTCGCGAAATCCAGCTCACCCTGGAAAACGCCAAGGCCCGTCGCCATCGCGACGAAGAAGCGATTTTCAGCGCCCATCTGGCGCTGCTGGAAGACCCGATCTTGCTCGACGCCGCGCACCTTGCCATCGACCAGGGCAGTGCCGCGAGCCACGCCTGGAGCCGCTCCATCGACGTGCAGTGCAAGGTGCTGCAGCAACTGGGCAGCACGCTGCTGGCCGAGCGCGCCAATGATTTACGCGATCTGCACCAGCGGGTCTTGCGCGTGCTGTTGGGCGAGGCCTGGCAATTCGACGTGCCCGCGGGCGCCATCGTTGCCGCGCAGGAACTGACTCCGTCGGAGCTGCTGCAACTCTGCGCTCAAGGCGTGGCCGGTGTGTGCATGGTTGAGGGCGGGGCAACCTCCCATGTGGCGATCCTGGCCCGAGGCAAAGGCCTGCCGTGCCTGGTGGCGCTGGGCGATGCACTGCTGGTACAGACGCCGGGGCAATCGGTGGTGCTGGATGCCGACGGCGGCCGCCTCGAACTCGCGCCAACCGCCGAGCGCCTGGCCCAGGTGCAGCAAGAACAACGGCGGCGAGCGACCCAACACGCCCAACAAGAGGCCCTCGCCCACACATCGGCGCATACCCGTGACGGCGTGAATATAGAAGTGGCGGCCAATGTCGCCTCCCGTAGCGATGCGGCCCAGGCACTGGCAAGCGGTGCCGACGGGGTTGGCTTGTTGCGCACTGAATTCCTCTTCGTCGACCGTCACACCGCACCCGACGAAGAAGAGCAACGCCAGGCCTATCAAGCCGTACTCGATGCCATGGGCGACAAGCCGGTGATCATCCGCACCATCGACGTCGGCGGCGACAAGCAGTTGGATTACCTGCCGCTGCCGGCCGAAGCCAACCCGGTGCTGGGCCTGCGCGGCATTCGCCTGGCCCAGTTGCGACCGGAACTGCTCGACCAGCAATTGCGGGCCTTGCTGCAAACCCGTCCGCTGCAGCGCTGCCGAATCCTGCTGCCGATGGTGACCGAGGTCGACGAACTGCTGCACATCCGCCAGCGCCTCGATACCTTGGCCAGCGAGCTGGGCCTGAGCGAACGCCCGCAACTAGGGGTGATGATCGAAGTGCCGGCCGCCGCGTTGCTGGCCGAACAATTGGCCGAGCACGCCGACTTCCTCTCCATTGGCACCAACGACCTCTCGCAATACACCCTCGCCATGGACCGCGACCACGCCGGCCTCGCCGCCCGGGTCGATGCCTTGCATCCGGCACTGCTGCGGCTGATCGCCCAGACCTGCGCTGGCGCGGCGAAGCATGGACGCTGGGTCGGCGTGTGCGGCGCCTTGGCCTGCGATCCGTTGGCCACGCCCGTGCTGATCGGGCTGGGCGTACGCGAGCTATCGGTCAGCCCACCGCAGATCGCTGAAATCAAGGCACGCGTGCGCCAGCTCGACACCGTCAAGTGCGCTTGCCTCAGCGCCGAGCTGCTGAACCTGGGCAGTGCCGCCGCCGTGCGCCGCGCCTGTCATCAACACTGGCCCCTGGGCTGAGCCACGTCGAAGAACAATAAAAGGAGAGACGCCATGTACCAGCATTTCATCGAAGGGCTGCAACGCCTCGGCCGTGCGCTGATGCTGCCGATCGCGATCCTGCCGATTGCTGGCCTGTTGCTGCGCCTGGGCGACACCGATCTTTTGAACATCGCCATCATTCACGATGCCGGGCAGGCGATTTTCGCCAACCTGGCAATGATCTTCGCCATCGGCATCGCCGTGGGTTTCGCCCGGGACAATAACGGTACGGCGGGGTTGGCCGGGGCCATTGGTTATCTGGTGATGATCGCTACCCTGAAAGTGCTCGATGCCAGCATCAACATGGGCATGCTCGCCGGGATCATCAGTGGCCTGCTGGCCGGTGCGCTGTACAACCGCTTCAAGGACATCAAGCTGCCGGAGTACCTGGCGTTCTTTGGTGGCCGGCGCTTCGTGCCGATTGTCACGGGTTTCAGCGCCGTCGGCCTTGGCGTGGTGTTCGGCCTGATCTGGCCACCGATCCAGCAGGGCATCAACAGCTTCGGCGAACTGCTGATGGCCAGTGGCAGCTTCGGCGCGTTCGTCTTCGGTGTATTCAATCGGTTGCTGATCGTCACCGGTTTGCACCACATCCTCAACAACATGGCCTGGTTCATCTTCGGCAGCTTCACCGATCCGCAAACCGGCGCGGTGGTCACGGGCGATCTGACTCGCTACTTTGCCGGCGACCCCAATGGCGGCCAGTTCATGACCGGCATGTTCCCGGTAATGCTCTTCGGCCTGCCCGCCGCGTGCCTGGCGATGTACCGCAATGCCCTGCCCCAGCGGCGCAAAGTCATGGGCGGTATTTTGCTGTCCATGGCGCTGACGTCGTTTCTTACCGGGGTCACCGAGCCGGTGGAATTCGCCTTCATGTTTCTCGCGCCGCTGTTGTTCCTGTTGCATGCCTTGCTCACCGGGCTGTCGATGGCGATCACCGATTGGCTGAACATTCGCCTGGGCTTCACCTTCTCCGGCGGTTTCATCGACATGGTCCTGGGGTGGGGCAAGTCCAGTAACGGTTGGTTGGTGGTACCGGTGGGCCTGGTCTATGCGGTGATCTATTACGTTGTATTCGACTTCTGCATTCGCCGCTTCGACCTGAAGACCCCGGGGCGTGAAGACGTGCCGGCCGGGGACAAACCGGTCATCGCCCAGAACCAGCGCGCCAAGGCCTACATCCAGGCCTTGGGTGGTGCGGACAATCTGATCACCGTCGGCGCCTGTACCACACGGCTGCGCCTGGACATGGTCGATCGCAACAAAGCGTCCGACACGCAACTCAAAGCCCTTGGCGCCATGGCCGTGGTGCGTCCCGGCAATGGTGGGAGCTTGCAGGTAGTGGTCGGGCCGATGGCCGACAGCATTGCCGATGAAATCCGCTTGGCGTTGCCCTCTTCCGAGCGTCCAGCCACTGCGCCCGTGGTTGCGCTGGCTGAACCTGCTGAACCGACCGCCGTGTCCGGGGCCGAAGCGCAACAATGGCTGGATGCGCTGGGTGGCGCTGACAATGTGTTGCAGTTCGATTGCGTGGCGACGAGCCGGTTACGGGTGCGACTGGCCGATGGCCAAGGGCTGTCGGAGAGCCAGCTCAAAACACTGGGTTGCCAGGGAGTGAGCCCGTTGGACGGTGGAGTCTGGCACTTGCTGCTGGGGGAGAAAGCACCGGGGTTGTGGCGGGCGTTGGAGGCGGTGGTGCTGAGCCGTCAGGCGGGTGTCAAAGCCTGAATTTTCGTTGCCTGATAGCCTGCTCGCGATGAGGCCTGCACAAGCAACATCAAACATCTGATACACACCATCCCCGTGGCGAGGGAGCTTGCTCCCGCTCGGTTGCGCAGCAACCGCCAAAAAGCGTGGGGCCGCTACGCAGCCCAGCGGGAGCAAGCTCCCTCGCCACGGGTCCGTGTGCGCCAGCGGTAACGTGTTCAGCACTAATCCCGCCAATAAAAAACCCGCTGAATCAATCAGCGGGTTTCTCATTCAACGGCCGGAAGATCAGAAATCCTCCAACCGCCACACTTCATACGCCGGTGTCTCGTAGGGATGGCTCTGCTTCAACGCCACCACCACCGCACGGATCAACTCATCGGCAACGACAAGCTCCACCTTCCACTCCTCGACCTGCTCGACCTGGCCCGCTTCGCCAATGAACGGCTGGCTGCCGTCCAACGGGCGGAACTGGCCCAGGCCCAGCACTTGCCAGGCGCAGTGGTCGTAGTCGCCGATCCGCCCGCCACCGGCGGCGAATACGGCGCTTTTGACCACGTCCAGGTGGCTGGCCGGGACGAAGAAGCAGAGCTTGTACACCGCCTCAGTTCACCCAGACGCGGGCGTTGCGGAACATGCGCATCCATGGCGCGTCTTCGTTCCAGTCGTCCGAACGCCACGAGTTCTGCACCGCGCGGAATACGCGCTCGGGGTGCGGCATCATGATCGTGACGCGACCGTCGCGGCTGGTCAGGCCGGTGATTCCGCGCGGCGAGCCGTTCGGGTTGGCCGGGTAGGTTTCGGTGACCTTGCCGTGGTTGTCGACGAAACGCAGCGACACACAACCGGACAGGTCGGCTTCGAGCAGCGCTTCTTCGCTTTCGAATTCGGCATGGCCTTCGCCGTGGGCAATGGCGATCGGCATGCGCGAACCGGCCATGCCCTGCAGGAAGATCGAGTTCGATTCCTGGACCTGGACCATCGCCACGCGCGCTTCGAACTGCTCGGAACGGTTGCGCACGAAGTGCGGCCAGAACTCGCTGCCCGGGATCAGTTCGTGCAGGTTGGACATCATCTGGCAACCGTTGCACACGCCGAGGGTGAAGCTGTCGGTACGTTCGAAGAAACCCTGGAACGCATCGCGAGCGCGGCTGTTGAACAGTGCCGACTTGGCCCAGCCCTCACCGGCACCCAGCACGTCACCGTAGGAGAAACCGCCACAGGCGACCATGCCCTTGAAGTCGTTCAGGTCGACACGACCGGCGAGGATGTCGCTCATGTGCACGTCGATCGCGCTGAAACCGGCACGGTCGAACGCCGCCGCCATTTCCACCTGGCCGTTGACGCCCTGCTCGCGCAGGACCGCCACTTGTGGGCGAATGCCTTTCTTGATGTAAGGCGCGGCCACGTCGAGGTTGACGTCGTAGCTGAGCTTGGCGCTCAAACCCGGGTTGTCTTCTTCCAGCAGCGCGTCGAACTCCTGCTCGGCGCAGTCGGCGTTGTCGCGCAGACGCTGGATCTGGTAGCTGGTTTCCGCCCACTGGCGCTGCAACAGGCTGCGCTGGCCTTCGAAGACGGTATCGCCGTTGAAGGTGATATTGATGTGGGCGTTATTGATCGGCTGGCCGATCACCGAGACGCAGTCGGCCAAACCAGCGGCGCTGAACTGAGCGAGGATGTCCGGGGTGGCGTCCTGGCGAACCTGGATCACCGCGCCCAACTCTTCGTTGAACAGGATGGCCGGGATTTCAGCGGTGGATTCGGCGACGCTGTCGAGGGTCAGGCTCAGGCCGCAGTGGCCGGCAAAGGCCATTTCCACCACGGTGGTCAGCAAACCGCCATCGGAACGGTCGTGGTAGGCCAGCAGGTGACCGTCGGCGTTGAGGCCCTGGATCACGGCGAAGAACGCCTTCAGGTCTTCGGCATCGTCGACGTCCGGTGCTTGCGAGCCGAGCTTGCCGTGTACCTGGGCCAGGATCGAGGCGCCCATGCGGTTCTGGCCACGGCCCAGGTCGATCAGGATCAGGTCGGTGGTGCCCTTGTCCATGCGCAGTTGCGGAGTCAGGGTCTGGCGGATATCGGTGACTGGCGCGAAACCGGTCACGATCAGCGACAGCGGCGAGGTCACGCTCTTGTCCACGCCTTCGTCGTTCCAGCGCGTGGCCATGGACATGGAGTCCTTGCCCACCGGAATGGTGATGCCCAGCTCCGGGCACAGCTCCATGCCGACAGCCTTGACGGTGTCGTACAAGCGGGCGTCTTCACCCGGGTGGCCGGCGGCGGACATCCAGTTGGCCGACAGCTTGATGTCGGAAATCTTGCCGATGCGCGAAGCCGCGATGTTGGTGAGGGTCTCGCCAATCGCCATGCGGCCCGACGCCGGGGCGTCGAGCAGCGCCAGCGGCGTGCGCTCGCCCATCGCCATGGCTTCGCCGGTGTAGACGTCGAAGCTGGTGGCGGTCACGGCCACGTCGGCCACCGGCACTTGCCACGGGCCGACCATCTGGTCGCGGGCCACGAGGCCGGTGATGGTGCGGTCGCCGATGGTGATCAGGAAGCTTTTGCTCGCCACGGCCGGGTGATGCAGCACGCGCTCGATGGACTCGGCAAGGTCGAGGGTGGACGGATCGAAATCGTCGCCCAACTCGGTTTCACGAACGGCCGAACGGTGCATGCGCGGGGCTTTGCCCAGCAGCACTTCCAGCGGCATGTCCACCGGGCTGTTGCCGAAGTGGCTGTCGGTGACGGTCAGTTGTGGCTCGGCGGTGGCCTCACCCACCACGGCGAACGGGCAGCGCTCGCGTTCGCAGATGGCCTGGAAGCGCTCGAAGTCAGCCGGGCCGACCGCCAGGACGTAACGTTCCTGGGATTCGTTGCTCCAGATTTCGTGCGGGGCCATGCCCGGCTCGTCGTTCGGAATGTTGCGCAGTTCGAAGCGGCCACCACGGCCACCGTCGTTGACCAGTTCCGGGAAGGCGTTGGACAGGCCGCCGGCGCCGACGTCGTGGATGAAGCTGATAGGGTTGTGTTCGCCCAACTGCCAGCAACGGTCGATGACCTCCTGGCAACGGCGTTCCATTTCCGGGTTTTCCCGCTGGACCGAAGCGAAGTCCAGGTCCGCCGAGCTGGTGCCGGTGGCCATGGAGGAAGCGGCGCCGCCGCCCAGGCCGATCAGCATGGCCGGGCCACCGAGGACGATCAGCTTGGAGCCGACCACGATTTCGCCTTTCTGCACGTGTTCGGCGCGGATGTTGCCCATGCCGCCGGCAAGCATGATCGGCTTGTGGTAACCACGAACTTCTTCACCACGCGGGGTGCTGATGGACTGTTCGAAAGTACGGAAATAGCCAGTCAGGGCCGGACGGCCGAATTCGTTGTTGAACGCCGCGCCCCCCAGGGGACCTTCGATCATGATGTCGAGGGCGTTGACGATGCGCTCAGGCTTGCCGTAAGGCTTTTCCCACGGCTGTTCGAAGCCTGGGATCTGCAGGTTCGATACGGTGAAGCCGGTCAGGCCTGCCTTGGGCTTGGCACCGCGACCGGTGGCGCCTTCGTCACGGATCTCGCCACCGGAACCGGTGGACGCGCCCGGGAATGGGGCGATGGCGGTCGGGTGGTTGTGGGTCTCGACCTTCATCAGGATGTGCACCGGCTCCTGGACCGCACCGTACTGGCGGGTCTCAGGGTTCGGGTAGAAACGCCCGGCGACGTTGCCGACGATCACCGCGGCGTTGTCCTTATAGGCCGAGAGCACACCTTCGTTGTGCATCTGGTAGGTGTTCTTGATCATGCCGAACAGGCTTTTTTCCTGGCTCTGGCCATCAATGTCCCAACTGGCGTTGAAGATCTTGTGGCGGCAGTGCTCGGAGTTGGCCTGGGCGAACATCATCAGTTCGATGTCATGGGGGTTGCGCTTCAAGCCCTGGAAGGCATTGACCAGGTAATCGATCTCGTCTTCGGCCAGGGCCAGGCCCAGTTCGGCGTTGGCTTTTTCCAGCGCGGCACGACCGCCGCCCAGCACGTCGATAGCGGTCAGCGGCTTGGGTTCGGCGTGGCTGAACAGGCCGGCAGCCTGCTCCAGGTTACCCAGCACGACCTGGGTCATGCGGTCATGCAGGCCATCGGCGATCAACTGGGCCTCGGCCTCGCTGAACTCACCGGCGACATAAAACGCAATGCCGCGCTCCAGGCGCTGGATTTTCGCCAGGCCGCAGTTGCGGGCGATGTCGCTGGCCTTGCTCGACCATGGCGAAATGGTGCCGAAACGCGGCAGTACCAGGAACAGACGACCGGCCGGCTCCTGGACGGGAACACTGGGACCGTACTTCAGAAGGCGCGCGAGCACCTGCTGTTCGTCGCCGGTCAAACCGCCGGTGACTTCGGCGAAGTGAGCGAATTCAGCATACAAGCCACTGACAGCCGGAACCTTCTGGCTCAGTTGCTCAAGGAGTTTGCTGTGGCGAAAGGCAGAAAGGGCAGGAGCGCCGCGCAGGATCAACATCTTCGGGACAGCCTCGGGAAGGGGGTGTGCTTTGAGGCCGTGCATTCTAGCCTAAACCGCCGGCAACGGCACCCGAAACGGCACGCGCGGTGCGAGCCGAATGTCGGTCTTTGCTTGCACGGCGCTATTGGACAGCGGTACCCATGCTCGCGAAGAGATATTTTTCAGCGACGCAAAGCCCGCCGCGCGCCGGCCGGCCTGCGCTGCGGACATGTTTTGCAACGGCTAGCAGACTGGCCTTTTGCTGTCGAGATATGGCGGTAGGGGCCGTTTGCGTATACTGCGCAGATGTTTTCCCCAACGGCTTTGCGTCCGCGATATGCCAGATGGCTGATCGCAACCGGACTCTTCCTGGTGCTCAGTGGTTGTGTTGAGAAACCCAACACACTGGAGCGCGTAAAGGAGGATGGCGTGCTGCGGGTGGTCACCCGAAACAGCCCCGCCACCTACTTTGAGGATCGTAACGGTGAAACCGGCTTCGAATACGAGCTGGTGAAGCGCTTCGCCGACGATTTGGGGGTGGAACTGAAGATAGAGACCGCCGACAACCTCGACGACCTGTTCAGCCAGATCGGCAAGCCCAACGGCCCGGTATTGGCCGCCGCCGGCCTGGTCAGCAGCGAGCAACGCAAAAAGCAGGTGCGGTTTTCCCATCCCTACCTGGAAGTCACCCCGCAGGTCATCTACCGCAACGGCCAGTCGCGCCCCACCGATGCCGCCGCCCTGGCCGGCAAGAAGATCATGGTGCTCAAGGGCAGCAGCCACGCCGAACAGCTGGCGCAGTTGAAGCAGCAGTATCCGGGCATCGAATACGAAGAGTCCGACGCGGTTGAAGTGGTCGACCTGTTGCGCATGGTCGACGAAGGCCAGATCGACCTGACCCTGGTGGACTCCAACGAAGTGGCGATGAACCAGGTGTACTTCCCCAACGTGCGCGTGGCCTTCGACCTGGGCGACGCTCGTAGCCAGAGCTGGGCAGTGGCCCCCGGCGAAGACAACAGCCTGCTCAACGAAATCAACAGCTACCTCGACAAGGTGCAGAAGAACGGCACGCTGCAACGCCTCAAGGACCGTTATTACGGGCACGTCGATGTCCTCGGCTACATGGGCGCCACCACGTTCGCCCAGCATCTGCAGCAGCGGCTGCCCAAATACGAACAGCATTTCAAGGCTTACGCCAAGCAGGAGAAAGTCGATTGGCGCCTGCTGGCCGCGATCGGCTACCAGGAATCGCTGTGGCAACCGGCGGTGACGTCCAAAACCGGCGTGCGCGGCCTGATGATGCTGACCCAGAACACCGCCCAAGCCATGGGCGTGTCCAACCGCCTGGATCCGAAGCAAAGCATCATGGGCGGCGCCAAGTACCTGGCCTACATGAAGGATCAACTGGACGAAAGCATCGAGGAGCCGGACCGCACCTGGTTCGCCCTCGCCGCCTACAACGTGGGCAGCGGTCACCTGGACGACGCCCGCAAACTGGCGGCCAAGGAAGGGCTGAACCCGAACAAGTGGCTGGACGTGAAAAAAATCCTGCCGCGCCTGTCGCAGAAACAGTGGTACAGCAAGACCCGCTATGGCTACGCCCGGGGCGGCGAGCCAGTTCATTTCGTGGCGAACATCCGTCGCTACTACGACATCCTGACCTGGGTGACGCAGCCGCAGCTCGAAGGCAATCAGGTGGCCGAGGGCAATCTTCACGTGCCGGGTGTGGACAAGAGCAAGCCGAACCAGGAAACCCCGCCGCTATAAGCTGTACACAACTCCTGATGCTGTGATGAACCTGTGGCGAGGGGATTTATCCCCGCTGGGGCGCGAAGCGGCCCCAGGACAGGTCAACTCAATCTGCCTGACACATCGAGGCGCCGGGTTTTAGGGCTGCTGCGCAGCCCAGCGGGGATAAATCCCCTCGCCACAGTGGATCAGGCAAGCCCAAGTGAGCCGGCACATGGGGTTATGGGATGGGTTCAGGATCTGGCGGCAGCCAGGATCAGCGCTTTCATTTCCGACACAGCCGACTTGAACCCGACGAACAACGCATGGGCCACCAGCGCGTGGCCGATGTTCAGTTCGTTGATGCCCTTGATCGCCGCGACGGCTTCGACGTTGTGGTAGTGCAAGCCATGGCCGGCGTTGACGATCAGGCCCTGGGCCAGGCCGAAGGCGACACCGTCGGCCACGCGCTGCAGCTCATCGGCCACGTCCGTGGGGGTTTCGGCATCGGCATAACGGCCGGTGTGCAGTTCGATGGCGGGCGCGCCGACACGTTTGGAAGCTTCTATCTGCCGTTCGTCGGCATCGATGAACAGCGACACCTCGGCACCAATCTTCGACAGGCGTTCCACTGCCAAGCTGATCCGCGACTCCTGCCCCGCTACGTCGAGGCCGCCTTCGGTGGTCAGTTCCTGGCGCGTCTCCGGTACCAGGCAGATGTGCGCCGGGCGGATGCGCTCGGCGAACGCCATCATTTCTTCGGTCACACCCATTTCGAAGTTCATGCGGGTTTGCAGCACATCCTTGAGCAGCAGCACGTCGCGCTCCTGGATGTGGCGACGGTCTTCACGCAAATGCACGGTGATGCCGTCGGCGCCCGCCTCTTCGGCGTCCAGTGCGGCCTTGACCGGATCCGGGTAGCGCGTACCGCGGGCCTGGCGCAGGGTGGCGACATGGTCGATGTTCACGCCGAGAAGAATGCGATTGCTGGTGCTCACGAAAAGGCTCCTGAAGGGACAAGTATTCGGCCCACAGCATACGGGTAGATCAGGGCTTGCGAAACAGCTCGCGACTGACCAGCGGCCGACCGCCCAGATGCACGGCCAGGGCCTGGCGCATCAGGCGCTTGGCCGCCGACAAGGCGCCTGGCGCACTCCAGTCGGCCTCGGCCATGGCCAGAAGCTCAGCACCATTGAACAGCCCCGGTTGCAACAGGTAGACCCGCTCCAGGCCGGCATCCACCTGCAAACGGTACAGACCGTCGGCCGCGATGGGGTCGCCGTGCAGGTCTGTGTTCAGCGCGAAGCCATAGCCCAAGTCATCCAGCAGCCGCCATTCGAACGAGCGCAACAGCGGCTCCAGAGGACGGCCTTCGGCCAGGGCCAGCAGCGTGGCGGCGTAGTGGTCGAAGACGGCCGGGTGGGGATCTTCGGCGGGCAGCAGGCGGATCAGCAGTTCGTTGAGGTACAAACCGCTGAACAGTGCCTCGCCGTTGAGCCACGCCGCCACGCCGTTGCTTTCCATGCGCCCGACATTCTTCAACTCGCCTCGTCCGCGGAATTCGACTTCCAGCGGCACGAATGGCCGCGCCAGCGTCCCGGCCTTGCCCCGCGCCCCACGCAACACCGCCCGCAGCCGCCCTTGCGGCGTGAGGAAATCCACCAGGGCGCTGCTTTCGCGGTAGGCGCGCGAGTGCAGGACGTAGGCGGGTTGGGCGATGGGTTGGGTTGGGGGCATGGGGATCGCGGTTCTCAATGAGCAAGCACAATTTTACTGACAACCACAAACCACTGTGGGAGCGAGCCTGCTCGCGATGAGGGACTGATATTCAACAAAGATGTTGACTGACAGACCGTTATCGCGAGCAGGCTCGCTCCCACAATGGAATTCATGTATCCCAGAAGGATTACAGGTCGCCGTAACCCAACGAACGCAATGCCCGCTCGTCGTCGGACCAGCCGCCCTTCACCTTGACCCACAGGTTGAGCATGATCTTGGAGTCGAACAGCAGTTCCATGTCCTTGCGCGCCTCGGTGCCGATGCGCTTGATGCGCTCGCCCTTGTCGCCAATGATGATTTTCTTCTGGCCGTCACGTTCGACGAGGATCAACGCATGGATGTGCAGGGTCCTGCCCTGCTGCTTGAACTCTTCGATCTCGACGGTGATCTGGTACGGCAGCTCGGCGCCCATCTGGCGCATGATTTTCTCGCGCACCAACTCGGCGGCGAGGAAACGGCTGCTGCGGTCGGTGATCTGGTCTTCGGGGAAGAAGTGATCGTTTTCCGGCAGGTGCTCGGCAATCACCCGCTCCAGCGCGTCGAGGTTATGGCCGTGCTGGGCGGAGATCGGGATGATCTGGGCGTTCGGCAACTGTTCCTGCAACCAGGACAGGTGCGGCATCAGCTCTGCCTTGTCTTCGATGCGGTCGGTCTTGTTCAGCGCCACGATCAGCGGACCGGTGACGTACTGGACACGCTCGAGGACCATCTGGTCTTCTTCGGTCCACTTGGTGCGGTCGACCACGAAGATCACCACGTCGACGTCTTTCAACGCCGCCGAAGCGGTCTTGTTCATGTAACGGTTCAGGGCCTTCTCGCCACCCTTGTGCATGCCAGGGGTGTCAACGTAGATCGCCTGCACGGCGCCTTCGGTCTTGATGCCAAGCATATTGTGGCGAGTGGTCTGGGGCTTGCGCGAAGTGATCGCCAGCTTTTGGCCCAGGATGTGGTTCAGCAACGTGGACTTGCCCACGTTCGGCCGACCGACAATGGCGACGTAGCCGCAGCGGGTGACGGTTGTATCAGTCATTGCCATTCTCCACACCCAGGGCAATCAGTGCTGCGGCGGCCGCTACCTGTTCGGCAATACGACGACTCACACCCTGACCCCGGCTTTTTTCATTCAATAGGACAACTTCGCATTCGACGAAGAAGGTACGGCAATGCGGCTCACCCTGGATATCCACGACTTCGTAGCGCGGCAACTCGCAACTGCGCGATTGCAAAAATTCCTGCAAACGGGTCTTCGGGTCCTTGTTGGTGTCCACCAGCGTCAGGCTGTCGATCTCGGAGGTCAGCCAGGCCAGCACGCGTTCGCGCGCCATTTCCATGCCTGAATCCAGGTAGATCGCGCCAATCAATGCTTCCAGGGCGTCGGCCAGAATCGACTCACGACGGAAACCGCCGCTTTTCAGTTCACCGGAGCCCAGGCGCAGGTATTCGCCCAGGTCAAAACCACGAGCCAGTACGGCCAGGGTCTCACCTTTTACCAAGCGCGCGCGTAAACGCGACAACTGGCCTTCGCGAGCCAACGGGAAACGCTCGAACAGCGCTTCGCCCGCCACGAAGTTGAGGATGGCATCACCGAGGAATTCCAGGCGTTCGTTGTTGCGCCCGGCAAAACTGCGGTGAGTGAGGGCCAGGAGCATCAGGTCCTGGTCCTTGAAGGTGTAGCCGAGCTGGCGCTCGAGACGGCTTAGAGAAACGCTCACGGTTTACCCACGCTGAGTTCGTGGCTGGATTCCACCGCTACGGCGGCGAGGCGCCGTTGGCTTGGGACAATTAACGCTGTGTTCAAAAATGACGTCCTGACTATCGTTGGCTTCATGCCTTCGGGCAACCTTGTGCAGGCTCCAGAAAAGCATTCGGCGCTGTGTTCAACAGCGCCGTGTGTGATTACTTGATCAGGCCAACCCGCGAGAAATTCGGCAGGTGACTGAGTTTGGGTTCCGGCCAGCTCATCCAGACCGCAAAGGCCTTGCCGACGATATTCCGGTCGGGGACCATGCCCAGCATGTCCTTGGGAATGTTCGGATCATCCCAGTAACGGCTGTCGTTGGAGTTGTCGCGGTTGTCGCCCATCATGAAGTAGTGCCCCGCCGGCACGGTCCACGAATGGTCCGGCGTGGCGCGGTAGCGGCTCATTTCCTTGCGGATCAGGTGCTCGGCCTCGCCGAGTTTTTCCCGGTAGAGCTCGGCACTGCCCAGCGTACCAGGCTCGGAGCCAAGCAACTGTTCGGCCACCGATTCGCCATTGACGAACAGACGCTTGTCGGCGGTGTAGCGGACCGTGTCGCCCGGCAGGCCGACGACACGCTTGATGTAGTTGACGTTCGGGTCGCTCGGGAAGCGGAACACCATCACATCGCCGCGTTGCGGGTCACCGACCTCGATGACTTTCTTGTCGATCACCGGCAGACGGATCCCGTAGGAAAACTTGTTCACCAGGATGAAATCGCCCACGTCCAGGGTCGGCTTCATCGAGCCGGACGGGATCTGGAACGGTTCCACCAGGAACGAACGCAGCACCAGCACGATGAACAGCACCGGGAAGAACGACTTGCCGTACTCGACCAGCAACGGTTCCTTGTTGAGCTTTTCGATCACCACACCATCAGGCTGGCTGACGCTGCCCTGATAAGAGGCAATGGCCGCCCGGCGCCGAGGCGCCAGGAACAACAGATCAAGCAACGCCAACAAGCCGCAGACAAACACGGCGATAACCAGCAACAGCGGGAAATTTAGCGACATAGGACCTAACTATCCAACCTGAGCACCGCAAGGAAGGCTTCCTGTGGAATTTCCACGTTACCGACCTGCTTCATGCGTTTTTTACCGGCCTTCTGCTTTTCCAACAGCTTGCGCTTACGGCTGACGTCGCCGCCGTAGCATTTGGCCAATACGTTCTTTCTGAGCGCCTTGACGGTTGTACGCGCCACAATCTGCCCACCAATGGCGGCCTGGATTGCCACATCGAACATCTGCCGCGGAATCAGTTCCTTCATCTTCTCGGTCAATGCACGACCTTTGTAGTGCGCGTTGTCACGGTGCACGATCAATGCCAGGGCATCGACTTTCTCACCGTTGATCAGCACATCCAGCTTCACCAGATTAGCCGATTGGTAACGATCGAAATGATAGTCCAGCGAAGCATAGCCGCGACTGGTGGATTTGAGGCGGTCGAAGAAGTCCAGCACCACTTCGTTCATCGGCAGGTCGTAGGTCACCTGGACCTGCGAGCCGAGGAACAGCATATCGTGCTGCACGCCGCGCTTCTCGATGCACAGGGTAATGACGTTGCCCAGGTGCTCCTGAGGCACAAGGATGTTGGCCCGCACGATCGGTTCGCGCATGTCCTCGATGGCCGACAGGTCCGGCAGCTTGGACGGGTTGTCGACGTAGAGGGTTTCGCCGTTCTTGAGCAGCAGCTCGAAGATTACCGTCGGCGCCGTGGTGATCAGGTCCAGGTCGTACTCGCGCTCCAGGCGCTCCTGGATGATTTCCATGTGCAACATGCCCAGGAATCCGCAACGGAAGCCGAAGCCCAGGGCATCGGAGCTTTCCGGGGTGTATTGCAGGGACGAGTCGTTCAGGGTCAGCTTTTGCAGGGCTTCGCGGAAATCCTCGAAGTCGTCGGAGCTGACCGGGAACAGGCCGGCATAGACCTGCGGCTGAATGCGTTTGAAACCTGGCAGCACATCGACGTCGGGGGTGGAGCTCAAGGTCAGGGTGTCGCCGACCGGCGCCCCGTGGATGTCCTTGATACCGGCGATGATGAAGCCCACTTCACCGGCCTTCAGGTCAACGGTGGCGGTGTGTTTCGGGTTGAACACACCGACGCTGTCCACCAGGTGGATCTTGCCGGTGGACTTGACCAGGATCTTGTCGCCCTTCTTCACGCGGCCATGGCGCACGCGAACCAGGGAGACCACGCCCAGGTAGTTGTCGAACCAGGAGTCGATGATCAACGCTTGCAGCGGATCTTCGATGTTGCCGGTTGGCGCGGGAATGGTGGTGACCAGGCGTTCGAGCACTTCATCCACGCCCAGGCCGGTCTTGGCGCTGCAAGTGACCGCATCGGTGGCGTCGATGCCGATGATTTTCTCGATTTCTTCCTTCACGCGGTCCGGATCGGCCTGAGGCAGGTCGATCTTGTTCAGTACCGGCATGACTTCCAGGCCCTGCTCGATGGCCGTGTAGCAGTTGGCGACCGACTGGGCCTCGACGCCCTGGCCGGCATCGACCACCAGCAACGCACCTTCACAGGCCGCCAGCGACCGGCTGACTTCATAGGTGAAGTCGACGTGGCCCGGGGTATCGATGAAGTTCAGCTGATAGGTGATGCCGTCGCGGGCCTTGTAGTAGAGGGTAACGCTGTGGGCCTTGATGGTGATCCCGCGCTCACGCTCCAGATCCATGGAGTCCAGGACCTGGGCCTCCATTTCACGCTCGGCCAAGCCGCCGCACATCTGGATGAAGCGATCAGCCAGCGTCGACTTGCCATGGTCAATGTGGGCGATGATGGAGAAATTGCGGATATGACTCAAATCACTCACGGATCAACACTCAAAAAGGCTGCAGGCATGGCCCGCCGAAAAATAGCCGGGAATTGTACCTGATACAGCGCGCAAGTGGGAGCAAAGCTTGCCCGCGAAACAGCCGCCCCCGATCTATGGAAGACCGCAGGGGCTTCATCGCGGGCAAGCCTTGCTCCCACAGCTTGCTCCCACATAGCCCTGCTCCCACAGCCCCGTGCTACAGGTGCATGTTCAACCGGCCCGACGCAGCAGCCAGAGCCCTGCCAACGCACAGACGCCGGCCGGCACCAGCACCGCGAACAGCGGCGAGAAGCCGAACACCAGGCTCGAAGGCCCCAGCAGATCCTGGGCGATACGGAAGGTGAAGCCCACCAGCACGCCGGTGAACACCCGCTGCCCCAGGGTCACCGAACGCAGCGGGCCGAAGATGAAGGAAATCGCCATGAGCACCAGCGCGGCGGTGACCAGCGGTTGCAACACCTTGACCCAAAAAGCCAGCCAATAGCGGCCGTTGTTCAGGCCCTGGTCCGCCAGATAGTGGATATAGCCCCACAAACCGGTAATCGACAGGGATTCTGGCGCCATCACCACGGTGCTGAGCAACTGCGGGCTGATCGACACGTCCCAACGCTCTTGCGCGGCGGCGACCACTTCGGTGCGCTTGTCATGGAACAGGGTGGTGGTGACATCGCTCAATTGCCAGTGATCCTCGGCAAAGTTGGCGCGCTTGGCGAAGCTCGACGAGAGCATGTGCCGTTGGTCGTCGAAACGATAGCGGGTCACGCCATAGAGGATGCCGTTGGGTTGGACCGAGTTGATGTGGATGAACTCGTCGCCCTGGCGGTGCCACAGGCCGTGCTTGGCACTTTGCGCATCACCGCCGCCCTGGGCCAGGGAACGGTTGGCCTGAGCGGTATTTTCGGTGGCCGGGGCGATGTATTCGCCAATCAGCACGCCCACCAGCATCAGCACCAGCATGGGCTTCATCACCGCCCAGACGATCCGACCAATGGACACGCCGGCGGCGCGCATGATGGTCAGCTCACTGTTGCTGGCCAGGCTGCCCAGGCCGATCAGGCAGCCGATCAGCGCGGCCATCGGCAACATGTCATACAAACGCCGCGGCGCGGTCAGCAGCACGTAGCTCGCCACGTCCGTCAGCGTGTAGGTGTCGCTGACGTCACTCATTTCATCGATGAAGGCAAACAGGGTCGCCAGGCCTAGGATGATCCCCAGCACCGCGAGGATCGCCATGAACACACTGCTGCCGATGTAGCGATCGAGTTTAACCACGGGCCACCTCCAGCGCGCTGCGGCGACTGGCCAGCTTCAGGCGCAGTGGTTCCCAATAGAGCAGCCCCAGGCCGATGGCCAGGAAGATGCCATGCACCCACCACAAGCCCAGCGTCGGCGAAATCTTGCCCTTTTCCAGGGCGCCACGGGCGGAAATCAGGATGGTCAGGTAAGCCATATACAAAAGAATCGCCGGCAGCAGCTTGAGGAAACGCCCTTGGCGCGGATTGACCCGCGACAGCGGGACCGCCATGAGAGTCACGATGAACACCAGTAGCGGCAAGGACAGGCGCCATTGCAGCTCGGTACGGGCGCGAATGTCTTTGTTGCCCAGCAGGCTGGCGGTGGTCATCGCGTCGCGGTCGGTGACTTCGTTGCTGACCTCGGGCTTGGGCAACAGCACGCCATAGGTGTCGTACTTGATGGCCCGGTAATCGGCCTGCCCGGGCTTGCCGTCATAGCGATAGCCATTCTGCAGGATCAGGTAGCGGTTGCCGTCGGGATTGATTTCCTGGCGGCCCTTCTCGGCCACCAGCACGGAAATGCCACGGTCCTTCTTGGTGTCCGAAGACAGGTTCTTTTGCGTAATGAAGACACCGCTCAGGTCGATCCGGTCGTCTGAGAGCTGTTCGGTGTAGGTCACACGCGTACCGTCGCGCAAGGCCTGGAAACGCCCCGGCACCAGGGTGTCGAACTCGGTCATGGCGTCCTGCTGGTTGATCAGCAATTGGAACTGGTTGGCGCCCTGGGGGGCCAGGCTCAGGCTCAGCCAGGCCACCACCAGTGCCACCAACGTGGCCGGGAACAGGGTCATGCGAAACAGCCGTTGCTGGCTCATGCCAGTGGCCGACAGCACGGTCATTTCGCTGTCCAGGTACAAGCGCCCGTAGGCCAGCAGGATGCCGAGGAACAACCCCAACGGCAGGATCAACTGCAAGAAGCCCGGCAGGCGGAACCCCATGATCAGGAACAGCGAGCCCGGATCCAGGGCACCGGAGGCCGCCTGGGCAAGGTATTTGATGAAGCGTCCGCTCATGATGATGACCAGCAGCACGGCGCTCACGGCGCTCAGGGTCAGCAATACTTCGCGGGATAGATAACGAAAGACGATCAAACCAGACACTCCAGGGTTGTCAGGCTAAGGCGGCCAAACAAGCAAACGTATCGAGTCGGCCCGCCAACGCGAGCCGCCGAAAAAAGAGCCGCATTATCCTGTGATTGGAGGCGCCTGTCACTTCGCACGCTTTAAGCCGGCACTTAAAGCCAAAAAACTTAAGGGTGCCGAGGGTTGTCAGGCTCGGGCGCCGGGGTTCAAACTGCGGCCTTTGTCGCCGGCAAAAACCGGCGCTTCTTTTATATAGAAGAAGCTTGCTCAGCGCGCCATTGCCTCGGCGCCTGGCCTCTTGACCATTGACTCAGGGATCCGGAAATGGAACTGGTTGTAAAAAGCGTCAGCCCAGAAACGTTGAAAACCGCCACGCTGGTAGTCGCCGTCGGTGAAAACCGCAAGCTCGGCGTGGCCGCCACCCAGCTCGATACCCTTAGCGGTGGTGCCATCAGTGCCGTGCTCAAGCGCGGCGACCTGGCCGGCAAAGTCGGTCAGAGCCTGCTACTGCACAACCTGCCCAACCTCAAGGCCGATCGCGTGCTGCTGGTGGGCGTGGGCAAGGACGCCGAACTGGGCGACCGTCCGTTCCGTAAAATCATCGCCGGCGTACTGGGCACACTCAAGGGCTTGGGCGGCAGTGATGCGGCACTGGCATTGGACGAGTTGGTGATCAAGGGCCGCGACAGCTACGGCAAGAACCGCCTGTTGGCCGAGACCCTGGTGGACGGCGGATACCAGTTCGACCAGTTCAAGAGCCAGAAGGCCGAACCCCGCGCCCTGAAAAAAATCACCCTGCTGACCATCAAGGCCGCCCAGGTTGAGGTCCAGCGTGCCGTGACCCACGCCACCGCGATTGCCAATGGCATGGCGTTCACCCGCGACCTGGGCAACCTGCCGCCAAACATCTGCCATCCGACATTCCTCGGCGAACAGGCCAAGGCACTGGGCAAGGAGTTCAAGGGCCTGAAGGTCGAAGTCTTCGACGAGAAGAAGATCAAGGACCTGGGCATGGGCTCGTTCTATGCCGTCGGCCAGGGCAGCGCCCAGCCGCCGCGCCTGATCGTCATGCAATATAACGGCGGCAAGAAATCCGAGAAGCCGTACGCACTGGTCGGCAAAGGCATCACCTTCGACACCGGCGGCATCAGCCTCAAGCCGGGCGCCAACATGGATGAGATGAAGTACGACATGGGCGGTGCCGCCAGCGTGTTCGGCACCCTGCGCGCCGTGCTCGAACTGCAACTGCCGATCAACCTGGTGTGCATCCTGGCCTGCGCCGAGAACATGCCCAGCGGCACGGCCTCGCGTCCGGGCGACATCGTCACCACCATGAGCGGCCAGACCGTGGAAATCCTCAACACCGACGCCGAAGGCCGCCTGGTGCTGTGTGACGCCCTCACCTATTCCGAGCGCTTCAAGCCACAAGCGGTGATCGACATCGCGACCCTGACCGGCGCCTGCATCGTCGCCCTCGGCTCCCACACCTCGGGCCTGCTGGGCAACAACGACGAACTGATCGGCCAATTGCTCAGTGCCGGCCAACAGGCCGACGACCGCGCCTGGCAGTTGCCACTGTTCGACGAGTACCAGGAACAGCTGGACAGCCCGTTCGCCGACATTGCCAACATCGGCGGCCCGAAAGCCGGGACCATCACGGCGGCGTGCTTCCTGTCGCGCTTCACCAAGAACCTGAACTGGGCGCACCTGGACATCGCCGGCACGGCGTGGACCAGCGGCGGCAAGGACAAGGGTGCCACCGGTCGTCCGGTGCCCCTGCTGACCCAGTACCTGCTGGACCGCGCCAAGGCCTGACACCAATGACCGTCGTTGGTGTCGCCCTCGGGTGACATCAGCGACGGCTCAGGAACCGCAATGACCAAAGTCGATTTCTATATCCTGCCCAGCGCCGATCCGTCGGCGCGGCTGGATTTCGCCTGCAAGCTCGTCGAAAAGGCCTGGCGCATGGGGCACAGCATCTACCTGCATTGCAGCGATGCCGCCCAGCGCGAGGACCTGGACGCACGCCTGTGGGCATTCAAGGGCGAGAGCTTCGTGCCCCACGGCCCGGCCGAAAACGAACCCGAAGGGTTGATCGTGCTGGGGATGGGGAATGACTGCGGCCCGCACCAGGACCTGCTGGTCAACCTCGACCTGAAAGTACCGGCCTTTGCCCAGCGCTTCGCCCGCGT
This sequence comes from Pseudomonas sp. FP2300, assembly GCF_030687595.1. Classification (NCBI taxonomy): domain Bacteria; kingdom Pseudomonadati; phylum Pseudomonadota; class Gammaproteobacteria; order Pseudomonadales; family Pseudomonadaceae; genus Pseudomonas; species Pseudomonas sp. FP2300. The sequence goes on from NZ_CP117440.1 coordinate 5,545,430, forward strand.
GGCGGAAGTGGTGGTCGAAGACCCGGCCATCCGACAAGCCGCGCGGGAGAGTTTCCGTTTCTACCGCGAACAGGGCTATCCTCTGCAAGACCACCGTTTACAGCGACTCTGAGCCCTACGATGGACACTCCAAAACCGCCACAAAAGCCCGCGCACCTGCTGGATGACCTCGAATCGATCCGCCAGTTGCTCGGTGACGACAACCTGCAACCGCCGCTGCTGACCGATACGGTCGTGCACGAGGTGGTGCATGACGAACAGATCCCCCTGCTGTTCGAGCCGATCAACGGCCAGCCTGAACCCAAGCCGGCTGCCAAGGCCGAAGCCAAGGGGCCCGACGCCCTGCTGCACCTGGACCGCGAATTGCGCGCTGCGGCCCAGTTGATCCTGCAAGACGTCATCGACGACTTCGCCCCGCACATCGAAACCGAGATCAAGCGCCGGCTGGATGCGCGGATGGAACGGTTGTTGAGTCAGTACGAATAACACTGCGACCCGGTTGCTTAGGCTTTTTGTGGCGAGGGAGCTTGCTCCCGCTCGGCTGCGAAGCAGTCGCAATGGCGCCGCCTGGTTTTGGGGCCGCTTCGCGGCCCAACGGGAGCAAGCTCCCTCGCCACAATGTTTCTCAGTTTGAATGAAGCGATCACGACCACCCCGACTCGCCCTGCGCCCCACGCCCCGCTATACTTCCCGGCTTTTCCTGAATAAATGCCAATAGGGTCCCGCCGCGCATGGATAAGACCTACCAGCCGCACGCCATTGAAACTTCCTGGTACAACACCTGGGAGTCCGAGAATTATTTCGCTCCGCAAGGCGCGGGCGATTCCTACACCATCATGATCCCGCCGCCGAACGTCACCGGCAGCCTGCACATGGGCCACGGTTTCAACAATGCGATCATGGACGCACTGATCCGTTTCCGTCGCATGCAAGGTCGCAACACCTTGTGGCAGCCGGGTACCGACCACGCCGGGATCGCCACGCAGATGCTGGTGGAACGTCGCCTCGAAGCCCAGGGCCAGAGTCGCCATGACCTGGGTCGCGAGAAATTCCTCGAGAAAGTCTGGGAATGGAAAGACGAGTCCGGTGGCAACATCAGCCGGCAGATCCGTCGCCTCGGCTCGTCCGTGGACTGGAGCCGCGAGCGCTTCACCATGGACGACGGCCTCTCGGAAGCAGTGAAAGAAGCTTTCGTGCGCCTGCATGAAGACGGCCTGATCTATCGCGGCAAGCGCCTGGTCAACTGGGACACCAAGTTGCACACAGCCATTTCCGACCTCGAAGTGGAGAACCACGACGAGAAAGGTTTCCTGTGGAACCTGAAATACCCGCTGGCCGACGGCGCCAAGACCGCCGAAGGCAAGGATTACCTGATCGTCGCCACCACGCGTCCGGAAACCATGCTGGGTGACGCCGCCGTGGCGGTGAACCCGAACGATGAGCGCTACCAGGCCCTGATCGGCAAGTTCGTCGAGCTGCCCCTGGTTGGCCGGCGTATCCCGATCATCGGCGATGATTACTGCGACCCGGAATTCGGCACCGGCTGCGTGAAAATCACCCCGGCCCACGATTTCAACGACTACGAAGTCGGCAAGCGCCACAACCTGCCGCTGCTGAACATCTTCGACAAGAACGCCCACGTATTGCCGGCAGCCCAGGCATTCAACCTCGACGGCACGCTGAACGAAAGCGTCGACGGCCAGATCCCGGCGCAGTTCGCCGGCCTGGACCGCTTCGAGGCACGCAAGCAGATCGTCGCGGCGTTCGAGGCCGCCGGCCTGCTGGTCAGCGTCGACGATCACGCCCTGAAAGTCCCGAAAGGCGACCGTTCCGGCACCATCATCGAGCCGTGGCTGACCGACCAGTGGTACGTCTCCACCAAACCGCTGGCCGAGCCGGCGATTGCCGCCGTGGAAGATGGCCGTATCCAGTTCGTGCCCAAGCAATACGAAAACATGTACTTCTCGTGGATGCGCGATATCCAGGATTGGTGCATCAGTCGCCAACTGTGGTGGGGCCATCGCATCCCGGCCTGGTACGACGAGTCGGGCAAGGTTTATGTCGGCCGCGATGAAGCCGAAGTGCGTGCCAAGAACAACCTCGGCGCCGACGTGGCGCTGCAACAGGACAACGACGTTCTCGACACCTGGTTCAGTTCGGGCCTGTGGACTTTCTCCACGCTCGGCTGGCCGGAGCAGACCGAATTCCTGAAGAAATTCCACTCCACCGACGTACTGGTCACCGGTTTCGACATCATTTTCTTCTGGGTCGCCCGGATGATCATGCTGACCATGCATCTGGTGAAGAACGAAGACGGCACGCCGCAAGTCCCGTTCAAGACCGTCTACGTCCACGGCCTGGTGCGCGATGGCCAGGGCCAGAAGATGTCCAAGTCCAAGGGCAACGTCCTCGATCCGCTGGACATCATCGACGGCATCGACCTGGAAACCCTGGTGCAGAAACGCACCTCCGGCCTGATGCAGCCCAAACTGGCGAAGAAGATCGAGAAAGCCACCCGCGAAGAATTCGCCGAGGGCATCGCCAGCTATGGCACCGATGCCCTGCGTTTCACCTTCTGCTCGCTGGCGTCCACCGGTCGCGACATCAAGTTCGACATGGGCCGCGTCGAAGGCTACCGCAACTTCTGCAACAAGATCTGGAACGCCGCGCGCTACGTGCTGGATAAAGGCGAAGACTGCGGTCAGAACGGCGAAGCCTATGAGCTGACCCTGGCCGATCGCTGGATCATTTCGCAGCTGCAACGCACCGAAGCCGAAGTGACCCGTCAACTGGACCAGTTCCGTTTCGACCTGGCCGCACAAGCCTTGTACGAGTTCATCTGGAACCAGTACTGCGACTGGTACCTGGAACTCTCCAAGCCTGTGCTGTGGGACGAAAACGCACCGGTCGAGCGCCAGCGCGGCACCCGTCGCACCCTTGTACGCGTGCTGGAAGTGGCCCTGCGCCTGGCGCATCCGTTCATGCCGTTCATCACGGAGGAAATCTGGCAGCGCATCGCACCGCTGGCGGGCATCCAAGGCAAGACGATCATGCTGCAACCTTGGCCGGTGGCCAACGAAACCCGCATCGATCCGGCGGCCGAAGACGACATCGAATGGCTCAAGACCTTCATGCTGGGCCTGCGTAACATCCGCGCCGAAATGAACATCGGTCCGGGCAAACCGCTGACCTTGTTCCTGAAGAACGCCAGCGCCGAAGACCTGCGTCGCCTCAACGAAAACGAGGCGCTGCTCAAGAAACTGGCGAAGCTTGAATCGGTGACGGTCCTGGCAGCCGGCGAAGAAGCGCCACTGTCGGCCACCGCCCTGGTCGGCGAGATGGAAGTACTGGTGCCAATGGCCGGCCTGATCGACAAGGCCGCTGAACTGGCGCGCCTGGACAAGGAAATCCTGCGCCTCAAGGGCGAAGTGCAGCGGGTCGGCGGCAAGCTGTCCAACGCTGGCTTCGTCGACAAGGCACCAGCCGAAGTCATCGAGAAGGAACGGGCCAAACTGGCCGAGGCCGAACAGGCCTTGGGCAAGCTGGCCGAGCAGCATGGGCGGATCTCCAGCCTGTAACGGCGGTTCGCTACTGAAAAAGGAGGCCCTGGTGGCCTCCTTTTTCATGCCATCACTTCTTACGAACACTGGATACCCCCTGTGGGAGCGAGCCTGCTCGCGATGACGGAGGTACATTCAACATTGATGCAAGCTGACCCACCACTATCGCGAGCAGGCTCGCTCCCACACGGGGTCGCGCCGGTCGTTGCAGTTGGGTTCACACGGGCTGGATGTGGGACAATGCCCGCCACTTTTTTGAACCCATCCCCGAATCGACCCGCCCATGACTGCCCCCCGCACACCCAAACCTGCCCGCCAGAAGCCCAAGTCCGCCACTGAGACCAAACCCGTGGCGCCACGGGAGAAGGCCAGCCTGCACCCACGTAACCGCCATCAGGGCCGCTATGACTTCCCGGCATTGATCAAGTCCACGCCTGAGTTGGCCAAGTTCGTGATCATCAACCCCTACGGCAAGGAAAGCATCGATTTCGCCAGCCCCGAAGCCGTGCGGGTGTTCAACCGGGCGCTGCTCAAATCCTTCTACGGTATCGCACACTGGGATATCCCGGCCGACTACCTGTGCCCTCCGGTGCCAGGTCGTGCGGACTATGTGCACTTCCTCGCCGACTTGCTCGCCAGCCACAACGACGGTGAAATCCCCCGCGGAGCGGCAGTCAAGGTGCTGGACATCGGCACCGGCGCCAACTGCGTCTATCCGCTGATCGGCTACAGCGACTACCGCTGGCACTTCCTCGGTTCGGAGATCGACCCGACGGCCATCGCCTCGGCCAAGGCGATTATCCAGTCCAACGGGTTGAACAAGGCCATCCAGTTGCGCCAACAAACCAACCGCAAGCAGATCCTGCTGGGCTTACTGGAGGATGCCGAGCAGTTCGACCTGACCCTGTGCAACCCGCCGTTCCATGCGTCCCTGGAGGAAGCCACCAAGGGCAGCCAGCGCAAGTGGCGCGCGCTGGGCAAGGCCGATCCGAAGCGCAAGCTGCCGGTGCTGAATTTCGGCGGTCAGGCCGCCGAGCTATGGTGTGAGGGTGGAGAAGCGCGGTTCGTGACGCAACTTATCAGCGAAAGCGCGCAGGTGGCTGGGCAAGTGCTGTGGTTCAGCACCCTGGTGTCGAAGGCGTCGAACCTGCCGGCGATTCAAGCCGCACTGAAAAAGGCCGGGGCGCTGCACAGCCAGGTGGTGGAGATGTCTCAGGGCCAGAAGCAGAGTCGTTTCGTGGCCTGGACCTTCCAGACCGAGGCACAGCAGCAAGCCTGGCGCCAGGCCCGCTGGGTGCGCAAGGACTGAGGGAGCTACCTTGCTCCCACAACTTTTTCCAAGGCAATAAAAAACCGTGCCCGGATCGCTCCGAGGCACGGTTTTTTTTTACAGCGGTCTTACTTGTTGACCGCGTCGGTCAGGCCTTTGGCCACAACCAGCTTGATCACTTTCTTGGCAGCGATTTCGATGGCAGCGCCAGTCGAAGGGTTGCGGCCGGTACGGGCAGGACGCTCGGTGACTTTCAGCTTGCCAACGCCTGGCAGAGTGATTTCGCCGCCATTTTCCAGCTGATCGGCAACGACTTGGCCCAGTTGGTCCAGCAGAGCACGCACGGTAGCTTTTGGTGCGTCTACAGATTCAGCCAAATCAGCGATCAGTTGGTCTTTAGTAAGAGCCATGTAGTGTTCCTTCCCTATCAAATTCATATGGATTGCAGAGTGCAGTGTCAGCCATCGAGCCCGATCTCTCTTGATCAGGCACCCTCGGCAATCACCGCGACGGATCGGGGTAATAGATGCCGAAAACCGGGTTTGGTTCGACCTGACAGATGCTGAATGCACGCTTAACGCAGTGACTTCGCGTAAGACCGGGCAAAACTAGCACAACGCCTCTGAAATATCCGCCTCTAGCTACCCATTTGGTCAGCTTTCTTGCGCTAAAACGTTAAAAAAATGCATATAGGGCGTCGGACGGGGCTGAAAGGGCCTTTGCTGGGTTGCAAAACCAGTGATTGCGGTACACTGGGCCCTTTTTCGGGGAGCGCGCCCTCCTCTCTTTCATCAGCCGAGAAATCCATGCCGATCCGTCATTGCATCGTCCACCTGATCGACAAAAAACCCGACGGCACCCCTGCCGTGCTCCATGCCCGCGACTCCGAACTGGCAGAGTCCACGGCCATCGAGAACATGCTCGCCGACCTCAACGAGAGCTATAACGCCAAGCAAGGCAAGGCCTGGGGCTTTTTCCATGCCGAGTCCGGGGCGCATCCGTTCAGCGGCTGGCTGAAGGAGTACCTGGACGGCGGCAAGGATTTCACCGCGTTCAGTCGCGTGGCGGTGGAACACCTGCAAAAGCTGATGGAAGAGTCCAACCTGTCCGTAGGCGGCCACGTGCTGTTCGCTCATTACCAGCAAGGCATGACCGACTACCTGGCCATCGCCCTGCTGCACCACAGCGAAGGCGTGGCCGTGACCGATGAACTGGACGTGACCCCGTCCCGTCACCTGGACCTGGGCCAATTGCACCTGGCGGCGCGGATCAACGTGTCGGAATGGCAGAACAACAAACAATCCAAGCAGTACATCTCGTTCATCAAGGGCAAGAACGGCAAGAAGGTTTCGGAGTACTTCCGCGACTTCATCGGCTGCCAGGAAGGCGTCGACGGCCCCGGCGAGACCCGCACCCTGCTCAAGGCCTTCAGTGACTTCGTCGAAAGCGAAGACCTGCCGGAAGACGATGCCCGGGAAAAAACCAAGACCCTGGTGGATTACGCCAGCAGCCAGGCCAAGCTCGGCGAGCCGATGGGCCTGGAAGAACTGTCCGAGCTGATCGATGAAGATCGCCCGAAAGCCTTCTACGATCACATCCGCAACAAGGACTACGGGTTGTCGCCGGAAATCCCGGCGGATAAACGTACCCTCAACCAGTTCCGCCGCTTCACCGGCCGCGCCGAAGGTTTGTCCATCAGCTTCGAGGCGCACTTGCTGGGCTCCAAGATCGAATATGACGAAGAGGCCGGCACGTTGATCATCAAGGGGCTGCCCACATCGCTGACCGACCAGCTCAAGCGCCGCAACTGATGCTCGGTGGGGTGCTGAAGAAGTTTCTGCTGATTTTGCTGGTGGTGGTGGCGTACCAGAACTGGGGCAAGATCGAACGGGTGTTCAATCCCTCGCAGATGGTTTCCGAGCAGATTCGCAGCAACGCCCGCGTCGCGCTGTACGCCACTGATTGGTGCGGCTACTGCAAGGCCACCCGACGGTTCCTGGATGAGAAAGGCGTGCCGTTTCGCGAGTTTGACATCGAGAAGGACACCGAGGCGCGCAAGGCCTATGAGGCACTGGGTGGCCGGGGGATTCCGATCCTCGATGTGAATGGCACGTTGATTCGTGGGTTTGAGCCGGAGAATATTCTCAAGGCGTTGTCCGCGACATAGGGTTGTTCGCTAACGGCGATGTTGGATCTGATGTCCTCATCGCGAGCAGGCTCGCTCCCACAGTGGAGTTGTGGTGGCCACAGGATTCGTGTCCGCCGTGAATCATTGTGGGAGCGAGCCTGCTCGCGATAGCGACGGCACATTCAATAGTGATGTTGACTGTCACACCGCCATCGCGAGCAGGCTCGCTCCCACAGGGTCATTGGTCGTTCATCGAGGCTCGATTCGAAACCCGAACCGCGGAAAGTGCACATGCACCACCCCGCCACGCGCGTCTTCACGGCGCAGGATCAGTTCTTCGCGACCGGCAAACAGCAACTCCCCGACCACGGGATCGACGCCGTAGTCAGTCGCAGCGATGCTCACTTGTTGGCCCGGCGCAAACCCATTCGGCTCTTCGAACACCTCATCCGGCAGCGCTGCCGGTGTGGCATTGCGGGCAATTTCCAGGGCTTCTTCGGAACTCATCTCGTTCGGCGCGCCGTGGCCGAAACCCAGCACCCGTGCCAACCAGGCCGACACCGCCGGATACGCATCCACCAGCGGCGAGGTCACCGGCGTGCCCTTGAGAAACCACAGCGGGTGAGCCATGGCGAAGTCGGCAATCGAGGGATCTCCCAACAGGAAGTCGCCTTCCTCGCGCTGCAACTGTTGCTCAAGGCGCGCCATGATCGTCGGCCACTGGTGCTTGGCCTGGTCAGCGGGCAAGCGCGTGGTCGTGCCGCCACTGAACAGCCCGGCGCGGTCGCTGATGAACGCCTTGATAGCTTCAGGCGACAGCTTGGCGAAACGCACCGCCACCGATTCAGGCTGGAACACCAGACTCACGGCATGCTGGAACACCACCGAATCGGCCCAGGCAGCAAAGGACGCGGCCAGCATTTCCCGGCCTTCGGGGAACAGGGCCGGCGAGGCTTTTTCCTGCTCCAGCCGACGAGCGATCAGGGACGTATCGCAATAGATGTCCGCGCCAATCTGCAATACCGGGGTCTTGCGGTAGCCGCCTGTCAGCGACGTCAGGTCAGGCTTGGGCATCATTGGCGGGATGCTCACCGAACGCCAGGACAGGCCCTTGAAGCCCAGCAACAGCCGGGCCTTTTCCGCGAAAGGAGACGTCGGGTAATGATGAAGGATCAGCTCTGACATGGGATTCGCCACTGCAGGAATGAAGTCTTGCAGCTTAGCGCGCCTGACCGGAGCAGCCTACCGGCCTGATAAAGGCCTATCAGTCCGGCTGATGAAGCGACAGCGCACTGGCCACCAGGCATTCCTTGGCGCTTTTCCTGAGCTTTTTGATCAGCCGCTCCTGGCGCAGGGCTTCGCCCTTGTCGCGACAAGCCTCGGTATACACCAGGGCCACCGCCGGGCTGGAAAGGAAGAAGCGTGCGCCCTTGCCGCTTTGATGCTTGGCGAAACGGCGCACCGGGTCATCACTGATGCCGCAGTACAGCGAGCCATTGGCGGCCCGCACCAGGTAGACGAACCAGGGTTTGTCCGGTTCGGCCGGGCCTTGTGCAGGCAGATCGGGAGATGGGGTGGCGTTCGTCACAAAGATGTTCAACAGGTCGGCACAGACAAGCCGAGATCTTATCAGCGACTGGCCTGGAACGCCCGCAACCCCTTGAGCGCCTGGGCCCTGACGGCGTTGCGCACCAGCGGTGTCCAGCCCAACAACAGGCCCTTGGCGCCCAATGCCTGACGGGACCAACGCCACAGATCAAAGTTGTCGTGGTGCTCGCAGATCTTGCCGTCGCGAAAAACGAACCGCGCCTGGATGTCATTGATCACGACGTTACCCGTCTGGCTGAACAGGTAGGTCGCCACCCAATGCGCTCCGCCGGTACGCTCATCGCTACGTACGTTATCGAAGGTCAGGGAGAAGTCCTTGGCCCGGGTGGTGAGCATGCGCCACATGTCGCCGGCATCACGTCCGCGCAATTCACCAAACGCCGGATCGCTGAACACCACATCGTCGGTGTAGCAAGCACTCATCGCTTCGGCGTCCAGGCGCTGGAAGGTCTGGTAAAAGTGGGTGATCAAGGCGTTGTGGGCATCACTCATGGACAGGCTCCGAAATTCGCTTCAATAAACCTGCACGATAATCTGTCACAGCGGCGAAGACTATCGTCATTCGCCATGAAAATGACATCAACGAAGATCGGTGACTTTTTCGCTACTGACCCCCACGTACAACGCCCGGCCTGCGCCGATGCCCGCGATGATCGCACCCAGGCCAACCAGGCCGAAGATCCAGCCCAGTGCATTCCAACCGCCAGTCAAGTCGTGGACCACGCCCACCGCGAACGGTCCCAGCGACGCCAGCGTATAACCAAAGCCCTGGGCCATGCTGGACAGGTTGGCGGCCACGTGGGCGTCCCGCGAACGCAACACGATCAGCGTGAGCGCCAGGCTGAACGTCGCGCCCTGCCCCAAACCCAGCAGGATCGCCCAGCCCCACAACCCATCGAGCGGAGCGTAGAGGCAACCAAACAGCCCCCCCAGGGTCATGAGCATGACGATCACGATGGCCAGGCGCTGGTCTTTGCCACGCGTTGCCAGCCACGGAGCTGCGAGGGAACTGATCAATTGCACGATGACCGAACCGGACAGCACCAGCCCGGCCTGGGTCGGGGTCAGGCCACGCCCAATAAGAATTGAAGGCAGCCAACCAAAGACGATGTAGGCCAGGGACGATTGCAACCCCATGTACAAGGTCACTTGCCAAGCCAGGGGATCGCGCAGCAAGCCTCGGACCCGGTACGCCACTTGATGAGCACCGTGTTTCTCGCCCACTTGCGGCAACCAGAACACCGCGGCCAACAGCGCCGGGACCACCCAGAACCCCAGGCCCAAGGCCCAGCTATGACCCAGGTGTTCGCTCAACGGCACTGTCGCCCCGGCCGCCATCGCCGCGCCCAGGCACAGCGCCATGGTGTAGACACCGGTCATGGCGCCGGCCTGCTTGGCGAAGTCGCGCTTGACGATGCCCGGCAGCAGCACACCGATCACGCCGATACTCGCACCGGCCAGGATACTGCCGGCGAACAGCCCGACCTGACCGAACGCACTGCGCAGGACAATCCCACCCGCCAGTGTCAACAAGATTCCCAGCACCACGCGCTCGGCACCGAAGCGCCGTGCCAGCACCGGCGCCAGCGGCGCGAACAGGCCCAGGCAAAGCACAGGCAATGTGGTCAGCAAACCGGCTTGGGCAGCCGACAGGCCAAGGCTTCGTGACACTTCGCTGAGCAGCGGCGCCATGCTCGACAACGCCGGACGCAGATTCAGCGCCACCAGGATCAACCCCAGCAACAACAACCAGGGACGACGCACCAACAGAGGACGCTGCTGGGCCTGCTCATCGTCGGCCTCGGCGTCGATCAACAGTTCTTCAAGTTCGGCGGCGCGTTTGGGCGCCGTCGAGGTGGCAGGGTCAAGCAGATCGCGGGACATGGAAAGCTCGGATTCAGGGTTCATTGATCAACTGGCGGCACAGGGACTTGGCCCGTTGCGGATCCTGTTGCTCGACGGCTTCAAGGATTTCGACGTGCAGGTCGAACACATGTTGATGGCGCGGGGTGATGTTGAGGCTCTGGCGCAACTGTGCACCGATGACGCTGGAAAAGTAGCGATAGAGCTCGCTCAACGCGGGGTTGTGCGCGGCATCCACCAGGAGGCGATGGAACACCAGGTCGCAGGCGATGTAGTGCTCCAGGTCGCCGTGGTAATGCTCACCGCTGTCTTGCAGCGCCTGGCGCAAGGCAATCAAGTCTTCATCGGTGCGTCGCAACGCGGCCAGGCCGATGGCCTCGACTTCCAGGATATGCCGGGTTTCCCGGGCCTGCTCCAGCGAACAGCGCGACAGCACCTTGAGGGTATCCAGCGGATCGACCACTGCCCGCACGTAGCTGCCGTCGCCCTGACGGATCTCGATCAACCCGGAAAACGCCAGCACGCGCATGGCTTCGCGCACGGTGTTGCGGCTGATACCCAGCTCGGCCACCAGCTCCGGCTCGGTAGGCAGGCGCTGGCCGACGGCCCACACGCCATCGCTGATGCGCCGACGCAATTGCTCCAGGGCCTGATCGACCAGGGAGCGCTTTATTAACGGAGAGCTATCTGACATTGGATTCGCCTTTTCATCCAATCATAGGATGAATTTTCTGACATGTTAGTCAGCTTCATGTAGGACGGCAACCGCCTAGGGTCAATGGGACGGAAAAGGAGCGAAATTTTCGATTAGCCAACATTACCCTTTAAGGGTAATTTTAAGGACAAGGCACACCGTTCCATGGAAAAGAACACACCCCATTACGCCTTGGTGGCGATACAGGCGGATGTCAGACGGCTTGAAGGGAAAGCTTTCACCAGCACTGCGAAGAACACTGCTCGAACACTTGGTTTAAACGTCTCGGACATGCAGCAGGTCATCCACAGGCTTGAGCGAAAACAGTTCTACAAATCGATGACCACCTATGACGATCATCGGGTCTGGCATGACGTCTACCACGCCAATTCACACGGTCTGCAGATTTACCTGAAGGTGACGTACCGCCCCAGCGGAGGCCCACCGGTAATTTCCTTCAAGGAGAAAAACTCATGAAACACCAGCAATGCTTCAGCTGTGGTGCCCCGGAGGGCATGTTGCATTTCGAAGGTCGCGGCGAAACCATGAGCGTCAAGGGACTGGAACGCCGGGTCGATGACTTGTCTGGCTGGGAATGTCAGATGTGCGGCGAAGTCGAGCTCGATTCAAGCTGCTCGGATCGCTACGACCACGCAGGTGATGAGCTGGTCAACGCGGCCAGGCGAATGATCGGCGAAGAGATCAAACGTGTCCGGCGCAAACTGCATCTATCGCAAAAGGAAGCGGTACTGCTGCTATCGGGCGGTGGACACAATGCGTTTTCCCGCTACGAGCGCGGCGAGGTAGTACCACCCAAGGCGTTGATCTTGCTGATGCGTCTGCTTGACCGTTACCCGCATTTGCTTGCAGATGCGCGAGCCCTGGCCGAAGACGCGGACTTGAGAGGTTTCAAGACGACGGTGCACAAGGAGCACGAAACCCTCACGGCTTCCTGAGCAGCCGAAGCAGAAAAAATAAACCCGGACAAGTCCGGGTTCATTTCGCTGCCTAAGGCTGGATCAATGCAGGATCTGGCTCAGGAACAGCTTGGTGCGGTCGTTCTGCGGGTTGTCGAAGAAGTCGTTCGGCGCGGCCTGTTCGACGATTTCACCCTTGTCCATGAAGATCACGCGGTTGGCCACGGTGCGGGCGAAGCCCATTTCGTGGGTCACGCAGAGCATGGTCATGCCGTCTTCTGCCAGGCCGATCATGGTGTCCAGTACCTCTTTCACCATCTCCGGGTCGAGGGCCGAGGTCGGCTCGTCGAACAGCATGATTTTCGGCTTCATGCACAGGGCACGGGCAATGGCCACACGCTGTTGCTGACCGCCGGAGAGCTGGCCCGGGTACTTGTGCGCCTGCTCTGGAATGCGTACGCGCTCCAGGTAGTGCATGGCGATTTCCTCGGCTTTGCGCTTGGGCATCTTGCGTACCCACATTGGCGCCAGGGTGCAGTTCTGCAGGATGGTCAGGTGCGGGAACAGGTTGAAGTGCTGGAACACCATGCCGACTTCACGGCGGATCGCTTCGATCTGCTTGAGATCGTTGGTCAGTTCCACGCCGTCGACCACAATGCGACCCTGCTGGTGCTCTTCCAGGCGGTTGAGGCAGCGGATGGTGGTGGACTTGCCGGAGCCCGACGGGCCGCACAGCACGATACGCTCGCCCTGCTTGACGTTCAGGTTGATGTCTTTCAACACGTGGAACTGGCCGTACCACTTGTTTACGCCCTGCATCTGAATAATGCCTTCAGGGCTCACAGGCTGTTTGATCGCTTCACTCATGAGTCAACTCCTAACGCTTGTGGCCAGTGTCCAGCTTGCGTTCCAAATGCATGGAATAGCGGGACATACCAAAACAGAAAATCCAGAACACCAGGGCGGCGAACACATAGCCTTCAGTGGCCATGCCCAGCCATTTCGGGTCGGCGGCAGCTTGTTTCACGCTGTTGAGCAGGTCGAACAGGCCGATGATGATCACCAGGCTGGTGTCCTTGAACAACGCAATGAAGGTGTTGACGATACCCGGGATCACCAGCTTCAGGGCTTGCGGCAAAATCACCAGGCCCATGCTGCGCCAGTAGCCCAGGCCCATCGCCGCGGCCGCTTCGTATTGCCCCTTGGGAATGGCTTGCAGGCCACCACGCACCACTTCGGCAATGTAGGCCGACTGGAACAGGATCACCCCGATCAGCGCCCGCAGCAGCTTGTCGAAGTTCATGCCTTCGGGCAGGAACAGCGGCAGCATCACCGAGGACATGAACAGCACCGTGATCAACGGCACGCCGCGCCAGAACTCGATGAAGGTCACGCAGACCACACGAATCGCCGGCATGTTCGAGCGCCGGCCCAAGGCCAGGACAATACCCAGCGGCAGTGCGCCGACGATACCCACGGTGGCGATCACCAGGGTCAGCATCAGGCCGCCCCACTGGCTGGTCGCCACGGCGTCCAGGCCGAACACGCCACCGTGCAACAGGCACCAGGCAATGATCGGGTACAGCACCAGGAAGCTCAGGCCATAGATCGCCTTGCGCGGAAAGCGCGAGATGAACAGTGGTGCCACGCCGATGACCGCCAGCCACACGGTCAGGTCTACGCGCCAGCGCAGATCCGCCGGGTAGTAGCCGTACATGAACTGACCGAAACGCTGCTGGATGAACACCCAGCAGGCGCCTTCCTTGGTGCAGTCGGCGCGGGTAGTACCGACCCAGTTGGCATCGAGGATCGCCCACTGCAACAGCGGTGGAACGATCAGGTAGATCAGGTAGAACGCAAACAACGTCAGCAGCGTGTTGATCCAGCTGGAGAACATGTTGGCGCGCATCCACGCCACCACGCCGATGCTGCTGCCCGGCGGGGGCATGTCAGGTTTGAAAGTATGAGTCGTCATGCGCGTTTCCTCACCGCTCGATCAGCGCAATGCGCTTGTTGTACCAGTTCATCAGCAGGGAAATGCTGATACTGATCGCCAGGTACACACTCATGGTGATCGCGATCACCTCAATGGCCTGGCCGGTCTGGTTCAACACCGTGCCGGCAAACAGCGAAACCATTTCCGGGTAACCGATACCGGCGGCCAGGGACGAGTTTTTCGCCAGGTTCAGGTATTGGCTGGTCAACGGCGGAATGATCACGCGCAGGGCTTGCGGGATGATCACCTTGCGCAAGGTCGGACCGTTGCGCAGCCCCAGGGAACGGGCCGCTTCGGTCTGGCCGTGGCTGACCGACTTGATGCCCGAACGCACGATCTCGGCGATGAACGCCGCGGTGTACACGGTCAAGGCCAGGGTCAAGGCCAGCAGTTCGGGAATCAGTACCCAACCGCCGACGAAGTTGAAGCCCTTGAGCTCCGGCATTTCCCAATGCACCGGCGCACCAAAGAGCAGCGAGCTCAAGGCCGGGATCACCAGGAACAGCGCCAGGCCGACCCAGAATTTATGGAACGGCTCACCGGTCGCCTCGAAACGCTTGTTGGCCCAGCGAGTCATCAGCACGATGGCGACAATCGCCAGTACGATGCTGATCACAAACGGCCAGAACCCTTCGGCCACTAGCGCGGCGGGCATGTTCAGGCCCCGGCTGCTGACGAAGAAGGTGTCGCCGAAGTTATGGGCGGCCCGCGGTCCCGGCATGCTCAGGAACACGGCAAAGTACCAGAACAGGATTTGCAGCAGCGGCGGGATGTTGCGGAAAACCTCCACATAAACGGTCGCCAGCTTGGCGATGATCCAGTTCGGCGACAGCCGCGCCACGCCGATGATGAAGCCGAGGATGGTCGCCAGGATCACGCCGATGAACGTCACCAGCAGCGTATTGAGCAACCCGATGACAAAGACACGGGCATAGCTGTCCGCTTCGGTGTAGTCGATCAGGTGTTGGGCAATGCCGAACCCGGCACTGCGTTCCAGGAAGCCGAAACCGGAGGTGATGCCCCGGTGCGCGAGGTTGGTCTGCGTGTTATCGAACAGAAACCAGCCCAGCGAAATAACCGCCACGACCGTGACGATCTGAAATACCCACGCACGCACTCGTGGATCGCTGAGGCTGAGCCTCTGCTTAGGTGCGCCGATTGAATTTTGCATGAAGTGCCCCGCAAAGAATGGAACAGAACATCACCCGGTGGTTGGCCCACCGGGTGATAGAACCATCAGCGCACTGGTGGTGCGTATTGAATGCCGCCAGCGTTCCACAGAGCGTTCAGGCCGCGGTCGATTTCCAGCGGAGTGCTCTTGCCGAGGTTGCGCTCGAACATTTCACCGTAGTTGCCGACTTGCTTGACGATCTGCACGACCCAGTCTTTCGGCAGTTTCAGGTCCTTGCCGTACTCACCGTCGGCGCCCAGCATACGAGCGACGTCAGGGTTCTTGGTGGACTTGGCTTCAGCTTCGACGTTTTTCGAAGTTACGCCGGCTTCTTCCGCGTTGAGCAGGGCGTAGCCAGTCCAGCGCACGATGGCCAGCCACTCGTCGTCACCGTTACGTACGACCGGGCCCAGGGGTTCCTTGGAAATGGTTTCCGGCAGAACCACGTAGTCCTTCGGCGAAGCCAGCTTGCTGCGCTGGGCGAACAGCTGGGACTTGTCGGAGGTCAGCACGTCGCAACGACCGGATTCCAGCGACTTGGCGCTTTCATCGGAGGTGTCGAACGTGATCGGGGTGTACTTCAGGCCGTTGGCGCGGAAGTAGTCGGAAACGTTCAGCTCGGTGGTGGTACCGGCCTGGATGCAGATAGTTGCACCGTCCAGTTCCTTGGCGCTCTTGACGCCCAGCTTGTTGTTGGCCAGGAAGCCGATGCCATCGTAGTAGGTGATGAAGCCTGGGAATTTCAGGCCCATGCCCGCGTCACGGGAACTGGTCATGGTGGAGTTGCGCGAGAGCATGTCGATTTCGCCCGATTGCAGCGCGGTGAAGCGCTCCTTGGCGTTCAACTGGCTGAACTTGACCTTGGTCGCATCGCCAAATACCGCAGCGGCAACGGCGCGGCAGAAGTCAGCGTCGATACCAACGATCTTGCCGGTCGAATCAGGCACCGAGAAACCCGGCAGGCCATCACTCACACCGCACTGCACAAAGCCTTTCTTCTGCACGGCATCCAGGGTTGCACCCGCCTGAGCGAACCCGCTGACACCGAGCACAGCTGCGGCAGTCACGACAGCCAGGGTGGATTTCAGTAACTTCATTCAAACCTCCAGTTTTGCTCTTGTTGTGTCGGAGCTTGGGTCCTGTCGCACCCTTTTGAGGCATTGCCGACCCTTGTTGGCTTTTTTTAGGGTCAACCGACGTCTGGACCTTCGCTATGAGTCTATTAATGAGAACGTCCACAATCAGTGTTCATGCCCACTTCTCACCAATCGGCCGAACGGGCTGTAGCCCTTCACGTTCGCGAAGCCCCGTAGCGGCTATTGGCGAACATCCATCACCGGATTTCCGATATCCCATGCGGCGCGTCTAACTGATAGTGTTACCGCGTAGCGTGAGAATCATCACTCAGCTACCCCATAGCAAAGCCCGTACCAGACCGCTGCGCTTAGCCCTTGTAAAACACGTCAAGACAAAAACTTTCAACTTTGCGACATCTAATTAACTGAGGCACCGGGAACGCACTGTAATCACGCACTGATTAAGCGCACCCGCACAGATTTGGAGCACAGCCATGTCCGACCCCTTGATTCTCGAGCCCAGCAGCACTGCCGACGCGTGCGTAATCTGGCTCCACGGCCTGGGCGCCGATCGTTTTGATTTCCTGCCGGTTGCCGAAATGTTGCAGCAAAAACTGCTCACCACACGTTTCGTTCTGCCCCAGGCCCCGACCCAACCAGTAACGATCAACGGCGGCTATGAGATGCCCAGTTGGTACGACATCCGTGCCCTGAGCCCGGCGCGGGCCATCGACGAGCAGCAACTCGAAGCCTCGGCACAACGGGTCATTGACTTGATCGACAGCCAGCGAGCCAGCGGAATAGACGCCTCGCGGATTTTCCTGGCGGGTTTCTCCCAAGGCGGCGCGGTGGTCTATCACACCGCCTTCGTGAAATGGGAAGGCCCACTGGGCGGCGTGATCGCGCTGTCTACTTATGCACCGACCTTCAGCGACGAGCTGCAATTGTCGGCCAGCCAGCAACGCATTCCGGTCCTGGCGCTGCACGGGCAATACGACGAAGTGGTACTCAACCCGATGGGCCGCACCGCGAAAGAGTATTTAAAGCAGCATGGTGTCACCGTGACATGGCAGGAATACCCAATGGGCCACGAAGTGTTACCCGAGGAGATTCGCGACATCGGCACCTGGCTGGCCGAGCGGTTGCGCTGAAGGCCTGATTGCCAGGTCAACGCATTGATCATCACACTACGCCGCGCCCGTTTCTTGCATTACACTGGCCGGCGTACATTCCTTAACCAATCGATGAGATGACCGTGCTCAAAGCACTCAAGAAGATGTTCGGTAAAAGCGAGGCCGAGCAACTCGCGCCTGGCTCCACTGCGCCGACCCAAGGCCCGAGCCGTACCGATGCGCAACAACCGCGCCGCGCCGCCCCTGTTGCACAGGCCAAAAAAGAGCCCGCCGCCCAACCTGTCAGCGCCCCTGAACCGGAAAAACCACGTAGCGAAGCCCCCAAGCCACGCCGCGAACGCGCACCAAAACCGCCGGTCGTCGCCTGGAAACTCGAAGACTTCGTCGTAGAACCCCAGGAAGGCAAGACCCGCTTCCACGATTTCAAGCTTGCCCCGGAACTGATGCATGCCATCCAGGACCTGGGCTTCCCGTACTGCACGCCGATCCAGGCGCAAGTGCTCGGCTACACCCTCGCCGGCAAAGACGCCATCGGCCGCGCCCAGACCGGCACCGGCAAGACCGCCGCGTTCCTGATCTCCATCATCACCCAACTGCTCCAGACCCCACCGCCCAAGGAACGCTACATGGGCGAGCCACGGGCGCTGATCATCGCCCCGACCCGCGAGCTGGTGGTGCAGATCGCCAAGGACGCCGCCGACCTGACCAAGTACACCGGCCTGAACGTCATGACGTTCGTGGGCGGCATGGACTTCGACAAACAGCTCAAGCACCTCGAAGCCCGCCACTGCGACATCCTGGTCGCCACGCCGGGCCGCCTGCTGGACTTCAACCAGCGCGGCGACGTGCATCTGGACATGGTCGAAGTGATGGTGCTGGACGAAGCCGACCGCATGCTCGACATGGGCTTCATTCCCCAAGTGCGCCAGATCATTCGCCAGACCCCACCGAAAAGCGAACGCCAGACCCTGCTGTTTTCCGCCACCTTCACCGAAGATGTGATGAACCTGGCCAAGCAGTGGACCACCGACCCGGCCATCGTCGAGATCGAAGCCGAGAACGTCGCCAGCGAAAACGTCGAGCAACACATCTACGCCGTCGCCGGGGCCGACAAGTACAAGCTGCTCTACAACCTGGTCAACGACAATGGCTGGGAACGGGTGATGGTCTTCGCCAACCGCAAGGACGAAGTACGCCGCATCGAAGAACGCCTGGTGCGCGATGGCGTCAACGCCGCGCAACTGTCGGGCGATGTGCCGCAGCACAAGCGTATCAAGACACTGGAAGGTTTCCGCGAGGGCAAGATTCGTGTGCTGGTGGCTACTGACGTGGCAGGCCGTGGGATTCACATCGACGGGATTAGCCATGTGATCAACTTCACCCTGCCGGAAGTGCCGGATGACTATGTGCACCGGATCGGGCGTACTGGACGTGCCGGGGCTGCGGGTGTATCGATCAGCTTCGCGGGGGAGGATGATTCTTATCAGTTGCCGTCGATCGAGGCGTTGTTGGGTCGCAAGATCAGTTGTGAAATGCCACCGACCCACCTGTTGCGGCCGGTAGAGCGCAAGCGACCTTAGCATCGAGACGGACGCAGAGCGTCCATTGAGGCATTCCCACGCAGAGCTTGGGAACGATCAGCGCAGCCAAGACAGGCTGCGCTTTTTTTTGCCCGGGATATTGCTCGATAAAACTAAAAGTCCATAATAGACAAATTAGTTTACAAAAGCACTCCGGAGGCCCCATGCCCAGCACGCCCTATGTGATGACTCAAGCCCAGGCCCAAGAACTGCTCGGGCAAGTCGATGTGCCGCAGATCCTGCGCAAGCTGTTCCGCGATCTCGCCGTCGGGCAAGCGGTGCAGCCGCCCCAGCAACTGGTGGTGTTTCCCCAGGGTGCCGGGGACTTCATCAACTACCTGGGCGTGCTGGCCGAAGAGCAGGTCTACGGGGTCAAGACCTCGCCCTATATCGTGCGCGAGCAAGGCCCATTGGTAACCGCGTGGACCTTGTTGATGTCGATGCAGACCGGCCAGCCGCTGCTGCTGTGCGACGCCGCCGAGTTGACCACCGCTCGCACCGCCGCCACCACGGCTGTCGCCGTCGATGCCCTCGCTCCTCCCAGGGCCAGGCGTCTGGCGGTCATCGGTAGCGGTGCGGTGGCCCGGGCCCACGTGCAATACGTCAAGGACCTGCGGGACTGGCAAGGCATCAGTCTCTATTCACCGAGCCTGAAGGGCAAAACGGCACAAGAGCTCGCGCCGATCACCAAGCTGGACCCACGCCTGCACATCGCTGACAGCCTCGAAGCGGCGCTGCATGACGCCGACGTGGTGATGCTCTGCACCTCGTCCGCCAAGGCAGTACTCGACCCACAGACCCTGAGCAAACCGGCACTGATCACCTCCATCAGCACCAACGCTCCGCGCGCCCACGAAGTGCCGCCGCAGAGCCTCAACGATATGGATGTGTTCTGCGATTATCGTCAGACCACCCCAGGTTCAGCCGGTGAAATGCTGATAGCCAGCGAACAGTTCGGCTGGGATGTTTCGAAAATCGTCGGCGACTTGCCCGAACTGCTCAGCGACTACGTGGCCCGTCCCGATTATCAACGCCACGTGTTCTTCCGTTCCATTGGTCTGGGGTTGGAAGACGTTGCGTTGGCGAATGCGCTTTACCGACTTCACAACTGACACCCCCCAGTTTCCCTTGTGGGAGCGAGCCTGCTCGCGATGGCGGTGTATCAGATAAATATAGGTGGCTGACACACCGCTATCGCGAGCAGGCTCGCTTCCACAGGTTCCTACGAACGCCCGGCACCGTTGCTCGACAGGAGAGCTACATGACCTCAGCAGATTTCATCATCATCGGCGGCGGCATTGCCGGTGCTTCCACCGGTTACTGGCTGGCGCCTCACGGTCGGGTCATTGTGCTCGAACGCGAATCCCATCCGGCCTACCACTCCACCGGACGCTCGGCGGCGCTGTACACCGCTGCCTATGGCACGCCTCAGGTGCGGGCGTTGACCCAGGCCAGTCGGGATTTTTTCGACGCCCCGCCGAGCGGCTTCTGCGAGCATCCATTGCTGACCCCACGGGGCGAAATGACCGTGGACTTCACCGGTGACCCGACCGAGCTGAACAACCAGTACCTCAGCGCCAAGGCCACGGTGCCGCAGATGCAACTGCTCAGCGCCGAAGAAGCCTGCGTACGGCTGCCAATCCTGCGGCGGGACAAGGTCCACGGGGCAATCTACGACCCCACGGCCTGCGACATCGACACCGATGCGCTGCATCAGGGCTACTTGCGCGGTATTCGTCGCAGCGGCGGCCAAGTGCACACCGACAGCGAAGTGCTGGGCCTGAGCCGCGACGACCAGGGATTGTGGCAGGTGAAAACCGCCGGCCAGACCTTCAGCGCGCCGGTACTGATCAACGCCGCTGGCGCCTGGGCCGACCAGGTGGCCGAAATGGCCGGCGCCCGGAAGCTAGGGCTGCAACCCAAGCGGCGCGCGGCCTTCATCTTTGCCGGGCCCGAGGGCGTGGATATTCATGACTGGCCAATGCTGGTGAGCCTGGACGAATCCTTCTACATGAAGCCCGACGCCGGGATGTTCCTTGGTTCGCCGGCCAACGCCGATCCGGTGGAGCCCCATGATGTACAGCCTGAAGAGCTGGACATCGCCATGGGCATCTACCAGATCGAAGAGGCCACCACCCTGACCATCCGCCGTCCGACCCGGACCTGGGCCGGGTTGCGCAGTTTCGTTCACGACGGCGACCTGTTGTCCGGTTTCGATCCACAGGTGCCCGGGCTGTTCTGGGTCGCGGCCCAGGGTGGCTACGGCATCCAGACCTCCCCGGCGATGGGCCAGGCCAGCGCGGCGCTGGTGCGTGGCGAACCGCTGCCCGAGGCGCTGACCCGTTTCGGCCTGAGCAGCGCCATGCTCTCCCCCAAGCGCTTGGGGTGAACCCACTCAGGTGACGCATCGCCACGATTGCGGCACACTCCCCCGCGCCCCTGTCTCACGGGGCGCTGACGCTGCCTGGAGCCCTGTCATGACCGCCTCGCAACCCGATCCGGCGCTGGAAAACTTCCGCACCATCGCCGACGCCATCGCCACGCTGTTCTACCCCCACGCCGAAGTGGTGCTGCACGACCTGCGCACTCAGAAAGTCGACTACATCGCCAACAACCTGTCCAAGCGCGAGATTGGCGACGATTCGTCCCTGGAGGACATGCTCAGCGAGGACGTCAGCGAACGTAACATCGGGCCCTACGAAAAACTGAACTGGGACGGGCAGAAGATTCGCAGCCTCAGCAGCGTACTGCGTGACACCAATGGGCATCCGCTGGCGGTGCTGTGCATCAACCTGAATATTTCGCTGTTCGAGAATGCCAAGGCCGCATTGGACCTGTTCCTGTCGCCGGGGAAATTGATCCCGCAGCCGGACTCACTGTTTCGCGATGACTGGCAGGAGCGGATCAACACCTTCCTGCACGCCTGGATGCGCGAACGGCAACTGAGCCTGAACCTGCTGACCCGCGACCACAAACGCGAGCTGGTGCTGGCGCTGCATGCCGAAGGCGCGTTCAAGGGCAAGAGCGCTTCCAACTATGTGGCCAATGTGCTGAACATGGGGCGGGCGACGGTTTACAAGCATTTGAAGGAGTTGAAGGGCTGAGGTTTTTTGTCGCCAGGCCTGGCCTCATCGCGAGCAGGCTCGCTCCCACAAGGGGTCTGTATCAAACACGCTATTTGTGTTCAATGAGATCCAATGTGGGAGCGAGCCTGCTCGCGATGGCGATCGATCAGTCGCCGTAGATATCCGACTTGAAGTACTTGGCCTGGATCTTCTGATACTCCCCGTTGGCCCGAATCCCATCGATGGCCTTGTTCAAGTCCGCCACCAGTTGGGTATTGCCTTTGCGCACCGCGATACCAGCGCCCTCACCGACGTATTTCGGGTCCTTGAGCTCCGGCCCGACAAACGCGTAGCCCTTGCCACGGGGCATAGACAGGAAGTCTTCCAGCGGGATGGTGTCGGCGAAAATCGCGTCCAGGCGACCGGACGCCAGGTCCATGTAGATTTCTTCGTTATTGCTGTAGCGCTTGACGATCACACCCTTGGGTTCGAGGACTTCGGTGGCATAACGGTCAGTGGTGGTGGCCCGCTGCACGCCCACGGTCTTGCCCTTGAGGCTGGCGTATTGGTCATCGACCACCGCCCCTTCCTTCATCACCAGCCGCGATGAGGTGAAGTAGTACTTGTGAGTGAAATCCACCGATTTCTTGCGCTCTTCGGTGATGGTCATGGACGACAGCGCCAGGTCGATCTTCTTCACCTTCAGCGACGGAATCAGCCCGTCGAACTCACCCTCGACCCATTCGCACTTGACCTGCATCTGCACGCACAGGGCATTGCCGATGTCGTAGTCGAAACCCTCGATCTTCCCTTCCGAGGTCTTGGAAGCAAACGGCGGATAAGCCGCCTCGATGCCGATGCGCAAGGTTTTCTCGGCGGCGAACAGACTGCTGGAGGCCAGCAGGCTCAAGGCCAGGCCGGTGATGAGGGGGAATTTTTTCATGATCGATCTCTCGCGGGTTGTTGTTGGTTTGGCAGAGAAAGGTGGATGCGACTATTTGTACTTATAAATCCATACTGGACTTTAATGTACATATCGTCAATTGGGGAAAGCGGGAAAATGATGGAAGGCTGATAGCCCCTTCGCGAGCAAGCCCGCTCCCACAGAGGCCCTGCGTTGAGCACAAATATTGTGTACGACACAGATTCCCTGTGGGAGCGGGCTTGCTCGCGAAGGCGGACTCACAGCCTCCAAACGACTGACAGGCTGCCTACTGCTTCCAGCGATCCGCCGCCGCATGATCACTGTCGCGCCCTTCCACCCAGCGCGGGCCGTCGACAGTGTTTTCCTTTTTCCAGAACGGCGCTCGGGTCTTGAGGTAGTCCATGACGAAGGCGCAGGCGTCGAATGCCGCCTGGCGATGGGCACTGGCGGCCGCGACGAAGACGATCGGCTCGCCCGGCTCCAGGGCACCGATGCGGTGCAGCACCTCCAGCTTGAGCAGCGGCCAGCGCTGCTCGGCCTCGGTGGCGATCTTGCCCAGGGCTTTTTCAGTCATGCCCGGATAGTGCTCCAGGAACATCCCGGACACATCGAGGCCGTCATTGAAATCACGCACGTAGCCGACAAAACTCACCACCGCCCCCACGCCGACATTGGCCGCGTGCATCGCGTTGACTTCGGCGCCCGGGTCGAACGGATCGGCCTGCACACGAATCGCCATGGCTCAGCCTCCGGTCACGGTGGGGAAGAACGCCACTTCGTCACCGTCCAGCAGCGGCTCGTCGAGCTGACACAGGTCCTCGTTGCGCGCGCACATCAGGTTTTGTTCCTTCAGCACCTCGGCACCGTCACGCTGGGCGAGCAACACGCGCACATCGTCGACCGTGGCAAAATCACCTTCCACCTTTACCGAATCCACGCCAAGCGCTTCACGGTAACGGGCAAAGAACTTCACGTTGATTTTCATGAGGCATCCGCCTGGAAGTGGCCGCTCTTGCCGCCGAGTTTCTCCAGCACCCGCACACCTTCGATGGTCATGCCGCGATCCACGGCCTTGCACATGTCGTAGATGGTCAGCGCGGCAACGCTGGCGGCGGTCAGTGCTTCCATCTCCACACCGGTCTGCCCCGACAGTTTGCAACGGGCAACGATGCGAACGCGGTCCTCACCCTCGGCATTGAGCTCAACCTTGACGCTGGTGAGCATCAGCGGATGGCAGAGCGGGATCAGATCGCTGGTTTTTTTCGCCGCTTGAATACCGGCAATGCGCGCAACGGCAAACACATCGCCCTTGGGATGGCCGCCGCTGACGATCATCTGCAGGGTATCGGGCAACATGCGCACAAAGGCTTCAGCCGTGGCTTCACGGAACGTCACGGCCTTGTCGGTCACGTCGACCATGTTGGCGCGACCTTGGGAATCGAGATGAGTCAGCACAGGGTTACTCCTGATCGGGAGTGTCGATTGTAAACCTGTGGGTCAGATTCCGGCAGGGTTGATTGTCGCACCCACGGCGGCCTGTAATTTGCTGAACACCGTAGATCCCTTTGTGGGAGCGAGCCTGCTCGCGATGGCGGTTTATCAGATAAAAATATGTGGCTGGCACACCGTCATCGCGAGCAGGCTCGCTCCCACAGGCGCTTATGGTGACAGGGTAAAAAACCGGGCGACCTTGAGGTCGCCCGGTTTGCCTGGGGTTACAGATGGGATTCGGCGTATTCGGCCAGGATCGAGCGCGGTACGCCCTGCAGGGTGATGTGGACCCCGTTGGGGAAGTCCTTGAAGCGTTCGGTCAGGTAGGTCAGCCCGGAGCTGGTCGCGGACAGGTAAGGGGTGTCGATCTGCGCCAGGTTACCCAGGCACACCACTTTGGAACCGGCACCGGCACGGGTGATGATGGTTTTCATCTGGTGCGGGGTCAGGTTCTGGCATTCGTCGATCAGGATCAGGCTCTGCTGGAAGCTGCGCCCGCGAATGTAGTTGAGGGATTTGAACTGCAACGGCACTTTGCTGAGGATGTAGTCGACGCTGCCATGGGTGCTTTCGTCATCCATGTGCAAGGCTTCGAGGTTGTCGGTGATCGCCCCCAGCCACGGCTCCATTTTCTCCGCTTCGGTGCCGGGCAGGAAACCGATTTCCTGGTCCAGGCCCTGCACACTGCGGGTGGCGATGATGCGCCGGTAGCGTTTGCTGACCATGGTCTGCTCGATGGCTGCGGCCAGGGCCAGGATGGTCTTGCCGGAACCGGCGGCGCCGGACAGGTTGACCAAGTGGATATCCGGGTCGAGCAAGGCGAACAGGGCCAGGCTCTGGTAGATGTCGCGAGGCTTGAGACCCCAGGCTTCCTGGTGCAGCAAAGGTTCCTGGTGCAGGTCGAGGATCAGCAGCTTGTCGACCTGGATTTCCTTGATCCAGCCGACGAATCCTTGTTCGTCGATGATGAATTCGTTGATGTGCACGGCCGGCAGGTTGTCGATCAGTTGCACCTGGTGCCAGGTGCGACCATGGTCCTGGCGAGTCTCGACCTTGCTCACACGGTCCCAGAAAGAGCCGGTCATGGTGTGGTAGCCGTTGGGCAACAGCGAGACGTCGTCGACCAGTTGGTCGGTGCTGTAGTCCTCCGCCGCGATCCCGCAGGCGCGGGCCTTGAGGCGCATGTTGATGTCTTTGGTCACCAGCACCACGGCCTGGTCCTTGGTGCGCGCGTGCAGGTCGATCAACTGGTTGATGATGATGTTGTCGTTCAGGTGTTCAGGCAGCACCAGGTTGGGTTCGGTGCGCTTGCTCATCAGAATCGAAAGCAGGCCCTTGGGACCACTTTTGCCACGCTGGATCGGCACGCCAAGCTCTACA
This sequence comes from Pseudomonas sp. FP2300, assembly GCF_030687595.1. Classification (NCBI taxonomy): domain Bacteria; kingdom Pseudomonadati; phylum Pseudomonadota; class Gammaproteobacteria; order Pseudomonadales; family Pseudomonadaceae; genus Pseudomonas; species Pseudomonas sp. FP2300. The sequence continues at coordinate 5,571,287 of NZ_CP117440.1, forward strand.
TCCTCAGGGGAGGCATCGCCCAGGGTCTTGTCGATCAGGCGGATCGCCTGCCTGCATTCGGCCGCAACGCTGTGGTGCCCGCTCTTGAGCTTGTCCAGCTCCTCAAGCACGGTCATTGGGATGGCAACGTGGTGTTCTTCGAAGTTCAGGAGTGCGTTTGGATCGTGGATCAATACGTTGGTATCGAGTACATAGAGGATTGGCTGGTTGGAGGAAAGGCTACGTCCGTGGTCATCCATACTCGGTCACCTATGTGGGGGCCATTCGACGCAATACCGTGACAGTGCTGCGCCTCGAGGTAGCCACCGAATTCACCCGCGAGGATTTTCAGGTGAACTGCACACAATCTGGGTCTTGGAAGACGCCACCTGTGTTGCAGGTTTCGGCGGTCTGACTTCTTGATACTCCAAAAACCATGACAGGAAAAAGCACTTTGACGCTTTTTTGAAGTTTATTTTTCAGAGTGACGAATAACCCTTGGCGTACCGCCGTTGCGCCGTTAAAGTCGGAAGTCCGGTTGTCATGAATGTGCGCCGTTTTTTTCTCCTCCCCCAATGTTTCCGGGCCTTCGCCGGTTTCAGCGAAACGCGTCCTGACACTCCGCCCAACCGATTCCGCTTTGCGCCGTTTGCGTCATGAGCCAGGGCAACGCCGTTTTCACCCCATCCTGCTTGGCATTGAAATTGATCACCCCGTGGCGCCACAGCAGCATCAGGGTCAGCGCGCGTTGGGCGCTTTGCTCAGGCTTGAGCCGACTGTTGCTGTCCTGGGGGTCGATGTCCCATAGCGCCACTTGCAAGCCCTGCTGCCGGAAGAACGCTTGCGCATCGCCACGACGCTGGCCTTGGGGCGGGCGGAACAGCGGCACGTAATTCTCCGGCAGCTTGCCCTTGACCAGCTCGACACTGCGCCGGACCGAGTCTTGCCAGTCCTGCCAATGGCTATGGGAGCGGAACTCCCAGCCCTGCACACCCACGCATTGTCCTGAATACAACGCCTGGAGATTGTTGACCGAGCGCTCTTCCAACCGCGCCTGGATGTCCTTGCCCAGCACGAAGAAGGTGCCATTCATGTTGGCCTTGCGCAGGTAGTCGGTCAGCCACGGGGTGTTGTCCGGCGCAACGTTGGCGGCGCTGTCGAAGGTCAGCAGGAACAGGCGGTCGTTCATATCTTCGCCGTTGCGCTCGTAATCGCCGAAACGTTCGATTTCGCTGCTGGTTTGCGGAAAAAGCGCGGCTTTACGCAGCAATTCATCGCGGTATTGGGTATGAAAGATCTGGCTCGGCGCGGCCCACTTGATGTAATAGGAGTCGTCGTCCAGATGGAACCTGCGCGCCTCTTCGCGCAGGGTCGCCATGTCCTCGACCAGGTAACAGAAGGAGGCGTCCTGATCGCAGCTGCGCTGGGCAAAGTTGTAGTTGGCCAGCAAACGCTGCCACAGCCGGGCGCGAAGCGCGTCGATCGCGACCATATTCACCGTGCGCAGCCCCAGGTATTGCTTGAGCGCGATTTCGTCCATGGCATCGACGTCCAGCAAGACCCGGGCGAACATCAGGATTTCGGCCCGCGAGGCCACATCGAACAGCGTCGGGCTGGTGAGCTGTTCCGGCCACGTGCTGCGATCCAGGGTGGCGACATCGTTGGGCGCGGCAATGGCGCCCAGGCTCAACAGCCAGGCCGATAACAGAAGAGCGATACGCAAAAGGGATGTCTCCATAACGAAACCCGCGCGGCATCATAGCCGATCCTGGTGCGACACCTTCTGGCAAACAGGTCTAATTAGCCTTTGTGGCGAGGGAGCTTGCTCCCGCTGGGCTGCGAAGCGGCCCCAGAGTTTGTGCGGTCGCTGCGCAACCGAGCGGGAGCAAGCTCCCTCGCCACAAAAGCATCACCACCGATCACCTATCACCCCAATAGCTGGAGTCCACCCGGACAACCCCCTAGAATCGCCGCACCCTCAAGGAGACGATTTCATGCTGATGGTGATTTCCCCCGCCAAGACCCTCGATTACGAAACACCGCCGGCCACCGAGCGTTTTACCCAACCGCAGTACCTGGATCATTCCCAGGAACTGATCGAACAGTTGCGCGAACTCTCGCCGGCACAGATCAGCGAGCTGATGCACGTTTCCGACAAGATTGGGGGGCTCAATGCCGCTCGATTCGGTAGCTGGACGCCGGCGTTCACCCCGGCCAACGCCAGGCAGGCGCTGCTGGCCTTCAAGGGCGACGTGTACACGGGCCTGGATGCGCAAAGCTTTGGCGAAGCCGATTTCGACTATGCCCAGCAACACTTGCGCATGCTCTCCGGCCTCTATGGCCTGCTGCGGCCACTGGACCTGATGCAACCCTATCGCCTGGAAATGGGCACGAAGCTGGCCAATGCCCGGGGCAAGGACCTTTACGCTTTCTGGGGTACACGCATTAGCGAATGGCTGAACGAAGCCCTGGCCGAACAAGGCGATGACGTCCTGTTGAACCTGGCATCCAATGAGTACTTCTCGGCGGTCAAGCGCAGCGCACTGAAAGCGCGCGTCATCGATACCGAGTTCCGAGACCTGAAAAATGGCCAGTACAAGATCATCAGCTTCTACGCCAAGAAAGCCCGGGGCCTGATGAGTCGTTTCGTGATTCAGGAACGGATCAACGACCCTGCGGCACTCAGCCAATTCGATGTGCAGGGTTATCGCTTCAGTGCACAACAGTCGAGCCAGGACAAACTGGTGTTCTTGCGCGATCACGCCCCCGAATAAGGCATAACCTTATATCGCCCCTGATCGGGGGCTTCGATCAAGCCCCGATCTGTCATCTTAGTTACCCGCCTGTTTCGCCAGTTTCATGACGTCAATAAATCGGCCCACTCCCCCGCTAACTTTTCTTTCACTCGACACTCGTCAGTTTTTTGCGTAGTGGCACCAAAATTTTTTATCGGTAGTGGCACAAAACTATCTCCCCCTCCTAACTCCCCATTAATAAAGGATGAAACGGCAAGTGCCATCATATTGAGGGCAGTGCCATCTTCGATAATATTTCGAAAAATTTCGAAAATCGCGATGAGCGGATCGGAACTATGTGAAATTGCACGGCTCATACCACCCGTAACGATTCTCACGGAGCGTGTAAGAGAAGACTTACATAGGCCGTCGATCCCAGTAACCAAGTTGTCATGGCAATTTAGCGAAACGGTCGCCTATTTGGATCCATCTTATAAAGGACAGGAGATAACGCACCATTACTATCCCCTACAAGGCCAAGGCTGCGCCCCTACAACGTGCTCACCCGAGCACACAAGCTTCTGATTTTGTGGGCTTTTTGCCAGGGATCGGAAGTGAAGGACTTTTGCACGAGCGTTCCTGAAAACGGGAACTGGCTGCATAACAGGGCAGGTCATAACAAACTAGGCCGCTTTGCGCACAACTTGAGTGCAATTATTTAGACACTCGGAACTTAGTATGCCTGCACACGGCATTGTGGCGCCTGCATTCCACACTTCCGAGTGCACTATGACCGCTGAACACTATTAACTCCGGCCATTTAATGGCGTGAAAAACAGAGGTAAATGCGATGCGCATTAGCATATTTGGTTTGGGTTACGTCGGTGCAGTATGTGCCGGTTGCCTGTCTGCACGGGGCCATGATGTAGTTGGCGTGGATGTCGCCAAAGACAAAATCGACATGATCAACGCCGGCAAGTCGCCGATCGTTGAACCTGGTCTTGGCGAGCTATTGGCGCAAGGCATTCAAACAGGCCGACTGCGCGGTACGACCAACTTCGCCGAGGCAATTCGCGATACTGACCTGTCGATGATCTGTGTCGGTACACCCAGCAAAAAGAACGGCGACCTGGAACTGAACTACATCGAAGCGGTGTGCCGCGAGATCGGTTTTGTCCTGCGTGACAAGACCACCCGCCACACTATCGTGGTTCGCAGCACCGTATTGCCGGGCACTGTGGCAAACGTTGTCATCCCGATCCTGGAAGACTGCTCCGGCAAGAAAGCCGGCGTCGATTTCGGTGTCGCGGTCAACCCTGAGTTCCTGCGCGAAAGCACCGCAATCAAAGACTACGACCAGCCGCCGATGACCGTTATCGGTGAGTTCGACAAAGCCTCTGGCGACGTTCTGCAATCGCTGTACGAAGAGCTCGACGCACCGATCATCCGCAAGGACATCGCCGTCGCCGAGATGATCAAGTACACCTGCAACGTGTGGCACGCCACCAAGGTGACCTTCGCCAACGAGATCGGCAACATCGCCAAGGCAGTCGGCGTCGATGGCCGTGAAGTGATGGACGTAGTCTGCCAGGACAAGACCCTGAACCTGTCCCAGTACTACATGCGCCCAGGCTTCGCCTTCGGCGGTTCCTGCCTGCCCAAGGACGTTCGTGCCCTGACCTACCGCGCCGGTTCCCTGGACGTGGAAGCGCCGCTGCTCAACTCGCTGATGCGCAGCAACGAATCCCAGGTGCAGAACGCCTTCGACATCGTTTCCAGCCACGACAAGCGCAAAGTCGCCCTGCTGGGCCTGAGCTTCAAGGCCGGCACCGACGACCTGCGTGAAAGCCCATTGGTGGAACTGGCGGAAATGCTGATCGGCAAGGGTTTCGACCTGAAGATCTACGACAGCAACGTCGAATACGCCCGCGTCCACGGTGCGAACAAGGATTACATCGAGTCGAAGATTCCTCACGTCTCGTCCTTGCTCAACGCCGACTTCGACTCGGTGATCGACAGCTCCGACATCATCATCCTGGGTAACCGCGACGAGAAGTTCCGCGCGCTGACCGAAAACGTACCGGAAGGCAAGCAGGTCATCGACCTGGTCGGCTTCATGTCCAAGGCCACCAACCCGAGTGGCCGGACCGAAGGCATCTGCTGGTAAGTCTGTTTGCCGGCCGGGGCTTGCCCCGGCCGGCCTTTCGCCTGCCTTAACCCATCGGGCCGCCCACAAGGCCCGCCCGAGATAGAGACGGATGCAGATTATGCACAGGCTAAAGCACGGCCTGCTTCAGGCCGCCGGTTGGCTGTTTTACTTGAGTTTATTGATGGGCATCGCCATGGCGCTGCCCACGTCCACGTTCGACTCCGAATCCAAGGATTTCATCTTCCTGATCGGCGCCGTGGGCATCTGGCGTTACTCCATGGGAGCAACGCATTTCGTGCGCGGCATGATCTTCCTCTACATCGTCTACCCGCACCTGCGCCGCAAGGTACGCAAGCTGGGCAAGGCGGCGGATCCGTCCCACGTGTACCTGATGGTCACCAGCTTCCGGATCGATGCGCTGACCACTGCCCAGGTTTATGGCTCGGTGATTCGCGAGGCCATCGACTGCGAGCTGCCCACCACCGTGGTCTGCTCCATCGTGGAAATGTCCGACGAACTGCTGGTCAAGAGCCTCTGGGCCCGCATGAACCCGCCAGCGCGGGTCAAGCTGGACTTCGTGCGCATTCCCGGCACTGGCAAGCGTGACGGCCTGGCCTACGGCTTCCGCGCCATCTCCCGCCACTTGCCGGACGACCGCGCCGTGGTTGCGGTGATCGACGGCGATACCGTGCTCGCCGAAGGCGTCGTACGCAAGACCGTGCCGTGGTTCCAGCTGTTCGGCAACGTCGGCGGCCTGACCACCAACGAGTTCTGCGAAGTGCGCGGCGGCTACATCATGAGCGAATGGCACAAGCTGCGCTTCGCCCAACGGCATATCAACATGTGCTCCATGGCCTTGTCCAAGCGCGTGCTGACCATGACCGGCCGTATGTCGGTGTTCCGCGCCACCGTGGTGACCAACCCGGACTTCATCGCCGACGTGGAAAGTGACTCGCTGCAACACTGGCGCCTGGGTCGCTTCAAGTTCCTCACCGGTGATGACAAGTCGAGCTGGTTCAGCCTGATGCGCCTGGGCTACGACACCTTCTACGTACCCGATGCGGCGATCAACACCGTCGAGCATCCCCCGGAGAAAAGCTTCATCAAGGCCAGCCGCAAGCTGATGTTCCGCTGGTACGGCAACAACCTGCGACAGAACTCCCGGGCCCTGGGCCTGGGGCTGCGCCGTCTGGGCCTGTTCACTTCGGTGGTGCTGTTCGACCAGCGCGTGTCGATGTGGACCTCGCTGCTGGGCCTGACCGTCGCACTGATCGCCAGCTTCAAGTACGGCACCGCGTTCATCCTGGTGTACCTGCTGTGGATCGGCATCACGCGGTTGATCCTGACCCTGCTGCTGTCGTGCTCCGGACACCGGATCGGCCCTGCCTACCCGGCGATTCTCTATTACAACCAGATCGTCGGTGCCCTGGTGAAGATCTACGTGTTCTTCCGCCTCGATCAACAGTCCTGGACCCGCCAGCCCACCCACCTGACCCGTGATCTCGCCAGCTTTCAACGTTGGTTCAACACTTGGTCGTCTCGGACCATGACCTTCTCCGCCGGCAGCATTTTTGTCGCCGTGCTGCTGACGATGGTCTGACCGGACTTGAATGAATTAACTAGGAAATCGCCCCTATGAACACCGCCGTGAATGTCAACGTAGTGCATGAATCCGAAGCCCAGCGCCAACACGCCCGGGTCAAAATCCCGGCCAAGCTGCGCTTCTTCGGCCCTGACCGCACCCCCATGGAAGTCAAGGTCCTGGACCTGTCCGCCGGTGGCCTGAGCTTCAATGCCGGCCAGATGCCCCTCAAGGTCGGTGAGTCCTACAAGGGTCGCCTGCAGTTCGTCATCGACAACCTTGGCCTGGCCATGGACGTGGAATTGCAGATCCGCTCCTACGACCGCCAGACCGGCCGCACCGGTTGCCAGTTCCAGAACCTGGAGCCTCGGGACATCTCGACACTGCGTCACATCATCACCTCGCACCTGGCCGGCGACATCGTCGGTGTCGGTGACGTACTGGCGACCCTGCAGCGCGATAACTTCACCAAGGCTCGCAAGCAGAAAGACGAAAACGGCGGCATGAGTGCCTTGGGTCGCCTGCGCGCCGTGACCTTCAGCCTCGGGGTCTTCATCGTTGGCCTGGCGGCGTTCGGTTTCATCTTCAAGTCGGTGTACGGCATGTACTTCGTCAGCCACGCCCAGGCGGGCCTGGTGAACGTACCGGGCACGGCCATCACCATGCCGCGCGACGGCACCGTGCAAAGCCTGGTCAAGGCCGACGGCGTGGCAGCCAAGGGCGCCCCGCTGGCGACCTTCAGCACCAGCATGCTCGATGTGCTCAAAGGTCACCTGGACGACAACCAGTTGCAGCCAGCCAAGGTCGAAGAGCTGTTCGGCAAGCAAATGACCGGCACCCTGACGTCTCCGTGCGACTGCATCGTGGCCCAGCAACTGGTCGCCAACGGCCAGTACGCCAGCAAGGGCGACGTGATCTTCCAACTGGTTCCACGGGGCACCGAAGCCAACGTCGAGGCGCGTTTCTCCTATCGCCAGTTCGGCGACGTGCGCCCAGGTACGCCCGTCAACTTCCAGGTCGCCGGCGAAGAAGGTACCCGTACCGGCAAGATCGTCAGCAGCACCAGCCTGAAAAGTGCCGACCTGTCTTCCGATATCCGTGTGTTGATCCAACCTGACGAACCCCTGGACAGCTCGCTGGCCGGCCGTCCGGTAGAAGTCACCAGCGACCGTGGCCCGAACCTGAACTGGCTGATCGACAAAGCCATGGCCGTCGGTCTTTAAGTCGAGGATATGCCCGTGACCATTATAAAAATCCTTAACACCCCACAGACCCTGTGGGAGCGAGCTTGCTCGCGAAAGGATCAACGCGGTCAGGATGATATGCCGCAAACTCGTTCCCACATGGGGACACTCTGTGCCCTGGCATTGGCCGTCAGCCTGGCCGGTTGCGCCGGCCTGCCCGATCAACGCCTGGCCAACGAAGCCCTCAAGCGCGGCGACACGGCGCTGGCGCAGCAGAACTATCAGCAACTGGCAGACCTGGGCTACAGCGAAGCCCAGGTCGGCCTGGCCGATATCCAGGTGGACAGCCGTGATCCAGAGCAGATGAAAAAAGCCGAGGCGACCTATCGCGCCGCGGCCGATATCTCGCCCCGGGCCCAGGCGCGCCTGGGTCGCCTGCTGGTAGCCAAGCCGGGCTCCACCGAAGCGGAAAAACACGAAGCCGAAGGTCTGCTGAAAAAAGCTTTCGCCAACGGTGAAGGTAATACCCTGATCCCGCTGGCGATGCTGTACCTGCAATATCCCCACAGTTTCCCGAACGTCAACGCCCAGCAGCAGATCAGCCAATGGCGCAGCGCCGGCTACCCGGAAGCAGGTCTGGCGCAGATTCTGCTCTACCGCACCCAGGGCACCTACGACCAGCACCTGGATGAAGTCGAGAAGGTCTGCAAGGCCGCGCTGGCGACTACGGACATTTGCTACGTCGAATTGGCCACGGTCTATCAGAAACGCGGCCAGCCGGAACAGCAGGCCGCGTTGCTCAAGCAGATGCAGGACGGTCACGCCCGTGGCGTCGTATCCGCCCAGCGCGTGGACAGCGTCGCCCGTGTCCTGGCCGATGCCAGCCTGGGCAAGACCGATGAAAAGACCGCCCAGTCGTTGCTCGAAGGCATCGCCCCTGGCTACCCCGCTGCCTGGGTCAGCCTGGCGCAATTGCTCTACGACTTCCCCGAACTGGGTGACGTCGACAAGATGATGCAGTACCTGGAAAACGGCCGCGCCGCCGACCAGCCTCGCGCCGAGCTGTTGCTAGGCAAGCTTTACTACGAAGGCAAGTGGGTCCCGGCCGATGCCAAGGTCGCCGAGGCGCATTTCCAGAAAGCTGTTGGTCGCGAAGTGGCTGCCGACTACTACCTCGGCCAGATCTATCGCCGCGGCTACCTGGGCCAGGTGTACCCGCAAAAAGCCCTGGACCACCTGCTCAAGGCCGCCCGCAACGGCCAGAACAGCGCCGATTTCGCCATTGCCCAGCTGTTCTCCCAGGGCAAGGGCACCAAGCCCAACCCGGTCAACGCCTATGTCTTCAGCCAGTTGGCCAAGGCGCAGAACACCCCGCAAGCGACCGAACTTGCCCAGACCCTCGAAACACAATTACCGCCGCAACAACTTGCACAAGCCCAACGCCTGCTACAACAAGAGCAGGCCATTCGCGGCTCGATGAGCCCCGATACGCTGGAACTGCAAGCCCTAAAAGAAGATGACGGCGAGGAACCTCTATGAAGCCTTTGAAGCTCAATCCTTTTGTGCAGGCCGGAATTGGCCTGACCTGTGCCCTGCTGTGGTCCTGCCCGACCCTGGCGGCCCTGACCGACACCAAGAACTTCGGCCTGGAAGTGAAGATCACCGGCCAGTCCGAAGACGACCGTGACCTCGGCACCCAGAGCGGTGGCGACGTCAACGGCGTCGGCCTGGACCTGCGTCCCTGGGTCTACGGCGAAAGCGAAAGCGGTGCCTGGAGCGCCTACGCCATGGCCCAGGCCGTGACGTCCTCCGATATCATCGAGACCGACACCCTGCAGCAGTCCGATGGCAGCACCCAGGAAACCGACAGCGGCGATCGCGAAGCCAAGAAAAGCTACCTGGCCATGCGCGAGTTCTGGATTGGCTACCGTGGGCTGACCCCTTACCCGGGCGAGCAGTTGAAGTTCGGTCGCCAGCGCCTGCGCAATGACGACGGCCAATGGCGCGACACCAACATCGAAGCCCTGAACTGGACCTTCGACACCACCTTGCTGCGAGCCAACCTCGGCGTCGCCGAGCGGTTCAGCGAATACCGCACCGACCTGAAAGAATTGTCCCCCAAGGACAAGGATCGCCTGCACGTCTACGGTGACGTGGGTTACCAGTGGATGCCCGGCCAGTGGGCCGGTATCCGTGCCCACCATTCCCACGACAGCGGCAGCCTCGATTATCCGACCCCGGGCGAACCTACCGATACCCTGGACAAGACCCAGAACGGCGACATCTCCTGGCTGGGCCTGGAAGCCAACAGCGACGCCTACAACTGGCGCAACACCAACACCGTCAACTACTGGGCAAGCCTGACCGGCATGACCGGTGACCGTGACACCGTCAACCCGCTCAATGCCGACGGCACGCGTCCGGCGCAAGCCAAGCACAGTGATGACGTCGACGGCTGGGCCACCGACCTGGGTATCCGCCTGCGTCTGGACCCGCAATGGCAAGTCGGTGCGGCCTATGCCCGCGCCAGCGAGGACTACGAACAGAACGGCCTGCAAAGCAACCGCTCGAACTTCACCGGCACCCGCTCGCGCGTGCACCGTTTCGGCGAAGCGTTCCGTGGCGAAATGGCCAACACCCAGAGCGCCAGCCTGTTCGGTTCCTGGCAGCTGCGTGACGAATACGACGCCAGCCTGGTGTACCACAAGTTCTGGCGCGTGGACGGCAACAAGCCGGTGGGCAGCAACGGCATCAACGCCGTGGAAAACAACACCGACGACGTGACCGGCGCGATCCTGTCCACCTCGTCCCTGCCGCTGCGTGACGGTAACAAGGACCTGGGCCAGGAAGTCGACCTGGTGGTGACCAAGTACTTCAAGCAAGGCCTGCTGCCGGCCGCGCTGAGTCAGTCCATTGATGAGCCGTCGGCGCTGGTGCGCTTTCGTGGCGGCGTGTTCAAGCCAGGCGACGCCTACGGCAAAGAGGTCGATTCGTACATGCATCGCGCCTTTGTCGACGTGATCTGGCGCTTCTGATGCGAATGGCCATGGGAGTGCCCGAAATGAACCGCTACCTCAGGAACAGCCAGGCGATGAAAGGTTCGATCAGCCTGTTGGTCGCAGCGATGCTGCTGGCCGGCGCGCCGGCGTTCGCCAACGTTGAACCGGCGGTCAAGCCGGGCAACGTGGTCAAGGAACTGCAACGGGCCAAGACCTACACCGTCAACAGTGCGCCGACCGCGCCACTGGAACTGGCCAAGCCGACCCTGCCCGACCTCTCCGGCTACACCGCCGAAGCGGCCGCGGCAAAAATCGTGCGGACCAAGCCCGGCAAAGTCAGCGTGCGTCGGATGATGCAGGAAAACGCCTTGAAGGACTTCATCGGCGGCGACAACAAGATGGCCGAGTGGGTGGTGCGTCAGCACGGCATCCCACAGGCCATCTTCGTCGACGATGGCTACATGAACCTCAAGGAACTGGCCAAGAAACAGCCCAAGTACATCATCCAGACTTCGCCGGGTGTCTACCTGGCGAAGATTCCGATCGTGGTCGGCCAGAAAGGCATCCTGGAAATCGACAAACAGACTCAGGAGCTGCGCCTGTCCCAGGAGGGCGGTGCGTTCCTGGTCAACGATGGCCAGATGTTCATCCGCGACACCAAGGTCACCGGCTGGCGTGAAAAGGACAATGGCCCCGCCACGTTCCGCTCGCCCAAGGAATTCCGACCGTTCCTGCTGGCCTGGGGCGGCACCGAGACCTATATCGTCAACACCAAGATGGCCAGCTTCGGCTACGCCAACAGTAAGTCGTACGGGGTGAGTATTTCCCAATACACGCCGAACATGGCCAAGGTCCTCAAGCGCCCGGAACCGACCGGCTGGATCATCGGTTCCGAGTTCTCGGACATGTGGTACGGCTTCTACTGCTACGAGACCCGCGACTTTGTCGTCAAGAGCAACACCTACAAAGACAACATCGTCTACGGCATCGACCCCCACGACCGTTCCCATCGGCTGATCATCGCCGACAACACCGTCTACGGGACCAAGAAGAAGCACGGGATCATTATTTCCCGTGAGGTCAACGACAGCTTCATCATCAACAACAGAAGCTACGACAACAAACTCTCGGGCCTGGTGATCGACCGTAACAGCGTGAACAACCTGATCGCCTACAACGAGATCTACAAGAACCACACCGATGGCATCACGCTCTATGAGAGTGCTGACAACCTGCTGTGGGGCAACAAAGTGATCAGCAACCAACGCCACGGTATTCGTATTCGTAACAGCGTGAACATCCGCCTCTACGAAAACGTCTCCATGGCCAACGGCCTGACCGGTATCTACGGTCACATCAAGGACCTGTCAGATACCGACCGGGACATCAAGCTCGACCCGTTCGACGCCGAAGTCTCGCTGATCGTGGTCGGCGGCGAACTGGCTGCCAACGGCAGCGGCCCGCTGTCCATCGACTCGCCGTTGAGCGTCGAGCTGTACCGCGTGTCCATGCTTGCGCCGACCAAATCCAGCGGCATCAGCTTCACGGGGATCCTTGGCGAACGCCAGGATGAAATTCTCGACCTGCTGGTACGCCAGCAGAAAGCCGTGCTGATCGACCCTGTCGAACGCCAGACCGAAATGCGGGACTGAGGATGACCTTTATGAACCCACAAATGATCAAACTCCTGGGCCTGTCCGCCCTGACTGCCGGCATTCTCGCCGCCGCAAGCGGCGCCCGCGCCGATGAAATCAAGGCCCCGACCTTCACGGCCGAACCGTGCTGCAACCTGTGCCCTGCCGCCCACGACGCGAAGAACTACACCACGCGCTACCAGCAGAACTTCACCACGCTGGTACAAGCCCAGGGTGACTGGCTGTTCCGGACCCAGGAAGACCTGCGTACCGAATTCAACACCACCCCCGCCGGTTACAAGCGCATGCAGCAGTTGCACGATGCGTTCAAGGCCAAAGGCGTCGAGCTGGTGATCGTCTACCAGCCAACCCGGGGCCTGGTAAACCGCAACAAGCTCAACCCACAGGAAAAGGCCGCTTTCGACTATGAGAAAGCCCTGACCAACTACAAATCCATGCTCGGCCGTTTCGCCCAGATGGGCTATGTGGTGCCGGACCTGTCGCCGCTGACCAACGAGAACCTGCCGGAAACCCTGCCGGCCCACGATTTCTATTTCCGTGGCGACCAGCACTGGACTCCGTACGGCGCCCAGCGCACGGCCAAGATCGTCGCCGAGAAGGTCAAGCAGATCCCGGCCTTCGCCGACATTCCCAAGCGTGAGTTCGAGACCAAGAAGTCCGGCCGCATGGGCAAGACCGGCACCCTGCACAACATGGCCGGGCAACTGTGCGGCACCAGCTATGCGATCCAGTACATGGACCAGTTCACCACCGAACCCAAGGGCGAGGCGGGCGACGGCGACCTGTTCGGCGATTCCGGCAACCCGCAGATCACCCTCGTGGGCACCAGTCACAGCGGCAAGAACTACAACTTTGCCGGTTTCCTGGAAGAAGCCATTGGCGCCGACATCCTCAACGTCGCCTTCCCTGGTGGCGGTCTGGAGGGCGCGATGATCCAGTACCTGGGCAGTGAAGAGTTCCAGAAGAACCCGCCGAAAATCCTCATCTGGGAATTCTCGCCGCTGTATCGCCTGGACCAGGAAACCATCTACCGCCAGATGATGGCGCTGCTGGACAACAACGGTTGCGAAGGCAAGCCGGCACTCATGAGCAGCAAGACCGCGCTCAAGCCAGGCAAGAACGAATTGATGGTCAATAGCAAGAACATGGATCTGCGTAACAGCAGCCACCAAGTCGACATCCGCTTCGCCGACACCTCGGTGAAAACCTTGCAAGCCACCCTCTGGTACATGAATGGGCGCCACGAGGATATCAAGATCGAAAAACCGGATACCTCGGAAACCGACGGACGTTTCGCCTTCCAATTGCGTACTGATGACGACTGGGCTTCCCAGAACCTGCTGGCTGTAGAAGTCCAGGGACCTGAAGCCGGCAAGGAGCCACAGCAAGTGGAAGCGAAAATCTGCAAACGCAACGCATCTCCGCAAGCCGAACAAACGGCTCAAATCGGACAATGAGGTCTCGTCTCATGACTAGAACCATGCGCACCCGAACGTTGAAAACGCTGCTGGCGCCGTCCCTGCTGACCCTGGCGATGTTCGCCGGGGCCACGCAGGCGGCGGCCCCGCTGCGTCCGCCACAGGGTTACTTCGCACCGATCGAGAAGGTCAAGGTGGGCGAACCCGCCCAAGGCTGCGATGCCACGCCGACACCCTATACCGGCTCCCTACAATTTCGCAGCAAGTACGAGGGCTCCGACAAGGCCCGCGCGACCCTGAACGTGCAGTCGGAAAAAGCCTTCCGTGACAGCACCGCCGACATCACCAAGATCGAGCGTGGCGTCAGCAAGCAAGTGATGCAATTCATGCGTGACGGTCGTCCCGAACAATTGGAATGCACCCTCAACTGGCTGACCGCGTGGGCCCAGGCCGATGCACTGATGTCCAAGGACTTCAACCACACCGGCAAGTCCATGCGCAAATGGGCGCTGGGCAGCATGGCTTCGGCCTATGTACGCCTGAAGTTCTCCGAGTCCCGCCCACTGGCCAATCATCAGGAGCAGGCGCAACTGATCGAAGGCTGGTTCAGCCGGATGGCCGATCAGGTGGTCAGCGACTGGGACAACCTGCCACTGGACAAGACCAACAACCACTCCTACTGGGCCGCCTGGTCGGTGATGGCGACGTCCGTGGCAACCAACCGCCGCGACCTGTTCGATTGGGCCGTCAAGGAATACAAGGTCGGCGTCAACCAGGTCGATGCGGACGGTTTCCTGCCCAACGAACTCAAGCGCAAGCAACGGGCCCTGTCCTACCACAACTACGCGTTGCCGCCGCTGGCGATGATCGCCAGTTTCGCCCAGGTCAACGGCGTAGACCTGCGCCAGGAAAACAACGGTGCCCTCAAGCGACTGGGTGATCGGGTGCTGGCCGGGGTGAAAGACCCGGACATCTTCGAAGAGAAGAACGGCGACGAGCAGGACATGAAGGACCTGAAGATCGATTCGAAATTCGCCTGGCTCGAACCGTTCTGCAGCCTCTACACCTGTTCCGAGGATGTGCTGGAGCGCAAGCACGAGATGCAACCGTTCAAGACTTTCCGCCTCGGCGGGGACTTGACCAAGGTGTATGACCCGTCACGGGAGAAAGGCGAAAAGGGAAGCTGACACCACTCACCCTGCCGACAGGGAAACCTGTGGGAGCGAGCCTGCTCGCGATAGCGGTCTGACATTCGCCAAGGATGTCGACTGATACACCGTCATCGCGAGCAGGCTCGCTCCCACAAGGGGAGTTGGGTCTGTTCCGAATGTAATGAAGCCCCCCGGTTTTCATGGGGGGGTTTGGGGGGGCTCTGGCCCTTGACTGTTGATTCAACATGGAGAGATCGGGATGGTATTTTCATCCAACGTGTTCCTGTTCCTGTTCCTGCCGATCTTTCTCGGCTTGTACTACTTGAGCGGGCAACGCTACCGCAACCTGCTGCTGCTGATCGCCAGTTACGTGTTCTATGCCTGGTGGCGAGTGGACTTCCTGGCGCTGTTCGCCGGCGTGACCCTGTGGAACTACTGGATCGGCCTGAAAGTCGGCGCCGCGGGTGTGCGCACCAAACCGGCCCAGCGCTGGCTGTTGCTCGGCGTGGGCGTGGACTTGGCCATCCTGGGCTATTTCAAGTACGCCAACTTCGGCGTGGACAGCCTCAACGCAATCATCACCGGCTTCGGTCTCAACCCGTTCATCCTGACCCACGTGCTGTTGCCGATCGGGATCTCGTTCTACATCTTCGAGTCCATCAGCTACATCATCGACGTCTATCGCGGTGACACACCGGCTACCCGCAACCTGATCGACTTCGCGGCGTTCGTGGCGATTTTCCCGCACCTGATCGCCGGCCCCGTGCTGCGTTTCCGCGACCTGGCCGACCAGTTCAACAACCGTACCCACACCCTGGACAAGTTCTCCGAAGGCTGCACCCGCTTCATGCAGGGCTTCATCAAAAAAGTGTTCATCGCCGACACCCTGGCGGTCGTGGCCGACCATTGCTTCGCCTTGCAAAACCCGACCACGGGCGATGCCTGGCTCGGCGCCCTGGCCTACACCGCGCAGCTGTACTTCGACTTCTCCGGCTACAGCGACATGGCCATCGGCCTGGGCCTGATGATGGGTTTCCGTTTCATGGAAAACTTCAAGCAGCCCTACATCAGCCAGTCGATCACCGAGTTCTGGCGCCGCTGGCATATCAGCCTCTCCACCTGGCTGCGCGATTACCTCTACATCACCCTGGGCGGTAACCGCAAAGGTACGTTGATGACCTATCGCAACCTGTTCCTGACCATGCTGCTCGGTGGTCTGTGGCACGGCGCGAACATCACCTACGTGATCTGGGGTGCCTGGCACGGTATCTGGCTGGCCATCGAGAAGGCCGTGGGCATCAACACCACACCACGCAGCATCAACCCGATCCGCTGGGCGCTGACCTTCCTGCTGGTGGTCATGGGCTGGGTGATTTTCCGTGCCGAGAACCTGCACGTGGCCGGTCGCATGTACGGCGCCATGTTCAGCTTCGGCGACTGGTCGCTATCGGAACTGACCCGCGCCAACCTCACCGGCCTGCAGATCGCGACGCTGGTGGTGGCCTACATCACCCTCGCCTTCTTCGGCCTGCGGGACTTCTACACCAACCGTCCGCCGCTCAAGACCAAGCCCGAGGTCAACACCGAGGCCAACGGCCCGGCCACCGCGCAACCGGGGATGATCAAGGCCGTACCGGGTGACAACCCATCGACGATCCATGAACCGGGCTACACCGTGGGTGTCGAAGCCCAGGTGCAACCTGCCTACTGGACCGTGGACTGGTCACGCTACGTGATGCGCGCCCTGGTACTGCTGCTGTTCATCGCCTCGATTCTCAAACTCTCGGCGCAAAGCTTCTCGCCGTTCCTTTACTTCCAGTTCTGAGGGATCTGAATATGACCCGCTCATTACGCATCTTTTACATCGCACTGTTCATGCTGATCCTGACAGCGCTGGGCCTGTGGTCGATGCGCAGCTTCTTCGGCTTCAACACCAACCCCGACGCGACCGTGCTCAACGGGCGCTGGGCCAAGGCCGTGGAAACGCACTACGACGACGAGTTCCCGATCAAGCGCCTGGGCACCAACATCTGGGCCGCGCTGGACTACAAGCTGTTCAACGAAGGCCGTAAAGGCGTGGTCCTGGGCCGTGACCAGTGGCTGTACAGCGACGAAGAGTTCAACCCGATCGTCAACGAAGAGCTGAACCTGCAAGGCAACTACGCACTGGTCGAAGGCGTGCGCCAGAAGCTCAAGGAACAAGGCATCACCCTGGTGATGGCGATCATACCGGCCAAGGCTCGCCTGTATCCGGAGCACCTGGGTGACGTGAAGCCATCGAGCATTCACGCCAACCTTTACCAGGACTTCCACGCTCGCGTGGCGGCCGACAAGATCCTCGCCCCTGACCTGCTCGGCCCGCTGCAACAGGCCAAGCAAAGCGGCCAGCAAGTGTTCCTGCGCACCGACACTCACTGGACCCCGGAAGGTGCCCAGGTCGCTGCCGAGAACCTGGCCAAGGCCATTGCCGAGAAATCACCGCTCAACGGCGAGCCGCAACGCTTCGTTACCGAGCCTGCGGAGAAAATCACCCACAAGGGCGACCTGCGTCAGTTCCTGCCCCTGGATCCGCTGTTCGAAAACCTGATGCCGGCCCAGGAACCGCTGGTCAAGCGCAATACCCGCGAAGCCGACGACCAGCCGGCCGGCGACGACGCGCTGTTCGCCGACGCCCAGGTGCCCGTGGCCCTGATCGGCACCAGCTACAGCGCCAACCCTACCTGGAACTTCGTCGGTGCACTCAAGCAAGCCCTGCACAGCGACGTCGTGAACTACGCCGAAGACGGCCACGGCCCGATTCTGCCGATGCTCAGCTACCTCAAGAGCGATGCCTTCAAGAACAGCCCGCCACAGGTGCTGATCTGGGAGTTCCCTGAACGTTATCTGCCCGTGAACAACGAAATCGGCGACGCCGACCCACAGTGGGTCGCAGAGCTCAAACAAGCCGGTGCGCGCCAACAGAACGTAGCCGCCAACACCCCATCCGAGACGCCCGACCGGGCGCAAAACTGAAAGAGAGGTCCACCATGACTTTCAACACTACTCCTCGCCGTCTCGCTGCTCGCTCCTTCAAGGCCGTTGCCCTCGTCGCCAGCATGAGCGCCCTTTCCCTGTCAGCCTTTGCCGGTGACTCGGCCCTGTACGGCCCGGTCGCGCCAAAAGGCTCGAGCTTCGTGCGGGTCTATAACGCCGCCAACGCCGAAGTCAGCGCCACCGTCGGCAGCACCAACATCAGCGACGTAGCTCCCTTGGCCAGCAGCGACTTCAGCTTCATGCCCGGTGGCGACTACAGCGCCAAGGTCGGCAGCCAGACCGTGCCGGTGAAACTGGCTTCCGATCACTATTACACCCTGGTCAACAACGCCAGCGGCCAGCCTCAACTGATCGAGGAACCGCCGTTCAAGAACAAGCAGAAGTCCCTGGTCCGCGTGCAGAACCTCAGCGACAAGGCTCTGACCCTCAAGACCGCCGATGGCAAGACCGAAGTGGTGCCGAACGTCGCGGCCAAAGGTCGTGGCGAGCGTGAAATCAACCCCGTCAAGGTGACCCTGGCGCTGTTCGAAGGCGACAAGAAAGTCGGCGACCTCAAGCCCGTGGCCCTGGAACGCGGCGAAGCGGCCGTGCTGTACGTCACCGGTTCAGGCAGCAGCCTGTCGCCAGTGTGGGTGAAACGCCCAGTGTCGACCCGCTGATGAATTCACCTGATTGACGCTGTACCCCTGTGGGAGCGGGCTTGCTCGCGAATACGGTCTCACATTCAACATTGATGTTGGCTGAACCACCGCTTTCGCGAGCAAGCCCGCTCCCACCCTGAATCGGGGTGTCATTCGGGTACGGAACAAAAACAAGAGAGTGAAACGACAGAACGCAGTAGCTCTAACAACCATTTCGCTTCAAGGAGTAACAAACATGATTCCGGTGATCTTGTCAGGTGGTAGTGGCTCACGTCTTTGGCCGCTTTCGCGCAAGCAATTCCCTAAACAGTTCCTGGCCCTGACCGGTGAACACACCCTGTTCCAGCAGACCCTCGAGCGCCTGGTGTTCGAAGGCATGGACACGCCGATCGTGGTCTGCAACAAAGACCACCGTTTCATCGTCAACGAGCAGTTGAGCAACCGTAAGCTCGAAGCCCAGCGCATCCTGATGGAACCGTTCGGGCGCAACACCGCACCGGCCGTGGCGCTGACCGCGATGATGCTGGTCAACGAAGGTCGCGACGAGTTGATGCTGGTGCTGCCGGCCGACCACGTGATCGAAGACCAGAAAGCCCTGCAACGCGCCCTGGCCCTGGCCACCGTGGCTGCCGAGCGTGGCGAAATGGTGCTGTTCGGCGTACCGGCCACCAAACCGGAAACCGGCTACGGCTACATTAAGTCGACCAACGACGCGCTGCTGCCCGAGGGCGTGAGCCGCGTCTCGCACTTCGTCGAAAAACCCGACGTCAAGCGTGCCACCGAGTTCGTCGAGGCCGGCGGTTACTTCTGGAACAGCGGCATGTTCCTGTTCCGCGCCAGCCGCTTCCTCGAAGAGCTGAAAAAGCACGATCCGGACATCTACGACACCTGCCTGCTGACTCTGGAGCGCAGTGAGCAGACCCCGGATACCATCACCTTCGACGAAGCCACCTTCGCCTGCTGCCCGGACAACTCCATCGACTACGCGGTGATGGAAAAGACCCAGCGCGCCTGTGTGGTCCCACTGTCGGCCGGTTGGAGTGATGTCGGCTGCTGGTCGTCGCTGTGGGAAGTCAATGCCAAGGACGCCAACGGCAACGTCACCAAGGGCGACGTGGTCGTCCAGGACAGCCGCAACTGCATGATCCACGGCAACGGCAAGCTGGTGTCGGTGATTGGCCTGGACAACATCGTGGTGGTCGAAACCAAGGACGCCATGATGATCGCCCACAAGGACAAGGTCCAAGGCGTCAAGCAGATGGTCAACACCCTCAACGCCCAGGGCCGCACCGAGACCCAGAACCACTGCGAGGTCTATCGTCCGTGGGGTTCCTATGACTCGGTGGACATGGGCGGTCGTTTCCAGGTCAAGCACATCTCGGTCAAGCCGGGCGCGTGCCTGTCGTTGCAGATGCACCACCACCGCGCCGAACACTGGATCGTGGTCAGCGGCACCGCTGAAGTGACCTGCGACGAGAACGTGTTCCTGCTCTGCGAAAACCAGTCGACCTATATCCCGATCGCGTCGGTCCACCGCCTGCGCAACCCGGGCAAGATCCCGCTGGAAATCATCGAGGTTCAGTCCGGCAGCTATCTGGGCGAAGACGACATCGAGCGTTTCGAGGACATCTACGGTCGTTCCACCCCGGTTGAGCGCGGCGTCTCGGTGAAAACCATCGCGCAGTAAACCTTCGCAAAAGAGAAGCCCCCGTCCAGCCCACTGCGTCCCCTATCCGCAGTGGGTTGGGTGGGGGCTTTTTTTTGCCCGCACATGCCGAGCAGCATCATCGCTTCAACACCTGCCACTCTCTTCGGTAGGATGGGCCTACGGTATCGGAGGCTTCAACCATGCTTATCGGCGTCTTGCTGGTTATCACCTGGCTCATCCTGCTGCTGCGCTACCCGGCCAAGGCCTTGCCGGTATCCCTGGCGGCGTTCATCGGCCTGGGCCTGGTCGCCGCGTGGGTGCTCTGGCAGGAAAACCGCGAGACCCGGCAACTGGAGCGCCTGGAATTGCGCATCAGCTATGCCCCCGGACAATGCCCCGCCGACCGGCCGCTGTCGCTGACCATAAAAAACACCAATGACGTGCCGCTGATCGAACTGCAGTGGCGGGTCGCGGCCTATGCGCCTGGCGACACCATCAACCTCGCCGACAGCCCCTACGACGCACCGCGCTACCGTGGCCCGGGCGAATTGCAGGCAGGGGCCGATTGGCAAGACTGCCTGCCGCTGCCGCCCCTGCGCCCAGGGTATCGCCCACAGACCCTGGAGTTTCGCGCCGAGCGATTGCACGGTAGCTTTTCCAACTGATTGCCCTGCCCCCCACTTTTTTGCATAAGGAATGCACCATGCCTGTTGCGTTGATTACCGGATGTTCCAGCGGCATTGGCCGCGCCCTCGCCGACGCCTTCAAGGCTGCGGGTTATCAGGTCTGGGCCACGGCGCGCAAGACTGACGACGTGGCGACACTCGCCACCGCCGGGTTCACCGCCGTGCAACTGGACGTCAACGACGGCCCAGCCCTGGAACAACTGAACGAGCGGATCAATCAGCAGCATGGCGGGCTGGATGTGCTGGTCAACAATGCCGGCTACGGTGCCATGGGCCCGCTGCTGGACGGTGGCGTGCCGGCCATGCAGCGGCAGTTCGAAACCAATGTGTTCGCCATCGTCGGCGTGACGCGCGCGCTGTTTCCGGTGTTGCGCCGCGCTCGGGGGCTGGTAGTGAACATCGGCAGCGTGTCCGGCGTGCTGGTCACGCCGTTTGCCGGCGCCTACTGCGCCTCGAAGGCCGCGGTGCACGCCTTGAGCGATGCCTTGCGCATGGAACTGGCGCCGTTCGGCATTCGCGTGATGGAAGTCCAGCCCGGCGCGATAGCCTCCAGCTTCGCCAAGAATGCCGGCCATGAAGCCGAACAGCTGATCAGCGAACAATCGCCCTGGTGGCCCCTGCGCGACGGCATCCGCGCCCGCGCCAAGGCCTCCCAGGACAACCCCACCCCGGCCAACGAATTCGCCGCCGGCCTGCTCAAGGCCGTGCAACAACCCAAGCCTCCGCGCCTGCTGCGCCTGGGCAACGGCAGCCGGTCACTGCCCTTGATGGCCGGGTGGCTGCCCAAGGGGCTGCTGGAGAAGGGGTTGATGAAGCGGTTTGGGTTGGGCCGGTCGTTGTAAGTACCGGAGGAGTAACAGGCATTACTTCTGTGGCGAGAGGATTGGGAGCGAACACAAAACTCATGCTCACCGCAGATCCGGTGTGGGAGCGGGCTTGCTCGCGAAGGCGCCGGCACAGCCAACCTCAGTGCAAGCTGAACCAACGCTTTCGCGAGCAAGCCCGCTCCCACAGGGGATCTGTGGTGTGTATCAAATCTCACCATCACCCACAAATGATGCGATGCCTCAGCGCTTGTCGTGGGGCTCGACCACCACCGTGCAAGTCATTCCCGCCGCCAGCAGCACACCCTCCGGCACTTCATCAAGATGAATCCGCACCGGCACCCGCTGGGCCAGGCGCACCCAGTTGAAGGTCGGGTTGACGTCGGCGATCAATTCGCGGCTTTCAGGGTTGTCACGGTCGTAGATGCCGCGGGAGATGCTTTCCACGTGTCCCTTGAGCATTTCGCCGCTCATGAGCTGCAACTGCGCCGAATCACCAACCCGCACCTTGGGCAGTTTGGTCTCTTCGAAGTAGCCATAGACCCAGAACGAATTCATGTCCACCACGGCCATCTTCGCCTCGCCGATACGGGCGTAGTCGCCACGGTGCACGTTGAGGTTGGTGACGTAGCCATCCACCGCCGCGCGGACTTCGGTGCGCGCCAGGTTCAGCTCGGCCGCCTCCAGTTGCGCCTGGGCCTGCTGGTAATCGGCCAGGGCCGAGTCGGCGATGTTGCTGGCGTCGTCGCGGTTTTCCCGGGAGATCACCAGGCTGTCCAGGTCGGCGCGGCGATGGGCGTTGACCTTGCGCATCTCCCAGGTGGCCTTGCGCGACGCCACCAGGGAACGCGCCTGCTTCACGGCGATGCGGTAATGCTCGGGATCGATGCGCAGCAGCAGGTCGCCCTTTTTTACGATTTGGTTGTCGCGTACCGGCACCTCGACCACCTCGCCGCTGACATCGGCGGCGATGTTGATGATGTCGGCCCGCACCCGACCATCGCGGGTCCAGGGGGTGTTCATGTAATGCACCCATAACGTACGGCCAATCCACAGGGCCAGGGCCAGCACCAACAGTGTCGCCAGCAGGCTGAAAAACTTTTTCATCGCATCGATCTCAACGGTAGACCGTCAGCGCCAGCGCGCCGAACAGGCAGGTAAACAGACTCAGGCGCAGCAACGCCGGGTGCCAGAAGAAGCGGTACAGGTCCAGCCCCGACAGGAAGCGGTCCAGCGCCCAGGCCAGAGCGGCGGCGATGAAGAACATCAAGGTCATGGTGGGCATGTACACGCCATGGAAGGCGATCTCACGGGGCATGTTCAGGTTCCTGGGACAGCGGTGTGGCAGGCGGCATGGCATAGCCGGCCAATGGCGATTGCGGGTCGAGCAGCGAGGTACGGATGAAATGCAGGTAGCTTTTCACCCGACGCAGGGCCGAGGTGTCGAAATGCGGAGCGAAGGGTTCGTCGGTGGCCTGCACACGGCTGATGGCGTGATCCACTGCCACCAGGGCACGCTCCAGATTGCTCTGGCTCGGCTGGCGGAACAGCCGCACCAGTGCCCGCCCCATCACGCGGATCGCCTGGCGCCACGGCTGGCTTTCGGCATAAGCCGGATGCACGGGCAAAATCGCCTGCTCCTTGCGCAACTCGATAATCGCGTGGCCAACCTCCAGCACCACGAACATCCAGCGCAGCAATCCCCGTTGCACCTGGGGCTGCCCCGCCGCCAGCCCGTAAGCTTGGTGCAGCAAGTCGCGGGTACCGCTTTCGAAACTCGACGCCAGGCCCTTGAGCTTGCCGCTGATGGCAAACACCACTTGCTCGCGCAGGTCCTGCTCCAACCGGCGCCACAACCAGCGGCTGTTGGGCGGCAGGATGATTGCCCCAGCCGCCGCACAAACCAGCATGCCGAGGATCATCGCGATGTAGTCGTTGATGAACGCGTAGGGGTTGTAGACCGTCAGGTTGTCCGGCACCGAACCGGTGCTGAAAAAGATCAGCAGCCCCAGTCCGACTCCGGCGTATTGCGGCCTGGAACTGAGGAACGAACCGAGCATGATCACTGGCGCCAGCATCACGCAAAGCAACGGGAAGCCATCGATCAACGGGAAGATGAAAAACATCTCGACGAAGCCGATCAACGCCCCGAACAACGTGCCGCAGGCCATCTGGAACGCCATGCGCTTGGGGTTGGGCGTCGCGGCCGACAAGCCCACCGTGGCGGCGGCGATCATCGTCATGGTCGCGCCGCTCGGCCAAGCCGTGGCGACCCAGTAACTACCCAGCACCAACAGGATGAAGGCGGCACGAATACCCGATGCCGTGGCAGCCAACCAGTTGGTCTGCGGCACGAATGGTTCGTCCCAGCGCTCACGTTCGTGGCGATGATCGGCCAGGGATGCATGGGTCAGGGCATAGCCATGCAGATCGTCGACGAAGCGATAAAGCAGCTCGTAGGCGGTATGGAAATCCAACTGCTGCCCATCACTGGGTTCCGTTTCCTGGAACAACGCTCGCAGCCGTCGTACCTGGGCCGGCAGTTCGGCCTTATAGTCGGCCAGCGCCACCGCCAGACGGGCCGCATCGGCGTCGGTCAGGGCGCGGCCACTGAAGCCGTCGAGCAGTTCAGCCAAGGTTTGCAAACCCGGCTTGATGGCGTTGACCACGTGATCCGCCGCACTGCTGCGCAAGCGTTCGAGTAATTGGTGCAAGGCGTTGAAGCGGGTGGTGACGCCCATGAACTCGCTGTTCAAGCGACTGAGCCGGCCATTGCGCCGACGCATGTGCGGGTCTTCGAACACGGTCACGCTGCGCAGGCTTTCCAGGCCGACGGCTTCAGCGATGAAGCCCACGTTACGCGCCTCGAAGGCCTCCCGCTGGCTGCGCCCACGCAGGCCATCGGTCACGAACAGGGCAAATACCCCAAAGCGCTGGTACAAGGCATTGCGCATGGCGGCGCTGGCGGTTTGCGGCAGGATCGCGGCGCTGACCAGGGTAGCGCAGAGAATTCCCAGGGATATCTCCAGCACCCGCCAGACCGCCGCCATGAACGCGCCTTCCGGATGGGCCAGGGCTGGCAGGCCGATCATCGCCGCGGTGTAGCCGGCCAGCACAAAACCGTAGGCCCGGAAGTTGCGGTAACGCGCCGCCCCCGCCGAACAGAGGCCAACCCAGATCGCCAGGCAACCGAGAAACGGCTCGGTGTTCTGGGCAAACAAGGCGATCAACGCCACCATCACCGCCGAGCCGGCCAGGGTACCGAGCAAGCGATAGAAGCTCTTGGCGAACACCTGCCCGCTCTGGGGCTGCATGACAATGAATACGGTGATCATGGCCGTGCGCGGTTGGGGCAGTTCCAGGCGCATCGCCAGCCACAAGGTCAAAAACGCAGCAAACAGGACCTTGAAGATATAGACCCAGGTCACCCCGTCGCTGCGGGCCCAGTCGAAGAAACCACGGCGCCACTCGAGGCGATAGAGCCGGCGGGCAGGAGCGAGTAAAGACATCACAATAGAACTACTCTGCATGGCTCAAGTCGGAGGAGTCGTTACCGGCTTCCAGCCCACCGCCCAATGCCGTCACCAGGTCGGCATGGGCACTCAAGCGCGCCGCCTCCACTTGCTGCTGCACCTGTTGCTGCTTGAACAAGAGGCTTTGGGCGTTGAGCACGTTGAGGTAATCCGTCAGCCCGCGCTGGAACGCCACCAGCGCAATATCGTAAGTGCGCTGGGCGGCCGCCACCGATTCAGCGGCGAAGGCTTGTTGCTTGTCCATCGATTCACGCCGGATCAACTGATCGGAAATCCCCTTGAGGGCATTCACCAGTGTCTGGTTGTAGTGGGCCACGGCGATGTCATAACCGGCCGCCGCCTCGCCCAACTGCGAACGCAAGCGCCCACCGTCGAAGATCGGCAACGTGATCGCCGGTCCGACGTTGTAGGTGAGCTTCTTGCCGGTCAAGAACTCCAGCGCCCCGCCGCCGGTGGCCATGTAGCCAATACTGCCCACCAGGTCGACGTTGGGATAAAAGCCGGCGCGAGCCACATCGATACCCCGCGCCTGAGCGGCCACTTGCCAACGCCCGGCCACCACATCCGGACGCTGGCCGAGCAGCTCGGCGGGCAAGGCCGACGGCAACTTCAAAGGTGCGCCGAGGACCAGGGTCGGACGCCGCAGCCGCGCGCCCTCTCCTGGCCCCTTGCCCGCCAGCGCCGCCAATTGATTGCGGCTCAAGGCAATGGCTTCGTCGAGGGCGTCGAGTTGGCGATGGGTCTCAGGCAACGGCGCCTGGGCCTGGCTGACTTCGAAATGGGTGCCGATGCCGCCATCCAGGCGCTTTTGCGCCAGCTCTAGAATCTGCTCTTGTTGATGGAGGGTCGCGGCGACGATATCGCGCTGGGCGTAGTGCAACGAAAACTGGATGTAGGCGCGCACGATGTTGCTCTGCAATTCCAGTTGCGCCTGCCGCGCCTCAGCGACACTGGCATGGGCCAGGTCAACCGCCCGTTCACTGGCATTACGCTCGCGGCCCCACAGGTCCAGGGCGTAGCTCAAGCCCAGGCCGGCGTTGTTGTCCCAGGTGGTGGTGTCGGCGAGCTCGCCAGGGCCATAGAACTGATCGGTGGGCCAGTTGTGACGCTTGAGGGTCGCCTGGCCATTGATCTGCAGCGACTCGGCGGCCTCGACGACACCGGCCATCGCCTTAGCCTGGCGTATCCGGGCGGCGGCCATGGCCAGGCTCGGGCTGTCGTGCACGGCCAGGTCGATCCAGCGATTCAACTGCGGGTCGCCATAGGCGTTCCACCACTGGTGGGTAGGCCAGTGGGCATCGCGGGCGGCATCGCGGATGGCCGCATCGGTAGCCAATTGGTTGGCCGGTAACACCTGGCTTTGCGGCCCAATCCCTCCTGTCCCGATGCAACCGCTGATGGTTAATGTCAGAACCCAAACACTGAGAGTCTTCAGCTCTCTGCTGATGCAACGCGGCACTTGCGCAAAATTCCTGAGATGGAGAGGCATGAAGCGATCATGAGGATGCATGCCTGGTAACACACTTGTGGGAGCGAGCCTGCTCGCGATGGCGTCCGGCCAGACACATCGAGGGTGGATGTGGTGCCCCCATCGCGAGCAGGCTCGCTCCCACAAGGAGTCAATAGGTCCAGGATTGGCGGCAATTCTAGGCATCGCCCTCCCCGGCGATAAGCCGACCTTTCTGTGAATCTTTGTTACCGTTAACGCGATAATCCATTAGTCGGGTCCCGCAGCTCTGTAACTTCGTGTCACAATTTGCCACCTCCCAAGAGAGCCCTCCATGGACACCTTGCAAAACATGCGCGCGTTCAGCTGTGTTGCCGAAGCCGGCAGTTTCACCGCCGCCGCCGTGCAACTGGATACCACCACAGCCAACGTCTCGCGTGCGGTTTCCAATCTGGAAGCCCACCTGCAAACCCGCCTGCTCAACCGTACCACTCGCCGGATCGCCCTGACCGAGGCGGGTAAACGCTACCTGTTGCGTTGCGAGCAGATCCTGGCTTATGTCGAAGAGGCGGAAGCCGAGGCCAGCGATGCCCACGCGCGACCGGCCGGGCAGTTGAAGGTCCACACGATGACCGGCATCGGCCAGCATTTCGTGATCGACGCCATCGCCCGTTACCGCAAGACGCATCCGGATGTGACCTTCGACCTGACCCTGGCCAACCGGGTGCCGGACATCCTCGACGAGGGCTATGACGTCTCCATCGTGCTCGCCAGCGAGCTGCCGGATTCGGGTTTTGTCTCCCAGCGCCTGGGGATTACCTACAGCATCGTCTGCGCGTCGCCCGCCTACGTGAAAGCCAGCGGCTGCCCGCAAAAACCCAGCGACCTGCTCAACCACGCCTGCCTGCGCCTGGTCAGCCCGGTCATTCCGCTGGAAAAATGGGTGTTCGACGGCCCGGAAGGCCAGGAGATGGTCACCATCAACAGCTCACCGTTCCTGGTCAATTCCGCCGACGCGATGAAAACCGCGATCACCAGCGGCATGGGCGTGGGGGTACTGCCGGTGTACGCCGCCATCGAAGGCTTGCGCAACGGCACGCTGGTGCGGGTCATGCCCAACTACCGCTCCCAGGAACTGAACCTCTATGCCATCTACCCGTCGCGCCAATACCTGGATGCGAAGATCAAGACCTGGGTCGAGTACCTGCGAGGCTCGTTGCCGGAAATCCTCGCGGCGCACCAGTCTGAGCTGGCGGCTTACGAATTGAGCGGAAAGCTGGCTGGCGCACGGGTCGCGAACTGAGATCGCCCCGTGCGTGAAGAAGGATGATTTCAGCGCTTGCCCATCGAACGACGCGTGCCGGGAGGCGCAGCGCCCGGGGTCTTGGTATGGCCATTCTTCGCGCCGTTCTTGTACCACGGCTGTTGCCCGGCACCCTTGGCCGCAGCCAGCTCACCAGGTTTGAACGGGAATTTGAAGGCCGGAATCGGCGCTTTGACGTCCTCGGCGCTGGAAACATCGCTGTGGGACAAATCGGCCTGTTCGCCGCCAGGGAGTTCGTCCGCAGGCGAAGATGTCGGGGAATTCATGTAGGGCTCCGGGTCATGCATGCCAGTCGGGCCCGAAGAGCGAGCCGCGAAAGGCGGCAGTATACCTGGCCGATATCACAGCGCGCAGGGCAGTTTCATCCAGCACAACCATTCATCTGACAGCAAGCCGGGACAAAACTGACAAGCCTGACAGTTAGCCGTCACCTTCCTGACCGGCTCGTAACGCTATATAAGAAAGCTCCAACTCCTGTGTCCCGAACCGGCCTTTCATATCCATGCACACCCAGAAGAAAACTGTCCTGCTCGTCGTGCTGTTGGTCGCCCTGGCGGCCCTTGCCCTCTGGTTTGTGCTCAAGCCCGTGACCACCAAGCCCAGCGCTCCCGCCGCTGTTCCGGTACGGGCCGTCAGTGTGGTGCAAAAAGACGTACCGCGCTTTGCCAGCGGCATCGGCACGGTCCTGTCGCTGCACAGCGTGGTCATCCGGCCGCAGATCGACGGCATCCTCACCCGGTTGTTGGTCAAGGAAGGACAGTTGGTCAAGAAGGGGGACCTGTTGGCGACCATCGACGATCGTTCGATCCGCGCCAGCCTCGACCAGGCCCGGGCCCAACTCGGCGAGAGCCAGGCGCAGCTCGCCGTGGCCCAGGTCAATCTCAAGCGCTACAAATTACTCAGCGTCGATGACGGCGTATCGAAACAGACCTATGACCAGCAACAGGCGCTGGTCAACCAGCTCAAGGCCACCGCCCAGGGTAACCAGGCGGCCATCGACTCGGCACAGGTGCAACTTTCCTACACCCAGATCCGCTCCCCGGTGAGCGGTCGTGTCGGCATTCGTAACGTGGATGAAGGCAACTTCCTGCGCACCAGCGACACCGAAGGCCTGTTCACGGTGACCCAGATCGATCCGATCGCAGTGGAGTTCTCCCTGCCCCAGCAGATGCTGCCCACCTTGCAACGGTTGATCGCGGCGCCCGAGCAAGCCTTGGTCAAGGCTTATATCGGTGCCGATGGTGCCACCGGGGACCTGCTGGGCGAGGGGCGCCTGAGTCTTATCGACAACCAGATCAGCGCCAACACCGGGACCCTGCGGGCCAAGGCTGAATTCAACAACGCCGCGCAACGGCTGTGGCCCGGGCAACTGGTGACGCTGAAGATCCAGACCGCCCTCGACAAGGACGCCCTGGTGGTGCCTCCCACCGTGGTCCAGCGCGGGCTGGAGCAACACTTCGTGTACCGGATCAAGGGCGACAAGGTCGAGAGCGTGCCGGTGGTGATGGTTTACCAGGACAGCGACATGCACATCATCAAGGGCGTGAACGCCGGCGACCAGTTGGTGAGCGACGGTCAGTCACGGCTCAAGCCGGGCAGTCACGTCCAGGTGCTCAGTGATCCGCCCGCCCTGGCCAAGACCGCGGAGCCGCAACCATGAAGGGCCGCGGCTCGGTTTCGGCGTGGTGCATCGACCACCCCATCGCCACGGTGCTGCTGACGTTTGCCCTGGTCCTGCTGGGGGTGATCGCGTTTCCTCGCCTGCCCGTCGCGCCGTTGCCGGAGGCGGAATTCCCGACCATCCAGGTCAACGCGCAGTTGCCGGGGGCCAGTCCCGAAACCATGGCCTCGTCGGTGGCCACACCGCTGGAAGTGCAATTCAGTGCCATCCCCGGCATCACCCAGATGACCTCCAGCAGCGCCCTGGGCTCGACCAACCTGATCCTGCAATTCAGCCTCGACAAAAGCATCGACACCGCCGCCCAGGAAGTACAGGCGGCGATCAACACCGCCGCCGGCAAACTGCCCAACGACATGCCGAACCTGCCGACCTGGCGCAAGGTCAACCCCGCCGACAGCCCGGTTCTGATCCTCAGCATCAGTTCCACCCTGATGCCCGGCACCGAGCTGAGCGACTACGTCGAGACCCTGCTCTCGCGTCAGATCAGCCAGATCGATGGTGTAGGACAAATCTACATTACCGGCCAACAACGTCCGGCGATCCGGGTCCAGGCCTCGGCTGACCGACTCGCCGCCATCGGCCTGACCCTGGCGGACATCCGCCTGGCGCTCCAGCAGGCCAGCCTCAACCTGGCCAAGGGCGCCCTGTACGGCGAATCGAGCGTTTCCACCCTGTCCACCAACGACCAGCTGTTCCAACCTGAGGAGTACGGTGAGCTGATCGTGTCCTACAAGGACGGCGCACCGGTTCACCTCAAGGACATCGCCAAGGTCGTCAACGGCTCGGAAAACGCCTACGTCCAGGCCTGGGCCGACAACGAACCGGGGGTCAACCTGGTGATCTTCCGGCAGCCGGGGGCGAACATCGTCGAGACCGTCGACCGCATCCAGGCGGCCCTGCCCACCCTGCAAGCCATGTTGCCCGCCGCAGTGCAGGTCAAGGTCCTGATCGACCGCACCCAGACCATCCGCGCCTCGTTGCATGAAGTGGAAATCACCTTGCTGATCGCGGTGCTGCTGGTGGTCGCGGTGATGGCGTTGTTCCTGCGCCAGCTCTCGGCGACCCTGATTGTCTCGGCGGTGCTGGGGGTATCGCTGACCGCCAGCTTCGCGTTGATGTACGTGATGGGCTTCAGCCTGAACAACCTGACCCTGGTGGCGATCGTCATTTCGGTGGGGTTCGTGGTGGACGATGCGATCGTGGTGGTGGAGAACATCCACCGGCACCTGGAGGCCGGAGACGGCATGCGCGAAGCGGCGATCAAGGGCGCTGGCGAAATCGGCTTCACCGTGGTCTCCATCAGTTTCTCGTTGATAGCGGCGTTCATTCCGTTGCTGTTCATGGGCGGCGTGGTCGGGCGCCTGTTCAAGGAGTTCGCCCTGACCGCCACCTCGACCATCCTGATTTCAGTGGTGGTGTCGCTCACGTTGGCGCCGACCCTGGCCGCGCTGTTCATGCGCGCCCCGGTGCATCATGCCCACAACAAGATCGGGTTCGGCGAGCGCCTGCTGAGCTGGTACGAGCACGGCCTGCGTCGGGCCCTGGCCCATCAAAAACTGATGATCGGTGTGTTCGGCCTGACCCTGGCATTGGCGGTGGTGGGCTACGTGTTCATTCCCAAGGGGTTCTTCCCGGTACAGGACACCGGCCTGGTGCTGGGCACCAGCGAAGCCGCCGCCGATGTGTCATTCCCGGACATGGTGGCCAAGCACAAGGCCCTGGCCGAAATCGTCGCCGCCGACCCGGCGGTGCAAACCTTCTCCCACTCCGTCGGCGTCTCGGGCAACAACCAGACCATCGCCAACGGCCGCTTCTGGATCGCCCTCAAGCCCCGGGGCGAGCGTGACGTGTCGGCCAGCGGCTTCATCGACCGGATCCGCCCGCAATTACTGAAAATCCCCGGCGTGGTGCTGTACCTCAGGGCCGGACAGGACATCAACCTCAGTTCCGGCCCCAGTCGCGCCCAATACCAATACGTGCTCAAGAGCAACGATGGACCGAGCCTGAACGCCTGGACGCAAAAACTCACCGACAAGCTGCGCGGCAACCCGGCGTTTCGTGACATCTCCAACGACCTGCAACTGGGCGGCAGCATCACCCACATCAATATTGACCGCAGCGCGGCGGCACGTTTCGGCCTCACCGCCACCGATGTCGACCAGGCTCTATACGACGCCTTCGGCCAGCGCCAGATCAATGAATTCCAGACCGAGACCAACCAGTACAACGTGATCCTGGAGCTCGACGCCCAGCAACGAGGCAAGGCCGAAAGCCTGGCGTATTTCTACCTGCGTTCGCCCCTGAGCGGGGAAATGGTGCCGCTCTCGGCCCTGGCCCGCTTCGATGCGCCGAGCAACGGCCCGCTGTCGATTGCTCACGACGGCATGTTCCCGGCCGCCAACCTGTCATTCAACCTGGCACCAGGCGTGGCCCTGGGGGACGCGGTGCGCCTGCTCGACCAGGCGAAGAACGAAATCGGCATGCCGGCGGCCATCACCGGCAGCTTCCAGGGCGCAGCCCAGGCCTTCCAGAGCTCCCTGGCCAGCCAGCCATGGCTGATCCTCGCCGCGCTGGTGGCCGTGTACATCATCCTCGGCGTGCTCTACGAGAGTTTCGTGCATCCGTTGACGATCATCTCCACCCTGCCCTCCGCCGGCCTCGGCGCGCTGATCATGCTCTGGCTGCTGGGCCAGGACTTTTCGATCATGGCGCTGATCGGGCTGGTGCTGCTGATCGGGATCGTCAAGAAGAACGGCATCCTGATGATCGACTTCGCCCTCGACGCCCAGCGCAACAGAGGACTCGCGCCCCAGGAAGCGATTTTCCAGGCGTGCCTGACACGCTTCCGTCCGATCATGATGACCACCCTGGCCGCGCTGCTCGGTGCCTTGCCGCTGATGCTCGGCTATGGCCCCGGCGCAGAGCTGCGCCAGCCCCTGGGCATCGCGGTAGTGGGCGGCCTGCTGGTGAGCCAGGCGCTGACGCTGTTCACCACACCGGTCATATACTTGTGGCTGGAGCGACTGTTCCATCGGCCCGCCCATCAGCCAGGGTCGGCGCCGACGGCGGCACTGGCGAGCACAGACCACTGAGGCGGGGCCATGCGCGTTCTGATTATCGAAGACGAAGAAAAAACCGCGGACTACCTGCACCGCGGCCTGACCGAACAGGGCTACACCGTGGACGTGGCGCCGGACGGCATCGAGGGGCTGCACCTGGCCCTGGAAACCGACTATGCGGTGATCGTGCTCGACGTGATGCTGCCGGGCCTGGACGGCTTCGGCGTACTGCGGGCCTTGCGCGCCCGCAAGCAGACACCGGTGATCATGCTCACCGCCCGGGAACGGGTCGAGGACCGCATCAAGGGGCTGCGCGACGGTGCCGATGATTACCTGGGCAAGCCCTTCTCGTTCCTGGAACTGGTCGCTCGCCTGCAAGCCCTGACCCGCCGCAGCGGTGGTCATGAACCGGTGCAGGTGAGCATCGCCGACCTGTGGATCGACCTGATCAGCCGCAAGGCCACCCGTGCCGGCCAGCGCCTGGACCTGACGGCCAAGGAATTCTCCCTGCTCAGCGTCCTGGCCCGTCGCCAGGGCGAGATCCTGTCGAAAACCGCCATTGCCGAAATGGTCTGGGACATCAACTTCGACAGTGATGCCAACGTGGTGGAAGTGGCGATCAAACGCTTGCGGGCCAAGCTCGATGGGCCATTCGAGCAGAAACTGCTGCACACCATCCGCGGCATGGGCTATGTGCTGGAGAGTCGCAGTGATGAGCTTCCCTGACAGCATCGCCCTGCGCCTGAGCGCCATGTTCACGCTGGTGGCGGCGTTGGTGTTCCTGTTGATCGGGGGTGCCTTGTACCAACAGGTCGCCAAGGGCCTGGGGCTGCTGCCCGAAGCCGAACTCGATGCCCGCTACAGCGTCCTGGAGTCCACGGTCGGCCGCTACGGCACGCCTGAACACTGGGTGAAGATCAACAACAAGCTGCGATTGCTCGGTGAAGAAGACAAGCGCATCCATTTCTGGATCGTCAGTGACGATCCGCGCTTTGAATACGGCGATCCCGATGCGCAGATCCGTACCTTTGCCCAAGGCCCCCTGGGCAAACGCGACCTGACGTTGCCCCACCGGCACTACCCGATGAAAGTGCTGGTGAGCCAATTCCCGGCCAAGGACCTGCGCCCATCGCTACGCTTCATGATCGGCATCGACACCGAGACCTTCTACCAGACCCAGCATCGCCTGTTGGTGGCGCTGGTGAGCCTGGCGATCGTCGGTGTGATCCTGGCTTCATTGCTGGGCTACTGGGTCGCGCGTATCGGCCTCAAGCCGCTGATCAAGCTGTCCGATGAGGCTCGGCGCCTGGCCCCGCCCCGCCTGTCCGGACGCTTGCAGCTATCGCCCTTGCCGCCGGAGCTGAGCCAGTTCGTCAGTTCCTTCAACGCCACCCTCGACCGGGTCGAACAGGCTTACTCGCGCCTGGAATCGTTCAACGCCGACGTCGCCCATGAACTGCGCTCGCCCCTGACCAACCTGATCGGCCAGACCCAAGTAGCCCTGACCCGCGGACGCTCGGCCGAGCATTACTTCGAAGTGTTGCAGTCAAACCTCGAAGAATTGGAACGGCTGCGCTCGATCATCAACGACATGCTGTTCCTGGCCAGCGCCGACCAGGGTAGCAAGGCCACCAAGCTGACCAGCACCTCCCTGGCCGGCGAAGTGGCGACCACCCTCGACTACCTGGACTTCATTCTCGAAGACGCCCAGGTCCGGGTCCGGGTCAGCGGCGACGCCCAGGCCAACATCGAGATCGCCCACCTGCGTCGAGCACTGATCAACCTGTTGAGCAACGCCGTACAACACACCGCGCCAGGGCAAGTGATCGACGTGCGCATCGAAGCCCTTGGCGACCAGATCTGCCTTGCCGTCACCAACCCCGGCGAACCGATTGCCGGCGAGCATCTGCCGCGCCTGTTCGAACGGTTCTATCGCGTCGACGCCTCGCGCAGCAACAGCGGCGCCAACCATGGGCTGGGATTGGCCATCGTCAAGGCGATTGCACTGATGCACGGTGGGGATGTGTTCGTGCACAGCGACCAGGGCGCCAACACGTTCGGGATCCGCTTGCCGGCCTGAAGCCCTCCATAGGATTCGATCTTTTCCCGAATTGAATGCTGGGCGAAAGCCAGCTCGATCAAAATCAACAGATCGCAACCTTCGGCAGCTCCCACCGGCTTATTGCACAAACACTGATTGCCCGCCTCCACCGATCCAAGCACAATCAGCAAAAGGCCAGCATCTGGTTCATTGCCGGTTTGCAATCCTTTGGGACGGATCCCAGCCACATGACAATGCAGACATCGGAACCATGAGCGCGCGCAGTGCGACACCCGGCAACACCCCGCTTTCCAGACGTTCAGAATGGGTACTCGTACTGGCCAGCTCGCTGGTTGTCGTTGCCATTCTGGGCATCGTGACCTTCCTGCTGATTCGTGAACACGCCGCCGCCCAACAGGCAGCGACGCGTGCGGCGACCAATATCGTGCAACTGATCGATGCCGATGTGCTGCGCAACGTGGAGCTCTACGATCTGTCGCTGCAAGGTCTGGTCGCCGCCGCCAAGCGCGATGATCTGAAAGACGTTTCGCCAACGATTCGCCATCTGGCGCTGTTCGACCGCGCCACCGCCGCGCCCTACAAAGGCGACATCCTGCTGCTCGACAAACACGGCGATGTGATCGCTGACTCCGCCTCGATCGAACCGCGCAAAGGCAATTATGCCGATCGGGAGTATTTCCAATCCCATGTCCAGAACCCGAGCCTGGACATGATGATCAGCCGCCCGTTTCGGTCCAGGAGCCACGCGCAGGACTGGCGCATCAGTTTCAGCCGTCGGCTGAGCGATGAACAGGGTGAGTTCATAGGCGTGGCCGAGGCAGCAATGCGCTTGAACTACTTCAACCAATTGTTCAAGAGCCTGAACATCGGTCATGGCGGCACGGTCAATCTGGTCAGCCGAGACGGTATTCTCCTGGCGCAAGAACCGCCCTTGGCCGAAGACCTGACAGGCAAGGACTTCAGTAACCGACCGAACTTCGTACGCATCCTGCGCGAAGGCAATGGTAGTTTCACCAGCGTGTCTGGCCAGGACCAGACGACGCGCCTGTACACCTTTTCCCAAGTGGGCAACTTGCCGTTGATCGTGGTGGTCGCGCTCTCGACCCAGGAGGTCTTTGCTTCATGGCAACGTACAGCACTGCTGGTCAGCGGCGCTACCGGCGCACTGTGCATCGGTTTACTCTGGCTCACCTGGCTGCTGCGCCGTGAACTACGACGCCGCCACGCTGCGGAGCGGGAATTGGCCCAACTGGCGTCCGTCGACTCGCTAACAGGCCTGGCCAACCGCCGGGCCCTGGACGAAGCACTGCAACAGGAATGGCTACGGGCACAGCGCTCGGGCCAGCCGCTGTCGGTCATGATGATTGATGCCGATCACTTCAAGGCGTTCAATGATCGCCATGGGCACCAGGGCGGTGACGAGGCCTTGCGAACCCTCGCGCGGTTGATCAGCAGGCACGTCCGCCGACCGGCCGACCTGGCAGCGCGCTACGGCGGTGAGGAATTCTCGGTAGTACTGCCGGAAACCACCACCGCCGGCGCGTTCACCATGGCCCAGCACATCCGCGAGGCGGTGGAACAACTGCCACCGGCTATCGCCGGTGGCGCGCCCCTGACCGTCAGCATCGGCATCGCCACTTGGGTCCAAGGGCCGTATGGCGAACTCGAACAACTCCTGTTCGCCGCGGACAAGGCGTTGTATCAGGCCAAGGCCAGTGGGCGTAATCGCGTAGTTTGTGCGATGTAAAACCAGATCAAGGTAAGCACCGGCTTTCGCTTTGTTCAGCCCCCCCAGACGGTCGCCGGTTTGTTCGCGTGATAATCATAAAAACCCTGGAGCGTCCATGTATCGCCCTGGCGTTCAAACGCGGCGCGCCATGCGCCTCTGCCATGGCCTGGGTCTAGCCGAGCCATGTCATACCAGTAATACCTGTTGATTCTCTTGGTGGTCACCCTGCCGGCACGAATGTCGTCCATGATCTCCATGACTTTCGTCCTGGCGGTCTCGGTAAAGTTATCGTATGCCATCTGCGTTTCAGCCAGCAGGCTGGTGCCTACCGTGAACTTGTCCGGTGCGGGCGATGGCTCAGGTAAAACAGGGGTTGTGACGCTTGGCTGGGTCGCGGTCACGCGATGAGTTCGGGCCTGTGTAACAAGGTCGATGTCGAACGGCTCGTAGTTGGAGAGGGTACTCGTAAAATTTGTGATTTCTTCTTCGGTGATCAACATGACGTTTCGCCGCGTCTTGCCCCGATTGGCGATTATGTAAGGCACTCGATGGTTCCTTATCTCGGTCAGCAGCCCGGGTTTATGCCGGCGTTGCTTCTCCTCCCTGAGTGCATCGATCAGTTCGTTATAGTAGTCGGTCGAGGCCATGTAGTTGCGCTTGGCGGCTATTGCTTGCGGCTCATTTCCCGGGAATAGAGCGGTTGCCCTGGCCTCCATTTTACGCTCTACGGCCACTAACATTTCCCGGGTGTCTTTCGCTATTTTATCGATGGCTGCCCTTTTTTTCCCAGTCTTGGGGGTGATGGCCATGAAGACCGCGCCGGTAAGATTGTCCGTGATGATAGTCGTGTTCATCCGGATGGTGTCTTGGGTAAAGAACATGTTCTGATGAGCCAGTATCGTGTCATATATTTTTATTTTCTGGACGTCGGTAAGGGCTATGTTGGACACCTGTGCTTCGATGTCCATGCAACTCAGGACGACGATGCCCCAAGTGTTCATCTTGTCTAACAGCTTTCCATGGGCGGCTTTATGTCTAGCCATATTGCCCCATCCCCGACTCAAGTCTCGGATCTGTGAACGGTAAGTACTTATATCGGCTGCGCCTGTATCCGCCATGCTCTCGCTAAGGATGCGTTCGGCCAGCACCTCGGGCATCGAATTAAAAATGCCCTTTGCCGTGTTGATGGCCTCGGGGGAGGCGTTGCGATTCTTGACCAATACCCCCTCCACTAAAGCATTGTAGGTTCTCTGTTGCGGGGTCTCGGAGGGCCAACCGAGCAGGCTTTGTACCGCGCCACCACCGCGCAAGCGCTGGCGCTCTTCAACCCGCCATTCGCCCTTTTCCCACGTCACCGTGCGCTGGTTGGATCGGTTGTCTGGCGCGTAAATGATCCGCTCACCGCCCTGCACAGCTGTTTTGTAAAAACCCTGGTGCATCACCAGATACCCCTGCCCGCCGGCGTCCCTGTACCGGTTGCGCCCCTCGGGCACCAATCCCTTACCGTCAAACCCTCTGAGAACAAAGGGCTCCAACTCTGGATCGGGCATGCGGGGCAAGGACGATAGCATCGGGCGTGCCTGGCCCCGGCGCCCCACGCGGGCCATGATCAAGTCCTGCCCGGCCTCGGCGATGATCTCGCCCAGCCCACCAATAAAATCACTCGTCCACTGACGGAGGCTTCCGCTCGCATCGTCTATGGCCGAAAGCGCGGCGCCGCCCAGCATTGTCGGCAGGATCGCGCGCCCCAAAATGCCGCCCAGTTGACCTACCGGGAACATCGACATCGCCCCCGTCAGCAGCATGACGCCGTTTCGGCGCCCCTCCCTCACCGACGCGCTGTCGCGCTCGGCATTCGTCACGGTCAGCATGTCCGCCGTTTTAATCGCATGGGCTATTTGCGTTTCATGCAGCACGCTGAACAGATTCGCTTCAACCACGGGCGACGAAATTTTCACCGCGAAATCATTCTGTGCCCTGTCCTTTGCCCACCCGATCACGGACTGGGTGACTTGCTTTATCTTCTGCTCGAACGTCAGGTTTTCCGAGTTCGGTACCAGGCTGTCAAGCTGCTCGGCCTGCTCCTGCAATGGCAGATGCGAAATGAGCCAGCGGGTCATTTCCGAGGTGGCGGTGAGCGTCTGCGCCAGGGTCGTTTCCAATGCACGAGCGTTTTGCGCATCGACATCCCTGAAGTTTTTTCCGTCCGGCGCTCCCGGCGTGTACAGCGTCAGCGAGGGTCGGCTCGCCACCGTCTTCACCCCAAACGCCAGTACTTCCTTCAACACGCTATCGCCCCAGCACAACTGACGAACGACCACTTCGTGCCCGTTGACCTTACCGCGCCCCGCGGCCGTTGGGTTGTCCAGCGCCTCCAGCACCAGTTTCAGCCCGGTATTGTCGCGGTCGTGCCTCAAGTCGCCCGAGATATGGGCGGCCCATGCTTGGGCCCGCATTTGCTTCGCTTTCAGAGACATCCATTCTGCCTGGCGCTCCCGGGCTGCGAGCTGCAGCTCGGTCGCAAGCCGGGCACCGATATTGGCCCTCTCAATGACCTCTACAATCTGCGCAAAACTCAGCGGCCCTTCGACGGTAGGTTGAGGCGCATTGCGTTCGTCATCTGTCAGGTTCGACATCGCCCACTGCGTCATGGAGCGCCGATCATCGATAACCCCCCTCACGCTGCCTTGCGATATCCCGGAGCCAAACGGCGACCCGCCTGTGGGGGCGTGTGAGTCAATCAACTGCCTTCTGATATTCAGCGACACATCGTCCGGATCGACCGGTGGGTATTTCTCGCTGATGAAACCAGCCAGCAGTGTGCGGGTCCGGTCGTGAAGGGCTTCAGGGGTGGCCAGCGTCACCGGGTCTGGTGGCGGTGTATCCGCCGTGGCGCTTTGCAGATCCTGCACCGCGCGCCACCAGGCCACGCGGTCGCTGCCGATAACGTTCGGGTTGCCGTGCAGCCAGGCGCCGAGTCTTTGCAGGTTAAGCCGTAGTTCGCGTTCGTCCATGGCGGCGGCCAGGTCCAGCCTGTGCTTGACGCTCGCCGCGGCATCCAGCCTCGCCACCCAGGCAGTGATGGTCTCTCCCGCTGCCGGGCCTCTAAGTAAAGCGTCGCTCACGGCTGTTTTCTGCGCCGTTCGCAGGTCCGTGACCAAACGGGCAAGAAAGTCCTCGGCGATGGGGACGATGTCCACCTCGTCCGACGCGTCATTGTCAGCTTTCAGGCTAGTCTTCAGCGCCGCCAGGTCGCTGTACACCTCCAGCGGCCTGCCCGGCCTGTACAACAGCGCACCCCCCGGGTTGTCGAGACTGTCATGCTGCGTCAGTACCACGACGCCCGACACCAACACGTCGAACCCCCACCCTTCGGGGGTGATACTCAGGCTATACACCCCGGGCCGAACACGTTCCTCGAGCCAGGCGCGAGTCGCCGCGTCCAGTGCCGCCAGCGCACCCTCGGTAATCGCCTTGTGCATTGGCAGGCTCAGCGTTCGATCCAGCCGGTGAAGATCCGCTTGTGCCTTGAGCTGCGCACCGAACTCATAGACCAGCCAATCGCTGACAGGGGTGTCCTGGCTGCGGTCGGGCGGGCGGTCCCAGAAGTCATCCAGCGCCCGCACCAACAGCCGTTCATATGACCCTGGGGTGATGCTGATCAGTCGCTTGATTTGCTCCTTGGCGTCACGGCTGTTCAGGGAGGCCGGCCGATCGGTGACGCTGTCTTTTTCGACGACGATGTCGATGTTGCCCAATTCGAGAAAGAACTCGCGAGCACTCATTTGGCCGGCGACCGCGCGCCAGAACAGCGTGTCGAGGGGGACAGTTTCCACTGCCGTGCGTGTTAACGCTGGCCCATCGGCTGTGTGCTCGGAGTTGGCGCCGCCCTGCAGCCGGCACACGCGTATTTCTTTTACCGTCATCTTGCCCGTGAGCGCGGGGAAGGTTCTCGTGAACCAATAGTCCAGATGCTGCGCCGCCACCTTCGAGGCGCGTGGAACGGCGTCGTTCAAGTGGATCATCTGCTGCTGCGAAGCATGGAGTCGGCTTAGCAGCAGGGCGATAGCGGTGTGTAAGGGGATATTCTCCAGCATGTTCTCTTCCTGAGGGGGTTTGGAAGGAACAACGTAGTGAAGGAATACTGGGACAGGGTGGTACATATATACCGCACGTGGCGGTATCACTCCCCTTGCCACAGAAAGCGTTCTCGCCCAGCACGATGCTTACCCAAGAAACAGCCATAAAAAAAGGCCACCCAAAGGCAGCCCTTAAAAAACTAGAGAGGTTTTTTTGCTTACACAGCCGCTACAGGGCGCATGTAAGAGATTGGTGCGGTACTGGCATCTTCAAACGTCACGACTTCCCAAGCATCTTTCTGCTCAATCAACTTGCGCAGCAGCTGGTTGTTCAGTGCGTGGCCGGACTTGAAGCCCTTGAACTCACCAATCAGGCTATTGCCCAGCAGGTAGAGGTCGCCGATTGCATCGAGGATCTTGTGCTTGACGAATTCGTCTTCATAACGAAGGCCGTCTTCGTTCAGTACACCATCGGAATCGACCACGATCGCGTTTTCAACACTGCCGCCGAGTGCGAGGTTGTGCTTGCGCAGGTACTCGATGTCACTCATGAAACCAAAGGTACGGGCGCGGCTGACTTCTTTTACGAACGAAGTGCTGGAAAAATCCACGCTTGCACTTTGGGTGCGGTCACGGAAAACCGGGTGATCGAAATCGATCTCGAAGCTCACCTTGAAACCTTCGAAAGGGACGAAAGTGGCGCGCTTGTCGCCGTCTTCCACTGTCACTTCCCGCAGGATGCGGATGAACTTCTTGGCCGCGTCCTGCTCTTCCAGGCCAGCCGATTGAATCAGGAATACGAAGGGTCCGGCACTGCCATCCATGATCGGGACTTCGGACGCGGAGAGCTCGACGTAGGCGTTATCGATGCCCAGGCCAGCCATGGCCGAGAGCAAATGCTCCACCGTGTCCACTTTGGTGTCACCGTTGACCAACGTGGTCGACATAGTGGTTTCACCAACGTTTTCCGCGCGAGCAGGAATCTGCACCACAGGGTCGAGGTCGGCACGACAAAACACGATGCCGGTATCGACAGGCGCGGGCTTGAGGGTCAGATAGACCTTCTCGCCGGAGTGCAAGCCGACACCTGTGGCACGGATAATATTCTTCAGGGTGCGTTGTTTAATCATGGCATGGGCCGCTTCAGCGCAAATTGCGAACTGGTATCAACAAAGGCTGGCGATGATAGCAGACCAGACCTTTGCTGAACACCAATCACCCGTATCCCCCTGATACATTTCATCAATCGGCCTGACGACGCAGGAATGCCGGGATGTCCAGGTAATCCAGATCGTCTTGCGGATTCATCTTCGCGGCAGTCGCAGCACCGGCCTGGGCCTGGTTGCGCATGACGGTCGGACGGTCCAGGTCACGGTAGTTCACAGCCGGTTGTTCCTGACGAGCGGCCGCTTGTTGCTGTGGCTGGGAGGCCATGGTGGTTTGAACGGTGTTGTCGATCACCTTCATCGGCTTCTCGATTTTCGCGCCCAGACCGGTGGCAACTACAGTCACGTGCAGCTCGTCACGCATGTCAGGATCGATCACGGTGCCGACCTTGACCATCGCGTGGTCGGAAGCGAACGCCTCGATGATGCTACCCACGTCGGAGTACTCGCCCAGGGACAGGTCGGGACCGGCAGTGATGTTCACCAGGATGCCACGAGCGCCCTGCAGGTTCACATCTTCGAGCAGCGGGTTGCGGATGGCCGCTTCGGTGGCTTCCCGAGCACGGTTCGGACCGCTGGCGCAGCCAGTGCCCATCATCGCCATGCCCATTTCGGACATCACGGTGCGTACGTCGGCGAAGTCGACGTTGATCATGCCTGGACGCTTGATGATGTCGGAGATACCGCGAACGGCACCGGCCAGTACGTCATCGGCCTTGGCGAAAGCCGACAAGAGGCTTGCGTCTTTACCCAGGATGGTCAGCAGCTTCTCGTTGGGGATGGTGATCAACGAGTCGACGCTTTCGCTCAGCGCGCGGATGCCTTCGTCGGCGATCTGCATGCGCTTGCGGCCTTCGAACGGGAACGGACGGGTCACCACCGCAACGGTGAGGATCCCCATTTCCTTGGCCACTTCGGCAATGATCGGAGCAGCACCGGTACCGGTACCGCCGCCCATGCCAGTGGTGATGAACACCATGTTGGTGCCGGCCAGGACTTCAGCGATGCGCTCGCGGTCTTCCAGGGCAGCCTGACGGCCAACCTCGGGATTCGCGCCGGCACCCAGGCCCTTGGTCACGCCGGTACCCAGTTGCAGGATGGTCCGCGCGCCGATGTTTTTCAGCGCTTGAGCATCGGTGTTGGCGCAAATGAATTCGACGCCTTCGATGTTGCTCTTGACCATGTGGTTGACAGCGTTGCCGCCGCCACCGCCGACACCGATTACTTTGATAACCGGGCTAGCGGGGATGTTGTCTACGAGTTCGAACATTTTCCCTCTCCTTTCATTCTCTAGTTTTTTCGCCTACTGCGTTTGCCGCGTCTTCCAGCGCCAAGCCTGAAACTTGTCGCTTGAAGCTTTGAAACTGTTTAAAAGTTGCCTTTGACCCAAGCCTGGAGCCGCTCGAACAGCGGTGCCTTCGGCTCGTCGTTGCTGTAGCTGTCACGGCTGCCGATGCCCGAGAAGGAAATCCCGTCGGACTGCTTCTGCAGGCCGTACATCAACAGGCCCACGCCGGTGGAATAGATCGGATTGCGAACCACGTCATCCAGGCCCTTGACGCCATGGGGCACGCCCAGGCGCACCGGCATGTGGAAGATCTCTTCGGCCAGTTCGACCGCGCCTTCCATCTTCGAGGTACCGCCGGTCAGGACGATGCCGGCCGGGATCAGGTCTTCGTAGCCGCTGCGGCGCAATTCGGCCTGGATCAGCGTGAACAGCTCGTCGTAACGCGGCTCGACCACTTCGGCCAGGGCCTGGCGCGACAGTTCGCGCGGTGGGCGGTCGCCGACGCTTGGCACCTTGATGGTTTCACCGGCACCGGCGAGTTTCGCCAGGGCGCAGGCGTAGCGGATCTTGATTTCCTCGGCGTACTGGGTCGGGGTGCGCAACGCCATCGCGATGTCGTTGGTCACCTGGTCGCCGGCAATCGGGATCACCGCCGTATGACGGATGGCGCCTTCGGTGAAGATCGCGATGTCGGTGGTGCCGCCGCCGATGTCCACCAGGCACACGCCCAGCTCTTTCTCGTCGTCGGTCAGCACCGAGTAGGCCGAAGCCAGTTGCTCGAGGATGATGTCGTCGATTTCCAGGCCGCAGCGGCGCACACATTTCTCGATGTTCTGCGCAGCGTTCACCGCACAGGTCACCACGTGGACCTTGGCTTCCAGGCGAACGCCAGACATGCCCAAGGGCTCGCGCACGCCTTCCTGGTTATCGATCACGTAATCCTGCGGCAGGGTGTGCAACACCCGCTGGTCGGCCGGGATCGCCACGGCCTGGGCCGCGTCGAGCACGCGCTCAAGGTCGGCGGAGCTGACTTCGCGATCACGGATCGCCACGATGCCGTGGGAGTTCAGGCTGCGGATGTGATTGCCTGCCACGCCGACGAACGCCGAGTGGATCCGGCAACCGGCCATCAACTGCGCCTCTTCGATGGCGCGCTGGATCGATTGCACGGTGGACTCGATGTTCACCACCACGCCTTTTTTCAAGCCGCGGGACGGGTGTGTACCGATCCCGACGATGACCAGCGTGCCGTCGTCCGCGACTTCGCCTACCAGCGCCACCACCTTGGAAGTGCCGATATCCAGACCGACGATCATTTTCCCGCTTTGCACGTTTGCCATGGGTCCTGCCTCTTCTTAATTCTTCGCGACGGCGGGTACGGCCGTCGTCGGCGCTACAGGTTCCCGCCAGCCAACAGCCAGGCCGTTGGCGTAGCGCAGATCGATGCGCGCAATGTTCGTAATCTGTTCTTTGAGCGTCTTGTCATAGATGGCAATGAAGCGGCGCATCTTTTCCACCAGGTTGCCGCGACCGAGCAACAGCTCGATGCCCGGCCCCGAGCTGCCCGCGCCAGTGGTCAGGAACCAGCTGCCGCGCTCACGCAATTCCAGGCGCGCGATGGAGAAGCCCAGTGGCCGCAACATCTGACTCAACACCTGGTACTGCTGCATCACTTGCTGCTGGGCCCGCTGTG
Organism: Pseudomonas sp. FP2300; assembly: GCF_030687595.1. Classification (NCBI taxonomy): domain Bacteria; kingdom Pseudomonadati; phylum Pseudomonadota; class Gammaproteobacteria; order Pseudomonadales; family Pseudomonadaceae; genus Pseudomonas; species Pseudomonas sp. FP2300. The sequence goes on from NZ_CP117440.1 coordinate 5,616,032, forward strand.
GGCCGAACAGTTGTGGCAAATGTTCATAGTTGGCCAGTTCCCGCGGCGTAAACGCCTGGCCCTGGTTGTTCAACAACGACTCGTCGCCCCATCGGGCCACCGGCAGTTGCTCTTCCAGACGGATCGACACCTGGTCGGGCCATACCCGGCGGACTTCGGCGTGGGCGATCCAGGGCATCTGCTCCAGCTCCGTGCGCATGCCCGCCAGGTCGATGGTGAAGAAGCTCGAGGCCACGAACGGGGCAATCCGCTGCTGCACCGCCTGCTGGCTGATGTAGCTCAGGTCGCCCTGGACGTTGATCCGGGCAATCGGCCGGTCGGCGTAAGGCAACAGCCGTTGGGCGCCTTCATAAGTACCGAACCCCAACGCCACCAGCAGCACCGGCCAGAACAGGCTCTTGAGAAAGCCAAAGTTGGCTTTCGGCAGACGCGCCGACATCGGCTCCTTGGCCACCATTCGGCTGGCACCCCGCGGCACCGGCTTGCGACCGGGTGCGGATGGCTGATGACGAAGCGATGCGCCTTGCATGGCTTAACCTCTTGGCTCTTGTTGGCCGACACTGGCGGCCAGGATCGACAGCACCAGTTGCTGGAAATCCAGGCCAGCGGCCCGGGCCGCCATCGGTACCAGGCTGTGATCGGTCATGCCGGGAGCGGTGTTGACTTCCAGGAACCAGAACTGCCCATCGGCGTCCTGCATCACGTCTGCCCGGCCCCAGCCGGCAATACCCAGCGCCTCACAGGCCTTGGCCGTGAGGTCCATCAGTTCTTTTTCCTTGGCGGCGTCCAGCCCGCAGGGAATGCGGTACTGGGTATCGTTGGCGACGTACTTGGCGTCGTAGTCGTAGAACGTGTGCGGGGTGCCCAGCGCAATCGGGGGCAACACCTGGTCACGCAGGGTGGCGATGGTGAACTCGGGACCGGTGATCCATTGTTCGACCAACACTTGCGAATCGTAGGAACTGGCGTCTTTCCATGCCGCGGTCAACTCAGGCAGCGAATTCACTTTCGCCATGCCGATACTTGAACCTTCATGGGCCGGTTTGACGATCAAAGGGAAGCCCAGTTCCGTGGCCGCCGAAATACAATCGGCCTCGGACGCCAGCACGGCGTGACGCGGCGTCGGAATGCCGAGGCTGTGCCAGACCTGCTTGGTACGCAGTTTGTCCATCGCCAGGGCGGAAGCCAGGATGCCGCTACCAGTGTAGGGAATGCCCAGGCATTCGAGCAGGCCTTGCATGCTGCCGTCTTCGCCACCGCGACCGTGCAGGATGATGAACGCACGGTCGATCTTTTCGTTCAGCAGGCGCTGCAGGAAATCGTCGCCCACATCGATGCCGAATGCGTCGACACCAGCACTTTGCAAGGCTTGCAGCACGGCGTTGCCGGACTTGAGGGACACCTCGCGCTCGGCGCTCTTGCCACCGAACAGCACGGCCACACGACCGAAAGCTTTCGGATCGAGGGTCGAGACCAGGTTAGCGTAGGCAGCAGTCATTTCAGTTTCCCCGCGCTGGAAGCCACGATGGCCCCGGCGAATAACGGACTGTTCAACAGTTTCGGGGCCAGGCCACCGATATCGCCGGCACCCTGGCACAGCAGGATGTCGCCGGCGCGCAGCAGCGGCTTGACCAGCGGCGCGAGGTCCACGCCGCGTTCGATGTAGATCGGGTCCAACTGACCGCGCTGGCGAATGCTGTGGCACAGCTGGCGGCTGTCGGCACCCGGGATTGGCTCTTCACCGGCCGGGTAGACTTCCATCAACAGCAGCACGTTGGCGTCGGCCAGTACCTGGACGAAATCGTCATACAGGTCGCGGGTGCGGCTGTAGCGGTGCGGCTGGTAGACCATCACCAGGCGGCGCTCCGGCCAGCCACCGCGTACGGCCTTGATCACCGCGGCGACTTCGGTCGGGTGATGGCCGTAGTCGTCCACCAGCATCACGTTGCCGCCGTCCACCGGCAGTTCGCCGTAGACCTGGAAACGCCGGCCCACGCCCTGGAAGCCGGACAGCCCCTGGACGATGGCTTCATCGCTGACGCCTTCGTCGGTGGCGATGCAGATGGTGGCCAAGGCGTTGAGCACGTTGTGGTTGCCGGGCATGTTCACCGACACATCCAGCGGCTCGCGATCAGGGCGCAGCACGGTGAAGAACGTCTGCATGCCCTGCTGGCGCACATTGATGGCGCGTACGTCGGCCTCTTCACCAAAACCGTAGGTCACGGTCGGACGCTTGATCAGCGGCAGGATTTCGCGCACCACCGGGTCGTCCAGGCACACCACCGCCAAACCGTAGAACGGCAGGTTGTGCAGGAACTCGACGAAGGTTTTCTTCAGCTTGTTGAAGTCACCGTCGTAGGTCGCCATGTGGTCGGCGTCGATGTTGGTCACCACGGCCACCAGCGGTTGCAGGTGCAGGAAGCTCGCGTCGCTCTCGTCGGCTTCCGCGATCAGGTAGCGGCTGGTGCCCAACTGGGCATTGGTGCCCGCGGCATTCAGCCGCCCACCGATCACGAACGTCGGGTCCAGGCCACCGGCGGCGAACACCGAAGCGATCAGACTGGTGGTGGTGGTCTTGCCGTGGGTACCGGCGACGGCGATGCCGTGGCGATAACGCATCAGCTCGGCGAGCATCTCGGCCCGTGGCACCACGGGGATGCGGCGTTCCAGGGCGGTGGCGACTTCCGGGTTGGAGGTGTTCACGGCACTGGAAACCACCAGCACGTCGGCATTGGCGGCGTTCTCGGCACGGTGGCCGATAAAGATCTGCGCGCCGAAGGATTCCAGACGCTCGGTCACCGGGGACGCTTTCAGGTCGGAACCGGAGACTTCATAGCCCAGGTTCAACAGCACTTCGGCGATCCCGCACATGCCCACGCCGCCGATTCCGACGAAGTGGATGCGGCGGATACGGCGCATTTCCGGTTGTGGCATGGCTTTGCGATTCTCAACCATGGGCCACCTCCAGGCAGGTATCGACCACTTGGGCCGTGGCATCGGGTTTGGCCAGGCGGCGTGCGGCGCGGGCCATCTCTTCAAGTCGTTGCGGCTGCATCAAAACCTCTGTCAGGCGGGCGGCAAGATCCGCGGCGCCAGTCGTTCTTTGCGGCATCAGGAAGGCAGCGCCTTCACGGGCCAAATAATCGGCGTTACGGGTCTGGTGATCGTCGATCGCGTGGGGCAAAGGCACCAGCATCGAGGGCAGACCGGCGGCAGCCAGTTCACTGATGGTCAACGCGCCTGCGCGGCAGACCACCAGGTCGGCCCAGCCATAGGCTTGGGCCATGTCTTTGATGAAAGGCTGCACCTGCGCCTCGACGCCGGCAGCGCGGTAGCGCTCGGCGGTCACTTCATCGTGGTTCTTGCCGGCCTGGTGAAACACTTCCGGACGCAGTTCGGGGGCGACCTGCGACAGGGCTTCAGGCAGCAATTTGTTCAACGGTTCTGCCCCCAGGCTTCCGCCCAGGACCAGCAAACGCGCCTTGCGTCCAGCCAGGGCCGGACGCGGTGTATCGAAAAACAGCTCGGTACGCACCGGATTACCGGTGGTACGGCGGCTGCCCGACAGGGTAAAGGTGTCGGGAAAGGCTTCACAGACCCGGGCGGCCAACGGCACCAGTAACCGATTGGCGGTACCGGCCACGGCGTTTTGTTCGTGAACGATCACCGGCACACCGGCCAATTTCGCCGCGACACCGCCAGGACCGGTCACATAACCACCGAACCCGACCACGCACACGGGCCGCAACCGACGGATGATCGCCCGCGCCTGCCAGATCGACTTGAGCAGCATCAGCGGTGCCTTGAGCAACGACAGCTTGCCTTTGCCGCGCAGGCCACTGGCGTCGATCCGGTGCAGTTCGAGGCCGGCACCTGGCACCAGTTCGTTCTCGATCCCCCGTGGCGTGCCCAGCCAGTGCACGGTATAGCCGCGCGCCTGGAACTCCCGGGCACAGGCCAGCGCCGGGAAGACATGCCCGCCGGTACCGCCCGCCATGATCAGCACGTTAGCGCCCATGAGTCGGCTCCTCGGCGAAGTCGCTCTCCTGGAATTCCATCTCTTCGCTGCCCAAATGGGTTCGACTCTCCCATTCGATACGCAACAACAAGCCGAGACAGGCGCAGCAGATCACCAGGGAGCTGCCGCCATAACTGAGGAACGGCAACGTCAGGCCCTTGGTCGGCAACAGGCCGACGTTCACGCCAATGTTGATCAGGAACTGGCCGATCCACAGGAACGACAAGCCATACGCCACGTACGCGGCAAAAAACTGCTTGGCCTTCTCGGCCCACAAACCGATGTACATGCCGCGCACGCAGACGAACACGAACAGCGCCACGGTGCACAGCGAGCCCACGACGCCCAGCTCTTCGGCCAGCACCGAGAACACGAAGTCGGTGTGCGCTTCGGGCAGGTAGAACTGCTTTTGCACGCTGTTGCCCAGGCCCACGCCCAGCCATTCGCCACGACCGAAGGCGATCAGCGCCTGGGTCAATTGATAGCCGGAACCGAACTGGTCGGCCCACGGGTCGGTAAAGGTGATCAAACGCGCCATCCGATACGGTTGCGCCTGGACCAGCACGGTCACTGCCGCCACCGCCAGCGCCACCATCAGGGTGAAACGGAACAGCCCGACGCCACCCAAAAACAGCATCGCCGCCGCCGCGCCCATCATCACCACCGTGGCGCCGAAGTCCGGCTCCATCAGCAGCAGGCCCGCCATCGGCAGCAACACGATGAACGGCTTGAAGAACCCCATCCAGCTCTCGCGCACTTCTTTCTGGCGACGCACCAGGTAACCGGCCAGGTAGATCACCACGAAGACCTTGGCGATCTCCGAAGGCTGAACGTTGAAGAAGCTGAAGCCGATCCAGCGCATCGAACCGTTGACCTCGCGGCCGATCCCCGGCAACAGCACCATCACCAACAGGCCGAAGGCACCGAGCAGCATCATCCAGCCCAGGCGCTGCCAGGTGGCGATCGGCACCATCATGGTGACGATGCACGCGCCCAAGCCGATCACCAGGTAAATCAGGTGGCGGATCATGTGGTAAAGCGTATTGCCCGACTGCACCGCGGCCACTTCGGACGATGCGGACGTGATCATCACCAGGCCCAGGCCCAGCAATGCCAGGCAACCGGCGAGCATCGGGAAATCCAGGTCGATGCCACGCCCGGTGATCAATGGCGACGGGTACGGCTTGATGATGTTCATCAGGCTCATGCCAAGTCCTCCGCCGCCCGGGCGAACAACTGCCCGCGCTCTTCGTAGTTCTTGAACATGTCGAAACTGGCGCAGGCCGGCGACAACAGCACCGCGTCGCCCGGTTGCGCGAGGGCGCGGCACTGTTGCACCGCTTCATCCAGCGAAGCGACGCGCACCAGCGGCACGGCATCGCCAAGCGCCTGGGCGATCAACTCGCGGTCGCGGCCCATCAGCACCACGGCACGGCAGTTGGCCGCCACCGGATCGCGCAGATCCTTGAAGTCGGCACCCTTGCCGTCGCCACCGGCGATCAGCACCAGTTTGCCTTCGATGTCCGCGCCCAACCCTTCGATGGCCGCCAGCGCGGCACCCACGTTAGTGGCCTTGGAATCGTTGTACCAGGCCACGCCATCGAGGTCGCGCACCCACTGGCAACGATGTTCGAGACCGGCAAAAGTACGCAGCGCCGAGAGCATGGCGTCGAACGGCAGACCGACCGCATGTCCCAAGGCCAGAGCCGCCAGGGCATTGGCCTGATTGTGGGCGCCGCGAATCTTCAGCTCGCGCACCGGCATCAGGTTCTGGAATTCGAAGGCCAGGTACTTCTCGCCATTCTCTTCGCGCAGCCCGAAGCCTTTGAAATCCGGAACGCCCAGGCCAAAGGACCAGCACGGCAGGCCCTCGCCCAGCAACGGACGGGTCAGGGCGTCCTGGCGGTTGAACACCACCTGCCGGGCGCCACGGAAGATCCGGTGCTTGGCCAGGTGATAAGCCGGCAGGCCGCTGTAGCGGTCCATGTGGTCTTCGCTGATGTTGAGCACGGTCGCCACTTCGGCACCCAGATGGTCAGTGGTTTCCAGCTGGAAGCTCGACAGCTCCATCACGTACAGCTCGACGTCGTCACTGAGCAGGTCCAGTGCCGGGGTACCGAGGTTGCCGCCCACGGCGACACGCTTGCCAGCTGCCGCGGCCATCTCGCCCACCAGGGTGGTGACGGTGCTCTTGGCATTGGAACCGCTGATGGCGACGATCGGCGCCTTGGCGTTACGCGCGAACAGCTCGATGTCGCCGGACAGTTTCACGCCACGGGCAGCCGCCGCCTGCAGGGCCGGCGTCGCCAGGGCCAGGCCGGGGCTCACGTAGAGCTCATCGGCGCGGCACAGGAATTCGACATCCAGCTCGCCACAACGCACGTCCACCTGGGGATAGTCACGGCGCAGCGTGGCCAGCTCAGGCGGATTCTCCCGCGTATCGGCCACGGCAAACGACACGCCCCGGTTCGCCAGGAAGCGAACCAGGGACATGCCGCTCTTGCCGAGGCCGACAACGATGCGGAAGTGGTCAGAAGCGATCAGGGACACTCGTTCTACCTCAGCTTCAGGGTGGCAAGGCCGATCAGCACCAGGATCACGGTGATGATCCAGAAACGGACGATCACACGCGGCTCGGGCCAGCCCTTGAGTTCAAAGTGGTGGTGGATCGGCGCCATGCGGAATACGCGGCGGCCGGTCAATTTAAAGGAAGCAACCTGAATGACGACTGACAGGGTCTCCATCACGAACACACCGCCCATGATGAACAGGACGATTTCCTGGCGAACGATGACCGCGATGGTGCCCAGGGCCGCGCCCAGCGCCAACGCGCCGACGTCGCCCATGAAGACTTGCGCCGGATAGGTGTTGAACCACAGGAAGCCCAGGCCGGCACCGATCAGCGCACCGCAGAACACGATCAGCTCGCCCGCCCCCGGTACATAAGGGATCAGCAGGTATTCGGCGAACTTCACGTTACCCGACAGGTAGCAGAAGATCCCCAGCGCACCGCCGACCATCACCGTCGGCATGATCGCCAGGCCATCGAGGCCGTCGGTGAGGTTGACCGCGTTGCTCGAACCGACGATCACCAGGTAGGTCAACACGACGAAACCGGCGCCCAGCGGGATGCTGTAATCCTTGAGCATCGGCAGGATCAGGGTGGTTTCCACCGGCGAGGCGGCGGTCATATAAAGGAAGATCGCCGCGCCGAGGCCGAACACCGACTGCCAGAAGTATTTCCAGCGGCTTGGCAGGCCACGGGAGTTCTTCTCGATGACCTTGCGATAGTCGTCGACCCAACCGATGGCGCCGAACAGCAGGGTCACCAACAGCACGACCCAGACGTAACGGTTCGCCAGGTCGGCCCAGAGCACGGTACTGATGCCAATGGACGACAGGATCAGCGCGCCGCCCATGGTCGGGGTGCCGGATTTGGACAGGTGCGACTGCGGGCCGTCGTTACGCACCGACTGGCCAATTTGCAGGTTCTGCAGGGTGCGGATCATCCACGGGCCCAGGAACAGCGACAACGACAGCGCGGTCAGCACACCCAGGATCCCGCGCAGGGTCAGGTACTGGAAGACCGCGAAGCCTTTGTGGAACTGTTGCAGGTACTCCGCTAGCAGCAGCAGCATTAATGTTTCTCCATACGGGTGCCGCACAGCGCCGCGACGACGTTTTCCATCGCTGCACTGCGTGAGCCCTTGATCAATAAGGTGGTGTTCGGGTCTTGCTCGGCGCCCAGGGCCTGGATCAGCTCGGCCTGAGTGGTGAAATGCTGTGCGTGTTCGCCAAACGCCGCGACCGCGTGGACCATCATCGGGCCGACGGCATACAGCGCATCGACTTTGCCGCGCGCATAGGCACCGACATCGTGATGGCCCTGTTGCGCCCACTCGCCCAGTTCGCCGATATCCCCCAGCACCAGCACGGTACGGCCGGAGAAACCGGCGAGGATATCCACCGCCGCGCACATGGACGTCGGGTTGGCGTTGTAGGTGTCGTCGATCACGCGCATGCCGTTGCTGGCCAGTTGCGCGACGGAGCGTCCCTTGACCGGCTGTACGGCGTTCAGCCCGGCGACGATGCCTGGCAGCGACACGCCCAGGGCATGAGCGGCGGCGGCGGCGGCCAGGGCATTGGCCACGTTATGGGTGCCGAGCAGATTCAACTGGACCCGCTCGGCGCCATCGGGGCTGTGCAGGTTGAAGGCCGGGCAGCCACGGGCATCGCGGTCCAGGTCGCTGGCGTAGAAATTCGCGGCGAGGTTGCTCAGGGCGAAGGTCAACACCTTGCGCTCACCCGCCCGGGTCTTCCAGATTTCAAAGGCCTTGTCGTCGAGATTCAGCACGGCGACGCCATCGGCATCCAGCCCTTCGATGATCTCGCCCTTGGCCTCGACGATTTTTTCCGGGCCGCCGAACTCGCCGACATGGGCGGTCCCGGCGTTGTTGAGTACCGCCACATGGGGCTTGGTCATGGCCACGGTGTAGGCAATCTCACCCAGCCGCGAAGCCCCCAGTTCAATGACCGCTGCGCTATGCTCCGGCGCCAGTTCCAGCAGGGTCAGCGGCACGCCGAGGTCGTTGTTCAGGTTGCCACGGGTCGCCAGCACCGGACCGCGGGTGCGCAGAATGCTGGCAAGCATTTCCTTGACCGTGGTCTTGCCGCTGGAGCCGGTGATGGCCGCGACCGGATTGCCAAACGCCGCGCGGTTCAGCGCACCGAGCTGGCCCAGGGCCTGGCGGGTGTCGTTGACCAACAACTGCGGCAACGTGCTGTTGGTCACTTCCCGCTCGACCAACGCCGCGACCGCACCTTTGCCCGCGACCTCGTTCAAGTAATCGTGACCATCGAAGCGCGGCCCGGCCAGGGCGACAAACAGTTGTCCCGGGGCGATGGCGCGACTGTCGATGCTGACGCCATCGAAGGAAGCGTCCGCAGCAAGCAGGCGCCCATTCAGGGCGTTGGTCAGTTCGCTGAGTTTCAGGGCCTTAAGCATGGGCCACCTCCCATGCGGTCAGGGCGTGATCGGCTTCCACCAGATCGGAGAAAGCATGGCGTTCGCCGTTGATTTCCTGATAGTCCTCGTGGCCCTTGCCGGCCAGGACGATGACGTCGTCCGCCGAAGCGCTGGCAATCAACTGGGCGATGGCCTGGCCGCGACCGGCCACGAAGGTGACGTTATCCACCGCCGAGAAGCCGGCACGGATGTCGTCGAAAATCCGCAGTGGGTCTTCGGTACGTGGATTGTCATCGGTGACCAACACACCGTCGGCCAGCCGCTCGACCACCTCGGCCATCAACGGGCGCTTGCCGCGATCACGATCGCCGCCGCAGCCAAACAGGCACAGCAACTTGCCTTTGGCGTGAGGCCGCAGGGCCATCAAGACTTTTTCCAGGGCATCGGGGGTATGGGCGTAGTCGACCACCACCAGCGGTTGCGTTCCGCCACCCAAGCGCTGCATGCGACCGGCCGGGCCTTCGAGCTTCGGCAAGACCTTGAGGATTTCGTCCAACGCGTAGTCCAGGCCGAGCAAGGCGCCGATGGCGGCCAATACGTTGCTCAGGTTGAAGCGACCCAGCAAGGTGCTGCGCAGATGATGCTCGCCTTGGGGCGTGACCAGCGTGGCGCGAACACCTTCGTCAGTGAACTGCGCCTGGCGTACATAAAGGTAGGCGCTGGCATCTTCCAGGCTGTAGGTAATCAACCGGGACTCGCGCTTTTCGGCAGCCAATTGCCGACCGAACTCGTCATCGAGGTTGATGACCCGGCATTTCAAATCATTCCAGGCGAACAGCTTGGCCTTGGCTTCGCCGTAGGCCTGCATGGTGCCGTGGTAATCCAGGTGATCCCGGGACAGGTTGGTCAACACCGCGACATCGAATGCCAGCGCGGTCACACGACCCTGGTCCAGGCCATGGGAAGAGACTTCCATCGCAATGGCCTTGGCACCGGCCTTCTTCAAGTCCGCCAGGGTCGCTTGTACGGCAATCGGGTTCGGCGTGGTGTGCAGGCCACTTTCCAGTGCGCCATGGAAACCATTGCCCAGGGTCCCGACAATGCCGCAATGCTGGCCGAGCAGATCCAGGGCCTGGGCCACCAGTTGGGTGACGCTGGTCTTGCCGTTGGTACCGGTCACGCCAATCAGGTTCAGGTGACGGCTCGGGTCGCCATAGAAACGCCCGGCGATGTCCGACAGCTGTGCCGCCAGGCCCTTGACTGGAATCAGCGGAACGTCAGTGATCGGCAGCACGGTCGCGCCTTGCACTTCATAAGCCACGGCCGCCGCACCGCGCTTGAGGGCATCGGCGATGTGGGCGCGACCATCGAAACGCGCGCCCGGCACCGCCAGGAACAGGTCTCCGGCACGTACATTGCGGCTATCCAGGGCCAACTCGCGAATCAACAGATCGTGACCGGCATGGGCAAAAATCTTGTTCAGGCTCAGGGACATCAGCCACGCCCTCCTTCGGCTTTCAAGGGAACGACCGGTGCGGTATTGGCCTGCTGGGTCGGCGGCAGGTTATCCGGGGTAATGTTCATCAGGCGCAGGGTGCCGGACATCACTTTGCTGAACACCGGTGCCGAAACCAGGCCACCGAAGTAGCCCGCCTTGCTCGGTTCATCAATGACCACGACGATGGCGTAGCGCGGGTCGCTCATCGGGCCGAAACCGGCAAACAGCGAACGGTAGGAGTTCTCGGCGTAGCCTTTGGTGCCCACGGAGGTCTTGCGCGCGGTACCCGATTTACCTGCCACATGATAAGCCGGCACTTGGGCGCGGTAGACGCCGCGTGGCGCCTCGATCACCTGTTGCAGCATGCCCTGCATGGTCTTGGCGACGTTCTCCGGGATCACCTGGGTGGTCTGCGGTGCCTTGTCGGTTTTGATCAGCGTCAGCGGAGCGATACGGCCATTGTTGGCCAGCGCGGAAAATGCGTGGACCAGTTGGATCGCCGTCACGGAAACACCGTAGCCGTAGGACAGGGTGGCCGTTTCAGCCTTGCGCCAGTCGCGGTAGTTCGGCAGGTTGCCGACACGCTCGCCCGGGAAGCCCAGGCCGGTGTCCTGGCCGAGGCCGATCTTCTGGGCCAGGCGATAAATCGTCTCGCCGCCGATATCGAAGGCGATCTTGCTCATGCCGACGTTACTGGAATTGATCAGGATGCCGGTCAGGTCGAGCACCGGGCCTTCGGTCTTGGACACGTCACGAATAGTGTACTTGCCGATCTGCAAGGTGCCCGGATACACCTCGACGGTGTCGCTCGGTTTCCAGCGCCCGGTTTCCAGGGCTGCAGCCATGGACACGGCTTTCATGGTCGAGCCCGGCTCGAACACGTCGATCATCGCGCGGTTGCGCATCATCGCAGGTTGCAGGTTGCGGCGGTTGTTCGGGTTGTAGGTCGGCTGGTTGACCATGGCCAGGATCTCGCCGGTCTTCACATCCATGATCACCAGGCTGCCGGCCTTGGCACCGTTCTCTACGATGGCATTGCGCAGTTCACGGTTGGCCAGGTATTGCAGGCGCAGGTCAATGGACAACGCCAAGGGCTTTCCGGCCTTGGCGTTTTTTGTAACCTGGACATCCTTGATCAGCCGTCCGCGCCGGTCCTTGATGACCTGGCGCTTGCCGGCGACCCCGGCGAGCCATTCGTCATAGGCCAGTTCGACACCTTCCCGACCTCGATCATCGATGTCGGTGAACCCGACCATGTGGGCCGTGACTTCACCGGCTGGGTAGAAACGCCGGAACTCTTCGATGCCGTAGACGCCCGGCACTTTAAGGTCGAGCACGCTCTGGCCCTGCTCGGGGGTCAACCCGCGCACCAGATAGATGAATTCCTTGTTGGCCTGGGCTTCGAGGCGCTCGGCCAGGGCCTTGGGATCCTGCCCGAGAGCGGCGGCCAGTGCCGGCCATTTTTCCTTGGCCAGTTGCATTTCCTTGGCGTTGGCCCACAGGGTGGTCACCGGGGTACTCACGGCCAGGGGTTCGCCATTGCGGTCGGTGATCAGGCCACGGTGAGCCGGGATCGGAATGTGCCGCACGCTGCGGGCATCGCCCTGCCCCTTGAGGAAATCACGGTCGACGACCTGCAGGTCGATGATGCGCCACGAAATCGCCGCCACCATGATCCCGAGCAGGCCCAAAACCAGACGAAACCGCCACGGGAACAGCGCCCCTTCGAGTTTCATCATGGCGCCACCATCTGCACTTCGGCGGCGCCGGGAATGCGCATTTTCAGTTGTTCGGTGGCCAATACTTCGATGCGGCTATGGGCGGTCCAGGTGCTCTGCTCCAGGATCAACCGGCCCCACTCGGCCTGCGCTTTATCGCGCACGCTCAGTTCGTTGTAGAGGGTATTGAGCAACTGCCGGTTCCAGTGCGCGCTATAGGACACGGCGATGGCCGACACGAGCACGCCGATAAACAGCAGCAGCATGAAAAAGCTGCCGCCGGGCAGGGGCTTGGCGAAGAGCTTGCTCACCGCAACTTCTCCGCGACACGCATGACGGCGCTACGGGCGCGTGGGTTGGCCTTGAGCTCGGCTTCGGAAGCGAACTGCGCTTTGCCATGGATCTTGATTTTCGGCACGAAGGCTTCGAAACGCACCGGCAGGTTGCGCGGCAGGTTATCGGCTTCGCCCTTGGTGAGTTTGCGCATGAACAGCTTGACGATGCGGTCTTCCAGGGAATGGAAGCTGATCACTACCAGCCGACCGCCGATCTCCAGTGCCTCAAGCGCCGCTTCGAGACCGACTTCCAGATCGCCCAGCTCGTTATTGACGTGGATACGCAAGCCCTGGAAAGCACGGGTCGCCGGGTTCTTGCCCTTCTCCCAGGCCGGGTTGGCAACTTTCAGTACTTCGGCCAGATCGCCGGTGCGCTCGAAAGGCTTGATGTCGCGACGCTCGACCACGGCACGGGCCATACGGCCGGAGAAACGCTCCTCACCGTATTCCTTGAAGACACGGGCGATTTCTTCCACCGGGGCAGTGTTGACAAATTCGGCAGCGCTGATGCCACGGGACGGGTCCATGCGCATATCCAGCGGGCCATCATTGAGGAAACTGAAGCCGCGCTCCGGGTCATCCAGTTGTGGCGAAGACACGCCCAGGTCGAGCAGCACGCCACTGACCTTGCCGGCCAGGCCACGCTCGGCGACTTCCGAACCCAACTCGGCAAAGCTGCGCTGCACAACGACAAAGCGGCCGTCTTCGGCCGCCAGCGCTTGCCCGGTGGCAATCGCTTGAGGATCCTTGTCGAATCCAAGCAACCGGCCGCCCGGCCCCAGCTTGCTGAGAATCAACCGGCTGTGCCCGCCACGTCCGAACGTGCCGTCCAGATAGCAGCCATCAGGACGTACGGCGAGAGCCTCGACGGCTTCGTCAAGCAGTACGGTGATGTGGTTAAAGCCGCTATCAATAGTCACAGGATCAAATCACGCAGTTCATCAGGCATGGCGCCCGGTTGTTGAATAGCAGCGAGGTCGGCGGCAGAAACCGCATTCCAGGCATCTTCGTCCCACAGCTGGAACTTGTTCAGTTGGCCCACCAGCATCGCGCGCTTGTCCAACTTGGCGTATTCGCGCAGGCGCGGCGGCACCAGGAAACGACCGCTGCCATCGAGCTCGAGGTCGACGGCATTACCAATCAGCAAGCGTTGCAGGCGACGGTTTTCTTCACGCAGCGAAGGCAGTGCGCGCAGTTTGGTTTCGATGATTTCCCACTCATCCAGAGGGTAAACACACAAACATGGATCAACAGCGTCGATCGTGACGATTAACTGCCCCGAACTTCGCGAAACGAGCTCGTCACGATACCGGCTCGGCATGGCGAGACGGCCTTTTGCATCGAGACTGATAGCGTTAGCTCCGCGAAACACGTCAGCGTTTCTCCACTTTTTGGCGTTTTACCTTCAAAAAAACCCACTTCATGCCACTTTCCGCCACTTGCGCACACTATAGGAATGCGCCCACCGCACCGTCAAGGCGCGGATTGAAGGAAAAGCCTTATAGATCGGAGATTTAGGAGCGTTTCAGGAGGGGTAACAAGAATCTGACGTAGGAAATTTCGCCTCAACCCGAGGAAGCACAGGAGGCTGCGCGCACAAGTTAAAGTGATTTGTTAAGAGTAAGATTTTTTTGGTATTAGGAACTGCGTCTGCCAGTGATTCCGGCAGGGAGGGAAAAGGTGGAGAGTCGATCTGTAAGCCGGGTTCTGTCTTGAACAGTCATTCGTCTACGATGGCCATCACTGGACATCTTTAGCAACCTACCCGGTCCCAGCGCGGGCCACGCCTTGGGACCCTATTTGGTCTTGCTCCAAGTGGGGTTTACCTAGCCACGAACTGTTGCCAGACGTGCGGTGCGCTCTTACCGCACCTTTTCACCCTTACCGGCGCCGAAGCGCTTAGGCGGTTATTTTCTGTGGCACTTTCCGTAGGCTCACGCCTCCCAGGCATTACCTGGCACTTCGCCCTATGGAGCCCGGACTTTCCTCCCCCCCCTAATTCTCATAGAGGGCAGCGACTGTCCAATCGACTCTCCGCCGCGAAGGTTAACGGTAGAGCGCCCGAAGAACAAGCGCTAAAAGCCTTGGGCCAGCCCCATATCCCGGTTTCACTGGCCTTTCTGTTTTTCCAGCGCGACCTGATACAGCACGTTCTTGCGCTCGCCAGTGATCTGCGCAGCAAGGGCAGCGGCGCGCTTGAGGGGCATCTCCTCAAGCAACAGGTTCAGGACGCGCATCGCCTCGCTGCTGACAGCGTCTTCACTTTCCGGCGCTGTCCACCCGGCCACTAGCACGACGCACTCGCCGCGCTGCTGGTTGCTGTCGCTTTCGACAAAAGCTCGCAACTCGGCCAGCGGCAGGCCCTTCAGGGTTTCAAACGTCTTGGTCAGCTCACGAGCCAACAGTGCCGGACGCTCGGGACCAAACACCAACTCCATGTCTTGCAGGCATTCCAGAATGCGGTGCGGCGCTTCATAGAAGATCAGCGTGCGCGGCTCCTCCTTTATAGCATCCAGACGGGCGCGCCGCCCCACCGCCTTGGCCGGCAGGAAACCTTCGAAGATGAACCGGTCCGACGGCAGGCCCGCCGCCGACAGTGCAGCGATCAATGCGCAGGCGCCCGGCACCGGAACCACATTGATGCCAGCGGCCCGAGCCTGGCGCACCAGGTGATAGCCAGGATCGGAAATCAGCGGCGTCCCTGCATCGGAAATCAGCGCGACGTTATCGCCCGCCAATAGCCGGGTAATGAAACGGCTGCCCTCGTCGCGCTCATTGTGCTCATGGCAGGCCGCCAATGGCGTGGAAATACCGAAATGCTGCAGCAGGCGTTGGGAGTGGCGCGTGTCTTCCGCCGCGATCAGCGCAACCTCCTGCAGGATTTTCAGCGCCCGAGCACTGATATCGTCCAGGTTGCCGATGGGCGTCGCCACCACATAAAGCGAGCCGGCAGCGGAATTCAAAGCACCTGGAGCAGTCAAAGCGCACACCTCATGATCGGTAAAAACCGCCATTGTAGCGTGTGTAGATCATCTCAGCGGTTCACATCAGCCACAGGTTAGTGCCGCCGCCTGAGCGAGCAGCGTCTTTTGTGCTGCACCGCACCCTTTGAAATACCTAAATTGATCGATTCACACCACTAACATCGCGCCCCGGCCAGTGCTTGGGTACAATTCGACGCTAATTTGATCTCGTATCAGGAACACTTACATGATCGCTTGCCTGCGGCTGCTCTCCGCCCTCTGCCTCGCTGCCCTCCTGGCGGCCTGCGCCAGCTCGCCCTCGTCCAGCCTTGGCGAACTTCCACGGACCCCGGATGCCAGTATCGAGCAGTTGCTCGAACAGGCCAACCAAAGCAAAAACCCGGAAAAAGCCGCCCTACTGCGCCTGAGCGCTGCCGACCTGGCCTACCGCCAGGGCAACGCCGGCCAGTCCGCACAGATCCTGCAACAAGTGCCGATGGAGCAACTCAAGCCCGGCCAGCAGATTTTTGCCAGCACGCTGTCGGCCGAACTGGCGATGACCCGCAACCAGCCCAAGGCGGCACTGACTGCCCTGAGCCACCCAAGCCTGCAACACCTGAGCGAAATGCCAGTAGAGCAGCAGGTCCGCACCGGCACCGTCCGCGCCCGCGCCCTCGAGGCCGATGGCCAGACCCTGGCCGCCGCCAAGGAGCGCATCTTCATCGCGCCCCTGCTGGAAAACGACGCCGCGGCGAAAAACCACGAAGCCATCTGGGTACTGATCGCCTCGCTGCCCACCGACCAGTTGCAACCGACCAGCAACGACGATCTGGGCGGCTGGCTGAGCCTCGCCCAAGCCGTCAAGACCGCCGGCACCCTGGAACAACAGCAGGCGGCCATCGACCACTGGCGCGAACAGAACCCGAAGCACCCCGCCGCCCTGCAACTACCGACACCCCTGGTCAAGCTCAAGGAACTGGCGAGCCAGCCGCTGAGCAAGATCGCCCTGCTGCTGCCGCAGAATGGCCCGTTGGCCGCGGTTGCCAAGGCCTTGCGCGAGGGCTTCATGGCCGCGCACTACCAGGCCCAGCAGGCCGGGCAGAAGCCACCAAGCATCCAGTTCTACGACAGCTCCAGCCTGACCTCCATGGACGAGTTCTACCGCAAGGCCCAGGCCGACGGCGTGCAACTGGTGGTCGGACCGCTGGAAAAACCACTGGTCAAGCAGATCAGCACTCGCCCGCAACTGCCAATCACCACCCTGGCGCTGAACTACAGCGAAGGCGAACAAGGGCCACCGCAACTGTTCCAGTTTGGCCTGGCGCCCGAGGATGAAGCGCGCGAAGTGTCCCGTCGCGCCCGTGCCGACGGCCTGCATCGTGCCGCCGCCATGATACCGAAGGGTGAATGGGGCGATCGTGTACTGAAGGCCTTCAGCCAGGACTGGCAGGCCAATGGCGGCACCATCATCGCGATCGAACGGGTCGACCAGCCAGTGCAACTGGCCCAGCAGATCGCCGACATGTTCCAATTGCGCCAGAGCGAGGGCCGCGCCAAAAGCCTGCAAAACACCGTTGGCACCACGGTCGCGGCCCAGCCATCCCGTCGCCAGGACATCGAGTTCATCTTCCTGGCCTCGACGCCGCAACAGGCTCAGCAGATCAAGCCAACCCTGAACTTCCAGTACGCCGGTGACGTGCCGGTCTACGCGACGTCTTCGGTGTTCAGCGCCAGCGGCGACCAGAACCAGTACAACGACATGAGCGGCATCCGCTTCTGCGAAACCCCGTGGTTGCTCGACGCCAATGACCCACTGCGCAAGCAGGTCACCGCCCAGTGGCCCCAGGCCGGTGGCAGCCTGGGTCGGTTGTACGCGATGGGTGTAGATGCCTATCGCCTGGCACCGCGCCTGGGCCAGCTCAAGACGCTGCCGGACAGCCGCATCGAAGGCCTGTCGGGCAGCCTGGCAGTATCCGCAACCCAGCGCGTACAGCGTCAACTGCCATGGGCCGAGTTCGTCAACGGCCAGGTACAGCGCCTGCCGGATACCCAGCGCTGATGCCTGACCGATCACGCCAGCAACGCGGACGGGATGCCGAGGGCCAGGCTCTCGCGCATCTCCAGCAGCAAGGCCTGCGGCTGGTGGCGCAGAACTGGTTGTGTAAACGCGGCGAGCTTGATCTGGTCATGCTTGACGGCGATACAGTAGTATTCGTCGAAGTCCGCTACAGAAAAAATACTCAATGGGGTGGCGCGCTCGACAGCATTGACGAGCGCAAGCGCCAGAAGCTGGTTTTCGCCGCGCAGTACTTTCTGCAAAGCGAGTCTCGCTGGGCCGATCATCCCTGCCGCTTCGACGTGGTTGCCATCGACAGCAACGCCGCCCAGTTGAATTGGCTGCAGAACGCCTTCGACAGTTGAGCGCCCATGCCGAGCCGGACACCTTCACCTAACTTTTTTGCTCTTTGCTTTGCGCGCCGCACACGTTTGTGCCGATAAGCCGCGCTACTTAAGGTCACACTGATGGACATGCAATCGCGAATTCGCCAGCTTTTTCAGGCCAGTATCGACACCAAGCAACAGGCGATGGACGTACTTGCACCACACATCGAGCAAGCCAGCCAAGTGATGGTCAACGCCTTGCTCAACGAGGGCAAGATGCTTTCGTGCGGCAATGGCGGCTCGGCCGGCGATGCCCAGCATTTCTCTTCGGAATTGCTCAACCGCTTCGAACGCGAGCGTCCGAGCCTGCCGGCGATCGCCCTGACCACCGACAGCTCGACGATCACCTCGATCGCCAACGACTACAGCTACAACGAAGTATTCTCCAAACAGATCCGCGCCCTGGGTCAACCCGGCGATGTACTGCTGGCCATTTCCACCAGCGGCAACTCGGCCAATATTATTCAAGCGATCCAGGCCGCACATGATCGCGAAATGATTGTCGTAGCATTGACCGGTCGTGACGGCGGCGGCATGGCGTCCCTGCTATTGCCTGAAGACGTCGAGATCCGCGTACCGGCCAATGTCACCGCACGTATCCAGGAAGTCCACCTGCTGGCGATCCACTGCCTTTGCGACTTGATCGACAGCCAACTGTTCGGGAGTGAAGAATGACCCCTAATCGCCTAGGCCTTCTGGCCCTGACCCTGTGCCTCGGCATCAGCGGCTGCACATCGGTGGTTAACGCCAGCCGGGAAAAGCCGATTGAAGACGACCGCGGCACCCGCACCTTCGGCAGCAAGATCGACGACTCCCTGATCGAAACCAAAGTGGGAGTGAACATCGCCAAGGCCGACCCGGACCTGGACAACAACTCGCACATCGTCGTCACCAGCTTCAACGGCGTCGTATTGCTGGCCGGCCAGACCCCGCGCGCCGACCTTAAGGCCAAGGCCGAGCAGGAAGCCAGCGCCGTGCAGCGGGTCAAGACCGTGCATAACGAACTGCAGGTGTTGCAACCGTCCTCGCTGCTGGCACGCCAGAATGACGCTTGGCTGACCACCAAGATCAAGACCCAGATGCTCACCGACGCCAGCATTCCCGGCTCGCGCATCAAGGTCGTGACTGAGAATGGCATTGTCTATCTGCTGGGGCTGCTGACCAAGCAAGAGGCCGCGCAGGCGACCAATCTGGTGCAGGGTGTGTCCGGGGTGCAGAAAATCGTCAAGTTGTTTGAGTACATTGACTGATACAGCGCGAGCTCAGAAAAGGCGCTTTTCCCAGGCGGGGAAAGCGCCTTTTTTTGGGTTCGATTTCAGGGCTGACTGGCGTGATATACACACCAACCACGGAACCACAAAAAAAATGCCCGCATCTCACGACACAGGCATTTTCTTCAAACCAGCCAGCAGATCTATTTCACCACTTTCAGACTAGGCCGCCCGCTAGGACGCGGCGGCTCGTCATCCGGTGGCGGCAGGTCATCATCCGGCTCGAACTCTTCTTCACCGTCCAGCGGCGCTTCCAGCTCAAACACCATGCCCTGGCCATTCTCCCGAGCATAAATTCCCAGGATCGCAGCAATAGGCACGTACAGCGTGTGCGGCACACCACCGAAGCGCCCTTCGAAGCTGACGGCGTCATTATCCATGTGCAGGTGACGCACAGCGGCTGGCGATACGTTCAGGACAATCTGCCCATCGTTGGCAAAACCCTGCGGCACCTGCACCGATGGATACTCGGCGTTGACCAGCATGTGCGGGGTGCAATCGTTGTCCACAATCCACTCGTAGAGCGCGCGGACCAGATAAGGTCGACTGGAGTTCATAGCGGCTCCCTAAGCCTTAGCGCATGTCGCGTTCGACACCAGACAGACTCGCCTGGAAAGCCTCACGCGCGAATTGGCGCTCCATATAATCAAGCAGCGGCTTGGCAGGCCGCGGCAGTTCGATACCCAGAATCGGCAAACGCCAGAGTATGGGCAATAGGCAGCAATCCACCAGACTTTGTTCCTCACTGAGGAAAAACGGCTTGTCGACGAACAACGGCGATACGCCAGTCAGGCTTTCACGCAGTTCCTTACGTGCCACGACCCGCGCGGGTTCCTTGGTCCGGGAATCCAGGATCAGATCCACCAACCCGCACCAGTCACGCTGGATGCGATGGATCAGCAAACGACTGTTGGCGCGTGCGACAGGGTACACCGGCAGCAAAGGCGGATGCGGATAACGCTCATCCAAGTATTCCATCACCACGGTCGACTCCCACAATGCCAGGTCACGATCGACCAGTGTGGGCAGACTGCCGTAAGGGTTCACTTCGATCAGCTTCGGCGGCTGACGGCCCGCTTCGACGTAAATGATCTCGGCGCTGACACCCTTCTCTGCCAGTACGATGCGTACCCGGTGGGAATAGTGGTCGGCGGGGTCGGAGTAACAGGCCAACCGATTGGTCACGCCCATGGCGATCCTCCTCGCTTGTTGAAATTATCGAAAAACGGAAAAACGAGCGCGCCCAGAGAGCGTCTCCCGTAACACCTGGCTGACCAGGCTCGTTACATTTCTAGAGACGCCCTTGGGCGCGCACGATTAACAGCAACGGCTTACAGCTTTATCAATGCACGTCTTTCCAGTATTCACGCTTGAGCAGGTAAGCGAATACGAAGAAGAACGCCAGGTACAGCAATACATAGGTACCGATGCGCTGATGCTCCAGCTTCACCGGGTTGGCCGAGTAGGCCAGGAAGGTCACCAGGTTCTTGACCTTCTCGTCAAACTGCTCCGGGGTCAGGCTACCGGTGTTCGGCAATACGGTCAGTTGGTCGCAGGCTTCATGCGTCAAAGCGGTGCCAGTCAGCGGATCGAATTGCTTTTTACCACCCTCGACGATCTGAACCTGTTTGCAGCCTACCACCTGGCGCCCCTGGAGGCCGACCAGAACGTTAGGCATGCCGACGTTCGGGAAGACCTTGTTGTTCACGCCCCATGGACGCGCAGGGTCTTCGTAGAACGAACGCAGGTAACCATAAAGCCAGTCAGTTCCACGTACGCGGGCGACCAGGGTCAAATCCGGCGGCGCGGCGCCGAACCAGGTCTTGGCATCCGCAGGCTGCATGCCGATGGTCATGTGATCGCCCAGCTTGGCACCGGTGAACACCAGTTTCTCGAGCATCATTTCATGGGGAATGCCCAGGTCATCGGCTACACGCTCGTAGCGCTGGAACTTGGCACTGTGGCAGCCCATGCAGTAGTTGGCGAACGTCCGTGCGCCGTCCTGCATGGCAGCCTTGTCGGAAACGTCGATGTCGACTTTTTCCAGCTCTGGACCACCGTGTTCGGCCGCGAAGGACAATACAGGCATAGCAGCAAGAATCAGTACAGCAAATAGCTTTTTCATCAGCCAGTCACCCTTTCCGGAACCGGTTTGGTCTTCTCGAGCCTGGTATAGAACGGCATCAGAATGAAGTAGGCGAAGTACAGGAAGGTGCAAACCTGCGACAGCAACGTACGCTCCGGTGTCGGTGCCAGTACACCCAGCACGCCCAGGATCACGAACGAGATGCAGAACACCACGAGCCAGATCTTGCTCAGCCAGCCTTTGTAGCGCATCGACTTGACCGGACTGCGGTCCAGCCACGGCAGGACGAACAGCACGGCGATGGCCGCGCCCATGGCGATAACGCCCATCAGCTTGTCCGGAATCGCCCGCAGGATCGCGTAGAACGGCGTGAAGTACCAGACCGGGGCAATGTGTTCAGGGGTCTTGAAGGCGTTCGCTTGCTCGAAGTTCGGCTTCTCGAGGAAATAACCACCCATTTCCGGGAAGAAGAACACGATGGAGCAGAAGATGAACAGGAAGACCACCACACCGACGATATCTTTCACGGTGTAGTACGGGTGGAAGGCGATGCCATCCAGCGGTACGCCGTTCTCGTCCTTGTGCTTCTTGATGTCCACACCATCGGGGTTGTTCGAGCCGACTTCGTGCAGCGCCAGGATGTGCAGTACCACCAGACCGAGGATCACGATCGGCAAGGCCACGACGTGCAGGGCGAAGAAGCGGTTCAGGGTGATGCCGGAGATCAGGTAGTCACCGCGGATCCACTGGGTCAGGTCGTCGCCGATGACCGGAATCGCACCGAACAACGAGATGATCACCTGGGCACCCCAGTAGGACATCTGGCCCCATGGCAGCAGGTAGCCCATGAAGGCTTCGGCCATCAGCGCCAGGTAGATCAGCATGCCGAAAACCCACACCAGCTCACGAGGCTTCTGGTACGAACCGTAGAGCAGACCACGGAACATGTGCAGGTAGACCACGATGAAGAACGCCGAAGCGCCAGTGGAGTGCAGCAGACGCAGGATCGAGCCGTACTCGACATCGCGCATGATGTATTCGACGGAGGCAAACGCTTCTTCCGCCGACGGGGTGTAGCTCATGGTCAGCCAGACACCGGTAACGATCTGGTTGACCAGAACGAGCAATGCCAGAGAGCCAAAGAAGTAGAAGAAGTTGAAGTTTTTTGGAGCGTAATATTTGCTGAGATGGTCTTCCCACATTTTGGTCGCGGGAAAGCGCGCATCAACCCAATCCATGAATTTGCTCATCACGCTTTCTCCGTGTCGACGCCGATGACAATGATGTCATCCGACTCATAGGAATGCGGGGGAACTGGCAGGTTCAGAGGTGCAGGCTGCGACTTGTAGACGCGACCGGCCAGGTCGTAGTGGGAGCCGTGGCAAGGGCAGAAATAACCACCAACCCAGTCCTTGCCCAAGTCGGCAGGCGCCACTTCAGGACGGAACGTTGGCGAGCAACCCAGGTGCGTGCAGATCCCGATCAGAAGCAGGACTTCTGGCTTGATCGAACGTGTCTCCGGATCGACATAGGTCGGTTGCGTCGAGTTCTTGGAGGTGGGGTCGGACAACTGCCCCTCGATCTTTTTCAGATTCCCCAGGATTTCCTCTGTACGGCGGACGATGAACACCGGCTGGCCGCGCCACTCAGCAATCATCTGCTGGCCTGGCTCGATCTTGCTGACATTCACTTTCACCGGTGCACCTGCAGCTTTCGCCTTGGCACTGGGAAACCATGACCCCACGAACGGGACCGCAGCCCCCACCGCTCCTGCAGCACCCACCACGGATGTGGCTGCTACCAGGAAGCGACGCCGGCCTGCATTCACGCCGTCATTGCTCATTCAGTCCTCTCCCATCAGCTTTGTGGCCTGTTAGATCAGGCGTCTACTAAGTAAAAATCTGAACTTATAAAAATTTTGCCGAATGGTAATGAAAAGCCCCAATTCTGACAAGGTAATTACCAAGCGGCCAAACCGCCAAGCCTTGTAGTATAGGGGCTCTACGAATGTGGCAAGTTGTCACAGAGCAATTCTTTTGCCCATAAAAAAACGCCCAGCTCCGTGAGGAACTGGGCGCCTTTTGAAAGCGGAAGCGGAATTAACGCTTCGAGTACTGCGGACGCTTACGCGCTTTACGCAGACCGACTTTCTTACGTTCAACTTCGCGAGCATCGCGAGTTACGAAGCCGGCTTTGCGCAGAGCACTACGCAGAGTCTCGTCGTAGTCCATCAGGGCGCGAGTGATGCCGTGGCGGATTGCGCCAGCTTGACCACTTACACCACCACCGATAACGGTGACGTAGATGTCGAATTTTTCGACGGTCTCGGTCAGTTCCAGCGGCTGACGAACTACCATGCGGGCAGTTTCGCGGCCGAAGAAGTTATCCAGGGAGCGGTTGTTGATGGAGATGTTACCAGTGCCCGGACGCAGGAAAACGCGTGCGGTTGCAGTCTTGCGACGGCCAGTGCCGTAATTTTGAGTCGCCGACATAATGAACTATTCCGTTAAAACTTCAGTTCTTGGGGCTGCTGAGCAGTATGAGGGTGAGCAGCGCCCGCATAAACCTTCAGCTTACGATACATGTCGCGACCCAGTGGGTTTTTAGGCAGCATGCCTTTAACCGCGGTCTCGATCACGCGCTCAGGGGCTTTGGCGATCAGCTTTTCGAAGTTGATCGACTTGATGCCGCCAGGAAAACCGGAGTGGGAGTAGTACATTTTGTCAGTGGTTTTAGCGCCAGTAACACGTACTTGCTCAGCGTTGATCACGACGATGTAGTCACCGGTGTCAACGTGAGGGGTGTACTCAGGCTTGTGCTTGCCACGCAGACGGCTCGCGATTTCGGTGGCCAGACGACCCAGGGTCTGACCAGCAGCGTCGACGACAAACCAGTCGCGCTTTACTGTTTCCGGTTTAGCAGTAAAAGTTTTCATTCTTTATAGCCTCAGGGGCCGCCCTGTAAATTAGACGGCGGATCTTACTGAATAGTGCGTACTTTGACAAGTCAAAGGCAGCCGGATACAGACGCTTTCGGGGGCTCGGGTCGGCGCGTCCGTTCAACGGCAAGATTCTTCGGCGGCGGCGCATCACTTCCACTGCAGAAAGAGGTGCGCAATTATGCAGATTGCGAAAAATATTTCAACCTGCTTTTATGATTGTTTTGCCCAAGGAGGTCCCGATGGACTATCGCCAGCTAGGCCGTACCGATCTGAACGTGAGTGCCCTGTGCCTCGGAACCATGACCTGGGGTGAGCAGAACAGCGAGGCCGAAGCCTTCGCCCAGATCGAACGCGCCAAGGGTGCCGGCATCAATTTCATGGACACCGCCGAGATGTACCCGGTGCCACCGAAGGCCGAGACCTACGCCACCACCGAGCGCTACATCGGCAATTACTTCAAGAGCCGCGGCGACCGTGCCGACTGGATCCTGGCAAGCAAGATCGCCGGTCCCGGCAACACCATCGACTACATCCGCGACCAGAACCTCAAGCACAACCGCCGCCACATCGTCGAAGCGGTGGATGCCAGCCTCAAGCGCTTGCAGACCGACTGGATCGATCTTTACCAATTGCACTGGCCGGAGCGCAGCACCAATTTCTTTGGCCAACTGGGCTACCAGCACAAGGCCGACGAAACGTTCACCCCGCTGGAGGAAACCCTCGAAGCCCTGGACGAACAGGTCCGCGCCGGCAAGATCCGCCACATCGGCCTGTCCAACGAAACGCCTTGGGGCACCATGAAATTCCTCGCCCTGGCCGAAGCCCGTGGCTGGCCGCGGGCGGTGTCGATCCAGAACCCTTACAATCTGCTCAATCGCAGCTTCGAGGTCGGCCTCGCGGAAATCGCCATCCGCGAACAGTGCGGCCTGCTGGCCTACTCGCCCCTGGCGTTCGGTTTCCTGTCGGGCAAATACGAAAACGGCGCACGGCCAGCCAAGGGTCGCCTGACCCTCTATAGCCGCTTCATGCGCTATTTCAATCCGCAGTCGGAAGCAGCATGCAGCCGCTATGTGGCGTTGGCCCGCGAACATGGCCTGGACCCCGCACAGATGGCCCTGGCGTTCGTCACCCAGCAGCCGTTCGTGACCAGCAACATCATCGGCGCCACCACGCTGGAGCAACTGGACAGCAACATCGCCAGCTTCGACCTGAAGCTGTCGGATGAAGTCCTGGCGGGGATCGAGGCGATTCACAAGGACCAGCCGAATCCGGCGCCTTGATTGATTCATAGCCCTCATCGCGAGCAGGCTCACTCCCACATTGGATTTATGTCTGACCACAATTTGTGATTCGACAGACACCCTTATGGGAGCGAGCCTGCTCGCGATAGCGGTCTAACAGTCACTACGTCATCAAAGCGACCGCGCAATAATCTCCTTCATGATTTCATTGGTCCCGGCATAGATCCGCTGCACCCGCGCATCCGCCCACGCCCGGGCAACCGGGTATTCCCACATGAAGCCGTAGCCGCCGTGTAGCTGCACGCATTCGTCGAGCACCTTGCATTGCAGGTCGGTGCCCCAGTACTTGGCCATCGCCGCCGTCGGTACATCGAGCTTGCCTTGCAGGTGCAGTTCCAGGCAGCGGTCGACGAAGACCCGGCCAATCTGGATTTCGGTGGCCATTTCCGCGAGCTTGAAACGGGTGTTCTGGAAGTCCGCGATGGATTTGCCGAACGCCTTGCGGTCGCGGGTGTAGTCCAGGGTCCATTGCAGCGCCGCTTCGGCCGAGGCCAGGCCGCCAATGGCGACGGTCAGGCGCTCCTGAGGTAGCTCCTGCATCAAGTAGGCGAAGCCCATTCCGGCCTGGCCAAGCAGGTTTTCCTTCGGCACGCGGACATCCTGGAAGAACAATTCCGAGGTGTCCTGGGCCTTCATTCCAACTTTTTCCAGGCGCTTGCCCTTTTCGAAACCCGGCGTACCCGCCTCCACCAGGAACAGGCTGGTGCCCTTGGACCCAGCCTTCGGATCGGTCTTGGCGACCACGATCACCAGGTCAGCCAGGAAACCATTGGTAATGAAAGTCTTCGAGCCGTTGATGACGTACTCATCGCCGTCCAGCACCGCCGAGGTCTTCACGCCTTGCAGGTCGGAACCGGCGCCCGGCTCGGTCATGGCGATGGCCGTGACCATCTCACCAGACACCAGTTTCGGCAGGTATTTGTGTTTCAGCGCTTCACTGCCGTAATGCAGGATGTACGGCGCGACGATGTCGGAATGCAGCGAGAAACCGATCCCCGTCAGCCCCAGGCGGCCGATCTCCTCGATCACCACCGTGCTGTAGAGGAAGTCCGCGTCCAGCCCGCCGTAGGCTTCTGGAAGGTGCGAGCACAACATGCCCGCCTCCCCCGCTTTGTTCCAGAGCTGGCGGTCGACATGCCCCTGTTTTTCCCACTGGCTGTGGTACGGCACGGCTTCTTTTTCGAGGAAGGTTCGTACGCTGTCGCGAAACAATTCGTGCTCGGGACTGAACAGTGTTCTTGGGATCATGAGGCACCTTTGATTATTGTTGGACGTGGTTATCCGATAGAGCCTAAAGCCTGCGGTGTACGACAGGACACTGGACACATCCGACAAAAAATAAGACGATCCAGCCGTCTGGTGACCACTTTCCCCTATAAAAATAAAGATGAATTATGTCTATGCACGTCTCCACGCCCTTGCGGCGCGTCAGCATCCTGGCAATCGACCGGGTCTTCGCCTTCACCCTCATGCAAGCCAAGGATTTTTTCCACCTGGCCAGCCTGCGCTATGGCAAGCAACTGGGCCTAGGCCTGACGCCGGCGTTTGAAATCCGCCTGGTCAGCCCCGATGGCAAACCGGTGAACAGCTTCAGCGATGTGATCATGCCGGTGGACGGTGGCCTGGAAAATACCGACGTCATCATCCTGCCAGCCTTCTGGGATGATTTCGCCAGCCTCTGCCAACGTTATCCTCAGGTCCTGCCCTGGCTGCGGGAACAACATGCCCGCGGTGCGGTGCTCTGCGGCGAAGCCACCGGGGTGTTCTGGCTGGCCGAGTCCGGGCTGCTCGACGGCAAGGAGGCGACCACCTACTGGCGCTTCTTCAATGCCTTCAAGGAGCGCTTCCCCCAAGTGCACTTGAACCAGGACAAGCACCTGACCGACGCCGACAACCTGTTCTGCGCTGGCGGTGCGACCTCAGCCTGCGACCTCTACATTTACCTCATTGAACGCTTCTGTGGCGCCAATGTGGCCCAGGCCGTGGCGCGGGACATCCTGTATGAAGTGCAACGCAGCTATTCGCCGGGACGGATCGGCTTCGGCGGGCAGAAACTGCACCAGGATGTGATCATCCTGCAGATCCAGCACTGGCTTGAGGAGCACTTCGCCGACAAATTCCGCTTCGAGGACGTCGCCCGCGAACACGGCATGAGCATTCGCAATTTCATGCGCCGCTTCCAGACCGCCACGGGTGACAAACCACTGCATTACCTGCAACGACTGCGGATAGAAACCGCCAAGGGCCTGCTCTCCGGCAGCCGCAAGAGCATCAAGACCATCAGCTATGAAGTCGGCTACGACGATGCGAGCTTTTTCGCCCGGTTGTTCCGGCAACATACCGACCTGTCGCCGAACCAGTATCGGCAGCAGTTTCAGCAGGCGGCGTGAACCGGAGCTGAATGCAATCCAATGTGGGAGCGGGCTTGCTCGCGAAAGCGGTGGGTCAGCTTGCATCTATGCTGAACATACCGCCCCCTTCGCGAGCAAGCCCGCTCCCACAGGGTTATGCAGTGAACTGCTAAATCTCGCGCGCACAAAAAAGGCCTGCAATCGCAGGCCTTTTTTGTTCCGAATCCCCTACGGCTTATGCGCCCGCGCCAGGAATTCGTGGGATTGCATCTCCAGCAAACGACTCAAGGTCCGCTGGAATTCGAACGTCAGGCGACCGCCGGTGTAAAGGTCCTTGAGTTCGACTTCAGCCGAAATGATCAGCTTCACGTTACGGTCGTAGAACTCGTCGACCATGTTGATGAAGCGGCGGGCGATGTCGTCGGTGGTGACGCTCATTTGTTCGACGCCGCTGAGCAGCACGGCGTGGAAGATCTTGCCCAGCTCGATGTAGTCGTTCTGGCTGCGAGGGCCGTCGCAAAGTTCGCGGAAGTCGAACCAGGCCACGTCGTCACAGGTGCGGATGGCGCGGATCTCACGGTTCTCGATGATCAATACATCGTTTTCCACCGCCTGGGTGCATTCCGGCGTCAAGGCACGGAAGCTCTTGCGCAAGCTTTCTTCGGCGGCGGCATCCAGGGGAAAGTGGAACAGCTCGGCTTGCTCGAGGTGACGCAGGCGATAATCCACGCCGCTGTCGACGTTGACGATTTCGGTGTGTTCCTTGATCAGCGCGATCGCCGGCAGGAAACGCGCCCGCTGCAGGCCGTCCTTGTACAGGCCGTCCGGCACGATGTTCGAGGTGGCGACCAGGGTCACGCCGTTCTTGAACAGCTCTTCCATCAAGGTGCCGAGGATCATGGCGTCGGTGATGTCGGACACGAAAAACTCATCGAAGCAGATCACCCGGGTCTCGTCGGAGAAACGCTTGGCGATGATGGTCAGCGGGTTCTTCTCGCCACCCAGGGTCTTCATTTCTTCGTGCACACGCTTCATGAAGCGGTGGAAGTGCGTCCGCGTCTTTTCCTTGAACGGCAGCGCTTCGAAGAAGGTGTCCACCAGGTAGGTCTTGCCACGGCCCACACCCCCCCAGAAATACAGGCCCTTGACCGGTGTCTGGTCTTTCTTGCCGAACAGTTTGCCCAACAGGCCCGGCTTGTTGTTCGACGCCGCGACCAAGTCATCGTACAGGCGCTGCAAATGCCGCACCGCCGTTTCCTGGGCTGCGTCGTGGAAAAACTCCGGGCGTTTCAGATCAGCTTGATATCGTTCTAGGGGCGTCATATTCGTTAGCAAGGCAACAAAAACGGGCCGTCACTGTAGCGATGGCCCAAAGGAATGGCAATCGGCCCGTATTCGGGCCGATGGTCGGAGTTACGCGCCGGAATCAGTCCTGGGCAGGTGTCAGGGCAACACGCAACGCATCAATGCCTGCATCGCGAGCGGCGCTGTCTGCGAAAACCGGGCTGTCCGCCACGCATTCGCCGTCGAGCCAGACACTGAAACTCTGTCCGTCGTTACGAACATCCAATGGCTGACCGGACTGCAATTGCTTGGTGACCTGGCCAGCAGCCTTGCCATCGGCAAAGTGGCGGGACAACAACAGTTGCTCGCCGTCGGCGGCCAGCAGACGGAAGCGGAAACTGCCGTCGTCTTCGCGAAAGCTCACGAAGCGTGCAGCCTTGGTGGCTTTCTTCTTGGTGCTGGCGGCCACTTGGACCTGGCTGACAAACGACCGCAGGCCAACGGCCTCGCGCAGTTCATTGAGGAACGGCGTCGCCACGGCCCGGGCTTTTTTCGCGCCGTGCTGCAGGATGTCTTCCAGGTCCGCCGGACGCTCGATCAACTGGTGATAACGCTCACGCGCTTCACCCAACTCACTGTCGAGCAACTGGAACAGACGGTTCTTGGCTTCGCCCCAACCCAGGCCTTGCAGCAGTTCGCTGCGGAAGCCGGCGGACTGTTCGGCAGTGGCAAAAGCCTGGAACAGGGTGAACAGGTGCGAATTGTCCGGATCCTTGGCTTCGCCCGGGGCACGGGAGTCGGTAACGATCCGCGAGATCGCGTCCTTCATGTCCTTGGCGCTGCTGAACAACGGGATGGTGTTGTCGTAGCTCTTGGACATCTTGCGGCCATCGAGGCCCGGCAGCGTCGCCACGCTTTCCTCGATCAGCGCCTCGGGCATGGTGAAGAACTCCTTGCCCTGGCCGAACAGGTGATTGAAGCGCTGGCCGATGTCGCGGGCCATTTCCACGTGCTGGATCTGGTCACGACCGACCGGCACCTTATGGGCGTTGAACATCAGGATGTCGGCGGCCATCAGTACCGGGTAGCTGTACAGGCCCATGGTGATGCCGGCGTCCGGGTCTTCGCCGGCCTCGACGTTCTTGTCCACCGAGGCCTTGTAGGCATGGGCACG
Organism: Pseudomonas sp. FP2300; assembly: GCF_030687595.1. Taxonomy (NCBI): domain Bacteria; kingdom Pseudomonadati; phylum Pseudomonadota; class Gammaproteobacteria; order Pseudomonadales; family Pseudomonadaceae; genus Pseudomonas; species Pseudomonas sp. FP2300. Next base: position 5,646,380 of record NZ_CP117440.1, read on the forward strand.
GTTGAGCAGGCCCTTGGCGGCGACGCAGGTCAGCAGCCAGGTCAGTTCGGGAATCTCGGGAATGTCGGACTGCCGATAAAAGGTCACGCGGTCCACGTCCAGGCCGCCGGCCAGCCAAGTGGCGGCGATTTCCAGGCGCGAACGCTGGATACGCAGCGGGTCATCGCATTTGATCAGGGCGTGGTAGTCGGCCAGGAAGTAGAACGAATCGGCGTTACTGTCGCGGCTGGCGAGGATCGCCGGACGGATAGCGCCGGCATAGTTGCCCAGGTGCGGGGTGCCGGTGGTGGTGATGCCGGTCAGGATACGGGTACGCGTCGTCATGGGTTATCGCTTGTCAGACTGCTGTCAATTCGAAAGGCGCGGCAGGATCAGATCCTTGAGATCGGTCAGCTTGCCATGAAAAAAGTGTCCGCATTCTGCCACTTTCAGCAGCTCATGGGGGCGTTGGAGCGTGTCGGACCATTCGTAAACCAGTTGCGGATCGACCACTTCGTCGGTTTCCGGTTGGATCACGGTCAACTCGCCACTCATCGGCAAGGGCGACTGTTCATTCAGGCGCATCACCGCCGGGGCCACCATGAACAGGTGTTTGAGCGGTTGCCCCTGGGCTTCCAGGCGTCCGCCAAGGCTCGCGGCAACGAAACCACCAAACGAAAAACCGAACAGGGTGAGCGGCAGTTGCGGGTATTTTTCCCGCAGCCAATCGGCGGCGGCCTGGGCGTCGTCGACTTCACCAGTGCCCATGTCATGCGTACCGGCACTGGCACCCACGCCACGATAATTGAAACGCAACGTAACCAGCCCAGCATCGCGGGCAGTGCGTTGCAGGGTCGAGACCACTTTATTGAGCATGGTCCCACCCTGCACCGGGTTCGGGTGGCAGATCAGCGCCAGGCCACGGGGCGCCTCGCTGTCCAGGTACAAGGCTTCCAGTTGGCCCACCGGGCCATCGATGACTACAGGGGTTTCGCGCATAAGCAAGGGAAAGAACTCCGTGACCTCGAATAGGGTCGACTCGTCTAGCTAAAGTCTGTGCCTGGCATGATTGCGATGTTCTTCGCGGTATACAGCGCAGGTCCGAGCCGTTAACGTAAAGCAAAGCCGTTTATAGAGGAAGGACTCGTGGAACACTCGCTCTTAGTTTGGCTGTTGCCGACTCTTGCCCTGGTTGCCGGTGTCGCCATTGGATTCCTGCTTGCCCGATTGCTGCCCAACGCGGTGCCCAACAGCACGCAACGTCAGCTGGACGACATTCAGGAACGTTTCGACAGTTATCAGAATGAGGTGGTCACCCACTTCAACAGCACCGCGTCCCTGGTGAAAAAACTCACCCAGAGCTACCAGGACGTCCAGGATCATCTGTCCGAAGGTGCCAATCGCCTGGCCCTGGACGAGCAGACTCGCCAACGTCTGCTGGCTGCTCTGCAAGCCGATGCAGCACAGACTCCACGGGAACGCCTGACCCCACCAAAAGGGATCCAGGAACCGCCGCGGGACTACGCCCCCAAGGCCCCCAATTCACCCGGCATGCTCGATGAGCATTACGGTTTGAAGAAGTAATCTCCAAGCGACACCCAAAAGCCCGCCCGATCATATGATCGGGCGGGCTTTTTATTGCCTCAAATCCCACTCACTTCACTGTTGATCCATTGTGGCAAGGGTAAATGGCAGCCACAAAAAGGGGGGGGGCCATGTTTCCATGGCCCCCCCCTTTCATTTATCGCCCAGCGATTACGGATATTGCTGGTAAGTCTGGCCCTGCTGCTGCGGTGCCTGCTGGTAATTCTGGCCCGGAATAGCCTTGAGGTTCACCTCGACACGACGGTTCTGCGCACGACCATTGACGTCGGCATTGCTCGCCACCGGGTTGTCCGGGCCGGCGCCACGGGCCGAGAGGTTGGCACCGCTCACGCCCTGGGATGTCAGGTAGGTCGCCACGCTCTGGGCACGACGCTGGGACAGGTCCATGTTGTGCTGGCGGCTGCCGGTGCTGTCGGTATAACCGACGATTTCGATCTGGTTCTGGTTGAACTCCTTGAGGGAGTTGGCCAGGTTGTTCAGTGGCTGGTAGAAGCTGGAGGCGATGTTCGCCGAGTCGGTGGCGAAGGTGATGTTGCCCGGCATGATCAGCTTGATCTGGTCACCCTGGCGCTGCACTTCAACGCCGGTATTGGCCATGCTCGCACGCAGTTTCTTTTCCTGCTGGTCGGCGTAGTAGCCGTAGCCAGCTGCGGAAGCCCCCACCACCGCCGCGCCGATCAACGCCCCTTTGCCGCGGTTATCGTGACCGATGGCCGCACCGGCCAACGCCCCCGCCAGTGCACCGAGGCCGCCGTACTTGGCGGTTTTGCTCATACCCGACGATTCGGTAGAGGCCTGGCCCTGGTTGTCATAGGGGTTAGGCGACGCACAGCCGGACAACAGGGCCACAGCAGTAGCGACAACGATCAAGCGACGCGAGGTGAACATGGAATGCTCCTGGGTTTTCAGTCTGAAGTGCCAGGGCGTAGGCAATCGACTCTGGCAGGCGTTGGAACACGGCAATCGTTAAAAATTCCGTCCCGCTGCGTCGCGTTTCGCCCGGCTGCCCGATAAAAACCGGCGTCCAGGCGAACGCCCCTCAACCCTGCGCCAGACAGCGGCTCACGCCCCTGACAATCATCTCCACTTCGCGCCCATCGATCGTCAACGGCGGTAACAGGCGGATGGTCTGGCCCCGGGTGACATTGATCAGCAGCCCGTGGTCCCGGGCGGCGCGAAGGGTCAGGTCGCGGACCGGTTGCTTGAGTTCGATGCCGATCATCAAGCCCTGACCGCGAATCGCCAATACATTGGGGTTGTCCGCCAACTCGATCCGCAACCGACTCAGCAATTGTTCGCCCTGGTGCCTGGCGTTATCCACCAGCGCTTGTTGCTCAATGATATCCAGCACCGTGCAGCCGACCCGACAGGCCAGTGGATTGCCGCCAAAGGTGCTGCCATGACTGCCAGGAGTAAACAACTCGGCAGCCTTGCCCCGCGCCAGGCAAGCACCGATGGGCACGCCGTTGCCCAGGCCTTTGGCAAGGGTCATGACGTCCGGCACGATGCCTTCATGCTGGAACGCGAACCATTGGCCGGTGCGACCGATACCGGTCTGGATCTCGTCGAGCATCAACAGCCAGGCACGCCGGCTGCACAGTTGCCGCAAGGCCTTGAGGTAACCCGGCGGGGCGAGCTGCACACCGCTCTCGCCCTGGATCGGCTCCACCAGTACAGCAACGATGCGCTCGGCATGAGCCTGCCGGACCTCTTCCAACGCCGCGAGGTCGCCAAACGGTACCTTGATGAAATCCCCCGGCAACCGATTGAAACCCAGCCGCACGGACGGGCCGTCACTGGCGGACATGGTGCCCAAGGTGCGCCCGTGGAACGCGTTGTCCATGACCACCACCAACGGCTGCTCGATGCCCCTGTGCCAGCCATAGAGGCGCGCCAGTTTCAGCGCGGTTTCGTTGGCCTCGGCGCCCGAGTTGTTGAAAAACACCCGCTCCAGCCCGGACAGCTGGGTGAGCTTTTGCGCCAGGCGTTGCTGCCAATCGATGCTGTACAGGTTGGATGTGTGCAACAGCAGGCCGGCTTGCTCGCTGATGGCGGCCACCAGTCGAGGGTGAGAGTGGCCGACATTGGTCACCGCCACGCCCGCCACCGCATCGAGGTATTCGCGGCCGTCCTGGTCCCACAGGCGCGTGCCCAAGCCATGGGTGAAATTCAGCGCCAGGGGTTGGTAAGTGGTCATCAGGCAGGCAGCGGTCATGGCTCAGGCTCCATCGGGTGGTTTTTTCCAGTATGGTTAGCCACTCAAAATGGATAAATGCGACTTTACTTCAATCATTTAAAAGCTGAGCTTGATAATGGACCTGTTCCAGGCAATGACCGTTTACGTGAAGGTGGTAGAAACCGGAAGCCTGACAGCGGCGGCCCAGGCCTGCGAAATGTCCACCACCATGGTGGGCAATCATCTTCGGGCGCTGGAGCAACGCCTCGGCGTGCGCCTGATCAACCGTACGACACGGCGCCAGCGCCTGACTGAATTCGGCTCGGCCTACTACCAGCGTTGCCTGGAAGTGTTGGGGTTGGTGGCCGATTCCGAACGCCTGGCCGAACAGGCCCAGGGCGAACCCACCGGCACCCTGCGCATCACCGCACCGCTGACCTTTGGTACCGAACGCCTTTCGCCGGCGCTGGCCGAATTCAGCCAGCGCTTCGCCCAGGTCAAGCTCGACGTGGTGCTGACCAACCAGCGCCTTGACCTGCTCGACCATGGCTTCGACGTGGCCATCCGCCTTGGCCATCCCGATCCGAAACTGATTGCCCGTCCGTTGATGGACTACACCCTGACCATCTGCGCCTCCCCTGCTTACCTGGCCCGGCGAGGCACGCCGGAACAACCCGCGGACTTGCAACAGCACGACTGCCTGTCGTTCGCCTATTCGGCAGCAGACGAATGGCGCTTTGCCCAGGATCACTGGCCGATCAATGGCCCGCAAGGCGAGATCAAGATCCCGGTGAACGGACCGATGCTGATCAACAGCTCCTCGGGCCTGCATCGCGCCGCCCTGGCCGGGATGGGCGTGGTGATGCTGCCCGATGCGCTGGTGGCCCAGGACCTGAAGGATGGACACCTGGTGACGTTGCTGCCGGGCTACCAGCTGCCCCATCGGCCGATGAGCCTGATGTACGCGCAGGATCGCTACCGTTTGCCGAAGCTGCGCAGTTTTGTCGAGTTTGCGTTGGAGAAATGGGGCAAACCCTGAGGGATTGACCCGAAGAATGTTGGATGAAAATAAATCCCGTGGCGAGGGAGCTTGCTCCCGCTGGGGCGCGAAGCGGCCCATCTCGGGACTGCTACGCAGTCCAGCGGGAGCAAGCTCCCTCGCCACGGTTCAGCGTTCATCCGAAGCTCTGCCCCGCTAGTGACCCCGCGCCCCATCAGCTACTCTTCCTCCTTGGACGAGCATTTTGATATCAAGGCTGATTGAGGAAACGACGATGGGAGATGCCTCGAACATCGACATGCTGCGGTTCGACTTGTCCGATCTGGACGAAGGCGTACTGCACACCATCCTGGAACTGGTCAGCGATGGCATCTGGGACTGGAATGCCAACACCGGCTTCGTCTACCGCAATCCCGGCTGGTACACGATGCTTGGCTACCCGCCTCACTCCCTGGACAACACCGTGCTGACCTGGGAGAGCGTGATCCACCCGGGTGACTATCCACGGGTCATGGCGTTGTTCGACGACTATCTGGAACAAAGATCCCACGGCTACCAGGCCGAATACCGTTGTCGCACGCGCGACGGTTCCTATATCTGGATCGAGGATCGCGGCTACGTGATCGCCCGCAACCCTGACGGCACGGTGGCGCGCATGATCGGCGCCCATCGCAGTATCGACGACAAGAAGCGCTTGTTCGAGCAACTGGAGCGGCGCAACAAGTCCCTGGAAGCAGTGATCGAAGAGCGCACCCGCGAACTGTCCCGGGTCAACCAACAATTGCAGATTCAACTCGAGGAAAACCGTCGACTCGCCGAGACCGATGCACTGACGCTGGTCGCCAACCGCTATCGCCTGGAGCAAGCGCTGCCACTGGCCTGCGAACGTGCCCAGCGCTTTCGCGAACCTTTGTCGCTGATCGCCATGGATGTCGACGATTTCAAAGACATCAACGACCGTTACGGACATGCTTTCGGCGATGCGGCATTGGTGCAAGTGGTGCAGGCGGTCCAGCGCTGCGAGCGCGACGGCGACCTGCTGGTGCGCTGGGGCGGCGACGAGTTCATCATGATCTTGCCCAACACCTCCCTGACCGACGCCTGCCTGATGGCCGAAACCATTCGCCGTGGATTGTCCGACCTGCTGCCGGTGGGCGATTTTCAGATCACCATGAGCTTTGGCGTGGTGCAGCGCTTCGACGATGAACAACAAGCGGCGCTGCTGGACCGGGCGGACCAGGCGCAGTATCGCTCAAAGATGGCCGGCAAGAATGTGATCTGCAAATGAAACCGGGCTCAGGGTCCGCGGCAAAAATGAATGCATCTTTGCGGCGTTTACAGCGGTCATAGGTTGTAACGCTTGCAATCAGGTCCGGGCACTTGTCGACTCGATCCCCCTCCCCTTCTAACCTTTATCTGGGCTGCGCCGGTTGGTCGTTACCCCGGGAGCAATGGCTGGCCTTTCCCGTCGAGGGCACCCACTTGCAGCGCTATAGCGCACGCTTCCCGGCGGTGGAGATCAACAGTTCGTTCTACCGTCCACACCGCCCCGCCACCTACGCAAAGTGGGCCGATAGCGTCACCTCGGACTTTCGCTTCTCGGTCAAAGTGCCAAAACAGATCACCCATGAACGGCGGCTGCTCGATTGCGAAGGGCTTATGGATGATTTTCTGGGGCAATGCTCGCAATTGGGAGAGAAACTGGGCTGCCTGCTGATCCAGTTACCACCATCACTGGCCTTCGATGCCGCAGTGGCCGAAGCATTCTTCACCGCATTGCGCGACCGTTATCAGGGCCATGCCGTGCTTGAACCCCGGCATCCGAGCTGGCTCGCGCCGACGGCGCAAGCACTGCTGCAAGCCCAGCACATCGGCCGCGTCGCCGCCGATCCCTCGCCATTGCCCGGTTGCGATCGACCGGCAGGCTGGCCTGGCGTTCGTTACTACCGGTTGCACGGTTCGCCGCGAATTTACTATTCCCCGTACGATGAGCCCTGGCTGGAACGGCTCGCCCGGCAATTGAAGACCGGGGCCGACACACCGACCTGGTGCATCTTTGACAACACTGCCAGTGGCGCCGCAACGCCCAATGCCCTGCGACTGTTGGAGCTGATGCGAGATTGAAGCCAGGACCGGCAACAAAAGCCAACCTGTCGCCGGTCCGACCGTGACAACACCGTCCGCGTCCAATAGATTAGGCGACCGGAAAAAAGCTCAATGCCTTTCTCGCCTCATCCCGCTAACAGAAGTAGTGAAATTTCAATGTCCGATTCCAATACCGCTGAATCCGTAGTCACCCTGTCGTCCAAAGCGGAATACGAAAACTCCATCAATCTTTCACAGCATCTGCCCCAGGCCAAAACCATCAGTGAAATGGTCCTCGATGCGTTCCAGTCGAACCGCGAAAGCGACCAGATCCGCGAACTGCGCAACGCCATCCGCCAGGCTCACGATGCGTTCGACGACGACAAGGCCTACGAACTGATGGGCCAGCTCAAGCAGCTCAAGGACGCCGAAGCCGCCGATTTCGCGGCCCTGGAAGACCTGAGCAGCCGCTTCCCGATCAGCCGCATTCTCTCCAGCTACAAGGACGATCCATCGTTCCAGGAATTGGTCTACGGCCTGGCCCTGAAAGTGCTGAACCAGACCCACCAGGCCATCAGCAATCCAAGTGGCAGCAAGGGCAAGGCCTCGCGAGCCAAGAAGGAAGCCGAAGTGTTTGTCATCAGCAAGGACGGCATCAGCGTCACCCTGCCCTTGCGCACACCACGCTCCAAGCCGAACGTCGACCGTGAAGCCTTCGAATTCCTCGGTTTCAATTTTGTCGGCGAAGGCGAAGAAGCCGAGCTGGAAAGCGAAACCTTCCTGGACAACGACGGCACCGAACAACCGGTCACCCGCAAGAGCATCGTCACCGCCCTGCAACAGCAAAAGGCATTCGACGGCTACAGCATCGCCCAGCAATAAGCCCACGCTGAGTTTTCCCCTTGTGAGAGCGGGCTTGCTCGCGAATGCACCGTGTCAGTCAACATCAGTTCAACTGACCCACCGCTTTCGCGAGCAAGCCCGCTCCCACAGAAGTCCAAGGCAATACCCATGAAAAAGCCCCGCGCTTCTCTCGAAGGCGGGGCTTTTTCATGGGTGTCAGCTGTTCAAACAGCGCCAAGTCGTTCGACCATATCTGGAAACTTCTCGACCAGTTTGATCAACAAAGCCGCCTGGGCGTTAGGCTTGGATTTTTCCTGTTCCCAATTTCTCAGGGTACCTGGACTGGTCCTGATGCTCTTGGCGAAAACGGCTTGGGACATGTGGAGCTTGTCGCGCAAAGCCACGATTTCCTGGGCCGACACCTCGGGAACCGGTTTGTCTTCGATCGATATCTGGCGAAGGGTAATCTTGCCCTCGCGGTGAGCGGCCATCTCCTCGACGCCTTGCATCATCTCGGCAAACAGATCGCGCTTTTTCATAAGGTACCTCGTACTTTCAACTCAGCTTCTATGGCGCGCTTGAGCGTCTTCTCTTGCTCGGAGGTCAGGTTTACCAACTCGTCCTTGTCATAAATCGCGAACATCCAAAACTGACGATCGTTCATGAGCCAATAGTAAATGACTCGCAACCCACCGCGCTTCCCTTTGCCACGACGCTCATCGAACCAGCGCAGCTTACGAAAGCCGCCGGTACGTGGCATGACGTCACCGACCTCTGGATGCTCCAGCATATAGGACTGAAGCAGACGATACTCATCATCAGTCAGGTAATGGCCAACCGTGGCGGTGAATGTGGTCGTTTCAAAAAATAGGGTACGCATGGTGGAAACTATAGGCAAGTTGCGCATAGATCAACAAACCAAAATCTATTGCGACGAATGACAGTCCATCCATGCCCATCTAGAAAAAAAGCCCCGCGCTTCTCTCGAAGGCGGGGCTTTTTTGTGCAACGTCTGGAGCTTAAGGCGCGTAAGTCAGCAACAACTCACTCGGCACTTTGAAGTCCAGGGACATCATGACGCTCAGGGCGGTGATGGTGAAGATCGAGAACACGAACAGCTTGCGTGCCCAGACCGTGTCATCCACCGCCTTATAGCCGGTCCAGGCCATGTACAGCCAGTACATGCCCATGGCGGCGGCGACGGCGAGGTAGCTCATGCCGGCGTAGCCGCTGAAGGTCAGCATCAAGGTCGCCACGAGGAAGGCCAGGATGTAGAGCAGGATGTGCTTCTTCGCCACCCGAATACCACGCTTGACCGGCAGCACCGGAATCGAGGCCGCCAGGTAGTCGTTGAAGCGGAAGATCGCGATGGCATAGGAATGCGGCATCTGCCACAGGCTGAACATCACCAGCAGCGTCAGCGCCGCCATGTCGAAGCTGTTGCTCACCGCGACGTAACCGATCACCGGCGGCATCGCCCCCGACAGACTGCCCACCAGCGTGCCGTGGACCGACTTGCGCTTGAGGTACAGGCTGTAGAGGCCGACGTAGATGACAAAACCGATCACTGCGAACAACGCCGCCAACGGGTTGGCGACCCAGTACAACAGCGCGACACCGGCCACGCCCAGCACCGTGGCGAACACCAAGGCCAGTTGCACCGGGATCAGGCCCTGAACCAGGGCGCGGTTCTTGGTGCGCTCCATCTTGATGTCGATGTCGCGGTCGATGCAGTTGTTGAACACGCAACCGGACGCCACCACCAGGGACGTGCCGATCATCGCCGCCAGGAAGATGGCCAGATCGACATGCCCTTTGGAGGCCAGGAAAAAACCGCCTGCCACAGAAAGCACGTTACCGAAAATGATCCCCGGCTTGGTGATTTGGATAAAGTGCTTCAGGGACATCCGGATTTTCCTCAGTGCGCCATCATGTTGGTATGGATGCTGAACATGATCCACAACGACAGGCCAACCAGCAGGACGATCACGATCGCGGCAAAGACAAACGCGACCACGTTGTTACGTTGGGCGGCGGAGCGGTCCAGGTGCAGGAAGTACACCAGGTGCACCAGTACCTGGACCACGGCGAAGATCAGGATGATCCACAGGGTCAGGCTTTTCGGCAGCGTTGGGTACATCACCAGGCCGAACGGAATGACGGTCAGGATCACCGACAGGATGAAGCCGATGGCGTAGGACTTGACGCTGCCGTGGCCGGCGTCGTGGCCATCATGGGAATGAGCGTTAGCCATTTACAGGGTCCCCATCAGATAAACAACGGTGAATACGCAGATCCACACCACGTCCAGGAAGTGCCAGAACAGGCTCAGGCAGCTCAGGCGCGTCTTGTTGGTGGCAGTCAGGCCGTTTTTCTGGACCTGGTACATCATGATCGCCATCCAGATCAGGCCGCTGGTCACGTGCAGACCGTGGGTACCGACCAGGGTGAAGAACCCGGACAGGAAGCCGCTGCGGTTAGGGCCGAAGCCCTCGGAGATCAACATGTGGAACTCGTTGATCTCCATGCCGATGAAGCCGGCACCGAACAGGAAGGTCATGGCCAGCCAGCCCAGGACCTGGGTTTTCTTGCCCTTGAACAACGCCAGCATGGCGAAGCCGTAGGTGATCGAGCTGAACAGCAGCAGCGCGGTTTCGCCCAGTACGTACGGCAGCTCGAAGATGTCGTGGCCCGACGGGCCACCGGCGACGTTGTTAACCAACACCGCGTACGCTGCGAAGATCGACGCAAACAGAATGCAGTCGGTCATCAGGTAGAGCCAGAAACCGAATACGGTCATCTCGCCCGAGTCGTGGTGATGGTCATCGTGCCCATGGTCTTGACCATGGGCGTGTCCAACATTGGTCACTAAGTTCGACATGGTTTAAGCCTGTTCCAACGAGGTTTCAACACGGGTGGCGGTGGCTGGGACTTTCCCGGCCGCTACCAGACGTTTGTGCTGCTCGGCTTCGATGCGCTCGATGACATCCACCGGCACCATGTAGCCCTGATCGTCACGGGCGGCATGGATGGCGAAATACACCACGGTGCCGACCAGGCTGGCGATGGCCAGCCACCAGATGTGCCAGATCATCGCGAAACCGAACACGGTCAGCAGCGCCCCCATGACCACACCGGTGGCGGTGTTGTTGGGCATGTGGATCGGCTCGTACCTGGCCGGAACCGGGTACGCGGTACCGTTTTCCTTGGCTTCGGTGAACGGGTCGATGACGTCCGCTTTTGGCAGCACGGCAAAGTTGTAGAACGGCGGTGGCGAAGAGGTCGACCATTCCAGGGTATGGGCATTCCACGGGTCGCCGTGTTCGCACATGTTCTCTGGCTTGTTGCGATCGCGCACGCTGACATACAACTGGATCAGCTGGCAGGCGATACCGACGGCGATCATCACCGCACCGAACATGGCGACGTACAGGTACGGCACCCACTCAGGGTTGGTAGTGGTGTTCAGGCGACGGGTCATGCCCATGAAGCCCAGTACATACAGCGGCATGAACGCGACGAAGAAGCCGGTGATCCAGAACCAGAACGCGGCCTTGCCCCAACCTTCGTGCAGCTTGAAGCCGAACGCTTTAGGGAAGTAGAAGGCGAAACCGGCGATGTAGCCAAACACGGCGCCACCGATGATCACGTTGTGGAAGTGCGCGATCACGAACAGGCTGTTGTGCAGCACGAAGTCAGCACCCGGGATGGCCAGCAGTACGCCGGTCATGCCGCCGATGGCGAAGGTCACCATGAAGCCCAGGGTCCACATTACGTGGCTGGTGAAACGCAGGCGGCCCTGATAGATGGTGAACAGCCAGTTGAACAGCTTCACCCCGGTCGGGATCGAAATCAGCATCGTCGCCAGGCCGAAGAAGGCGTTGACGCTCGCCCCGGAACCCATGGTGAAGAAGTGGTGCAGCCAGACCATGAAGCCCAGCACCGAGATCGCGCCGGAAGCGTAGATCATCGAGTGGTGGCCGAACAGTTTCTTGCCGGAGAAGGTCGAGATGACTTCGGAGAAAATCCCGAACGCCGGCAGGATCAGGATGTACACCTCAGGGTGACCCCAGGCCCAGAACAGGTTGACGTACATCATCGGATTTCCACCCAGTTCATTGGTGAAAATGTGGAAATCCATGTAACGGTCAAGCGTCAGCAAAGCCAGGGTAGCGGTCAGGATCGGGAAGGAGGCGACGATCAGGACGTTGGCCCAGGTGCAGGTCCAGGTGAAGATCGGCATGTCCATCAGCTTCATGCCCGGGGTACGCATTTTCACCACGGTGGCCAGGAAGTTGACCCCCGTCAGCGTCGTACCCAACCCGGAAAGCTGTAGCGCCCAGATGTAGTAATCCATCCCCACGCCCGGACTGTATTGCAAGCCCGACAGCGGCGGATAGGCAACCCAACCGGTCTTGGCAAATTCGCCAACGCCCAGGGACAAGTTGATCAGCACCACGCCCGATACCAGCAGCCAGAAGCTCAAGGAGTTCAGGAACGGGAAGGCCACGTCGCGGGCGCCGATCTGCAGCGGCACTGCAAGGTTCATCAGGCCGGTGAAGAATGGCATCGCCATGAAGATGATCATGATCACACCGTGGGCGGTGAAGATCTGGTCATAGTGTTCAGGCGGCAGGTAGCCAGGCGAACCCTCGGTGGCCATGGCCAGCTGGGTACGCATCATGATGGCGTCGGCAAAACCGCGCAGTAGCATGACCATGGCGACGATGATGTACATCACGCCGATTTTCTTGTGGTCGACCGACGTCAGCCACTCGGTCCACAGGTAGGTCCACTTCTTGAAATAAGTGATGCCTGCAAACAATGCCAGACCACCGAGCGCGATGATGGCGAGGGTCACCATGACAATCGGCTCGTGGAACGGGATCGCTTCCCAACTTAATTTACCAAACATCGTTTACTCCTCTGCCCCGGCAGCTGAATGCGAGCTCATGTCCATCCCTTCCATGTTGTGAGCCACTTCCTTCTCGTTCTTCTCGTGGTGCATCGGCTTGCCCGGATTCATCCCTTCATATTTGTCGATGATGGTCTGGAACAGGTTCGGCGTAACCGACGAGTAGAGTTCGACTGGGTTGTTCTGGCTCGGTTTGGAAAGGGCTTCGTATTCAGCTTTTTCAAGCTGTTTAGGTGCCTTCTTCACATCGTTGACCCAGGCGTCGAAATCTTCCTGGGTCGTGGCGATTGCTTTGAACTTCATGCCGGTGAAACCCGCGCCGCTGTAGTTGGCGGAGATACCGTCGAGTTCGGCGTTCTGGTTGGCGATCAGGTGCAACTTGGTCTGCATGCCCGCCATCGCGTAGATCTGGCCGCCCAGGCCCGGGATGAAGAACGAGTTCATCACGGTGTCAGAGGTGACCTTGAAGTTGATCGGCGTGTGGGCCGGGAACACGATCTTGTTGACGGTGGCGATGCCTTGTTCCGGATAGATGAACAGCCACTTCCAGTCCATCGAGACCACTTCAATGGTGATCGGCTTGACGTCGGAATCCAGCGGACGATACGGGTCCAGGGCGTGGGTCGACTTGTAGGTGACGTAACCCAGGGCAATGATGATCAGCACCGGAATGGTCCACACCGCCACTTCGATCTTGGTCGAGTGCGACCACTTCGGCGTGTAGGTGGCATTGGTGTTGGTCGCGCGGTACTTCCAGGCGAACAGGAAAGTCATGACGATGACTGGCACGACGACCAGCAACATCAGCAACGTGGCGGTGATGATCAGGTTTCGTTCATCCAGGCCGACCTGGCCCTTGGGATCGAGCAGGGTCATGTTGCAGCCTCCCAGCAACAACGTGCCGAGCAGCGGCAGCAAGCCTAGTAATCGGGGGTACCTGTTTTTACTCATCTCACGACCTCTAAAGCAGCTTGCGCAATGCAGTTGGGTTTTGATCGCCAACACTTCACCCTGCCAAGGGTTGGCATTTTCTTGGATTGAATAAGGGCTGCCCGTCGAACGTCAGCGGCTGTTCGACACATCCTGGGCCAGCAGTGAGTTCTTATTCGTTGGTCAAAGGCCTAGTTCAAGCCCAATTCCATTTGGTGCGGATAGTTGGAGGCACCGACACCTGGGGTCGCATGGGGCGCTGGCGCCCTTCGACCACTCTCGTGCTCAAGCTTGAGCCGGGTCGGAAAATCGGTGCGGGCGATTGTAGTGAGCTGACGCGCTGTAGACCATGTCTCATCCCGAAATAATTTTTATCCGATCCGGCAACAATCTCTTGCCAATATTGCAACGGGCAAGCATGTTATCGAAATTCATTCTCAACAAGAACCCCAAAAAACGTAGGCCTACTACGCCCGATTTAGACAGCTCGGGAGGACCGCCAAGCGCTTTTTTGCCCGGCAAGCGCCCAGTTTTCGGGGCCTCTGGCGCCTGACGCTTCGCTGTTAAAAATGCCTGCTGCCAGCGATGCGCTTGTTGCGAAAGCAGACGTTTTTTTATTACAGGGAGAAGCGCTTAATCGGCCTCGCAAAGGCAGAGCGCCTCAAGATATGTGACAACATGTCGCACATTGTCGCAGGCCATTCTTGCCTCGGATCAAGGACGACCCGGCTCGAGAGTGAAACGCAAAACGCCCCGGCTCTCCTGGAGAGAAACCGGGGCGTTTCATTAAGGCGGTTCAGCGAATCTGTTTACGGTTACGCGACACCAGCAACGGCACCAGCACCGCCGTCAACACGAAGGCCACCAACGCCCATTGCGCCAGGGACAGACCCAGGATCGGTGGGTAGGGGGTGGAGCAAAAGCCATCGACCTGGAAGCCCAGCGGGAAGATCTTCGCCAGCGGCAGGTCATCGACAATCGGTTGCAACACGTCGATACCGCAGCTGACCGCGGGGAAGAACTGGGTGTACACGTGATGCCCCGCCACCCCGGCACCGGCCAGGGCGCTGAGCACCACCAGGCCTTCGAAGATCGTCAGGCTGCGACGGGTGCGCATGGCTGCGCCGATGAAGGCGAAAATCGCGATCAGCAACAGCGCATAGCGTTGCAGGATGCACAGCGGGCATGGTGCCTCACCGAGGGCCACCTGCATGTACAGCGCACCGCCGATCAGTGCCAGGCAGATCAGCCCCAGCAGCACCAGGTAGCGCCGCTCACGGCCCAACCGCATCATTTCCTCACTCATTGCGTTTCCCTTTGTCTGCATGGATCGACGCGCAGCACGGCAACACTCGGGTGCGCGCTCGGATGCCCGAAGTCTACACGCAGACCATGACAGTGAACGAGCAGCGGGCGTCGACATTGGAGGGGAATAGACCGCAAGAAGGTTAAGAGCAGATTAATGCGGGTCCGTTGAACAGGGGCGGACCTGCCGCCGCTATCGCGAGCAAGCTCGCTCCCACAGGGGGATTTGGGGCGAATGCGGATTTTGTCACCACACAGATCCAGGGTGGGAGCGAGCTTGCTCGCGATAGCGGTGGGTCAGCTTGCATTGATGTTGAATGTGCCGATGCCATCGCGAGCAGGCTCGCTCCCACAGTTTTTTGTGGCGTTCACAGGAATCGTGTCCACCACAAATCCCCTGTGGGAGCGAGCCTGCTCGCGATGAGGCCAACCCGGTTCCCCGGATTAGCCGTGACCTTACTCCAGCGCCGCCGCCGGGCCGAAGAATTCGTAACGGCTCTGCTGGTCCGGCACACCCAAGGCCTTGAGGTGGCGCTTGACGGCCCCCATGAAACCCTTCGGCCCGAGGAAATAGGCGTCCAGGTCACGTTGCTGCGGCAGCCATTGCGCCAGTTGCTCCTGGCTCAACAGCCCCACCTTGTCGGCCGCCGGGCTCAAGCCGTCGTCTTCGTCGTAGCAGTAGAAGCGCTTGAGCTGCGGATGCCGCTTGGCCAGGTCGTCGATCCAGTCGCGGAAAGCATGGGCACTGCCGTTGCGCGCACAGTGAATGAAATGCACCGGCCGCTCGGTTTGCAGCGCCGCCTGCAACATGGCCAGGGTCGGGGTGATGCCGACGCCGCCACTGATCAGCACCAACGGCTTGTCGCTGGCGGTCAGGTAGAAATCCCCGGACGGCGGGAACAACTGGATGCGACTACCGACATCGAAATGATGATGCAGGTGATTGGACACCCGCCCACCCGGCTCGCGCTTGACGCTGATACGGTACTGACCATTGTCCGCCAGCGCCGACAGTGAATAGTTGCGGCGCACTTCCTCGCCATCGAGCATCAGCTTCATGCCAATGTACTGGCCCGGTTCGGCCACCAGGATCGGGCCCTTGTCCGCAGGTTCAAAGTAGAACGAGGTGATCTCCGAGCTTTCCTGGACCTTGGCCGTCAGGATGAACTCTCGTTCGCCACGCCAGCCGCCCGGCGCCTCGGCCTTCTTGTCGTACATGTCGGCTTCGGCGCCGATCAGGATATCGGCCAACTGGTTGTAGGCTGCGCCCCACGCCGCAATCACTTCGGGCGTGGCGATCTCTGCGCCCAGCACTTCGGCGATTGCCCGCAACAGGCATGAACCGACAATCGGGTAATGTTCCGGCAGGATCTGCAGGGCAACATGCTTGTTGACGATCTTCGCCACCAGGTCGCCCAGTTGATCGAGCTGGTCAATGTGCCGTGCATACATCAACACACCGTTGGCCAAGGCGCGCGGTTGATCGCCGCTGGCCTGGTGAGCCTGGTTGAACAGCGGGCGCACCTGCGGGTATTCGGACAGCATCATGCGATAGAAGTGAGTGATCAACGCTTCACCCCCGCTTTCCAGCAACGGAACGGTGGAGCGAATGATGGCGCGTTCTTCTCGACTGAGCATAGGGTGACTCCTGGCATATGATCGATAACAGTTACCTAAGCCTTATCAGTTTCCATGCCATAAACTTTTCCATTTAATATCAGTAAGTTAAAAACACTGTAGTCATAACGACACGGCGCGCTTTATAGTCGTTACGACTACATGGAGTCATTATGACCGCAACCGCCCTGCTGACCTCCCTGCTGCCACTGGTGGCCGATCTGTCCCGCGAATTGCCTGAAGGCGAACGCTATCGTCGCCTGCTCGGCACCTTGCGCGCCCTGCTGCCCTGCGATGCGGCGGCGTTGTTGCGCCTGGACGGCGACTGCCTGGTGCCGCTCGCCGTGGATGGCTTGAGCACCGATACACTGGGCCGGCGGTTCCGGGTCAGCGAACATCCGCGCTTCGAAGCACTGCTGGCCAACCCGCAGCCCACCCGCTTCGCCGCCGACAGCGGCCTGCCCGATCCGTATGACGGGCTGGTCGAAGGGTTGGCCGAGCATCTGGAGGTCCATGACTGCATGGGCTGTCCGCTGTTCGTCGACGAGCGCCCCTGGGGCCTGCTGACCCTCGACTCCCTGGACCCGGAGCGCTTCGAGCCCATCGACCTGAGTGCCCTGCAAGCCTTCGCCAGCCTCGCCGCCGCCACGGTCAGCGCCGCCGAGCGCATCGAGCGGCTGGCCTTGAAGGCCGAGGACGAGCACCGTCGCGCCGAGGTCTATCGCCAGGCCAGCGGCCAGCAACCTCGCGACATGGTCGGCCAGAGCAAGGCCCACAAGCGCCTGGTGGAAGAGATCGCGCTGGTGGGCGGCAGTGACTTGACCGTACTGATCACAGGCGAAACCGGTGTGGGCAAGGAACTGGTCGCCCAGGCCATCCATGCTGCGTCAAAACGCGCCGAGCAGCCACTCATCAGCCTCAATTGCGCCGCCCTGCCGGATACGCTGGTGGAAAGTGAACTCTTCGGCCATGTACGAGGCGCCTTCACCGGCGCCACGAACGACCGGCGCGGCAAATTCGAACTGGCCGACGGCGGCACCTTGTTCCTCGATGAGGTGGGTGAGCTGTCCCTGACCGTCCAGGCCAAGTTGCTGCGAGTGCTGCAGAGCGGCCAACTGCAACGCCTGGGCTCGGACAAGGAACATCGGGTCGACGTACGCCTGATCGCGGCCACCAATCGCGACCTTGCCGAAGAAGTGCGCAACGGCCGATATCGGGCCGACTTCTACCATCGCTTGAGTGTGTATCCGTTGCAGGTGCCGGCGCTGCGTGATCGTGGGCGGGACGTGCTGCTGATCAGCGGGTTCTTCCTGGAGCAAAATCGCTCGCGCATGGGCCTGGGCAGCCTGCGCCTGACCAGCGACGCCCAGGCGGCACTGCTGGCCTACGACTGGCCGGGCAACGTGCGCGAACTGGAACACCTGATCGGCCGCAGCGCCCTGAAGGCCTTGGGTCGGTGCACGACACGCCCGAAAATCCTCAGCCTCAGCGCCCAGGATCTGGATTTGCCCCAGGCTCCTGCGGATAACCCCGCACCTTCGTCCCTCAGTCCGGCACCGGCCATGGCGCAGGTGAGGGGGGACTTGCGCGAAGCGGTGGACGAGTTCCAGCGCCAACTGATCGCGGCCTGCCTGGAGCGTCACCAGCACAACTGGGCCAGCGCCGCCCGGGAGCTGGGTCTGGACCGGGCGAACCTGGGGCGGATGGCAAAACGGCTTGGCCTGAAATAGTGGCTGGAGGTGCTTTTGTGGCGAGGGAGCTTGCTCCCGCTGGGCTGCGAAGCAGCCCCTATCAACGGCAGCGCGGTTTCGAATCTTACGACCGCTACGCGGCCGAGCGGGAGCAAGCTCCCTCGCCACAAAAGCTATCCCGCACAAAGACCTGATGACGGCAATCAATGCTATCGACAAGCTTTTGCCCTAAAGCCTGTCCTCGACAAGTCGATAACCCAATATCACAAGCTGTTCTGGCGATCGGTATGCTCGCCCCACCTTTTTCCACAGAAGGTTTTTATGTCTTCCAACAAAGCCCGCGCAGATTCACTTTCGCTTCTGCTGTTTACCTTGCGCAGCGGCAAGCTGATGGCGATCAACCTGCTCAAGGTCAGTGAGATCATTCCCTGCCCACCGTTGACCAAGCTGCCGGAGTCGCATCCGCACGTCAAAGGCATCGCCACCCTGCGCGGGACATCGTTGTCGGTGATCGACCTGAGCCGCGCCATTGGCGAGCGGCCACTGGAAGATCCGGATGGCGGCTGCCTGATCGTCACCGACGTCAGCCGCTCCAAACAGGGTCTGCATGTGCAGGCGGTGAGCAAGATCGTGCATTGCCTGACCACCGACATCAAACCGCCGCCCTACGGTTCCGGCGGCGTGCGCTCGTTCATCACCGGCGTGACCTCGGTGGACGGTACGCTGGTGCAGGTACTGGACATCGAAAAGGTCATCCACGGTATAGCACCGGCGCAGATCGAAACCGCGCCAACCGAATTGAGCATGGAAGACGCCGAAGTCCTGGGCAACGCACGGATCCTGGTGGTCGATGACAGCCAGGTCGCGCTGCAACAATCAGTGCACACCCTGCGCAACCTGGGCCTGCAATGCCACACCGCTCGCAGTGCCAAGGAAGCCATCGAGTGCCTGCTGGACCTGCAAGGCACGGCCGAACAAATCAACCTGATCGTCTCCGACATCGAAATGTCGGAGATGGACGGGTACGCCCTCACCCGGACCCTGCGCGAAACGCCGGACTTCGCCCACCTCTACGTGTTGCTGCACACCTCGCTGGACAGCGCCATGAACAGCGAAAAGGCCCGGCTGGCCGGCGCCAACGGCGTGCTCACCAAGTTCTCCTCGCCGGAACTGACCAAATGCCTGATCACGGCGGCCAAGGCTGTTGCCGAGCAAGGTCACTGAGGCACACCCGATCGGTCCCGGGCGGCCTGGGATCGATCGTCGCCCGGCACCATTCAGGCATACTCCTGCCCTGGCCTCCCAGAATAAGGACATTGCTGATGAAACCCCAAACCCTGATCCTCCTTGGCCTCACTGCCCTGGCCCCCCAGACCCACGCCTCCAGTCCCGACGCGTGGGCAGCCCACGATAAAGCCGTACTCGCCAGTTGCCTCAAGGCCAGCAGTTTGAAAGACGCCGAACCGGTAGGCACTGCCGCACAATTCGACGACCGCGTCGGTTACACCGCGTTGCTGCTGCAAGGCCAGTACCCGCAAAAGCACATGAAAGGCGCGAGTGGCACCGAGCTGTGCCTCTATCGCAAGAAAACCAAGACAGCCTATGTCACCGAGTGGGACTCGATCCGTCCGACCGATAGCGCCCGGTGAATGGCGCATAACTTGCTTCGCAACAGCTGATAGGCGTGTTTCCGTCGCCGTGTTTCAGCCTTCCCCATCGGTCGCCCAATGAACACAACGTTTTCCTGCGTAGGGTGCGGCAAATGCTGCACCGATCACCACGTTCCCCTGACCCTCGACGAGGCCCGCATGTGGGCGGACGATGGCGGCCAGGTGATTGTCCTGGTGGAGGCCTTCCTACCGAACGGCCTCGGCCTGCCGACGGTACAACGCGAGCATGCCGAGCGCCGCTCGGCGGTGGTCCACAGCGGCAGCACCGAGGCCTTTGTGGCGATCACTTTTGCCGCCTACAACGTCGGCCGCTGTCGGAATCTTGACGAAGAAAACCTCTGTCGCATCTATGAGCGTCGCCCCTTGGTGTGCCGTATCTATCCGATGGAAATCAATCCGCACATTCCCCTCAATATCGCCGTCAAGGAATGCCCTCCCGAGTCATGGGAAACCGGGCCACAACTGATACTCGGCGGTGAACTGGTCGACCAGGAACTGGCTCGGTTGATCGAGCGCTCACGCCAGGCCGACCGTGAAGAGATCGCCATCAAGGACCGCATCTGCGCCGCCCTCGGCATCCGCACGACGGCCCTCAAGGGCGACGGTTTCACCGCATACCTGCCGGACATGAGCGCATTCGTGGCAGCCCTCGATGAGGCGCGCCGGCAACCGGCGCAACAACACTTCAGTCAATGGCAGTTCCATCTGTCTGGCGACGACGTGGCCAGCCAGGTATCGGCCTGTGGCGCACAGGTGGTTACTGAAGCGCCGGTCAATTACGCCTTTATTTCCTTGCGGGCGGCATAAGATTTTTTAGTGGTTACAAAATCTGAGCCCACCACAAATCAAATGTGGGAGCGGGCTTGCTCGCGAAAGCGGTCTGGCATTCAAAATCAATGCAAGCTGACCCGACGCCTTCGCGAGCAAGCCCGCTCCCACAGGTGGAGTTTGCGATACCCCAGTCAAGCTCCCCCTCGCCTAACCCTCGCCAGGAATGTTAGCGTGCTTGGTATCTTCTCCCAGACGAGCCTTGCACGATGAAAAAAACCGTACTTGCCTTCAGCCGTATCACGCCCCAGATAGTCGAGCGCCTGCAACAGGACTTCGACGTGATCGTGCCGAGCCCGTCCAAGGGCGACATCAACGCACAGTTCAACGAAGCCCTGCCCCACGTCCATGGGCTGATCGGGGTCGGTCGCAAGCTCGGGCGCGAGCAGTTGCAGGGCGCCGCGAACCTGCAAGTGGTCGCCAGTGTCTCGGTGGGCTACGACAACTATGACCTGGCCTACTTCAATGAGCGCGGGATCATGCTCACCAACACCCCCGACGTACTCACCGAAAGCACCGCCGACCTGGCCTTCGCCCTGCTGATGAGCAGCGCCCGTCGCGTAGCCGAGCTGGACGCCTGGACCAAGGCCGGGCAATGGCAGGCGACAGTCGGGCCGCAATTGTTCGGCAGCGATGTGCATGGCAAGACCCTGGGTATCGTCGGTATGGGCAACATCGGTGCAGCCATTGCACGGCGCGGCCGGCTGGGCTTCAACATGCCGATCCTCTACAGCGGCAACAGCCGCAAGACCGAGCTGGAAAACCAGTTGGGCGCACAATTTCGCGAGCTGGATCAGTTACTGGCCGAAGCGGACTTCGTCTGCCTCGTGGTGCCATTGAGCGAGAAGACCCGTCACCTGATCGGCCAGCGCGAACTGAGCCTGATGAAACCGAGCGCCATCCTGGTCAACATTTCCCGTGGCCCGGTGGTGGATGAACCGGCACTGATCGAAGCCTTGCAAAACAATCGCATCCGCGGCGCCGGGCTGGATGTCTACGAGAAAGAACCGTTGGCCGAATCGCCGCTGTTCCAGTTGAAGAACGCCGTCACCCTGCCCCATATCGGCTCGGCGACCCACGAAACCCGCGAAGCCATGGCCAATCTTGCTGTGGATAACTTGCGCAGCGCTTTGCTGGGCGAGCGTCCGCAGAACCTGGTCAACCCGCAGGTCTGGAAGTAACCCGCCTGGCAGGCCCTGTCGGGCGGGCCTGCCATTCCTTTCGATTCAGCGAGCGCCCAAGACCACATTTGCTGGCGCTGGTCGCGGCTTGCGAAATACCAGCACGTTGCCCAGCATGACCAGGACCAATCCCACCAATGCCGGCGCGGTCCACTGATAGCCCTCGGCAAACGCCGAGACGTTCAACGCCACCACCGGGAACAACACCGTGCAATACGCCGCCCGCTCCGGCCCCATGCGCCCCACCAGCGTCAGGTAGGCGGTAAAGCCGATCACCGACCCCGGGATCACCAGGTACAACAGCGAACCGATGTAGCGCGTGTTCCATTCCATGTTGAACGGGATGTCCTGGAACAGGCACCACAGCGACAGCATGGCCGCGCCGTAGGCCATGCCCCAGGCATTGGTGGTCAGCGGCTTGAGGCCGGCTTTCTGTTGCAGGCTCGAGAGCATGTTGCCCGCCGAGAAACACAAGGTCCCCAGCAACGCCAGCGCCAACCCAAGCAAGGTTTGCGGACTTGCGCTGTGGCCGGCCAGCTCCGGCCAGAACAGCAGCGCCAACCCCAGCAGACCCAGGGCACCACCCAACAGCACGTTGCGCGCTATCCGCTGACCGAAGAACACGCGGGCATTGAGGGCATTCCAGAGCGTGGCGGTGGAAAACACCACGGCGACCAAACCACTGGGAATCCATTGGCTGGCGGTCAGAAAGCACATGAAGTTGATGCAGAACAGACACAGGCCCTGGGCAATGCAAATCAAATGGCCGCGCCGCCCCATCACCTGCAAGCGCCGGCTGAGCAAGAGCATCGCAAACAGAATCAGAGCCGCGAGACCGAAGCGATAGACAATCGACACGGGAATGGCGACCACGCCCAATTGCAATTTCAGCGCAATCCAGGTGGTGCCCCAGATGAGCACGGTGAGCAGATACAACGAGAGGTTCATGGCGACGACTCCTGACAATGACAGCCAGTGTCACGCCACTGCGCCTGCGGCACTTGCGTAAACTTGCGGTTTTTGTCGACAGACAGGCTGGCACGCCCCCATCGACGGAGTAGGATGCAAGGCGTTGGAGAGAACCGATCATGCCCACACTGCAAACCCTGCAAGTCTTTCAAGCCCTCAACAGCTCGCCCAATGCTCGCCTGGAGCACAGTGCCGAGCTCGGGGACGGCATGGCGGCCGCTTTGTGGAGCAATCATCACGACGCCCGGGACTATGAGGCGCCGACCCACCATACGCTGTCGTGCTACATCGCCGGCGGCACCGGCACGTTTCGCCGCGAACGGCCCGACACCACGGGGGCACCGGACAAACTCTGCATCCTGCCGGCCGGGCATGAGTCAGCCTGGGTCATCAACGGCGACATTCGCCTCGCCCACCTGTATTTCAGCGCTGAACAATTCGCCCTGGGGTGCGTCACGCTGCTGGATCGCGAGCCTCGACAGGTGCAATTGCACGAGGAGACATTCCTCGACGACCCGCGACAGGCACAGCGTTTTCGCCAGTTGATTGCGCTGAACTGGGATGAACCGGGCGAACGCCTGCTGACCACCAGCCTGGCCCACGATCTGCTCAACCACCTGCTGCTCAGCCAGGTGGGCCAGCGCCAAGGGCTTCGCCTCAAGGGCGGCCTGGCCGCTCACCAGCGGCGGTTGCTGGTGGATTACGTCGACAGCCACCTGGCCGACGCCATCAGTCTCGGTCAATTGGCGGCGCTGTGTGCGTTGTCCGAATACCACTTCGCGCGGATGTTCCGCGAAAGCTTCGGGCTGCCGCCTCACCAGTACGTACTGGCTAGACGCTTGACCTGCGCGCAACACTTGCTGCGCACCACTTCACAACCGCTGGGCGACGTAGCACTGGCCTGCGGGTTTGCCAGCGCCAGCCACTTCACCAACCGGTTCCGCCAGGCCTTGGGCGCGACGCCCGGAGAGTATCGGCAGGCGTTTTTGCGCTAGCCCCGGCTATCGCCATCGCGAGCAGGCTCGCTCCCACAGAAGTCCTATGCTGAACATGAAACTCAAACCCAATGAAGCTCCAGTGTGGGAGCGAGCCTGCTCGCGATGACGTCGGCACATCCAACATCCATGCAAGCTGCCCCACCACTATCGCGAGCAGGCTCGCTCCCACAGAAGTCCTATGCTGAACATGAAACTCAAATCCACTGAAGATCCAGTGTGGGAGCGAGCCTGCTCGCGATGACGTCGGCACATCCAACATCCATGCAAGCTGCCCCACCACTATCGCGAGCAGGCTCGCTCCCACAGAAGTCCTATGCTGAACATGAAACTCAAATCCACTGAAGATCCAGTGTGGGAGCGAGCCTGCTCGCGATGACGTCGGCACATCCAACATCCATGCAAGCTGCCCCACCACTATCGCGAGCAGGCTCGCTCCCCCATCGATTGCGCTTCTCCAGATAACAGTTCACATACAAAAACAAAACGGGCCTGCAATTGCAGGCCCGTTGTTCAGTCGAAATTGAAATGGACGGGGTTTCAGCCGTGAAGCGAAGCCCGTTCGTTCTCGAGGAATTCTTCTTCCAGCAGCGCATCGGCCAAGGCTACGGATTCGCTCGGCTTGTCAACGGCGGCGCGCTTGCCGCGCAGTTTGCCGAACAAATGCTCCAGGGCATTTTCAAGTTTGGTGGCCGCACCTTCGATCGCCAGTTCCAGCGATTCGGCCTTGTGCGTCACGGAAATCGGCTGATGGCCCTTCGGCCGTGCTTCAAGCTGGCAGCGCAGGTCATGGGGACCCGGCTTGTCGCCGTTCTCATCGCGCAAATGAACCTCGACCCGTGTCAGGTCCTCTTCATAACGTTCGAGCGTGCTTTCGATGGTAGTACGTACCCACTCCTCCAGTCGGATGCTGCTTTGAATATGGTTATCGCTGTTGACTTGGATTTGCATAGTTCATCCCTTATTTCAGCTAGCTCGCCGGGGGCCATCGACGTTGATGCAACGGCCCCTTGAATACAGAGTCGGGCTGGAGGAGGAACAATTCAACCCCTGGAAAAAGATAAATATTCATACGCAAATAAAGCCGGACAACGAGCAAAAGCGCTGTTAATGTCG
Source organism: Pseudomonas sp. FP2300 (assembly GCF_030687595.1). NCBI lineage: Bacteria > Pseudomonadati > Pseudomonadota > Gammaproteobacteria > Pseudomonadales > Pseudomonadaceae > Pseudomonas > Pseudomonas sp. FP2300. Next base: position 5,671,285 of record NZ_CP117440.1, read on the forward strand.
GGAGTTGCCCTGCCCTGCCTATCCAGCGCAAATCGTCCCTGCCTCCTGCACCGTCAACGAACATCCGCGCGTTATTGCCCCGAAACGGGCAGCGGCCACGGCCGCATTCCAGAGCGTTCGGCGCCCAGGCTCCGCGATCATTGTCCGACAGTTTTTCCGGCATGCCACTTGCTAACTCTATGCAGGAGCTGCCGCAGGCCGCGGTCTTTTGATCCTGGGCCTGTCCGGCCCCGGAATCTTGAGATGAACACGATCATGGAATGGCCGATGGTCTGGTGTTGCGAACTAATCCCGATCACGGCCGGTCAACAACTGCACGTTCAATCAGGCGGTGACGCATCATGGACAACCCTTTTCAGATCATTACCGACGCCTTTGCGCCGCATTATCAAATCAACCTGAGTATTCAGGGCCTGGACGGCAGCATTATGCTGACCCTGTCCAAAAGCGGGCGCGTCGTCGCCAAACGCATGATCAGCGCCCAGCAGCGCAACGATCCGGAGCGGCTCAAGCGCCTGGTGCAGAGCATTCAATTCGGTATCGCCATCGAACAGGGCCACAGTGCCGTGGCCATCCTCGAAGCAATGACCGGCGGTGACAACATCAAGCTGCCACCACCGCACGCACAGGGGCCAGCCTCCGCAGCCACCGGCCTCTAGATTTCCCCCTTCTCCACTTCGGCATGCTCACTGGAGCCCGCGCCAACCTTGCGGTGCGGGTGCTCGATCTTGACCGAAGGGAATTGCGACGACGCATAGCGCACCACCAGGATCGAAAACGCCAGTAGCAGGATGCCTCCGCACAGGTAAATGATCCCCAGGTCTGGTGGGCTGTGATGGGAAACATTGGAAATCAGCAGCCGTGTCAGCGCCGTGATCGCCACGTAGATCAGAAACCGCACCGGCATGTGGTTGGTCTTGAAGTAGATCCCGACCATCGCCCCCAATTCCAGGTAGATGAACAACAGCAGGATGTCATCGATCTTGATGTGTCCTGCCTCGATCATCTGCAAGAACTCCATCACCGCTGCCCACGCGGTCACCGCACCGATGGCGAACAGCGCCAGGTAGTGAAAGGTCTCGACGAACAGGTTTCCCAGGGATTCGGCCAGTTGATGGACGTTCTGGCGCAAATTCTCGGCCCAGTTGATTTTCACGATGTAGTTTCCTTAGGTCGGCTCGACCGGATGATGCGGGTTGGACGTGACGGTTGTTCTGCATGCAGAAAAAAGGCCAGCGACTGAGAGTGAGATGGCGATAGGCTGGTATGCGGCACTTTTGGTGGCTTCATGCGGCCGGATCGCGAGCAAGCTTTGCTCCCACACAAGCTTTGCTCACATTAGCTTCGCGCTCACATGCAGAAACCGGTCTACATTAAAAAGCCACTATCCAAAGCAAAAGGATTCGCTTATTCTTTTGCCTGTATATAAATACAGTAGTCACAAAGACAACCAATGTGAAGGCATGTGAGGTGGTGAATGGCCGTCGAAGTGGTATACCGCAGCAGCCGAGATCTGGAGCGCTTGTTCATGGATAAAGCCGAAGCTGACCGTCATGACAAAATGCTGGAACTCGCCGAATTGCTGGCGGAGGTGTTGCAAAAAGCCGTTCCATCGCTGAGCGAGCAACAGGTCGAGGAAGCCGGGATCTACATGGCGAAGAATCGTGATGTGTTCGCCAAGGCTTTCAAGAGCCAGCCGGACGCCTTGTCCGAACTGCTCAACCCGTCGGACGAATGACCAAGAGATCGCCGCCTTGGGCAGCGCCTACACCGCGTAGGCGCTGCCCAAGGCGGCGATCTTTTTCAATAATAACGGCGTGGATCTGAATCGATCAGGCTGGCCAGCTTGGTCAGGGCGAAGCGCAGTTCATCCTGGCTGGTGGGCGACATCAACACCAACCGTACACATCGCGTAGTCCCCGAACGCTCAGCCTGGAACTGGGTGCCACTGAGCACCAATACACCGTTGGCCCGGGCGAGCATGGTGAATTCGTCGCTGGTCCAGGGCTCCGGCAGTGTCAACCAGACGTGATAGGAATACGGCTGGGTCTTGAGCTCGAAATTGGCAAAGATTTCCCGGGCGATGGCTTGTCGCCCCGCCGCCTCGTTGCGCTGGATGCGGATCAGTTTCTTGTCCAGGCCTTCGGTAATCACATTGCTGGCCAACTGCGCGGTCAACGGCGACGGCATCCATACACTGCTGCGCACCATCGAGGTCAGGCGCGACAGCAGTTTCGGCGGGCTGTAGATGTAACCGACACGAAGCGCCGGCATGACCGATTTCGACAGGCTGGTCAGGTACACCGACCGCTCCGGCGCAAAGGCCGACAGTGGCTTGATCGACGGATCGGTGGCCAGGAAACCATAGATGTCATCGTCCAGGATGATGAAGTCGAATTCCTCGGCAAGCGCAGCGATCTGGGCCCGACGCTTCTGCGACATGATCGCCGCCGTCGGGTTCTGGCACGTCGCCACGCAGACCAGCATCGCCGGCTTCTCCCGCAGGCACAGTTCGCGCAATGCTTCGGGAATGATGCCTTCGTCATCCATCGGCACGCCACGCAGGCGGCGCTCAAGGCCATGGGCCAGGGAAATGATGCCGGGGTAGCAAAGCGCTTCGCAGAGCACCAGGTCACCGGCGTTGGTCAGGGCGCTCATCGCGACCATCAAGCCATGCTGGGCTCCTGCGGTAATCACCACTTGCTGCCATTGCGCGTCGGGCAATGAATGGCGCAACCACTGCGCACCCGCCTCGCGATGAGCCGGGTGACCGCCATCCGGCGCGTAATCCAGTGCGCGAGCGAAATCGGTGCTTTTGGCCATGCCCACCAACGCACCGCGCAACCAGTACTCCAGGGTTTCGCTGTAGGGCTTGATGATCGAAAGATCGAGCAGTTCGGATTGCCCCAGGTTCAGCGGCGCGGAGGCACTGTTGCTTGCCGGCAGTTCCAGCTGCTTCTGGTTGAGCACGTAGGTGCCACGCCCCACTTCCCCCTGCACCAACCGACGCCGGTGGGCTTCGCTATAGGCCCGGCTGATGGTGCCCGGCGTGACATTCAAGGTGGTGGCCAGCTCCCGCAAGGTCGGCAGGCGATCGCCCTCGTTCAACACGCCATTGTTGATATCGCGCGCCAACGCATCGGCAATCGACAGATACATCGGCTGGTTGAACTCGCTTAGCTGGGGAACCCACATGAATGATCACTGCCCATCGTAGAAATGATGAATATCCGAGCATATCACATGGAGGTTAGGCAACTAATAATTCGACACAACCAACACATTGAGTCGATTGATTCGATTATTGAATGCTTTTTCAACACGGCATGAAGAAATTTTTACGAGCAATAATATTTATAAAAATCAAATAGTTAATAAAAAATAAAACCAAAAACAGCCCGTAATAGCAGAAAAATATCTCGTAACAATCCCGCCCCCTATTGAATCAACTCAATCCATTCAAATACACTGATCTAGAATCGAAGCAATCGACTCAATCATCCACCGCGCGCTCCTGTCGCGCCAAGTCGAGACATCATGGACACACTCAGAAAGGATCTATCCCTCTCAGCGGTGATTGCGGGCTTCATCGCCGTGATCATCTCCTACGCCGGCCCGCTCATCATCGTGTTCCAGGCAGCCAAGGAAGCGCACCTGCCCAACGACGTGGTGTCTTCATGGATCTGGGCCATTTCCATCGGCAGCGGGATTACCGGCCTGTTCCTGAGCTGGCGCCTGCGTGTTCCAGTCATCACCGCGTGGTCGACACCCGGGGCGGCGTTGCTGGTGTCGATGCTGCCCACCGTGACCCTGCCCCAAGCCATCGGGGCCTATGTGGTGGCGTCGGTGATCATCGCGCTGGTCGGTCTGTCCGGGGCGTTCGACAAGCTGATGAGTCGCCTGCCCAAGGCCATTGCCGCCGCCATGCTCGCCGGCATCCTGTTCCGCTTTGGCGCCGAGCTGTTCACGTCGATCAAGCTGCAGCCGGCATTGGTGCTGGCGATGATCGCGGCATACCTGGTCTTCAAGCGCTTTTCGCCACGCTACGCGATCCTGTCGGTATTGATCGTCGGTTGCGCGGTGGCCGCCTCGTTCGGTGAACTCAACAGCAGCTCGATCACCATTGCCGTGGCCCAGCCGGTCTTCATCGCCCCTGAATGGAACTGGCACGCAATCATCAACATCGGCCTGCCCCTGGCGTTGGTGACCTTGACCGGCCAGTACGTGCCTGGCATGGCGGTGTTGCGCACCTCGGGCTACAACACGCCTGCGCGCTCGATCATCTCCGTCACTGCGATTGGCTCGGTGCTGATGGCTCCATTCGGCTCCCACGGCTTTAACCTGGCGGCCATTACCGCAGCGATCTGCACCGGCCGCGAAGCCCACGAGGACCGCGACAAACGCTACATGGCCGGGATTGCCTGCGGGGTGTTCTACATTCTGATGGGCACCTTTGGCGCCACCCTGGCCTCGGTGTTCTCCGCCCTGCCGAAAGAATTGATCGCATCCCTCGCCGGCCTCGCCTTGTTTGGCGCGATCAGTGCCGGGCTGAGCGGCGCCATGGCTGACGAGAAGCAACGTGAAGCTGCCTTGATCACCTTCCTGGTGACGGCTTCGGGCATGAGTTTCCTGGGCCTGGCCGCCGCATTCTGGGGGTTGATCTTCGGCCTCGTGGCGCACTTTGTTCTGACTTACACCCGCGAAAGCAAAGCCGCCGTTATCGCCGAGGGCAGCCGACCATGACCGCACGTTACGACTTCATTGTGATCGGTGGCGGCATCGCCGGCGTGTCTGTCGCTTATGAATTGGCGGCCCATGGCAGCGTCTGCCTGCTCGAACAGGAACAGCAACTGGCCTATCACACCACGGGGCGTTCAGCCGCGATCTCGATGGAAAGCTACGGCAACCAACAGATCCGCTCACTGACCTGCGCATCCCGCAACTTCTTCGAAAACCCGCCCGAGGGCCTGGCCGAACATCCGCTATGGGCACCACGGGGCGCGCTGATCGTGGCCCAGGCGGCTCGGGTGGACAAACTCAAAGCGCGTTTCAGCGCCGTACTGGGGCAAGTGCCCACGGCCGAGCTGCTCGACGACAAGCAAGTGCTGGAGCTGGTCCCCTACCTCGCCGAAGGCGCCTGGAGTGCAGGGATCTACGAGCCCAGCGCCTTCGACCTGGACGTACATGGCATCCACGGTGCCTACCTCGGTGGGCTGCGTGCCCGCGGAGGGGTGATCAAGCGTGAAACCCAAGTGCTGCGTGGCGAATATCGCGATGGGCACTGGCGCTTGCACACCCAGGATGGTCAACAACTGCAAGCCGCCATCGTGGTCAACGCCGCCGGGGCCTGGGCCGATGAACTCGCCGAGCGCTGCGGCGTGCCCAAGGTCGGTGTCCGCCCATTGCGGCGCACCGTGCTGGCGGTCGATCCACAATGCGATGTGCACCACACGCCCTACCTGGGGACGGTGGACGAGGACATTTTCATCAAGCCCGAAGCCGGGCGACTGATCGTCTCCCCGTGCGATGAAAGCCCTTCGCTGCCCTGTGACGCGCTACCGGAAGAGCTTGACCTGGCCATCACCATGGATCGCTTGCAAAACACCACGCGCCTGCGCCCGCGCTCGATCATCAATAAATGGGCAGGCCTGCGCACCTTCGTCGCCGACCGCTCGCCGGTGCTCGGCCAAGACTCACAGCAAGAGAGTTTTATCTGGCTCGCGGCCCTCGGTGGCTACGGCATCCAGGCAGCCCCCGCCATTGCACGCCTGTGCAGCCATGCGGCGCTGGGCATTGCCATGCCGGACGACCTGGCGGCGCTGCAACTCAACTACCAGCACTTTTCTCCGGCCCGTTGCCGCGACGAGGAATTTTCCAGCCTGGCCGTCAAGCAGGTTGCCGATTTGCACTAACCCATCCACTTAACAAGGAACGTCACCATGCAAACCACCGCTCAAATCCAGCCCGCCGCCAAACCTTTCCTGGGCGAAGAAAACGTGATCTTCACCGACAAGGCGCCACTGCCGCTGGGCACTTATTCCCAAGGCATCAAGGTCAATCACGGGCAGACCATCTACCTGTCGGCACAAACCCCGGTCTCGGCGCTGAACAACGAAGTGCTGGCCAAGGATTTCGAAGGCCAACTGCGCCAGACCCTCGACAACCTGGTGCAAATGGCCGAAGCGGCAGGTGGCACCCTGGCGAATGTGGTCAAGGTCACGGCATTCATCACTGACCTGAGCGAGTTCCCGACCCTCAACCGCGTCATGGAAGAGTACTTCACCAAGCCGTATCCGGCCCGCACCACCGCCGGCGCCAGTGCGCTGGCACGCAATACCCTGGTTGCCATCGACGCCATCATGGTGATTTGAAACACCTTCTGTCAGCGGAGTGCCCGTCGGTCCGGTGAGCTGGACCGACGTTGGCAAGGAAAGCACCAGCACAGCGTACTTTCAGAGGGTGACCATGAAAAATTCGTACAGAGAGTATGTATTGCAGTGCCTGGTTTGCGATCGAAGCTACCAGCCCCATGAGGTCAGCTACTACTGCCCTCATTGCAAAGTCGATGGCGCCCTGGACGCGCTTTACGATTACCCGACACTCAAGCGCGAATGGTCCCGGGACAGCCTGGCCCATGACCACGCTCGTGGCATGTGGCGCTATGACCGCTTGATGCCGTTGAGCTCGACGCAATTCATTCCACCGTTACTGGTGGGCAACACGCCGCTGTACTCGCGCCCGGAATTGCTCGGTAAAGGTGCCCGGATCAAAGTCTTCGTGAAAGACGAATCGCGGCAACCGACCGGGTCGTTGAAGGATCGCGCCAGCGCCCTGGCGGTGGCCCACGCCATGCAATCCGGTGCGCGTACCGTGGCGGTGGCCAGCACCGGCAATGCCGCTTCGGCATTGGCCGGGATGAGCGCCAGCCTGGGTTTGCACAACGTCATTTACCTGCCCAGGAGCGCGCCCCGCGAAAAGCTTGCGCAGATGCAGGGCTACGGCGCCGAGATCGTGCTGGTGGATGGGCAATATGACGAAGCCTTCGAACAATGCCTCAACGCCTGCGAAGACCACGGCTGGTACAACCGCACCACCGGGATCAACTCGTACATGAGCGAAGGCAAGAAAACCGTCGCCTTCGAAATGTGCGAACAACTCAACTGGCAGGTACCGGATCTGGTGTTCGTACCCGTCGGCAACGGCTGCATCCTGGGTTCGGTCTACAAGGGCTTTTTCGACTTGCTGCAATTGGGCTGGATCGAACGCATTCCACGCCTGATCGGCGTGCAGGCCGAGCACAGCAACTTCATGTACCGCGCCTGGCGCAACGACCGCTCGATGCAGAAGACCGAACGCCTGCCGCCCACCAGCCTGGCCAGCAGCATCAATGTGGCGCTGCCACGTGATCGCCTCAAGGCCATGCGCGCGGTTACCGCCAGTGGCGGTGAGTTCATCTGCGTCAGCGACCCGAGCATTGTCGCCGCCGCCTCCCGATTGGCCGCCAGCACCGGCGTGTTTCCAGAAGCCGGCGCCGCCAGCGCCTTCGCCGGCCTGCTCAAGTATGCAGAAACACACCCCGACACGGCGCAAACCGCCGTGATCCTGATTACCGGTAGCGGTTTGAAAGACACCTCCATTTTTCTGTCCAGCTCGACCAAAAGCCATCCACGGGCGTTGCCGCATCACGTGACTGCGCCACCGGCCGAAGCGCTTATCTAAGGAATCACACCATGAGCCTGCAAAATTTCGACCCCGCCATTGCCCGCCTGATCGACCGCGAGCGCAATCGCCAGGAAACCCACCTGGAGCTGATCGCTTCGGAAAACTATGTCAGCGAAGAAGTGCTCCAGGCCCAGGGCTCGGTACTGACCAACAAATATGCCGAAGGTTATCCGGGCCGGCGCTACTACGGCGGCTGCAAAGTCGTCGATGAGGTCGAGAACCTGGCCATCGAACGTGCTCGCAAACTGTTCAACTGCGAATACGTCAACGTGCAACCGCATTCGGGCTCCCAGGCCAACCAGGCGGTGTTCCTGGCGGTACTCGAACCCGGCGATACGATCCTGGGCATGTCCCTGGCCCACGGCGGCCACCTGACCCACGGCGCCTCGGTGAATTTTTCCGGCAAGATGTACCGGGCCTTTTCCTATGGCCTGGACACGGAGACCGAAACCCTCGACTACGAAGAGATGGAAGCCCTGGCCAGGGAACACCGGCCCAAGATGATCATCGCCGGAGCCTCGGCCTATTCGCGGACCATCGACTTCCAGCGCTTTCGCAAGATCTGCGATGAAATCGGCGCCTACCTGATGGTGGACATGGCGCACTACGCCGGGTTGATCGCCGCCGGTGTCTACCCGTCGCCGGTTGGCATCGCCGACTTCATCACCTCCACCACCCACAAGACCTTGCGCGGCCCGCGCGGTGGCTTGATCCTGGCCAAGGCGCAATATGCCGCCCTGCTCGACAAGACGATTTTCCCGGTGTACCAGGGCGGCCCGCTGATGCACGTCATCGCCGCCAAAGCCGTGGCGTTCAACGAAGCCTTGGGCGACGGGTTCAAACATTACCAGCAGCGGGTGATCGACAACGCCCGCGTCATGGCCGATGTCCTGACCCGACGCGGCTTGCGGGTAGTGTCCGGTGGTACCGACTGCCACATGTTCCTGCTCGATCTGCGCTCGATGAACATCACTGGCAAAGACGCCGAGGCCCTGCTGGAAAGTGCCCACATCACCCTGAACAAAAACGCGATCCCCAATGATCCGCAGAAACCGGCGATCACCAGCGGCATTCGCATCGGCACGCCGGCATTGACCACACGCGGCTTTGGCGAAGCGGAATGCGCCGAAGTGGCGAACTTGATCGCCGACCTGCTGGAACAACCGGACAACGCCGCGCGCCTGGATAACACCCGGCGCCGGGTGATGCATTTGTGCGAATGCTTTCCGGTGTATCTGTTGAGGTGATGCAGCTGTGGGAGCAAAGCTTGCTCGCGATGAACGATGACTGGGTTAGCCTGAACAGTCGCGACGCCTGCATCGCGGGCAAGCCTTGCTCCCACAGATCGGCTGCTTCACTGCTACCCATTACTTCCTTTTGATTTTCAGCGGTACAACAAACGCTCCGCCAGCTCATCGGCCACCCGGGCCGGTGAGCGCTTCTCCGCCTGGGCGTGAGCGAAGACTTCCGTGAGCCGGGCGCCGATCTTCGACAAATGCGCGGTGATCGTCGACAGTTCTTCGCCACGATGCTTCAACGCGACGTAGATCAGCCCACCGGAGTTGATCACATAGTCCGGCGCATAGAGGATTCCGCGTCTTTCCAACTGGTCGGCCACCTGCAGGTTGCTCAACTGATTATGGGCCGAGCCGGCCACGGCCGAGCAACGCAGTTGCGCCACGCTGTGGCTGTTGAGTACACCGCCCAGGCCGCAAGGGGCAAGGATGTCGCAAGGGGTACTGAGCAACGCATCGTTGGCGATCGGATGAGCGCCCAGTTGCTCCATCGCCAATTGCACCTTGCCTGGGTCGATGTCGCTGACCAGCAGTTCGGCGCCCGCCGCGTGCAGCTGTTCGGCCAGGGCATAACCGACATTGCCCAAGCCCTGGATCGCCACCCGCAGGCTTTCGAGATTATCGCTGCCCAGGCGGGCCATGGCGGTGGCACGGATGCCGGCAAATACGCCCATTGCCGCGTGGGGCGCAGGGTCTCCCGAGGCGGTGGTGCTAGTGACATGGCGAGTCTGCTGGGCGATGCAATCCATGTCGGCCACCGACGTGCCGCTGTCGATGGCGGTGATGTAGCGCCCGTCCAATTGCTCGATACAACGACCGAAGGCCTCGAAGAGCGCCGCCCGACTCTCGACATGGGCCGGACGCATGATTACCGCGACCCCGCCGCCCACGGGCAAGCCGGCCAGCGCCGCCTTGTAGCTCATGCCTTGGGCCAGGCGCACGGCGTCAGCCACGGCACTTTCGTCGTCGGGGTAGGCAAGATAACGACAGCCCCCCAGGGCGGGCCCGGGACGGCTGCAATGAATGGCAATCACCGCCTTCAACCCGGTCGTCGGGTCTACGCTTAGGTGCAGCGATTCAAGGCGGGAGCTTTGCATGAGAGCAAACATCGTAAGGCTCCCGAATCACTTTTGTTTGTTTCGCCAGTATAGGCGTGCGGCCGAAATTTGCTGGAGCACGCCGGAATAAGCCGCCGGGATTGCCAGTCTTTTTCGGCATAACCTGTAACCGCGTCTGTCCGAGACTGGACGAAAATCCAAGGCAGGGCTAAAACGAGGCATAGCCCGGAGAGTTTGATGAAACCGCGCCAAGCCTTTTTTGACTGTTTGCACCGTTCACCACCGGCGCTGTTCGAAGCGGCGCTGTGGATCGCTGCCGAACATGATAGCGATGTGGACGTACCGGCCTTGCTGAAGGATTTCAAGGAGCTGCAACAGCAGGTCAGCCATGGCCTGCCGATGTTGCCGGTCAGCGAGCTGGGTCAACCTTTGTTGCGACGACTCAATGACCTGGGGTTCGCTCAGGACGATTTCACGCCGCTGCGCCCACGTGCGGCACTGCTGAACCAAGTGCTCACCCGCAAGCGCGGGCAACCCCTGGCGCTGAGCTTGATTGCCCTGGAGTTGGCCCGAGGCCTGGAAATTCCGATGGTCGGTGTCAATTTCCCCGGCCATTTCCTGCTGAAAGTACCCGGGGCCGATCATCTGCTCGATCCATGCGGTGGCCGCCGGCTATACCCCAATGACTGCCGGGAACTGCTACAGCGCCAATACGGCGCGAACATGCCGCTCAAGGCCGAGCATCTGCTCAACGCCGAGCCGATACAGATGCTCCAGCGCCTGTCGCGCAACCTGCGCCAACTGCATCTGGCCAACGACGACTACATCGCGGCCCTGATCGACGCCGAACGGGTACTGGAACTGGGCAACGCCAGCGCCGCCGACTACCTGGCACGCGCCAGCCTGTATCAGCGGCTCGACTGTCCGAATGCCGAACGCTTCGACCTGGAACATGCGCTGATGCTCAGCGACGACCCGATCCAGCGGATCCGGCTGACGGAGCGGCTGGGGCATTTGCCACCGAATTCGGTTGTGCATTGAGCGGTCGTGGGGCTGAACATCTTTGTCGACGGTAGAATCGCCTTCGCGAGCAAGCCCGCTCCCACACATTTGATCGGCATACACCCGAATCAATGTGGGAGCGGGCTTGCTCGCGAAGACGGCAGACCAGCCAACATCAATATCAAGTAGGGGTATCCGGCTGCTTCGCCGGATGCGCCTGTTGGAACGCCCTATGCCCAGCCGCCAACGCCGCCACGCGACGGATCCGCGGATACGCCTGCAAGGACACATTGAAACGCTCGGCGGCGTACAACTGCGGAATCAGGAACACGTCCGCCAACCCCGGCTCTGCACCGAAGCAATAGCCGTCATCGCCAATCAACTGCTCCACAGCCGCCAGCCCCTGGCTGATCCAGTGCCCGATCCATTCCGTCACCTGGGTTTCATCGTGGCCCCACTGGCGCAATCTGTTGAGCACGCTGACGTTGTGCAGGGGGTGAATATCGCAACCGATCAGCGCCGCCACACCGCGCTCATGGGCCCGAACCGCCAGGTCGGCGCTGAGCAGCGGCACCTGTGGATAACGCTCCTCCAGATATTCGATGATGGCGGGCGATTGCACCAGCAACGCGCCTTCATCGGTACGCAGCGCCGGCACCCGGCCCTGGGGGTTGATCGCCAGGTAGGCCGGCTGGCGATGCTCGCCCCCCGGCGCGGCGATCAGGTTGACTGGCAAGGCCTGGTAATCCAGGCCCTTGAGCGCCAGCGCAATGCGCACCCGGTAGGACGAGGTGGAACGGTAGTAGGTATAGAGTTCCATGCCCTGGCCCTCAACGCGCCGACAGGATCTTGCCCCGGCACTCGCCGAAGCCGATGGAAGCGAAACCCTCGCGGCGGCAACGGGCCCGCAGGATGATTTCGTCACCGTCCTCGAGGAAGCGGCGCACTTCGCCAGAGGCCAGTTCGATCGGTTTTTTGCCACCCTCGGTGATTTCCAGCAGGCTGCCGAATTGATGGTTTTCAGGCCCCGACAAGGTGCCCGAGCCAAACAGATCACCGGCCTGCAACTGGCAACCGTTGACGCTGTGGTGCGCGACCATTTGCGCCACGGTCCAGTACATGTACTGGGTGTTGCTCAAGGTCAGGCGCTGGGCCGGCAGATTCTGCTCGACCATGGCCTCGGTCAGCAGCAGGACCTCCAGCTCGATGTCGAAGGCACCGCGGGCCTGGTCACGCTTGTCCAGCAGATACGGCAGTGGCTGTGGATCGCCTTCCGGGCGCGCCGGTTGTGGGCGGCGGAACGGTTCCAGGGCCTCAGCGGTCACCACCCACGGCGAAATACTGGTCAGGAAACTCTTCGACAGAAATGGCCCCAGGGGCTGGTATTCCCAAGCCTGGATATCCCGGGCCGACCAGTCGTTGAGCAGGCAGAACCCGCCAATGTGCTCGGCGGCATCGCCGATGGCGATAGGTTCGCCCAAGGCATTGCCCTTGCCGATCCAGATCCCCAGCTCCAGCTCATAGTCCAGCCGCGCACACGGGCCGAAAGCCGGCTCGGTCTGGCCGGCGGGCAGGGTTTGGCCCTTGGGGCGGCGCACGTCGGTGCCGGAGGGGCGAATGGTCGAGGCGCGGCCGTGATAACCGATGGGCACGTACTTGTAGTTGGGCAGCAAGGGATTGTCGGGACGAAACAGCTTGCCGACATTTTGCGCGTGTTCGATACCTACATAGAAGTCGGTGTAGTCGTTGATCCTGGCCGGCAGGTGCATCTGGCAGTCGGCTGCGCGGATCAGCAGCTTCGCACCCAGGGCTTCGATCTTGCCCCGCAGCGAGCTGTCTTCGCGCAGCAACTCCAGCAAGCGCTCACGCAACGCCACCCGAGCGCCGCGGCCCAGATCGAAGAACCCGTTCAACTGGCCGCCCTTCATGGCCTCGATGGCTTCGCGCGCCGCGCCGTCAAACAGGCCCGCCTGCAAAGCGGCCTGCAAATCGAAGATGAACTCGCCAATGGCCACGCCGCTACGAGGGGCGCCGCCGTCGGTGCTGAAAATGCCCAGCGGCAGGTTTTGCAGCGGGAAGTCGGCATGGCCGTTGGCGGAGGTGACCCAGCTACGGTCAGGGGAAGGTTGAGTCATGGGTTATCTCCGGGTCGGGTCGAACGTGACAGGCAGCGAGGCCCAACAAGCATCGTAGTCGGTTTGCAGTTGCGGGCAGTCCAGGGCGAAACGGCTCGGGCGCAACACCTGGCTGGTCTCGAACATGAATGCCATGGTGTTGTCGATTTTCGCCGGCTGAAGTTCAGCGTTGATCGCCTTGGTGCAGGTTTCGCCGTCCGGGCCATGGGCACTCATGCAACTGTGCAAGGACGCGCCACCCGGCAGGAAACCTTCCGCCTTGGCATCGTAGGCGCCCTGGATCAGGCCCATGAATTCGTTCATCAGGTTGCGGTGGAACCACGGCGGACGGAAGGTGTTTTCCGCCACCATCCAGCGTGGCGGGAAGATCACGAAATCGAGGTTGGCCAGGCCATGGACGCTGGTGGGCGAGGTCAACACAGTGAAAATCGACGGATCCGGGTGATCGAAGCTGACCGTGCCAATGGTGTTGAAGCGGCGCAGATCATACTTGTACGGCACGTTGTTGCCGTGCCAGGCCACCACGTCGAGGGGCGAATGATCCAACTCGCAACCCCACAACTCACCGAGGAATTTCTGCACCAGCGGGGTCGGTTGCGCGAGATTCTCGTAATGGGCGACCGGCGTCAGGAAATCCCGTGGGTTCGCCAGGCCGTTGCTGCCGATGGGGCCGAGGTCCGGCAAGCGCAACGGCGCGCCGTGGTTCTCGGCGAGGTAACCACGGGCCTGCGGATCGAGCAGTTCGACGCGAAACTTCAGGCCCCGGGGCAGCACGGCGATTTCCAGCGGTGCCAGCTCCAGCACACCCAGTTCGGTGGCGATCCGCAGCCGTCCCAGTTGCGGCACGATCAGCCATTCACCGTCGGCGTTGAAAAACACCCGCTCCATGGAGCGGTTGGCCCGGTAGTGATAAAGGCTGATGCCGGCCGGTTTGTCCGCAGCGGCGTTGGCCGCCATGCACACCAGCCCGTCGATGAAATCGGTGGGCTCGGCGGGAATTTCCAGCGGGTTCCAACGCAGGCGATTGGGCGTGACTTCGCCCAATGGTCCGCCCGCCAATTGCCGTTCGAGCTTGGTGAAGGCCGGGTGATTGGCCGACGGCCGGATACGATACATCCAGGTACGCCGCGCTTCGCTGCGGGCCATGGTGAACGCGGTGCCGGAGAACAATTCGGTATAGAGACCGTACGGAGCTTTCTGCGGTGAGTTCTGGCCCACCGGCAATGCACCGGGCAATGCTTCGCTGGCAAATTCGTTACCGAAGCCTGATTGGTAGACCAGGTCCGACACTGGGGAATCGAGGTTCATGGAGCCTCCAGGAATGCGGCCCGTCACTCAACGGAGTGGTTGAGGCGCACCGGGTTATTTTTATCGTAATTCAATTACGCATAACGTAATTTGCTCGACAGCGACCGTCAAGCTATAAAGACGCCCATTCGCCTCTGGACCCTGCGCCACCATGGAAACCCCGCTCAGCAACGGTAAACAGAAAGTCCGCTCGGCCGAAGTCGGCACCGACATCCTCAAGGCGCTGGCGGAACTGTCCCCCTCCACATCGCTATCGCGGCTGGCCGAACACGTGCAAATGCCGGCGAGCAAGGTGCATCGATACCTGCAGGCCTTGATCGCCAGCGGGTTTGCCGAGCAGAACGCCGCCACCAACCACTATGGCCTGGGCCGCGAGGCCCTGCGCGTGGGCCTGGCGGCGCTCAATGGCATGGACGTGCTGCAAGTGGCCGCCCTGCCCTTGTCCGAGTTGCGCGACGACTTGAACGAAACCTGTTTCCTGGCGGTATGGGGCAACCATGGCGCGACCGTGGTGCGTATCGAACCCGCCGTGCGGGCCGTGACCGTGGTGACGCAACTGGGCTCGGTATTGCCGCTGCTCAGTTCGTCCACGGGGCTGGTGTTCAGCGCTTATCTGCCGGAGCGCGAGACCATCGGTTTGCGCGAACAGGAAGTACAAGGCAGCGAGCATCACTCCCTCGCCGACGACCGCGCCTACGCCGCCCTGTGCGAGCAGATTCGCAATCGCGGCCTGCACCATGTGCATGGCTTGCTGATGCCGGGCGTGGATGCCTTGTCTGCTCCGGTATTCAATGCCGTTGGCGAGGTGAAGGCGGTGATGACCATCGTCGGTCCGACCTCGCTGTTCCACGCCGACGAAAACGGCCCGGCGGCGCAACGCCTGTTGGCGGCGACCCGGGCCGTGAGTTGGCGGATGGGGTATGAAGCAGGTCCGGGATCAGCCCAGGAAATCCGGGACAATCCTGATCAGTAGTTCATTGAGATGAGCGGGGACCAGCCGCGGATGGCTATCACGCTCTTCGCCACTGAAGGCAACCATATAAATACCCTGATGATCGCCCTTGGAGTGGTAGGGAATATCATTATGGTGGAAATGGTCCAGTAGGTATTCAACCAGTAGTTCAGAAGACGACACCATCCGTTTACCGGAGTCATGGGGCACAAAACTGGTGACGTAGACTTTATCCAGGTCGACGCCGGGCAAATGAGCTTTCAAGGCCGCATGAACATCCATGGCATCCAACGGCCGGATGGAGCGCTTGGATAAATCCATTGCAGGTTTTTCTGCCAGGCTTGTAACGATATCCACGACAATTTTTTCAAAAGCGATTAAATCCAGGGCCTTGACCCGGTCTTCCGTGGCAAAGGAATAACGCTTGCTGAACACATTACTGACGGCTTGTGTGTAATTGGGCAATCGCTGCTCCACAACGCAGGCCAGCGCCTCATCGAACAGGGTTTCGGAAGATCCAACTTCGGTGTTGGGAAAATCTGCCAATGTATTCAGATAGGTGTTCAACGGGTTGACGCCCAAGCCATCCAGACGATCGCCCAACAGCACCTTTACCGCAAAATCCACGCGAGTGTTCTTCAGGGCGCGAAGTTTTTCGGAATAAGAAGAAAATAACTGAGTATTCATAAACATCCTTGTCATGTCAGGGGCACGAACTTCCTGTTCGGCCGATCAATTCAGTTATACCTCAGCCTCCCCCCTTATTGTAAAAAGGCAAAATGTAAGAGTGCGTAAAGAACTCGATTGAAACTAAGCCATCATGCCCATGACCTTGGCTTTTGCTACCGCTTGAGTACGCCGCTGCACCCCCAACTTGCTATGTATCCGCCGCGAATGAGTTTTTACGGTATGCAACGATATGAACAACCGTTCGGCAATTTGCTGGTTGGAATAGCCCTGTGCAATCAACTCCAGCACTTCCAGTTCACGGTGACTGAGTAACGGTTCTTCGACCGCCAGCACGGTCGTCTCCTCGACTTGCTCCGTCATTTGTGCCCAACGCAAGAACTCGGGCTGGCGCAAGCGCAACTCACACAAAGCTTGCTCGGCCCGCCAGCAGGTGACTCGTTCAAACCCCTCCTGCAGCATCGTCCGGGCCTGGGCACGATCACCGGACAACCAGACAACCTCCGTCAGCACCAGATGCAGCTCGGTTTCCAGGCTGTGCATTTCACTGTCCTGTGCCTGGGCGATCATTGCCCTGAGTCGAGTTTGCGGATCATGTGCCCGCTGCAAGTAGACCTCGGCCAGCACCAGCAGGTATTCAAGTCGCGCAATCAACTCCAGGGTCGCGGGAGGCGCGTGCTTGGCCCGCGGTCCGCGAAAATGGCGCAAGACGCGGGTCAAGGCTTCATGGGCCAATTGCGCCCGTCCCTGTTGCAACCAGAACTGGCAACTGGTTTGCAACAACACGCCACGGTAAACGGTGTCGGGGATGTGCCGCTGCTGCATGATCCGCTCGGCATCGCGCAGTTGCATGAAGGCTTCGCCATAGTCGCCTTGGTTGGCGGCCAGGGTAGCCTTGCCGAGAAAGCCGTAGAGCACCTGTTTGTCCTGGCTGTGCAGGCCCGTTTCCAGGCCCGCTTGAAACTGTTCGGCGGCCCGTTCCTCAAAGCCCATGCGCAAGGCCAGGCGCCCACGCCGCAGGGCAATACGCCCCAACAACGCAGAAAAATCCTGGCCCGGTTTATCCAGCAGCGCCTGAACGGCGGCCAGCAGATGATCGGCCCGGTGCGGTGCCCCCCGTTGCTCCAGGATTTGGGCGTGGTCCAGTTCCAGCAACCCTTCAAATACCAGCGAGCCTTGCGCACGCGCCAGGCACAATGCCTGTCGGTTGATCAATTGTGCAGAGGCCAGTTCGCCGGCAAGCAGCGCCTGTTGCGTCAGCCCACCGAGGCACAGCACCCGTTGGGCCCAGGCATCGGGGTCCAGGCTGCCCTGGGCTTGGAGGAAGTGCTCACGCGCCCGCTCGCCATCGCCCGAGAGGTGCAGCAACCAGCCCTGCAAGACCTGCCACCTTGCCAGCACCTGTCGCTGCCGACAGGCTGAAGGCTGGGGCATGAACCTGGCCAGTTGTTCAATACATGCCGAGGCCTGGTCGAAACGGCCGGCGAACAGCAGCGCAGCGGTGACCAACCCCACCGATTGCGGCGTACCAAGGGTCAGCGCTTCGCCTTGTTGATCATGCAAGCCCAACAACAGCACGACGTTGCGGCGCTGCAAGACGTGCTCGAAGCTCAGATGCTGCAAGAAACTCACGGCCGTCTCGAACTCTCCGGCCAACAGGGCTTGCTCGAACGCCATTTGCCAGTCCTGCTCGGCAGCAAACCATTGGCAGGCCCGGCGATGCCAGGAACGCCCCTGCGACCAGGGCTCTTCACGGACCAGCCGAGCCAGGGCCGGGAATATCTGCAACCAGTCCGATGTCTGCTCCCACGGCTCGATGAAACACCCCAGGTCCAGCAACAACGGCAGGCACTCAGCGCCCACGGTGTCGCCGAACAGATGCTCGCACAGCCGGGCATTGAAGCGCGGCAAACGCGCCAGCACACGCCAGGCCTGCGCCAGGTCCGGGGTCAGCGTGCTGAACAGTTCGTACTCCAGGTAGTCGAGCAAGGTCCCGGGCCGCCCTGGCGTTGCATGACTGCGTGCCCATTCGCAACGCTCGAGCAGGGCGATGCGTACCCCGGCACACCAGCCGCCACTGCGCTGGATCACCTCACGGGCAGTGCGGGCAGCCTGAGGACCGGGCAGGTGACGAAGCAATGGCAGGACATCGTCAGGGGTGAAGAACAACGCCTGCGCATCGAACTCGTGCAGCTCGTCATCGAGTAACAGCCGCGGCCAGTTGCAGTGGGGCCGACGGCGGCCATTCAACCACAGATGCAACGCCGGACTGCTGTTATTCAACAGACGGTCAAGCAACTGGTCCAGTTCTGGATTCGGCACCCGGCAGTAATCATCCAGGAACAACCACGTGGGGGTTTGCAAACGCGCCAGGTGGGCCAGTAGCCCCGCTTCATCCAGCCTCGGCAAGCCGAGGGTCTGCGCCAAGTGCTCGCACATTTGCACCGCGCTCAACGCCGCGCCCCCCAGGGGCAACCAATGCAAGCGACAACCGGGGGGAGCCTGCAGGAAGCATTCGGCGAACAATGCACTCTTGCCACTGCCCGCCGGCGCGCAGAGCAGTTTTACCCGCGCTTCGGAAGTCAGCAGCGGCTCGCTCAGGGACCGCCGCGGCACATGCGTCGAGGACAGGCGAGGCAGCAATCCTGGACGGTCCGGACACGGGGTCATGGCGGTCATGTGGGAAGATCCTGTTTATTGTTATCTCACCACCCTAGTCCTGTGTCGCCAAGCTTTGGAGAAGTATTCAGCGCGCTGATTGGCGCCCATAAAAAAACGACCGGCAGGAGCGCTGCCGGTCGATCATGATCATCAAGTCAGGCACAACCTGATGAAGAGAGGATTTACTGTGGGAGCAAGGCTTGCCCCACAGACAAATCCCCTCGCCACAGTTGGCTGCCAGACCTTAGCGAACCCCGGTCGAACGCAGCGCTGCTGGCGTGTAGTCGGCGGCCCTGGCTTCGAAGCCATACTCGTAGCTGTGTTTCTCTTCGTTCTTCATCCCCAGCGCGATGTAGCGACCAGCGATGATGTCGTAGAGCGCCTCCAGGGTGTAGCCCGGGTTCTGATGGTCGTAGTAGAACTGGGCATGACCTTCGGCAACACGCCACAGTTGGCCGCGACCGTCGTAGTGATCCACCAGCGCCGCCTGCCAGCTGTCCTCGTCGAAGTACATGTGGCGCTTGGCATAGATGTGCCGCTCACTCGGCTTGACCGTGCCGACCACTTCCCAGACCCGGTGCAATTCATAGCGGGTCAGGTCCTGGTTGATGTGGCCGGCCTTGATCACGTCGTCGTACTTGAGGCTTGGCGAATCGAGCTTGTAGCTGTTGTACGGGATGTACATTTCCTTCTTGCCGATCAGCTTCCAGTCGTAACGGTCCGGCGCGCCGGAAAACAGGTCAAAGTTGTCGGAAGTACGCAGACCATCGGCGGCGGTACCCGGACCGTCGTAAGCCACTTGCGGGGCGCGACGCACCCGGCGTTGGCCGGCGTTGTAGATCCAGGCCAGGCGTGGTTCCTTCACTTGGTCGAGGGTTTCATGCACCAACAGCACGTTGCCGGCCAGGCGTGCCGGAGCAGTCACCTCCTGCTTGAAATAGGTCAATACGTTGCTGGCCTTTTCCGGGTCGGCGTCCTTGATCAGGAACGGCACGGCAATTTCTTCTTCAAAGCGGATCGGTGTGAAGCTGCCATTGGTCTGCGGCGTGGCCTGGGTGATGATGCGCCGCAGGTTACCGCCGTGATAGCGGGTGACGTGGTTCCACAACACTTCCACACCATTCTTGGGAATCGGGAAGGCGTAGTAGCGGTTGCCGGTGAAATTGGCCAGGCCATTACCGTCGTTGATGGCGTTCACGTTAAGGGCGCTGCGCTTGGCCGACTCATAGATTTCCGGTGGCAAGCCGACGCTGCGATGAGTCGGGTAGACCGGGATCTTGTAGGTTTCCGGGTAACGCTTGAACATCGCGACCTGGCCTTCGGACAGTTTGTCCTTGTACTTGTCCACGGTCGCGGCGGTGATGGTGAACAGCGGTTTTTCATTGGCAAATGGGTCGGCCAAAAAGCCCTTGCTGTCCACGGCTCCGGCATTTTTCGGAATACCGCCAGTCCAGGCCGGGATCGAGCCATCGGCATTGCCGGCTTTTTCCGCGCCCAACGGCGTCAGGCTGGTGCCCAGTTTGTTCGCTTCATCCGGCGAGACCGCCGCCATCACGTTCGCGGCCAGCAGGCTCAAGGCCAGGGCACCGCATTGCAGGATCATCTTGCGCATTGGGTTTTCCTTGTCAGCCAGATCAGAAGTTCACGCCGAAGCTCAACGCGAGGAAGTCGCGGTCTTCGAGAACGTTGTAATCGCCGCCAAAAAAGTCGGTGTAGCTCAAGCTGGCGGTGTAGGTGTTGCGGTAATCGGCATCGACACCAACGCTGACCGCCTTGGCGCCTTCGTTGAACAGACCGTTGGGGCCATAGCCGGCCACGTCATGGGACCAGGACACGTTGGGCTTGAAGTTCACCCCGCCGATCACGTTGGAATAATCAAGAATCGCCCGGGCGCGATAGCCCCAGGACGTCGAGGTGACGAAGCCATCGGTGTCACCCCGGAAGCCATACTGGCCATAGACCGAATCACGGCCATAACGCAGCTTGTCCTTGGACTCCAGGCCACCGACATGCACCACCGCCGCCTCGCCGACCACGGTCAGGCGATCAGCCCCCAGCACCTGATCGAAGAAGTGCGTCAGGGTGCTCTGGACCTGGGTCACTTCCTTGCGCCGGTAACCGGTGTTGTCGGCACCCGGTGCGGTTGCGATGGGCGACGCCGCGCCACCGGCAATCGGGTTGACCAGGGCCAGGGTCAGGTCGTTGGTATTGACCTGAACCGGCGCGTTGGGACGATAGCTGACTTCCCCGGTCCACGCGGTGCCGGTGGGCAACGTCGTGGAGAAACTGGCGCCGTACAGGCGGATGTCTTCCGGGTATTCAAGATAATACCCACCACGCCCCAGCATCACACTCTGCGCCAGACCCGCACCGCTGCCAGGCGCCAGGCCGTTGGCAATCGCGACCATGCCCGGCAACGCCGCCAGCGTCGAGAGCCCCGCCGTGGTCGTCCCGACGGTAGGCGTACGGCTGTGGTAGTTCATGAAGTACAGGCCGTACTCGGTATCATCGCCGAGCCAGCGCAACGCCGTGCCCCACTGGCCGGAGTCGCGGGCGTCGCGGTCACCGCCACGGGGAATGATCACCCCTTCGCTGGAGACCTGGATCTCCTGGCCAAATGCCTGGGTCAACGGCACGAACGGCGCAATCGCCGGGCTGCCCACGGTGTAGCCAGTGGTGCAGCCATCGGCCACCACATCGTTGCCGAAGAACGTGCCGCAGTTATCCACCACGGTCTGGTCCCACTCCAACTGGTAGAAACCTTCGATAGTGAGCTTGTCGGTCAGGCCCTGGGAAGCAAACAGCATGTTCACCGGGATCAAGCCTTCCTTGATCTCCGCACCAGGGCGACGGAACGCGGACACGTCCACCGGGTTGATGCTGTTGATGGAGTTACCGATGAAGGTACTCTCCCCCCAACTGACCACCTGCTTGCCGGCGCGCACGGTGCCCGGCAAATCGGCGATGGAATAATTGTGATAGACGAAGGCATCGAGAATCTGTGCCCCCGAGGACTTGGCGCCTTCCTTGCGATTGCTGTCGCTGATGTCCTTGAACTCGCGGCCTTCATCCTTGAGTTCGAAGTCGTACCAGTACTTGCCGCGCACGAACACACCGGTGTCGCCATACTTGAGTTCGAGGTCGTGCAGGCCCTTGAAGATTTTGGAAAAGGTCTCGCCTTTCTTGAAATTCAGCCGCCCATCATCACCGGTGGAGGACTGGCCCCGGCCGCCGTTGACCGTGCCGACCAAGTCCTTGTCGGCATCGCGCATGCCCCAGCTCGCGCCCACGGACAGCGACGAATCGAACTGACCCTCGATCTCGCCAATGTTGAATGAAACGGCCTGCGCCTGGGCACAGCAACCCAAGGCCACCGCGACGGCCAGCGCCTGCGGCTTGAAGATGGCGCGCATTGTTATTGTTGTCATGCGTCTTCCCCGGTGAGTGACAGAGGCTTCACCCTACTGCCGCACGCCATGGGCGATAAGCGCACCAAGGAGGTATTCGCGCTGTACCTAAAAAGGATTACAGCCCTTGCACGGCGGGCCTTTGCGCCGTGCATGGACGGTCTGGATGATGGGTCATCAGCGCCGCGCATATTCATGCCCGGCCTGCGACTGTTACGCGCCCTGCAACGGTGCATGTCCGGATCCGGGCTGTTTCCCACCGGGCTCGATGCCTATGCTGGCCGGGCTTGCAGGGCAACGGGCCTGCAAGCCCAAGTCGTCATGGCATCCCTCATGCCTGGCGCACCGTCATTCGGATGGATTGCTTATTGGTCCATCATCCCGTGCTTAGCGACGTTGGTTTGTAGCTCCTTTGCAACGTCATGTTTAGGCCGCTGCTTTTGGCAGCGGCCTTTTTTATGTGGGGTTATTTCCAAGTTAAAATTTCTTGTTTCCTACAGTGTTGTCGGAAAGGCTCACCTGCCTGCATTTAGAGATCGAACTTATAGTTTTCCTTGGTCGCCCAGGATGGGGGACTAAGCAAATAGCCATGAACGACCGCGTGTGCTTCAAGCAATCCTGACTCTCTAATATTTGAACACTCCCTGCCGCTGATTAAGCAGCAGGGGTCACAATACCGCGCATTGATCTACCGAACCCGTAGTATTTGGCCCCTTTCCCATCAGTAGAAAACGAGATGCACCTTTTCTACCCTAAAAGACACATGGAAATTCATAGAGCGCCCAAACTATTAAAAAATCAATAACAGACATAACTGAGAAAGAATTCCTCGCCTTTGTAGTAGAAATCTCAGAGGGAAATTATCCTTCAGAAGAAGCCGATATCGAGGCAGTACTAGAATTCGAGAGAATCTCAGAACATCCCGCCGGGTCAGATTTACTATTCTATCCAGAGCCCGGTAAGGAAAGCTCAGAAGCGATAGTAAATGAGATAAAAAGCTGGCGTACTGCCAACGGAAAACCAGGCTTCAGGCAGCCCTGACCCTGTATAAATCAACGCCCTTTTGCTGCTGACAGCCCGCGCAGCAAAAGGGTTTTCTATCGCCATCATTAATAATCCTTAGCCTCTTAGCGCCCGTTCCTACAATAAAACCAGAACCCAACTACGTGCACATAAAAAATCCACTGTTACGCTGAAATCAATCGCAGCACTTCGCTTCGATTTATTGAACAGCGAGTTATCGAGAATGCAAATAAACAATACAAGCTATCGCTCAAAAAAAGGCCATAATAGTCGCGTTCGTTTTTTGGTTTTCCATTACACCGCCGGCAACTTCACATCGTCCATCAATGCACTGACTGGCCCTTCGGTCAGCGCCCATTACCTGATTCCCGACTTTTGCGATCCCACCTATTTGAAAGCAGGTTTCAAGGAACCGCAGATTTTCAACCTGGTAGACGAAAACCAGCGGGCCTGGCATGCAGGTGTAAGCAGTTGGGGGAATCGCAGCAACCTGAACGACAGCTCGATCGGCGTGGAAATTGTCAATTTGGCGACCGATAACCAGGGGCAATTTACCTTTCCGCCCTATAAGGAACAGCAAATCGAGGCGATCGAATATCTCGCGGCGGATATTCTCAAGCGCTACCCCGACATCAGCCCGGTCAACGTGGTGGCGCATTCGGACATCGCCGCCGGGCGAAAGAGTGATCCGGGTCCGATGTTCCCCTGGCACGCGTTGTATCTCAAGGGTATCGGCGCCTGGTTCGATGACACTACTCAAAAGACTTTTTTGCAGGCTTACCAAGCCAGCGGAATCCCTCTTCGCGAACAATTGCTCACACTGTTCAAAAAATATGGCTATGACACCTCGGCGGCCACGACAAGCGCGGGCTTCCAGCGCCTGGTGCGCGCCTTCCAGCTGCACTTTCGTCCGGCCAAATATGACGGTGTGATAGATATCGAGACCGCCGCGAACCTGGCGGCCCTGGTGAAAAAGTATTTTCCATGAGCACGGTTGCCGCCGCTGACGGCAACCGGCCCAGGCAATGAAGCTCAAATGGCGTGGCGTTGCAGGTTCGCCATCATTTCTTTCAAGGCTTCCAGGTTGTCGTTCGGATGCACCGCGTGCTCGAAGTCGCAGATCTGCTGCCAATGGGCGGCGACATCTTCGGGTGAAAAACCTTTGCGCGGATCGAAACCGGCCCCCAGGCTCCGCTCCCAGCGCACCTTGCCCATCCAGCCGCCGCCCACTTCGAACAGGCCGGAAGTTTCCTGACAGTTCTCACTGGCCAGGTACACCACCAGCGGGCTGACGAGTTCAGGCTTGAGTTGTTCGAATACCTGCGGCGGGATCAGGCCTTCGGTCATGCGGGTGCCTCCGGTGGGGGCGATGGCATTGACCAGGATATTGTTCTTGCGACCTTCGATGGCCAGGGTCCGCGTCAGGCCATAAAGACCGAGCTTGGCCATGCCGTAGTTGGATTGGCCGAAGTTGCCATAGATGCCAGAGGTGGAAGCGGTGAAGATTACCCGCCCGTAGTTTTGCTCACGCAGATGCGGCCAGGCGGCCCGGGTCACCTTGTAGGCGCCCTCGACGTGGACGCGATAGACCAGGTCCCAATCGGCGTCGTCCATTTTGTGGAACGTCTTGTCCCGCAGAATCCCGGCGTTATTGACCACCACATCGACGCGACCGAATGCGTCGAGGGCATTTTGTACAAGCTTGTCACCATCGGTCACCGAATCGTGGTTGGCCTCGGCGATGCCGCCCGCCTCGCGGATTTCGGCGACCACCCGATCTGCTGCCGAGGCGTTGGCCCCTTCGCCCTGGGCCGAGCCGCCAAGGTCGTTGACCAACACTTTCGCGCCTTGCCTGGCGAACAGCAGCGCATGGGCGCGTCCCAGGCCGCCGCCGGCTCCCGTGACGATCACGACTTTATCTTCGAAGCGCACAGACTCACTCATGGCAGAACTCCAGCAGGCGGACAGGACAATGGGCACGAGTGTCCGGCACAAGTGGGCCGGTCACAATCAACACGGTTGCGAGTGAATGGTGGCCGATAAGGCGGGGGGATGATGCGGGCCGAGCCACTGCGGCACATTCGATTCTTTTGCTGGCCGCAGCACCGCTATCGCGAGCAGGCTCGCTCCCACAAGGGATTTTCGGTGCCCACAAATCCGTATTCACAATTGCTTCCACCCGGGCTCGATTCCGCAAGGTATCGTCAGGAATAGGCCATTTGCCTGCGCGGCGCGGCGATGGCTTCGCGAAACGCCAGGTAATGCTTGAGCACCTGCACCGGGGCCTCGGTGTGCGGGTAATGCCCGATGTCAGGCAACAGCACCGTGTCAGGGTTGGGGATCAGGGCCTCGTAGCGCGCCACCATGTGCTCACCGGAAATCGGGTCGACCGCGCCGTCGATCACCCGCAACGGCACATCGCCGCGCTGCATCGCCTGTACCCAGCGATCGCGCTGCACACGGCGCTCGGGAATATAGCTGATGAGTTTATGCATGATCCGCGGACCGTGATGGGCTTCTACCAGGCTCCAGAAATCATCCAGTTCGCTTTCCGTGGGGCGGGTCTTGGGGCCGAAAATCTGCCGGAAACTGCTGACCAGGCTCTCCCGGGAGAACGCCCGCCCCAACAGCCAGCCCAGGGGGCTGAGCAAGAGTTTCTGGGCCAGGACCGGACGATGGGTTTCCGGGAACAGGCCACCATTGAGAAAGACACAACTGGCAAGACGGATGCGCGCTTCGTAATGCCGTGCGAGCAGCTCCTGGGCCACGCTGTCACCGTAATCGTGGGCTAGCACATGCAGTTCGTCCTTCACGCTCAGGTGCGCCAGCAAGGCCTGTTGCAGATCGGCCTGCTCCAGCAGGCTGTAGACGTGATCCGTCGGCTTGGCGGAGTCGCCGAAACCGAGCATGTCACAAGCGATCACCCGGTAGCGTTGCGCCAACGGTTGCCACAGGTAATGCCAATCCCAACTGGCGGTGGGGAAACCGTGGATCAGCAGCAACGGCTCGCCCTGCCCCGCCACCCAGTAACGGATGGCATGGCCACGGAACATGAAGATCTGGCTGCGCTGGCGCCAGATACGCAGGGGAATCTGCGCCGGAGGCATCAGCTTCTATACCCGACGTCTTGTTGATCGAGCTTGCGCAGCAAAGCCGGCCAGGCCAACGCGCCGCCCATGCCCTGGGCGCTTTTGGTCACCCCGGCGATCATCGCCCGGGCACCGGCCAAGATCTGCGGCTCGATGGCAATCAGTTCGGCCCCGCCGTTCTGGGCCAGGACCTGGATGTCACAGGCTCGTTGGAAGGTGAACATCATCAGGAAGGTATCGGCGATGGTCCCGCCACAGGTCAGCAGGCCATGGTTGTGCAGCATCAGGAAGTTGCTCTGGCCCAGGTCCGCCTGCAGGCGCGCCTTTTCTTCGTGATTCAAGGCCACCCCTTCGTAGGCGTGATAGGCCAGGCTCGAGAGCACGAACAGCGATTGCTGGCTGATCGGCAGCACCCCCTGCTTCTGTGCCGATACCGCCACGCCAGCGGCGGTGTGAGTGTGCAGCACACAGGCCACATCATGGCGCACCTCATGCACCGCGCTGTGAATGGTGTAACCGGCCGGGTTGATCTCGTAGGGGCTGTCCATCAGCTTGTTGCCGGCCTGATCGACCTTGACCAGGCACGAGGCGGTGATCTCATGGAACATCATCCCGAACGGGTTGATCAGGAAATCTTCGGTACCGGGGACCTTCGCGGAAATATGGGTGAAGATCAGGTCATCCCAACCATGCAGCGCGACAAGCCGATAACAGGCGGCAAGATCCACCCGGGTTTGCCATTCGGCCGCACTGACCTGTTCCTTGATACTGAGTGTCGTTTGGATAGGCGCTACGCTCACGGCTCTGCCCCTGTTTTCTTGTTATAGGTATCGATCGAAACGTCGTACGCAAGAAAATCAGTCTAGTCAGGTCTTTCAGAGGCGGTAGTTGCATTGGCAGCCAGCTTACTGGCCGAACGAGTCAGCGCCTGCGCTTCAAGGGCGCAACGTGTCGATCAACTCCGCGAGCCACGGCTCGGCATCGGTTTCCGGTGTGACGCTTTCACTGGCGTCCAGACGCAGCATCGGCAGTATTTCACGCACGCCCAATTCGGCGAACAGCTCGCACATCTGCTCGCCGCCGGCGCAGAAGGTATCCCCATAGCTGGCATCGCCCAGGCCGATCACCGCGCCAGGCAAGCCGCGAAAAAAACCTGGCAATTGGTCGCGGATGGTCGAATACAACGGCATCAAATTGTCCGGCAACTCACCCATGCCGGTCGTGGAAGTCACCGCCAGCAGCGCCTCTGGCGCGAATGCCTGGACATCCGCCAGGGTCGCGCGAGGGTCGTGCCAGGCGTCAAAACCCGCATCGCGAAGCAGTTTGGCGGCGTGCCGGGCGACTTCTTCGGCTGTGCCGTATACCGAGCCGGAAAGGATGGCGACTTTCATCAATCTGATCCTGAACCTGAAAAAAGAGCCGGGATAGTAACAGTTGCACCTGCCTGGCTGCGAATGGCTCTCGACAGCCATAATGGCCAGTGGACAGCCTAACGATTTCTTCTAGAATGCAGCTCCAACACGGACGTTCAAAGGGGATTTTCTCCATGATCAACGCTCAACTGATGCAACTGGTCATCAACGCTTCGAACGACGGAATTGTCATCGCCGAAAAAGAAGGCGAAGACAACATCCTGATCTACGTGAACCCGGCCTTCGAACGATTGACCGGCTATCAGCGCGACGAAATCCTTTATCAGGATTGCCGGTTCCTGCAATCGGGTGATCGGGACCAAGCCTCTCTGGAGCCTATTCGCCAGGCCTTGAAAGAGGGCGGTGCTTGCCGCGAGGTGTTGCGCAACTACCGTAAGGACGGCACGCCGTTCTGGAATGAGTTGTCGCTGTCCACGGTAAAAAACCAGACTGACGGGCATACCTATTTCGTGGGTGTGCAAAAAGATGTCACGGCCCAGGTCAAGGCTCAACAACGCGTCGCCCAGCTGGAACGGGAGCTGGCCGAAGCACGAGAGACAATTGCCCGGCTTGAAGCGACGAACGGTGTAAACAAAACCACGAATTAATGGTCAGTCACTACAATCACCAGTGAAAATGTAAATTATCATTTCGAGCAGATCATGCAGCGCGATGCCCTCCTGACGCAGGATGAACTGGATTTCATCCGCACCATGCAACACAACCCGCAGTTGAACGAGCGGGATGTCACGTCGAGCTTGCTGGTAAACGGTGGGTCGCAGATCCGTGACTTGCTGACACGTCTGGCCGCCAATGAGCAGGTTACGCTGCAAGCCAATTTCGAAAACCAGCAGATGACCTTTCCGCTGCATCTGGTGGAAGACGAATTCCATGCGATGCACCTGCGCTTGGGTGTGCCGAGCATCTACGAAGACGGACCGAAGATTCGCCCATGGCGCCTGGCGCTCGAAGAGCCGGTAGCGCTGGAAAATATCAAGGGGCAACCGGGACCGCTGTGGGTCCACGAAGTGTCCTGCAAGGGCGTATTGCTGGAAAACCGCAGTCGTGCCAAGCCGCCGAAGCAGTTTGCCTTGTGGTTCAGCCCATCGGGCTACGAGAGAATTTCGTTACGAGGCACCTTCGAACGGGAAACCGATCAAGGCCTGTTTGCCTACCATCTGAGCCAGAATGACCAGGACGAGACGGAACGCCTGCGCCAGTACATCCTGCAGCAACATCGCCTGACCCATCCAACCATGCATCTCTAACTCAAGTATCCAGGTTGCCTGCCAGAAATTGACGCAGGCGCTGGGGCATCACCGCTCCTTCGTTGCCCAGGCAACCGATTGACGAGCCCATCAGGCTTTCCTGCGCCAAGTCAGATGCATCACCGGCCAGCATCAGCGGACAATCCAGGCTCATCGCCAATTTGCCCAGGCGCTTGGGCAAGTCCGGGACCGGCGCATGATTGGAAACCAGCACCAATGCCACAGGCTGGATCTTCTGGCACACCAAGGTCAGCTCCTCGAACGGCAGGCCGATCGATAACAGCCTGACGCCCACTTCCGCCTTGGACAGGAACAGCCCCGTGACCAGCAACTCCAGCTCATGGCAATGATCGGCAATGGCGCAGACCAGGACACGCGGCGACGTACCTTCGCGCTTGAACAAGAGTCGCTGGATGATGCGCGAACGCAGGAAACCATCGAAAAACACCCATTCACTGGTTTGTCCGAACGCCTGCTGACGCTGCATCAATTGGCGCCAGAGCGGCATCAGGATGTCCTGGAATACGACCGGGACGGTGTAGGTGGAAAAGACCTGCCCGTAGACGCGATCCAGCTCCACATCGTCAAAGCAGGCCACCGCGTCCGCCACTTGTTGTTGCCAACGGGCATGATCGGCCCTGACCAGGTCGGATGAAATCAGCGTGGAGACGGGTTGCACCGACTCGGTCTTCGCCAGGATCGTTCCTACTTTGCTTACCGCCACCCCGCGTTCGATCCACGCCAGAATGCTGCGCACCTTATCAATATCGCCCAACGAGTACAGGCGATGCCCGCTTTCGGTGCGGGTAGGCTGGATCAAACCGTAGCGCCGCTCCCAGGCGCGCAGGGTCACCGGATTCACGCCGGTCATGCGCGCGACTTCACGAATGGGGAACAGATCTTCCCGTTTCAAGGCATTTGATGCCTGGAAAACAAAGCTATCTTCTGTAATCACACTCATTGGGGGAGACAATTCCGGCTGGGAAATTGGATCCCAGTTTACTCCCCCCAAGACATGTCATGACAAGGATAATGCGCGGTTTTGTTGTTTTATGCGCAATCGGGAATAATCCTTGCCTGTCTTTTGGCGACCAGACGCTACCCACCACCCCGGGGCGTCCCCCGCGAACCTCCTACCCGGAGTGCCGCGCCTGTCTTACGGAGATGCATAATGTCTACCTCACCCGTCACCCTGATGGTTGCCCGCCGCGTCGCCAATGGACGCTATCAGGATCTGATCGCCTGGTTGCGCGAAGGCGAACAACTGGCCACCGATTTTCCCGGCTACCTGGGTTCCGGCGTACTCGCGCCACCGCCCCAGGACGATGAATTCCAGATTATCTTCCGTTTTGCCGACGAGCAGACGCTGCACGCCTGGGAACACTCCGCCTCACGCACGGCCTGGCTGGGACGGGGCAGCGATCTGTTTGCCCATCCCTCCGAACACCGGGTACGTGGCATCGATGGCTGGTTTGGCACGATCGGCCAGCGTCCGCCCCGTTGGAAACAGGCCGTGGCCATCTGGCTCGCGTTCTTTCCCGTGTCGCTGTTGTTCAATTTCCTGTTGGGGCCGCTGCTGGGCGAACTGGGTTTGTTGAGCCGCGTGTTCATCAGCACGCTGATCCTGACGCCGCTGATGGTCTACCTGTTTATCCCGATGTCGACCCATCTGCTGGCGAACTGGCTCAACGGCGCGCCGCAGCGAAGGTTGCCGGCGACTCAGAATCACTGATGCTCCCACAAGACAGCACTGGATTCACCTTTGTACATAGGACACACCCTGCGGCGCTGTTATAGTTTTGCTCTTGCCGCGAACCGAGTCGTCCTATGTCCAGCGCCACCGCTCCGATCCTGATCACTGGCGCAGCCCAGCGCGTCGGCCTGCATTGCGCCCGGCGATTGCTGGAAGACGGGCAACCGGTGATTGCGACCTATCGCACCGAACGCCCGGGCGTGCAGACGCTGCGGGACCTGGGCGCGGTGATGCTGTTCGCCGACTTATCCAGCGAAGCGGGGATCCTGGCCTTTATCGAACAACTCAAGCAGCACACCGACCGGCTGCGCGCCATCGTGCACAACGCCTCGGCCTGGCTGGCCGAAAGTCCGGGCAGCGAAGCGGCGGCCCTCAACGCCATGTTCGGCGTGCACATGCTCGCGCCATACCTGATCAACCTGCACAGCGCAGAGCTACTGCAGCGTTCAACGCCGGCAGATATCGTGCACATCAGCGATGACGTGACCCGCAAGGGCAGCGCCCGGCATATCGCCTACTGCGCCACCAAGGCTGGCCTGGAAAGCCTGACACTGTCGTTCGCGGCGAAGTTCGCACCGGCGATCAAGGTCAACGGCATCGCCCCTGCCCTGCTACTGTTCAACCCCGAGGACGACGCGACTTACCGCGCCAAGGCCCTGGCCAAGTCCGCGCTGGGTATCGAACCCGGCAGCGAAGTGATCTACCAGAGCCTGCGTTATCTGCTGGACAACCCTTATGTCACCGGCACGACCCTGACCGTCAACGGCGGGCGGCACGTCAAATAGCCTTGTTTCGAGGATGCACCATGACGCTATCCCTGCCCCAGAACTACCGCGAGATCCTCATCGGCCTGGGGGAAAACCCCGAGCGCGAGGGGCTGCTCGATACCCCGGCTCGTGCCGCCAAGGCCATGCAGTACCTTTGCCATGGTTATGAACAAAGCGTCGAGCAGATCGTCAATGGCGCGCTGTTCGCCTCTGACAGCGATGAAATGATCATCGTCGCCGACATCGAACTCTATTCACTCTGCGAACATCACCTGTTGCCCTTCATCGGCAAGGCCCATGTGGCTTATATTCCTACGGGCAAGGTCCTGGGGCTGTCGAAGATCGCCCGGCTGGTGGACATGTTCGCCCGCCGCCTGCAAATCCAGGAGAACCTGACCCGGCAAATCGCCGACGCGGTGCAGCAAGTCACCCAGGCCGCTGGCGTGGCGGTGGTGATCGAGGCCCAGCACATGTGCATGATGATGCGCGGTGTCGAAAAACAGAACTCGACCATGAACACCTCGGTGATGCTCGGCGCTTTTCGCGATTCCAGCACCACGCGCCAGGAGTTCCTGCAATTGATTCGACGGAGCAAGTAAATGCCACAACTTCAGCCAGCCATGGCACGCATCAAGGTCAAGGACCTGCGTCTGCGCACCTTCATCGGGATCAACGAGGATGAAATCCTCAACAAGCAGGATGTGTTGATCAACCTGACCATCCTCTACGCCGCCCAGGAGGCGGTGCGCGACAACGACATCGACCATGCGCTGAACTACCGCACCATTACCAAGGCAATCATCGCCCACGTGGAAGGCAACCGCTTCGCCCTGCTCGAACGCCTGACCCAGGAATTGCTCGACCTGGTCATGGCCAACGAGTCGGTGCTGTACGCCGAAGTCGAAGTCGACAAGCCCCACGCCTTGCGATTCGCCGAGTCGGTGTCGATTACCCTTGCGGCAAGCCGCTGAGCGGCGCGTTTTCAGACGCAGCCCTCAAGCGGTAAGCTTGTCGTCACTGCAATCCATCCCACAGCTTGAAGCACGCCGCTTGAAGCTGTTCGTCAGAGACCATCATGAACGACCAACAACGCCTCGAGCTCGAAGCCGCCGCTTTCCGTCGGCTGGTTGCCCACCTGGACAGCCGCAAGGATGTGCAGAACATCGACCTGATGAACCTCGCCGGCTTCTGCCGCAACTGCCTGTCCAAGTGGTACAAGGCCGCCGCCGATGAACGCCAGATCGAGGTCAGCCTCGACGACGCCCGCGAAGTGGTCTATGGCATGCCGTACGCCGAGTGGAAAGCCCAATACCAGAAAGAAGCCAGCGCCGAACAACAGGCGGCGTTCGCCAAAGGAAAACCCGATGCCTGATCTCAATACCCTGCGTACCCGCCTCAAGAGCGGCGAACATGCCTTCGCCGACACCCTGGCCTTTATCGCCGCCTACTACGACTACCAGCCCCAGGCCTTCGACAACGGCGGCGTGCACAACGCCGCCGGGCAGAACGAAGGCTCGTGCAAGACCCTGGGCCTGGCCCTGCTCGAAGGCCTGAGCGATGAAGAAGCGCTGCTGGCGTTTGGCGAACACTACCGGTCGGTGCTGGCCACGCCCGAGGGCAGTGATCACGGCAATATCCGCGCGCTGATGGTCCATGGGCTGGCGGGTGTGCAATTCGAGGCGCAGCCGCTGCAACGGCGCTGATCGTCCCGCTTTTGTGACGGGGTCCGCTTTTGTGGCGAGGGAGCTTGCTCCCGCTGGGCTGCGCAGCAGCCCCAAACAGTCAAACTCAATTTGCCTGACACTCCGGGTTGCCAGGTTTCGGGACCGCTTCGCGCCCCAGCGGGAGCAAGCTCCCTCGCCACAGTGCACATCCCAAGTCAGTGGCACCTCACCACATCCCGACTTTTAAGATTGACCCGGCAACTTTATTTCGTTTGCCGCCCCCCTCTGCTCGCGGCTTAGA
The DNA here is from genome assembly GCF_030687595.1 of Pseudomonas sp. FP2300. NCBI lineage: Bacteria > Pseudomonadati > Pseudomonadota > Gammaproteobacteria > Pseudomonadales > Pseudomonadaceae > Pseudomonas > Pseudomonas sp. FP2300. The sequence goes on from NZ_CP117440.1 coordinate 5,704,789, forward strand.
TAACGGAAATTTCTCCTCCGTCCGAGCCGTCATCCATGAGCAGCGAAACCATCAGCCAGTCGATCTCCATCGTGCATCCCGTCAGCCTCAGCCATGGCAAAAATGCCGAGGTCTGGGACACCAACGGTAAACGCTACATCGATTTCGTCGGCGGCATCGGTGTGTTGAACCTCGGCCATTGTCATCCACGCATCGTCGAGGCGATCCGTGAACAAGCGACCCGGCTGACTCACTACGCCTTCAATGCCGCTCCCCACGCCCCCTACATTGAGTTGATGGAGCGCCTGGCGACGTTTGTCCCGGTGGATTACCCGGTCAGCGGCATGCTCACCAACAGCGGCGCCGAGGCGGCAGAAAACGCCTTGAAGATCGTGCGTGGTGCCACGGGCCGTACCGCTGTGATCGCGTTTGACGGTGCTTTTCACGGCCGCACCCTGGCGACCCTCAACCTCAACGGCAAGGTCGCGCCCTACAAACAGAAAGTCGGCGTATTGCCCGGGCCGGTGTATCACCTGCCCTACCCCAGCCAGGACAACGGCGTAACCTGCGAAGAGGCCTTGAAGGCCATGGAGCGGCTGTTCAGCGTCGAGATCGATGTGAGTGACGTGGCCTGTTTCATTGTCGAACCGGTGCAGGGCGAAGCCGGCTTCCTGGCGATGGACATAGCCTTCGCCCAGGCCCTGCGACAGTTCTGCGACGAGAAGGGCATTGCGCTGATCATCGATGAGATCCAGTCCGGCTTCGGCCGCACCGGCCAACGCTTTGCGTTCTCGCGACTGGGCATCGAACCAGACCTGATTCTGCTGGGCAAAAGTATTGCCGGCGGCGTGCCTCTGGGGGCTGTGGTGGGACGCAAGGCGCTGCTGGACAACCTGCCCAAGGGCGGCCTGGGCGGCACTTATTCCGGCAACCCCATCGCCTGCGCCGCCGCCCTGGCGACCCTGGATGAAATGACCGACGCCAACCTGCACGCCTGGGGCTCGCAACAGGAAGAGGCGATCGTCAGCCGCTACGAATCCTGGCGGCGTCGTGGGCTAACGCCCTACCTCGGCCGCCTGACCGGCGTCGGCGCGATGCGCGGTATAGAACTGGCCCACGCCGACGGCACACCGGCCTCGGCACAACTGACGCAGTTGCTGGCCCTGGCACGGGAGTCGGGCTTGCTGCTGATGCCCAGTGGTAAATCGCGGCATATCATTCGGCTGCTGGCGCCGTTGACGACCGAGGCGGCGGTGCTGGAAGAGGGCTTGGATATTCTGGAAGCGTGCCTGGCTAAGTTGGCCTGAAATGCGGTGTTTCTGATCACACCAAAAACTTGTGGGAGCGGGCTTGCTCGCGAATGCGGGGGATCAGCCAGCACAGTGTTGACTGACACACCGCATTCGCGAGCAAGCCCGCTCCCACAGGTTTGCGTGGAGCCTAAGTAAAAAAACCGGCCGAAGCCGGTTTTTTTATGCGGATGGATCAGAACGAAGCGTTCTGCAGGCCATCCAGGTAGCGCTCGGTGTCCAGGGCCGCCATGCAGCCGGCGCCGGCCGAGGTGATGGCTTGGCGGTAGACGTGGTCAGCCACGTCGCCGGCCGCGAAGATACCTTCGACGCTGGTAGCGGTAGCGTTACCGTCGCGCCCACCCTTGACCACCAGGTAGCCGTCCTTGAGTTCCAGCTGGCCTTCGAACAGCGAGGTGTTCGGGGTGTGGCCGATGGCGATGAAGACGCCGTCAACCTTGATCTCGTCAAAGCTGCCGTCGTTGTTTTTCAGGCGGGCACCGGTCACGCCCATGTTGTCGCCCAGCACTTCGTCCAGGGTCGCGTTGAGCTTGAGGATGATCTTGCCTTCGGCCACGCGGGCATTGAGCTTGTCGATCAGGATCTTCTCGGCGCGGAAGGTTTCGCGACGGTGGATCAGGGTGACCGTGCTGGCGATGTTCGCCAGGTACAGCGCTTCCTCGACCGCGGTGTTGCCGCCACCGACCACTGCCACTGGCTTGTTGCGGTAGAAGAAACCGTCGCAGGTGGCGCAGGCGGAAACACCTTTGCCCATGAAGGCTTCTTCCGACGGCAGGCCCAGGTAACGAGCGCTGGCACCGGTGGCGATGATCAGGGCATCGCAGGTGTAGGTCGCGCTGTCGCCGGTCAGGGTGTAGGGCTTGGCGGCGAAATCCACGGCATTGATGTGGTCGAAAACGATTTCGGTCTCGAAACGCTCGGCGTGTTCTTTCATGCGCTCCATCAGCGCCGGGCCGGTCAGGCCGTGGACGTCGCCCGGCCAGTTGTCGACTTCGGTGGTGGTGGTCAATTGACCGCCGGCCTGCATGCCGGTGATCAGCAGCGGCTTGAGGTTGGCACGGGCCGCATAAACCGCAGCGCTGTAACCGGCAGGGCCGGAACCGAGAATAATCACTCGCGAATGACGCACTTCAGACATGACCTGCTCCTGTTGACCGGACCTTGAGGGCCGGAACGCCGGGTGAGCGGCGTGAATAAAAAAGGACCGTTGACGCACTTGGGGAAGGCTGGTTTCGACAGTCCTGAAAAAGAATGGGTGCAGCGTATCGAGGGAGCGAAGATTAAGGAAATACGGTTTAACAATCCAGCTCATAGGTGAGCTCTATGCCCAGCGGTCCTTCCAATAGGCGCCTTCAGCGCAAGAAACGTTGTTACACGCCATGTCGCCGCTTTCCCAGGCGGGGCAAAGCCGGTAAGGTCGGCGCGTTCACCTTCGCTCGGAGCCACCTATGCCCGCCCCCGTCCTGTCCGGCCCGCAATATTTGCGAGAAGGCCTCAAGCTGGTCTTGAGCCCGGGCCTGCGCCTGTTCGTGCTCTTGCCCCTGGCGATCAACCTGGTGCTGTTCGTCGGCTTGATTTACCTGGCCGGCCATCAGTTCAGCCTGTGGGTCGATACGCTGATGCCGTCGCTGCCGGACTGGCTGAGTTTCCTCAGCTACATTCTCTGGCCGCTGTTCGTGGTGCTCGTCGTACTGATGGTGTTTTTCACCTTCACCATGCTCGCCAACATCATCGCCGCACCGTTCAACGGTTTTCTCGCGGAGAAAGTCGAAGTGGTCGTCCGCGGCACAGACGACTTCCCGGCGTTCAGTTGGGGCGAGTTGATCGCCATGATCCCGCGTACCCTTGGCCGGGAAGCGCGCAAGCTTGGCTACTTCCTGCCCCGTGCCCTGGGGCTGTTCGTGCTGTCGTTCATCCCTGTGGTCAACCTGGTGGCGGCACCGCTGTGGCTGCTGTTCGGCGTGTGGATGATGGCGATCCAGTACATCGACTACCCGGCGGACAACCACAAGCTGGGCTGGAACGAGATGCTCGCCTGGCTGCGGGAAAAACGCTGGCAGAGCCTGGGCTTTGGCGGCAGCGTGTACCTGGTGCTGCTGATCCCGGTGGTGAACATCCTGATGATGCCGGCGGCGGTGGCTGGGGCGACGTTGTTCTGGGTGCGCGAGCAAGGCGCCGAGACCGCGTTGGCCCGGCAGGGCTGAGTCGGTCACAAATCCATCATCCTGGCGTCACAATGACGAAATGGCCCCGGTCGACACTGGGGTCATGACCACACCCCTGCACATTACCCTGATCACTGAAACCTTCCCGCCGGAAATCAATGGCGTGGCCAATACCCTGGGCCGCCTGTACGACGGCCTGCGTGCCCGTGGGCATCAAGTCGAACTGATACGGCCTCGCCAGGTCGACGACCGACGCCAGGCCAGTGACGAGCAGTTGCTGCTGTGCCGGGGCTGGCCGCTACCGGGCTATCCGGGTTTGCAATGGGGCCAGGCGTCCATGCACAAACTGCTCAGGCGCTGGAAACGCCATCGTCCGGACGTACTGTACATCGCCACCGAAGGGCCGCTGGGTTTGTCGGCACTGCGCGCGGCACGACGCCTGGGCATCTCGGTGGTCAGTGGTTTCCACACCAACTTCCAGCAATACACCCAGCAGTACGGCCTCGGGCTGTTGAGTCGCGGGCTCACCCATTACCTGCGCTGGTTTCACAACCGCTCCAGCCTGACCTTGGTGCCCAGCCTCAGCCAGCGCCTGGAACTGGAGCGACGCCACTTCGAGCGCGTGGCACTGCTGTCTCGCGGCGTGGACAGTCAACTGTTCCATCCGATCAAGCGTTCAGCGAGCCTGCGTGAGGCGTGGGGCCTGGGCGACGACGACATCGCCGTGATCCATGTCGGACGCCTGGCACCAGAGAAAAACCTCGGGTTGCTCAAGCGCTGTTTCGCCACACTGTGCAGCGCTTTCCCGCAGCGACGGATGAAACTGGTGGTGGTCGGCGACGGCCCGCAAAGGTCCGCGCTGGAGCAGGAACTGCCTGAAGCGATCTTTTGTGGCTCGCAACGCGGCGAAGCGCTGGCCAGCCATTATGCGTCCGGGGATGTGTTTGTCTTTCCGAGCCTGACCGAAACCTTCGGCAACGTGGTGTTGGAGGCGCTGGCGTCCGGGCTGGGCGTGGTGGCCTACGATCAGGCCGCGGCGGCGCAACACATCCGTCATGGTTACAACGGCGTACTTGCAATGCCGGGGGATGAAGAAGCCTTCTGCGACGCGGCCCGCTGGTTGCTGGATGAGCGCGAGGCCTTACGGTGCGTGCGGCTCAATGCCCGCCAACACGCCAGCCGCCAGGGCTGGGCGTCGGTGATCGAGCAGTTCGAGGCGCAGTTGCGCGGGGTTTGTCAGAGCGAACTGCCGTTGCCACAAGCAGTATCACCACGCTGAAAAGCATCGCGGGCAAGCCTTGCTCCCACATGGGACTTCAGTGAACACATTACTTGTGAACAGCTGATAATCCTGTGGGAGCAAGGCTTGCCCGCGATGAGGCCCTGGAAGGCGCCGCTTAAACCAGGGTCATCAACGCCTCACGACTGAATGGCAAGATCTCCTGCTCGCGCCCCTCACGCACTTTTTGCGCCCAGTCCGGATCCACCAGCAGCGCGCGCCCCACCGCCACCAGGTCGAACTCATCATTGTTCAGGCGCTCCAGCAGCTTCTCCAGGCTGGCCGGTTGCGCGACTTTGTCGGTGTTGACCATGAACTGCAGGAACTCGCCATCCAGGCCGACGCTGCCGACAGTGATGGTGGGCTTGCCGGTGAGTTTGCGGGTCCAGCCGGCCAGGTTCAGTTCGGAACCGTCGAACTCCGGCTCCCAGAAGCGCCGTGTCGAGCAATGGAAAATATCCACGCCGGCGTCGGACAACGGCTTGAGGAATTCGCCCAGGGCTTCGGGGCTCTGCACCAGGCGCGCGGTGTAATCCTGCTGCTTCCATTGGGAGAACCGGAAAATGATCGGGAAACCCTCGCCCACCGCGGCGCGCACGGCACGGATCAATTCGATCGCAAAGCGCGAGCGGTTGGCCAGGGTGCCGCCGTAACCGTCGGTACGCTGGTTGCTGCCTTCCCAGAAGAACTGGTCCACCAGGTAGCCGTGGGCACCGTGGATTTCCACGCCGTCCATGCCGATGCCCTGGGCATCTTTTGCCGCTTGGGCAAACGCAGCGATGACCTCGTCGATATCGGTCTGGGTCATGCCGTGGACCACCACCTGGCCGTCCTTGAGTTTCTCGCTCGGGCCATAACCCGGCACGCTGGCATCCGGCTCGATGCCAAGGCGGCGCACGTTGCCCACATGCCACAACTGCGGAACGATCTTGCCGCCTTCGGCGTGCACTGCATCCACCACTTTCTTCCAGCCGGCCAAAGCCGCATCGCCATAGAAATGCGGCACGTTCGGGTAGCCGTTGGAAGCCTTGTGCCCGACCGTCGTGCCCTCGGTGATGATCAGGCCGACCCCAGCCGCCGCGCGGCGACGGTAATACTCGACCACCTTGGCATTGGGTACGCCACCGGGCGAAAAGGAACGGGTCATCGGCGCCATCACCACCCGGGTCGACAACTCGAACGCGCCGAGGTGGAAAGGTTTGAACAGGGCTTTTGCAGGCATGAGGCACTCCACGGGACGAAGTCACAGGTCGGATATGACGACGATAATATGGAGCATGGACAGCGCTGGGTAGCACTATTGATTTGAATGATTAAGGATCAAAAGGGAGCAGTGAGGCGATGGCTCAATGCGACATCTGTGGCGAGGGAGCTTGCTCCCGCTGGGCTGCGTAGCGGCCCCTTTTTTGCGGTTGCTGCGCAACCGAGCGGGAGCAAGCTCCCTCGCCACGAAGTCCAGTGCCTGGCTTCAGCTCAGCGCTTTTTCGATCGCCTGGATCACGGCAGGATCATCCGGCGCCGTGCGCGGTGAGAATCGCGCCAACACCCGGCCGTCCTTGCCGAGGAGGAATTTTTCGAAGTTCCAGGTAATGTCCCCGGGAAACTCGGCCCCCTCGCCCGCGAGCAAGCGGTACAACTGGTGACGATCATGACCGTTCACGTCCAGCTTGCTGGACAGCGGGAACGTCACGCCATAGTTGAGGCTGCAAAACTCCTGGATTTCCTGCTCGGTCCCGGGCTCTTGCCCGGCGAACTGATTGCAGGGCAGGCCCAGGACGGTAAAGCCTTTGGCCTTGTATTGCTGATAGAGATTTTCCAGCGCCGCGTACTGAGGCGTCAGGCCACATTTGGAGGCGACGTTGACCACCAGCACGACTTGCCCCTTGAACGGTGCCAGAGCAAGCTCCTGACCATCCAGGGCTTTGAGTTTAAGGTCGTGAAAAGCACTCATGACGAACTCCAGGTTTGCGGATCTTTTCGAAACAGCCATGGGTGATGCTAACAGCAACCGACTAAAAAGGCGCCGCATGGCGCCTTTTCAGTTCACTGGTCACTTGAGCGTAGCGCAGAAATCAGTGGTGATGACCACCTTCGCCATGGACGTGACCATGAGCGATTTCTTCCTGGCTGGCATCACGGATGTCGACGATCTTGACTTTGAAGTTCAAGCGCTGGCCGGCCAACGGGTGGTTGCCGTCAACGGTGACGTCGTCGCCTTCCAGGTCGCGGATGGTGACGATCTGCATCTGGCCATCGGGCGCCGAGGCGTGGAACTGCATGCCCACTTCCAGCTCATCCACGCCTTCGAACATGCTGCGGCTCAGGGTGCTGACCAGTTCGGCGGAGTACTCGCCATAGGCGTCTTCCGGTTCGACGGTAACGTTCAGGTCGTCACCGACCGTTTTACCTTCCAGGGCTTTTTCCAGACCCTGGATGATGTTGCCTGCGCCATGCAGGTAGACCAGCGGAGCGCCGCCGGCAGAGCTGTCGATGACCTCACCAGCGTCGTTGGTCAGGGTATAGTCGATGGAGACAGCCTTATTGGCGGCGATCAGCATGGGGCGAGACCTTTTGCATAAGAATGAAGAACGGACAAGTCTAAACAAGGATTTGCCCGAAAGCGAACGGAACCCGGACAAACGGGCCTGCTCGAACAGACCGACGGTCACGGGTTTGCATCAGGACGAGGACGGACACTGGGTGGCCGAGCTGTCCTGTGGCCACACCCAGCATCTGCGCCACCAGCCGCCGTGGCAGTCCCGGGCCTGGGTGCTGGATCCGGCGCAACGCGTTGAAAAAATAGGCCAGCCCTTTGATTGCGGCTGGTGCGCGCAGGGCCCGGTTAGCGATAACCTTGGCGACTGAATTGACGGTAGACGGCAGTTATAGCCTCGCCCTTGCCATGCACCTTTAGAGAATCCGCATGCAAACTTTTTTTATCGCGCCCACCGATTTTGGTGTGGGTCTGACCTCCATCAGCCTCGGGCTGGTGCGTACCCTCGAACGAGCCGGGCTGAAAGTCGGCTTTTTCAAACCCATTGCCCAGCCTCACCCCGGTGATACCGGGCCGGAGCGCTCCACTGAACTGGTGGCCCGTACCCACGGCCTCAAGCCGCCACAGCCCCTGGGCCTGGCGCATGTCGAGCGCATGCTCGGCGACGGCCAGCTCGATGAGTTGCTGGAAGAAATCATCACCCTTTACCAACAGGCCGCCATCGGCAAAGACGTGCTGGTGGTCGAAGGCATGGTCCCGACCCGCAGCGCCAGCTACGCCGCCCGGGTCAACCTGCACCTGGCCAAGAGCCTGGACGCCGAAGTCATCCTGGTGTCGGCGCCAGAAAACGAAGTGCTGGCCGAGCTGTCCGGCCGGGTGGAATTGCAGGCGCAACTGTTCGGTGGGCCGAAAGATCCGAAAGTCCTCGGGGTGATCCTGAACAAGGTCCGCGCCGACGAAAGCATGGAGGCGTTTTCCGCACGCCTCAAGGAGCACTCGCCGCTGTTGCGCAGCGGCGATTTCCGCCTGCTCGGTTGCATCCCGTTTCGCCCTGAACTCAACGCCCCGCGCACCCGCGACGTGGCCGACCTGATGGGCGCCCAGGTGCTCAATGCCGGCGACTACGAAACCCGGCGCATGAGCAACATCATCATTTGCGCGCGCACCATGCGCAACACCGTGGAGCTGCTCAAGCCCGGCGTGCTGGTGGTGACTCCCGGCGATCGCGACGACATCATCCTCGCGGTGAGCCTGGCAGCGCTCAACGGTGTGCCGCTGGCCGGCTTGCTGCTGACCAGCGATACCCTGCCCGACCCACGCATCATGGACCTGTGCCGAGGCGCCTTGCAGGCCGGGCTGCCGGTGCTGTCGGTGAGCACCGGCTCCTATGACACCGCCAACCTGCTCAACGGACTGAACAAGGAAATTCCTATCGATGACCGCGAACGTGCGGAGATCATCACCGATTTTGTCGCCAGCCACCTGGACGCCAACTGGCTGCACCAGCGCTGCGGCACGCCACGGGAAATGCGTCTGTCGCCGGCCGTGTTCCGCTATCAACTGATCCAGCGCGCCCAGGCTGCCAACAAGCGCATCGTGCTGCCCGAAGGCAGCGAACCGTTGACCGTCCAGGCCGCCGCCATTTGCCAGGCCCGGGGCATTGCCCGCTGCGTGTTGCTGGCCAAACCGGCCGACGTCGAGGCGGTGGCCCGTGCCCAAGGCATCGAGTTGCCGCCAGGGCTGGAGATTCTCGACCCCGATTCGATTCGCGAGCGTTACGTGGAACCGATGGTGAGGTTGCGCAAAAGCAAAAGCCTGAACGCACCGATGGCCGAGCAGCAGTTGGAAGATACCGTGGTGATCGGCACCATGATGCTGGCCCTGGACGAGGTGGACGGGCTGGTGTCCGGGGTCATCCACTCCACTGCCAACACCATCCGTCCGGCCCTGCAACTGATCAAGACCGCGCCGGGTTGCTCCCTCGTGTCTTCGGTGTTTTTCATGCTGTTCCCCGAAGAAGTGCTGGTGTATGGCGACTGCGTGATGAACCCGCACCCCAGCGCCGCGGAACTGGCGGAAATTGCCCTGCAAAGCGCCGACTCGGCCGCCGCGTTCGGCATCACCCCACGGGTGGCGATGCTCAGCTATTCCAGCGGCGAGTCAGCCAGTGGCGAGGAAGTGGAGAAAGTCCGCGAAGCCACCTTGCTGGCCCACGAGGCGCAACACGGCTTGCTGATCGACGGCCCCTTGCAATACGACGCCGCCGCCAACGAAACCGTGGCGCGGCAACTGGCACCCAACAGCCAGGTGGCCGGTCGGGCGACGGTATTCATCTTCCCGGACCTGAACACCGGCAACACCACCCACAAGGCCGTGCAACGCAGCGCCGATTGCGTCAGCCTCGGGCCGATGCTGCAAGGCCTGCGCAAACCGGTGAACGACTTGCCGCGTGGCGCCCAGGTCGACGACATCGTATACACCATCGCCCTGACTGCGATCCAAGCCGCCAACCGCCCCCTGGATATTTAAATGCTGGATTTCCTGCCTGTCCCACTGCGGGGCGTGATTGCCTCGCTGCTGTTGGCGCTCAATACCATCGCCTGCTGCACGCCGTTGTTCATCGTGGCGATTTTCAAACTGCTACTGCCCTTCCCCGCTGCCCAGCGCTGCACCGACTGGTTGATGGGCCACATCCACGAAACCTGGATCAGCAACAACAAGGCCTGGATGAACCTGCTACGCCGCACCCGCTGGCACCTCAGCGGCCTGGAAGGGCTGGACTACCAGCACTCATACCTGGTCACCAGCAACCACCAGAGCTGGGTCGACATCATGGTGTTGCAGTACGTGCTGAACCGGCGCATCCGGCCATTGAAGTTTTTCCTCAAGCAGGAGCTGATCTGGGTGCCGGTGATCGGCCTGGCCTGGTGGGCGCTGGGGTTCCCGTTCATGAAGCGCTATTCCAAGGCGTACCTGGAAAAACATCCGGAAAAGAAGGGCAAGGACCTGGAAACCACCCGCAAGACCTGCGCGAAGTTTCGCGACAATCCGGTGGGCATCTTCAACTTCGTCGAAGGCACGCGCTTCACCGAAGGCAAACATGCCCAGCAGCAGTCACCGTTTCGCTACCTGCTCAAGCCCAAGGCCGGCGGCATCGCGTTTGTACTCGACGCCATGGGTGAGCAACTGGAGTCGATCATCAACGTGACGATCCATTATCCGAGCGGTCGTCCAGGGTATTGGGATTTGCTCTGCGGCAACGTGGAAGAGGTGGTGGTGCATTTCCAGGAACTGAAGATCCCGCCGCAGTTCATTGGCAAGAACTACGATCAGGACGGTGTGTACCGCCTGGAGTTCCAGGGCTGGATCAACCAGTTGTGGCAGGACAAGGATGCGCTGCTTGCGCAGATGCATCGCGAGTATCCGAACCGCCACTGAATCCCTTGTGGGAGCGAGCCTGCTCGCGATTGCGGTGTCTCAGCGTGGATAAATGGAGACTGACCCACCGCTATCGCGAGCAGGCTCGCTCCCACAGTTAACCGAGTTGGCTCCAGATAAATGAAAAGCCCGCAGATGATTGCTCACCTGCGGGCTTTTTATTGACTGCCGCGTTGGTTAGATCGCTCCACGCTTGCGCAGCAGATCCAGCACCTGCTTGACGCTTTCTTCCAGCGTCAGCGACTGGGTGTCGATCACCAGGTCGGCATCCAGCGGCACGTCATACGGGAAGGATTCGCCCGGGATGTTGTCACCAGCAGCGGCGTACAGCCCTTGCGGATCACGCTGGGCGCAGACCGCTGGCGAGGCCTGGACATAGACCGTCAGCAAACGCTCCCGACCGATCAGGTCCTTGGCCTGCTCACGCCCTTCGGCATTCGGCGCAACGAACGCAGCGAGGGTCAGCAAGCCGGCCTCGTTGAACTGACGGGCAACGTGGGCCGCACGACGCCAGTTCTCGGTGCGCCCGGCACGGTCCTGCGGCAGGCCTTTGTTCAAGTCATGGCGCAGATTCTGGCCATCGAGGACGAAGACTGCACGGCCCAGGTCGAACAACTTGCGTTCCACCGCATAGGCCAGCGTGCTCTTGCCGGCGCCCGACAGGCCACTGAACAAGACCGTGGCCGGTTGCTGGCCGAAGCGCTGGGCGCGTTCTTCAACCGACACATGAGCCAGTTTGCCGTGGTGCGTGCTGCTGCCATGGGCCAGCGGCTGGGCGACGATCATGCCGGCGCCGACCGTGCCGTTGGTCAGACGATCGATGACGATGAACGCGCCGGTGGTGCGGTTGCTCTCGTAACCGTCCAGGGCGATCGGTGCATCGAGGGCGATCTTCACCTTGCCGATTTCGTTGAGCTGCAACGCGCTGGCCGGTCCCTCTTCCAGGGTGTTCACGTCAACCTTGTTGACGATGCTGGCAATCGAGCCCGGCACGTAGCTGGTGGCGCGCTTGATGTCGTATTTCTTGCCCGGCAGCATCGGTTCTTCGGCCATCCACACCAGCATCGCTTCGAAGCTGTCGGTCACCGGCGGCACGTTGTCGGCATGCACCAGCAGGTCGCCACGGGAGATGTCGATCTCGTCTTCCATGGTCAGCGTCACCGCTTGACCAGGACCGGCGTGCTCCAACTCGCCTTCGAAGGTGACGATGGACTTCACGCGGCTGCTCTTGCCCGACGGCAGCACCACCACTTCGTCACCCTTGTGCACGATGCCGCTGGCGAGGGTGCCGGCGAAGCCGCGGAAGTTCAGGTTCGGACGGTTGACGTACTGCACCGGGAAGCGCAGGTCGGTGAAGTTACGGTCACCCGCCACTTCCACGGTCTCGAGGATTTCCATCAGCGACTGGCCGGTGTACCACGGCGAGCGCTCGGACTTGTTCACCACGTTGTCACCCTTGAGGGCAGACATCGGCACGAAGTGCATGCTGGTGGGCTTCATCTTCAAGCCTTCGGCGAACTTCAGGTAGTCAGCCTTGATCGACTCGAACACACCCTGGTCGAAGTCCTTGAGGTCCATCTTGTTGATGGCCACGACGATGTGCTTGATGCCCAGCAACGAGGCAATGAAGCTGTGGCGACGGGTCTGGGTCTGCACGCCGTAGCGGGCGTCTACCAGGATGATCGCCAGGTCACAGGTGGAAGCACCGGTGGCCATGTTGCGGGTGTACTGCTCATGGCCGGGCGTATCGGCGATGATGAATTTGCGCTTGGCGGTGGAGAAGTAACGGTACGCAACGTCGATGGTGATGCCTTGCTCGCGCTCGGCCTGCAGGCCATCGACCAGCAATGCCAGGTCGATGTCGTCACCGGTGGTGCCGACTTTCTTCGAATCGCGGGTGATGGCTTCCAGGTGATCTTCGTAGATCATCTTGGAGTCGTGCAGCAGGCGCCCGATCAGGGTGCTCTTGCCGTCGTCGACGTTACCGCAGGTCAAAAAGCGCAGCAGCTCTTTACGCTCGTGCTGGCCCAGGTAGGCGAGGATGTCCTCGCTGATCAAATCAGATTGATGCGACATGACAGCCCCTTAGAAATAACCTTGACGTTTTTTATCTTCCATCGAGCCTGCGCCATCGTGGTCGATGACCCGGCCCTGGCGCTCGGAAGTTCGCGTCAGGAGCATTTCCTGGATGATGTCCGTCAGGCTTTCGGCCTCGGACTCCACCGCGCCCGTCAACGGGTAGCAGCCAAGGGTACGGAAACGCACTTTCTTCTTGACGATGCGGGCCTTGTCTTCGTCGGACAGGTGCTCAAGGATGCGCTCGTCGTCGATCATGATCAGCGTGCCGTTCTTCTCGATCACTTCACGCTCGGCGGCGAAGTACAGCGGCACGATCGGGATGCCTTCGAGGTAGATGTACTGCCAGATGTCCAGCTCGGTCCAGTTCGACAACGGGAACACGCGGATCGACTCGCCCTTGTTGACCTTGCCGTTGTAGACGTTCCACAGCTCCGGACGCTGGTTCTTCGGGTCCCAGCGGTGCTTGCTGTCGCGGAACGAGTACACGCGCTCCTTGGCACGGGATTTCTCTTCATCGCGACGGGCACCGCCGAACGCGGCGTCGAAACCATATTTGTCCAAGGCCTGCTTGAGGCCTTCGGTCTTCATGATGTCGGTGTGCTTGGCACTGCCGTGGGTGAACGGGTTGATGCCCTGGGCCACGCCATCCGGGTTCACGTGAGTGATCAGGTCCAGGCCCAGCTCCTCGACCATGCGATCGCGGAACTTGTACATTTCCTGGAATTTCCAGCGGGTGTCGACGTGCATCACCGGAAACGGCAGCTTGCCGGGGAAGAACGCCTTGCGTGCCAGGTGCAGCATCACGGCGGAGTCTTTACCGATGGAGTACAGCATCACCGGGTTATCGAACTCGGCGGCCACCTCGCGGATGATGTGGATGCTTTCCGCCTCCAGCTGTTTCAGATGCGTCAGTTTGTCGACCATGGCTACTCACGAAAACTTTCTTATGAACGGCCAGCGGGCCGTGTTCGAGCGGGGAATCCTAGCACAGCGACCTCTTCTAATCAGGGCGCCAACTAGATCGAAACAGCATATGGATATGCCTGGTGGTTCGGGTATTGCAATGCCCTCTGTGGGAGCCAGTGAACTCTGTGGGAGCAAAGCTTGCTCGCGATGACGTCGGCACATGCAACGCCGCTATCGCGAGCAAGCTTTGCTCCCACAGGCCCGCTTCCACATTCAGTTCAGCGTTAGTCAGATGGGATTCGGACAATCGATGAAGATATGTTCCAGGGCAAAGCGGCGCGCCAGGTAATCGCCCAGCGCCTGCACACCATAGCGCTCAGTCGCATGGTGCCCGGCGGCGATGAAGCTGATGCCGTTTTCCCGCGCACTGTGGAATGTCTGCTCCGAGGCCTCGCCGCTGAGGTACAGGTCGACGCCTGCCAGCACGGCCTGGTCGATATAGCCCTGGCCGCCGCCGGTGCACCAGCCGACCCGGCGGATCATCTGCTCGCCTTCGATCAGCAAGGGCTCGCGCCCCATGGTTTCCTGGACCTTGCGCGCAAAGTCCCGCGCCGTCATCGGTTCGGACAGGGAACCGACCAGGCCGACAATCTTGGGGTTGTCCGGATCCAGCGGTCCCTCGACGGTGATGTCCAACTGACGGGCCAGTTGCACGTTATTGCCCACCTCGGGGTGCAGGTCCAACGGCAAGTGATAAGCCAGCAGGCTGATGTCATGCTTGAGCAACGTTTTCAGGCGACGTTGTTTCATGCCGGTGACACAGGGGTTCTCGCCCTTCCAGAAATAACCGTGATGCACCAGCACCAGGTCGGCCTCGGCCTCGACTGCAGCGTCGAGCAAAGCCTGGCTGGCGGTGACGCCACTGACAATGCGCATCACCTGGGGCGCGCCTTCGACCTGCAGGCCATTGGGGCAGTAATCGGCAATCCGGCTGCTCGCCAGGTAACGGTCCGCTTCTTCGACCAGGGTGCTCAGGGCTACGGCCATGAAAAGACTCCTAAATATCCCGTTCAGAGGCGCGCGCGGCCTCGTATAATGCGCGACATTATGGGCGGTCTCATACCGCCTGCAACCTTTGTAGGACGTGCTTAATGCTCAAGGCGCTGCGTTTTTCCGGCTGGCCGCTGTTGGCCGGCGTGCTTGTCGCTCTACTGATTATCCAGCGCTACCCGGAATGGGTCGGGCTGCCGAGCCTCGACGTCAACTTGCAGCAGGCGCCGCAAAGCAAGGCGGTGCAACAGGGGCCGGTGTCCTACGCCGATGCCGTGACCACCGCCGCGCCGGCCGTGGTGAACCTGTACACCACCAAGGTCATCAACAAACCCAGCCATCCGCTGTTCGAAGACCCGCAATTCCGGCGTTTCTTCGGCGACAACTCGCCCAAGCAGAAGCGCATGGAGTCGAGCCTGGGGTCGGGCGTAATCATGAGCCCGGAAGGTTATATCTTGACCAACAACCACGTCACCAGCGGTGCCG
This sequence comes from Pseudomonas sp. FP2300, assembly GCF_030687595.1. Classification (NCBI taxonomy): domain Bacteria; kingdom Pseudomonadati; phylum Pseudomonadota; class Gammaproteobacteria; order Pseudomonadales; family Pseudomonadaceae; genus Pseudomonas; species Pseudomonas sp. FP2300. Next base: position 5,719,975 of record NZ_CP117440.1, read on the forward strand.
ATCAGATCGTGGTGGCCCTCAAGGACGGTCGTGAGACCCTGGCCCGGGTGATCGGCAGCGACCCGGAAACCGATCTCGCGGTGCTGAAGATCGACCTCAAGAACCTGCCGGCCATTACCATCGGCCGCTCCGACAGCATCCGCATCGGCGACGTGACCCTGGCCATCGGCAACCCGTTCGGCGTTGGCCAGACCGTGACCATGGGCATCATCAGCGCCACCGGACGCAACCAGTTGGGCCTGAACAACTACGAGGATTTCATCCAGACCGACGCCGCGATCAACCCCGGCAACTCCGGCGGTGCGCTGGTGGATGCCAACGGCAACCTTACCGGGATCAACACGGCGATCTTCTCCAAGTCCGGTGGCAGCCAGGGCATCGGCTTCGCCATTCCGGTGAAGCTGGCGATGGAGGTGATGAAGTCCATCATCGAACACGGCCAGGTGATTCGCGGCTGGCTGGGGATTGAAGTCCAGCCGCTGACCCAGGAACTGGCGGAGTCCTTCGGTTTGTCCGGGCGGCCCGGTATCGTGGTGGCGGGGATTTTCCGCGACGGCCCGGCGCAGAAGGCCGGCCTGCAGTTGGGCGATGTGATCCTGAGCATCGATGGCGAACCGGCCGGCGATGGCCGCCGCTCGATGAACCAGGTGGCGCGGATCAAGCCCACCGACAAGGTGACCATCCAGGTCATGCGCAACGGCAAGGAGCTCAAGCTCACCGCTGAAATCGGCCTGCGCCCACCGCCCGCACCAGCGGCGGTCAAGGAAGAGCAGTAAGCCGCAACAGCCCCCATCCCCGTGGCGAGGGAGCTTGCTCCCGCTGGGCTGCACAGCAGCCCTGAACCTGCCACCGCAAAAACCCAGACTGATCGCATCAATCCTGTTGGGGCTGCTTCGCAGCCCTGCGGGAGCAAGCTCCCTCGCCACGAAAACAGCGTCTGCCGCTACTTTTTCTGAAAATCAGGAATAGCATAAATTCTCATTAGTAGTGTTATATTGTTTCAATACTAAAATTTGGAACAACATAACATGTCATCCCTGAAACGGATTTCCGTTGCCAGCCTCGCCCTGGGTCTGCTCGGCGATCCCGCCTACGCCGAAGAAACCCAGCCCGTGGAACTGGACGCCATCAGCGTCACATCCGAGTACGAATCGCCCACCGGCCCCGTGACGGGCTACCGCGCCACCCGCTCCGCCAGTGCCACCAAAACCGATACGGCCCTGCGCGACATCCCGCAATCGATCAGCGTGATTCCCGCAAGCGTGCTCAAGGACCTGGGCAGCACCAACGTCGAACGGGCATTGGAATATGCCGGCGGCGTGTCGAAACAAAACAACTTCGGTGGCCTGACGCTCTACGAATACAGCGTGCGCGGCTTCACGACGTCGGAGTTCTACAAGGATGGTTTCAGCGCCAACCGCGGCTACCCAAGCACCCCGGACGCGGCCAACATCGAACGCATCGAAGTGCTCAAGGGCCCCGCCGCCAGCCTGTATGGGCGAGGCGACCCGGGTGGCACGGTAAACATCGTCACCAAGAAACCCCAGCCTGAAGCCTTCACCACCCTGCAGACCAGCGCCGGCAGTTGGGATCGCTATCGCACCGCGCTGGACGTCAACACGCCACTGGATACCGAAGGCCACTTGTTGTCGCGGGTCAACCTGGCGGTCGAGGACAATCACAGCTTTCGCGATCACGTCGACAGCAAGCGCGTCTTCGTCGCCCCTTCCATCAGTTGGCAGTTGAACCCCGACACGCGGTTGCTGGTGGAAAGCGAAATCGTGCGCCACAGCTCAACCTTCGACCGCGGCATCGTCGCCCCGGACAATCGCTGGAGCGGCGTTTCCCGCTCGACCTTTCTAGGCGAACCCAACGACGGCGATATCGACAATCACAACAACATGCTCCAGGCCGCCCTCGAACATCAGCTCAACGACACCTGGCAACTGCGCCTGGCCAGCCATTACAAACAGGGTGAACTCTGGGGTTTCGCCTCCGAAGCGCGCCCGCTGAACGCCGACGGCCATACGGTGAACCGCCGCTATCGCGAGCGTGACAACAATTGGCACGACAGCATCACCCAACTGGAATTGCGTGGCCTGTTCGACCTCGGCCCGTGGCAGCACGAACTGCTGATCGGCAGCGAATATGAGGACTACCGCAAGAACGAGCGCGTGACCACCATCGGCGGCGGCACCTACCCCATCGACATCTACCAGCCGATCTACGACCAGCCGAAACCCAATGGTGCTCGTACCGGCACAGACTTCTTCGAACATGTGCAAAGCCGCGCGCTGAACCTGCAGGACCAGATCGTCTTCACCGACAAACTGCGGGGCCTGCTCGGCGTGCGCTACGAGCATTTCGAGCAGAGCATCGACGACCACACCCGTGATCGCACCAGCCGCCAGCGCCACGACGCCCTGACGCAACGAGCCGGCCTGCTGTATCAACTGACGCCCCAGGTGGGTCTGTTCGCCAACGCCTCCACTTCATTCAAGCCCAATAACGGTCTGGATGCCGACGGCAAATCTTTCAATCCCGAGGAAGGCGTCGGCTATGAAGTGGGAATCAAGAGCGAATTGTTCGACGACCGCCTGAGCACCACCCTGGCGGCGTTCCATATAGAGAAGGAAAACGTCCTGAGCCCGGTCGCCGGGACCGACTTCAGCCGGGCCGTGGGCAAGGCTCGCAGCCAAGGCATCGACCTGCAATTCACCGGGCAAGTGACCGATGCCGTACGGGTGATCGGCGCCTTCGCCTACATCGATGCCGAAGTGACCAAGGGCGACCAGCAGATTCCCACCGGCAGCCGGATCCTCGGCGTCGCCAAACACAGCGGCAGCGTGCTGGGGGTCTACGAATTCCAGGACGGCCACCTGCGCGGCTCGGACGTCGGTGCGGCATTCACTTACGTTGGGGATCGCTCGGGCGAGGCCGGCAAGGATTTCGAACTGCCGGCCTACCACACAGTCGACCTGCTGGCCCATTACAAGGCCAGCGATGACGTCACCGTGGGCCTGAACCTGAACAACGTCTTCGACGAAAAATACTACGAGCGCTCCTACAGCAACTACTGGGTCACCCCCGGCGAGCCGCGCAACTTCACTGTCAGTCTCACCCTCGCGCTATAAAAGGAAAATCGACATGAAACACCCCAAGACCTTCGCCCTGCTCGGCCTGCTCCTGGCCACACAGGCCTCGGCCCATGGCCTGTGGACCGAACAGCGGCGCGGCAACATCGAAGTGGTCTACGGTCACGGTGCCGAAGACAATGCCTTCAAAGCGCGAAAAGTCAGCGGCGCCTGGGCCTATGACCTGGGCGGCAAGATGATCCCCGTCACCGTGGAGCGCCTGCCGGACCACGCCCGCCTGCAACCGCTCAAGCCGCCGGCCGTGCTGGCGGTGGCGCTGGACAACGGCATGTGGTCGCAGACCGCCGACAAGAAGTGGATCAACGAAGGCCGCAGCAAAGTGCCCGGAGCGATTGAATCGACCCACACGTTCAAGTACAGCCTGGCGATCTATGAGCCGGGGGCAAAACTGCCGGCGCTTGCACCGATCAAGTTCGTGATCCTGCCGGAAGTCGACCCGCTGACCGTCGGGCCGGGCCAGTCATTGCCGGTACGGGTGCTGCTGGATGGCAAACCGGCGGCCGGGGTGAAGCTGGTGGGCGACTACCGCAGCGCGCCAAACACCGTATCGACGGAAACTGACGCGGAAGGCCGGGCCAAGGTGTTGGTGCGCAACGAAGGCTTGAACGTGATCGCGGCGCAGATGGAAATTGCGCTCAAGGACGACAAGGACGTGGCCACGCGCGGCGTATTCACCTCGTTGACCTTCCTCGGTGAACCGCATCACGAGTAACCCCCGAATCTATTGTGGGAGCGAGCCTGCTCGCGATGACGACAGATCAGCCAGCATTGAGGTTGACTGACACGACGCCATCGCGAGCAGGCTCGCTCCCACAGAGATCGCGGATATAAGGGAAATTTGAGTACACCAGCAATCCACTGTGGGAGCGAGCCTGCTCGCGATGAGGCCAGTACAATCGCCGCAAAACTCAAGCCGGGGTCAAGCACTCCGGCCCGTTGAGCTTCGGATCATTGACCATGTTGGCCAGCACTCGCTCGCGTAGTGGCGCCGGTTCGCTGGCCAGCAGCCCTTGCAAGGCATGCAGCGGGGTTGCGGGATCGAGCCACAGGCGCTGGCCTTCTTCGTCCAGGATCAATGGCCGACGTTGACCCGCCGCCGGTTGGGTGATGACCGCCGTGCTCAGCCACACCTGCTCCTGCACCGGATACGCCTCCCAGATCGCGGCAAAGAACAACGACGAACCCTCCCCCGGTGTCAGCCAGTACGGACGCTTGCGCGTGCCGCCACGCCATTCATAGAAACCATTGGCCGGCAGCAGGCAGCGGCGCAGGCGCAAGGCCTCACGGAACATCGGCTGCTCGGCCACGGTTTCGGCCCGCGCATGGGCCGGGGTGCGGGACAGGTCGGTCAGCCACGGTGGCGTCAAGCCCCAGCGCGCTCGGGCCAGTTCGCGCTGGCCATCGGCGCCGGCCCGCAGCATCAGCACCGAATCGTTGGGCGAAATATTCCATTGGGCCTTCTGATCGGCGGGAAAACCGGGCAGGGCCGCAAAGGCGGGGTTCCAGCGAAACAGGGCATAACGTCCACACATGGGGGCAACACGACTCTTGATCAAACGGCCGCCAGCCTAGCAGACCAGCGTGCCGGGGTAACTGTCCGGTTCATCGCCGGGCAATGGCAGCGCGGCATTGTACTCGGCGATCAACTCCCGGGCGTATTGCGCCTGATCGTCCTCCACCGCCAGCCCCAACAGCCCGTGCATCGGCAGTTCCCCGGCACCGCCCAGCAGATCACGCCCCACCAGGTGCGCCGTGATGCCTTCGCTGGCGAGCATGCCTTGGAGCAACTCGCCTTCCATCAGATTTTCCAGCTCATAGATTCGTCGCATGGACGCCCCCATCACTCGTTTTCGCTAAAGACCTCGAGATGCCACTCTTCACCGTGGACCTGCAGTACAAAAGTTATCGGGCGACAACAGACCTGACAGTCCTCGATATAGGTCTGATCGCCACCGGACAGATCCACCGAAGTCTCCACTTCCTCGCCACAATACGGACATTCATACAGAGCGGTTTCCAGCATCGCGGTCTCCCAGGTGACTTGTGCGTATAATCGCCGGTCTATTTGCAGGGCTATTTTTGTCTGGCTTATCTTCCAGACCGTGCCCCGTCGTTTTTTGATCGAACCTTTACTTACCCTAGCCGTTTCCAACAAGAGAGCATGATGGGCGAATTCGATGCCATCCGACCTTACGACGACAGTGAAGTCCCAGCGGTGCTGGCACGGCTGCTCGGCGACAAGGCGTTTCTAGATATCCTCACCCACTTCCGCTTCCCACGCCTGGCCGGCGCCTTCGGCTGGATGCTCAAACCCCTTATAGCGCAAAGATTGCGCCGTGAGTTCGCTGGTGTGACGTCGGTCGCCACGTTGCAGGACAAGGTGGAGTTCTACGTCGACCACACCATTGAGCGCGCCACCGATGGCGTGACCTACACCGGGGTGGAGCAATTCAAGTCGGGCAGTGCGTACCTGTTCATCGCCAACCACCGCGATATCGTGATGGACCCGGCCTTCGTCAACTACGCGGTGTACCACGCCGGCCTGCCGACGCCGCGCATCGCCATTGGCGACAACCTGCTGCAAAAGCCCTTTGTCAGCGACCTGATGCGCCTGAACAAGAGCTTCATCGTGCACCGCTCCATCACCGGACGCCGGGAAAAAATGGCGGCGTACCAATTGTTGTCGGCGTACATCAACCATTCGATCCGCAACGACTGCGCCTCGATCTGGATCGCCCAGGCCGAAGGGCGGGCCAAGGACGGTGACGACCGGACCGAATCGGCGATCCTCAAGATGTTCCACATGAGCCGCAAGGACGAGCCGTTCGGCGAGGTGATCCAGTCGCTGAACCTCACACCAGTGTCGATCAGCTACGAATACGACCCGTGCGACCAGGCCAAGGCCCGCGAGTTGTACATCCGCGCCACCACCGGCACCTACACCAAGGCGCCAGGCGAGGACGACGTGAGCATCGCCAAGGGCATCACCGGCTACAAGGGCCGGGTCCACGTGAACTTCGCCGCGCCGATCACCGAGTTCTACGAGGACACCAAGCAATTGGCCCAGGAGATGGACCGGCAGATTCTCGGCGGCTACCGGCTGTTCCCGGTGCATTACCTGGCCTACGCCCAATGGGCCGACGCCGACCCGCAGTTGCAGGTTCCGACAGCGGCCGAGGTGTTTGGCGCCGAAGAGCTGGCCAAGGCCGAACAGGAATGGCAACGCCGGCTGGACGCCTGCCCACCGGAACACCGGCCATTTCTGGTGCTGCAATATGCGACGCCGGTGCGTAATCAGTATCGGGTCAAGGCGGGGCTGGCGCTTTAAAGCCACGCTTGCGAGAGCCTGATGTGGCTTCTGTGGCTTCTGTGGCTTCTGTGGCTTCTGTGGCTTCTGTGGCTTCTGTGGCTTCTGTGGCGAGGGAGCTTGCTCCCGCTCGATTGCGCAGCAATCGCAAAACGGGCTTGCGGTTAGTCAGAGCGTTGGGGTTGACCGTTCGAGGGGGCTGCTTCGCAGCCCAGCGGGAGCAAGCTCCCTCGCCACAAAAGCACTTCTGCCTGGCAATCCTCATTTGCCCTGCAAGCACTTTTGCCTGGCAATCCTCGATTGCCGTGAAAGGTGCTTCGTCAGAACTGCGTACTGATCCACGACACCAGCAACGCCAGCGCCAGGCAGCCAAAGCCAAACCGGTAGAAAAACCGGTTCATCCGCTGGGTGGCCAGGTCCAGCAGAGCTTCGAATCGTTCATTACCTTCGCGATTGCGCGCTTCAAGGCAGGCCCGCGCCCGTTGTTCACGGCGACGCGTGGCATGCAACACCCAACCACCCGGGCAGGCAAACAGCAACGCCAGCAGGTTGATCAGTTTGGCGGGGTGGGCGGCGAACAACGAAAGCAGATGCGACGACATCACGAACCTCAAGCGAAAAACGGACAGGACACATCCGGGCCTACGAACAGGGCGCGGATTCTACCGAAAGCCTGCCGCCCTGCGCCGTTTTTTCCGACCAGTAACGATCCCCTGCGGTGATGACCAAGTGATTTTGTGGCGAGGGGATTTATCCCCGCTGGGCTGCGAAGCGGCCCCAGGATTTCTGCAGCGCCCAAGAGCTTGCGAGTGCTGCGCACTCGAACGGGGATAAATCCCCTCGCCACAAGAGAAAGGTTCAATCCATCATAATTCTTTGCGTCACGGTTTCGTCATCTGATTAGGCCACTCTGTCGCCCTTCAAACTTGCCCGGAACCCGTCATGCTGCACGCTGAAAACCAGGATCGCCTCTATCTCATCAGCCCGAGCGACGAACAACAGAACCTCGTCGACAGCCTGTCCTTCAACGTGCAGGACCGACATTGGCTGGTGTATTGCGCCCTCGGCGGCCATCAACATGCCGACCTTCCAGAGACCGACCTGCTGACCGGGATCAGTGTGCTGGAGCTGTATTCCCAGGCAGCCTGAGGATATCACCCATAAAAAACCCCTGTGGGAGCAAGGCTTGCCCGCGATGGCGGTGGATCAGTCAATACTAAAGTGGCTGACACTCCGCTATCGCGAGCAGGCTCGCTCCCACAGGGGTTATCGGACGTATTACTTACTCTGCCAGCACCTGGCCAATGGTCGGGTCCTTGAACAGCCGGGTCAGGGCATCGCTCAAGACGTCGCTGACCAGCTTGGTGTTGGTGTCCTGGTTAGGTGCCATGCCGAAGCGCTGGTCCAGGGAAGCACCGTAACGACCACTGTAGCGGCGGTTGGCGTTCTGCACGTCGGAGCGGAAGGTCGCGCCGATGGTGGCTTCGGTCACGTACATGCCTTCCTTGGGCGACTGGTACTTGAGCTCGGCCAGGGTCACGGTCAGTTGCGGGGCATTCAAGGCATTGGCAGTCGGCGTGAAACCGAGCAAACGCACCGCGGCTTCAGCCTGGGCCTGCAGCTTGGGCAGGATCTGCGCGCCCTGCACCGTGATCACGCTGGTTTCCGGATACAACCCGCCACGGGTGCCGAGCGTCGGCGACGGACGACCGTCCACGACCCGCACCACCACCGGTTGGCCACGACCCACAGGCGCCAACTGGGCGTTGAGCTTGGGCTCCGGGTTAAGTTGTTGCGGGCTGTGGGCGCAGCCGACGAGGGTCAGACTGGTCACAGCGATCAAACCGAACAACAGGCGTTGCAACATGCTCTTCTCTCCAGAATCGGGCACAAACAAGCCGGCAGTATAGCGGTGCGCCATCGCCGTGAACCAGATGTCTGACACGGGCCGTGGCTGCCGGTTCCTGTCACCCCATTGTCACGGTCCTTACACCGGCATGTCATGGCCCGCTGTCAGGCTTATCCCAAGCTCCCTGACCCGGTATTCGATCATGCGCTTCCTTATTTCCCTGTTCACCCCACGCCCACATCACCGCAGCTTCGCCCTGCTCGATCGCAATGGCCGTTGCCAGGCATTCAAGCAATGCAGCCTGCAACCCATGGGCGAAGGCTGGGTGGAAATCGACGAGATTCGTCTCAACTGGTTGCACCAGCCATTGCCCGCCAGCGCCCGTGTGCAACCGCTTAGTGCTCGCCCACGCAACCGACAGCTGTTGACCATCTGACCAGACGGCTAATAAAAGTCATTAAACACGACCATTTCCCTGCGTTTCTTCGATACAATCTCCCCCCGATTATAAGGACGTCTCCTGATCGGGCCTCGCAACACCGCTGATGCGCTGGTATTGGCACCCCGCAACGCCCACAGAGAGCCGCCCACACAGATCGAGTGAAGCTGGCGCGCTTGCTGTTCTTCAGGCAAATCCCCACTTTTCGCGAATCTGCAGAGCTGTCATTACGCTCGGTCACTGAGCTGTCTGCCCGTTTTGCCTGTCATGTACTACATGGGGGCGACCAAACCGGGCGCAGTGCCAGGCTGGGACAGCCCTTTTTTGAGGTTCACGTCTTCAAAAGAGCGTGAAAAAACGGGTTTTCACAACTTCACGAGAGTGTGGCGAGCAAATGAAGAGTTTTGCGTCTGAACAAGCACCATTAGCGTCTGAAACAGCCCAACGACACAGGACCGGATATCGCTCAAGAACCGGCGCCTGAAGCCTGTCCGCTACGGATTTGGTTGCACGAACGGATGTCTCGGCCATAAGTCGAATTGCCTGCCCAGCGCTTAAATGAGTTCATGTGACTCTTGAGGCCAGGCTGCATGCATCCGCAGTAGGTGCGAAAAATTGCGAAGATTCGGACATGGCGATCCTGGCCATGGATAACTGGGGCGCAACTGACCTGCCCCGCCACTCCTGGCCGCTATGCCGACAATTTGGTGCTGCAGATTTTGGAGACGCGTTAAATGGCGCATAACGAAGCAGTCGATGTAGTTCTGGTAGGGGCCGGCATCATGAGTGCCACCCTGGCCGTCCTGCTCAAGGAGCTCGACCCCGCGATTTCGCTGGAAGTCGTCGAGCTGATGGATTCCGGTGCCGCGGAGAGTTCCAACCCGTGGAACAACGCCGGCACCGGCCACGCCGGGCTGTGTGAGCTCAACTACACGCCCCAGGCGGCCGACGGCACTGTCGACATCAAGAAAGCCGTGCACATCAACACCCAGTTCGAGGTGTCGAAGCAGTTCTGGACGTACCTGACTCAAAAAGGCACGTTCGGTTCCTCCAAGTCCTTCATCGCCCCGGTGCCACACCTGAGCTTCGTGCAAGGCGAGAAAGGCGTGTCGTTCCTGAAGAAGCGCTTCGAGCTGATGCGCCAGCATCACGCCTTCGCCGACATGGAATACACCGAAGACAAGGCCAAGATGGCCGAGTGGATGCCATTGATGATGCCAGGCCGGCCGACCGACGAAGTCATCGCCGCGACCCGTGTCATGAACGGTACCGACGTCAACTTCGGCGCCCTGACCAACCAGTTGCTCAAGCACCTGACCAGCGCCCCGGACACCCAGGTCAAATACTGTAAGCGCGTCACCGGCCTCAAGCGCAACGGCAGTGGCTGGACCGTGAGCATCAAGGACGTCAATTCCGGCAGCAGCCGCGACGTCGATGCCAAGTTCGTGTTCCTGGGGGCCGGCGGCGCGGCGTTGCCGCTGCTTCAGGCTTCGGGCATCGAGGAAAGCAAGGGCTTCGGCGGCTTCCCGGTCAGCGGCCAGTGGCTGCGTTGCGACAACCCGGAAGTGGTCAAGCACCACCAGGCCAAGGTCTACAGCCAGGCGGCCGTGGGTTCGCCGCCCATGTCGGTACCGCACCTGGACACGCGTGTGGTCGATGGCAAGAAGTCCCTACTGTTCGGGCCGTACGCCGGCTTCACCACCAAGTTCCTCAAGCACGGCTCGCTCATGGACCTGCCACTGTCGGTACGCGCCGGCAACATCGGCCCGATGCTGGCCGTGGCCCGGGACAACATGGACCTGACCAAGTACCTGATCAGCGAAGTGATGCAATCCATGGAACAACGCCTGGAATCCCTGCGACGCTTCTACCCCGAGGCGAAAGCCGAGGACTGGCGCCTGGAAGTGGCCGGCCAACGGGTGCAGATCATCAAGAAGGATCCGAAGAAAGGTGGCGTGCTGCAGTTCGGCACCGAACTGGTGGCGGCCAAGGACGGTACCCTCGCCGCCCTGCTCGGCGCATCGCCAGGTGCTTCGGTGACCGTGTCGATCATGCTGGAACTGATCGAACGCTGCTTCCCGGACAAGGCCAAGGGCGAATGGGCCGCCAAGCTCGCAGAGATCTTCCCGGCCCGGGAAAAAGTGCTGGAAACCGACGCCGCGCTGTATCGCAAGATCAACGCGCAAAACAACATTGCGTTGGAATTGGTTGAAGACAACAAGGCTCAAAGTTACGCCTGATACTGCACTTATAAAAAGCCTCCCGCGCAAACGGGAGGCTTTTTATTATCCGCGTTATGACTTCATGCTGAACTTGACGCGACTTCCGCCATGACGAACATAATCGTCGTCATCTTCGACTTCCAATAACTCTGCGCTACAAGAACCTGCCGGCTTCGCTTCAGCCCAGCGAAGATAAGGCATTGTCTGCTGGTCGCTCAACGGCGCTCTGGCGATATGCCCGAAACTGAAATGACAGGTGCGCCTTCCTTGAGTGTAGGTAAACGATTCCCGTTCGGCGCGCGACTGGGGCAGGTAATAGGTTAGCTCCTGGCTCTCACCGGGATTCACCGAAAAACTGTGGCCTGCGTTTTCCGGGGCCAGGGACCACGTGAAATCGCTGCCCGGTACGATGACCGCTGACGTTGCATTGAAGATTTCCACATTGACGATCTCATCGAACGCACTGGAAACCGAACTTGCCGTACAACCGACCAGAGACAATAACGCCCCGGCGATATATCTGCTTTTATCTTCCATGATAAATACAACTCCATTTGAACAATCAGACTGAAGCCACTTGGCTTCAGTGCAAAAGTAATGGAAATGCAGTTAAAACAAAACAGCCCGAATGGTGACATAACCTTTCGGACCCGGTTGAATAAAACGCAGGAACACTGACGGAACTTCAAACGCCCCGAAGGGCGCTGACAATACTTTAACGCAATCAGCCACGCGCTTTTTTGATCAACTCGATATATTCCTCGGCATTGCGCTGGTCCTGGACCAACGCCACGAAATCGTTGCCATGCTCATCCTTGCCATTGAGGTCATGACCGGCTTCGACGAAAAACGTCAGGAAGCGCTCGAAATCGTCGACCCGCAGGCCACGGTAGGCCTTGATCAGTTTGTGCAGCGACGGCGAAGTGGCATCGACCGGTTCGAAATTGAGGAACAGCTTGATCTGTTCATCGCCAATCTCGTCGCCAATCACTTGTTTCTTGTCTTTACGCATTGCCGGCTCCAGCTCGCACAGTTCACGGGGCGGGCAGTTTACCCCCGGCAACGCCCAGGCTCAACGCGGGCGTTCGGCACCGGTGTGCAGGTCGGCCCAGATATGACCATTGGCATAGGTGAGAAACTGCACGTAGACCGTGTTGTTGCGCAACAGATCGATGACCACCCGGTACTGGGCCTGTGGATAAGACAGCGTCAGGGTCTTGCTCGCCTCGTCGAAGACCGGCTTCTTCAGGCTCTTGCTTTCGCCGTCGAAGTTGAGGATCACCTGGTTGAGGGTGGCCCCCTTGTTCATCGGCTTGCCCTTGAGGCGCACCAGCAAGGGAGAAGTGACCGGTATCGGTTGCTGGTTGGACTGACGCTGGTTACCCAGCACCACCGAATACTCGGTCACTTGCAGCAATTGCTGCTGTTCAGGCTGCTCCTGGCGCACCACCAGGTCATCGGGGGGCAGGAACTGGCTGTGCATCGGCGCGGCAACGGCTGCCAGGGGCAGGCTGGACATCAACAGCAGAGCGGCGCAGCGGCGGATCGATACACTCATGACAGGCTCCAGGGTCTTGGCCTGGCACTCTAGCATGAGCCTGGACGGTAAAAATAACGACCCGGATCAATACTTACACACGACGAGCGCGGCATACTCAGAGAGCCATCAGCCTTGCCCAGCAGGTGTATGCCTTTGTGGCGAGGGAACTTGCTCCCGCCGGGCTGCGCAGTTGCCCCAGAATTTTGCGAGCGCTACGCACTCGAGCGGGAGCAAGCTCCCTCGCCACGGGTCCTGTGTTTGCCAAGGCTCAGGGGGTTTCCTTTCTTTCGTGCGTGGAGTACCCATGTCTTTCTCCGCCCCACCGTTATTCGCCGCTTGGCGCCAAAGCTGGCGCGCCGGTTACACCCTTGAACGCCTGCGCGGCGATCTGGTGGCCGGGCTGACCGTCGGTATTATCGCCATCCCACTGGCCATGGCCCTGGCAATTGCCGTCGGCGTCCCGCCGCAACACGGCTTGTACACGGTGTTGGTGGCCGCGCCCTTGATCGCCCTCACCGGCGGCTCGCGCTTCAACGTCAGCGGGCCGACGGCGGCGTTCGTGGTGATCCTGCTGCCCATTACCCAACAATACGGCCTCGGTGGCCTGTTGTTGTGCACCATGCTCGCCGGCCTGATTCTGATCACCTTGGGATTGATGCGCGCCGGGCGACTGATCCAATACATTCCCTATCCGGTCATCCTCGGCTTTACCGCCGGGATCGGCGTGGTCATCGCCACCTTGCAACTAAAGGATCTGCTGGGGCTGACCACCGTCGGGCAAGCCAAGCACTACATCGAACAGCTGGGCGAATTGATCGTGGCGCTGCCCAGTGCCCGACTCGGCGATGGCATCATCGGCATCAGTTGCCTGGCGGTGCTGATTGCCTGGCCACGCTGGGTACCACGGGTTCCCGGGCATCTGGTGGCCTTGCTGGTCGGGGCGCTATTGGGACTGGTGCTGGAACGCGGCGGTTGGCCGGTTGCGACATTGGGTGAGCGTTTCAGCTATGTGGTCGATGGCATCAGCCATCCCGGTATCCCGCCGTTTTTGCCGCGCTTTGACTGGCCATGGAACCTGCCAGATGGCCAGGGCCATCCCCTGGTGCTGTCCTATGACCTGCTCCGCCAATTGCTGGGCCCGGCCTTCGCCATTGCCATGCTTGGCGCCATCGAATCGCTGCTGTGCGCCGTGGTGGCGGACGGCATGACCGGCAGCAAGCACGACCCCAACGCCGAGCTGATCGGCCAAGGCCTGGGTAACGTCGTGGCGCCGCTGTTCGGTGGTATCACCGCCACGGCGGCCATTGCCCGTAGCGCGACCAATGTGCGCAGTGGCGCCTCTTCACCGCTGGCCGCGATCATTCATAGCCTCGTGGTACTGCTGGCGATGGTGCTGCTGGCGCCGTTGTTCAGTTACTTGCCCATGGCTGCCCTGGCGGCACTGCTGGTGATAGTCGCCTGGAACATGAGCGAAGCCGGGCATGTCCTGCACACGTTGCGCATTGCGCCGCGCAGCGACGTACTGGTGCTGCTGACCTGCCTGAGCCTGACCGTTTTGTTCGACATGGTCATGGCGGTTGCCGTCGGCCTGCTGCTGGCCGCCGGCCTGTTCATCAAGCGCATGAGCGAGCTGACGGACAGCGCCGAACTGCCTCGTCACTTCCATCAAGCCTTGCTGGACATGCCCGAGCATGTACGCTGCTACGCAATCCGTGGGCCGCTGTTCTTCGGTGCAGCCGAAAAAGCCCTGGATGTGCTGCGCAAGTTCGATCCGGGGGTGCGCGTGGTGGTGGTGGAAATGAGCGCCGTGCCGATGCTGGACATGACCGCGCTGGCCGCTTTTGAAAATATCCTGAAAGACTATCGCAAGCAGGGCATCGGCCTGATCCTGGTGGCGACCGCCCCCCGGGTGCGCCTGAAATTGCGCCGTGCCGGCATTCATCGCGAGCAGCGCCAATTGGCGTATGTGCAAACCCTGGAGCAGGCGCGGGTCAAAAGCGAAAAATGGCTCGCAGCCGGCAGCGCCGCTCATTCAAGATTTGTCTGATCTGTGGCGAGGGGATTTATCCCCGTTCGAGTGCGGAGCACTCGCAAGCTCTTGGGCACACCAACAATCTCGGGGTCGCTTCGCAACCCAGCGGGGATAAATCCCCTCGCCACAGAAGCCCTGCTGCCGCATCGTTCAGTCGAACTGCGCGCGCATCCAGGCCTGGTACTCGGCCACGCCTGGCTCGGCTTCGCGGGGCGCCCAGTCGGCCAGTTCGCCCTCGCCCACAGGCCGGTATGGGCCGGCCTTGCATTCGAACATCAGGCTGTCGGCTTCCAGCACCACCAAGCCGTGATACACGCCGGCTGGCAGGTCGACCCCGAGGCAATCGCCACCGGCCTGCAGGATGCGCTTATCCACCACCGCACCGGCGTCGTCGAAGATCAATACACCCAACCGGCCCTTGAGTACCAGCAAGGTTTCCGCCTTGTCGGCGCTCAGGTGGCGGTGCGGTGGAATGTAGGTCGAAGGCTGCAAGCCCACCGCCATGCGGTGGCACGGCTCGTCCATCGCATGGAAATTATGGTGCTGCCGCCCGCGAGGACTGGCCGCAGCTTTTTCGGCCAAATCGTCGAACAGTGCGCGTTCCAGAAAACTTGGCCGAGTCATCGATTACATCCCCTTGACGGCAAAAATGCCATTAGCGTTGCGCCAGTAGCCTTTGTAGTCCATGCCGTAGCCAAAGATGTAGCGGTCGACGCACGGCAGGCCGACAAAATCGGCTTTCAAGTCAGGCCGCGCCTTGCGGTCATGGTCCTTGTCGATCAGCACGGCGGTGTGCACGGCACGAGCGCCGGCGTGTTTGCAGAAATCGATGATCGCACCCAGGGTGTGACCTTCGTCGAGGATGTCGTCGATGATCAACACATCACGGTCGATGAACGAGACTTCCGGCTTGGCCTTCCAGAACAGATCGCCGCCGCTGGTTTCGTTGCGATAACGGGTCGCATGCAGGTAGGAAGCTTCCAAGGGGAAGTTCAGGTAGGTCAGCAACTTGCCGGAGAAAATCAGCCCGCCGTTCATGACGCAGAACACCACCGGGTTGGCATCCGCCAGTTGGTCGTTGATTTGCGCACCGACACGGGCGATGGCCGCTTCGACTTCAGCTTCGGTGTACAGGCAGTCAGCCTCTCGCATGATTTGACGGATATGCTCGAGATCAGCGGACATGGCGCTCTCCAGGAGAGATTGAGGGGGACGGGTTCGGAAAAGCCGGCAAAGGTACGCATCCCGCCCGGCCAGATCAAGCGTTTGTGGACTAACGTTCTGTATTGTCTATAGGACAACACCCTCGGATAGATTAATCTAGGCCGGTTTTTTTGCCCGCCGCCGGAGCCTTCCCCATGCCCATCCTCGAGATCCGCCATCCGCTGATCAGACACAAACTCGGCCTGATGCGCCGCGCTGACATTAGCACGAAGAACTTCCGTGAACTCGCCCAGGAAGTCGGTGCGCTGCTCACCTACGAGGCCACCAAGGACCTGCCCCTGGAGTCCTATGAAATCGACGGTTGGGCCGGTACGGTCCAGGTCGAGAAAATCGCCGGCAAGAAGATCACCGTGGTGCCGATCCTGCGCGCCGGCATCGGCATGCTCGAGGGCGTACTGAGCCTGATCCCCGGGGCCAAGGTCAGCGCCGTGGGCGTGGCTCGCAACGAGCAGACCCTGCAGGCGCACACCTACCTGGAAAAACTGGTGCCGGAAATCGACGAGCGCCTGGCGATGATCATCGACCCGATGCTCGCCACCGGCAGCTCCATGGTCGCCACCATCGACCTGTTGAAAAAAGCCGGTTGCCGGGACATCCGCGCCATGGTGCTGGTCGCGGCGCCCGAAGGCATCAAGGCCGTGCAGGACGCTCACCCGGATGTGACCATCTACACCGCGTCCATCGACCAGAAACTCAACGAGCATGGCTACATCATCCCGGGCCTGGGCGATGCCGGCGACAAGATCTTCGGCACCAAGCAGAAGGACGCTTGAGCATGCAGGATGAGTTCAACGACCCGCTCTGGCGCCAGGTCCTGTCCGGCGCGCAGATGCTGTTCGTCGCCTTCGGCGCGCTGGTATTGATGCCGCTGATCACCGGGCTGGACCCTAACGTGGCGCTGTTCACCGCCGGCCTGGGGACGATCCTGTTCCAGATCGTCACCGGACGCCAGGTGCCGGTGTTCCTGGCGTCGAGCTTTGCCTTCATCACACCGATCATCCTCGCCAAGGGCCAGTTCGGCCTGGCCGCGACCATGGGTGGCGTGATGGCGGCGGGTTTCGTCTACACCTTCCTGGGCCTGGCGGTGAAGATCAAGGGCACCGGCTTCATCGACCGGCTACTGCCGCCGGTGGTCATTGGCCCGGTGATCATTTCCATCGGCCTGGCCATGGCGCCGATTGCGGCCAACATGGCGATGGGCAAGGCCGGCGACGGCACCGAACTGATTCATTATCAAACCGCGATGCTGATTTCGATGCCAGCCCTGCTCACCACCCTGATCGTCGCGGTGTTCGGCAAAGGTATTTTCCGCCTGGTGCCGATCATTTCCGGCGTGCTGGTGGGCTTTGCCATGGCGTTTTTCTTCGGTGTGGTGGATACCGCGAAAATCGCCGCCGCGCCGTGGTTCGCCCTGCCAAACTTCACTGCACCTGAATTCAACTGGCAGGCGATCCTGTTCATCGTACCGGTGGCCCTGGCGCCAGCCATCGAGCACATCGGCGGCGTGATTGCCGTGGGCAGCGTGACCGGTCGCGACTACCTGAAAAAACCCGGCCTGCATCGCACCCTGCTCGGTGACGGCCTCGCCACCACCGCCGCCGGCCTGTTCGGCGGCCCGCCCAACACCACCTACGCCGAAGTGACCGGTGCGGTGATGCTGACCAAGAACTACAACCCGAAGATCATGACCTGGGCGGCGATCTTCGCCATCAGCCTGGCGTTCATTGGCAAGTTCGGCGCGCTGCTGCAAAGCATCCCGGTGCCAGTGATGGGCGGGATCCTGTGCCTGTTGTTCGGTTCGATCGCGGCGGTGGGCATGAACACCTTGATCCGCCACAAGATCGACCTAGGCGAAGCCCGCAACCTGGTGATCGTTTCGGTGACCCTGGTGTTCGGCATCGGCGGTGTACTGGTGGGCACCGGCACCGGCCCGGACGACTTCGGCCTCAAAGGCATTGCGCTGTGCGCGGTAGTGGCGATCGCCCTGAACCTGCTGCTGCCGGGCAATGACAGCTGGAAGCAGAAGCAGGCGGATGAGCCGCTGATCTGATTCGAGCTTGAGGTTTTGTTGTCAGTCAGATAGCTATCGCGAGCAGGCTCGCTCCCACATGGGATCTGTTGTGAACACCAGTTTTGTGATCACTCGAGATCCACTGTGGGAGCGAGCCTGCTCGCGATGGGGCCCTTGAATTTCACAAAGCGATGGGCGCCCGCTCACACAACGTACTCAACGCCTTCGCCCACTGCGACTCGTCGTTGAGACACGGCACCAGCACCAGCTCCTCCCCTCCTGCCGCGCGGAATTGCTCGCGCCCGCGATCGCCGATTTCCTCCAGGGTCTCGATGCAATCGGCCACGAACGCCGGGCACATCACCAAGACTTTCTTCACGCCACTTTTGGCCAACTCATCCAGGCGCGCTTCGGTGTAGGGTTCGATCCACTTGGCACGGCCCAGCCGCGACTGGAACGACACCGACCACTGGCCCTCCTTGAGCCCCATGCGCTGGGCGAACTGTTCGGCCGTGCGAATGCACTGGGCGCGGTAACAGGTGGCCATGACTTCCGGCGGTGCGTTCTTGCAGCAGTCGGCATCCTTGAAGCAATGGAACCCCGTTGGGTCGAGCTTGGTCAGGTGTCGCTCGGGCAAGCCGTGGAAACTCAACAGCAGGTGATCGTGATCCTGCATCAGGTAGGGCTTGGCGCTGGCCACCAAGGCGTCGAGGTACTCCGGCTGGTCGTAGAACGGCTGGAGAATCGAGAACTGCACATTAAGCTTCTTTTCCCGCACAACCCGCTTCGCTTCCTCGACCACCGTGGTGACGGTACTGTCAGCGAACTGCGGGTACAACGGCGCCAGGGTGATCTTTTTGTGCCCCTGGCTCGCCAGGCGCACCAGCGCCGATTCAATGGACGGCTCGCCATAACGCATCGCCAGTTCCACCGGGCCCTGGGTCCACTGCACGGTCATGGCCTGTTGCAGCCGACGACTGAGCACCACCAACGGCGACCCCTCCTCCCACCAGATCGAAGCGTAGGCATGAGCCGACTGCTCGGGACGCTTGATCAGAATCAGCGACACCAGCAAGCGCCGTACCGGCCATGGCAAGTCGATGACATACGGATCCATCAGGAATTGATTGAGGTAGCGGCGCACATCGGCCACCGAAGTGGAGGCAGGCGAACCCAGATTCACCAGAAGCAACGCGTGATCGGTCATGCAACGTCCTATTTCAAAGGCGGCTGGACAAGTCTTCCAGGGCCGCGGGCAAATCAGTGAACCGGAATGTGAAACCCGCCGCCTGCAGTCGGGCCGGCGTGGCGCGCTGGCCGCCGAGCAACAGCAGTGACAATTCCCCCAATGCGACTTTCAACGCAAGCTCCGGCATCGGCACCACAGCTGGCCGATGCAACACGCGCCCCAAGGCCTTGGCAAAATCGCGGTTGCGCACCGGGTTAGGAGCGCACGCATTATAAGGACCGCTGGCATCAGAGCGGTGCAGAAGAAAATCAATCAGGGCGATTTGATCGTCAATATGAATCCACGGCATCCACTGCCGACCATTGCCGATACGCCCGCCCAGCGCCAGTTTGAATGGCAGCAACAGCCGCGACAAAAAGCCGCCCTCGGCAGACAGGACCAGGCCGGTACGAACCAGTACCACGCGCATGCCCTGCGCCTCGGCCCGCTGCGCGGTTTCTTCCCAGGCGATACACAACTGACTGGCAAAATCTTCGCTCACCGGTCCCGATTCCTCGGTCAACTCGCGCTCGCCACCATCGCCGTACCAGCCCACTGCCGAACCGGAAATCAACACCTGCGGTTTCTGTTCGCAACGCTCCAGCCACGCCAGCAAAACTTCCGTCAATGTGATGCGACTGCTCCATAGCAACATCTTGCGTTTGTGGCTCCAAGGCCGGTCGGCAATGGGCGCTCCCGCGAGGTTGATCACCGCGTCCACCGGCACATCGATGTCCTCGAGCCTGGCAACGCCGCGCACTTTTGCCCCACAGATTTTCGCCACCTCTTCAGGCCGGCGACTCCATACCGTCAAGCGATGTCCCTGCTCCAACCAGAGGCGGCAGAGCTGACGTCCGATCAAACCAGTACCGCCGGTCAGCAATATGTGCATGAGATGTTCCTCGCATCGCGTTTTACCCGGCCCATTAGTCTATTTTTATAAGCAGGGATTTTTCGTATCGGACAGGGTCTGTGTTTAACAATAGGACAACCTGTCCAAACGCGAACGGTAAAACTTATACCAAAAACCCGAATTGTACAGGTTTAAACGACGGCGTAGTCTGTACAGAAAGGTAAACGAGGCCCTCATGACTGTACCTATCGCAATCATCGGCACCGGCATCGCCGGACTTTCAGCCGCCCAGGCCCTGACGGAGGCCGGGCATATCGTTCAACTCTTCGATAAAAGCCACGGCAGTGGCGGACGCATGTCGAGCAAACGCAGCGATGCCGGCGCCCTGGACATGGGCGCGCAATACTTCACCGCTCGCGATCGGCGCTTTGTCACGGAGGTCCAGCGCTGGCAAGCCAACGGCTGGGCCGCGGAATGGAACCCGCAACTCTACAATTTCCAGGGCGGGCAACTGAGCCCTTCGCCGGACGAACAGACCCGCTGGGTCGGCACTCCGCGCATGAGCGCCATCACCCGTGCCCTGCTCGGCAAGTTGCAAGTGCAGTTTTCCTGCCGGATCACCGAGGTGTACCGCGGCCAGGAACATTGGCATTTGCAGGACGCGGAAGGTTTCACCCACGGCCCCTTCGGCCAGGTGGTGATCGCCACGCCCGCACCCCAGGCCACCGCGTTGCTGGCGGCCGTGCCGAAGCTGGCTGGCGTGGCAGCGGGGGTAAAGATGGACCCGACCTGGGCAGTGGCCCTGGCGTTCGAAAAGCCGCTGGATACCTCCATGGAAGGCTGCTTCGTACAGGACAGCCCCCTCGACTGGCTGGCCCGCAACCGCAGCAAACCCGGACGCGACAGCAAGCTCGATACCTGGATACTGCATGCCACCAGCGACTGGAGCCGGCAGCACATCGACCTGTCCAAGGAAGCGGTGATCGAACACCTGCACGGCGCCTTCGCCGAACTGCTGCACAGCGCCATGCCCGCACCAAGCTTCAGTGTCGCCCATCGCTGGCTCTACGCCCGCCCCGCTGGCAACCACGAATGGGGCGCCCTGGCCGATGCCGACCTGGGCCTGTATGTGTGTGGTGACTGGTGCCTGTCCGGCCGGGTCGAAGGCGCATGGCTAAGCGGCCAGGAAGCTGCCCGCCGCCTGCATGCAAGCCTGCAATAGATCGCGTCACCCCATCGCTTTACGCTGCTGTCGAAAGAGACAGCAGCCTGCCTTCGACACAGTTTGACGCCGCCTCGCTACTCAATCCGATTGACTTGCGCGGGTTCGAGCCTATGATAAAAATATTGTACATATACATAAATTTGTACAAGATTTAGCAATCAGAGGTCGCCCATGCCCAGCGCAGCCATCGCCAAACCCAGAATCGCCATCAGCGCCTGCCTGATGGGTGCTGAAGTTCGCTTTAACGGCGGGCACAAGCAATCGCAGTTGTGCAGCCGCACCCTCGCCGACTATTTCGAGTTCGTGCCGGTATGTCCCGAAGTCGCCATTGGCCTGGGTATCCCCCGCGAACCGATCCGCCTGGTAGGCAACCCCGGACACCCTGAGGCGCTGGGCACGGTGAATCGCGACCTCAACGTGACCCGGCCACTGGCCGACTATGGGCAGCAGATGGCAGGGGAACTGGATGACATTTGCGGCTACATCTTCATGCAGAAATCGCCGTCCTGTGGGCTGGAGCGGGTCAAGGTCTACGACCACAACGGCGTGACCCAGGACGGCGGCGGGCGCGGCATCTATGCCCAGGCCTTTTGTGCCCACCACCCCGACCTGCCGGTGGAGGAAGACGGTCGCCTCAACGACCCGGTGCTGCGGGAGAACTTCCTGACCCGCGTGTTTGCCTATGCCGCCTGGCAATCCTTGCGTCGCCAGGGTCTGACCCGTCGCGGCCTGATCGAATTCCACTCGCGCTACAAATACCTGCTGATGGCCCACAACCCGGTGCAGTACAAGGTCCTGGGCTCCTTGTTGGGCAACATGGGCAGGACCGCCCCTGATGAGCTGGGCCCACGCTACTTCAGTGCATTGATGGCGGCCTTGAAGAAATGCGCGACCCGCCGCACCCACACCAATGTGCTGCAACACCTGAGCGGTTACCTCAAGCGCGCCATCGACGCCGAGGACAAACAGGAAGTACAGCATCTCATCGGGCAATATCGCCTCGGCATCGTGCCCTTGGTAGTGCCACTGACGTTGCTCAAGCATCACTTGCGCCAGCACCCCGATCCTTACCTGGCACAGCAGGTCTACCTGCAACCGCACCCGGAAAACCTCAGCCTGCGAAACGCTATTTGATGAGCAACGAGCCCGACTCCAGCGCCCGCGAAGACCTCGGGGCCGATTTTGCCCAGGCCCTGGCACAAGGCTGGCTGCCCATACGCGAGGTCTCCCGGCAAACCGGTGTCAACGCCGTCACGCTGCGGGCCTGGGAGCGCCGTTACGGCCTGATCGTGCCGCACCGCACGCCCAAGGGCCACCGACTGTTCAATGCCGATCATGTGCAACGGATCCTGAACATCCTCACCTGGATCGATCGTGGCGTTGCCGTGAGCAAGATCAAACCCTTGCTGGACACACCGCAGCCGCCGAGCGAACCCACGCAGGCGCCAGAGAATGACTGGCAGCCCCAACGTCATGCCCTGGTGCTGGCGGTGACGCAACTGGCCGAGCGCCAGATCGATGACCTGGTCAATCAGGCGATGGCGCTATACCCGCCCTGGACCGTGTGCGAGCAATTGCTCTTGCCGTTGCTGGCCGAGCTGCACCTGCACTGGCAGGGCCAGTTCGGCGCGCAGCTGGAACGGGTCTTCCTGTACTCGTGGCTGCGCAGCAAATTCGGCAGCCGCATCTACCACAACAACCGTCAGCTGCGCGGCGCACCATTGTTGCTGGTCAATCATTCAGACTCGCCCCAGGAGCCGCACCTGTGGCTCACTGCCTGGCTGGCCAGCAGCGCTGACTGCCCGGTGGAAGTATTCGACAGCCCTCTACCGCCGGGCGAACTGGCCCTGGCGGTGGAACGCCTCAAGGCCCGGGGCGTACTGCTGTATTCCAGTCATGCCCTCAACCTTTCCCAACTGCCCCGGCTGTTGGGCGGCATCGATTGCCCGATCATCATTGCCGGCCCGGCCGCGTCTATCCACCACGCCAGGTTATCCACAGGCGTCTCGCTGGTTGACGTGTCCTGGGCCGTAGACCCGTTATCGGCTCATCGCGAACTGAGCCGCAGAGCACTCCTTTAGATGGAAAAAACAGCATGCAACTGATCTGGCTGCGCAGCGACTTGCGCCTGCACGACAACACCGCCCTGGCGGCGGCAGCGGCCCAGGGCCCATGCGTGGCGGTGTACCTGACCAGCCCCGAACAATGGCGCGCCCATGACGATGCACCGTGCAAGATCGATTTCTGGCTACGTAACCTCGGCGCGTTGAGCGCGGCCCTGGACGAATTGAACATTGCGCTGCTGATCCGCGACGCAGCGCATTGGCACCAGGCCCCAGAGGTGCTGCTCAAACTGTGTCGCGAGCTGAACATCGGCGCCGTGCATGTCAACGAAGAGTACGGCCTGAATGAAACGCGACGCGACGCCGAGGTCGCCCGCGCCTTGAATGACCAAGGCATTGAATTTCACAGCCATCTCGACCAATTGCTGTTCAAGCCCGGCAGCGTACTGACCAAGACCGGCAACTATTTCCAAGTGTTCAGCCAGTTCCGCAAGGTCTGCTACAGCCGCCTGCATTTCTCCTTGCCGAGCCTGGTCGCCACACCGCTCCGGCAGGCTCCCACCGGCATTGCCCGTGATCCGGTGCCGACGCAAGTCGCTGGATTCCCCCCACCCAGCGAAGCGCTACGCGCCCTCTGGCCCGCTGGCGAAACCGAAGCCCGTCGGCGCCTGGACACCTTTGTCGACCAACACATCGGCGACTACCAGAACGAACGGGACTTTCCCGCCAGGCCGGGCACCAGCCAGCTATCGGCCTATCTGGTGGCAGGGGTGGTGTCGCCGCGTCAGTGCCTGCACGCCGCGCTACAAGCCAACCAGGGTGAATTCGAAAGCGGAAGTGCCGGAACAGTGACCTGGATCAATGAACTGCTCTGGCGCGAGTTCTATAAACATATTTTGGTGGGCTATCCACGCGTGTCGCGCCATCGCGCCTTTCGCCCGGAAACCGAGGCGCTGGCGTGGCGCGAGGCCCCCGCAGAACTGGAGGCATGGAAGCAAGCACGCACCGGCCTGCCGATTATCGATGCGGCCATGCGCCAGTTGCTGGAGACCGGCTGGATGCACAACCGTTTGCGGATGGTCGTGGCGATGTTCCTGACCAAGAATCTGTTGATCGATTGGCGCGAAGGCGAGCGTTTTTTCATGCAGCACTTGATCGACGGCGACCTGGCCGCCAACAATGGCGGCTGGCAGTGGAGCGCCTCCACCGGCACCGATTCGGCGCCCTGGTTCCGCATCTTCAACCCAATGAGCCAGTCGGAAAAATTTGATCGCGAAGGCCTGTTCATCAAACGCTGGTTACCTGGACTGAACGATCTGGACAGCCAACGGGTCCATAGCCCAAATACCCAAGGCGGCTTGTTTGGCGCAGTGGATTATCCGGCACCGATCGTCGATTTGCGCGAATCCAGGGCGCGTGCGCTGGCAGCGTTCAGAAACCTGCCAGCGCGCCAGGATGCAGGTACTGAAGGGATGGGCGATTAGCGAACAAGAAATGCCGGCCTGTGGGGTGCATTATTTACCCGATGACATATAGTCTTACAAGTCGTATGGACTCTACTGAAAATGCGCTTAATCAGTACGCTGTCCAATCGAAAGGAGCATGGAATGGGTCTAAGACTGCCGCGGCGCTATTGGCTCACCGGGGCTGGCAACGGAATCGGCGCTTCGTTGGCTGAAGCGATCCTGGAGACAGGCGCATATCTGGCCGTCAGTTCGCGCTCGGCCCGATCGTGCGACAGCCTTTCGGTACGTTATCCAGGACAAGTGCTGACAGTGCCTGGCAATTTGACTGACAGTCAGAGCGTGCGCGAAATCGGCGAACAAATCGCCCGCCAATGGGGCGCCTTGGACAGCGTGATCCTCAATCTCGGAACGGCTGAGTACGTTGACGGACAGCCGGCCGATCACACCTTGATAGAACACATCGTGCGCAGCAACCTGCTGGCCGCCAGTTTCTGCATTGAAGTGGCCATGCCTTTGCTGCGCGCCGGGGCCGAACCTCATCTGGTGGGCATTGCCAGCCCGGTAACTTATCTGCCGCCCTCGCAAAACGAAACGGGTGGCAATGCAATGCGTTATCTGTTCACATCGGATCGAGCTGGGCTGGCATCCGCAGGTATCGATGTGACGTTGGTGCACCCTGGGTATGACGGTCCATCGCTGGGGCCCGACAGTTGCTTTCCAACGCAGGCCCACCAGTCAGCGGACGAAGCGGCGCGGTATGTGCTCGAACAACTGGTCGAACGCCCGCAGGAAGTCGCGCTCCCCATCGCATGCATGACCGCACTCTGGCCCTTACCTTCTTCGACCGAAACCATGCCGGCCGATACCGACTCATGCCAGGCAAAAAACGGCTATCCGATCAAGGGACAACCCTGAGCCGTCGATTGCCTTACACTGCGCGCCATGAAAACCATCCCCCTGCATGAAATCCCGGCACCGGCTGTCACGTGTTCGACGTGCGCGGCATGCTGCTGCCAGCTGGAAGTGATGCTGATCACCGACACCGGGGTCCCGGAGCGTTTTATCGACACGGACGATTGGGGTGGCGAGGTCATGCTGCGGCTTGATGACGGGTGGTGCGCGGCCCTGGATCGGGACAGCATGATGTGCAGCATCTACGAAAAGCGCCCGCTGATCTGCCGCGAATTCGAGATGGGGGCGCCGGAATGCCTGGAAGAACGCCAGGGGATTGCGACGGCGTATCGATAAAGGAATGATCTGACAGAGCTGATTTACTGTGGGAGCGAGCCTGCTCGCTCCCACAGTTCTCAAGCTGTTTTGTTACAGCGGCATCGTGTAGTGGAGCGCGTAGCTTTCTACACCGTCGTTGGTCGACTTGATGCCGGCGTTGGAGTAATGAGTGGCGCGAATGCCCACTTCATGTCCACCGTTGAAGCGCAGGCCGAACCCGATGCGATCTTCAAACTGGAAAGCCGTACCGAGCTTGTTGTCTTCCACTTCGGTATTGGCGAACAACGCCACACCGACACCCGCCTCAATGTAAGGCTTCACGTTCTGGCCGGAAAACTCATACACAAACACAGGCGAGAACGACAGGCTGTGGTTGCTGGACGTCTCGTCCCCCTCCCAATAGGTATAGGCGCCGCTCCAGTAGCCGGTCAGGCGACCGACATCACTTTGCAGCCAACTCTTGTCCCAGTCGAACTGCATGCCCAGGCGATAAGTCATGGTCGAGTCGCTGGTCTGGCCAACCCCAAACTCCACTCCCGCTGCTTGTGCAGTGTAAGTGTGCCCCAACAATGCAGCCGCAAACGCGGCAAAACAGAATAAGCGCTTCATTAGAAACATCCTTTTCCGAACAGACTTAGTTGATTTTCTTACAAACAGACAGAGCTATAGAAATCTGCGCTAAAACAGAAGTTCAGCCTGTTTTACACAATTTTCACGTTTTTTTTACAGATCAAAGCTTCGCACAACGCCAGACGAATGCCATAGCGTGGGTAGGATTTTTCTTAAATGTATCGGGTCTGCACTCGTCCAGAAATGCGTTTCACTGGCTGGCCCCTCCGCCAACAGCCCGCGCTCAGTCAAGAGGCGCTGGAGTTGCCGGGCCACGGCGGCACCGGTGTCGATCAGGCTGATGTGCTCCGGAATCATCCGAGCGAGCAATGGCTTGAGGAACGGATAGTGCGTGCAACCCAGGATCAACGTGTCACAGCCAGCCGCCAGCAAGGGCTCGACGTAATGTTGCAGCAACTGATACAAGGCCGGGCTGTGCAGATCACCCGCCTCGATCAGTTCCACCAGCCCCGGACAGGGTTGCGTGATGACCCGCACATCGGTGGCGAAACGGTCGAGCAGCGCGGCGAACTTGGCGCTCTGCAAGGTACCGGTGGTGGCCAGCACACCGACGACACCGCTGCGGGTCGCGGCAGCCGCCGGCTTGACCGCCGGCTCCATGCCGACGATGGGCCAATCGGGGAAATCACGGCGCAGATCGGCAACGGCAGCCACCGTTGCGGTGTTGCACGCCACGACCAGCGCCTTGGCGCCCTGGCCCAGGAGAAAGTCGGCAATGATCGAGCAGCGTTGTCGGATGTATTCCGGGGTTTTCTCGCCGTAGGGAATATGCCCACAGTCAGCCACGTACAACAGCGACTCATCGGGCAGCAACCGACGGATTTCCCCCAGCACCGACAACCCGCCGACACCCGAGTCAAGCACACCGACCGGCGCTTCACTCATGCCGACCACCACAGACGCTGCAGCCTGGATCACGCTTGACCCGCAGTTCACGGAAACGCGTGCCCAATGCATCGATCAATAGCAGGCGCCCCACCAACGGCTCACCGAAACCGACCAGCAACTTCAAGGCTTCAAGGGCTTGCAGACTGCCTACCAAGCCCACCAACGGCCCGATCACGCCGGCTTCGCTGCAGGTCAGCTCGGCTTCGCTGCCGTGGCCGTAGAGGCAGTGGTAGCAAGGGCTTTCGGGGCGACGCGGATCGAACACCGACAACTGCCCTTCCAGGCGAATCGCCGCGCCACTGACCAGCGGTTTAGCCGCCGCGACACAGGCCGCGTTCACCGCCTCGCGGGTCGAAAAGTTGTCGGAGCAATCGAGCACCACATCCACCGCCGCGACCGCCGCGGCCAGGCTGTCTTCATCCATGGCCGCCAGGTGAGGCACCAGCCGGACCTCGGGGTTGATCGCCGTCAGGCGACGCATCGCCGAATCGACCTTGCTCAGGCCGACGCTGTCGGTGTCATGAATGATCTGGCGTTGCAGGTTGGTCAGGTCGACGGTGTCGAAATCCGCCAAGTGCATCTCCCCCACCCCGGCGGCGGCCAGGTACAACGCCACCGGGGCGCCAAGACCGCCAAGACCGACGATCAGCACGCGGCTTTGCTTGAGACGCAATTGGCCGTCGATGTCGACGTGCTGCAACAGAATCTGCCGGCTGTAACGCAACAGCTCCTGATCGTTCAGCACGGCAGGCACCCCAGGCTGATGCGCTCGTGACCGCCCAGGTCCTTGCGGCTATGGACTTCAACAAAGCCTTGGGCTCGCAGCAAATCACGCACCGCTTCGGCCTGATCGTAACCGTGTTCAAGCATCAACCAGCCGCCCGGTTCAAGATGCCCGGGGGCCTGGGCAATGATCTGGCGCAGGTCATCCAGACCGTCCGGTCCCGCGACCAGGGCACTGGCCGGCTCGAAACGCACGTCGCCCTCGACCAGATGCGGATCGCTGGCCGCGATGTAAGGCGGATTACTGATGATCAATGTAAAACGCTCGCCCTCCAACGCGCTGAACCAGTGGCTGCTCAACACCGTGACGTTGCCCAGGTCCAGGCGCTGGCGATTACGTTCGGCCAGGGCCACGGCTTCCAGCACCCGGTCGACCGCCGTGACTTTCCAGGCCGCTCGCTCACTGGCCAATGCCAAGGCAATGGCGCCGCTACCGGTGCCCAGGTCCAGGACCCAGGCCGGGGTCGCCGGCAGCAACGCCAGCGCGGTTTCCACCAGCAACTCGGTGTCGGGACGCGGGATCAGGGTGTGGGGCGCGACTTCCAGGTCGAGCTTCCAGAAGCCCTGCTGCCCGAGGATGTACGCCACCGGCTCGCCGGAACGACGCCGGCGCAGGTATTCGGAGAACAGCAACGCCGCCTCG
The DNA here is from genome assembly GCF_030687595.1 of Pseudomonas sp. FP2300. NCBI lineage: Bacteria > Pseudomonadati > Pseudomonadota > Gammaproteobacteria > Pseudomonadales > Pseudomonadaceae > Pseudomonas > Pseudomonas sp. FP2300. Next base: position 5,748,763 of record NZ_CP117440.1, read on the forward strand.
CTGGGCACGATCCGCTCGGGCCAGGTGTGCAGGAAACTGCGGGACTTGCCCAGCGCAGCGGCCAGCAACAACTCGGCGTCCAGCCGCGGCGTGGGCGAATCCGGCAGTTCGGCGGCGCGTAACAGACTGGCGATGATGGTCATTTATTCACCTGTGCTTACTCGCCAATCGCAGCCAACTGGTCGGCCTGGTATTCGGCCAGCAACGGCTCGATCACCGCATCGACACCACCGGCAAGAATCTCGTCGAGGGAATACAGGGTCAGGTTGACACGATGGTCGGTGACTCGGCCCTGGGCGAAGTTGTAAGTACGGATCCGCTCGGAACGATCCCCCGAGCCCACCAGCAGCTTGCGCTCGCTGGCGATGGCATTGGCGGCGGCGCTGGTCTGCTGGTCGTTGAGCTTGGCCGACAACCAGGCCATCGCCCGCGCGCGGTTCTTGTGCTGGGAACGTTCTTCCTGGCACTCGACCACGATGCCCGACGGCAAGTGCGTGATGCGGATCGCCGAGTCGGTCTTGTTGACGTGCTGGCCGCCCGCGCCGGAGGAACGATAAGTATCGACCCGCAGGTCCGCCGGGTTGATCTCGATGGCTTCCTGCTCGTCCGGCTCGGGCAATACCGCCACGGTGCAAGCCGAGGTATGGATGCGTCCCTGGGACTCGGTGGCCGGCACGCGTTGCACGCGATGGGCGCCGGATTCGAATTTCAGTTTGCCGTAGACATTGTCGCCTTCGACCCGGGCGATGACTTCTTTATAGCCGCCGTGCTCGCCTTCGTTCTCCGAGAGAATCTCCACCCGCCAGCCGCGCCGCTCGGCGTAGCGTGAATACATGCGGAACAGGTCACCGGAGAAAATCGCCGCCTCGTCACCGCCGGTACCGGCACGAATTTCAAGAAATACGTTTCGCCCGTCATTCGGGTCCTTGGGCAGCAGCATGCGTTGCAGGTTGCTTTCCAGTTCGAGCAACTGCTCCTTGGCTTCGCGAACTTCCTCCACCGCCATCTCGCGCATATCCGGATCGCTGTCCTTGAGCAGCGCCTGGGCACCTTCGAGGTCGCCCTGCACCTTGAGCAGCTGTTTATAAGTGGCGACGATCGGCTCGACTTCCGCGTATTCCTTGGAATAGGTGCGGAACTTGTTCTGGTCGGAAATGACCTCGCCATCGCCCAGCAAGGCGGTCAGTTCTTCGAAACGGTCCTGGAGGATGTCCAGCTTGTTGAGCAGTGACGCTTTCATTGCGGTTTTTTATCCGAAAAGCTATCCGGTGAGCCCTCACCGAGGGCAAAGAGTTCCTGGGCCATGGCCAGCGCATCGAGGCGACCTTCGGCGGTCAGCTTCTTGAGCTGGACGCTGGGGGCGTGGAGCAATTTGTTGGTCAGGCCGCGGGCCAGTTGCACCAGCACCTCTTCGGCACTGCCGCCGTTGGCCAGCAGGCGCTGGGCTTTTTGCAGTTCCTCGTCGCGCAGGCGTTCGCTCTGCTGACGATACGCCTTGAGCACATCCACCGCGGCCAGCTCGCGCAGGCGCACCATGAAGTCGTCGGCACCGACGCTGATCATCTCTTCCGCCGCCTGGGCCGCGCCCTGCCGGCTCTTGAGGTTCTCGGCGACCACCTCGTGCAGATCGTCGACGCTGTAGAGGTAAACGTCGTCCAGCTCGCCGACTTCCGGCTCAATGTCCCGGGGAACGGCAATGTCCACCATGAAAATCGGTTTGTGCTTGCGCAGCTTCAGGGCACTTTCCACAGCGCCCTTGCCGAGGATCGGCAACTGGCTGGCGGTGGAACTGATGACGATGTCGCTGTGTACCAGTTCGGCCGGGATGTCCGAGAGCAGCACCGCATGGGCGCCGAACTGCTCGGCCAGGCTACTGGCCCGCTCCAGGGTGCGGTTGGCGACGACAATGCGCTTCACACCCAGGTCGTGGAGATGGCGGGCGACCAGGGTAATGGTCTCGCCAGCGCCGATCAGCAGCGCCTGGCTGCGTTGCAAATCACTGAAAATCTGTTTTGCCAGGCTGACAGCGGCAAACGCCACGGACACCGGGTTCTCGCCGATGGCCGTGTCGGTACGCACCTGCTTGGCGGCGTTGAACGTAGCCTGGAACAGGCGCCCCAGCAGCGGGCCGACGGTGCCGGCCTCACGGGCCACGGCATAGGCCGACTTCATCTGGCCGAGGATCTGTGGTTCGCCCAACACCAGCGAGTCGAGCCCCGAGGCGACACGCATCATGTGACGAACGGCCGCATCGTCTTCGTGCACATAGGCACTGGCGCGCAACTCTTCAAGGCTCAGGTTGTGATATTCGGCCAGCCAGCGCAGGACTGAATCGGCTGAAACGTGATCCTGTTCTATATAAAGCTCGCTGCGATTGCAGGTGGAGAGGATCGCAGCTTCGCGACTGTCGGTGAGTCGGCAGAGCTGCTGCAAGGCCTCAACCAGCTGCTCAGGCGTAAAGGCCACGCGCTCGCGGACGTCTACTGAAGCAGTCTTGTGGTTAATACCGAGTGCAAGGAAGGCCATTCAAGGTCGCTGATGGTGACGTGAAGCCGGCAATTGTCCTACTTCGTCAGATTCAGAACAACCACTCGATCTCTATCGCCCTGCCCGGGATGGTAAATCGACGGGGCGGTTATGTTTGACTCAAGGCTTGTGTCATGATGATCCGACCGCAGGTTAGTCGTCCTCTTCCTATATGAATAGATCTTCCGCGTTGCTCCTCGCCCTTGCCTTGCTCAGCGGCTGCCAGTCCATGGCCCCCGTTTCGACGGACGGTACGCCGCCGGTCGAAGACAGCGTGCAGGCACCTGAAAAACCCAAGGTCTACGGTTCGTTCAGCGAAGAAACCATCTTCAGCCTGTTGAGCGCCGAACTGGCAGGCCAGCGCAATCGCTTCGACATCGCGCTGGACAACTACGTGACCCAGGCCATCAACACCCAGGACCCGGGCATCTCCGAGCGGGCCTTTCGCATTGCCGAATACCTGGGCGCCGACCAGCCCGCGCTGGATACCGCACTGATCTGGGCCAGGAATGCTCCCGATGACCTGGAAGCGCAGCGCGCCGCCGCCGTGCAACTGGCCCGGGCCGGGCGCTACGACGACTCCATGGTGTATATGGAGAAGGTCCTGCTGGGCAAGGGCGACACCCATTTCGATTTCCTGGCGCTGTCCGCCGCCGATACCGACCAGGAAACCCGCAACGGCCTGATGAAAAGCTTCGATCGCCTGTTGCAGCGCCACCCGAACAACGGCCAGCTGATTTTCGGCAAGGCCTTGCTGCTGCAACAGGATGGTGACACCCAGGGCGCCCTCACCCTGCTGGAAGACAACCCGCCGGAAGCCGGCGAGGTGGCACCTATCCTCCTGCGCGCGCGCCTGCTGCAAGGCTTGAATCGCGGCGACGAAGCGCTGCCACTGCTGGAAAAAAGCATCAAGAAATACCCGGACGACAAACGCCTGCGCCTCACCTATGCCCGCATGCTGGTGGAAAACAACCGCATGGACGACGCCAAGGTGGAGTTCTCCAGCCTGGTCCAGCAATACCCGGAAGACGACGAGTTGCGCTACTCCCTGGCACTGGTCTGCCTGGAAGCCAAGGCCTGGGAAGAGGCCAAGGGCTACCTGGAGGACCTGATCGCCCGGGAAAGCCATGTCGACTCGGCCCACCTGAACCTGGGTCGCATCGCCGAGGAACGCAATGACCCCGAGAGCGCACTGATCGAGTACGCCCAGGTCGGCCCGGGCAATGACTATCTGCCGGCGCAGTTGCGCCAGGCCGATATCCTGATCAGCAATGGCAAGACCGCCGACGCCCAGAGCCGCCTAGCCGTACAGCGCGATTCCCAGCCGGACTACGGCATCCAGCTGTACCTGATCGAAGCCGAAACCCTGTCGGCCAACAATCAGGGCGACAAGGCCTGGAACGTGCTGCAACAAGCCTTGAAGCAGTACCCGGACGATCTGAACCTGTTGTACACCCGTGCGATGCTGGCGGAAAAACGCAACGACCTGGCCCAGATGGAAAAAGACCTGCGCCTGATCATCCAGCGCGACCCGGACAACGCCATGGCCCTCAACGCCCTGGGCTACACGCTGTCGGATCGCACCACCCGCTATGACGAAGCCAAGCTGCTCATCGAACAGGCCCACCAGATCAACCCGGAAGACCCGGCGGTGCTCGACAGCCTCGGCTGGGTGAATTTCCGCCTGGGCAATCTCGACGAAGCCGAACGCCTGTTGCGCCAGGCCCTGGAGCGTTTTCCCGACCAGGAAGTCGCCGCTCACCTGGGCGAGGTCCTGTGGGCCAACGGCAAGCAACGTGAAGCGCGGCAGATCTGGAGCCGATTCCTCAAGGATCAGCCTGACAGCCCTATCCTGCGCAGCACCATCAAACGCCTGACCGGATCCGAGACTCTTTAAAATCATGTTTTTGCGCCATTTCATCGTTTTCAGCTTCATTGCCTTGCTCGCCGGTTGCGCGGGCTTCGGCGCCCGTGAATCCGTCCAGGGCCAGGGCAACCAGGCCCAGTGGCGCGAGCACAAGCAACAACTGAGCGGCCTCGACGGCTGGCAGATCGACGGCAAGATCGGCATTCGCGCGCCGAAGGACTCGGGCAGTGGCACGCTTTTCTGGCTGCAACGCCAGGACTACTACGACATTCGCCTGTCGGGCCCACTGGGTCGCGGCGCGGCACGATTGACCGGCCGGCCGGGCCAGGTTTCGCTGGAAGTCGCCAACCAGGGACGCTACGAGGCACCCACCCCCGAAGCGCTGCTGGAAGAACAATTGGGCTGGAAACTGCCGGTATCCCACCTGACCTGGTGGGTTCGCGGGCTGCCGGCACCGGACAGTAAAAGCCGCCTGACCCTCGACGCCGACAGCCGCCTGTCCAACCTGGACCAGGATGACTGGCAGATCGAATACTTGAGCTATGCCCAGCAGAACGGCTACTGGCTGCCCGAGCGCATCAAGCTGCATGGCAGCAATCTCGACGTCACGCTGGTGATCAAGCAATGGCAGCCGCGCAAGCTGGGGCAATGACATGACCGCTGCACGCCTGACCCTGCCCTCCCCGGCCAAGCTCAACCTGATGCTGCACATCCTCGGTCGCCGCCCCGACGGCTATCACGAGCTGCAGACGATTTTTCAGTTCCTGGACTACGGCGACGAAATCACGTTTGCCGTGCGCGACGACGGTGTGATTCACCTGCACACCGAATTCGATGGCGTCCCCCACGACAGCAACCTGATCGTCAAGGCGGCGAAAAAACTCCAGGAACAATCCGGGTGTTCGCTGGGCATCGATATCTGGATCGAAAAAATCCTGCCCATGGGCGGTGGTATCGGTGGCGGCAGCTCAAATGCCGCGACGACCTTACTGGGGCTAAACCACCTCTGGCAGTTGGGCTGGGACGCGGATCGCCTGGCGGCGCTGGGCCTGACACTGGGTGCCGACGTGCCGGTTTTCGTGCGTGGCCACGCCGCTTTCGCCGAAGGCGTAGGGGAGAAACTCACCCCGGTGGAACCCGAAGAACCCTGGTACTTGGTACTGGTGCCGCAAGTCTCTGTAAGTACAGCAGAAATTTTTTCAGATCCGCTGTTGACACGTAACTCTCCTCCCATTAAAGTGCGCCCCGTTCCCAAGGGAAACAGTCGAAATGACTGCTTACCGGTGGTAGCAAGGCGTTATCCAGATGTTCGTAACGCATTGAATTTGTTAGGTAAATTTACCGAAGCAAAACTCACCGGAACTGGAAGTTGTGTGTTTGGGGGCTTCCCAAGCAAAGCTGAAGCTGATAAAGTCTCGGCCCTTCTGACAGAGACCCTTACGGGGTTTGTAGCAAAAGGAAGCAACGTTTCGATGTTGCATCGCAAGCTACAAAACCTGCTCTAAAAGGAATCGAGTGCTGGGCACTCGCAGCAACAGATACAGGGGCGTCGCCAAGCGGTAAGGCAGCAGGTTTTGATCCTGCCATGCGTTGGTTCGAATCCAGCCGCCCCTGCCATTTTCCTATACTCATCCAGGTATACCCTCAGCCTTCAGGTACTGCGCGTGTCCAAGATGATGGTCTTTACGGGGAACGCCAACCCCGATCTGGCTCGGCGTGTCGTACGTCAGCTGCATATCCCTCTCGGTGACATTTCTGTCGGTAAGTTCTCCGACGGCGAAATCACTGCCGAGATCAATGAAAACGTTCGCGGTAAAGACGTCTTCATTATTCAGCCGACTTGCGCTCCGACCAACGATAACCTGATGGAACTCGTCGTGATGGCTGATGCCTTCCGCCGTTCCTCGGCTACTCGTATCACTGCTGTTATTCCTTACTTTGGTTATGCCCGTCAGGATCGCCGTCCGCGTTCCGCACGTGTGGCAATCAGCGCGAAAGTCGTGGCTGACATGCTTACCGTAGTCGGCATCGATCGTGTCCTCACGGTTGACTTGCATGCTGACCAGATTCAGGGCTTCTTCGATATTCCCGTGGATAACATCTACGGCTCCCCGGTCCTGGTGGATGATATCGAAGATCAGCGCTTCGAAAACCTCATGATCGTGTCCCCGGACATTGGTGGCGTCGTGCGTGCACGGGCCGTTGCCAAATCCCTGGGCGTGGATCTGGGTATCATCGACAAACGCCGTGAGAAAGCCAATCACTCCGAAGTGATGCACATCATCGGCGACGTCGAAGGGCGTACCTGTATTCTGGTCGACGACATGGTCGATACCGCCGGCACCCTGTGCCACGCGGCCAAGGCCCTGAAAGAGCATGGCGCCGCCAAGGTCTTTGCCTACTGCACACACCCTGTGCTGTCGGGTCGAGCGATCGAAAACATTGAAAATTCCGTGCTGGACGAACTGGTGGTGACCAACACCATCCCGTTGTCCGCAGCAGCACAAGCCTGTGCGCGTATCCGTCAACTGGATATCGCACCGGTTGTTGCCGAAGCGGTTCGCCGCATCAGCAATGAAGAATCGATCAGCGCGATGTTCCGCTAAGGGCCCTGCCCTCACCGCGACATCTCGTTGACGAAAAGCGCCCCGCCCCGACATTCACTGTCGGGGCGGGGCTTTTTTGCCCATATCGCCTTTAGCGCTGGTCGCAAGCGCTGGGGTGAATGTGGTTACTTTGGAGATACAACATGAACGATTTTACTCTGAATGCTGAAGTGCGTTCCGACCTGGGGAAAGGTGCGAGCCGCCGCCTGCGTCGTCTCGCAAGCCTGGTTCCAGCTGTAGTCTACGGTGGTGACAAAGCCCCTGAGTCCATCAGCATGCTGGCCAAAGAAGTTGCCAAACTGCTCGAAAACGAAGCGGCCTACAGCCACATCATCGAGCTGAACGTTGGTGGCACCAAGCAAAACGTCGTGATCAAGGCCCTGCAGCGTCACCCGGCCAAAGGCCACGTGATGCACGCCGACTTCGTACGCGTAGTAGCTGGCCAGAAACTGACCGCTATCGTGCCTGTGCACTTCGTTGGCGAAGCTGCTCCGATCAAGAAAGGCGGCGAAATCTCGCACGTTGTTTCGGAAATCGAAGTGACCTGCCTGCCGAAAGACCTGCCTGAATTCATCGAAGTCGACCTGGCTAACGCCGAAGTCGGCACGATCATTCACCTGTCCGACCTCAAGGCTCCTAAAGGCGTTGAGTTTGTTGCTCTGGCACACGGCGATGACAAGGCTGTTGCCAACGTCCACGCTCCACGTGTTGCTCCAGAAGCCACTGAAGAAGGCGCTGCAGAGTAATTTCACTCTGTCGCCGGAGTGACCGGAAACATCGCGGACTGGAACGTAGCGAGACAGCGGGCGAGAACGCGAAGTTTACTTAACGGTAAATCCTCCATTTTCGTCCACTGTCGCAACACCGCCTGATTGCGACATTGTTATCCACACTCCAGGAAGGGCCCCTATCGTGACTGCCATTAAACTGATCGTTGGCCTGGGAAATCCAGGCGCTGAATACGAACAGACCCGGCATAACGCAGGGGCCCTTTTTGTTGAGCGCATCGCGCACGCACAAGGCGTCAGCCTGGCGGCCGATCGCAAATATTTCGGCCTGACCGGGCGCTTCTCGCATCAGGGTCAGGATGTTCGTCTGTTGATCCCCACCACCTACATGAACCGCAGCGGCCAGGCCGTGGCGGCATTGGCCGGTTTCTTCCGCATCAAGCCTGAAGAAATCCTGGTGGCCCACGACGAACTCGACCTGCCTCCGGGCGTTGCCAAGCTCAAGCAAGGCGGCGGCCATGGCGGGCACAACGGGTTGCGCGACATCATCGCGCAATTGGGTAATCAGAATACCTTTCACCGCCTGCGGCTCGGCATCGGCCACCCGGGCGTAGCCAGTATGGTTTCAAACTTTGTCCTGGGTCGTGCGCCTCGCGCCGAACAGGAAAAACTCGATGCCAGCATCGACTTTGCCCTCGGCGTGCTGCCGGATATCCTCGCCGGTGAATGGAACCGCGCGATGAAAAACCTGCACAGCCAGAAGGCCTGACACTTATCCGAGGGGAAACACCATGGGATTCAATTGCGGCATCGTCGGCCTGCCTAACGTCGGCAAGTCCACCCTGTTCAACGCCCTGACCAAATCCGGTATCGCGGCCGAGAACTTCCCCTTCTGCACCATCGAGCCGAACACCGGCATCGTGCCGATGCCCGACCCACGCCTGGAGGCCCTGGCGGCCATCGTGATCCCGGAACGCGTGCTGCCGACCACCATGGAGTTCGTCGACATCGCCGGCCTGGTGGCCGGGGCCTCGAAGGGCGAAGGCCTGGGCAACAAGTTCCTGGCCAACATCCGCGAGACCGACGCCATCGCCCACGTGGTCCGCTGCTTCGAAGACGAAAACGTGATTCACGTCTCCAACAGCGTCGACCCGAAACGCGATATCGAGATCATCGACCTGGAACTGATCTTCGCTGACCTCGACAGCTGCGAAAAGCAACTGCAGAAAGTCGCTCGCAACGCCAAGGGTGGCGACAAAGAAGCCGTCGCCCAGAAAGCCCTGCTCGAACAGTTGATCGCCCACTTCACCTTGGGCAAGCCGGCCCGCAGTCTGATCAAGAACATGGGTGCCGATGAGAAGCAGATCATTCGCGGCTTCCACCTCCTGACCACCAAACCGGTCATGTACATCGCCAACGTCGCTGAAGACGGCTTCGAGAACAACCCGCACCTGGATGTGGTCAAGGCCATTGCCGAAGAAGAAGGCGCCATGGTCGTCCCGGTCTGCAACAAGATCGAAGCGGAAATCGCCGAGCTTGAAGACGGCGAAGAGAAGGACATGTTCCTGGAGGCCCTGGGCCTGGAAGAACCTGGCCTGAACCGCGTGATCCGCGCCGGCTATGAAATGCTCAACCTGCAGACGTACTTCACCGCAGGCGTAAAAGAAGTCCGCGCCTGGACCGTTCGCGTCGGTGCCACCGCGCCACAAGCCGCGGCCGTGATCCACACCGACTTCGAAAAAGGCTTCATCCGCGCCGAAGTCATCGCCTATGACGATTTCATCCAGTACAAGGGCGAAGCCGGTGCCAAGGAAGCCGGTAAATGGCGCCTGGAAGGCAAGGAATACATCGTCAAGGATGGCGACGTGATGCACTTCCGTTTCAACGTCTGACGGCTTTCCTGAGCCTATCGCGTGGCAGCACTCACTGCCACGCGACCTTCTCAAGCAGACGTCACGTCAATAGATGCCCTTGATCGACCTCTGCCGCTACCCCGATCAGCCCTATCCCGGCGTCGGGCGCAAAGATCATGTCATCTTCGTCGAGGTTTTCCCGCCAATCCCCGGCCAGCGCGATCTGGAACCGATGGCCTTGGGCGTCTGCTCCCACATCCGCCAGATAAGTGCGGTCCAGTTCCTGGTTGTAAACCATCTTCAGCGTAGTGCCCGTACCGTCTCCGAAGCCGGTATAGCCCAGCGTCGCCACATCGATCTTGTCGTCAACCGTGAAGCCTTCGATAAGGTCGGTAAAGCTCTGGCTGTCAGTACGGTAGCTGTCTTCGGTAGAGGTGTAGCGGAACACGTCGGCGTTTTCCCGGTTATCGGTCCACAACGAGATGTCGGCTCTGTCTCCGCCGTTGAGACGGTCGGCGCCCGCGCCGCCAATGATTACATCCGCTCCAGCGCCGCCGTCGATACGGTCATTGCCGTCCAGGCCATAGATGACTTCCGACAAGGCAGAACCGGTAATCGTATCCGCGGTAGACGCACCTTCAACAGTGGGCGCGGTGAACACCAGGTTGGTGCTGTTCAATTGCCCCACCAGGTTACCGTCCAAGGCCAGTTCAAATCGTAGCCCGGAGGCATCGGCGTCGTAGCTCTTGAGGTAGGTGAGCGTGCCGTCTGTGCTGGCCTGGACGGCCAAGGTGCCGTCATGGCCGTCGCCAATGCCGGTGAAGCCCAAGGCAATCAGGTCGATGCGGTCCCGAGAGGCGTCGAAGTCCTGGACCCGGTCGCTGTGGCTTTGCGTCGCAGTGCGAAAACTGTCGCTCAGTTCGGTGAAGCGGAAGATGTCAGCGCCAACGCCACCTTGCAGAAGGTCGCGCCCGCCGTTGCCTTGAAGCACATCATCTCCCGCCAGGCCACGGATAATTTCGGCGGCGTCGCTACCCTGCAAGATTTCTTCACCGACGTACCCGTCCACATGGAGCTTGCCGTCCTGGCTGCCGAAGCTTGTATCCACACTGCCATCCGCGTTCCAGCGGATGATGCTGAAATCCCCACCGCTCGTACCGGTCGCCAGGATCTTGCCATCGGCCTGCACCGTCACAGCCACAGGCGTGTCGGCCTCGAAGGTCACCCTGCCATTGGAGCCAAAACTGGTGTCAAAGGAACCGTCAGCGTTAAACCGCACCACAGTAGCCGAGGTGGAGCCTTCGCCATGGCCCATGACGATGATCTTGCCGTCAGCCTGCACGGTGACCACTGAGTCTTCGCCAAACCCCATGGCAGCACTCAAGTAGAGAACACCGCCATCACCGAAATGGGTATCCAGCTGACCGTCGGGATTGAAGTGCTGCAACGCGTACGTCGGCTCACCCGCGCCGGCGGCATTGTACGCAGCCCCGACCACGACGCCGCCATCGGCCTGTACCGCAGTGGAAATTGCGCCGTTGTAGTATTCGTCTTCGGGAATGTTGACGGTCAGCACGCCATGGTCGCCAAAGCCATCGACGAAAGTGCCGTCATTGTCGAGCCTGGTCACTGTAGCCTGGTCAAACCCGCGGGCGCTGATCTGGAACGTGCCATCCGTATTGACCGTCAGGTCGATGTCCTTGAAGTCATGGCTGATATCGACCGTGATAGCGCCGTTTTGACCGAAGGTCGCATCGCGCGTCCCGTCGCTGTTGAAGCGCTCCACCTGAACGCCGGTGTTCAGCGCTGTGGCGATCAGCACCTTGCCATCAGGTTGCACCGCCGTCAGCTCGTAGCGCGACGCCGGGGCTGTCGCGGCGGGGACGATGTCGACACCGCCGTCATGGAAGCCGGTGTCCAGGCTACCATCTGCGTTCAGGCGGATAACGCTATGGTTCTGTTCGTAGCCGTAGCTTTCCTCGCCTGGCGCCCCGGGGTAGCCCCATGCCAGGTACTCCGCATAGCCACCGACCAGGATCTTGCCGTCCGGCTGGATAACGATGCTCTGGTTATCATCGAACTGGCCGGTGAGGTCGACCTGGACTGTGCCCGGGCCAGTTCTCACGGTATGAGTACTGACCGTCGTGTTGTCGGTGGTTGCCATGGGTTAATCCTTTAAGGGCATTGGATCCGTCACTCTAGTGGAGCAGGAAGGATTTGCACGCGGCCCCATCGCTGACACGAGCAGCGTCCGACCGATGGCTTTTTTTAGCCGTCTGGCCTCGCTGGAGGGCTGAAAAAGGTGCGCATAGCAAAAAGCCGCGTTGGTTCGCGGCTTTTTCATGGGCGTGGCATAGAGGTACTTGAGATTCGCTACGGCCTAGAACAGATAGCCTATATAGATCGCCCCGCCACCACCGGCCTGCAAACCAGCATTAATGCCTGCCATGACCAACGCGCCCTTGGCCGACTTCGCCAACTGCCGGTTGACCGTGGTGGACGCAATGAGCGCGGTCGCCGGGTTGGCGTTCAGCGCCATCGACAATGCCAGCAGCTTGGGATCGAGCCCGAACAGCAGGGCCGTGGCCGAGCCGCCAATCCCCAGGCCCACGCCCACTTCGGTATACATGCAAGGGCCAGTGATGTCGTCACTGGTCAGGTCACGACTGACCAGGGCGTCGCTGACGAACACCTTGCCGGTGCTGGGAAACGCCTCAGCCGCGCCGGCCGCACTCACGCCCTTGCCCTTGATCTGGATATTGATCTTGCCGAAGCGCGGCAGCCTCGCGCCAAACCCGGCCCCCACGCCGACCCCGCCATAGCGGTAGCTGATGTCTTCGCCTTGGGGCGAGCGCAGGATAATCGAGCCGCCACTGCCCGCCACCATGACCACAGTCAGGCCTCCACCGCTGGCGGTCTGGTACTGCCAACGACTTTCATTGACCGGGAGTGGGATGTTGTAGCTCATACGTCAAAGTCCTTTATGTGAATGAACCGCACCGCGGCCGCGCGGCCGGATGGCTTTTAGCAGGCCGACAAAAGTGAACACCAGGCCGATGAATCCCAATACTCCAGAGGTGCCCCACAGGGCGGCCGGGGCATCGACGATGGCGCTGCCCGCCGGCTGCTCGGGCAAATAATGCACCCGCACCGGCTGGTCCTTCTGGTAACCGAAGATAAAACCGCCTTGGGGGTAGGAGATCTTTTCGCCGCTGGCGGTGGTGAAAGCGATCTCAGGATGCGAACCACCGGCATTCAAGTGGCTGACAATGCCATCGGCAGTCTGTGCCCGGGCGAGAAAGTCGCGTCGATCGATTGTGAGATTGACGGCAATGCCCAACAAGCCAATGCCAATCAGGGCAAAAAGCAGGCCCAGCAGAATTGTCCCGATACGTGACGGGGTGTCGTTAGCCATGGTTTATCTCGGCGTTCATCCATGAAAGAGGCCGTCAGGATAACAAAGAAGTCTCGCTATCCCCCCAACAAAATTATTCAGGGCCAGGAGAAGCCGCTGCCTCTTGCATGAAGCGTCGAGGCAGCTTCCAGACCTATGACCTATGCCTGGACCAGGTTGGCAATCTTGACGTCCGGATCGACGTCAGCCTCGTAGTCCACCCCTTCGATGCCGAAACCGAAGAGACGCAGGAACTCCGCCTTGTAACCGACAAAATCAGTCAGCTCGTAAAGGTTATCGGTGCTGACCTGATCCCAGAGTTGCTTGACGCGATCCTGGACTTCGGGAGCCAGTTCCTTGTAGTCCACGCGCAGGCGCCCCTCCTCATCCATCACGGGAGAATGGCCGTACAGGCTGTCTTTGTAGAGCGCATGGACCTGTTCGATACACCCCTCGTGCGTGCCCTGCGCCTTCATGACTTTAAACAGCAATGACAGGTACAGCGGCATGATCGGGATCGCTGAGCTGGCCTGAGTCACCACGGCTTTCAATACCGAGACCCGCGCATCGCCCCCCAGGGCAGCCAGTCGCTCACGAATGCCAAGGACTTTCTGGTCCAGGTCCTTCTTGGCCGCGCCAATGGAGCCATTCCAGTAGATGTCATGCGTCAGCTTTTCGCCCAGGTAGGTGAACGCGGTCGTTTTCGCCCCGTCGGCCAGGACACCTGCGTCGTGCAGCGCATCGATCCACATTTGCCAGTCTTCGCCGCCCATTACGGCCACCGTGCCATCGATTTCGCTCTGGGTCGCCGGTTCCAGGGTCGTGTCCTTGACCACTTCTTTATCCGTGTCCAGGCCCCGCAAAGTCACGGCCTTATCGAGCGGCTTGAGGGTAGAACTCAATACCACACCGGTCTTGGGGTGTGTCCGGCGTGGCGCGGCCAGGCTGTAGACAACGAGGTCGATCTTGCCCAAGTCGCGTTTGATGACGTCGATGGTCTGTTGTTTGATTTCATCGGAAAACGCATCGCCGTTGATGCTCTTGGCGTAGAGGCCCTCTGACTCGGCGAACGAGTGAAAGGCCGCAGTGTTGTACCAACCAGCGGTGCCAAGCTTGCCTGGATCACCTTCACGCTCGAAAAACACCCCCAGGGTCTTGGCGCCACAACCAAAAGCGGCGGTTATCCGCGCAGCCAGCCCGTAGCCGGTCGATGCACCGATCACGAGTACGTTCTTTGGCCCAGCGGTGATGGGACCTTGGGCGGTCACGTAGTCGATCTGACTCTTGACGTTGGCTTCACAGCCAGTGGGGTGGGTGGTCACACAGACAAAGCCACGAACGCGCGGTTTGATGATCATAAAAGGATCTGCCTCTTCCAGGATGTAGAGCGCCAACACTGGCCATTAAAGTCGTAGACGCCTGGAAAGTGGAAGCGTCACGGTGAATGTAGCCTTACGTGGCTTGACTCACCAATGGCAACCTCACGATGAACTCGCTCCCCTGGCCATCCCCCCCGCTCTTGCCAATCACTGTGCCGCCATGGCTTTCGACCAACTCGCGCACCACCGTCAAACCAATACCCAAGCCAGCACCATTGAAACCGACGGCGTGAACGTCCTGCACGAATGGCTCGAAAATGAACGGCAGCGCCTGGGCCGAGATCCCGATGCCGCTATCGCGGATGCTGATCTCCAACAGGCCGGCCTCGACGGTAGCCGAAAGCCTGACGGTGCCGCCAGCGGGCGTGTACTTGGCGGCATTGCCCAGCAAGTTGCCGAGTATCTGAGCCAGCCGCACCGGGTCTCCGTTCATCGACAAGGCACACTCGGGTAATTCGGTCCTCAAATGCAAGTCACACGCGAGCATGACCGGCCGACAGTTGTCGATGCACTCACGAATGATCTGGACGATATCGACAACCTGGCAATCGAGGCGAAACTTACCGGTCTTGACCCGAGAGACGTCGAGCAAGTCTTCGACCAATCGAGACATGTGCCGCACCTGGCCTTCGATCAACTTCTGCATGCGCGGCAGTTCTTCACTGGGCACCCGCGACAGCCGGCCGGCAATCATGCTGATGGGGGCCAGCGGATTGCGCAGTTCATGGGCCACCAGGGCGAGGACGCTACGCTGGCGCTCCAGCGCGCGTTCGGCCGAGGCCTTCAGGTGTTGCGCACTGAGGGCGGCGATAACCAATAGTTCATTGGCTTCGCGCATGTCCAGATACAGCTGTTGTTGCTCTGCCGCCGGTGTGTTTTTTGGCTTTTCAGCCTCGGACTGGGCCGACAGGATCGCCAGGACCAACTGCTGGTTGGCCTCGATCAATTGCTCGATCTGTTGCTTATCGGCGAGTTGGGTGTTGGCGTCGCTCAGTTCCTTCTGCAACGCCGCCAACACCGCCCGCGCCTCGACGGTTTTCTGACCAAGCAAGAACAACTCGCGAGCGACCGTGGCCTTCGCTTGCTCACTCTTGCCATTGCCCTTATCCATGACCGTGACTCATCCCGTGCCATGGCCGGAACGTTGCAGGGTAGGCCGGCCGCCGAGCAACCCCTCCCGATCCGGCAACATTTCGCCGATCTGTAAACCGTTGTCGTCGATGCGATAAAGGCGTAACTCATCGGAGTGAGCGCTGGCGCGGACCTTGACCACGGCCATGATGCGCAATAAACGGCTCTGCACTTCAATGTAGCGTTGAACGATGATGGCGTCGGTGAGGAACGCCGTGCCGTAAGGACTGAAACGCAGGTCGGTGTAGCGATCCTCCAGCTCCGAAGTCAGCAACACCGTGACGCCGGCGCTGGTCAGCGCCGTGACCATGCGCGACAACGACTCGCGAAAGTCTTCGCGGAAGGTCGGCGCCAGCGCCAGTTCGAAGCCCGACAGCGAATCGATGACCACCCGAGTCGCTTTCAGGCGGGCGATCTCGCTGAGCAGCAAGTGCACGATTTCATCGATGGACAGATCCGGCGCGCGGCTATCCACCAGGCCGATTTTTCCAGATTGAATCAGGTTGGCGAGCGTGGGGTTCTGGGAATGATTGGGACGCTGTTCAAACACCGCAATCACGCCGGTTTCACCGTTGCGCACGCCTTCGGCGAGAAAGGACGCCGCCAGGATGCTCTTGCCCGAACCGGACGGCCCCGCCACTAACAAGGAATACCCGCGTGGCAGGCCACCGCCGAGCATTTCATCGAGCTGCGGTACGCCCATGGCCAGGCGCTTGATGGGAAATGCCAGTGGCGATTCGCCCGGGTTGAAGGGTGCGGGGGAAAATACCTTGATCCCCGACGAAGCGATACGGAAGGTGTGCAGACCCGGCAGCGTCGGCTGGCCGCGCATCTTCATGATTTCCATCTTGCGCACCATGGAGTTGCGCTGGACGCTCTGGCGCAGCCAGATCAGCCCATCGGCCACGGTGAAAATCGGGTTGGTATCGGTTTCGGTAAAGTATTCGCCGATCAGGAAAGTCGTGGCCTGCCAGGTGGTCATCAACATGCCCAGTTGCTGGACGAACTGCGGCAGGTTGTTATTCGGGTTGTCCTGGGTCTGACTGGCCAGCACCACCGAACGGAACGAGTCAACGAACACCAGCGCCGGGGAGTGAGCCTCCACCTCGCTGACAATGCGTCGCAGCACTTCGTCCAGATCCCCGGCCAGGGTGTCGTCAGCCAGGTTGACGTAGCGAATCGACTGATTGATCGCGTCGCTGTCGAAGAAATCGAACTGCTGCTGATAACGCAGCATCTTCAGCGGCGGCTCGCCCAGCACGGTAAAAAACAGCGCGGGACGCTCGGGGGTCGCCAGGGCAAACATCATCTGGTGCGCGAGGGTGGTCTTGCCGCAACCGGGCGGGCCGGCGATCAGATTGAAGGAAAACTCCGGCAATCCTCCGCCCAAGACCTCGTCCAGCCCTGGCACGCCGGTGGCCAAGCGGTTGATAGTCACTTTGGTGCTCATGGCGAATTTTCCTGCGAAGGGGTGTCGCTCAAGGAAGGTTCCCACACGCCACGAAGCAAACGCGCGGTGAGCGAAGGCCCGATCAACGTGGTCAGCAACTCGTAGAAAATAGTCAGCAACATTTCACCGAAAAACAGCGCATCGGCTTCGCTTTGCTCAACGAGTACGGATTTAAGGGCCGTTAGGACCTGCCCGGGCTGTACCTTGTCGCAGGTACTGGTCAGGCGCGGATGGGCAGCCCCACACAGATGCAGGCTGCGGCGATAAAGCGCGGCAACCCCTTGCTGGCCGATGACGGGCGTAAGGGCCGCCTCGATATCCTGCAAAATCGAAATGATCGCGTCGGCGGTCTTGGCAATGTCAGCGTTGGGGCCGACGCGGTGCGTCAGAGAAGCTACGATCTGACGGCTCTCTTCGCTTAGCGTGGACATAGCTAACTGATATCCGATGGGCAAGTATCGATAGTACACCCTCAAGGGCGTTATCGAGCTTGCGCTGGGCAAAGCAATGCAATTGCGATCATCCGCAGTCAGCGGATAAACCCAGCCAGGCCACTTACCTAAACTGAAAAATCCCCGGTATCACTCGCTGATACAGGGGATTTAGCATCATCACGCCCCAGGCTGGCGCCTGGAGCGGGCTGGAAAAAACTAACCCCTTTTGACCTTGAAGCGCCCCAGCACACGCTGCATCAGCGATGCCCGCTCCGAAAGGTCCTTGGCCGCCACCGCGCACTCTTGTGAGTTGGACTGGTTTTTCTGTGTCACTTCATCGATCTGCTCCAAACCGATGCTGGCCTGCTGCAAGCCCGAAGCCTGCTCGCTGGAGGCTTGATAGATCAGCGAAACCAGGTTGGAAACCGCGCTGGTTCCATTGACGATGTTTTTCAGCGATTCGGCGGTCCGGCCGGCGATGATCATGCCGCGCTGGGTCTTGCTCGAGGAGTCGGCGATCAGCGCGGCCGTCTGCTGGGCGGCCTCGGCGCTGCGGGCGGCCAGGCTGCGCACTTCATCGGCCACTACGGCAAAACCGCGCCCAAGCTCACCGGCCCGGGCCGCTTCGATGGCCGCGTTCAGGGCCAGCAAATTGGTTTGTGCAGCGATGTTGTCGATGGTGGTGATGATCGCGGTGATGTCCTTGCCCGAATTGTCGATCTCGGCCATGGCGGCAATCAGCTCGCTCATCAGTTTATCGCTCTCCCCCGCATCGGCTCGCGACGCCTGGGATTGCTCATCGGCTTTCTTGGCGTTGGCGGCGTTGTCCCGGGTCTGCGCCGCCATTTGCGTCATCACCGCACTGATTTCGGTGATGGACGAGGCGGAATTGGACGCGCCATCGGACAGTGACTGGCTCAGGTCGGTAACCTGCGCCGAGCTGCCGGTAATCTGCGTGGCGCTGATTTGAACCTCGGAAATCAGTTGGTTGAGGTTGCTGACCATCTTCTCCAGTGACTTGCCCAGGGTATCGTGGGGCGAAGACAAGCGAACCTCCAGGTCCAGGTCTCCCTCGGAAATGCGCTCGGCCACCCGCACTTGCCGTTGCAGGCTTTCAGACATGTCGTTAAGGGCCGCAGACAACTGCCCGACTTCATCCTCGGATTTCTGCACCAGACGCCGGGAGAAATCCCCAAGGCTGATGTTGGCGGCCAAGGCCGCGGCCTCGCGGATCGGCCCGACGATTTTCGCGGCGGCAAACCACAGGGCGGCCAGGGCCAGCAGCGAAATACCCAAGCCTACCGAGACTTGCCAGATGCTGTTGCTGATACTGCGCGCCTGCAACTCCTGCTCCAGGGCAATGGCCTGGCTCATGACCACGGCCTTGGGCAGGCGAATCAGTACCGCCCAGGGCTTGCCAGTACGACCGAGCGTAATGGGCATCAGCACTTCGATATTCTGGGTTTGAGGGTTGAGCAAGCCGTCACTACGACCGCCCTGGATATCACTCAGCACTTTTTCCCAGGACTCAGGCAGCAAGGCCTTGATGGACTGACCAATCAGATCAGTGCGCTGGCTGTCCGCGACTACCAGCCCCTGGTTACTCAGGATCGACACCGTGCCCTTGCCACCGTAGAGCTCGGCGGACATCTGCTCGCTGAGTTTCTGGATAAAGGCGATATCGTAGTCCGCCCCGACCACACCATAGAACTTGCCATTGGCGACGATCGGAACCGACAAGGTGGTCAGCCATACGTTTTTACCCTGGACCACGTAAGGAATGGGGTCCAGCACGCTTTCCTTCAGGGTGTCGCGCGGGCCGCTGTACCAACCGCCTTTAGGCACACCATTGGGGTGACGATCCGGCGAGTCATACTCGACCAACGGCTGCACCGCGACATGGCCACCGGCGCTGCGGGTCCAGTAAGGCGTGAAGCGCCCTGTCTGTGGATTACTGCCATCCTGGGTGTTGCGCGATGCCAGATCCTGTCCGTCCAGCGCATCCGGTTCCCAGCAGGAATAGGTGCCATTGAAATCGGGGTTGTCCTTGAGGACGCCGAGCAACACCGTATTGATCTGCTCCCGGCCCAATGCCAGGGGGCTTTGCGTGGCCTTGCTGGCGGCAAATGCATTGGCCATGGTGCGGGCCGCATCCAGGGCATTTTGCAACTTGGCCTGAATGGCGTTGGCCCGGGATTCGGCCAGGTTCTGAATTTCCCGGATGGTTGATTTTTCCACCAGCGCCGAGACTTCGGTGGCCACGTATTGCTCATTGGCCCGTGCGGTAAAGAGCCCGTAGATAATCAGGCTGACCGATGAAACAAACAGGCAAACGCCTGCCGTGACACAAATGCGTGCCTGCAATGACTTGAACTTCATATCATCCCCTGCCTGATTTCTATTTATTGCCAGCGTTAAAGACGACGGTCTCTAACTCATGCACGACGCAGCGAATAAGCATCGATCACGGCTGTTTACGCGGCCTACGAGGCAATTGCCTGGAAAGGGCACGGCGATACAGCTGCTTTATAAGTATTTGAAACGTGGCAGGTTGGGGGCACAAAAGCAGTAGAGGTATTCAAGTCAGGAACCGAAGGCCTTATGTCCAGGACAGTAAGGGCGATAGCTGGAAAGAATGCGAAGCCTGCTTGTCCAGTAACCACAGGGTCACCCTTGAATAATGCCGCAGAATCCATTCAGACCAATAACCACAACAGCAAATTAACACGGTCGAGATTTGTACAAAATCGAACTTAGGACTTATACAAAATAGTGCTTTAGGCGTAATTCGCCGGGCCCCATCATCCGGATGAAAGTGTCCACAAGCGACGTGAACACCGTGCCTTACCGGGAATATCTGAGGCGTCACGCCGGGCCATTTGATCCTGAAAAGGGCTGGGCACCCCGTCGCGTTATCGACTATAGGAGGGCATCGCCAATGGCACCGGCTGCGGGTTGGCGATGACCCAGCGCACAGCCAATTCACAAAGACGATCAGTGTGCTCGGCGTCATCGTTGCCATTGCGCAGAGCAACTGCCAGCGCCCGTGTTTCAGCGAGTTCGGCCGCCGGCAAGGACACGGCGCTGCCCACGTGGTCAACCAGAGCCGCCAACATCGCTTTGAAATCCGCGTCCCAGTTGGCCGAGCCGTTGTGGTGAATCTCTCGGGAGATACGGCCACTGATGCGGATCACCTCACCTTGCGTCGTCGCTGCGGCGCCAGAGGATGGCACCAGCAGCTCCCACAGTTGCTGATGCTGGTCAGGCCAGCCATTGGCCGTGACGACGATAGCGGCCTGACCGTCGTGAACCTTGCGGGAGGCAACGGGAGTGACGTCGAAAAGACGATAAAGACTGGCCAGGGCAGCGTCCGTTGCCTCGAGATAGTCCGGGTTGAAAGAGGCCCGATGAAATTCGAATTCACGGCCGATGCGCTGCACCTCGGCGAGCATGCCGTCATCGGATTGCAGCCCTGCGGCCAGCAGAGTCTGGGCGATTTTCGCGGTGGCCTCGATATCGGCATTGCGGGTAGTCGCCAGGGCAATATGCAGCACATCCTGTCCCTGCCGACTCCTGGCATCGACGCTGGCGCCGCGGCGGATCAGGGCAGCGATGGCCTCGGCTTTGTGACTGTTGGCCGCGGCATGCAGCGGCGTGTAGCCCTGGTAATCCTGCGCCTCGATATCGGCGCCCAGATCCAGTAGCAGGTCGACACCGCCGATCCAACTCGAACTGCGATGGTGCAGGGGTGTTCGTTGGTAAGTGTCGCGGGCATTGATGTCGGCGCCCTGCTCCACCAGCCAGCGGGCCAGTTCATCGGGACAGTTGTAGAAGCCCAGCGCGGTGCTCTTGCTGTAACCGCCGGTGGCTTCAAGCTCGCATTCATCGAACACGGCGACCAGCTCGGCAAACGAGGCGTGCTCCAGCAACTGAGCGAAATCCTTCGGCAATGTCTTGCGTTTACGCTTACCCATGGTGGCGGTCACCGTTCTGATCAAAAAGGTCTTCATCATAAAACTGGATTTCATTGGTAACAGCCATCTCGATGGGGTTAAACCTCACGCCACATCCGATTGTCTTCCACGACAAATGAACCAAAGAGCCCACTGCACTCGGTGCCATCCGGTGCCTGCACTGAGACCCCTGCACCGATACTTGTAACAGCAAAGTGAAGTGCGGAAATCGGACCTGGTGCGCTAGCGAGTAGTAATGCCTGCGCAACGATGTCACGAGACATCTGAATGCTAGGTTTATCTTCAAGCAGATCCTCTTCGAGGTACCGGGCAACTCGCTCCATTTCTCGCAGTTGGCCGCCTCCAGAGAATTTCAACAGATCAAACCAATAGGGATGAGCCATCACCAGTTGCAAAAACTCCGCGAGCGAAGCCGCGACTATTCCAGCCTGCCCCTCAGAGGTGACGTAGAGAATCGAATCGCTGGCCCCCCCCTGCAGGAATACACCGCCAGCGCCTTCGGTGGCGATAGGCAGGAAAGACTCTGGCGCCTTGACGGTAAACCATACCGACTCGTCAGGCACAGGAGCGAAATCAATATCGAACGCGGTCGCCAAGGTCTGTGCCAGATGCCGATTCTTTGCGATGTGATGTGCCGTTACTTCCATGAAAGTCTCGCGTTTGGCCTGAGCGACGGCTGGAGGCAGGCGCCCGCTCGATATGGCAGTACGTGGGTTCAGCGAAGTATGACACCTCCCGGAATCGCTTCGAAGAACCTCAGGCAGGGTATGAATGCCGGGCTACACTTCATGCGCGTTCTGCAAGGCATATCACTCAAACGCCTTCATCCGCAGATAGGGAGATTCGTATGAACCGTCTCGCAACCTATGGATATATAAAGAGACCTGCCCCCTCCGTTTCCACACCGTCGCCAGCGACTGGCCGCATTGCAAGACATCAGCCTGGCTGACCCCCTCATCCAAACCACCTCCTGGATCTGTTGATGCGCCTCCAGGCCTGGTTGCAACACCAAACTTGCAAGGTTTCCCGACCGATCGAGTCGGCGCAGTGGGCATAGACGCGCGGTATTTGTGCGACCGCAGCCCGGCCCATGCCCCGTCGCTCATTTCCGACAACAACCGCAAGGCGTCCATCCAATGCAGTGAAAAGGAGATTCACATGAACAACCTGAGCGATACAGCGCTGGCAACATCCACCAACCCCAGCATTTTCCGCACCGTGCCACTCGGCGAGCCGGTCCAGGCCGACAGCGGCAACATTCCACCCAATACGCGGATGCTGCCCGGTCAGTGGGCGGCAGCGGCCGGCAACGGCTATGTGTTGCTGCTGCAGACTGACGGCAATCTGGTGCTGTACCAGGTCGTCACGGGGCCCGTGTCGGCCAACAGCTCGTTCACCGGTAGCGCGATCTGGGCCACGAACACCGACGACGGTGCCTATTTCGACGTCCAGACCGATGGCAACCTGGTCCTGGGTACCAGCGACGGCAACGTGGCGTGGTCGCCTTATACCAACGGCATCGACCCTCAGGAATTGCGCGTACAGAACGACGGTAACCTGGTGCTGTACAACACCCTCGGCCAAGCCTGCTGGGCCTCGAGCAGCAATCACTATCAGGTCTGGCCACCGACTCGTTGGGTCAATGTGCAAAGCAGCCTCGTCGCGCCCGTGAAAGGCGTGCCCTTTGTACTCACCGCCGGTTCCGACGGCATGACGTTGAGCCCCTTCGTGGCCGGTTCGCCCAACCAAATCTGGCAAATCACCGCCGATGGACGGCTGCTCAGTGGGCTGCTCGGCGGGTTGGTGTTGGGTCAGGATGCAGGCAGCAGTACGGCAATCAACACAACACAGAACGTGCCCGTCCCGGTCGAGCAGACCTGGCTCTGGGGAACGGGACTGGGCCCCACCACCCTCCAGAACAGCGGTTCGAACCAGTACCTGAGTGTCGACATCGCAGAGGGCTCGGTACAGATGCAAGATACCGACACCTCGGGCCAATGGTACTTCATGCCCACCACTCCCCTGGACAGCATCATGGCCTTGCCGGCGTCCGACCCGCCCTTTCCAGCCTTTACGCCTGACCAACAGGTGGTCTACGACTGGATCAACAGCAAACTGGCCGCCATGAACAATCAACCCCATTTGATCCTGCGCGAACAGTACACCAACGGCGCCAGCACCCTGGATGGTTACCGACAAGACATGCTCGGCCTGGACTACAGCGCATTCGAGCCGCAAGTCTGGCAACCCGTGGTCGATCAACTCAAGTTGGAGCTCAGCGCAGCGAGCGCTGTTAACAGCCTGTTCGCCTGCTACAGCAGCTTCCACACCCAGTTGTTCGTGGACCAGGGGGCGCTGCTCTCCGAGCTGGGCCAGGATGCCGGCTTCGAGGACGGTGACTCGACCAACATCGGCGGCATCATCCTGGCGGTGCTCTCGGGCGTCATCTACACCGTGCTCTCGGCGGAGACGATGGAAGGCGACATCAATTATTTCGCCGTCGCGGCCAACGTTCTCCAGAGCGGCATCAATGTGGCGGTCGCGGCCCAGAGTTCGAGTGTTTCTCCCAGCCTGTTCCAGGTGGCCTACGCCGACCTCTGGGGGCAATTGAGCGCTACCTTCGAAGGGTTGCTGAGCACTTTCGGCAGCATGGAAAACGCGATACTGACCGACTGGGCCAAGCTGGAGGTCACCTATACGCTGATCGCCTCCAAAGCGCCCGACGGGTTGTTCTGGAACTCCGGTGAAACCGGAAACATGGTGACAGCCGCCAAGCACGGTTACGTGCTGTCGGTGATGCAGATGCTGCTGCCGGCCAA
This sequence comes from Pseudomonas sp. FP2300, assembly GCF_030687595.1. Classification (NCBI taxonomy): domain Bacteria; kingdom Pseudomonadati; phylum Pseudomonadota; class Gammaproteobacteria; order Pseudomonadales; family Pseudomonadaceae; genus Pseudomonas; species Pseudomonas sp. FP2300. The sequence continues at coordinate 5,772,924 of NZ_CP117440.1, forward strand.
ATTCCAGATCTACCAATACCTGGACGTCAATGACAACCCCATCGACGGTGTGCCCGCCTATGCGCAGTACATCACTGCGGCGATCGACGGGACCTACTTCAAATACTGGATCGCCGACTCGACGGACTGGTCAATCTATCCGGAAGAAATCGCGCTCACCCAAGTGTGGGACAACGGTGGCTCGAAGGACGACTTCTTTAACAGCAGGAACGGTTGGGCGTTCGCCTTGACGCGGCCCTACACCTACAGCGGCAACGCCGCCAATTACCTGGTCATCGCGCTGACCAACCTGAGCCCGAACACGCTGGTGGCCACGGTGTTCAATCCATCCCCCACCTCCGCCGGGCCGTCCCCACAAACCCTGTATCCCTACGAGACGGTGTTGATCGAGGCCGAAGCTGCATATCCTGGTGGCGTAGCGATCACTCTCTCGATCTTCGACCCTTCCCGTGGCAACTACTTCGACGAGCCAATCGCCTCGTTCGATGCCTTTCAGGATTACTCTGGGTTCGCGGCCGGTAATGTGCGCACCGCCAACGCCACGACGGCGGGCGACTACCAACTGTCGACACCACTGTGCAACACGGGCGGGTACAAGCAATACCCTGGCGCCATCCAGGCCAGTATCTACCGTCCTTGAGGGGTGAATCGCAGGCATGAGGAGCGGGACCCTGTAGGAGCGAGCCTGCTCGCGATTGCGCAGGGTCAGTTTGCATTGATACTGGAGGTGCCGACGCCTTCGCGAGCAAGCTCGCTCCCACAGGTTTTTGTGTCGTGCCCAGATGCTATGAACACCCGAACCCCATGTGGAAGCGAGCCTGCTCGCGATTGCGCAGGCTCAGTCACATCGATGCTCCCCGCCTCAGGCCTTTCGAGTCCTCGGCAAGAAAATCGCCAATACCCCGAACAACGGCAGGAACGAGCACAACCAATACACGTACTCGATGCCACGGATGTCCGCCAGATGCCCCAGCAACGCGGCGCCAATCCCGCCGAAACCGAACATCAGCCCGAAGAACACGCCGGCGATCATCCCGACATTGCCCGGCACCAATTCCTGGGCATACACGACGATGGCCGAGAACGCCGAGGCCAGGATGAAACCGATGGCCACGCTGAGGATACTGGTCCACAACAGGTCGACGTGAGGCAGGATCAAGGTGAACGGTGCCACGCCGAGGATCGAGAACCAGATCACCGCCTTGCGCCCGATCCGGTCGCCAATCGGCCCGCCGAAGAAAGTCCCCGCCGCCACCGCTCCGAGAAACAGGAACAGGTGCAACTGCGAAGAGGCCACCGACAGGTCGAACTTCTCGATCAGATAGAACGTGAAGTAGCTGGTGAAGCTGGCCATGTAGAAGTACTTGGAAAACACCAGCAGCCCCAGCACCACCAGCGCACTCAAGACCCGGCCCTTGGATAGGCCATGGGTGGCCGCCTGGCCTTGCTTGAGCTTGAACAAGCTCAGGTGGTTGGCGTACCAGCGGCTGATGCGGTACAGCACGAACAGCGCAAACAGTGCGAACAACCCGAACCAGGCCACATTGCCTTGCCCGTAGGGAATGATGATCGCCGCCGCCAGCAGCGGGCCGAAGGCCGAGCCGGCGTTACCGCCCACCTGGAACGTCGATTGCGCCAGCCCGAAGCGGCCGCCCGAGGCCAATCGCGCCACCCGCGACGCTTCCGGGTGGAAGGTCGACGAACCGATGCCGATCAATGCCGCCGCCAACAGGATCAAGGCAAAACTGCCGACCATGGACATCATCACAATGCCGACCAGCGTACACACCGTTCCGGCCGGCAGCAGCCAGGGCTTGGGGTGGCGGTCAGTGTGATAACCGACCCAAGGCTGCAACAAAGAAGCGGTCAACTGGAACGTCAAGGTGATCAAGCCAACCTGGGTGAACGTCAGGCCATAGCTGTCCTTGAGCATTGGATAAATCGAGGGCAGCACCGCCTGGATCAAGTCGTTGATCAGGTGCGCCAGCGCCACGGCGCCGATGATCCGCATGACCAGCGGGCTGCTTTGCGCCGGGGCAGTAACGGGTGGGGTGACAGCCTGGGTATTGCTGATAGCCATGGGAGTTTCCATACGACAGAGGGCGCACGCGGGCAGGTGCGTCAATGTGCCATTTTTCGGTGCAGCAAGGCTATCCCCTTAGCTAGCTATCGACCTTGAAAAATTGTCGAAATCCAAGGTGATAGCTCAACGCCATGGTCTGAATCTTGCCTTGTTAATCAGCTACAACGCGGCCCCTTACAAAGGGGACCGAGAATGGGAAGTTTCGCTACAGAGCTGGCCTACCGAGCCGATTTGGACAAACTTTCGAGGCCTTTTAAAAGGGCACCTGTTTCAGCACTTGTGTAGAAACGCACAAAAACAGTGCAAAGGTGTTCAGGGGAGTATGGGCATGCAGGCTTTTTTATCACCCGGAATCAGATTGTTGGGGCACTTCGGCTTCGCCCGCAAATTCCAATTGCTGTTCCTGCTTTTTATCCTGCCGCTCATGGGCAGCCTGTGGCTAATCGGCCAGGATTATCGCGACAAACTCAGTCTGATTTCCGGGGAACGCACCGGGGTGCGCCAATTGCTGGCCCTGGATAACCTCGACAACTTGCTCACCGCCCAGCGCAACCGCGCCGCCCGCTGGCGTGCCACCGAAACCAATCGGCAACCAACCCCGGCGACGCTGGCTGCCATGGCGGCATTCGATGCCGTTCAACCGGCCCTCAACCAGGCCGCCAGTGACCTGGCCACTACCCTGCAAACCGAAGGCGCTGAAGCCGATACCCTCGCCCGCTATCAAGCTCTGCAAACCAGCCTCAACGGTCTGGATTCGAAAAGCCTGGGCAGCGTGGGCTGGTGGCCCGACGGCTACGACCGCTTCACCGCCGCTCTCAGCGCCCTGCAAGCCTTGCGCGAGCAGATGGTCATGGACAACCGCCTGACCCTCGCCTCCTGGTTGGAAACCTATCTGCTGACCCAGATTTCAACTCAGCAGACGCCCGACCTGATCGAACGGGTCGGCCGCCTGGCCAGCGTCGGCCAGGCCTCCGTGGTGTCGGGCCAGTTCACGCTGCAGAGTCGCCTGCAACTGCGGGACCTGCGCAGCCGTATCGGTGACGCACGGGACCAACTGGTCAAGACCGGAGCACTCCTGGAAACCCGCCTGCCCAGCGAATTGCAAACCTGGGCCGGACAGTACCAGGGCAGCCTCAAGCACTTGGATGCTGGCCTGAAAGTGCTGGATGACGGCGTGTTCGGCGGCTCCATCAACCTCAAGCCCGAAGACTTCGAGAAACACATGGATGCCCTTCTCGCTGATCTGGCGACCCTGCGGCAACAGTCGCTGGTGGCACTGGATACGCGCCTGGACCATTACCACGGTTCGGCGATCCGCCAGTTCACCCTGGTAGCGACGGTGCTGGGCTGCCTGCTGCTGGCCGCGCTGTATCTTTTTGTTTGCCTGCAAGCGTCGATCCGGCGCAGCGCCAGTGGTATCACCCTGCTGGCCGAAGCCCTGCGCGACGGCAATCTCAGCCTGCAAGTGCCGGTGCAAGGGCGCGATGAACTGGCGGCCATCAGCACTGCCCTCAACGTCGCCGTGGTGCAGTTGCGCACCAGCCTGCTGGGGGTGGACCACGAAACGTTGCAGTTGAGCAATGCCGTGCGCACCCTCAATACGCACTCCAGCGGCGCCTTGGGAGAAGTCGAGGCCCAACAGATGCAGATCAGCCAGATCGCTGCCGCCGCGACGCAACTGGCCGCCACCTCCCAAGGCGTGGCGAAGAGCTGTGAACAGGCATCCGACAGCGCCCAGCAAACCCGCCGCATTGCCACCGACAGCAGCCGCGACAGCCAACGCACCACGGCGAGCATCCAGCAGCTCAACCAGCGCCTCAACGAAACCGCCGCCGCATTGGGGCGAGTCAGTGAACAGGGGCAACAGATTCAACTGGTGGTCGATACCATCCGTGGCGTGGCCGAGCAGACCAATCTGCTGGCCCTCAATGCCGCCATTGAAGCGGCTCGCGCCGGAGAACAGGGCCGTGGTTTCGCGGTAGTGGCCGACGAGGTGCGCAGCCTGTCACAACGCACCCAGTCCTCCACGCAACAGATTGCCGCCACTGTCGACAGCCTGCGCGCCACGGTCAACGAAGCCGTCAGCCTGATGGAAGCTGCCTGCGGCCAGGCCCAGACCGACGCCCAAGCGGTCACCGGCCTTGGCGAACGCCTGGGAGAAATTGCCAGCGCGGTGCAAAGCGTCACCGACACCCTGGCGCAGATCGCCACTGCCGTGGATGAACAAGCCAGCACCGCCGATGAGGTCAGTGGCAATATCCAGCAGGTCGACCAGGCGGCGATGCGCTTGCTCGAAGGCGCACGAGCGGTGAACCTGGCGGCGGACACGCTGAGCCAGGGAAGCCAGGCCTTGAGCGCCAACACCGGGAGATTTCAGCTCGGCTGACAAGGATTTGCAGCGAGGATTGTTAAGCGGTTGAAAGCGCAGAGAAATATTTCAGATTTACGCTTGACACATCTTCGTTACCGGCGAATAATGCGCGCCACTTGGCTACATAGCTCAGTTGGTTAGAGCATAGCATTCATAATGCTGGGGTCCGGGGTTCAAGTCCCTGTGTAGCCACCAAGTACTAAAAACGGCTTATCGAAAGATAAGCCGTTTTTTTATGCCCGAAGAAAACAAACCGGCCTGACACCCATCGCGAGGCAGCTCCTACGTTCAGGGAATGAGTGATTTGCGCCACACGCCTCCCATGGCTACAGTCAGCCTCTATATCCCAAGCCCACGGATGGAGTGACACGTGCTTACATACCTCAAACCGAATCTTCATCGCCTGCAAGGTCCGCCCTCCTCCACAACCACATCCGCAATGGGTAACAGAGCGACCGCCTACACCCGCTAGGACACTAACATTTGCTAACAGGCCGTGTTGGCCACGCACAAATCCGCTCCGACTAGGTACCACTTCAACATTTCTCAACATCGCGCTAGGCACAGCACTCAAATAAATGTCAGGTTTTGATAGATTCGTCTCCTCGATCAGATGTTGAGTTTTGTTAAATCGCTGGCCCTCATCAGACGACCCAGTATCCATTCTGATACCTACCGTTTACGCTCATCGAGAGGTGGAAATATGCTCTATAGAGGCGTCTCGCTCACGACTCACACCGCATCAGCAGGTTTGATCAAGGTGAGCGGCGAGAAGACAACGGTGACCCCAAAATACGACGGCAAAGCACGCCATGATGGGACTTTCACCTATGGAGACTCCATAGAAAACGCCGTTAATGCTCAACAGATAGAAACAGGGACGTGGGGCTCCGCGTTTATCTCCACGACGCGAAACAAAGAGACTGCAGAATTCTTCGCTACGCATGATAGAGAGGGGAACGTAGTGCCAGGTGTTGTCTACTGGATCGATGACGCGCTGTTTGACAGATACGGCGTGATCGCCATGGAGTCAGAGCAACCAAAATTTCCAGAAGAGCAGGAGGTCTCAATTCGCCCAGAGGCGGGTGTGACGATTCCAAGTGAGGTAGTTTTTCACGTCGAGCTCATTGAGCCGTCGCAGTAGCGCAACGCTAAAACCGTTGCATGGACGAACTCCGTCGGACTCAAGGCTGAGCAATTCACGCATGGCTTCACGCACCTCCTTAACGCCCCCTGGAACCCGCGTATTCTCTCTAGGAGCGAGCTGCGCGACGCTGGTATGCACGATCAACTGCCAGCAGGCTCGTAACCACCATTGTGCGCGAACCGCTGCCCCCGAATGGGGAGCAACTCTCCGATACTTTTTCCACAGACGGATCGCTGCAATTTCCCCCCACGGCATGAACAAACTGCGGCTATTGTTGCTGTTCAAACTCAACGGAGACACCAAAATGGCTGAACAGTACGCGGGACAAATCGTTGCGGTAGGGCCAGACAATTTGGATTATCAGATTCAGGTATTCCAAGACGTGCTCACAGAACGATTGCTTAGTGGCGAGGTAAGGCACACGCCTGGATTGAAGCGTTATCAAATTCAGGGAGGCGGAGCTGTGAACCAGGTTTCTGAGACCGAGTACCAAGTGGTCGCGACTGGCATGAAATTGACTGTGTACGCTTAACCAAAGCAGATTTGAGAACACTTCCATGGACGAGTTCTGCATACACGATCAAATCGCAGTTCGCATCCATGTTTCTAGGCGTGCCGGACCGACAAGCTCGGCACCCCTTACAAATAGTACTAGGCGTATAAGATCAAAAGACGCGAGCCGGAGGGCGCCAAAATGGAATTGATAATGGACTTTAAGGCCGACTGGCACGACATGCTCAAAGAAATTATGGGAGCGAAATGGGGGCTCGACACGAAAGGAATCACTGAGGACGTGCCCGTCCACTACTTCAACGCAGCGCAACGACGTATACCCGTGAAGCCTCGAGCGCTCCTAGTATCGGATGTTTTTCATTGCCCGCCAGAACACCTACTTGGCTGGACACAGATCAAAAAAAAAGTAGAACAAGGTCAGGACCTGTCCCCGCACCTGAGCAAGCTCATAGATGAAATTGGTAAAACTGATCTGATGCTCAGCGATTGGGGTGTATATCACTTACATCTAGGCACAGAGCTAAAGGGTCGCTACATTGCCCGAACAGGACCGCTCCTCTTTGCTCGAGTAACCGAGGACGACTTTTACGCAATCAGCATCTACAGCCATGATGATTGGACGGATGCTGACATAGTAGAAACGATCCACAGAAATTGGCCTGAGTCGATTGCACATTGGGTTCTCAAAGGAATGCAGCCAGCAGAGAAACTGACATCTGATCAGCGCAAAACACTGCGCAAGAAACGATACAACTCATTCGTTCAAGTAAGCGATGGCACTACATATGCACCTATTGGCGGTGGATATGTGTTCTCTGGCCACAGCATATTTGCGATTACAGAGATGGATAAAGAGCATGACTTTCTCGAATGTCTGGAGCGACTCATCCCCGGACTGATGCCAAAACTGCTTCCCGAACTTCATAAGCGTGGTTACTTAGAAGGCGCTGATATCAGAGTCAGCCTAGTGCTGACAGATCTCGCTTACTTCGCTCACTTCACTGAATACAACATCGCTATCGAGCTTCAGAAGCGCCGCCCAGGACCTTGGCGAACAGCTATTTCGAGAAATGCAAAAGACTTGAAATAGGTCAATACCTGAGGCGCAGCCTTTCACAATTTGAGCAGGCTCTGGCGGAATGTGAGACAGGTATGAGAGGAGCCCGCGCCCGCCCCGTCAAAGTAACCTGCCTGGGCGTCTCCCCCCCTAACAGACCCCAGACGGATTCTGGACAGGCTCAACAGTCTATGGATCACCAAGAAACCCGCCTAGGGCGGGGTGGGGGCTACAGGCTGAGTTGGCGGTGCTGCTGGAGGCACTGACTGTATATTCGGTTGGTCAGATGATATGGATGAGCTTACAACTGCCGCTTCACTGACTGCCTTGATCGCCGCAGATTCGACGCCTGCAGGTGCGACAGCGCAGTTAAAAGCCATGGTGACCGAAGCATAGACTCGATCATTCGCACTTCCTCCCTTTGGATATCCCACGATACCGTCTTTGCCGGCAGTTGCGACACTCGCTCTGCGCTTCAGCGCTAAGACGCCCGAGAAATTCTCATCGACGGCTGCCTGAAGGGCATTTGTTGAGCCAGATAAGCCCGACCAAGCCGTTGAAGCAGAACCTTTGGCCATGGGTGCGAATACCGCACCAGCCAAAGTACCGGTTGCAGCTAACATAAATCGTCCCGAGCTTATCGCTCCGCTGCCTTGCCCCATATAGCGCTGGAGTTCAATGCAATAAGTGATCGCTGCCGCATAAGCTTTCACGGCGTCTTTCTCCTCACATTGAGCCGTACAAGGCTGCTTCTCCTCAGTCCACGGCCAAAGAGGTTCCTTAGGGATTGATGGCAAACCGAGGTTTCTTTGCAGTGACGCACAACCAGACGTCAATGCGATGCTTATGACTAAGCATGACCAGATGATTTTTTTGTTCCCCATGTTCCACATCCAAGTGATGGCTTTATGATATTTATTGGTATGGAGAAATAGCTGAGATTTTGTTATCTGCAAGCTGATATGAAGAAAAAGCTACGCCTTAGAGCTACATGCCATTCACGCCCAGCTCATTAACTCAGCCAGGGAAAGCGAGAGGCTGGCACCGTCAATCATCCAAGGTTTGCCCCGCCACGGATTCACTTCATTCAAATCCGCTGCGATTTGCGCCACACGCCTCCCATGGCTACAGTCAGCCTCTATATCCCAAGCCCACGGATGGAGTGACACGTGCCTACAGATCTGAAACCGAACTTTCATCGCCTGTCAGCCGTTTCGCTGCTGGCTTTCGCTCTGACACTCGCAGCCTGTAAGGCCCCGCCCTCCTCCACAACCACACCGGCATTGCCTGCCCCACCGGAGGTCGTCTCCGGCTACCGCACCGATCTACAGACCCGCTACGCCGACAAGCACATGGCTGCCGCGGCCAACCCGTTGGCGGCCGAGGCCGGGCGGGAGATGTTGCGACGTGGCGGCTCGGCCATCGACGCGGCGATTGCGATGCAAGCGGTGCTGACCCTCGTGGAACCGCAATCTTCAGGCATCGGCGGCGGCGCGTTCATTGTGCTGTGGGATGGCAACGCCGTACGCACTTACGACGGACGCGAAACGGCACCGGCCGGTGCCACCGAAAGACTGTTCCTGCAGGCCGACGGCCAACCCATGCCCTTTACTGCCGCGCAGATCGGCGGTCGTTCGGTGGGTACACCGGGGGTATTGCGCGGACTGGAACTGGCCCATCGCAAACATGGCCGTCTCGAATGGGCGACGCTGTTCGAGCCGGCCATCGCGCTGGCGGAGCAGGGCTTCGCGATCTCTCCCAGACTGCATGCCTTGATCGCGTCCGACCCGTCGTTGCCGGGCTCGCCAGACATGGCGGCCTACTTTCTCAATGCCGATGGCAGCCCAAAAGCGGTCGGCACTGTGCTGAAGAATCCAGCCTTGGCCGGCGTGCTCAAGCGCATCGCCCACGAAGGCCCCGATGCCTTGTACAAAGGGCCGGTTGCCGAGGAAATCGTCGCCAAGGTGCAGGGCCACGCCAACCCCGGCAGTCTTTCGCTGAACGACCTTAAGGGCTACACCGCACGGGAGCGGCCAGCGTTATGCACCGACTACAAGCGCTGGCAAATCTGCGGCATGCCACCACCGTCTTCGGGCGGGGTTGCCGTGGCGCAGATCCTCGGGACATTGCAGGCCCTGGAACAGCGCGACAGCAGCGCCGCCCTCGCGCCCTTGAAACCGCTCAATACCACTAAACCCGCCGGCATTGAACCCACCGCCGAAGCGGTGCACCTGATCGCCGAAGCCGAGCGCCTGGCCTATGCCGACCGCGCCCAATACATCGCCGACCCGAATTTTGTCGCGGTACCGCTCAAAGGCCTGGTCGACCGAGGTTACCTGGCCAGCCGTGCCAGCCTGATCGGCCCTCGAAGCATGGGTGTCGCCAAGCCCGGCACCCCACCGGGCATCCAGGTGGCCTACGCCCCGGACCGTTCCCCCCTGCGTATTTCCACCTCGCAAGTAGTGGCCGTGGACGACCAGGGTGGCGCGGTGTCCATGACTACGACGGTGGAATCGGCGTTCGGCTCACATTTGATGGTCCAGGGCTTCATGCTCAACAACCAGATGACCGACTTCTCGTTCATCCCCGAAGAGAATGGGCAAAAAGTCGCCAACCGCGTCGAACCGGGCAAACGCCCTCGCTCATCCATGGCTCCGACGCTGATCTTCGATCAGCAAGGTAGATTGGTGGCCGCTGTCGGGTCCCCCGGCGGCTCGCAAATCATCGAATACGTCGCCAAGTCAGTCATTGGTCTGCTGGATTGGAACCTGGACCCGCAAACCGCTATCAACCTCCCCAACTTCGGCAGCCGCAACGGCCCCACCGAACTGGAAAAGGGGCAGTTCAGCCCGACGCTGATCCAGGCCCTGAAAGACAAGGGCCACACCGTGAGCGAGATCGACATGAACAGCGGCACCCAGGCCATCGTCCGGGTGCGCGACGCGCAAGGGAAAACATCTCTGGCCGGCGGCGCGGATCCGCGGCGGGAAGGAGCAGCGCTGGGAGATTGAACGCTCGCCGATCAAATCGGGCAGCTTGCTTGGGTGTTGAATGTGCTCGCGATAGCGTTGGGTCAGCCTGCACAGATTTTGGATGTGCGGGCGCCATCGCGAGCAAGCTCGCTCCCATAGGGGATTGTGGTGGACATGGATTTTTCGGTGTACCAGGAAACTGTGGGAGCGAGCTTGCTCGCGATGGCGGCTCGCTCAGCAGGTTTCTCAAGTCGATAGCTGGTTGGCAAACTGGCTCACCGCATCGACCACCTTCTTCGCCCCGTCCTGGATCTCGACGATCACCGTCCCCGCTTCGGCGGCCAGGGCCAAGCCATGTTCGGCCTGGTGCTGGCCATCGGTCATCAGGGCCACGGCATTGCGGGCCATGTCCTGGTTCTGGCGGACCACGCCGACGATTTCATCGGTCGCCTGGCTGGTGCGCGATGCCAGTTGTCGCACTTCATCGGCCACCACCGCAAAACCGCGCCCTTGCTCGCCGGCCCGGGCCGCTTCGATCGCGGCGTTGAGCGCCAGCAGGTTGGTTTGTTCGGCGATGCCGCTGATGGTCTTGACGATGGTACCGATCACCAGGGATTGCTCATTCAGGGCCTCGATGCCTTCGCCAGCGGTTTGCATGTGCCGGGCCAGGTCGCGCATCACATCCACCGCCTGGGTCACCACGGTCGTGCCGCGCTGGGCACTGTTGTCGGTCTGCAACGAGGTGCTGTAGGCAATGTTGGCGGCTTCGGCGACGGCTTTTTCCTGGTTGACCTGGTCCGTGATGTTGGTCGCGAACTTGACCACTTTGTACAACCGCTCGTTGGCATCGAGCACCGGGTTGTAGGAAGCTTCCAGCCAGACCTCGCGACCACTGCTGTCGAGACGCTTGAAACGGCCAGCCACGAATTCACCGCTGTTCAGGCGCTTCCAGAACTGCTCGTAGGCCGCGCTGTTGTATTCCTCAGGCTCGCAAAACGTGCGGTGATGCTTGCCCTTGATCTGCGCAAGGCTATAGCCCATGGCGTTGAGGAAGCGATCATTGGCCGTCAGCACATGACCACCCAAATCGAACTCGATCACCGCCGTTGAACGCACCAACGCACCGATGAGGTTCTCATGCTCGCGAGAAGCCTCGATGGTGCGGGTCAGATCATTGGAGTACATCGAAAAATAGCGAATCCGCCCATCGACATTCCGTACGGGCTGGAGGATCGAACGCAGCCAGGCTTCCTGGCCATTGCCCCGCAGCAGGCGCACGGCACCGGAAAAGTGTTCGCCGCGGGTCAGCGCCGACGTGAAGCGAACCTGGAACTCATTGGATTTCAAATACGCGGGAACCAGCTCATTCACAGGCCGGCCAATCAAGTCCTGGCTCTTGTAACGCATCTCGTCGAGGAAGTTCTGGTTGACCGATTGAATCCGTCCGTCGGCGTCCAGGGTGAGGCCAAGCATTTCACGGTCCAGGCTTTCCTTGACTTGCATAAGGCTGGACAGTTCTTGGCGCAGAGCCAGTAGCTCCTGCTTCAGGCGGTTGTTAAACATTGGGCAGCTCCGACAGCGGGAGAATTAAGTGGCTTGTTCCCTTGCCATCGGCGCAGCGTTTTTTTTCTAAAGAGCGCCGCGAGCCCATATTGAAAATATTCCAGGACGCCCTCGAACCCGATAAGCCTGCCATGGTCACTGGATTGTTCTACTGTTGCGCCTGTCCCTTGAAGCCTTGCCGCCATCAATACCCATAACCATAAAAACGAGGTAATTACCGTGACCACCGACATCGAAGACAGCCGTTCCGCCCGCTTCGCCTTGCGCTGTTCCAGTTTCGCCGAGCGCTGGTTCCCGGACTCCTGGGTCTTTGCCGCGCTGGCGGTGCTGGTGGTTGCCATGGCGACACAATTGATCGGCGCCACGCCTACGGCGGCGGCCATGGCGTTCGGTGACGGCTTCTGGAGCCTGATCCCATTCACCATGCAAATGGCCTTCGTGGTGATCGGCGGATACGTGGTCGCCAGCTCGCCACCGGCCGTAAAATTGATTGACCGCCTGGCACGCATTCCGACCAACGGCCGCTCCGCGGTGGCGTGGGTAGCGCTGATTTCCATGGTCGCGTCATTACTCAACTGGGGCCTGTCGCTGGTATTTGGTGGTTTGCTGGTGCGCGCCCTCGCCCGTCGCACCGACTTGAAGATGGACTACCGCGCCGCCGGAGCCGCCGCCTACTTGGGCCTGGGCGCGGTGTGGGCCCTGGGCTTGTCTTCGTCGGCAGCGCAATTGCAGGCCAACCCGGCCAGCCTGCCGCCGTCGATCCTGTCCATTACCGGTGTCATTCCGTTTACCCAGACGATTTTCCTCTGGCAGTCTGGCGTGATGCTGCTGGCGCTGATCGTGATCTCGTTGATCGTCGCCTACGCCACTGCTCCCGGCCCCAACAGCGCCCGTGACGCCGCCGCTTGCGGGATCGATCCGAGTTTCAGCATGCCGGCGTTGCAGCCCCGCACCCGACCTGGGGAGTGGCTGGAGCACAGTCCGCTGCTGATCATTGCGCTGGTGCTGCTGGCCGCCGGCTGGCTGTTCCACGAGTTTTCAACCAAACCTGCGATCAGTGCCATTTCCGGCCTCAACACCTATAACTTCCTGTTCATCATGCTGGGCGCCTTGCTGCACTGGCGGCCGCGCAGCTTTCTCGACGCCGTGGCGCGCGCGGTGCCGACCACCACGGGCGTGTTGATCCAGTTTCCGTTGTATGGCTCGATCGCCGCGCTGCTGACCACGGTCAAGGGCAGTGACGCCCAGACCCTGGCCCACCACATCTCGACCTTTTTCGTCCAGATCGCCTCCCACGACACCTACGCCCTGTTGATGGGCATCTACTCGGCAGTGCTGGGCTTCTTCATTCCTTCCGGCGGCGGCAAGTGGATTATCGAGGCGCCCTACGTCATGCAGGTGGCCAATGACCTGAACTATCACCTGGGCTGGGCCGTACAGATCTACAACGCCGCCGAAGCGCTGCCGAACCTTATCAACCCGTTCTATATGCTGCCTTTGCTGGGGGTTTTGGGGCTGAAGGCCAGGGACCTGATCGGTTTTTCCTTCGTGCAGTTGCTGGTGCATACGCCCCTGGTACTGGTGCTGCTGTGGGCGCTGGGGACAACATTGAGTTATTTACCGCCAGTGATGCCATAAAGCCATAAAAAAGGGCCGATATTTCCGTCGGCCCACTTTTTCTTCGGCCCGGTCTGTTTCAGTATGGAGACACCCTGTTTCGAGGGGTCCACACGCTGAAAAGGATCTGAGCATGTCCAAACTCGCCGTACTTTCTTTTGCCGCCCTGGCCTTCAGTGCCGCCGCCCATGCCACCGACATTGACGTACAACTGGGCAGCACCGAACGCGTTACCCGCCTCTTCGCCTACCCCAACAACTGCAACGTCATTTGCTTTCGCGACTGGACCCTGGAACAGACCGTCGAGCATTACCTGACCCAAAGCGTGCAGCGCGACGGCTACGGCACGGCCAAGGTCCACGTCAAAATCGATAACGACAAGGTCTATGCCAGCATCAGCGGAGTGCCCAAGAGCTACGGCCAACCACTGAAGGCCCTGCTCGACGCTGGTGACCTGGCGTATAACGGCGCGAGCAAACTCAACAGCGACAAGAAATGGTCCTACAACTGGTACCTGTTCCTGCCGCTGGGCATGGCCCTGGAAAACCGCAAGAGTGTCGAGTTGCTGCACTTCCCGCCGGATTACTCCCTGACCCAGGCCCAGGACTACCTGGAGTCGGCCACCACCGATCGCTGGGCCACCCTGCTGACCGTCAACGGCATTGCCGCCGACCAGACACCGGCCTACCAGACCATCATCGACATCGCGCCCATCGCAGCGCCGTCCAATGCCGGCAGCACGCTGGAAGGCCTCTACAGTTACTTCAACGATTACCAGACCACCATGGTCACGCAGATCACCCAAACCGCCAGCGGCGCCGCGTTGCCGATGGTGGCCTTCGGAGCGCCCGTTCGGAACTGGATCAAGACCCAGTACGGCCAGACTGTGGGCGTGCTCGGCCTGGCGAGCATCACGCCGACTGCGGGGGTCAAGGTGCCGGTCCTGGGCTCCAACCACCCGAGCTACATCTGGTACGCCGCCGACAAGGAAAACTACGACGGTGACGAAGCCAAGGCCGATGCCGCCGGCTTGAAAGTCATGGGCCAGGACCTGAGTGCTGCATGCTGGCAGGCTGGCATGGGCAGCAAGCCGGGCACCGATCCGAGCGCCCTGCTGAACCAGTGCACGCAGACCTGGCAAGTCACGCAAAAGGAAAAGACCTGCGAGTTGTTCTACACCTCGGTGCGTAAACTGAGCGAGGAAGACGCTGAGAAAAAATGCGAAACGCCGGCGATCAAGTCGCAACTTCCGCAGCTGAAGGTGCCCATGCCGCTGCCTGCCGAAGCGGTCTGAACCTTGGGGCGCCTTCCCGCGTAAGCTTGCACTGACGCGGGAAAGCGCCTTTGGCTCCTGTCAGAGTCGACAGTAGATGCAATGTTCAACTTGGGCGAAGCTATCAATGTCTATAGCGACCGCTGGCAGGATCGCCGGTGCCAAAAAGTCGAGTGCCCTAAAAGCCGACAGGGACCGTCATGACCACCTTCATTGCAGATAGAGCTCGCTCACAGAACCGGGATTGCATTTACCCTGAAAAAGAACTCAGCACCCACCTGGGTTATCCATCCGTCCGCGATTTCGACGTGCATCAAACGAGCGACGGACGCAGCAATGGGGTCATCGCCCGAAGGGCCTTCATCCCCATGGAACGGATGTGCAGGGTATCGGGGCTTCTGGTGAGCCGACGACGCCTGCATACGCTGCAGATATTGCCGGAAATACACATGTATGACCCGCGTTTCGCTGGATTGCTGCTGCATTCCTGCAACCCGAATGTCTTTCTCGACATGAGCGAATTGTGGTTGTGGTCGCTGACCCACATCCACAAAGGCGACTACCTGACGATGGACTACGCCAGCACCGAACAGAAACTGTATCGGCAGTTCGCCTGCCGGTGCGGTTCATCCAACTGTCATGGCTGGATCACCGGCTATGACGAACCGCCCAATGAGCAGGGAATGAAATTCCTACGGCACTGGCGTCGTCGCTGTCATCGCGACTGACCCTGAATCAGGGTGCGTCGACCGGACGCAGCCGATACTGCGGCGGCAGTTGCTCGAAACCGCTGATCGTGGTGTCCAGGCTCTTCCAGCGTCCGTCCTTGATGCCGTAGATGCAGCCGTGGATCGACAGTTTCTGCCCACGGTGCCAGGCGTTCTGCACGATGCTGGTATGACCGACGTTGGCCACCTGCTGGATCACGTTGAGCTCGCACAAACGGTCGACACGTTCCTCTTCGGTCGGCAATTGGCCCAACGCCTCGCGATGCTCGTAGTACAGGTCGCGAATCGAGCGCAACCAGCCGTCGATCAGGCCCAGTTGCCGGTCCTGCATCGAGGCCCGCACACCGCCACAGCCGTAATGGCCGGTGACCAGGATGTGTTTGACCTTGAGCACGTCCACCGCGTACTGGATCACCGACAAGCAGTTGAGGTCCGTGTGCAGCACCACGTTGGCCACGTTACGGTGTACGAACAGATCGCCCGGCAACATGCCGACGATCTCGTTGGCCGGCACCCGCGCATCGGAACAGCCGATCCACAGGTACTCCGGGGTTTGCTGACGGGCCAGCTTGGAGAAGAAGTCAGGATCTTCCTGCTTGATCGCATCGGCCCAGCGCGCGTTGTTATCAATCAGATCTTGTAATTCGTTCATGCTGTCTAGCCTCGATAGAGAGTGCGCAACTGTGACAGACGACCGCCGGTCGAGGTCACGTCAGCGATGCATTGGAATTCCTGGGTGCTCTGCCGGTCGACACCAGTAAGGCCCACAGTATGAGGAATTGCCATGAATGATTCACGACGCCCCTTCGATGCGACGCAACCGGAACCCATCGACGACAACGAAGATCGCATGGGCTCGATGCATGAGTTGGAGTTCGACGACGAACAGCCCAGTGCGAAAATCGGCGACGAATTGCCGGAAAACGAACGCGAACAGCTGATGCCACGTGAACGCGTGCGCGAAGCGGGCATGACCGGCGCCTCGACGGATGATCACGAGCCGACCGACGACGACCTGAGCCCGGAAACACTGATTCGCGAAGACGGTGCCCGGGATGCCCGCGAGGCCGGGGACGACGAGCAGGCGGACTGGGACCTGAGCGTGGTGGATGAAAATGATATTGGTGGGGGGGATGGGCTGGATGAAGCGGAAATGGCCGATATCGATCCGCTGGATGGCAAGCGGTAAGTGTCGATAGAGCTGACGCCATCGCGAGCAGGCTCGCTCCCACAGGTTCTGCGTCATAACCAAATGTCTTGAGCGATGCAGATCTAATGTGGGAGCGAGCCTGCTCGCGATGACGGTGTTGCGGTCAACCTTGATGTGGCAGTTCAGTCCACCAAGGTACACGCCATGACCACCGCATCCTCACGCCCACCCACCGCTGGGTAATAATCCCGGCGCCGGCCCACTTCATTGAAGCCATAGCGCTCATACAGCCGGAACGCGGTGCGGTTGCTGTCGCGCACTTCCAGGAAGCATTCCCGGGCCTCGGCCTTGTAGGCAATCGACATCAAGTGTTCCAACAGACGCAAGCCCAGGCCACGGCCCTGGTTTTCCGGCTTGACGGTAATGTTGAGCAGGTGCGCCTCATCCAGGATGATCTGCACCACGCCATGGCCCACTTGCTGCTGGCCTTCGAACATCAGCCAGATCTGGTATTTGCCCAGCCCGTCGAGAAATATCCCGCGGGTCCAGGGATGACTGTAGGCGGCGTATTCGATCTTCAGCACAGCGTCGAGGTCCGCCTCGGTCATCGGGCGGAACGATACAGCGTCACTCATTCGATTCTTTCCAGCGCGCCATCAGCCGGCGCATGGCTTGCCAGACATCAGCCTTGCGCTGTGGCGTTTCCATTAACAGTTCCAGGCCGGGCAACGCCCAGGCCGAGCCCAGGCCTTCGACCTGCAGTTCGCGATTGAACGCTTCGGCATCCGCCTCGCCGGCGAACTTCATCGCCGGCAGGCCGATCAGCCACAAACACGCACAGGGTTCATCTTCGAGCCGCGCCGAAACAAAGCCCTGGACGAAATCCCGCGCCGCTTCCGGCCCCTGGTCCATCGTGCCGCGGGACAACAGCGGCCAGCGCACCGGTTCACCGATGATTTGCGGGCTGTCCGGCAGACCGGCGGCGCGCAGCATGTCCTTGAGCAGCAGATACGCCGGGTCGCGGCTCTGGAAGGGATCGCCCGTGGGCAATTCCACCAGCAACAGGCAACGCCCGGCCCGCAGCAGTTGCAGGGCGAAACGCGGCGGCGCGACGTAAGGTGCCTTGGGCGGCGCCTCGACAACTTCTTCCACCGGCTTGGCATTGGTCCGGGTCGAGGCCAGGCTCGGCCGCGGCACTTCGATTTTCGGCCGTTCGGCCACGGGCGCTACCGGCTCGGCCACCGTCTTGGCCACAGGCGCGGTCACGACCGGCGCGATGTACTCGGGCTCGGGCGTTTCCAGCAGCTCGGGCCGCGACGGGGCGGCGAACGGCAATTCGGTACGCGGCAGCCAGTTGACCACCTGCATGGCGGTCAGATAGGCGCGGCGACGGGACTCGATAAGCAAGGGTCGGCCACTTGTGGATAACTGAAAGTGGAAGGGATTCTACCGCCCTTCGGCGCGGATCGCTTCCCTGTTGCACCGATAGTTGATCGATACAGAACGACAGTCCGTCCAAGGGATGAATCGCAACCGGCCCGATGCAGTACAATCGCCGCTTTTAATTGCCAACCCGACGGCCATTGCGATGATCGAACCCAAGCGCGTCTTGCGCGCCCTCGCTGAACACTGGGCATTGCTGGAACCTTTGTGCGAGCACTTCGACCAGGGCACCCTGAGCCTCAACGAATTGCGTTCACAGCTGGCCGCCCAACAACTGGACAGCACGCCCCAGGACATCACCAACCTGCTGGACGTGTGGATCCGCCTGGACATCCTCGTACCGGTGGCGAAAAGCCCGAACCGCTTCGAGCTCAATGCCCAGATCCATGACTTCCTCGCCTACCTGCGCCGCGAACACCGCCTGGGCCTGTGCCTGGAGATCGAAGCCTACCTGCGCCACCTCGAGCGCCTCGCCGGCTACATCCAGGACGCCTTCGACATCCGCGACGGCAACGACCTGGCCCGCCAGTTGCGCCTGCTGGACATGCGCGTGCGCGACGTGCTCAAGAAACTCGCCAACGACGAACAGGCTCTGGTGGCCGTGGCCGAACGGGCCAAGACCAGCGACCGGCAGATCCCGCTGCGCCAGCGCTACGCGGAAGTGTTGGCAACCTGGGACGAATACGTCGAGCCGATGATCCAACTGGTGAACGCCGATGGCGCGTTCGAGCAAGGCGTGCGCAAGGTCGAGAACGTGCTGTTGCGCATGCTCACCGAACAGCAGCGCCTCGGCCACCTGGTGGACGACGACATGCTGCTGCGCACCCACGCGCGCATCCTCGAGATGCAGACCAGTGCCCAACTGACCCTGCGCCATGCCCGTGAACTGCTCCTGCCACTGCGCGAAGAAGCCCGCCGCCACAACGCCGTGACCCGTGGCGCCGCGCTGGCCCTGGCCGCCATTCGTCGCAAAGGCATCGATGCCGTGCCACAGGCCGCCATGCCGCTGTTCACACGGCCGCAAAGCACCTTCCTCGGCAGCGCCAGCCAGGTCGAGGCCTATGTCTATGCCCTGGCCCGTTTCGAACCGAAACCGGCGCGTTTCCCCAAGTCCCACAAGACCCACAAGGGCGGCGAAGCACCGCGTGCGCCACGCACCGTGCGCGAGATGGTCGAGCGTTGCGAAGACGCCCTGCCGATGCCGGACCTCATGACCTGGCTGCTGGAACAGGAACCGGACGGCGCCACCGACGAATTGCTGTATTGGTTCTCGCGCCTGTCGCGGGAAAAACGTTTCAAGCGCGAGCGTCTGGAACGCCGCGAATACCACACTCACGAGCATCAGGTCAGCCTGCGCTCCTTCGCCCTGCTCTCGGCCCGCGACAGCGCCGCCGAGGATTCTGCGAGCATCCCCCATGCATCTTGATCTATCCGAACTGTCCCAGCTGGCGCCGATCTTCCGCGAGCTGTTCAAGGGCTATCACGTCAGCCGCCGCGACCCGGAGCTGTACGCGCAACTGTCGAACTTCCAGGACCAGTACCGCACGCTGTTCAAGGCCCTGGGCTTCGAGCTGGTATGCGACACCCGTGGCTTCTACTACTTCGTGCCGGACCTGGCCGCCGCGGCGGTGAACAAGACCGCCCAGCGCCTGGCCCTGTTCACCTTCATCCTCGTCGAGCACCTGGCCGACCAGGGCCGCGACCCGATCGCCGTGCTCGACGGTGGCAGCCTGGGCCGCGATGAGCTGCCTTCGCTGCTGGAAAAATACCGCGACCTGTTCATCCAGGCCGAAGTACAAACCCAGGAAGAGCTGGAAGAAAAAATCATGCGGCGCATGACCCAACTGGGTTTTGCCAGCGAAGAGAACGGCGTGTACCGCTTCCTGCCGCCGATGCACCGCTTCCTCGATGTCTGCCTGTCGGTCCAGCAGGACCGCGACCTGGCCGCCAGCCTGCACAGCGTGCTGCCGTTGCCGGCACCGGTGCTGATCGACGAAGACAGCGACGAGAAGCTGCTGCAAACCGATGATCCGCTGGATCTGAGCGAATTCGAAGGTGAAAGCGAAGAAGACGCACTGGCCCGCGCCATTGCCGAAGAACAGGAGACCGACGCATGAGCAAGGAACGCTACGGCATCCGCCGCTTTGCCCTTTTGAACACCGCCGGCTACAGCCTCGGTCTGTTCCCGCTGGAAGAACCGCTGTCGGTATACGGTGCGAACAACCTGGGTAAATCCGCCTCGATCAACGCCTTGCAGTTCCCGATCCTGGCGCGCATGTCGGACATGAGCTTCGGCAAGTACAGCCTGGAGCAATCCCGGAGGTTCTACTTTGCCTCGGACACCAGCTACATCCTGGTGGAAGTCGCCCTGCCCCACGGCCCGCATGTGATCGGCGTGGTCGGTCGCGGCCCGGGCGGCGGTTTCGGTCACCAGTTCTTTGCCTACGCCGGCAAACTGGACCTGGCTCACTACCAGAAAGATGACACCTGCCTGCGGCAGAAAGAGCTGTTCACCAACCTGGAGCGTGAAGGCCTCAAAGCCTACGAACTCAAACCGGATGAACTGCGGCGCCTGCTGGTGGGTGGGCACACCTCGATTCCGCTGGACCTGACGCTGATCCCGCTGCGCTCCACCAGCG
Organism: Pseudomonas sp. FP2300; assembly: GCF_030687595.1. Taxonomy (NCBI): domain Bacteria; kingdom Pseudomonadati; phylum Pseudomonadota; class Gammaproteobacteria; order Pseudomonadales; family Pseudomonadaceae; genus Pseudomonas; species Pseudomonas sp. FP2300. The sequence continues at coordinate 5,793,480 of NZ_CP117440.1, forward strand.
AGCAAAGCCTCAAGACTTTCCGCGCGCTGTTCATCAACCTGCTGCACATGCGCGAAATCACCGCGGCCAAGCTCAAGCAACTGTTCCTCGACGCGTTCGAGCACAGCCTGCGCTCCGGTAGCGTGGATTACATCGCCGCGTGCGAAGAAGCCTTCCGCGACGTACGACGCATGGAGCAGGACTACAACTCCCTGGTCGCCGCCGGCCCGCTGGTTGAAGCCCTGGCCAATGGCGTGAAGCAGCGCGACATTTTGCGCGGAAAACTGCATCGCCTGTCGCCATTGCTCGACTCGTTGCTGGGTACCTGGTCGGACTACGCCAGTGCGCGCAAGGAAGAGCTGACCATCCAGGCCGAACACTATCGCAACGAACAGGATTCGCTGCAGAACGACCAGCGCGGTGGCACCCAGGAGCTGATGCGCCTGGAGCGGGAAATCAGCGGTATCCAGCGCTGGATCGGCGAGCTGTCAGTGCTCAAGAACCGCTTCGCCCTGGTGGATGACGTCAAGGTCCTGGAGCAGCAACTGCTCGCCGCCAAGGACGCCCACGATGAACTGGCCGGCGCCCTGGCCCAGTCCCGGCAGTTCAGCGCCGAAGACCTCGAAGAGCGCCTGCGGGATCTGGAAAAACGCCTGAAGTCGGTCAAGCAGCAACTCGATCACGCCGACAACAACAGCTACGCCCGCCTGCGCGAAGAGTTCTCGCAACAGGATGTCGAGCGCCTGATGCGCCTGTTCAACAGCGCCCTGTTCAGCCTGCCACTGGGCGAACACGGCATCGCGCTGGACGAAAACGGCGAGTGGGTCAAATCCATGGAACTGATCCTCGACGGCTTCAAGGGCGAACGCTTCGAAGTCCCGGGCCTGTCCATCGACCTGTCCCACATCGAACCGCCAGCCCTGCAAGCCCTGGCCGATCGCGCCGCACTGCGGGACCAGAAAGAGCGCCTGGAAAAAGAACTCAAGCAGCTTAAGACCCAGCAAGCCGTGGCCGCCGACCGTGCCGCGAGCAAGACCCAGACCGAAGCGCTGTACCAACAGGTCCTGGATGCGCAAAAAGCCCTGGAAGACTTCCGCCGCACCCAGACCCTGAGTGCCGAGGAAGGCGAGAAGCTCGAGCAACTGGCGCAAATGGAAGCCGCCCAGGACGAACTCAAGCGCTCCAGCGATGCCTTCACCGAGCGCGTCCAGCAGTTGTCCGCCAAGTTGCAACTGGTGGGCAGGCAGATCGCCGACATGGAAGCCAAGCAGCGCACCCTCGACGACGCCCTGCGCCGTCGCCAATTGCTGCCCGCGGACCTGCCGTTCGGCACGCCATTCATGGACCCGGTCGACGATTCCATGGACAACCTGCTGCCGCTGCTCAATGACTATCAGGATAGCTGGCAAGGCCTGTTGCGGGTCGACGGCCAGATCGAAGCGCTGTATGCCCAGGTGCGCCTCAAGGGCGTGGCCAAGTTCGACAGTGAAGACGACATGGAACGCCGTCTGCAACTGCTGATCAACGCCTATGCCCACCGCACCGACGAAGCCCTGACCCTGGGCAAGGCCCGACGCGCGGCAGTGACCGACATTGCCCGGACCCTGCGCAACATTCGCAGCGACTACGACAGCCTCGAACATCAACTGGCGCTGTTCAACCGCGAGATCAACAAGCGCCAGGTGTCCAACCTGCAGAGCTTCCGGATCGTCCTGGCGCCGAACAAGGAAGCGCTCAAGCACATCGACCAGATCATCCACAGTGCCGGCCAGTACGAGGAAGGCGAGACGCTGTCGGTGTTCGACCTCAGCCAGAGCGCCGAGCAGGACAACAAGAACGAAGAAGCCAAGGAATACCTGGCGCGTCTGGTGGCAGCGAACCACAACCAGCTCGGTCTCAAGGACCTGTTCGAACTGGCGTTCGAGATCACCAAGGTCAACGGCCAACCCGTGATCCACACCGACATCGACGGTGCGGCATCCAACGGCACCACCATGACCATCAAGGCGCTGACCAACATGTATTTGTTGCTGCACCTGATGGACCGCGAACAGGCCGGTCGTGTGCGCTTGCCGTACTACCTCGACGAAGCGGCGGACATCGACGAGAAAAACCAGGCCGCGCTGCTGGAAACCAGCCTGCAACTGGGCTTCGTGCCGATCCTGGCCAGCGTGAAGCCGCAAGTCTGCGCCAGTGTCGCCATCGACCTGGAAGGCGGCAGCGGCCCGAACGGCATTTACATCGACGAAGCGGACTGGAAATACATCCGGCGTCACGATGCGGTGAGGGCCACGGTGAATGTACAGGCCGATGAGCCGGAGCTGGATCCGGTGTGATGTGAATCTCCGGATGTGAAAAAGGCCGCGATCCAAATGGATCGCGGCCTTTTTCATTGCGAAGTCTTTAATGAACATCATCGCGAGCAGGCTCGCTCCCACATTGGATTGATGTCGTACTTGATAGCCATGAACGACACTTGATCTGTGGGAGCGAGCCTGCTCGCGAAGACGTCAGGACAAACTAACGCGGCCCAATTATTTGCCGAGACTGATCTTCGGCGCCCAAGTCAGCCATTCATCTTCAAACTTGTCGAACAGTGGGAAGGTCTGCTCCGCTCGTGCCGGGCTGCCCATTCTTTCGCCATCCGGCGTTGCGAAGGCAATGCCACCCTGGATCAGCGTTTCAAGCGACTCGGTTCGCACCGTGGCGCCCTTGAACAGACCGAAGTCCAGACCGAAGCCACTGCTGTTCCAGAAGCGTGAGCCGCTGCGCACCAACGGCGCATATTTAGGCTCGATCAGGATATGGATCAGCACCCGGTCCGCCGTCTGGCCCAGTTCATAACCGGTAACCTTGCCCACCGTAATCTCGCGATAGGTCACCGGCACGCCGATCTTCAACGAACCACGGCGGGCCGCGCTCAGCACCAGGCTCAGCCCCGCTTCGGGCACAGCGCTTTCCGGTGGATTGGCAAGGGCCACGAAGCTCTTCTGCGGCCCGAGGTTTTTCGCCGAAGGCTGCACTTCAATGTATTGGCCGGTTACCAGCGTTTCCAGGTTGGAGGTCTTCATCAACCCCAGTTCAGGCTTGACCACCCAGAACTGGGACCCGACCCGGGCGATGCGCTCCGGCACTTCGGTGATACGCGCAGTGAGCAGCACCGATTGCATATCGGCGCTGAGATCAACATCCTCGATCTTGCCTACATCCAACCCTTTGAAACGAATCGGCGTACCACTGCGCAAACCATCGGCGCGGTCGACCTTGATCGTGACCATGGTGCCCCGCTGCTGTGCAGTTTCATGATCGGCAAACAGGCGGAAGCGTGGAATGCGTCTTTTCAGCGGCACATTCGGTTCCGGGGTTTCGAAGGCAATCCCGCCAGCCATCAGGCTTTGCAGGGACTCACTCTTGACCTGGATCCCGCCCGTCAAGCCTCCCGAGAGGGTGATGCCACTGGCGTTCCAGAAACGTGTGGAGCCGTTGACCAGTCCTTCGTATTCCTTCTCGATGTGTACACCGATGATCAACTGCTTTTTCTTGCGGGAGAACTGATAGCTCTGCACCGAGCCGACCTTGACCTGCTTGTAGAGGATCGGACTGCCAACCTCCAGCGATCCGAGGTTTTCGGTCAGCAGGACCAAGTGCAGCCCCGGGGAACGCAAGTCCAGCGGCGGCGCTTTGGCCCGGGCTTCGAACTCGCGCTGCGGCGCGCCGCCCTTGTCACCCGGTCGCACGGCAATGTAGTTGCCCTTGACCAGCGCTTCCAGGCCAGTGATACCCGCCAGGGAGATCGACGGCTTGACGACCCAGAACTGCGTGCCGGTCACCAGGTAATCTTCGGCCAGCGGGTCCAGGGTCAATTCAGCCGTGGCGCTGGACAGGTCTGGATCGACCTTGAGGTTCTTCAGACTGCCGACCTGAATACCCTTGTACATGACCGGCGTACGGCCGGCCTGCAATCCTTCGAAATCGCTGAGTTTGACCTTTACACGGATACCCGCCGCAGCAGCGTCGAAGTCTTCGTAAAGACGGAACGGCAGGCTTGGGTCCGTCGGCGGGCTGTCCTTGCGGCTTTCCGGCGTGGCGAAGGCAATCCCCCCGGCCACGATGCTGGCCAGGGACTCGCTGCGCACTTTGACGCCCGAGAGGTTGGCATCGATGCTGATGCCACTGGCGTTCCAGAAACGCGTATGTTTGCGCACCAGGTTGGCATAGGTCGGCTCGATGAAGATTTTGATCTCGACCTTGCTCTGATCCTCGGACAGCAGGTAGCTCTTCACCTGACCGACCTGGATCTGTTTGTAGAACACCGGGCTGCCACGGTTCAGTGAACCCAACCGATCAGCCTTGAGGGTCAGATGCAAACCCGGCTTGGCGTCCGACAGCGGCGGCTCTTCGACCAGGGCCTTGAATTTACGGGTCGATTCGCCTTCACCGGGGCTGATGGCCACATAGTTACCCGATACCAGGGTTTCCAGGCCAGTGATCCCGGCCAGGCTTACGCTCGGCTTGACCAGCCAGAAACGCGTTCCGGTCTTGAGGTATTGCTCGACGTCCTTATTCATCTCGACCGTCGCGACCACGCCCTTGGAGTTGCCTTCGTCATCGAGTTTAAGGGCCGTCACTTTGCCGACCGTCATCCCTTTGTAGACGACTTCGGTTTTGTTGACCTGGATGCCTTCGCCACTCTCAAAGCGCACAGTGATCTCGATTCCGGTCTCGTTATAAGCCCGCCAGCCGAGCCAGCCGCCGATGATCAAGGCAATCAACGGCAAGACCCAGATGGCCGACCAGTTCGAAGCCGGTCGGGTTTTAGCGGTAGGCAAATCAGTCATGGTCGTCATCCGACTCCGTGTTATCCCAAATCAGTCGGGGATCGAAAGTTACTGCGGCAATCATTGTCAAAATCACTACGCTGGCGAAAGCGATCGCGCCGAGACCGGCTTCGACACTGGCGAGTCGCCCAAAATTCACCACTGCCACCAGAATGGCAATCACGAAAATATCCAGCATCGACCAACGACCAATGAACTCGATGAAACGGTACATAAAGATGCGTTGCCGCGCCGACATGGGCTGGTGCCGTTGCACGGAAAACAGCAACAAGGCGATACCCACCAACTTGAAGGTGGGTACAAGGATACTGGCGATGAACACCACGGCGGCGATGGGAATCATGCCGTGTTGTACCAACTCGATGACGCCGGACATGATCGTACTCGGGGCACCTTGGCCCAGCGAGTTGATGGTCATGATCGGCAACATGTTGGCCGGAATATAGAGAATCGCGGCCGTGATCAACAATGCCCAGGTCCGCATCAAGCTGTTCGGGCGACGGGGGTGAACCAGCGCGCCGCAGCGAGTACAGGTTTGGTTGTCGGCTTCAGCGTCCTGCCGATTCAACTCATGGCACTCCGTACAGATCAGAATGCCTGCATCAATCGCCCGCATGGGCATCTTCTCCTGATAACGCCTGCCAGATCTGATGCGGTGACATCACCACCTCCAGCCAGACCTGGACCAGCAACAAACTGATGAAACACACCAGGCCAAGGCCTACGGTGATGGCCGCCATGTCGGCCAACTTGACGATGGCCACCAGCACGCCCATGAGGTAGACCTCAAGCATCCCCCAGTCTCGTAAATGGTGATAAATGCGGTACAGCAACAAACCGTAGCTACGGCCAAAGTCCAAGCGAATGGTCAACAGCACAGCCAACTGACAAAGCAACTTGAGCAGCGGGATGCCCATGCTGCACAGGAACACCACTGCCGCGATGCCTTGCATACCGGTATCGAACAAACCGACTACCCCACTCCAAACGGTATCCTGGGACGACTGCCCGAGCAGATTGAGTTGCATGATGGGTAAGAAGTTGGCCGGCACGTATAACAGCAGGGCGGCAATAACCAGGGCAAGACTGCGCTCGACTACGTTGTGCCGGTGAGCATAGAGCTCATAGCCGCAGCGGGGGCACTCGGCTTTTTCGCCATGGGCCAGTTGAGGCTTGCGCATCAAAAGGTCGCACTCATGACATGCCACCAGATCGCTCAGGGGTAGATCTGACAACCTATCAATGTCTGACGGATCGGGCATAAACAGCTCTGGCTCAGCTAAGGTGGGGCTATTCTAGTGCTCCAGCTCGGAAATAACTGTGCAAATTTATCACGAGCTTTCGTAGACTTTTCCTACGGGCAAAACAAAACCCCTACCTGCGTCAGCAGATAGGGGTTTCGGAATTTAATCTTGACGATGACCTACTCTCACATGGGGAAACCCCACACTACCATCGGCGATGCATCGTTTCACTTCTGAGTTCGGGATGGGATCAGGTGGTTCCAATGCTCTATGGTCGTCAAGAAATTCGGTAGCCGGTGCGTGCCTTGCGGTCACGTGCCAGCGAATGGGTATGCGATAGATTTGTGTGTTGCGTTCGTGAGCGATGCGAACTTTCGGTTCGTGTCGTCTTCACACACCGCAATCTGGTCTCTTGGCCTTTGGCCTGGAGGATACAAATTGCTTGGGTGTTATATGGTCAAGCCTCACGGGCAATTAGTACAGGTTAGCTCAACGCCTCACAGCGCTTACACACCCTGCCTATCAACGTCGTAGTCTTCGACGGCCCTTCAGGGGACTCAAGGTCCCAGTGAGATCTCATCTTGAGGCAAGTTTCCCGCTTAGATGCTTTCAGCGGTTATCTTTTCCGAACATAGCTACCCGGCAATGCCACTGGCGTGACAACCGGAACACCAGAGGTTCGTCCACTCCGGTCCTCTCGTACTAGGAGCAGCCCCTCTCAAATCTCAAACGTCCACGGCAGATAGGGACCGAACTGTCTCACGACGTTCTAAACCCAGCTCGCGTACCACTTTAAATGGCGAACAGCCATACCCTTGGGACCGGCTTCAGCCCCAGGATGTGATGAGCCGACATCGAGGTGCCAAACACCGCCGTCGATATGAACTCTTGGGCGGTATCAGCCTGTTATCCCCGGAGTACCTTTTATCCGTTGAGCGATGGCCCTTCCATACAGAACCACCGGATCACTAAGACCTACTTTCGTACCTGCTCGACGTGTCTGTCTCGCAGTCAAGCGCGCTTTTGCCTTTATACTCTACGACCGATTTCCGACCGGTCTGAGCGCACCTTCGTACTCCTCCGTTACTCTTTAGGAGGAGACCGCCCCAGTCAAACTACCCACCATACACTGTCCTCGATCCGGATAACGGACCTGAGTTAGAACCTCAAAGTTGCCAGGGTGGTATTTCAAGGATGGCTCCACGCGAACTGGCGTCCACGCTTCAAAGCCTCCCACCTATCCTACACAAGCAAATTCAAAGTCCAGTGCAAAGCTATAGTAAAGGTTCACGGGGTCTTTCCGTCTAGCCGCGGATACACTGCATCTTCACAGCGATTTCAATTTCACTGAGTCTCGGGTGGAGACAGCGCCGCCATCGTTACGCCATTCGTGCAGGTCGGAACTTACCCGACAAGGAATTTCGCTACCTTAGGACCGTTATAGTTACGGCCGCCGTTTACCGGGGCTTCGATCAAGAGCTTCGCGTTAGCTAACCCCATCAATTAACCTTCCGGCACCGGGCAGGCGTCACACCCTATACGTCCACTTTCGTGTTTGCAGAGTGCTGTGTTTTTAATAAACAGTCGCAGCGGCCTGGTATCTTCGACCGGCGTGGGCTTACGCAGCAAGTGCTTCACCCTCACCGGCGCACCTTCTCCCGAAGTTACGGTGCCATTTTGCCTAGTTCCTTCACCCGAGTTCTCTCAAGCGCCTTGGTATTCTCTACCCAACCACCTGTGTCGGTTTGGGGTACGGTTCCTGGTTACCTGAAGCTTAGAAGCTTTTCTTGGAAGCATGGCATCAACCACTTCGTCACCCAAAGGGTAACTCGTCATCAGCTCTCGGCCTTAGAATCCCGGATTTACCTAAGATTCCAGCCTACCACCTTAAACTTGGACAACCAACGCCAAGCTGGCCTAGCCTTCTCCGTCCCTCCATCGCAATAACCAGAAGTACAGGAATATTAACCTGTTTTCCATCGACTACGCTTTTCAGCCTCGCCTTAGGGACCGACTAACCCTGCGTCGATTAACGTTGCGCAGGAAACCTTGGTCTTTCGGCGTGGGTGTTTTTCACACCCATTGTCGTTACTCATGTCAGCATTCGCACTTCTGATACCTCCAGCAAGCTTCTCAACTCACCTTCACAGGCTTACAGAACGCTCCTCTACCGCATCACTTGCGTGATACCCGTAGCTTCGGTGTATGGTTTGAGCCCCGTTACATCTTCCGCGCAGGCCGACTCGACTAGTGAGCTATTACGCTTTCTTTAAAGGGTGGCTGCTTCTAAGCCAACCTCCTAGCTGTCTAAGCCTTCCCACATCGTTTCCCACTTAACCATAACTTTGGGACCTTAGCTGACGGTCTGGGTTGTTTCCCTTTTCACGACGGACGTTAGCACCCGCCGTGTGTCTCCCATGCTCGGCACTTGTAGGTATTCGGAGTTTGCATCGGTTTGGTAAGTCGGGATGACCCCCTAGCCGAAACAGTGCTCTACCCCCTACAGTGATACATGAGGCGCTACCTAAATAGCTTTCGAGGAGAACCAGCTATCTCCGAGCTTGATTAGCCTTTCACTCCGATCCACAGGTCATCCGCTAACTTTTCAACGGTAGTCGGTTCGGTCCTCCAGTCAGTGTTACCTAACCTTCAACCTGCCCATGGATAGATCGCCCGGTTTCGGGTCTATTCCCAGCGACTAGACGCCCTATTAAGACTCGCTTTCGCTACGCCTCCCCTATTCGGTTAAGCTCGCCACTGAAAATAAGTCGCTGACCCATTATACAAAAGGTACGCAGTCACCCAACAAAGTGGGCTCCCACTGCTTGTACGCATACGGTTTCAGGATCTATTTCACTCCCCTCTCCGGGGTTCTTTTCGCCTTTCCCTCACGGTACTAGTTCACTATCGGTCAGTCAGTAGTATTTAGCCTTGGAGGATGGTCCCCCCATATTCAGACAAAGTTTCTCGTGCTCCGTCCTACTCGATTTCACTTCTAAGATCCTTTCGCGTACAGGGCTATCACCCACTATGGCCGCACTTTCCAGAGCGTTCCGCTAAAATCAAAGAAGCTTAAGGGCTAGTCCCCGTTCGCTCGCCACTACTAAGGGAATCTCGGTTGATTTCTTTTCCTCAGGGTACTTAGATGTTTCAGTTCCCCTGGTTCGCCTCTTGCACCTATGTATTCAGTACAAGATAACCATCTTATGATGGCTGGGTTCCCCCATTCAGACATCTCCGGATCAAAGTCTGTTTGCCGACTCCCCGAAGCTTTTCGCAGGCTACCACGTCTTTCATCGCCTCTGACTGCCAAGGCATCCACCGTATGCGCTTCTTCACTTGACCATATAACCCCAAGCAATCTGGTTATACTGTGAAGACGACATTCGCCGAAAATTCGATCTTGCTCATGAGAGCAACTCACAAATTTTACCTTAGCCTGAGCCGTTACCAGTGAAAGTAACGTTCAGTCTATCTTTCTATCACATACCCAAATTTTTAAAGAACGATCTAATCAAAAGACTAGAAATCAACATTCATCACCCTGGGGTGGAATGCTCATTTCTAAGCTTTAAACGTTGTGCCAATCTGTAATGGTGGAGCCAAGCGGGATCGAACCGCTGACCTCCTGCGTGCAAGGCAGGCGCTCTCCCAGCTGAGCTATGGCCCCGTATCTTTACCGGGGACACCATGAAATTGGTGGGTCTGGGCAGATTCGAACTGCCGACCTCACCCTTATCAGGGGTGCGCTCTAACCAACTGAGCTACAGACCCAATCGTCTTCTTCAATGAATCAAGCAATTCGTGTGGGAGCTCATGGAGCAGCTGAGTCGTCGATTAAGGAGGTGATCCAGCCGCAGGTTCCCCTACGGCTACCTTGTTACGACTTCACCCCAGTCATGAATCACACCGTGGTAACCGTCCCCCCGAAGGTTAGACTAGCTACTTCTGGTGCAACCCACTCCCATGGTGTGACGGGCGGTGTGTACAAGGCCCGGGAACGTATTCACCGCGACATTCTGATTCGCGATTACTAGCGATTCCGACTTCACGCAGTCGAGTTGCAGACTGCGATCCGGACTACGATCGGTTTTGTGGGATTAGCTCCACCTCGCGGCTTGGCAACCCTCTGTACCGACCATTGTAGCACGTGTGTAGCCCAGGCCGTAAGGGCCATGATGACTTGACGTCATCCCCACCTTCCTCCGGTTTGTCACCGGCAGTCTCCTTAGAGTGCCCACCATAACGTGCTGGTAACTAAGGACAAGGGTTGCGCTCGTTACGGGACTTAACCCAACATCTCACGACACGAGCTGACGACAGCCATGCAGCACCTGTCTCAATGCTCCCGAAGGCACCAATCCATCTCTGGAAAGTTCATTGGATGTCAAGGCCTGGTAAGGTTCTTCGCGTTGCTTCGAATTAAACCACATGCTCCACCGCTTGTGCGGGCCCCCGTCAATTCATTTGAGTTTTAACCTTGCGGCCGTACTCCCCAGGCGGTCAACTTAATGCGTTAGCTGCGCCACTAAGAGCTCAAGGCTCCCAACGGCTAGTTGACATCGTTTACGGCGTGGACTACCAGGGTATCTAATCCTGTTTGCTCCCCACGCTTTCGCACCTCAGTGTCAGTATCAGTCCAGGTGGTCGCCTTCGCCACTGGTGTTCCTTCCTATATCTACGCATTTCACCGCTACACAGGAAATTCCACCACCCTCTACCATACTCTAGCTCGACAGTTTTGAATGCAGTTCCCAGGTTGAGCCCGGGGCTTTCACATCCAACTTAACGAACCACCTACGCGCGCTTTACGCCCAGTAATTCCGATTAACGCTTGCACCCTCTGTATTACCGCGGCTGCTGGCACAGAGTTAGCCGGTGCTTATTCTGTCGGTAACGTCAAAACACTAACGTATTAGGTTAATGCCCTTCCTCCCAACTTAAAGTGCTTTACAATCCGAAGACCTTCTTCACACACGCGGCATGGCTGGATCAGGCTTTCGCCCATTGTCCAATATTCCCCACTGCTGCCTCCCGTAGGAGTCTGGACCGTGTCTCAGTTCCAGTGTGACTGATCATCCTCTCAGACCAGTTACGGATCGTCGCCTTGGTGAGCCATTACCTCACCAACTAGCTAATCCGACCTAGGCTCATCTGATAGCGCAAGGCCCGAAGGTCCCCTGCTTTCTCCCGTAGGACGTATGCGGTATTAGCGTCCGTTTCCGAGCGTTATCCCCCACTACCAGGCAGATTCCTAGGCATTACTCACCCGTCCGCCGCTCTCAAGAGGTGCAAGCACCTCTCTACCGCTCGACTTGCATGTGTTAGGCCTGCCGCCAGCGTTCAATCTGAGCCATGATCAAACTCTTCAGTTCAAACATCTTTGGGTTTTGAGAAAACCCTAAACTTGGCTCAGCAATCGTTGGTTACATCTTTGATTTCTCGCGGAGTAACTTGTGATGCTGATAATCTGTTGACTAGCAGTCTGACTCCACAAGCACCCACACGAATTGCTTGATTCAGTTGTTAAAGAGCGGTTGGTTAAGAGCTTTCGTCTCAACCGAGGCGCGCATTCTACAGCGCCCGGTGTATCTGTCAAGCGGTTATTTTCAGAAGTTTTCAAAGTTTCCTTTTCAACTTCAACCACTTGCGCTTCCGATCTCTCGTTAGCGGGAGGCGAATTCTACAGCGTTACTCGCTGCTGTCAACACCTCTTTTTCACCGCTTTCGACCGAGAAGATCGAACCGCTGACAAGACCAAACCCACACTGCCTTATCAGCTACTTCCTGGCTTCGATAACCTGAAGCCCGACCCCTTCGAAACCCACTTAACTCATTGAATCTCAAGGAGTTTTCCGTTTCGACTGCGCCGGAAGTGGGGCGAATTATAGACGTCCAGAATTTGCCGTCAACCCTTAATTACGCTTTTGTTGCGGAAGGAACTTTCCTGCCCAGCAAACGCGGGATCCGGCGCATCACCGGCGGCACCCTCAGCAGCAACAGTACGCCACCTATAAAGGCGTATATCGCCCACTCCTTCAGATCCGCCCGCACGATCCACAGCATATGCAGCAACCCAAGCCCCAGGATCAGATAAACCAGGCGATGCAATTTCTTCCAGCGCACACCAAGCCGTCGCTGACTGTAGCGATTGGATGTGACCGCCAGCGCCAACAAACCGAGGAACCCGAGCGCCCCGACGATAATGTAAGGCCGCTTGCTCAACTCCACGCCCAACTGCGACCAGTCGAACCCCAATATGAACGCCGCATACCCACTCAAATGCAACACCACATAAGCAAAGCACCACAACCCCAACTGCCGCCGGACGGCGATCCACCCCGCCCACCCCGTCAGTTTCTGCAGCGGTGTCATGCTCAAGGTGATCAGCAACAGAATCAGCGTCCCCAACCCGAGCCGATCCACCAGGACTTTGCCCGGGTCAGGACCCAGCGCGTTCATCAAGGCCTCGTAAAGCCAGAACAACGGCCAGACCGCCGCCGCGATGAAGACGCCAATTCGCCAGACAGGAAAACGCATCAGTAGTCCTTCCTCAGGTCCATCCCCGCATATAAAGAAGCGACTTCATCCTGATAGCCGTTGAACATCAACGTATCGCGGACATTGGGGCTGAACAGCCCACTGGGCAGACGGCGTTCATGTGCCTGGGTCCAACGCGGGTGATCGACTGTCGGATTGACGTTGGCATAGAAGCCGTACTCATCAGACGCAATGCTTTGCCAAGTCGTCTTCGGCTGCTCACTCACCAGACTGATCCGCACAATCGACTTCACACTTTTGAAACCGTACTTCCACGGCACCACCAACCGCAACGGCGCGCCGTTCTGGTTCGGCAACTCCCGCCCGTACATCCCCACCGCCAGGATGGCCAGCGAGTTCATCGCCTCATCCAATCGCAAGCCTTCGACATACGGCCAGTCGATCAAAGCGAAACCTGAACGCTGCCCGGGCATGGTCTTGGGATCCTGCAGGGTTTCGAAGCGGATATATTTGGCCCTGGAGGTCGGCTCGACCTGCTTGAGCAATGCAGAGATGGGAAAGCCGATCCACGGAATGACCATCGACCAAGCCTCGACACAGCGCAATCGATAAATACGCTCTTCCAGTTGATAAGGCTTCATGAAGTCTTCCAACCCATAGCGTCCCGGCTTGCCCACTTCCCCGTCCACTACCACGCTCCAGGGCTCGGTCTTCAAGGATCCGGCATTGGCTGCCGGATCCCCCTTGTCGGTCCCGAACTCATAGAAGTTGTTGTAATGAGTCGCGTCCTTGAACGGTGTAATGGGCTCATTCTTGACCGTGACCGCCCCCCATTGGGTAGACGGTAGTTTCTCGACAAACCAGGACGGAGCCTTGCCGGGCTCGACATCGGCGTAACGCGCCGCATCGGCCGCGCCGGCCCATCGCGGCAAGCTGCTCACGGCGAGACCCGCCATGGTGGCCCCCAGAACTTGACGACGGGATAGATAGAGGGATTCGGGCGTGACATCCGATTCACGGCAGTCGGACGACTTGGGGATCTTGATCAGCATGACAACTCCGCAGTATTGGAGGGCAGATGCACCAATAGACTGCGGAGTATGGGGGAAATTACATTAAGGCAACGTTTAGCGTCGACGAAGACGCAGCAAGTACTGCACCGGGCCGGAAGCGGCATAGGCAAGGAACACCAGCAGCAGGATACGCGGCGGGTCACTGAACACCACGGCAAATACCAGCACCACCGCCAGAATCGCAACGAACGGCACACGGCCCTTCAGATCCAACTCCTTGAAGCTGTTGTACTTGATGTTGCTGACCATCAGCATCCCGGCCGCCGCAACCAGCAACGCCACCAGGAACGACATCTTCGAACCCTGGATGCCGTAGTCGCTGAATGCCCAGACGACACCGGCCACGACACCGGCCGCAGCCGGACTGGCCAGGCCAATGAAGTAGCGCTTGTCAGCCTTGCCTACTTGCGTGTTGAAACGCGCCAGGCGCAACGCCGCACCTGCCACGTAGATAAAGGCGACCATCCAGCCGACCTTGCCCATGTCCCCCAGCGCCCAGCCAAATGCCAGCAAGGCGGGAGCCACGCCAAAAGCGACCATGTCGGACAGCGAATCGTACTCGGCGCCGAACGCGCTCTGGGTATTGGTCATGCGGGCGACACGCCCGTCCAGGCCATCGAGCACCATGGCGACGAAGATCGCGATGGCGGCGAACGCGAAGTAGCGGCTCGCCCCTGCGCTATCGCCGGCGCTCAAGGCGGCCTGGGCACTCATGGAGCTGATGATGGAATAGAAGCCGGCGAACAGGTTCGCGGTGGTGAACAGGTTCGGCAGCAGATAGATGCCACGATGCCGGACCTTACGGCCTTCAGCGTCATGGCCTTCTTCGATGTGCTCATCGATGGGCAACAGGCTTTCGGCGTCAGGAGCCTGGTTTGGCTCGTCGGGACGTTCGCTCATGGACAATACCTTGCAACGGTGTGAAAAAATTCGACAGATGTCTGGGTCGACGGTTCGGCCGCAAACGATGCAGCTTTATACCAGAAGCCACCGCCCAAACGAAAAAACGCGGCCAAGGCCGCGTTTTTCGATCAAGCTCGCGACTTAGTTCTTGGTTTTGTCGACGATCTTGTTGGCGCTGATCCACGGCATCATCGAGCGCAGTTGCTCGCCGATGATTTCGATGCCATGGGCGGCGTTATTGCGACGCTTGGCGGTCATCGAAGGATAGCCGGTGGCGCCTTCGCTGATGAACATCTTGGCGTATTCGCCGTCCTGAATACGTTTCAGGGCGTTGCGCATGGCCTGGCGGGACTCGGCGTTGATGACTTCCGGGCCAGTCACGTACTCGCCGTACTCGGCGTTGTTGGAGATCGAGTAGTTCATGTTGGCGATGCCGCCTTCGTACATGAGGTCAACGATCAGCTTCAGTTCGTGCAGGCATTCGAAGTAGGCCATTTCTGGCGCGTAGCCAGCTTCAACCAGGGTTTCGAAACCGGCCTTGACCAGCTCGACGGTACCGCCACACAGAACGGCTTGCTCGCCGAACAGGTCGGTTTCGGTTTCGTCCTTGAAGGTGGTTTCGATGATGCCGGTACGACCGCCACCCACGCCAGCGGCGTAGGACAGGGCCACGTTCTTGGCGTTGCCGGACGCATCCTGATAGATCGCGATCAGGTCAGGGATACCGCCGCCCTTCACGAACTCGGAACGCACGGTGTGGCCCGGGGCCTTCGGCGCGATCATGATCACGTCGAGGTCGGAACGCGGAACAACCTGGTTGTAGTGGATCGAGAAGCCGTGGGAGAAGGCCAAGGTCGCGCCTTTCTTGATGTTCGGCTCGATTTCGTTCTTGTACAACGCGCCCTGGAACTCGTCCGGGGTCAGGATCATCACCAGGTCGGCGGCGGCAACGGCAGAAGCCACGTCAGCGACTTTCAGGCCATGGGCCTCAGCCTTGGCAACGGTGGCCGAGCCTTTACGCAAGCCGACGGTCACGTCAACGCCAGAGTCCTTCAGGTTGCACGCCTGGGCGTGACCTTGGGAACCGTAGCCGATGATGGCGACTTTCTTGCCCTGGATGATCGACAGGTCGCAGTCTTTATCGTAGAAAACTTTCATGAAATTCCCCTATATCCGGCCGTTCAGGCCATTCGCTAATTTGGTTTAGATGCTCAGTACTTTGTCGCCACGGGCAATCCCGGTGACGCCACTGCGTACGGTTTCCAGAATCGAGGCAGTACCGATCGATTGAATGAAGCTGTCGAGCTTGTCGCTGGTACCGGTCAACTGAACGGTATAGACGCTGGCGCTGACATCGACGATCTGCCCACGATAAATATCGGTAGTACGTTTGATCTCGGCGCGCTGGGCGCCGGTGGCCTTGACCTTGACCAGCATCAGCTCACGCTCGATGTGAGCGCTTTCCGACAGGTCCACCAGCTTGACCACCTCGATCAGCTTGTTCAGGTTCTTGGTGATCTGCTCGATGATTTCATCGTGCCCTACGGTGGTCAGCGTCAGACGCGACAGGGTCGGGTCTTCGGTTGGCGCCACGGTCAGGCTTTCGATGTTGTAGTTACGCTGCGAGAACAGGCCTACAACACGAGACAGCGCACCCGGTTCGTTTTCCAGAAGCAAGGAAATAATATGTCGCATGATTAGGTACGCTCCGTCTTGCTCAGCCACATATCGCGCATGGAGCCGTCTTTGATCTGCATCGGGTAGACGTGCTCGCTGGTGTCGACCGCAATATCGATCACCACCAGGCGATCCTTCATGGCGAACGCCTCCTCCATCTTCGACTTCAAATCCTTCGATTCGGTGATGCGCACGCCAACGTGACCATAGGCCTCCGCCAGCTTGACGAAATCAGGCAGCGATTCCATGTAGGAGTGCGAGTGACGGCTGCCGTAGCTCATGTCCTGCCACTGGCGAACCATGCCCAACACACCGTTGTTCAGGATCACGATCTTCACCGGCAAGCCGTATTGCAGGCAGGTGGACAGTTCCTGGATGTTCATCTGGATACTGCCCTCGCCGGTGACGCAGGCGACGTCGGCATCCGGAAAGCTCAACTTGATGCCCATGGCCGCCGGGAAACCGAAGCCCATGGTGCCCAGGCCGCCGGAGTTGATCCAGCGATTGGGTTTGTCGAACTTGTAGTACTGCGCGGCGAACATCTGGTGCTGGCCCACGTCGGAGGTCACAAAGGCATCGCCCTTGGTCACTTCGCACAGGGTTTCGATCACGGTCTGCGGCTTGATCACACTGCCGTCGCCCTTGTCGTAAGGGAACAGGCCACGATCGCCGCGCCATTCATCGACCTGCTTCCACCAGCTGGCCACGGAATCCTTGTTCGGAACCTCGCCGATTTCCTTGAGAATGGCGACCATTTCAGTCAGCACACTCTCTACCGGACCGACAATCGGCACGTCTGCCTTGATGGTCTTGGAGATGGAAGCCGGGTCGATGTCGATGTGGATGATCTTGGCATTCGGGCAGAATTTCGCCGCGCCGTTGATGACACGGTCATCGAAACGCGCGCCGACCGCCAGGATCACATCGGCGTGGTGCATCGCCAGGTTGGCGGTGTAGCTGCCGTGCATGCCGAGCATACCGATGAACTGACGGTCGCTGCCCGGGAACGCGCCCAGGCCCATCAGTGTATTGGTGACCGGCAGGTTGAGCATTTTCGCCAGCTCGGTCAGCGGCGCGGAGCCACCGCCGAGGATCACACCACCACCGGAGTACAGCACAGGGCGCTTGGCCGCCAGCAGCATTTCGGCTGCCTTGCGGATTTGCCCGGAGTGACCACGGACCGCGGGGCTGTAGGAACGCAGCTTGGCTTTTTTCGGGAAGATGTATTCGAACTTCTCGGCCGGGTTGGTCATGTCTTTCGGGACATCGACCACGACCGGGCCCGGACGACCGGATTCAGCCAGGTAGAAAGCTTTCTTCATGACCTCCGGGATTTCCGACGCGTGCTTGATCATGAAGCTGTGCTTCACGATCGGCCGGGAGATGCCGATCATGTCGGTTTCCTGGAACGCATCGGTGCCGACCATGGTGCTAGGCACCTGGCCGGAGATGATCACCATCGGGATGGAGTCCATGTACGCGGTGGCGATACCGGTGATGGCGTTCGTGGCGCCTGGACCGGAAGTCACCAATACCACGCCGGCCTTGCCGGTAGCACGGGCATAACCATCAGCCATATGGGTGGCCGCCTGCTCGTGACGAACCAGGATGTGGGTCACTTCCGGTTCTTTGAACAGGGCATCATAGACATGAAGAAGAGCACCACCGGGGTACCCGTAGATATATTTGACGCCTTCGTCACGCAAAAAGCGGACGAGCATCTCACCGCCAGATAAAAGCTCCACGTTGTTCACCTCTAAAACGCCAGAATACCGACCCACAAAGAGGGGACGGGTCTTAATAGGTTTACTTCTCGGCAGAGCATGAGCGACGGTGGTCGCCGACTACGTCAGCACTGACTGAGCAAGTATTGGGATCGTCCCAAGTGTTGCGGGCCTTTCCCACCCAGCGCGAGGTAACGCGTTGCGGGTGTAACAGGTCGGCGCGGATGTGCGCCTCATGATCTGCCGAGTGGGTCTGCTTCTGGCAGTCCCTCTACAGCGGACTTTGGATTCTTCTGTTTCGCCTTCTGCAAGTCAAGTCGTCAATGTGCTTTATTCGAAGTAAGCGCATGAGAACGCAAGAAAAAACCTTTAAACGGCAACTGTGTTAGCTTCAATTGCGCAACCCATGACAAGGAAACAGCATGCGAATGATCTTCCTGACGGCCAGCCTGCTGGTTGGCCTGAGCCCGATGTGCATGGCCGGCCAGGTCTACAAATGGGTAGACGCCCAGGGCGTTACCCACTTCGGCGCCCAGCCGCCCGAAGGCACCGAGGCCACCACCGTGATCAAGTCCTCACCGTCCGTCACCAAACCGCCAGCGCCGCCTTCCGGTGGGCCCATTGGTGACCAGAAAGCGATCGATAAAGAGGTCAAGAAACAGATTGCCGAGCAGGAAGCCCAGCTCAAGGCATTTTGCGAACAGGCCAGGACCAACCTGGCGCAGTTGCAAAACAACCCGAGGGTTCGCGAGGACGTAGAGGGGGAAATGCGCCGCCTCACTGACGAAGAGCGGCGCCAGCGCATTGATGAAACCAGCAAGCAGATCGAGGAGCACTGCCAGTAACGTCGGTCAGCCGACGTTACTGATCATCTGATCGAACTGCGCCAACAGCCGCTGCAGCGCCACGCCCTGCCCTGGCCGCTGGGCATAGACCATTTCAGCCATGGCCAGGATGCCCGAGGCGTTGGGCAGCGGCAGGTCATTTTCCAGGATGGTTTTCATCCGCGGCAGGAAAATCCATTGCAGCCATTGCTCGAAGTCCAGGGTGTCGACCGCAAACGGCTCGACACTGGCCAACGCTTGCGCCGAAGGCGAAACGTCGCTCCACCAGCCCTGGACACGCAGTTCCCGCTCGATCAGCAACAACTGATCGGCGATCTGGGGAAAACGCGTATCCATCAGAGCGAAACCTTGGCCTTCTGACGGGCCAACGCCGCGCCAGCGGAATCGCCTTGTTTCTCACGAGCCTGGGCGATCAATTCCCACAAGCTGGCCTGAAGCGCCGGACGACCGCTGGAGAATGTCAGGCCACGCCGGGCCAGTTGTTCGGCTTGCGGCGCATCGCCCTGGGCCATGCGCACCTGGGCCAGGCGATACAGAACCTGGGGTTCGCGCGGCGCCACACGCTGGGCACGTTCCAGGCTGGAGGAGGCACCGTTGAGGTCACCTCCGGCCTGTTGCTGTTGCGCCGTGGTCAGCAAGGCCAACACCGGGCCGTCCAGTTGCTCATCGGCGGACAACCCACCGGCGCCCGCCGACGGAATGCTGCTCGGCGTCGAAGGCATGCTGTAGCTGCCCTGATCGATCGGCGAAGTCTCGATAGGGCCCGGGGTAATCGGGCCCGGCGTGATCGGCGTGCTGCTGATCGGTGCCGAGGTCGTCGCGCCACCACCGGGCACCATCACGACGACACCGGTGTCGCCCTGGGGAATTGCCTGGACCTGGCCCTGCGCCGGCCGCTTCACCGTCGTTTGCCGGAAACCGCCGTTGGCCGAGACCCGCTCACTGTTGGAAACAGCGGTGCCGGAGTCTACGACCGGAATCGAACCGCGCTGTACGGTAGAGCAACCACTGAGCAAAGCCACGGCCGTTACCGCTGGAATCAACCACTTGTTCACTTGAAACCCTCTTTGCTTAATTCATCCAGTCCTTGACCCAATCCATCACCGATTCGGCGGGATTCGTGCCGCCACAGGCAGCACCGGGTGGCGGCTCGCTGCCGCGAATATACGGCATCTGCACGGCGCCCGGGCAATTGGCATCTGAGCCTTGTCCCGTGCGCGAATCGACCCAGGCCTGAACGATATTGTCCGGTTGTGGCATGTCCAGCGGCAACGGGTCGGCCTTGCGCATGAAACTGGTCCAGACCTGCAACGCACCGGTGGCACCGGTGAATGGGGTCTTGCCGTTGTCATCCCGGCCGAGCCAGACCACCGCCAGCAGATCCTGGCTGAAGCCGGCGAACCAACTGTCGCGCGAATCGTTACTGGTGCCGGTCTTGCCCGCCAGGTTCAAGGTCCGGGGCAACACGTTATAGACCGAACTGCCGGTCCCTTCGCGCATGACCCGCTGCATGGCGCTCTGGATCAGATAAATGGAGGCCGGATCGAAACGCTGCTGGATCTGGAACGGATAACGCTTGAGCGGCTCGCCATCGGCGGTCAGCACGCTGCGGATCCCGCGCATCGGCGTATTGAAACCGCCGTTGGCCAGCGTCTGGTACATGGCCGCCACCTCGATCGGCGTAAGGCCGCCAGCCCCCAACAGCATCGATGGGAACGCCGGGAACTCGCGACTCACCCCCAGGCGCGCCAGGGTCTTGAGTACGTTCGGCACGCCGACCTCCAACCCGAGGCGAGCCGTCGACAGGTTGTAGGAATGCGCCAGGCCCTGGTACAGGAACACCGTGCCGTGGGAACGACGATCATAGTTCTGCGGTTTCCAGACCTGGCCATCAGCGCCCTTGACCGAGAACGTCTCGTCCGACAGCCAACTGGTCAGCGTGTACTGGCTCGGTTTTTCCAGGGCGGTGAGGTAAACCGCCGGCTTGATCAGCGAGCCAATCGGGCGCACCGCGTCCAGGGCCCGGTTGAAACCGGCGAAACTGGCCTGGCGACTACCAATCATGGCCTGCACTTCGCCGGTTTCCGGGTTGGTCACCACCATGGCTGCTTCGACTTCGTCAGCGCCCTTGCGCCCGCCCAGCCGCTTGAAGGTGTCTTCGACCGAGGCTTCGGCCTTCATCTGCAGGATCGGGTCGAAACTGGTGAAGATGCGCAGGCCTTCTTCGGTCAAGTCTTCGTCGCGATAGTCTTCGCGCAACTGACGCTTGACCAGGTCCATGAAGCCGGGGAAGGAACTGTCCGCCAGGCTGCCACGCTTGGTCACGCCCAATGGCATCTTTTTCGCCGCTTCGACTTGCTCGGCGGTCGCCACGCCTTGCTGTTGCAGCAGGTCGAGCACCAGGTTGCGCCGCTCGAGGGCACGCTCCGGATTACGCCGCGGGTTGTAGGAAGACGGCCCCTTGACCATGCCCACCAGCAACGCTACCTGGTGCAGCTTGAGCTCGGACAGTGGCTGGCTGAAGAAGAACTGGCTGGCAAGGCCGAAACCGTGCACCGCTCGTTGACCGTCCTGGCCGATAAATACCTCGTTGAGGTAGGCCTCCAGGATCTCCTGCTTGTCGTAATGCAGCTCCAGCAACAGCGCCATCATGGCTTCGGTGAGCTTGCGGGTCAGGCTGCGCTCGTTGGTCAGATAGAAGTTCTTGACCAACTGTTGGGTCAGGGTACTGCCGCCCTGGCGCATATGACCCGAGGACGTGTTGACCCAGACGGCCCGGGCAATCGACTTGGGCGAGACGCCGAAGTGATGATAGAAGTCGCGGTCTTCGACGGCGATCAGCGTATCGAGCAGGAACGGCGGCACCTGGTCGATCTTGATCAGGATCCGGTCTTCGAGGTTCTTGGGGTACAAGCCACCAATGAGCAGCGGTTCGAGGCGCACCACCGACAGGCTCGCATTGTTGGCGCCGGTCAGTGCAGCGACATAATCGCCGGAAAAACGCACCCGCACCGGTTGCGCCTGCTCCATGCCTTCATAGAACTGGAAGCCACGGGTGTTGAGATCGATGGTATTGCCATTGACCGAGGCCGCACCCGGGCCATTGGCCACGCTTTCACGGCGATACCCCAAGGCATCGAGCTCGGTCAGGAAATCATCCTTGCTCAGTTTTTGTCCGACGAACAGCTCCAACGGCCGGGCATAGACCTTGGCCGGAATGGTCCAGCGCTTGCCGGAGAATTTCTCCTGGACCACGGCATCGAGGTAGACCGCAAAACCGGCGAGCACGACGAGGCCCACGAGGCTGAGTTTAAGGGCCCAGCCCAGCCAGGGCCGCAGGCGGCTGGCGGGTGGTTTCTTGGGGGTACGGGGGGATCGGGTACGAGTCATGGCGGCGGATTATACGCACTTTGCCGCGGTTCAACATGAGCCCGACGAGGTTTGCGTTAACGTCGCTTACGGCCATAATGACGGCCTTGAATTTTCCAGTCTCTGAAGGACCGCCCGTGAGCCAATCCCTGATCGCTGCCCTGCAAAACCCGGCCCTCTACCCGCATCCCGTCGAAGGGTTCCAGGTCATCGAGACCCACATTTCCTGGGTATTGCTCACCGGGCCCTACGCCTACAAATTCAAGAAGCCGGTCAACTTCGGTTTCCTCGACTTCACCAGCCTCGAGGCGCGCAAACATTTCTGTGGCGAGGAGTTGCGCCTGAACCAGCGCCTGACCCAGGACCTGTACCTGGACGTCCTGCCGATTACCGGCAGCGCCGAAGCGCCGCAACTGGGTGGCGACGGCCCAGCCATCGAATACGCCCTGAAAATGCGCCAGTTCCCCCAAAGCCAACTGCTCAGCACGCTGCAAGCCAACGGCGAACTGACCACCACGCACATCGATGAGATGGCCGCGCAAATCGCCCGGTTCCACCTCTCCACGCCCAAGGTACCCGCCGAGAACGACGCCGGCACCCCGCAAAGCGTGATGGCTCCGGTGCTGCAGAACTTCGAACAGATCCGCCCATTCCTCAACGACAAGGCCGACCTGCTGCAACTCGAAGCGCTGCAAGCCTGGGCCGAGACCAGTTTCGAACGCCTCAAGCCGTTGTTCACCCAACGCAAGGCCGAAGGTTTCATCCGCGAATGCCACGGCGATATCCACCTGGGCAACGCCACCGTGATCGACGGCAAGGTGGTGATCTTCGACTGCATCGAGTTCAACGAACCGTTCCGCTTCACCGACGTCTACGCCGACACCGCGTTCCTGGCGATGGACCTGGAGGACCGCGGCCTCAAGTCGCTGGCGCGGCGCTTCGTCAGCCAGTACCTGGAACTGACCGGTGACTACCAGGGCCTGGAGTTGCTGAACTTCTATAAAGCCTATCGCGCCCTTGTCCGGGCAAAAGTCGCGCTGTTCAGCATGCCCGCCGAAGCCGATCCGGTGCAGCGCGCCACCACCCTGCGCCAGTACCGCAACTACGCCAACCTGGCCGAAAGCTACAGCACCATTCCGTCGCGCTTCCTGGCTATTACCCACGGTGTTTCGGCCGTCGGCAAAAGCCATGTCGCGATGCGTCTGGTAGAGGCGCTGGGCGCCATTCGCCTGCGTTCGGATGTAGAGCGCAAGCGCCTGTTCGGCCAGCAACAGGTGCCCAACGCCCCACAGGCCGGCATTTATAACAACGACGCCAGCAACGCCACCTACGCCCGCCTGCATGAAATCGCCGCGGTGATCCTGCGCGCCGGCTTCCCGGTGGTGATCGATGCCACTTACCTCAAGCACGATCAGCGCGACGCCGCGGCGAAAATCGCCGAGGCCACCGGCGCCCCGTTCCTGATCCTCGACTGCGACGCACCGCAAGCGGTCATCGAAAGCCGGCTGGCCCAGCGCCAGGCCGACCAGAACGACCCTTCCGATGCGAACCTGGCGGTCATTGCTGCCCAACAGTCCAGCCGTGAAGCCCTTACTCCGGCGGAAATCCTCTGCAGCAAACGAGTCCAAACCAATGAAAGCGGCACGCTCGACGTCGTGGTCGCGCAAATCCGCCAGCGCCTGCCCGGCCTGTAGGTAACTATTTGGGCCGTGAAGCGATGCCCGGCTTCACGGCCACCAAATAGTGGCACTATACTGGCGTCATAAAACCAACAGGTGATATGAAATGAGCCTTCCCAAGCTTCTCAATACCCCGCTTTATGCCTTGCTGCGCAAAGACGATATCGCCGGGTTCAACAGCGAACGCCCACAAGGTCCGGTCGACATGCGCGGCGGCGACTTTCGAGGCCTCGATCTGCGGGAACTGAACGCGGATGACGTTGACTTCAGCGACGCCTACTTTCGCTCCGCCGATTTGCGAGGCATCGATTTTCGCAAGTCGTCACTGGAAGGTGCGAGCCTGGCCCATGCGCAAATATCCGGCGCCTACTTCCCGCCCGAACTGTCTGCGGACGAGATCCTGATGTCGATGAACTTCGGCACCCGCCTGCGCTATCGCACCCGCTGATACGGTGGAAACCGGGTAAGCCGACATGCGGCGAACCCACCACAGTCCGAACTGAGCTCCAGCGCCCCCGCCCGCGCTGGACGATGCACCGTGCCGCACGCTCCCCCTATCGTGCGTAATGCATTAGAAGCTTTTGCATCGAATCCCACCAAAGAATCACGCTTTTCCTACTGACCGCTACACTGCTCAGAAGCTTGCCCAATGCACCAGTCGGCCGTCGCAAGGAGGCTCGATGAATGATGAACTGCAACACCTGAAGAATCTGGGCAAGACATCAGCCCAGTGGCTGCACGCCGTCGGCATTCACAGCGCCTCGGATTTACGCCGGCTTGGTGCGGTGGACGCTTATCGGGCCGTGCGCACGCGCGGCTTCCGGGCATCCAAGGTGTTGCTGTACGCCATCGAAGGCGCATTGATGGATGTGCACTGGAACGACATCCCCGCCGAACGCAAGGAAGCCCTGAACAAGCAGCTGGACGCCATTTCGACGCGTAATAAAGCCTGACTGCCTCTTGTTTTGTCGAATGGCGCCATAACCGACCAGGTTATTTCCGCGAATCGAAAAACAATGTTTGACATGGTAATGAGAATCGCTATGATTACCACATCCGGTCGCGAGACTGGTCGATATTTGAACAGCCCTTGGTTCGGACTCTCAGATATCTCCTCATCAGGCTAATCACGGTTATTTGACCCGGCTTTTGCCGGGTCTTTTTTTGCCTGTAGAAAAATCACCTGTAGAAGATCATTTTCCGGCGTGTTCACGCATCTGCGCGCAGTAATCCTGTGGTGGCATGGCCGGCGTGTACCACACGTAATCCGCCATGGCCGATGTTACGTCACTGCCCTCCTCGGCCAGCATCAGGACGATCGGTGCCTCGCTGGCACCAAGATCCACTGCATGCAGCGGCACACCGACATCCTTTCGAGCATGCCAGGCACCGGCGAACAACAATGCCGGTGTCGGCGCTTGCAGCAGGCGTTCGGCCATGCGGCGGTCACGCTGTTGCTGCACAGCCAGCATCGCTGGCATTTGCGACTCCGGCAGCAAACCGCAGTGGGATTCACGGATCTGCCCCAACAACTCCTCCTTGACTGTGGCCGCATTGGAGCGAGCGCCCATCAAGGTGGGTGGGTTTCGATAGAAACGCTGGATCTCGGCGGCGTCCAGATTGGCGGCCAGCAACGGATAACGTTGCGCCAGGGCAAACTCGACCACGGGCCCGTACAGGCTCCAATCCCAGCCGGGCGACCAGGCCAGCGCCTCGGGCAGGTCCGTTGGCAAGGCGGGTAACTGGCGGACCGAATCGACGCGTGGCTGTTGGGAGGGGGTGAGCATTTCCAGCAACAGGCTGCCCTGGGCCCGCTGCCCGGCCAAAGCCTGGAGCAGCCATACCTGCAGTGCATGGTGATCGCGATTGTCGTGCCGTTCTCCCATCACCACCCGAGGCGCCTTTGCCAGGCGTTCGATCAACGCCTGGGGCGTCACGGCCTGGCCATTGTGCAAATCACGGATTCGTCCGCCAAGCGGGGGCGGTGCGATGCTCTGGCACGCCGTCAGTACACTCAATGCCAGAATCAGGAGCAGGCGCACGTCGGTATCCTCAAGGGTGCCCTCAACGGGCAATGATCAATGGATGCCCGCGCTCCGGATGGTCTTGCACCAACACGTCCAGGCCAAACACCGCCTTGAGCGGTTCCGGGCGCAGCACATGCCGGGGCGAGTCCAGGGCCACTGGGCGACCGGACGCGAGCAGCAACAGACGATCACAGTAACGCGCCGCCAGGTTCAGGTCATGCAGGATCACCAGCACGGCGGCGCCGCGACTGGCGAACTCACGCACCGCCTGGAGGATGGTGTGCTGATGCAGCGGGTCGAGCATCGAGGTCGGCTCGTCCAGCAACAGGGTTTGCCCTGCCTCACCCGGCCACAACTGCGTCAATACCCGCGCCAGATGTACCCGCTGGCGCTCGCCACCGGACAACGCCAGGTAACTGCGACCGTGCAGATGTGCAGCATCTGCCGCTTGCAGCGCCTCGGCGACGATTTGCTCGTCACGCAGCCGACCACTCTGGTGCGGCAGGCGCCCCATGCCGACGACTTCCTCGACACGGAAGGCAAAATCCAGGGTCGAGGACTGCGGCAATACCGCCAGGCGACGGGCACGCTCGGCACCGTGCCACTGGGCCAGTGGCCGGTCATCGAGCCAGACCTGCCCCTGGGCCGGGCGCAACTCGCCGCACAGGCCCGCCAGCAAGGTACTTTTGCCCGCACCGTTGGGCCCGAGCACACCGAGCACTTCGCCGGGGTTGAGCAGCAGATCGATGTCCGCCAGCACGGTTTTCCGGCCACGCTGAATGTGCAGGTTCTGCGCTCGCAGCATCAGGCGCGCCCTCGCACCAATAGATAAAGGAAGAACGGTGCCCCGATGAAGGCCGTGACAATGCCGATCGGCAATTCCGCAGGGGCCAGTGCCAGGCGCGCCACCAGATCGGCGAACAGCAACAGGCTGGCACCCGCCAACACAGAGGCGGGCAACAACACACGGTGGTCAGGGCCGGCCACCAGTCGCACCAGATGTGGCACCACCAGCCCAACAAAACCGATCATGCCCGCCGCCGCCACCGCCGCGCCAACCCCCATCGCCGTACAAAACACCAGTTCACGCTTGAGGCCTTCGACGTCGACGCCCAAATGGGCCGCTTCGGACTCCCCCAGCAACAGCGCATTGAGCGCCCGGGCCCGCCGAGGCAACCAGAGCGCCACACCAAAGCTGACCAGCAACAGCGGCCACAACCTCGCATAGCTGGCGCCGTTGAGACTGCCCAGGTTCCAGAACGTCAGGGTGCGCAGGGTCGCGTCGTCCGCCAGGTAGGTGAACAGGCCGACGGCCGAACCGGACAGTGCGGTCAGGGCAATACCGGCCAGGAGCATGGTCGCGACATGGGTCTGGCCATTACGTCGCCCCAGACGATAGACCAGCGCCGTAACGCCAAGCCCACCGAGGAATGCACACAATGACAACACGTAGGGGCCAAAGGCTTCGGGCAACCCACCCAACGCCGAGCCACCGACAATGGCGAACGCGGCGCCCAGTGCCGCACCGCTGGAAACGCCCACCAGCCCCGGGTCGGCCAATGGGTTGCGAAACAGCCCCTGCATCGCCACACCGGACAATGCCAACACCCCGCCCACCGCCAACCCCAGCAAGGTACGCGGCAAACGGATCTGGCCGAGGATCAGTTCGGCCTGCTCCAGACCATCGGCAGCCACCGGCAAACCCAGCAGGCGCGCGGCGGCGCGCAAGGTGTCGAGCAGCGGCAAGCTCACCGGCCCCAGGGCCAGGGACAACCAGGTCGCCAGCAGACACAACAGGCTCAGGCCGATGAACAAGGTGCGAGGTTTGACCAACGAAGTCATGGCGCCGTGGCCGACACAGCCGGATAGAACCCTGCCGTCAGTTTCTCCAAGCTTTGTGGCAACCGTGGACCCAGCCCACCCACCAATAGCGTCGGGTCCAGCTCCATGACGCGCCCATCCCTGGCGGCTCGGGTCGAGGACAGAATCGGGTTTTCCTTGAACAGCGCCGCGCGCGCTTCTTCGCCGCTCAAGGCACGGTCGGCAAAGACCAGCACTTCAGGATTCAGGCCGGCCAGGCTCTCCACGGAAAAAGACTTGTAGCCACCGTGGGTCGCCAGGTTGCGGCCCCCGGCCTGCTGCAACAGCCAGTCAGCGACGGTGTCCTTGCCGGCCACCATTAACTTGCCGCCGGAACTTCCCACCAGCAGCAACACGCCGGGAGCCTTTTGCTTGAGCTGGACTTCGCGCACCCGGGCAGCTTGCCGGTCCAACTGCTGGTGATAACCTTGAAACAACTGCGCGGCCTGGGCTTCACTCCCCAGCAACTGCCCTAAATGACGTAAATTGCCTTGGAGGGTAGGCAGATCAGGCGTGGCCGAGAACAGTTCGACCTGCACGCCTGCGTTGCGAATCTGAGCCAGCACCGGCGGCGGCCCCATTTCTTCGGTGCCCACCAGGATCTGCGGACGCAGGCTCAGCACCCCCTCCGCCGACAGCTGTCGTTGATAGCCGATACTGGGCAGGGCCCGCAAGGATTCGGGATGCTGGCTGGTGGTGTCCACGCCCACCAGCTTCGACTCGCCCCCCAACGCACTGACCCACTCCGACAACGCGCCACCGGCGCTGACCCAACGTTGCGGCAATTCGTCCGCGCGGGCCCCCTGGTTGATCAACAGTGCGACACAGAGCGCAACAAAGCGGATGTTCAGGCGCATCAGGCAGCGTCCTCAAAGAAGTTTTTCGCAGGAGCGGGCATGGCCAAGTATCCTCCCCCATCTGCGAAGGATGGCGCCATTTGATAATTGTTTTCATTTGACCGTCAAGCATAGACATCTGTGGCATGAACCTCTGTGGGAGCGAGCCTGCTCGCTCCCACAGGGGACTTTTCAACACAAATATAGAGATACCCATGAAGTTTCTTTGTACCGCCGCCGAAGTGCCCGACAACGGCAGTCGCGGTTTCGATCTGGATGGGCGCAAGGTGCTGGCCGTGCGGCGCTCCGGCCAGGTGTATGCCTATCTCAACCGCTGCCCGCACCGTGGCGTGCCGCTGGAATGGCAACCCGACCAGTTCCTCGACCCCAGCGCCAGCCTGATCCAGTGCGCCACTCACGGCGCGCTGTTCCTGATCGAAAGCGGTGAATGCGTGGCCGGGCCCTGCGCCGGCCAGTTCCTGGCGGCCCTAGACAGCCGGGAGGACGAGCATGGCATCTGGGTCCAGCTCTAGCGGCTCGAGCAACACCGGCAACGCGCGGTCGACCCACATCTGCTCGGGCGTCAGCGTGACCCCATAGGCCAGCACCTCCACACCCGCCGCCACCGCGTCACGCAGGGCGGCGGCGTACACCGGGTCGATTTCCTGTGCCGGGCGCACCGCTTCGATACCGCTCAGGTTCACACAATACAGTTGCACCGCCCGCGCGCCTTCCAGGGCCAGGCAGGCGAGTTCGCGCAGATGCTTGGCTCCGCGCAGGGTCACCGCATCGGGAAATGCCGCCACGTTGGTGCCATCGAAACCCAGCGTGACGCTTTTGACTTCGACCCAGGCCGAACTGTTTTCGTAGTCCAGCCGAAAATCGATACGGCTGTTTTCCTGACCGTAGGCCACTTCACGCTTGAGCCCGGTAAACCCGTTCAATTCGCTGATGACCCCGGCGCGCAGGGCTTCTTCGATCAAGGCATTGGCCCGCGCCGTATTGATGCAGGCCAGCCGCCCCTGAGGCGTTTCGCCGACTTCCCATGTACCGGGCAGCTTGCGCTTGGGATCACTGGAACGACTGAACCAGACGCGCGCGCCTTCAGCCATGCAATTGAGCATCGAGCCGGTGTTCGGGCAGTGAATGGTGAGCAGTTCGCCGTGAACGGTCTCGATATCCGCAAGAAAACGCTTGTAACGCCGAATCAAGCGACCTTCTTCCAACGCAGGAGAAAAATGCATCAGCCTTGCCAACTCCGTAGTCCACGTTCGATTCGCGCCACCGCTTCCTGGAGCCGCGGCAGGCTCTGGGTGTAGGCGAAACGCACATGGTGGCCGGCCTGATGGCGGCCGAAATCCAACCCCGGCGTGAAGGCCACGTGTTCGGTTTCCAGGAAGTGCTGGCAGAACGCAAAGGCATCGCCGCCGAACGCGCTGATGTCGGCATACAGGTAGAACGCCCCTTCCGGCTCCACCGCGATACCGAAGCCCAATTCACGCAAGGCCGGCAGTAGAAAGTCACGGCGCAGGGCGAACTCGGCCCGCCGCTGCTCGAAGATCTCGATGGTCGCGGGTTCGAAACAGGCCAGGGCGGCGTACTGGGCCATGCTCGGCGCACTGATGTAGAGATTCTGCGCGAGCTTTTCCAGCTCGCCGACGGCCGCCGACGGGGCCACCAGCCAGCCAAGCCGCCAACCGGTCATGCCGAAATACTTGGAGAAACTGTTGAGGACAAAGGCCTCGTCGTCGACTTCCAGCACGCTGGCGGCATCGGTGCCGTAGGTCAGGCCGTGATAGATCTCGTCCACCACCAGATGACCGTTGTGGCCCTTGATGGCCTTGGACAACCCCGCCAGTTCGTCCCGAGTGAGAATCGTCCCGGTCGGGTTGGCCGGCGAGGCCACCAACGCACCGACGCTGTCCTGATCCCAATGCCGGTTCACCAGGTCCGGCGTCAATTGGTAACGCACCTCCGGCCCCACGGGCACCAATTGCGCCGCACCTTCGACCAGGCGCAGGAAATGACGGTTGCACGGATAACCGGGGTCGGCCAGCAGCCAATGCTTGCCAGGGTCCACCAGCAAGGCGCTGGCCAGCAACAACGCGCCGGATCCGCCTGGGGTCACGAGGATGCGTCGCGGATCAATCTCCACCCCATAGCGCTGATCGTAGAAACCGGCGATGGCCTCGCGCAGCTCGGGAATGCCGCGGGCCGCGGTGTAGCGGGTCTTGCCCGCCGCCAGCGCAGCCTGACCGGCCTGGATGATCGGCTCGGCGGTGGTGAAGTCCGGCTCGCCTATCTCCAGGTGGATGACGTCATGCCCGGCGGCCTGCAGCTCGTTGGCACGGGCCAGCAGCGCCATCACATGGAAAGGTTCGATGGCGCGGCTGCGCGCACTGTAGGGCTGAGCCATTGGCCTTCCTTCAGGAAAAAAAGAACCGATTCTACCCAACTCTCCCGCCAAGTCAGAAACAACTGCGGGAACGAGCGCGAACCGAAAGCGGTCTGAGGCCGTGAATTGCAGGAAATGACTCCCGCGATTGGCCCAGGCTTGACTAGAATCAAGCATTGAGCAGGTTTACATCCCCACCGAAGCGAACCCAGCCACGTTCTACAGACCCCGGCCGCCGCAGGCTCGACAACCGGGAGTAGCGCGGCCCGATTTGATCTGGTAAGTTCGCCCGCTTGCAGCCGCAGGGCCGGCAGGTGTCGGTGATGGAGCAATCCTGCGTAGTGGATTACAAGAGTAGAGGCGGTCCATTCATGCCCACCCAAGCAAAGCAAAACCCAAATAACACGCTCAGCGGGTTTGAGCCTTACGTCCCGCAAGCTGGCGAAGAGTACATGGGCGCCCCCATGCGCGCGCACTTCACCAAGATCCTGAACAAGTGGAAACAGGACTTGATGCAGGAAGTCGACCGCACCGTGGATCACATGAAAGACGAAGCGGCCAACTTCCCGGACCCGGCCGACCGTGCCAGTCAGGAAGAGGAGTTCAGCCTCGAACTGCGCGCCCGTGATCGCGAACGCAAGCTCATCAAGAAAATCGACAAAACCCTGCAACTGATCGAAGACGAAGAATACGGTTGGTGCGAGTCCTGCGGCATCGAGATCGGCATTCGCCGCCTGGAAGCCCGCCCGACCGCCGACCTGTGCATCGACTGCAAGACCCTGGCGGAAATCAAGGAAAAACAGGTCGGCAAGTAATCGCCGGGGCTGTGACAAAAACGGAGCGTTCATACGCTCCGTTTTTTGTTTCCGGCACCTGACCACCATCCTGAACCTTGCGACATCCTGTGGGAGCGGGCTTGCTCGCTCCCACAAATGCGCTTCTGCCAGATCCAAGCTAGTAATATTTCCCTATGACTATCACCCCCTACATCGGCCGCTTCGCCCCCACCCCCAGCGGCCACTTGCATTTCGGCTCGCTGGTCGCCGCCCTGGCGTCGTACCTGGATGCCCGGGCCGTGGGCGGGCGCTGGCTGCTGCGCATGGAGGACCTCGACCCACCCCGGGAGGAACCGGGCGCACAAGCGGCGATTCTCAAGGCGCTGGAAAGCTACGGGTTTGAGTGGGACGGCGAAATGGTCCGCCAGAGCGAGCGCCATGCTGCCTATGACCAGGTCATCAACCGGCTGTTCAGCCAGGGCCTGGCCTACGCCTGCACCTGCTCGCGCAAACAACTGGAGCCGTACCAGGGCATTTATCCGGGCCTGTGCCGCAACGCCGGGCATGACACCGAGGACGCCGCCATCCGCCTGCGCGTCCCCGAACTTGAATATCACTTTACCGACCGGGTCCAGGGCGAGTTCCGCCAGCACCTGGGCCGTGAGGTCGGCGATTTCGTGATCCGCCGCCGCGACGGGCTCTACGCCTATCAACTGGCCGTGGTCCTCGACGACGCCTGGCAGGGGGTAACCGATATCGTGCGCGGTGCCGACCTGTTGGACTCCACGCCACGCCAACTCTACCTGCAAGAATTGCTCGGATTGCCACAACCGCGTTACCTGCACGTGCCGTTGATCACCCAGCCCGACGGGCACAAGCTGGGCAAATCCTATCGTTCACCGCCCCTGGCGGCCGACCAGGCCACACCGCTGCTGTTACGGGCGTTGCGCGCGCTGGGCCAGCAACCGGGCCTCGAACTGGTCGATGCCAGCCCACGGGAACTGCTGGCTTGGGGCATTCGCCACTGGGACGCGGGCAAGATCCCGCGCACACTGAGCCTGCCCGAAGCGCAAATACGTTGACGGCCCTTGCAGCTTGGCGCCCATCCGTTACCATCGCCGCACGTTTTCGGGCACGCGCATAAATTAGAGAGGCCGGGATGTATATCTATCGCTTGGTCCTGCTCCTGGTAGTGGGGATTTATCTGTTCTCCCCGGCCATCATGGATTGGTGGATCGATGCCACGGGTGCCTGGTATCGGCCTTACCTGCTCTGGCTGATCCTGATTGTCGTGACCTTCATCCTGCAGAGCCAAAAAGATGCCGATGAGCTTTAGCCTGACCCAGATGATCCTGATCAGCGCCGCCTACCTGGCCGTGCTGTTCGGTGTCGCCTGGATCAGCGAACGAGGCATGATCCCCCGGGCGATCATCCGCCACCCGCTGACCTACACCCTGTCGCTGGGTGTCTATGCCAGCGCATGGGCGTTCTATGGCACGGTCGGGCTGGCCTACCAGTACGGCTATGGTTTCCTCTCCAGTTACCTCGGTGTATCGGGCGCGTTCCTGCTGGCGCCGGTGTTGCTCTACCCGATCCTGAAAATCACCCGCACCTACCAACTGTCGTCGCTGGCCGACCTGTTCGCCTTTCGTTTTCGCAGCACCTGGGCCGGTGCGCTGACCACGATCTTCATGCTGGTCGGGGTGTTGCCGCTGCTGGCCCTGCAAATCCAGGCCGTGGCCGACTCCATCAGCATCCTGACCCGCGAGCCAGTACAGCACCGGGTGGCGTTGAGCTTCTGTGCGCTGATCATCCTGTTCACGATTTTCTTCGGCTCCCGGCACATTGCCACGCGGGAAAAGCACGAAGGCCTGGTGTTCGCCATCGCCTTCGAGTCGGTGATCAAGCTGATCGCCATTGGCGGCGTCGGGCTCTATGCCTTGTACGGCGTGTTCGATGGCCCGCAGCAGCTTGAGTTGTGGCTGCTGCAGAACCAGACCGCCCTCGCCGCCCTGCACACGCCCTTGCAGGAAGGGCCGTGGCGCACGCTGTTGCTGGTGTTCTTCGCATCGGCCATCGTGATGCCGCACATGTACCACATGACCTTTACCGAAAACCTCAACCCGCGCTCGCTGGTGAGCGCGAGCTGGGGCTTGCCGCTGTTCCTGCTGCTGATGAGCCTGGCGGTACCGCTGATCCTCTGGGCCGGCTTGAAACTGGGCGCCAGCACCAATCCGGAGTACTTCACCCTCGGCATCGGCATCGCCGCCAACAGCAAGGCCCTGGCGCTGCTGGCCTACGTTGGCGGCCTCTCGGCGGCCAGCGGCCTGATCATCGTCACCACGCTGGCCCTGTCGGGCATGGCTCTCAACCACCTGGTGCTGCCGCTCTACCAGCCACCGGCCGAAGGCAATATCTATCGCTGGCTGAAATGGACGCGTCGGGCGCTGATCGTCGCGATCATCATGGCCGGCTATGGCTTCTACCTGATGCTGGGTGACGGACAGGACCTGGCCAACCTGGGCATCGTCGCCTTCGTCGCTACCTTGCAGTTCCTGCCAGGCGTGTTGTCGGTGCTGTATTGGCCAACCGCCAACCGCCGCGGGTTCATCGCCGGCCTGTTGGCCGGGATCCTGGTGTGGCTGGTGGCGATGCTGTTGCCACTGATGGGCAACCTGCAGGGCTTCTATATTCCGCTGTTGAATATGATCTACGTGCTCGACGACACCAGTTGGCATATGGCGGCCATCGCCTCCCTGGCGGCGAACGTGCTGATGTTCACCCTGATCTCACTGTTCACCAACGCCAGCAGCGAAGAGGCCAGCGCCGCCGAAGCCTGTGCGGTGGACAACGTCCGCCGCCCGCAGCGACGCGAGCTGCACGCCGCCTCGCCCCAGGAATTCGCCACGCAACTGGCCAAACCCCTGGGCGCCAAGGCCGCGCAAAAGGAAGTCGAACAGGCCCTGCGCGACCTCTACCTGCCCTTCGATGAACGCCGCCCGTATGCCTTGCGTCGCCTGCGGGACCGGATCGAAGCCAACCTGTCCGGCCTGATGGGCCCCAGCGTGGCCCAGGACATGGTCGAGACGTTCCTGCCCTACAAGGCCGGCGGCGAAAACTATGTCACCGAAGACATCCACTTCATCGAAAGCCGCCTCGAGGATTACCACTCGCGGCTCACGGGCCTGGCCGCCGAACTGGACGCCTTGCGCCGTTACCACCGCCAGACCTTGCAGGAACTGCCGATGGGCGTGTGCTCCCTGGCCAAGGACCAGGAAATCCTGATGTGGAACAAAGCCATGGAAGAACTGACCGGGATCGCCGCCCAACGCGTGGTCGGTTCGCGCCTGAGCACCTTGGGTGAACCGTGGAAAGGCTTGCTGCAAGGCTTCATCGACCTGCCGGACGAGCACTTGCACAAACAGCACCTGGCCCTCGACGGCCAGACCCGTTGGCTGAACCTGCACAAGGCGGCCATCGACGAGCCGTTGGCACCCGGTAACAGCGGCCTGGTGCTGCTGGTGGAAGACCTCACCGACACGCAGATGCTTGAAGACAAGCTGGTGCATTCCGAACGGCTGGCAAGCATCGGCCGGCTGGCCGCCGGGGTGGCCCACGAGATCGGCAACCCGATCACCGGCATCGCCTGCCTGGCGCAGAACCTGCGCGAAGAGCGCGAGGACGACGGCGAGCTGACGGAAATCAGCGGCCAGATCCTCGAACAGACCAAGCGCGTGTCGCGTATCGTCCAGTCGCTGATGAGCTTCGCCCATGCCGGCGGTCACCAGCACAATGACGAGCCCGTCTGTCTGGCCGAAGTGGCCCAGGATGCCATTGGTCTGCTGGCGCTGAACCGGCGCAATTTCGAAGTGCAATTCTTCAACCTGTGCGACCCGGAACATTGGGTCGATGGCGACCCCCAGCGGCTCGCCCAGGTGTTGATCAACCTGCTATCCAACGCGCGGGACGCCTCACCGGCCGGCAGCGCGGTGCGGGTCAAGAGCGAAGCCTTCGAACACACGGTCGACCTGATCGTCGAAGACGAAGGCAGCGGAATCCCACAGAACATCATGGACCGATTGTTCGAACCCTTCTTCACCACCAAGGATCCTGGCGAAGGCACCGGTCTGGGCCTCGCACTGGTCTATTCCATCGTTGAAGAGCATTATGGACAAATCACCATCGACAGCCCGGCCGATGTACAAAGCCAACGCGGCACCCGTATCCGGGTGACCTTGCCGCGTCATGTCGAAGCGACGTCCGCTGTGAACTGAGACCGTCGAGAGAATCGAATCAATGCCGCACATTTTGATCGTCGAAGACGAAACAATTATCCGCTCCGCCTTGCGCCGCCTGCTGGAACGCAACCAGTACCAGGTCAGCGAAGCCGGTTCAGTGCAGGAAGCACAAGAGCGTTTCAGCATTCCCACGTTTGACCTGATCGTCAGCGACCTGCGCCTGCCTGGCGCCCCGGGTACCGAGCTGATCAAGCTCGGCCAGGGCACCCCCGTGCTGATCATGACCAGTTACGCCAGCCTGCGCTCGGCGGTCGACTCCATGAAAATGGGCGCGGTGGACTACATCGCCAAGCCGTTCGACCACGACGAGATGCTCCAGGCCGTGGCCCGCATCCTGCGCGACCGACAGGCGGCGACCAGCAACCCGGCGGAACCCGTCGGCAAGGCCAGCGCCTCGGCGAAAGCCGGCGCCAGCAACAGCAATGGCGAAATCGGCATCATCGGTTCCTGCCCGCCCATGCAGGACTTGTACGGCAAGATCCGCAAAGTGGCGCCCACCGACTCCAATGTCCTGATCCAGGGCGAATCCGGTACCGGCAAGGAACTGGTGGCCCGGGCCCTGCACAATCTGTCACGCCGGGCCAAGGCACCGATGATCTCGGTGAACTGCGCGGCGATTCCGGAAAGCCTGATCGAGTCCGAACTGTTCGGCCACGAAAAAGGCGCGTTCACCGGTGCCAGCGCCGGACGTGCCGGTCTGGTGGAAGCGGCGGACGGCGGCACGTTATTCCTCGATGAAATCGGCGAGCTGCCACTGGAAGCCCAGGCACGATTGCTGCGGGTCCTTCAGGAAGGCGAAATCCGCCGGGTCGGCTCGGTGCAGTCGCAAAAGGTCGACGTCCGGCTGATCGCGGCCACCCACCGAGACCTCAAGAGCCTGGCCAAGATCGGCCAGTTCCGTGAAGACTTGTATTATCGCTTGCACGTCATCGCCTTGAAGCTGCCTCCCCTGCGCGAGCGTGGCGCGGACGTCAATGAAATCGCCCAGGCGTTCCTGGCCCGCCAGAGTGCGCGGGTCAACCGCACCGACCTCAAGTTCGCCCCGGACGCTGAACAAGCCATTCGTCACTACGCCTGGCCGGGTAACGTTCGAGAGCTGGAAAACGCAGTCGAGCGGGCAGTGATCCTGTGCGAGAGCCCGGAAATCTCTGCCGACCTGCTGGGCATCGACATCGAGCTGAGTGACCTGGACGACGAAGAATTCATCGGCCTGGCCCCGCAACAGGGCGGCGCCGCCAACAACACCAGCCACGAACCCACTGAAGACCTGTCCCTGGAAGACTACTTCCAGCACTTCGTGCTCGAGCACCAGGACCACATGACCGAGACCGAACTGGCACGCAAGCTGGGCGTCAGCCGCAAGTGCCTGTGGGAACGTCGCCAGCGCCTGGGGATTCCACGGCGCAAGACCGGGGCGACCAG
Source organism: Pseudomonas sp. FP2300 (assembly GCF_030687595.1). Taxonomy (NCBI): domain Bacteria; kingdom Pseudomonadati; phylum Pseudomonadota; class Gammaproteobacteria; order Pseudomonadales; family Pseudomonadaceae; genus Pseudomonas; species Pseudomonas sp. FP2300. The sequence goes on from NZ_CP117440.1 coordinate 5,830,926, forward strand.
CGAAAGCTGAGGTGTGGGGGTAACACCTCTGAATGTGAAAAAACTGTTACCCCAGTCTTTTTCACGTAACAGAAGCCGGGGTTTACGGTAACGAAACCCCGGCTTTTTTTCGCCCCGGGAAAATGGCTATAACCATAGAACCCCCGGTTTCGCTGGGTTTCGCAAAAGTTGGCACGCACCCTGCTATAGCTTTGGTACAAGAACAATAACAAGCAATGCAAAAGACAATAAAAATAAGACGAATCGACTCACGCACAATAAAAACAAGACGGCGAGAGGCGCAGCTAACTGATTCTTTTGGAGAGGCGTTGTATTTGGGGCTTGCCCCACAACCAGGCCGAGAACAATAAAAACTGTCTCAAGACAGGTGCCTGAACTGGTTGGATCGACAGATCACTGCAACACAGCGACCAAAGCAATCCGTTTGCTCTTGACTCCCGATTGGGAGGGTCACGAAGGGAAAACCTCGTGGCGCGGGCACTCAACAAAAACAAGAAGCCCGAAACCAATAATAAAAACAGAGCACGCAACTAATTCTGGGGGAGCTTCGGCTCCCCTTGTGGTTTCTGTCGTTCCACTCTCCCGTAGCCTACAAGGCTTGTCGCGCAAGCTTGCAGCTCAAAACTCCTGCGTCCTACACCATCCCTCGACTAAATGCTAGAATCCCGGCCCATCATGCGGTCATTCTTTGTTTTTGGCCGAATATTCCTTCAAACAGTGCATCCCATGCTGAAGAAGCTGTTCCAGTCATTCCGTTCTCCCTTGCGTCGTACGCAACACATTCGCAGCACGCCTGAAGTGCTCAACAGCGGCCAGCATTCACTGCAAAAGGCCCAGTTCAGCCGTTATGCGGTGAACATCGTCGAACGTTTGCAGAACGCCGGCTACCAGGCTTACCTGGTCGGTGGCTGCGTGCGCGACATGCTGCTCAACATCACGCCCAAGGATTTCGACGTCGCCACCAGTGCCACGCCGGAACAGATACGGGCCGAATTTCGCAATGCGCGGATCATTGGCCGGCGCTTCAAGCTGGTCCACATCCACTTCGGTCGCGAAATCATCGAAGTGGCGACGTTCCGCGCCAATCACCCGCAAAACGACGAAGAGGAAGACAGCAACCAGTCTTCTCGCAACGAGAGCGGGCGCATCCTGCGCGATAACGTCTACGGCACCCTGGAAGAAGACGCGCAACGCCGCGACTTCACCATCAACGCCCTGTATTACGATCCGGTCAGCGAGCGCATCCTCGATTACGCCAACGGCGTACACGACATTCGCAATCGCCTGATCCGCCTGATTGGCGACCCCAAGCAGCGCTACCAGGAAGATCCGGTGCGGATGCTGCGGGCGGTGCGTTTCGCCGCCAAGCTGGATTTCGGCATCGAAAAACACAGCGCCCTGCCGATTCGCGAACTGGCGCCGATGCTGCGGGAAATTCCTTCGGCCCGACTGTTCGAAGAAGTGCTCAAGCTGTTCCTGTCGGGCAACGCGGCGGACACCTTCGAGATGCTGGTGGACCTGCAACTGTTCGATCCGCTGTTCCCCGCCAGCGCCGAGGCCCTGGAGCACAACCCGACCTATACCCACACCCTGATCAGCGAAGCGCTGATCAACACCGACCTGCGCATCAAGCAGAACAAGCCGGTAACCCCGGCCTTCCTGTTTGCCGCCCTGCTCTGGCCGGCCCTGCCGGCCCGGGTACTGCGCCTGCAGGAACGTGGCATGCCGCCGATCCCGGCGATGCAGGAGGCCGCCCACGAGCTGATCGCCGAGCAGTGCCAGCGCATCGCCATTCCAAAACGCTTCACCATGCCGATCCGCGAGATCTGGGACATGCAGGAGCGCCTGCCACGGCGCAGCGGCAAACGTGCCGACCTGCTGCTGGACAACCCGCGTTTCCGCGCCGGCTACGACTTCCTGCTGCTGCGTGAAAGCGCAGGCGAGCAGACCGATGGCCTGGGCGAATGGTGGACCGATTACCAGGACGCCAACGACAGCGAGCGCCGCGACATGATTCGCGAACTCAGCGGCAAGGATGACGGCGCCAGCGGCCCGCGCAAGCGTCGTCGCAGCAGCGGCGCCAAGCGCAAGCGTGCCGGTGTACCGAGCGCATCGGGCGAGTAATCGATGGAACGCATCTACATCGGCATGGGCAGCAACCTGGCCGAACCCGCCGAACAATTGCGCTGTGCCGTCCAGGCGCTGGCGCAATTGCCCGAGACCCAACTGGTGGGGGTCTCGGCGTTTTATCAAAGCGATTCCCTGCTGCCCGGCCAGCCGCGCTATACCAACGCGGTGGCGGCGCTGGACAGCCACCTGGCGCCGTTGGATCTGCTCGATGCGCTGCAAGCCATCGAAACCGGACAGGGTCGCGAACGCCTCGAACGCTGGGGCCCGCGCACCCTGGACCTGGACATCCTGCTGTTTGGTGATCGCCTGATCGACGAGCCCCGCCTCAAGGTCCCCCATTACCACATGCAGGCCCGGGCCTTCGTGCTGTATCCACTGGCCGAGTTGGCGCCCGCCGACCTGCGCCTGGCCGATGGGCGCCGGCTCAAGGACCTGCTTGCGGCGTGCCCATTCGTCGGCCTGGAACGCTTGCCTCCCAACTGACATAGATACCCTTGTGGGAGGGAGCCTGCTCGCGGTAGCGGCGGATCAGTCAATGTATATGTCGACTGACACACCGCTATCGCGAGCAGGCTCGCTCCCACAGGATCCGGTACCGGACAGTCAGATCCGGGACACTCCCTCTACGCTGAAACGCATCAGTAACCCCGGTAACACCCGGCGGTAACACATCCAATTGACTTCCCGAGTGCTCCTCACGACTATAGGCGTCCCGTTGCCGCCAACGCGGCGTTTAAAGGGCGCAGTCCAGGCCTTACAAGCACCACGCATAGAGGGTGCGCCTGTATAAATGACGAATCATGCGCGTTACTCGCAGTAATTCACGAGCGCCTAATGAGGACTTTTTCATGCCAGCTATTACCCTGACCACGCTGCAAGGTCTCAAGCAAAAAGGTGAGAAAATCGCCATGCTGACCTGCTATGACGCGACCTTCGCCCACGCCTGCAATGAGGCCGGTGTCGAAGTGTTGCTGGTGGGCGATTCCCTCGGCATGGTGCTGCAAGGTCACGACAGCACGCTGCCGGTGACCACCGCCGAGATGGCCTACCATGTAGCCGCTGTCAAACGCGGTAACACCGATGCACTGATCCTCGCCGACCTGCCATTCATGGCCTACGCCACCCTCGAACAAACCATGACCAACAGCGCCATGCTGATGCAGGCCGGTGCCCACATGGTCAAGGTCGAAGGCGCGTTGTGGCTGGCCGATTCGATTCGGTTACTGGCCGAGCGCGGTATCCCGGTGTGCGCGCACTTGGGCCTGACCCCGCAAGCGGTGAACATCCTCGGTGGCTACAAAGTCCAGGGCCGCAATGAAAACCAGGCGCGGCAGATGCGCGCCGATGCCATTGCACTGGAGCAGGCTGGCGCGGCGATGTTGCTGCTTGAATGCGTGCCCAGCGAGCTGGCTGAAGAAATCACCCAGGCGGTGAAGATCCCGGTCATCGGGATCGGCGCCGGTAGCGCCACCGACGGCCAGGTGCTGGTCCTGCACGACATGGTCGGGCTGTCGATCACCGGTCGCGTGCCCAAGTTCGTGAAGAACTTCATGACCGGGCAAACCTCCATCCAGGCGGCCCTGGGTGCCTACGTCGCTGAAGTCAAGGCAGCCACCTTCCCAGGCATTGAACACGGATTCTCCGCATGAACACCGTCAAAACCGTACGCGAACTGCGGGCCGCCGTGGCCCGTGCCCGCGGCGAAGGCAAACGCATCGCCTTCGTACCGACCATGGGCAACCTGCACAGCGGTCATATGGCGCTGGTGACCAAGGCTGCGCAACGGGCCGACTTCGTGGTGGCGAGCATTTTCGTCAATCCGCTGCAATTCGGCGCCGGCGAAGACCTGGACAAATACCCCCGCACCCTGGCGGCCGACCAGGAAAAACTACTCCAGGCCGGCTGCCATCTGCTGTTCGCTCCCAGCGTTGAAGAGATGTACCCCGACGGCATGGCCGGACAAACCCGGGTCAGCGTCCCGCAATTGTCCGAAGGCTTGTGCGGCGCCAGCCGTCCAGGGCATTTCGAGGGTGTGGCGACGGTGGTCAGCAAACTGTTCAACATGGTCCAGCCTGACCTGGCGGTGTTTGGCCAGAAAGACTTCCAGCAACTGGCGGTGATTCGCGCCCTGGTCCATGACTTGAACATGCCGATCCAGATCATCGGCGAGCCGACCGTCCGTGCCGAGGACGGCCTGGCGCTGTCGTCGCGCAACGGCTTCCTCAGCCCGGAGCAACGCGCGGTCGCACCCGTGGTCTATCGCAGCCTGAGCCAGATCGCCGAGGCGATCAGGCAGGGCCAACGGGACTTCCCGGCGCTGATCGGCGAGCAGCTCAAGCAACTCGAAGCCGCTGGCCTGCGCCCCGATTACCTGGAAATCCGTCACGCCAAGACCCTGCGTCCGGCGTCGAGCGAGGACCGCGACCTGGTGATTCTGGTGGCTGCATTTTTGGGCACCACGCGCCTGATCGATAACCTGCACCTGGAACTCGACACTCCCGCCTGAACCAACGCACACCCCGCGGGAGGAGGCCCGTGGGAGCAAAGCTTGCTCGCGATAGCGATCTGATAGTCGACATAGGTGTTGAATGTGACCGCGTCGTCGCGAGCAAGCTTTGCTCCCACAAGGCTCCCCCCCACAACAACTCAGTTTGTCCGCAAGACCTCATCGCGTTTCCGTCTGTCGGCCCCGTCCCACCCCCGTTGTATAAAAAAGTACCGGGAACCGGTCTTACAAAGTCAAGACAGATCGCAACGCGAGGTTTACTGTAGTCGCCCTGCGTCCGGCGATCGTGTCGACGCAGTGTCCAGACGCCCACCTCGAGCCGCGTCGGAATTTTTAGTGTACAAAAGGTCGTTCAAGTAAAAAGGAAACCCGCAGCGATGGCGTATTACCGAACCCCTCATGACGTGACCGCTCTGCCAGCCTGGCAAGCGCTGAATGACCACCGCAAAGCCATGCAGGATTTCAGCATGCGCGAAGCGTTCAATGCCGATCCGCAGCGTTTCACTCAATTCACCCTGTCGAGCTGCGGCCTGTTTCTCGACTACTCGAAAAACCTGATCAATGCCCAGACCCGCGACCTGCTGGTGGGACTGGCCAACGATGTCGACCTCAAGGGCGCAATCAAGTCGCTGTTCGAAGGCGAAATCGTCAACGCCTCGGAAAACCGCCCTGCCTTGCACACGGCCCTGCGTCGGCCAGTGGGCGACAAGTTGCTGGTCAACGGTGTCAACGTGATGCCGGACGTACATAAAGTGCTGAACCAGATCACCGACCTGGTGGGCCGCATTCACGACGGCCTGTGGCGCGGCTACACCGAAAAGCCCATCACCGACGTGGTGAACATCGGTATCGGCGGCTCTTTCCTCGGCCCGGAACTGGTGTCCGAAGCGCTGTTGTCCTACGCGCAAAAAGGCGTTCGTTGCCACTACCTGGCGAACATCGACGGCAGCGAATTCCATGAACTGACCATGAAGCTGCGCGCCGAAACCACGCTGTTCATCGTTTCGTCGAAATCCTTCAACACCCTCGAAACCCTGAAGAACGCCCAGGCCGCCCGCGCCTGGTATCTGGCCCAGGGCGGTTCCGAAGCGGAGCTGTATCGCCACTTCATCGCCGTGTCGAGCAACAACGCCGCCGCCGTGGCCTTCGGTATTCGCGAAGAAAACATCTTCCCGATGTGGGACTGGGTCGGCGGGCGCTACTCGCTGTGGTCAGCCATCGGCCTGCCGATCGCCCTGGCCATCGGCATGTCGAACTTCAAGGAGTTGCTGTCCGGGGCCTATTCCATGGACCAGCATTTCCAGAGCGCACCGTTCGAGCAGAACATGCCGGTGCTCCTGGCACTGCTGGGCGTGTGGTACGGCAACTTCTGGGGCGCGCAGAGCCACGCGATCCTGCCGTACGACCATTACCTGCGCAACATCACCAAGCACTTGCAGCAACTGGACATGGAGTCCAACGGCAAGAGCGTGCGCCAGGACGGCACGCCGGTGTCGACCGACACGGGCCCGGTGATCTGGGGCGGCGTCGGTTGCAACGGCCAGCACGCCTATCACCAGTTGCTGCACCAAGGCACCCAGTTGATCCCGGCCGACTTCATCGTGCCGATCGTCAGCTTCAACCCGGTTTCCGATCACCACCAGTGGCTGTACGCCAACTGCCTGTCCCAGAGCCAGGCGCTGATGCTCGGCAAGACCCGCGCCGAAGCCGAAGCCGAACTGCGGGACAAGGGCGCCAGCGAAGAAGAGGTGCAGAAACTGGCCTCCCACAAGGTGATCCCCGGCAACCGTCCGAGCAATACCCTGGTGGTCGAACGCATCAGCCCACGGCGCCTCGGCGCACTGGTGGCGCTGTATGAACACAAGGTGTTCGTGCAGAGCGTGGTCTGGGGCATCAACGCCTTCGACCAATGGGGCGTGGAACTGGGCAAGGAACTGGGCAAGGGCGTCTACAACCGCCTGGTGGGCAGCGAAGAAAGCCCGGCCGAAGATGCCTCGACCCAGGGCTTGATCAGCTACTTCCGCGGGCGTCATCGCGGCTGATCCCTGGGTTTTCACTCCCCCTGTGGGAGCGGGCTTGGTGGGAGCAAAGCTTGCTCGCGATAGCGGTCTGACATCAACCTATCCGTTGAATGTGACGACGTCATCGCGAGCAAACTTTGCCCCCACCAAGCTCGCTCCCACAGTTGCTTTGTACATGACTTGAACCCTCCCGCTACTGGGCGCATCTTTATGACTTGTCGCAAAAACAAGAATAAGGAACCGTCATGTTCGATATCAGCCAGTACCCCCACGCCGATGCCGTCCGCCGGGCTGCGCAACTGAGTCAAGACGAATACCAGCGGCTCTACAAAGAATCCATCGAACACCCCAGCGCCTTCTGGGCCGAGCAGGCCACGCGCTTTCTCGACTGGATGACGCCCTGGCAAACCGTTCAGCGCTATGACCTCAAGAACGGCGACGCGACCTGGTTCGCCGGCGGCAAGCTGAACGTCAGCGCCAATTGCATCGACCGCCACCTGGACACCCGCGGTGACCAGGTCGCGATCATCTGGGAAGGCGACGACCCCGCCGAATCGGCGCAAATCACTTACAGGAAACTTCACAATCATGTGAGCCGCCTGGCCAACGTGCTGAAAAGCCGTGGGGTGAGGAAAGGCGACCGGGTCTGCATCTACATGCCGATGATTCCGGAAGCCGCCTACGCCATGCTCGCCTGCACCCGCATCGGCGCGGTGCATTCGGTGGTGTTCGGCGGTTTTTCGCCGGATTCGCTGCGTGACCGAATTCTCGATGCCGATTGCCGCACCGTGATCACCGCCGACGAGGGTGTGCGCGGCGGGCGCTTCATACCGCTCAAGCGCAACGTCGACAAAGCCCTGGAAAGCTGTCCGAACGTCAGCACCGTGCTGGTGGTCGAGCGCACCCAGGGCGACGTGGACTGGGTTGAAGGGCGTGACCTCTGGTACCACGAGGCCATGCACGAGATGAGCGACGACTGCCCACCCGAACCGATGGATGCCGAGGATCCGCTGTTCATCCTCTACACCTCCGGCAGCACCGGCAAACCCAAGGGCGTGCTGCACACCACGGGCGGCTATTTGCTGCAAGCGGCGATGACGTTCAAGTACGTGCTCGATTACCGCGACAACGAAGTGTTCTGGTGCACCGCCGACGTCGGCTGGGTCACCGGCCACAGTTACATCGTCTACGGCCCGTTGGCCAACGGCGCCACCACGCTGATCTTCGAAGGCGTGCCGAGCCACCCCAGCAGTTCGCGTTTCTGGCAGGTGATCGACAAACATCAGGTCAACATCTTCTATACCGCACCCACCGCACTGCGGGCCTTGATGCGCGAAGGCACCGGACCGCTGCAGGAAACGTCGCGCAAAAGCCTGCGATTGCTCGGCAGTGTCGGTGAGCCGATCAACCCGGAGGCGTGGGAATGGTACTTCAACGCGGTCGGCGAACAGCGCTGCCCGATTGTCGATACCTGGTGGCAGACCGAAACCGGCGGCATCATGCTCAGCCCCTTGGTGAGCGCGCCACGGCTCAAGCCCGGCTGCGCCACCCGGCCAATGTTCGGCGTACAACCGGTCTTGCTGGATGAGGTGGGCAAGGAAATCAGCGGCGCCGGCAGCGGTGTACTGGCGATCAAATCCAGTTGGCCTGGGCAGATTCGCAGCGTCTTCGGCGACCATCAGCGCATGGTCGACACCTACTTCAAGCCCTATCCCGGCTATTACTTCACCGGCGATGGGGCACGCCGCGATGAGGACGGCGATTACTGGATCACCGGGCGTATCGACGATGTGATCAACGTCTCCGGGCATCGCATTGGCACCGCCGAGGTGGAAAGCGCCCTGGTATTGCACGACAACATTGCCGAAGCGGCGGTCGTCGGCTACCCCCACGACCTCAAGGGCCAGGGCATCTATGCTTTCGTCACGCCGATGAACGGTGTGGAGGCCAATGACGAGTTGAAGAAGGAGTTGCTGGCCCACGTCAGCAAGGAAATCGGCAGCTTCGCCAAGCCGGAACTGATCCAGTGGGCACCGGCGTTGCCCAAGACCCGTTCGGGCAAGATCATGCGACGCATCCTGCGCAAGATCGCCTGCAACGAACTCGACAGCCTCGGCGACACCTCGACCCTGGCCGATCCAAGTGTGGTGGAGGGGCTGATCGACAAGCGCTTGAATCGATAAGCACAAGAACCTGTGGCGAGGGAGCTTGCTCCCGCTGGAGTGCGTAGCACTCCCAAAAATCATAGGGCCGCTGCGCAGCCCAGCGGGAGCAAGCTCCCTCGCCACGGGACCGTATCGGGTTCGCAGCCTGATGCAACCTCAAACCCGATCTTTCATAACTGCTAAACTCCCGCGCCTCATTTCTCAAAGGCGCGCCCAGCATGTCTTCCTTGAATCAGGCGCTGCGCGCCGCCCTCGACCAGCGTCAGGAACTGCTTGGCCAATTGCATGAGCAAGGCACCGATTGCTATCGCCTGTTCCACGGCAGCCAGGAAGGCGCGCCCGGCCTGACCGTCGACCGCTACGGCCCGCAACTGCTGGTGCAGAGCTTCCATCAATCACTGGAGCGCGACGACCTGCTGCAACTGCATGGCATCGTCAACGAATGGCTGGGCCTGGAAACCTTGTTGGTCTACAACGACCGCGCCCGGGGCAATTCGCGCATCGACCGCCAGGACACGGTCCATCAGGCGGACGAGGCCGCCCTGCAAGACCTGGTCGGGCATGAATGGGGCTTGAATTATCGCGTTCGCGGCCGCCATGCCGGGCAGGATCCCTTGCTGTTTCTCGACCTGCGCAACGCTCGGGGCTGGGTCAAGGCACACAGCCGTGGCAAAAGCGTGTTGAACCTGTTCGCCTACACCTGTGGCGTCGGCCTGAGCGCTGCGGCCGGTGGCGCGCGGGAGGTGTGCAACCTGGACTTCGCCGAGGGCAATTTGGCGGTGGGCCGCGAAAACGGCCTGCTCAACCCCGATTTGCCGCCGATGGAATTCGTGCAGTCGGATTACTTCCCGGCGATCCGCCAACTGGCCGGCCTGCCCATCAGCCAGCGTCGCGGGCAGAAACTGCCAAGCTACGCGCGCCTGGAGCAACGCCAGTACGACCTGGTGCTGCTCGACCCACCGGCCTGGGCGAAAAGTGCGTTCGGCACCGTCGACCTGTTGCGTGACTACCAAAGCTTGCTGAAACCGGCGCTGCTCACCACCGCCGACAATGGCGTACTGATCTGCTGCAACAACCTGGCAAAAGTGTCCATGGACGACTGGCGCGAGCAGGTGTTGCGTTGCGCGGAAAAGGCTGGCCGGCCGGTGCGCGAATGGAGCGTGCTGACGCCTGGCGGCGATTTCCCCTCGCTGGATCAGCAACCGCCGCTCAAGACGTTGATCCTCCAGCTCTAGGCCCGCGTCGAAATTCTTACCGAGAAAACCAGACAAATCTCATAAATCACAGTGGCTTCGGAACCGTAAACGCATGCCATACTCCAAGGCATTCCGAATTCACACCAAGATGAAGCCGCACATGCCCAAAGGATTGATTCGCGCTATCGGCGCTCTGTTGACCGCACTGGCCCTCTACAGCCTGTTGGGTTTCCTGATATTGCCGGGCATTGCCTTGCGCATCGCCAACCAGCAATTGGCCGCCCTTGCGACGGTGCCGGCCCAGATCCAGCGTATAGAACTCAATCCCTTCAGTCTGGAAGTCACCCTCTGGGGCCTGAATATCGGCGAACCGGGCAAGGAGCAGGTCGGCTTCGAACGGCTCTACGCCAACCTGCAACTCGATAGCCTGTGGTCCGGCGCCCTGCATCTGGTCGACATCGAACTGGACAAGCCCAAGACCGAAGTGGTGTTCACCAAGGACGGCCAGCTGAACCTGCTGGGCCTGTTCAAGCTGCCGGCCAGCGAACCGACGCCCGCCGACCCCGAGGCCAAACCGTTCCCCCTGCGGGTCGATCGCATCAAGTTGGCCGGCGGTTATGTGCATTTCCAGGACCTGCGTCCCAGCGAGCCCATCGAATTTCTCTACGACACCCTCGATTTCGAGCTGAAAAATCTCAGCACCCTGCCCGACGACAATGCCGACATGACCCTGGTGGCCGCCGGCCCAGAAGGCGGGCAGATCGACTGGACCGGTAATTTCAGCCTCACGCCGATCGCCTCCCAAGGCACGCTCAAAGTCACCGGCGGCCAGATGAAAGCCTGGTGGCCCTATGTGCGCGACGCCGTACCGCTGGTGTTGGAAAACGGCATCCTGAACCTCAGCACCGACTACAAGCTGAACCTGGCCAAGGGCACCGAGTTGTTGCTCAACAACGTCGCCGTCAGCGTTGCACCTTTCGCCATCAAGGCCCCCGATGGCCGTCCACTGGTGAAACTCGAACGCCTGGACGTCAGTGAAACCACGGTGGACCTGGCCAAGCAGCAAGTGGTGGTGGGCAAGATCCGCAGCCAGAAGCTGGAAACCTGGGCCGCACGCGAGGCGGACGGACAACTGGATTGGCAGAAACTCTTCGCCAGCCAGCCGGCCAAACCCCAGGTCAAGGCTGAACCGGCGTCCGCCCCGGCAGCGGCCGATTCGCCAAAAGCTGAACCGGCACCGCCCAGCAAACCGTGGCAGGTGATGTTGAAGGACGTGCAACTGCGCAACTACCAGGTGCACCTGGCCGACCGCCAGGCGCAGCCCGCCGTGGCACTGGAGGTCGGCCCGCTGAACCTCGACCTGCAGAACTACGACACTCTCAACGGCTCGCCCTTTACCCTCAAGCTGGACACCGGGATAGGCAAACAGGGCAAGATCCTGGCCGACGGCGAGGTCAACCTGAACCCGATCAGCGCACGGCTCAAGGTCAAGACCCAGGACGTCGACCTGCGTGTTGCCCAGTCGTACATCAACCCATTCATTCGCCTGGAATTACGCTCCGGGATGCTCGGCAGCGACCTGGCGGTGGATCTCAAGAGCACCGAGCCGCTGGCATTCGCCGTTACCGGTCGCGCCCAGGTCGATCAGTTGCACACCCTCGACACCCTCAAGACCCGCGATTTCCTCAAGTGGCAGAGCCTGGTCCTCGAGGGCCTGAACTATCAGCACGGGGACAGCCTGTCCATCGACAAGGTCAACCTGTTCCAGCCGTACGCGCGCTTCATGATCAACGACGACCGCACCACCAACGTCGATGACCTGCTGATCCCACAACCGGCCGACAGCGGCACGAAGAAAACCGCGGCAAAACCGGCCTCCCAGGAAAAACCGCTGGGTATCCATATCGGCGGCATTGCCATTAACGACGGCTCGGCCAACTTCGCCGACTTCAGCCTGACCCCGAACTTCGCCACGGCCATCCAGCAGCTCAACGGCCAGATCGGCACCATCGACAGCCGCCAGGCCAAACCGGCCAGCGTGGACATCAAGGGCAAGGTCGATCGCTATGCACCGGTCACCATCAAGGGTGCGGTCAACCCCTTCGACCCGATGGCCAGCCTCGACATCGCCACCAGCTTCAAACGGGTCGAGTTGACCACCCTGACCCCCTACTCCGGCAAGTTCGCTGGCTATCGCATCCGCAAGGGCCGGCTCAATCTCGACCTGCATTACCGGATCACCCAGGGCAAGCTCCAGGCGGAGAACAAGGTGGTGGTCGAGCAACTGCAATTGGGGGAAAAAGTCGACAGCCCGGACGCCGTGAGCCTGCCACTCAAGTTGGCTGTCGCACTGCTGAAGGACTCCGACGGCAAGATTTCCATCGAACTGCCGGTGTCCGGCGATCTCAACGATCCGCAATTCAGCGTCATGCCAATCATCTGGCAGACCCTGCGCAACCTGCTGGTACGAGCGGCCCAGGCGCCGTTCAAGCTCATTGGCGGATTGGTAGCCGGTGGCGGTTCTGAGGACCTGGGCAGTGTGTCGTTCGCTCCCGGCTCCAGCGATCTGAGCAAGGAAAACGAAGGTGTACTGCTCAAGCTGTCCGAGGCCCTGGGTAAACGTCCGGAGCTGCGCCTGGAGATCGAAGGCACTGCCGCCGAGAGCAGCGACGGCCCGCTGCTCGCCGCCCAGCGCCTGGAGCGCGAGTACCAGTACAACTACTACAAGATGCTGCAGCGTCGGGGCGATAAGGTACCGGCCCAGGCCTCGCTGATACAGGTGCCCGAGGATGAAAAACCACCACTGCTCGAAGGCATCTACCGCACCCGCCTCAAGACCCAGCCGCCCGCCGAATGGACGCAACTGGACAAAAAGGCGCGTATCGAGAAACTGCGTGAAGGCGTGATCAAGTTCTGGAGTGGCAGTGACGTGCTCCTGCGCCAACTTGGACAGGAACGGGCCAGCAGTATCAAGGACTTCCTGGTGGACAAAGGGCAACTGGCCGACGACCGCGTGTATTTCATCGACGCCAGCCTCGGCCAGGCCGAGAGCGATGGCCGAGTGATTACCCCTATGCACCTAGATGCCGAATAAATGAAAATCTGGTTCGGGCTCAGCCTGGTTCTATTGCTCGCCGCCGGCCAGGCCTCGGCTGCCAACACACTGCGCTGTGGCAACCAGTTGATCAGCGTCGGCGACCGCTCGAGCGAAGTGCTGCAAAAGTGCGGGGAGCCTGCGGCGCGGGATGACCTGGGCTATAAGCGCAGCGTCAATCGTCGGGAGGAATACCCGGTGGAAGAATGGACCTACGGCCCCAACAGCGGCATGTATCAGTACCTGCGTTTCGAGGGCAATCGGCTGGTGCAGATTACCAGCAAGCGTGGGCGCTGAGCTTGTCCACCCATATGTGTTGTGAAGTACCGCCTTCATCGCGAGCAGGCTCGCTCCCACATTGGATTGCGTTCTTCCTGAGAGAAATCGATCACCTGTAGGAGCGAGCCTGCTCACGATGGCAACAGCCCGGTGCCTGAGTCTGACCCACAGTTTGAGCCACCCTGAAATAGAACAGGCCCCCGACACGAATGCCGGAGGCCTGTAATGGCCACATCCTTGTGGCCTTTCGCATGAACTCCAAAGCGACGGCAAACGTATATCCTGGCCCGCTTGCCGCGCCTTCTCCCAGTCCAGGCGAGAAGTCTTAGCCTTACTCGGCTTTCAGGCCGTCAGCCGATACGGCCTTGACGCCTTTGATTTTCTTGGCGATCGCCACAGCGGTGTCTTTTTGTGCATCAGTGACTTTGGTCATCGAAGACAGGGACACAACACCTTTGTTGGTTTCGACTTTGATATCTGTGCCTGGAATGCCTTTTTCAGTGACCAGATCAGCTTTGACCTTGGTGGTGATCCAGGTATCGGAAACGTCTTCCTTGGCCTCTGTCACTTCGCCCGCAGCCAGCATCATTGGCGCCTGAGTTGCTTGAGTGGTCTCGGCGAATGCGCTAGCCATGGACAGGGTCAGAGCGGTAGCAGCGGCGGCAGTGATAGCGAACTTCTTCATACGAGTAACTCCTGTTTTTCTCAAAAACTGCCGGACGTGCATCCCGGCAGGGTTATCAGGAGTAGTGCGAAGGCTGTGCCACTTTTGAAATTTTTATTAATTTCTTATAAATCAGTAAGTTAAGCGAAGCGGCGATTTTCGTGATCATGCAAAATGCATGAAGCGGTGATTCTGGACATGCAACTTGCGGGTTTGGGTCTTTTTCTAAGCTAATGAATTGCGAAGGATTTTCTTTAACGAGGGAGCCCGCTCCCTCGCCACCCGATCAAGCGAACTTCAATTTACGGAGCCGCTGTACCAGTACAGCCGGCTGGCAAGAACTCCTGGGCAGCTGTCGAACCACAACTCCAAACACCTTCGGCAGAACGTGTAAGAGTGATCGCCTTGCCAAGGACCGGAGCGGGCGCGTTCAACAAGGTACATGCGATGGTACCCGTTCCAGCCGAAGCAGTACCTGAAGCGGTCAAGGTGCAATTGCTGGTAGGCGATGTCCCACCAATATTGGCCAATGATGGGTTGGTGCCTTGATTCATGATGTCCTCGAACGGCACCTTCAACGCAGATACTTCCGCCAGTCCCGCCGTTGCCTTGGCTCGCGCCTGGTACTTGGAATATTGCGGCAACGCAAAGGTCGCCAGAATGCCGATGATCGCCACGACGATCAGCAGCTCGATCAAGGTAAAGCCACTCTGCTTATTCATAGACATCTCCCATGCATGAGTCGGAATCTCATGACCTGAAACGGCCATTGCAGGGCACATGCCAACCCGGCAACCCCATGAGCAAGGGGGTTTCAACCAGCTCAACGGCTACGTCCTACCTCAACAACCGCACTATCTGACGTTTTTTGTCACCCTGGCTCGCTGGTTTGGCGTCGATGCTTGACTAGGCTATAAGTCATGAACTGTTCGCCGCCGGGATTCCCATGAATGACATCGCCCTCAGCGGCCTGACCAAGCAATTGGTACTGGCCGAACTGCTCACCGAGCAAAGCGCGCAACAGGCGTATCAACAGGCCCAGCGCAGTCGCATACCCCTGGTCAGTTATCTGGTACAGAACAAACTGGTCCAGAGCCGCCAGGTCGCGGAAATCGCCTCGGAGCACTTCGGCGTCGCCCTACTCGACCTCAACAGCCTGGACAAGGAAACCCAGCCCACAGGCCTGGTCAGCGAAAAACTGGTGCGCCAGCATCACGCCCTGCCGCTGTGGCGACGCGGCAACAAATTGTTCGTGGGCATCTCCGACCCCACCAATCACCAGGCCATCAATGACATCCAGTTCAGCACCGGCCTGACCACCGAAGCCATCCTGGTGGAGGACGACAAGCTCAGCGACGCCATCGAAAAGTTCTTCGAATCCAGTAGCACAGGCCTGGAAGGCATGGGCGATGTCGACCTCGATGGCCTGGACATCGAATCGATCGACGATACCAAACAGGATTCCATCGCCGGCCAGGACACCGACGACGCGCCCGTGGTGCGCTTCGTCAACAAGATGCTGCTGGACGCGATCAAGGGCGGCTCTTCCGACCTGCACTTCGAGCCCTATGAAAAAATCTACCGGGTGCGGGTGCGCACCGACGGCATGCTGCGGGAAGTCGCCAGGCCGCCGATCCAACTGGCCAACCGTATCGCCGCGCGCCTGAAAGTCATGGCCAGCCTCGATATTTCCGAACGACGCAAACCCCAGGACGGGCGCCTGAAAATGCGCCTGTCGAAAAGTAAATCCATCGACTTCCGGGTCAACACCCTGCCCACGCTCTGGGGCGAAAAAGTGGTGATCCGGATCCTCGATCCGTCCAGCGCGCAAATGGGCATCGATGCCCTGGGCTACGAACCGGACCAGAAAGACCTGTACATGGCGGCCCTCAAGCAACCGCAAGGGCTGATCCTGGTGACCGGGCCGACCGGCTCGGGCAAGACCGTATCGCTGTACACCGGGCTGAACATCCTCAACACCGTGGACATCAACATTTCCACCGCTGAAGACCCGGTGGAGATCAACATGGAAGGCATCAACCAGGTCAACGTGAACCCACGCCAGGGGCTGGACTTCGCCCAGGCCCTGCGTTCGTTCCTGCGCCAGGACCCGGACGTGATCATGGTCGGCGAGATCCGCGACCTGGAAACCGCCGAGATCGCCATCAAGGCCGCCCAGACCGGGCACCTGGTGCTCTCCACCCTGCACACCAACAGCGCCGCCGAAACCCTGATCCGCCTGCAGAACATGGGCATTCCAGGGTTCAACATCGCCACCGCCGTGCACCTGATCATCGCCCAGCGGCTGGCGCGCAAGTTGTGCAACCACTGCAAGAAGGCCATCGAGATCCCCGAAGAGACCTTGCTCAAGGAAGGCTTCCCCCGGGAACGCATCGGCACATTCACGATCTATGAGCCGGTCGGTTGCGAACAGTGCAACCATGGTTACAAAGGGCGCGTGGGGGTCTACGAAGTGGTCAAGAACACGCCCGAGCTGCAGCGATTGATCATGGCCGAGGGCAACTCGCTGGAAATCGATCTGCAAATGCGCAAGGACGGTTTCAATGACCTGCGTACATCGGGGCTGCTCAAAGTGATGCAGGGCGTCACCAGCCTCGAAGAAATCAACCGGGTCACCAAGGATTGAACATGGCGGTCAAAGCAGTCAAAACCGATGTTTACACTTGGGAAGGCAAGGACCGCAAAGGCACCAAAATGACCGGCGAGCTGACGGGCCAGAGCCCGGCCCTGGTCAAGGCACAGCTGCGTAAACAAGGCATCAACCCGCAGAAGGTACGCAAGAAGTCCACCTCGATATTCAGCAAGGGCAAGCGCATCAAGCCATTGGATATCGCCCTCTTCACCCGCCAGATGGCAACGATGCTCAAGGCGGGCGTGCCGCTGTTACAGGCGTTCGACATCATTGGCGAAGGCTTCGACAACGCCAATATGCGCAAGCTGGTGGATGAGGTGAAACAGGAAGTCGCCGCCGGCAACAGCTTTGCCGCATCGCTGCGCAAATGCCCGCAGTATTTCGACGACCTGTACTGCAACCTGGTGGACGCCGGTGAACAGGCCGGCGCCCTGGACACGCTGCTGGACCGGGTCGCAACCTACAAGGAAAAGAGCGAAGCCCTCAAGGCCAAGATCAAGAAAGCCATGACCTATCCAGCCGCCGTCGTTCTCGTTGCTGCAGTGGTCACGGGGATCCTGCTGGTCAAGGTGGTGCCGCAGTTCGAATCGGTATTCTCCGGGTTCGGCGCGCAGCTGCCGGCCTTCACGGTGATGGTCATCGGCTTGTCAGAGTTCATGCAGGAGTCATGGTGGATACTGCTCGGCGGGATGGTGGGCGGATTCTTTGGCGTGAAATACGCACTCAGGCGCTCCGAGGCCTTTCGTGACTGGCGCGATAAATGGCTGCTCAAGCTGCCACTGATCGGCACCCTGATGTACAAATCCGCCGTGGCCCGCTACGCCCGCACGCTCTCCACCACCTTCGCCGCCGGCGTGCCGCTGGTGGAAGCCCTGGACTCGGTGTCTGGCGCCACCGGCAACGTGGTGTTCAAGCGCGCGGTGCAGCGCATCAAGCAAGACGTCTCGACCGGCATGCAGTTGAATTTCTCCATGCGTACCTCAGGGATCTTTCCGAACCTGGCGATCCAGATGACCGCCATCGGCGAAGAATCCGGTGCGCTGGATGACATGCTCGACAAGGTGGCGAGCTTTTATGAGGCCGAGGTGGACAATCTGGTGGACAACCTCACCAGCCTGATGGAACCCTTCATCATGGTGGTCCTGGGGGTCGTCGTCGGTGGCCTGGTGGTTGCCATGTACTTGCCCATCTTTCAACTCGGCTCTGCGATCTGACATGCCCCTGAGCGAATTCTTCGTGCTGTATCCCCTGGCTTTCGTGCTCGTTGCGGCACTGCTCGGTCTGATCATCGGCAGCTTCCTCAACGTGCTGGTGTGGCGCCTGCCAAAGATGCTCGACCGCGAATGGCGCCTGCAAGCCCACGACCTGCTGGGCCTGCCGGCTGAAACCCCGGGCCCGATCTATAACCTGATGCTGCCCCATTCCCAATGCCCGCACTGCGGCCATCGCATCCGCGCCTGGGAAAACATTCCGCTGCTCAGCTACCTGATGCTGCGCGGTCGCTGTTCGAGCTGCGCCGCGCCCATCGGCAGGCGTTACCCCCTGACCGAACTGGCCTGCGGCGCGCTGTCAGCGTTCGTCGCCTGGCATTTCGGCTTTGGCTGGCAAGCGGCGATGGTGATGGTGTTGTCCTGGGGCCTGCTGGGCATGAGCCTGATCGACGCCGAACATCAATTGCTGCCCGATACCCTGGTATTGCCGTTATTGTGGCTGGGCTTGATCGTCAACAGCTTCGGGCTGTTCGTTTCCTTGAACCAGGCGATGTGGGGCGCGGTGGCCGGTTATCTGGCGCTGTGGTCGGTGTTCTGGGTGTTCAAGCTGATCACCGGCAAGGAGGGCATGGGCTACGGGGATTTCAAGCTGCTGGCGATGCTGGGGGCCTGGGGTGGCTGGCAGATCCTGCCGCTGACGTTGTTGTTGTCGTCGCTGGTGGGCGCCGTTATCGGGGTCATCGTGCTGCGCCTGCGGGATGCCCCAGGGTCGACGCAGATCCCCTTTGGGCCTTATCTGGCCATTGCCGGCTGGATTGCCTTGCTCTGGGGTGGTCAAATAACCGACTTCTATTGGCAGTCTGTCGGTTTCTAATGAATACCCCCCTGGAAAAACCCTGGATTCTCGGCCTGACCGGTGGCATCGGCAGCGGCAAGAGCGCAGCGGCCCAGCATTTCATCGATCTGGGTGTGCACGTGATCGACGCCGATCATGCGGCGCGCTGGGTGGTCGAGCCCGGGCGTCCGACGCTGGCGAAAATCGCCGAGCACTTCGGCCCCGGTGTATTGCAGGCCGATGGCGCACTTGACCGGGCGGCGCTGCGCAAGCTGATCTTCGAGAATGCCGACGAACGCCGTTGGCTCGAGGCGTTGCTGCATCCGCTGATCGCCGATGAGATCGCCCATCATCTGGCCCAGGCACAATCGCCCTACGCGATCCTGGTATCGCCACTGCTGATCGAGTCAGGGCAGTACGCCATGACCCAGCGGATCCTGGTGATCGATGCGCCGGAACAACTGCAGATCGAACGTACCTTGCAGCGCGACCAGACCAGCGAGCAGCAGGTCCAGGCGATTCTCAAGGCCCAGTCCAGCCGTCAGGATCGCCTGAGCCATGCCGACGATGTGGTGGTCAACGATCGCGACCTCGCCTGGCTGCACAGCGAGGTCGAGCGCCTGCATCACTTTTACCTTACTTTGCGTGGAGGCCAGTCATGAGCCAAATCCCAACCGTTGATTGCCCAACCTGTGGCGCCCCCGTGGAATGGAGCCCGGAGAGCAAATTCCGGCCGTTCTGTTCTGATCGCTGCAAACTGATCGACCTGGGCGCATGGGCATCGGAGGAACACAAGATTCCGGTCAGTCCCGATGCCGAGGATGAGCTGTTCAGCGAAGATTTCGAACCGCGTTCACATCATTAAGGCCGCATGAAACCGTAGTCCTGTTCATCGTCGAGGTTTTCCGCCAGGAAACTCAACTCATCGGCCAGGTCTTCTGGGCTGCGCACTGTTTTGCTCTGCTGCACGATCGCACTGAGCAAGGCACGCAGGCTCAAGCCCGGGTCGAAACCGATCTCCATTGCGGCATCGTGACTACGCCTGATCTCTTGTCTCGCCCACTCATAAACACTCATGGTTGTGCTCCTGGAAGTTTTCCAGAGCATGAAGGGCATGCGATTGTGCAGCCTTGACGTGAATCAAGGCTTGTCATCATCGTTCCACGGGGCCGACAGGTAGCGCGTGCGGTTGAAGGTTTCCAGCCATTCGGGGCTGAACACCACCAACGCACTGATCACCATGCCGTTGATGAAGGCCTCGGGAAAAATGATCAGCCAGAGGTAGCCGACAAAATCTTCCAGCCAGTAAGGCATGGCGAATATACCGTCGTACCACAGCAGGCCAAGCCCCAGCAGCAGGCACGCCAACGCCGAAAGCGCGGCAGCGAGAAAACCCGAGCAGAAGATATATACGAACAGATTGCGCGGCTGGGCGCGCTCCACCAGGATCGCGCAACACTCGGTAACCAGCACCGGCAACAGGATCAACAGCGCACCGTTGACCCCTACCGCCGCCATGTCCTGACGACCCAGCAGCACCAGCGCAAACTGTGCACACAGGCCCCCCAGGATCGCCAACGGCCAGTCCAGCAGCAACGTCACGGCGGTCATGCCGATGAAGTGATACGAGACACCCGTGTCGAAATCCCGGCGCACCAGCCACAGCATGAACAACGCCAGCACCGTGCCGAACAGCAGGTGCTGGCGACGACTGTCGGTGAACAACTCGACCCACGGTGCTCGCGACACCGCCCAGACCAATACCGGCACATAAATCAGCCAACCGGCCGCCAGGGTCTGCGGTGAGAGCAGTTCAGCACCGATCATGGGACTACTCCTTTCACTTGCCCTTGCATCAAAGACTCCTTGATCGCTTCGCGATCCAAGCTGGCAGTCTACACCCCGCCCCATAACGGCCATTAATCAACGCAACGCTTCCAGCTTGTCGCAATTGAACGCTAAGCTTGGGCTCATGGATGACTCCGATTACTTACGCCTGCTGACCATCGCGGCCGAGCAAGCCAACGCCTTTCTCTCCAATGCCCGCAAATGGGAGCGTGAGCGTTGGGTCTGCCAGCGTCTGCTGCAAGGGCTGAACGTGCCTTATCGCGCCGACGAGTTCGCGCCGGCCGGCGAACCGCCGGACGTCTTGTTTCGCGATGCCAATTTCGAGGTTTTTTTCGTGCTCGACGAGGGCCGCCGTCTCAATGATGAATGGCGCGATGAACTGCAACGCCGCCGCAGTGCGTTCTCCCTGAGCCAACTGGTGCGTCGCGAGGCCAAGCCCCGGCGGATCCCGGCCAATGAATTCCTGATGCGGCTGGCCCCGACCCTGCGCAAGAAAGCCCACAACTACACCGAGCGCGGCATGGACCTGGGCGACCTGGACATCATCGCCTTCGCCAGCCTCAAGCGCGAAGTGCTGGACCTCAACAGCCATTTCCCGCCGCCGACCGAATACCTGCGCCAGGGCTGGCGCTCGCTGTCGCTGGTGGGGCCGACGTTCGCCCGGGTGCTGTTCGCCCATCCCGATGCGCCGGACTTCCTGCGCAGCAACCTGGGGCGCAGCATTGTGTTCGATGTCGGGATCAGCCTGTGAGCCCATTGCAGGAATTGATCGCCGCCGTGCCGCAGCAGGGCCGCGTACGCTGGATTGGCGTGCGCCCCCAGGGCCACGCCCCCATGATCGAACTGGACGCCGTGGAGGCCCGCCTGGAAGCCGGCCTGACGGGTGATCATGCCCGCCCCGGCGTGCGCAATGCCCGGCAAGTCACCTTGATTCAGTGGGAGCACCTGGCCGTGATCAGTTCCCTGATGGGCCGCGCGGCGGATCAACCGGTGTTGCCACAAGAGCTGCGACGCAACCTTGTGATCAGCGGCATCAATCTGTTCAGCCTCAAGGGCCGGCGCTTTCGCATCGGCCAGGCGATCTTCGAAACCACCGGCTGGTGCCAGCCGTGCGCGCGACTGGAGCGAAACCTCGGCGAAGGGACGTTCCAGGCCGTACGCGGCCATGGCGGAATCACAGCCCGGGTGTTAAAAAGTGGAATCATTCGCCTGGACGACAGCTTGCGTGTCGAACCTGTTCCGGCGAGCGGCTACGCTGCTTTCAATGCCGGATAGCCGGACGCTGTAGCGTCTACACCTTTCGCAACGTCTACCTGACGAGGCCTTTATGACCAGCCGCCTGAACCCAGATGACCAGAAGCATGTCGAAGAGTACCTGCAACTGTCCCAGCACCGAGTCGAGCGCCGGCCCTTCCGGCCGTGGATGCTCCTGGTGGTGGTGCTGGCCGTGACCATCGGCCTGGGCCTGTTGAGCCGACTGATCAGTTACCTGACGCTATGAGCCGCTTGATGCTCGCGCGGGTAACGGCACCGATTTCCTTTAGCCTTGCGAGATATCCCCATGACTCATCGTATTGTCATCGTTGGCGGCGGCGCCGGCGGTCTGGAGTTGGCTACCCGTCTGGGTAAGACTCTGGGCAAGCGCGGTACGGCCAGTGTGATGCTGGTCGACGCGAACCTGACCCACATCTGGAAACCCCTGCTGCACGAAGTGGCCGCCGGTTCCTTGAACTCCTCCGAAGACGAACTCAACTATGTTGCCCAGGCAAAATGGAACCACTTCGAGTTCCAGCTCGGGCGCATGAGTGGCCTGGATCGCGAGCGCAAGAGAATCCAACTGGCCGCCACCTATGACGAGGGCGGCGTCGAATTGTTGCCGGCCCGGGAACTAGGCTACGACACCCTGGTGATTGCCGTCGGCAGTACCACCAACGACTTCGGCACCGAAGGCGCGGCGCAGCATTGCCTGTTCCTCGACACTCGCAAACAGGCCGAGCGTTTCCATCAGCAACTGCTCCACCACTATCTGCGTGCCCACGCCGGGCAGACCGATATCGTCGAGAGCATCAGCGTCGCCATCGTCGGCGCCGGTGCGACCGGGGTCGAACTGGCGGCCGAGCTGCATAATGCCGCCCACGAACTGCACGCCTACGGCCTGGACCGCATCAAACCGGAAAACATGCACATCACCCTGATCGAGGCAGGCCCACGCGTCTTGCCGGCACTGCCGGAGCGTATCGGCGGGCCGGTGCACAAGACCCTGGAAAAACTCGGGGTCAATGTCATGACCAACGCCGCTGTCAGCCAGGTGACCGCCGACAGCCTGATTACGGCGGATGGCAAAGTGATCGACGCGAGCCTGAAAGTCTGGGCCGCCGGGATTCGCGCACCGGACTTCCTCAAGGACATCGACGGCCTGGAGACCAACCGGATCAACCAGTTGCACGTGCTGCCTACGCTACAGACCACCCGTGACGAGAACATCTTCGCCTTCGGTGACTGCGCCGCCTGCCCGCAACCCGGCAGCGAACGCAACGTCCCGCCCCGCGCCCAGGCAGCGCATCAGCAGGCCTCGCTGCTGGCCAAGTCCTTGAAGCTGCGGATCGAGGGCAAGGCCCTGCCTGAATACAAGTACACCGACTACGGCTCGTTGATCTCGCTGTCGCGGTTCTCGGCAGTGGGCAACCTGATGGGCAACCTGACCGGCAGCGTGATGCTCGAAGGCTGGCTGGCGCGGATGTTCTACGTGTCGCTGTACCGCATGCACCAGATGGCGCTGTACGGCATGTTTCGCACGGCGATGCTGATGTTGGGGAGCAAGATCGGGCGTGGGACTGAGCCTCGGCTGAAGTTGCACTGAGGATAAAAGCGACGCGTAAACTGCTCGTGACAGCGATGGGTTCTAGAGGTGCATCGCCTGTTCCACCGTTTTCGCGAGCAAGCCTGCTCCCACAGTTGATCGCATACTCATGAAATACTCGATCTCCTGTGGGAGCGGGCTTGCTCGCGAAGGCGGCAGTGCAGTCAATAGTCATCTAAACGATAAAAATCGAGCTCCGCAGCATCAATCAAACCTGAAACCGTTGCACCATCGTGCGCAGCGAATTCGCTAGTTGCGACAACTCATGGCT
Organism: Pseudomonas sp. FP2300; assembly: GCF_030687595.1. Taxonomy (NCBI): domain Bacteria; kingdom Pseudomonadati; phylum Pseudomonadota; class Gammaproteobacteria; order Pseudomonadales; family Pseudomonadaceae; genus Pseudomonas; species Pseudomonas sp. FP2300. The sequence continues at coordinate 5,854,659 of NZ_CP117440.1, forward strand.
GGACGCGCTGGTCTGGTCCGCGCCGGAGGCCGAGCGCACCGACAAGTCACGAATGTTCACCAGGTTGCGATCCACCTCACGGGCGACTTGCGCCTGTTCTTCGGCGGCGCTGGCGATCACCAGGTTACGCTCGTGGATCTCGTTGACCGAGGCCGTGATGGTCTGTAGCGCTTCCCCTGCCCGTTCCGCCATCGCCAGGGTGCTGGCGGCGCGACTGGAGCTGGCCTGCATGGAGTCGAGTGCCTGGGTGGCACCGCTGCGCATGCCCTGGACCATCTGTTCGATTTCCTGGGTCGATTGCTGCGTGCGATAAGCCAGCGCCCGCACCTCGTCCGCGACCACCGCGAACCCCCGTCCACTCTCACCCGCCCGGGCCGCTTCGATGGCCGCGTTGAGGGCCAGCAGGTTGGTCTGCTCGGCGATGGCCCGGATCACATCCAGCACCTTGCCGATATCCTGCGACTGGTTGGCCAGGGATTGCACCAGGCCGCCAGTCACTTGCACATCGCTGGCAAGGGCGCCGATGGCATCGACCGTGTCGCTGACCCGCTGCTGCCCAAGGGACGCCGACTCACTGGACTGACGCGTGGCATCGGAGGTGGAAACCGCATTGCGCGCGACCTCCTCCACGGCGGTGGTCATTTCGGTGACGGCTGTGGCCGCCTGTTCGATTTCGTTGTTCTGCTGTTGCAGGCTGTGGGTGCTATCGACGGTGACCGCGTTCAGCTCATCGGCGGCGGTCGCCAGTTGGGTAGCCGAGCCGCTGATACCCTGCAGGGTTTCACGCAGGTTCTGCTGCATGGTCGCCAGCGCCTTGAGCAAGCGGCTCACTTCGTCGCTGCCGTGGGTCTCGATCGGTCGGGTCAGGTCGCCTCGGGCAACGTTCTCGGCAGCATTCAAGGCCTCGCCCAAAGGCTTGACGATACTGCGGGTGAGCAGCATGGCCAGGGCCACCGTCGCCAGGGCGGCGAGCACGATGAACAGGCTGACGATCATCCGGGAATTGACGTAGTGCTCCTGGGATTTCTGGCTTTCGATGGAGACTTGTTTGGAGAACAGCTCCGCCAGGTCGTTGAGTTGTTTGCCGGAACCGTCCACCACGGTCTTCATGTCCACCAGCAGCAGCTTGATCAACTCGTCCCGACGTCCCTGCTCTGCCAGTGCAAAGGATTGGGCGATGCCCGTGCGGTAAGCAGCGAAGGTTTGCTTGAACTGGTCATAAAGCGCTTTGCCTTCAGGCGTGACGACCAGCTTTTCGTAACTGGCGATTTTTTCGCTCAGTTCCTTGTCGCGGGTGTCCATTTGCCCACGATACACCGAGATGTTCTTCGGATCCTGGTCCAGGGCCATGCGCAGGGAGATCGTGCGGATGCGCAACATCAATTCACGGATCTCGTCACCGCCGCGAATACTGGGCAACCACTGGGTTTCTACCGCGACTTCACTGTCACGGATACTCGACATCTGTCCCAGCGCAAACACCCCGAGCAATGCCACCAGCACGGCGATCAAAGCGAAACCCAACGCAGCACGGGGGGCGATATTCAGTTGACGAAGAACCATGGGGAGCGCCTTTTTTATTATTGGCCTGAAGTGGGGCCATGCCCCTGTCGGTGGGTTATCGGCAGGTTGTACGATGACTTAAGGCAATCTGCTTTATCGCAGGCAAAAAAAATCCCCGTATCTTTCGATACGAGGATTTTCAATATGGTCGGGGTAAGGGGATTCGAACTCCTGACATCCTGCTCCCAAAGCAGGCGCGCTACCGGACTGCGCTATACCCCGGTAAAAAAAAGGCGACCTTCGCAAGTCGCCTTCTCGATCAGCGCTTTTGGCATCTGATCTTAAGATTCGATTCCAGCGAACTGGTTTCAAAAATGGTGGGTCGTGTGGGATTCGAACCTACGACCAATTGGTTAAAAGCCAACTGCTCTACCAACTGAGCTAACGACCCAAATATGGTCGGGGTAAGGGGATTCGAACTCCTGACATCCTGCTCCCAAAGCAGGCGCGCTACCGGACTGCGCTATACCCCGATTGAAATGGCTCCGTGACCAGGACTCGAACCTGGGACCCAATGATTAACAGTCATTTGCTCTACCGACTGAGCTATCACGGAACTGATATTTCAAGTTACAACGTTGAAGCTAGCTTCAACCTCTTCTACCCTTACGCATCGCTGCGTTCGTGTGTCTGAGGCGCGCTATTCTACAATCTTCAAAACCTCTGTCAACCCCTTAAATTGCTTTCAAGACAATGATTTGCAACTTATTTTGGATTCCTTCTCAGTGAGAAGTCGTCCTTGGGGTGACTGACTGCGGGGCGCACTTTACAAGCCTTTTCCTTTGAGTTCAACGGCCTGATGAAAAAAATGGCCTCGCAAAGCGAGGCCATTCCAATTGCAGACAATGCCGGCTTTCAGTTGAAGACGATTTCGTCGTTCTCCACCGTACCGGTCACGGTTTCACCCGGCATGAAGCGACCCGACAGGATCAACTGCGCCAGCGGGTTTTCGATCCAGCGCTGGATCGCCCGCTTCAGCGGCCGTGCGCCATAGACCGGGTCGTAACCCACGGCAATCAACTTGTCCAACGCCTCATCGCTCAATTGCAGTTTCAGCTCACGCTCGGTAAGACGGCTGCGCAGGCGACCCAACTGGATCTCGGTAATGCCGGCAATCTGATCGCGGGCCAGCGGCTCGAAGATCACCACTTCGTCGACCCGGTTGATGAACTCTGGACGGAAGTGGGTAGAGATCGCATCCATCACCGCAGCGCGCTGCGCCTCGCGGTCACCCACCAGTTCCTGGATCTGCGTCGAGCCCAGGTTGGAGGTCATCACGATCACCGTGTTACGGAAATCCACCGTGCGCCCGTGGCTGTCGGTCAAGCGACCATCCTCCAGCACTTGCAGCAGGATGTTGAACACATCCGGGTGCGCCTTCTCGACTTCATCGAGCAGGATCACCGAGTACGGTTTGCGCCGCACAGCCTCGGTCAGGTAGCCACCCTCTTCATAGCCGACATAACCTGGTGGCGCACCGATCAACCGTGCCACGGAATGTTTCTCCATGAACTCGGACATGTCGATGCGCACCATGGCCTCTTCCGTATCGAAGAGGAACTCGGCCAACGCCTTGCACAATTCAGTCTTACCGACACCGGTAGGGCCGAGGAACATGAACGAACCGCTCGGCCGGTTAGGGTCCGACAGCCCGGCGCGGGAACGGCGCACGGCGTTGGACACCGCCACCACCGCTTCTTCCTGACCAATCACGCGCTGGTGCAGCAGGCTTTCCATCTTCAGCAGCTTGTCACGCTCGCCCTCGAGCATTTTCGACACCGGAATACCGGTCCACTTGGAGACCACTTCGGCGATTTCTTCCTCGGTGACCTTGCTGCGCAGCAACTGGTTTTCGCTCTTGCCGTGCTGGTCGACCATCTGCAGGCTGCGCTCCAGATCCGGGATCACCCCGTACTGCAGCTCGGCCATGCGATTGAGGTCGCCTTTACGGCGCGCCGCTTCCAGCTCCTGGCGGGACTGTTCGATCTTCTGCTGGATCTGCGCCGAGCCCTGGACTTCGGCTTTCTCCGAGTTCCAGATTTCCTCGAGGTCGGAATACTCGCGTTCATGGCGAACGATTTCTTCCTGCAGCCTTTCCAGACGCTTCTTCGCCGCTTCGTCGCTTTCTTTCTTCAGGGCCTGGGATTCGACCTTGAGTTGAATCAGTCGCCGCTCCAACCGATCCAGCACTTCAGGCTTGGAGTCGATTTCCATGCGGATGCGACTGGCCGCCTCGTCGATCAGGTCGATGGCCTTGTCCGGCAATTGGCGGTCGGTGATGTAGCGGTGGCTGAGCTTGGCCGCCGCGATGATCGCGCCATCGGTAATCGCCACCTTGTGGTGAACTTCATAGCGTTCTTTAAGGCCGCGCAGGATAGCGATGGTGTCCTCTTCGCTCGGCTCCTCCACCAGTACTTTCTGGAAGCGCCGCTCAAGGGCCGCGTCTTTCTCTATATATTGGCGGTACTCGTTGAGCGTGGTCGCGCCGACGCAGTGCAGCTCGCCACGAGCCAACGCTGGCTTGAGCATGTTGCCGGCGTCCATCGAGCCTTCACCCTTGCCCGCACCGACCATGGTGTGCAGTTCATCGATGAACAGGATGATCTGTCCTTCCTGCTTGGACAGCTCATTGAGCAGCGCCTTGAGCCGCTCTTCGAATTCACCACGGTATTTGGCGCCGGCGATCAAGGCCCCCATATCCAGGGACAACAGCCGCTTGCCCTTGAGGCCATCCGGCACTTCGCCGTTGATGATGCGCTGGGCCAGGCCCTCGGCGATGGCGGTTTTACCCACGCCTGGCTCACCGATCAGCACCGGGTTGTTCTTGGTGCGGCGTTGCAGCACCTGGATCGTGCGGCGGATCTCGTCGTCACGGCCGATCACCGGGTCGAGCTTGCCTTCTTCGGCACGCTTGGTCAGGTCGACGGTGTATTTATCCAGCGCCTGGCGCGACTCTTCGTGGTTGGCGTCGTTGACCGCTTCGCCGCCACGCAGGTTGTTGATGGCATTTTCCAGGGCTTTCTTGCTCACGCCCTGGCCAAGCAGGAGTTTGCCGAGCTTGCTGTTTTCATCCATGGCGGCGAGCAGCACCAGCTCGCTGGAAATGAACTGGTCGCCCTTCTGCTGGGCCAGGCGATCGGCCTGGTTGAGCAGCCGCGCCAGGTCCTGGGACATGTTCACGTCACCGGTCGGATTCTGGATCTTGGGTAACAGGTCGAGTTCTTTCGCCAGTTCTTTGCGCAGGCTGTTGACGTCAAAGCCGACCTGCATCAGCAGGGGCTTGATGGAACCGCCCTGCTGTTCGAGCATGGCTTGCATCAAATGCGCCGGTTCGATACCGGGATGGTCCAGGCCGACGGCCAGGGACTGGGCATCGGACAGGGCCAACTGTAATTTGCTGGTTAAACGATCAATACGCATGGGTCACCTTCCTTTTGAGCAGGCCGGACCTAAACACATCCTGAATGAAGAAACCTGCCAGATACCCTTATAGATGTGGTCGATTCTGGAAGTTTCAAGCAGCGCAGCCTTGATGCAGATCAGCGAAGTCTAGCGCTCGATCCAGATCAGCGAGGCGAAGCGACCGGTGCACGGATTGCGGCGGTAGGAAAAGAAACGAGGGTCGGTCACGGTGCACAGGCCACCACCGTACACCGCAGTGACACCGCGCACCGCCAGCCGCAAGCGGGCCAACTGATAGATGTCGGCCAGGAACTTGCCGGCGTTGGGGCTCGCGGCGAAAGCTTTTACCGCTTCAGGCAGTTGCGCGATGAAGGCTTCACGCACCTCCGGCCCAACTTCAAACGCTTGCGGACCAATGGCCGGGCCGAGCCAGGCGAGGATTTCATCCGCAGGCACGGCAAGGCTGTCGAGGGTGGCCTCCAGCACACCGTTGGCCAGCCCGCGCCAACCGGCATGGGCCGCTGCGACGCGGGTGCCGGCACGGTTGCAGAACAGTACGGGCAGGCAGTCCGCCGTCATTGACGCGCAGGCGATACCCGGTGTGTCGGTCCAACTGGCATCGGCGGTCGCTACCTGGGTGGGGTCAGCCTCGACCACGGCAATGCCGTGGACCTGCTGCAACCAGGCCGGGGTGATGGCGAACTGATCGGTGAGACGACGGCGGTTTTCGGCGACAGCCGTGGGGTCGTCGCCCACATGGTCGCCCAGGTTGAGGCTGTCGAACGGCGCCAGGCTGACGCCGCCCCCTCGGGTGGTGACGCAGGCCTTGACCCGGGCCGGCGCAGGCCAGTCGGGTATCAGCCAGTCACTCATCCGACGAACGCCTCGCGGTCCTGCTTGAGCAACGTCAGCAGCCAGACAAAGTCATCCGGCAACGGCGACTCCCAGCTCATGCGCTTGCCGGTCGTCGGATGATCCAACTCCAGGAAACGCGCGTGCAGCGCCTGGCGCGGGAAATTCTTCAGCGATTCGACCATGGTCTGGCTGGCGGCTGGCGGAATGCGGAAGCGACCACCGTAGGCCGGGTCACCCACCAACGGAAAGTTGATGTGGGCCATGTGCACACGGATCTGGTGGGTACGCCCGGTTTCCAGCTTGACCCGCACATGCGTGTGGGAACGGAAGCGTTCAAGCACACGATAATGGCTGACCGCCTGCTTGCCGCCCTCCATCACCGCCATGCGCTGGCGCTGCTGGCCGTGACGGCCAATCGGTGCGTTGATCTTGCCACCGGCGGTGACCACGCCGATCACGATGCACTCATAGATACGGCTGACGCTGCGGCTTTGCAACTGAGTGACCAGTTGTGTCTGCGCCTGGATGGTCTTGGCCACCACCATCAGACCGGTGGTGTCCTTGTCCAGGCGATGCACGATGCCGGCACGCGGCACATTGATGATGTCCGGTACATGGTGCAGCAAGGCATTGAGCAACGTCCCGTCGGCATGACCGGCAGCCGGGTGCACCACCAGGCCCGCCGGCTTGTTGATCACCAGGATGTCGTCGTCTTCATAGACGATGTCCAGGGCGATGTCCTGGGCGACCCATTCTCCCTGGGCCTCCTGCTCGGCGGTCAGCTCGAGGATGGCACCGCCGTGGACGATGTCGCGCGGGCGGATCACCGCCCCATCCACAGTCAGGCGGCCGTCCTTGATCCAGGCGGAAAGGCGCGAGCGCGAGTGCTCGGCGAAGAGTTGTGCGGCGACTTGATCGAGGCGTTGGCCGCCCAATTCGGACGGCACCTCTGCGCGAAGTTCTATTTTATCGGACATGCTCGGACTGGGCGTCGGCACAGCCTTTGGTTTCGGCTGCGCGCTTGTGGTTAAATACGGCGTCTTTTGCCCCGAGGCTTTTCAACGGGGCGCTCATCATAACAGGACGGCCCCGCCCAAGACAGCGGCCGTCATAGGGACGCAAGCCGCCATGCAAGTGAAACACCTGCTGCTGATCGCCATCCTCGCATTGACTGCTGCTTGCTCGTCGAAGGAAGTCGTAGACGAAAACCTGAGCGAAGTCGAACTGTACCAACAGGCGCAGAACGACCTGGATAACAACAGCTATACCAGCGCCACCGCCAAGCTCAAGGCGCTGGAGTCGCGGTATCCGTTCGGTCGCTACGCCGATCAGGCCCAATTGGAGCTGATCTACGCCAACTACAAGAACGCCGAGCCGGAAGCCGCCAAGTCCGCCGCCGAGCGTTTCATTCGCCTGCACCCGCAGCACCCGAACGTCGATTACGCCTATTACCTCAAGGGCCTGACCTCCTTCGACCAGGACGTCGGCCTGCTGGCGCGCTTCCTGCCGCTGGACATGACCAAGCGTGACCCGGGCGCCGCGCGCGACTCCTACAATGAGTTCGCCCAGCTGACCAGCCGCTTCCCCAATAGCCGCTACTCGCCGGACGCCAAGCAGCGCATGATCTACCTGCGCAACCTGCTGGCTTCCTACGAAATCCACGTGGCCGACTACTACCTGACTCGTCAGGCCTACGTCGCCGCCGCCAACCGTGGTCGCTACGTGGTGGAAAACTTCCAGGAAACCCCATCGGTGGGCGACGGCCTGGCCGTGATGACAGAAGCCTACCAGCGCCTGCACCTGGACGACCTGGCGGCCACCAGCCTGGAAACCCTCAAGCTGAACTACCCGGATCACCCATCCCTGGTCGATGGCCAGTTCACCCCGCGGGTCGACGAAGCGGACAACCGTTCGTGGCTGAGCAAGGCGACCCTGGGCCTGATCGAGTCGCGTCCGCCGCTGCCGCCGGGAGAGACGCGCGCCAACCAGGACGTGCAACGCCAATTCCAGGATGCCAAGGAAGCCATCCCGAACGAACTCAAGCCCAAGGATGAAAATGGTGACGTGATCGAAGAAGAAGAGCCTGAGAACGAGTCCAGCGACCGCTCCTGGTTCAGCCACCTGACCTTCGGCCTGTTCGACTGAGACAGGGGCATCAGCAAAAAGGGAGACCCGACGGTCTCCCTTTTTTGTACCTGGCTTTTATTGCGCTGTGCGCCGTTCCTGTCCTTGGCTAAACTGCCGGATCATTAGCCAAAAAGCCGCCCATCATGCTTCGTTTACTGTTCTGGATCGCCCTGATTGCCGCCGCGGTATGGTTCTGGCGCAAGCTCAAGAGCACCTCTTCCCCATCGCAGGCACCCCGCGAGCAGGACGCTCCCCCCATGGTCCGTTGCGCTCATTGCGGCGTACACCTGCCTCGCGACCGGGCACTGGCCCTCGAACAACAATGGTATTGCAGCCAGGCTCACCTCGAGCAAGGCCCGGGCACTCGTGAGCGCTGAGACCTCAAGCCCGCGCGAAAAACAGACGCAGCGTCTGCTGCGTCTCTATCACCTGTACCGCCTGAGCATCGGCATCACCCTGGTGCTGCTGATCTCCAGCAAACTGGACAATCGCCTGCTGGAGTTCGCCAACGACGACCTGCTGCGCAGCGGCAGTTGGTTGTATCTGGTGCTGAACATCCTGCTTGTAGTGTTCCTTGAAAACACTCGCCGCCCTGCCCGGCTGTTCGGCCTGGCCCTCACCGACGTACTGCTGCTTTCGTGGCTGTTCTTCGCCGCAGGCGGTGTGCCCAGCGCCATCGGCAACCTGCTCATCGTCTCGGTAGCCATCGGCAATACGCTATTGCGAGGCCGAGTCGGCCTGTTGATCGCCGCTGTCGCCACGATCGGTATCGTCGGCTCGACTTTCTTCCTCGGCCTGAGCGACTCGAACCGCCCCAGCAGCTACCTGCAAGCCGGGACCCTGGGGGCACTGTGCTTCGCCGCCGCCCTGCTGGTACAAGGCCTGACCCGACGGCTGGAAGCCAGCGAAACCCTGGCTGAGCAACGGGCCAGCGAAGTGATCGGCCTCGAAGCACTCAACGCGCTGATCCTGCAGCGCATGCGCACCGGCATCCTGGTGCTGGACCGCGAACGTCGGGTACAACTGGCCAACGAAAGCGCCTTGAACCTGCTGGGCATGCACGACCTGGTCGGCCAGCGGATCGATGACTACTCCGTCGCCCTGGTCGAACGTCTACAACTGTGGCTGAACAACCCTAGCCTGCGCGCGCAGAGCCTGACCATCAGCGGCACGGGCCTGGCACTGCAACCGAGCTTCATCGCCCTGGGCCACAACGAGCAACATCAGATCCTGGTCTTCCTCGAAGACCTGGCCCAGGTTGCGCAGCAGGCCCAACAACTCAAGCTAGCCTCCCTCGGACGCCTGACGGCCGGCATCGCCCACGAAATCCGCAACCCCCTGGGCGCCATCAGCCACGCGGCGCAATTGCTGCGCGAATCCGAGGAACTGAACGACGCGGATCGGCGTCTGACGCAGATTATTCAAGATCACTCTCAACGAATGAATCGCGTCATTGAAAACGTCCTGCAACTGTCTCGCCGCCAGCAAACCACACCCCAACGCCTCGATCTGCGGACCTGGCTCGAACAGTTCGTCCGACAGGCCCACGAAAGCATGGCCGAGCACCAGCAATTGCACCTGAGCATCGATCCGGGCGACTACACCACGCTGATGGACCCCGACCAGTTGACCCAGGTACTCGACAACCTGCTGCGCAACGCCTGGCGCCACAGCGCAATGGCCCACGAACAGGCCGAGGCCTGGCTGAAACTGTTCATCGATCCCCACAGCCAGCTGTCCACACTGGACATCATCGACAACGGCCCCGGCGTGACTCCAGAACAGCAAGCGCACTTGTTCGAGCCCTTCTTTACCACCAGCAGCCAGGGCACCGGCCTTGGGCTCTATCTGTCCCGTGAGCTGTGCGAAAGCAACCAGGCCCGCCTAGACTTCAAACCACGCCAAGGCGGCGGCTGCTTTCGCATCACCTTTGCTCACGGACGGAAACAGATTTGAATATTCGCTCACGGCAACGAATCCTGATCGTCGACGACGAACCGGACATCCGCGAACTCCTGGACATTACCCTGGGCCGGATGAAACTCGACACCCGCAGCGCCAAGAACCTGGCCGAGGCCCAGAGCCTGCTGGCGGGGGATACCTTCGACCTGTGCCTGACCGACATGCGCCTGCCCGATGGCACCGGCCTGGAACTGGTGCAGCACATCCAGCAGCGCTACCCGCAACTGCCCGTGGCGATGATCACTGCCTACGGCAGCCTGGAAACCGCCATCGACGCCCTCAAGGCCGGCGCCTTCGACTTCCTGACCAAGCCGGTCGACCTGGGTCGGTTGCGGGAGCTGGTCAGCAGCGCCCTGCGCCTGCCGCCGGTCGCTCTTCCGGCAAGCACTATCGAGCGTTGCCTGCTGGGTGACTCCCCGCCGATGCGCAATGTGCGCAAACAGATCGAAAAACTCGCTCGCAGCCAGGCACCGGTGTACATCAGCGGGGAATCGGGCTGCGGCAAGGAACTGGTCGCCCGGCTGATCCACGAACAGGGGCCCCGTTCCAACCAGGGTTTTGTGCCAGTCAACTGTGGGGCGATTCCCACTGAGCTGATGGAAAGCGAGTTTTTTGGCCATCGAAAAGGCAGCTTCAGCGGCGCCATCGAAGACAAGCCCGGGCTGTTCCAGGCCGCCCACGGCGGGACCTTATTCCTCGATGAAGTGGCCGACCTGCCCCTGGCCATGCAGGTCAAGCTACTGCGGGCGATCCAGGAAAAGGCCGTGCGCGCTGTTGGCGGCCAACAGGAAGAAGTGGTGGATGTGCGAATCCTCTGCGCCACCCACAAGGACCTGGATGCCGAAGTCGCCGCCGGGCGCTTTCGCCAGGATTTGTATTACCGGCTAAATGTCATCGAACTGCGCGTCCCGCCCTTGCGCGAACGTCGCGAAGACATCGAACCGCTGGCCAATCACATGCTCCAGCGTCTGGCGGCCAACACCGGTAGTCCACCGGCCAAGTTGCATCCCCAGGCGTTGGACGCTCTCAGGAATTACCGCTTCCCGGGCAACGTGCGGGAACTGGAGAACATGCTTGAACGTGCCTACACCCTTTGCGAACAGCAACAAATCGAAGCCGACGACCTGCGCCTGGCCGAGGGTAATAGTACTACTGAGGCGGGCAATCCCGATTTGATGCAGGTCGACAACCTGGAGGATTACCTGGAAGACGTCGAGCGCAAGCTCATCCTCCAGGCCCTGGAGCAAACCCGCTGGAACCGCACGGCGGCGGCGCAGCGGTTGAAGTTGTCGTTTCGGTCGATGCGGTATCGGTTGAAGAAGTTGGGGTTGGATTGAGCCGCGGCGTTGAAGCCACGCTAACCCCTGTGGCGAGGGGGCTTGCTCCCTTGCCACAGGTTCTGTGTTTGCCTTGGCAGCTCTTCTAGCCTTGCGCCACCGGCACCTGTTTATCCAGTACTCGATTGGCCAACAACTCGCTCAGCTCAATCAACTGTTGTACCCCCAAGGCAACATGTCGCCGCGAGCCTTCGAGCTCGAAGGCCAGGTCGCTGACCGTTGCGTTGGCGGAGGCCAGGGTTTCGCTGAGGTTGGTGAGGAGGCATTCGGTGTCGATGCCGTCCACGACAGTGAATAACTGGTTTGAGGCGGATTTCTTTTTGGCTTCGGGTTTTGGGCCGAGGTAATAGTCGAGGGCGCGCTTGGCGGCTTCATCGAGTTTTTGAGAATCGAGCCCGCCATGGGCTGACGAGGGATCGGTTTCGGGGGGATTGGGTGTGACTTTGATCATCGTGCATCTCCAAGTTTTGGAGCTGCCACCGATCGCCGCGACGCGATTGGGAGTGGCTGCTGTACGCAGGTTCGCGGACCGAACTTGGAGCCTCCGGCATACCCGAAGGTATCCCACGCACAGCCAGCCATGACGGAACGACAAATACCGAAGCACTGTCGTCGACTGGAATTATGCACCAAGTTAGCGGGCCGCGACGCCCGGACGCTGAATTGGCAGCGACGGGAAAAGGTTAGCCAATGCCCTTCCCACCCGGCAACCGCCAGAACTCGTCTGAAAATTCGGTTCGAATCAGAACTTTGTCCGATCATTCCCACAAAGACAGGTCGGCTGTGAGGGCGGTGTGTATATCCGTTTCTGCGGTAACGGCTACTTATGGTTCCGCTCTTACAGCGGGTCACTTTCGAAAAGCGCGAAAGTAACCAAAGCGCTCCTGCCCCACCACTCGGCACCTCGCCTAGGCTCGGTGTGCCCTCACTCCGGCATTGCTCCGTGGGCCCGCCGCGAAGGGCCATCCATGGCCCAGCGCGGCTATCCCGGCATCCATGCCGGGATGCCCACTACGCAATACCTGCGTTCGGCCAGCGTGGTTAACGGGGCGCCGAGATCAACGTCCACTGCGAGGCGGCCTTATAGCCGACCTGATTTTTTGATGATCGCGATCCTCCTGTGGGAGCGAGCCTGCTCGCGAAGAGACTGGAGCATTCAACATATTCATCGACTGTACCGCCGCCTTCGCGAACAGCCCCACAATTGGATCGGGGGCACAGCAGGAGAAGCAGGTCGGCTGTAAGGCCGCCTTCGCGAGCAAGCTTTGCTCCCACAAAATCTGATTGGTGTACCACCGAGGAGAGCCAGGCCGGCTGTCAGGCCGCCTCGCGGTGGACGTAGATTTTGGCGCCCCGTTAACCACGATGGCCGAACGAAGGTATTGCGCAGTGGGCACCTCGGCATGGATGCCGAGGTAGCCGCGCTGGGCCATGGATGGCCCTTCGCGGCGGGCCCACGGAGCAATGCCTTCGTTCGGGCATGCCGAGCCTAGGCGAGGCACCGAGTGGTGGGGCAGAAGCGCTTTGCTCACTTTCGACTGGGCCGGCTTCCGGGCTCTTCGAAAGTGAGTCGCTGTAAAAGCGAAACCATAAGTGGCCGTTACCGCAGGAATGGATATGTACTCGGTCAACAAATCCCGGTCGGCTTTAAGGCCGCCTCGTCACCAAAACTCCCAAGCCAAAACCGAACCTTACAACCGCCCCGCCGGCGCATAAGGCGCAGGATCAATCACAGGCTCAAGCCCCAACATCAAATCCGTAAACAACCGACACGACGCCGGCGCCAACACCAACCCATTGCGATAATGCCCACAGTTCAACCACAGTCCCGCAAACCCCGGCACCTCACCGATATAGGGAATGCCTTCAGGCGATCCAGGCCGCAACCCAGCCCAATGCCCAACCACCTCAGCCCCCGCCAGCGCCGGAATCAGCTGCTGGGCCGAAGCCTTCAGACTCTCCAGCGCAGCATCCGTCGGGGTCTTGTCGAAGCCCTCACGCTCCAGCGTACTGCCAACCAGAATATGCCCATCACGACGCGGAATCGCATAACGGCCCTTGGCCAGAACCATGCTCGACAGAAAATCCGACGCGCATTTATACAAAATCATCTGGCCCTTGACCGGCTCGACCGGCAATTTCAGCCCCAAAGTCTTGAGCAACTCACCACTCCAGGCGCCAGACGCCAGCACGACCTGATCGCCACGAATCTGCCCGGCAGAACTGTCCACCCCGACAACACGCCCGCCATCACGGATGAACCCGCTGACTTCACAGTGTTCATGCAACGTGACATTCGGCAGCGCTAACAATGCAGCCTTGAGGGATTTCACCAACCGGGGGTTACGCACGTTAGCCACGTCGGCCATGTAGATCGCCCGGGAAAAATCCGCGCCCAGCACCGGCACCGCATCGTGGACAGCCGAGATATCCACAGCCCGCAGCGGGCGCCCTTCCCGTTCGGCCCAGGCCAGCGCTTCGTCCTGGTCGTCCAGGTCCAGCCAGTACAGGCCGGTGACATGCACTTGCGGATCGATCCCGGTGGCGGCGAACAAACGCTCCCCCAACTGTGGATAAAAGTCCTGCGACCAGTGGGCCAACGCCGTGACCGCCGGGCTATAGCGCCATGGATACAATGGCGACACGATACCGCCGCCAGCCCAGGACGATTCCTGGCCGACACTGGAGCGGTCCAGCAGCACCACGCGCTGCCCTTCGGACGCCAGATTGAACGCTGTCAACAGGCCAATGACTCCGCCGCCGACAATCACCACTTGCTGTTGCCTGGTCATGTTCTGATTCGACTCATAAGACAGAGGGCGCAAGGCAGCGCCCGAATAAAAGAAACTCAGCGGCCCCAGCAATCCTTGGTGGTCAGCCCGGCAGCAGCGTTGATCATGCTCCGCACACCGGTATTGTTGATCGTGAAGTCACCGCATTTGTCCGTGGCCATGGACGAGCCACTCTTGCGCACGGCGGTCAGGGTGAAGCTCTGGTCTGCCAGGGTCGGGGTAATGGTGTAGAAATCGTTACCGCTGCTCAGGCCGGTCGCGTTGGTGTAGACGTTGTTCTTCGAGTAGTAGCGCTCGAGAATCTGCGCTTGCTGCGACAGCAACCCAGCGATTTCGGTACGCCGGCCCTTCTTCATGTATTCGGTCAGGCTCGGATAGCCGACGGTGATCACGATACCGATGATCGCAATCACGATCATGATTTCGATCAAGGTGAAACCCCGGTTGGATCTGCGCATGCCTTGCCTCTCACTGTATTTGTCGCCACATGATGCGACGGCTGCCGCCCACGGATTTTTCCAGCAACTCGGTGATATTGCCGCTGGAGTCGTTGACGATCATGTTGGTAGCCCCACTGGCGCTAACCACGGCGCTCAAGGTCGGAATACCGCCCGTGAAGACCACCCCGCTGGAAATCGTGTCAGAACTGTTGAGCTTGCCGTCACCGTTGGTATCGAGCACCGCATAGTTGAGCATCTTACCGTTGAACGCATCCACTTCGATCAGTTTACCGGTACCAAAGCTGGCGCAAGGGTCGGTGGTGTCCACGGCAGCCGTGGTAAAGACCACGCGCCCGCTCACCAGATTGGCCGGGTTGATCACCCGCTCCCCAGTCAGCACGTTGTTGTACACCAAGGGCAGGTACCAGCCCTTTTTCGAAGGATAAGCCACGTCGGTCTGGCTGGTGGTCACGAACTGCCCCGTACTGCCTGAGAACACCCCCGTGATCGACTGGGCCTGCAGGTTCGACACGGTGATTTGCCCGGCACCGCCGGTGGCGTCCCATATCGAGTAGAACCCTTGCAGGTCCTTGTTGAGTTTATCCGCCGTTTCGTTGAACTTGCCGGTGCCGAAAAACACCTGGGTACCGCCCTGCGGGTTGTCCGCCAGCAGCGGTTGAACGGTGATCGGCTGAGTCGCGCCACCGGAAGTGGTGAACAACGGCTGGCCGGAAAACGCCACGCCCCATGTGGCCGGTGAAGTGGCACTGAGGTCGAATTTCCACATCCGCCCTTTCAAATCGCCCCCGTATGCCGCCTGCACCACGTTCTGGGAATTGACCCGCAGTTTGACCGACGACAAGCCATTGCCGGTCTCGCTGCTGTTGATGACGATTTTCCTGATCAGCGAGCCGTCGCGGATATCTACCACGTACAACGCCGCGACACCGCTGTTGCTGCCGTAGCCATTGGAAATGAACGCCGCCCAGCGCCCATCCGCCAGGCGGGCGACTTCGGGACGGGCGTAGGCGTAGCCCAGGTCATTGAAGGCGTTGGCGGTGTTGGCCACGGTCGGCGCGCTGATCTCCCACAACGCCCGCAACACATTGCCCGCTGTCGCATCGAACAACTGAACCGCATAGAACGTCTTGCCCCCGGCACCAGTGCCGCCCAGGGCCACGGTCTTCCAGACACTCCCCGATTGCGTATCGAATACGCCGACCTGTCCATCCACCAGGAACTTGTGGCTCACACCATTGATGTAGTTGGTGTCGGCAATGCTCTGCAACGAGGGCAGCACGCTCGACGGCATATAGGCGTAACGCCGGGTACCGTTGGCACTGTTGATGACGCTGAAAAAACCGTCGTTGGCGTTCACCACCAGGCTGGTATTCATGTTCGTCGCCTTGGTGGTCAGGTACGTGCTGTAGCTGGTGTCGTTGAGCAAATCCGCAGCGGTCTGCTCATTGGGCGATGCCAGCACCAACGGCGAATTGATGATGTCCCCCAGCAATACACTGCGCACCTTCAAACCGGTCTTATTGACCCCCTTGCTCCACTCCACCAGATCGTTACCGGTGATCCCCGTGGGCAGGTTCTGGCTGAGGCTGATTTGCTGGGCCGGCGAGAAGTTAGCGTAGGCCAGGGTGACAGGCACATTGGTCGCGGTATTCCACGACTGGTAAATCGGCGCCGTGGCACCGGGCACGATGGCCGTGTCGGTGGTCCATTGCGCCGCAGCCCTGTTGACCGTACCTGTCGTGGTGAAGCCGAATGCCCGGATGGTCCCGCGCCAGTCCTTGGGGTCATACGTGGTCTGGTAGTAGCTGGAGGTGCTGGACAACGTGGCGGCATTGGTCGTGCCTGCGCCCCCGGATCCAGCCTTGGAGGTGATATCGCTCAGGGCAGAGGCCAACGCAGAGTTGAGGCCTTCGCTGTCGGTCGCCTGGTAATACTTGCCTGCACCGTAGCGGGCGGCGTCGGACAGCATTTGATTGGTGGCGGTAAAACCCACGGTGTAGGTATTGAGGTACTGCCGAGTGAAATCCGTGGCGTTCCAGCTCTGGCCGGTGGCATCGGTGCCAGTGGAGCGCATGTCGATGTCGAAGGCGAACTTGGCGATGTCGTCCAGGTACAGCGTATCGCCCTCGCCGTCACCGCTGGGGTTGTCACCATCGTTGGTGCTGATGCCATCCCAGTTCGGCAAGCGGGCCCCTCCCAGCGGGTCGTTGGTGGGAAACGTACGATCATAGGTAGGCAAGCCGTCGGTGATCACCACGCCGAAGTTTTTCTGGCAACGGTACTGGATCGGGCTGGTATAGGTGGCCGGTGTGCTGTTGTAGTACGGCGCCATGCCCCTGAAATAACGGGTGACTTCGTAATAGCTCTCGGCCAGCGGCGTATTCGCCACGGCGCCCAGACCGTTGATCGCGTTGATCAGGGCAGTGTAGTTGCTGTTGGCCTGGGTCTGGGTCACGCTGCCGCTGACCGGCGAAAGGTCGCTGATGGCGCGAGCGATGTAGCCTCCTGGCCCGGAATTGCTGCTGTTGGGCGGGTTGAACGTGGCGAGGCCGATACGCAAGGCACGATTGCTGGCAACCAGGTCGTTGGACACATCCCGCGCCACGTTGATTCGATAATCGTTGGGAATCGTGCCGGTGGTGAAATCCCGGCTCGAGCCGTTGGCCAGGGTCACCAGATACGCCAGGTATTTACCGGTGTAACGGGTATTGCCGCCTCCCACAGGATCTGGCAACCGAAGGCAGACCCGCCCAATGCTGGGTCGATAGAAACCGTACCAGCCAGACGAGCAGCCGCCACGCAACAGGCCCACCAACAGGATGTTCGAATCTTCCAGGTCCAGCTCATACCTGTCGTTACAGTTGTTACTGGCGCTGCAGGCATAAGTGCGCACTTGCGTCACAGCCGGATCAAACCCCGCCGCCCAGATAATGTTGTTCATACTCCCCGAGTCATCGATCAGCAGCATCACGTTCGGCGTGACGGCACCCGCACTCAGCAACGGCGAGTCCGAAGGCGTGAACGCATAGGCCGGGGCAGCCAGATAAAGGCTGAGCAATACCCCCCACAACATCGCTATCCAGCCACGGCGAGCCTCAGTATTTCGCATAGATGCTCTCCACCACGCTGCGCTGGTTATTGCCCACCACGGCTACCGCCGTGATCCGGTACAGCGTCGCGGATGTATTGCTGGGTACATTGACCGCCGCGAGCGTGGTGCCGATGTTCTGCACGCCATAAAACCCGCCGGCAGCGGCGACCCAGAGCACCCCCGAGGATGAATTGCGCCCGGCCGCCATGATGGTCGCCGACTCGGCCGGTGGCGCGCACTGAGTCGCGGTGGTACAGACCGCCAGTGAATAGGTCTCGACCTGCACCGCGCTCTCACCCACCCTCAACGCCGCCTCGGCAATCTGGAAGGACTGGTTGCGCAGCATGACGCTGCTGGTCATTTTTTCCTGGAGAGTGGCGCTCTGCATCGACGACAGGCCGATCAGCGTCAGCAGCAACAGAAAAACCAGGCTGACCAGCAGAGCCATGCCTCGCTGGCGATGCTTGAGATTCATCGAACTCATCGATCGCCCCCTCATAGAAGCCGGTTGCGCAAGGCGGCAACCACATTGAAGGTCTGCTCGCGCACCGCGTTCTTCGGATCAAAGAGCGTCAGGGTCAAGCGTACGCTGCGGATCAGTGCCGGGTCTGCCGGGTTGGCGGTGTAGCTCGACGCCGCGATATCCGTCGCGCTCCCGGCCACGCCGAAGGTCACGTCGAACGCCCGCACGTTATCCACCAGCACCGACAAGGTCGGGTTGCCGGCGCCGCTACCCAGCAGCAATTGATTGTTGTTGAAGCTGTAGATCAGTCGACGGATCGGGAAGGCCAACTGCCCCGCCGCCGGTAACCGTGCATTGGTATAGGCCGTCGCCGAGGTGCGGCAATCGGAGACGACGGTCCAGGTCGGAGTGCTCCCGCCACTGCCTATGTCCGCGGTGACCAGGGTCAATCTCCGGTTAGCGTTGTCCCAGCGGATCGGGGTGATCTGGCTGGCATTGAAATCATTGGCCGTGGACGCATCGGTAATGGTCCCCAGGCAACCGAACATGCCCACCATGCGAATCTCCTGGACCATTTTGCTCAGTACGAACCGGGCGTCCTCCTGCATCACCGCCGCCGCGCTCTGGCTGATGTAGGTGTTCTTGGCGGCGATGAAGATCTGCACGACACCCAGCACGACGATCAAGCTGAGCACCAGCGCGATCATCAACTCGATCAGGCCAAAACCGCGACTGTGCCGGTTCATGGCGTCGCCCCCACCGGATCGACGGCGACGCGACTGGTCAGCACAAAGCTGCGCCGCGCCTCGGCCGCGTTGGTGGTGTTGGCGGCGCGTGCGTCGTCCCAGGAAATGGTGATGGTGTAGACCCGCAGATTCAGCGCAATGGTGCCGGTGGCAGTGGCGCCGCCGAAGGCGATGATGTTGGTCTTGAAATCATAAAGGTCCTGGTCCCGGGCCACGCTGAGGTTCGGCGAGCTGGGCGGCGTGATGGTGTAGTCGGCGCCGGAATTGGCGCGAATGCGGTCCAGCAGGTCGTAGGCAATGAAACTGGCCTGGCTGGTCATGCGCGAACTGTCGGTGTACTTGAGCGCATTGAGCTGGATCATTGCCGCCCCCAGCAAGCCGACGCCGAGAATCAGCACCGCCACCAGCACCTCGATCAACGTCATGCCGGCCTGCGCCCTTTTACTGCAACCCTTCATCCGCAACTTCCACCCAATACGATTCTTCCATTGAGGCAAACACTCAGCGTCCTGCTCTGCGCCCCTCGTACATAATTGAAACTCACCGGCGTGGCCGGTGCCGACAACCCGCCAAGGTTGTTGAAATCAATATTGCTCACCTCTGAGGTTAGCGTCAGAGTCACGCCACTGCCCATCGCTGGAACAACCCGCAATATATTGGGCGACGAGCCAGTACTGTCATACACCGTCAGTTCGCCGCTCCAGGCACTGCCCTGGGCCGTGGGACGAATTCGCGTGGTGATACCACGGTCGATCGCCTCCATCCGGGCAAAGTTCAGCGCCCGGCGCAGATCGCCGATCTCGGTATCGGCCTTGGTGCTCTGCATCGATCCGGTAAACGCCGGCACCGCCATGGTGATCAGGATCAGCAGCACGCCGAGGGCCACCAGCACCTCGATCAGCGTGAAACCTTTTGTACGAAGATCCATCGGTGCCCTCCGTTGCCGTCGGCTATACCTGCTTGTACACGCTAGAACAAACCACCGCCTTTGTGTGCATCTGTGGTGAGGGGATTTAGCCTTATTGGGGCTGCTACGCAGCCCAACGGGGATAAATCCCCTCGCCACAATGATTCATAAGTCTTGAATCCGCTTCACGCTCTCCAGGGAGGAGACGTCATGTATCAACAGGGCTTCAGCCTGATCGAACTGCTCATGGGACTGGCAATTGCCGCAATTGTTCTGCCGTGGGCCGGCGCGGGCTACAAAGAGCTGATCGAATCCATCGAACGCAAGGACACCGCGCAGTTGCTGATCAGCGGCTTGCGCAGCGCCCGCACCGAAGCCATTGCCCGCAACCAGACAGTCGTGCTCAGGGGGATAGATGACGATTGGGGCCGGGGATGGCGCATTACCCTGGACGACAAGGACAAGACCGTGCTGATGGAGCGCAGGGCAAGCGCCCGGGTGGTCGGCAACCAGCCGGTGAAACGCAGGGTGAGGTTCGGCAGCCAGGGAGAAGCGCTGCACGCCAACGGCGCATTCCAGGCAGGCACGCTGCATGTCTGCGCCAAACGCGGGCCGGTCAGCCACCATCAAGTGATACTGGCGCCCTCCGGCCGCGTCCACCTGGAAAGCGTCAAAGCCGAGCAGGCGCTGTGCGAAAAAGAACTTAAAGCAAGGAGCGGACGCGCAGCTCTTTCGGCATCGAGAAAGTGATGTTTTCCTCGCGACCGGCCAACTCATCGGCACCGATTGCGCCCCAGGCCTGCAATTGCTGGATCACGCCGCGCACCAGCACTTCCGGCGCGGAGGCACCGGCGGTAATGCCGATGCGCTCGACGCCATCGAACCAGCTGCGTTGCATGTCCTCGGCGCCATCAATCAGGTAGGCCGGCGTATTCATGCGCTCGGCCAGCTCGCGCAAGCGGTTGGAGTTGGAGCTGTTCGGGCTACCGACAACCAGCACTACATCACATTCGTTGGCCAGTTGCTTGACCGCGTCCTGACGGTTCTGGGTGGCGTAGCAGATGTCATCCTTGCGCGGGCCGCCGATGGCCGGGAAACGAGCACGCAGGGCGTCGATCACACGACTGGTGTCATCCATGGACAGGGTCGTCTGGGTGACAAAAGCCAGGCTCTCAGGGTTGCGCACCTGCAAGGCCGCAACGTCGTCCTCGTCTTCGACCAGGTAGATCGCACCACCGTTGCTGGCATCGTATTGGCCCATGGTGCCTTCGACTTCCGGATGGCCTTCGTGGCCGATCAGGATGCATTCGCGGCCGTCGCGACTGTAGCGCGCCACCTCAATGTGCACCTTGGTCACCAGTGGGCAAGTGGCATCGAATACCTTCAGGCCACGGCCGGCGGCTTCGGTGCGCACCGCTTGGGAAACCCCGTGGGCACTGAAGATCACGATGACGTCGTCCGGCACCTGGTCCAGTTCCTCGACGAAAATGGCGCCGCGGCTACGCAGGTCTTCGACGACGAATTTGTTGTGGACCACTTCGTGGCGCACATAGATCGGCGGCCCGAAGACTTCCAGGGCGCGGTTGACGATTTCGATCGCCCGGTCCACACCGGCGCAGAAGCCACGGGGGTTGGCGAGTTTGATTTGCATGCTGTGCCTCGTGTCTGTGGGAGCGAGCCTGCTCGCGATGCGGTGGATCAGTCAGCTTGACGGTGGCTGGGACTCAGCTATCGCGAGCAGGCTCGCTCCCACAGGAATTGTGGGGGCAGCCACTGCCCGTTAAACCTTAAAGCGCCTTGACCTCGATAATTTCCACTTCGAAGCTCAAGGTCTTGCCCGCCAGCGGATGGTTGAAGTCCACGGTTACCTGGGCGTCGTCGAATGCCTTCACCACACCCGGCAGCTCGGTATTGGCCGCGTCGTTGAAGATCACCAGCAGGCCCTGGGACAACTCCATGTCCTGGAACTGGGAGCGTGGCATGGTCTGCACGTTTTGCGGATTGGGCTGACCAAAGGCATTTTCCGGTGGAACCACTACAGTGCGCTTGTCACCGGCCTTGAAACCGAAAATTGCCGCTTCGAAGCCGGGCAGCAGGTTGCCGTCACCGACCTTGAACACCGCCGGGGCCTTGTCGAAGGTGCTGTCGACGGTGTCACCGTTTTCCAGGTGCAGGGCGAAGTGAAGCTTCACTTCGGTGTTTTGAGCGATACGCTGCTCAGTCATGGACGGCTTCTCCGGTTTTCTTGCTCTTGAACATGTCCAGGGCGAGCATCACGGCGCCCACGCTGATGGCGCTGTCGGCAAAGTTGAACGCCGGGAAATACCAGCGGTTCTGCCAATGCACCAGGATGAAATCGATGACGTGGCCCAGGGCGATGCGGTCATAGAGGTTGCCCAGGGCACCACCGAGTACCAAGGCCAGCGCCACCGCCAGCCAGGTCTCATTGCGCCCCAGGCGCTTGAGCCAGACCACCAGCACAGCGCTGACCACGACGGCAATCAGGGCGAACAGCCAGCGCTGCCAGCCGGAACTGTCGGCCAGGAAACTGAACGCCGCCCCGGTGTTGTAAGCCAAGGTCCAGCTGAAGTAGTCAGGAATGATCACGATCTGCTGGTACATGGTCAGCGAGTGTTCGAAGTAGTACTTGCTGGCCTGGTCGATGACCAGGACCAGCGCGCTCAACCACAACCAGCCCAGCCGTCCGAAACGGCTCGCCACGTTAGGCATAGTGACGAACCTCACCGCTGCCGCTGATGTTGTCCACGCAACGACCGCAGATTTCCGGATGCTCCGGGTTCACGCCAACGTCTTCGCGGCAGTGCCAGCAACGAGCGCACTTGGTGTGGTTCGACTTGACGATCTTGAGCTTCAGGCCGCTGACTTCAGTGGTCACCGCATCGGCCGGCGCCTGCACGAAAGGTGCAACGCTGGCGGTGGAGGTGATCAGCACGAAGCGCAGCTCGTTGCTCAGCCGGGCCAGATCGGCACTCAGGGCGTCTTCGGCGTAGAGGGTCACTTCGGCCTGCAGGTTGCCACCGACGGCCTTGGCCGCACGCTGGATCTCCATTTCCTTGTTGACCGCTGCCTTGACCGCCATCACGCGGTCCCAATACGCACGGTCCAGCTCGAAACCTTGCGGCAGTTCGGTCAGGCCTTCGTACCAGGTGTTGAGCATCACCGATTCGTTGCGCTCGCCCGGCAGGTATTGCCACAACTCGTCGGCGGTGAACGCCAGGATCGGCGCGATCCAGCGTACCAGCGCTTCGCTGATGTGGAACAACGCGGTCTGGCACGAACGGCGCGCCTTGCTGTTGGCGCCGGTGGTGTACTGGCGGTCCTTGATGATGTCGAGGTAGAAACCACCGAGCTCCTGCACGCAGAAGTTGTGGATCTTGGAGTAGACGTTCCAGAAACGGTATTCGCCGTAGTGTTCCTGCAATTCGCGTTGCAGCAGCAGGGTACGGTCCACGGCCCAACGGTCCAGCGCGAGCATGTCTTCGGCGGGCAGCAGGTCGGTGGCCGGGTTGAAACCGGTCAGGTTGGAAAGCAGGAAGCGCGCAGTGTTACGGATCCGCCGGTAGGCGTCCGCGCTGCGCTGCAGGATCTGCTCGGAAACGGCCATTTCGCCGGAGTAGTCGGTGGAGGCCACCCACAGGCGCATGATGTCGGCGCCCAGGGTGTCGTTGACCTTCTGCGGCGCGATCACGTTGCCCAGGGACTTGGACATCTTGCGGCCGGACTCGTCGACGGTGAAGCCGTGGGTCAGCAACTCGCGGTACGGCGCGTGGTTGTCGATGGCGCAACCGGTCAGCAACGAGGAGTGGAACCAGCCACGGTGCTGGTCCGAGCCTTCCAGGTACAGGTCGGCACGCGGGCCGCTTTCGTGGCCCATCGGGTGCGAACCGCGCAGCACATGCCAATGGGTGGTGCCGGAGTCGAACCAGACGTCCAGGGTGTCGCTGATCTTGTCGTACAGCGGCGCCTCGTCACCCAAAAGCTCAGCGGCATCCATCTTGAACCAGGCTTCGATGCCTTCGGCTTCGACGCGCTTGGCCACCTCTTCCATCAGTTCGACGGTGCGCGGGTGCAGCTCGCCGCTTTCCTTGTTCAGGAAGAACGGGATCGGCACGCCCCAGTTACGCTGGCGGGAGATGCACCAGTCGGGACGGTTGGCGATCATCGAGTGCAGGCGCGCCTGGCCCCAGGCCGGCACGAACGTGGTGTCTTCGATGGCCTTGAGGGAACGCTGGCGCAGGGTGTCGCCAGTGGTGGGCTGCTTGTCCATGCCGATGAACCACTGCGCGGTGGCGCGGTAGATCAGCGGGGTCTTGTGGCGCCAGCAGTGCATGTAGCTGTGTTCGATGACAGTGGTGTGCAGCAGTGCGCCGACTTCGGTCAGCTTGTCGACGATGGCCGGGTTGGCTTTCCAGATGAACTGGCCGCCAAAGAACTCCAGCGACGGCGCGTACACGCCATTGCTCTGTACCGGGTTGAGGATGTCGTCATTGACCATGCCGTATTTCTTGCAGGTCACGAAGTCGTCGACGCCATAGGCCGGCGCGGAGTGAACCACGCCAGTGCCCGCACCCAGTTCCACGTAGTCGGCCAGGTATACCGGCGACAGACGGTCATAGAACGGGTGACGGAAATTGATCAGCTCCAGCGCCGAACCTGGCGCGGTGGCGACCACCGAACCTTCGAGGTTGTAGCGGGCCAGGCAGGATTCGACCAATTCTTCGGCCAGCACCAGCAGCTTGTCGCCGACGTCGACCAGGGCGTAGTTGAATTCCGGGTGGACATTCAGCGCCTGGTTGGCCGGGATGGTCCACGGGGTGGTGGTCCAGATCACGATCGCGGCCGGCTTGGCGAGCTTGCCCAGGCCGAAAGCGGCGGCGAGCTTGTCTTCATCGGCAATCGGGAACGCGACGTCGATGGTCGAGGACTTCTTGTTCTCGTACTCGACTTCCGCCTCGGCCAGGGCCGAACCGCAATCGAAGCACCAGTTCACCGGTTTGAGGCCCTTGAACACGAAACCGCCCTCGACGATTTTCGCCAGGGCACGGATTTCACCGGCTTCGTTCTTGAAGTCCATGGTCTTGTACGGGTTGGCGAAGTCGCCCAGCACGCCAAGACGAATGAATTCGGACTTCTGCCCTTCGATCTGCTCGGTGGCGTAGGCACGACACAGCTCGCGGGTCTTGTCCGCGCCCAGGTTCTTGCCGTGGGTCACTTCGACCTTGTGTTCGATCGGCAGGCCGTGGCAGTCCCAGCCCGGGACATACGGCGCATCAAAACCCGACAGGGTCTTGGAGCGGATGATCATGTCCTTGAGAATCTTGTTCAGCGCGTGACCGATGTGAATAGTGCCGTTGGCGTACGGAGGGCCGTCGTGCAGGACGAACTTCGGACGATCCTTGCCAATCTCGCGCAACTTTCCGTACAGGCCAATGCTGTCCCAACGCTGCAGAATCTGTGGTTCGCGCTGAGGCAGGCCGGCCTTCATTGGGAAGGCGGTGTCCGGAAGGTTTAGCGTGGCTTTATAGTCGGTCATTTAAGGCTCTTCATTAGCGATTGGCGCTGGTTGCGACAAGGGCACGGGCGGCGGCGATATCTGCATGGATCGCCGTCTTGAGCGCCTCCAGAGAGGCAAAACGCTGCTCTTCACGCAGCTTTTGGTGGAAAACCACCGTCAAACGCCGGTCATACAGATCGCCGGCAAAATCCAGAACATGTACTTCGAGGTGGGCCTTGCCATCCCCTTGGACCGTGGGCCGTACGCCGATATTGGCGACACCGGGCCAGGTCTTGCCGTCGATCTCGACACTCACCAGGAACACCCCGGTCAGCGGCACACGACGACGCTTGAGCTGCACGTTGGCCGTCGGCGTGCCCAATTGGCGCGCCAGCTTCTGCCCGTGCAGGATCCGCCCGGCAATCCGGTACGGCCGGCCGAGCAAGCGCTCGGCCAATTCGAAGTCGGCAGCCGCCAGGGCATTGCGGACCTGGGTGCTGCTGACGCGCAAGCCGCCCATCTCGACGGTCTGCGCCGCTTCGACGGTGAAGCCATGGACGCTACCGGCCTGTTGCAGGTAATCGAAATCCCCTGACCGGTCGCAGCCGAAACGGAAGTCATCGCCGACTTCCAGATGCTTCACGTCCAGACCGTCCACCAGGATGGTCTCGACGAACTCGGCGGCGCTGAGCTTGCTCAGGCGCTGGTTGAAGGCCAGGCACAGCACCCGATCGACACCTTCGGCGGCCAGCAATTGCAGCTTGTCCCGCAACCGGGCCAGCCGGGCCGGGGCGGTGTCCGGGGCGAAAAACTCCCTGGGCTGCGGTTCGAAGATCACCACGCAGCTCGGCACGCCCAATTCCAGCGCACGCTCGCGCAACCGCGCCAGGATAGCCTGGTGGCCACGGTGAACACCGTCAAAGTTGCCAATAGTGGCGACACAGCCCCGATGTTGGGGGCGCAGGTTGTGGAGGCCTCGAACCAGCTGCATAACGCGCTTCTTGCTCATAAAGTGGCCGATTATAACCACACCCGGCGGCCGACGACAGGCAACACCGCACCCCAAAGTGATCGAACCGACAAAACCGCCGTCCGCCCCTGAATTATCGAGGGCCGCCCCTTCAGCCCAAGGCCTTGCGATTGAAGTCGCGCAGACGGAAACCCATCAGCAGCAACATACCGAAATACGCCACCACACCAGCGACGACCAATACGCCCAGACGCAGGAAACGCGCGAGCATCTGCCCTTCGCCCCAGGCCGGCATGAAATGCATCGCGCCAAGCAAAACCGCCGACATCACCGTCACGGCTACCAGCAGCTTCAGGCCAAATTTGCCCCAGCCCGGTTGCGGCTGATACATCTTCTGCTTGCGCAGTTGATAAAACAGCAGCCCGGCGTTGAGACAGGCCCCGGCGCTGATCGCCAAGGCCAGGCCGGCGTGCGCCAGCGGACCGATCAGCAACAGGTTGAACAATTGGGTCATCACCAGGGTGAAAATGGCGATCTTCACCGGCGTGCGAATGTTCTGCTGGGCATAGAAGCCTGGCGCCAGCACCTTGATCACGATGATCCCGAGCAAGCCCACCGAGTAGGCGATCAGCGCACGCTGGGTCATCAAGGCGTCGAACGCATTGAATTGACCGTACTGGAACAGCGAAACCGTCAGTGGCTCAGCCAGGATGCCCAGCGCCAGGGCACACGGCAACACCAGCACGAAACACAGGCGCAGGCCCCAATCGAGGATGCGCGAGTATTCATGGCGATCCTGGCTGGCGTAGGTCTTGGCCAGGGTTGGCAGCAGGATCGTGCCCAGGGCCACACCCAGCACACCGGACGGCAATTCCATCAACCGATCGGCGTAATACATCCACGACACCGACCCGGCCACCAGAAACGAGGCAAAGATGGTGTTGATGATCAGGGAAATCTGGCTCACCGAAACCCCGAGGATCGCCGGCAGCATCTGCTTCATTACCCGCCACACGCCGCTGTCGCGCAGGTTCAGCCGTGGCAGCACCAGCATGCCGATCTTTTTCAGGTGCGGCAGTTGATACAGCAATTGCGCCAGGCCACCCACCAGCACCGCCCAGCCCAGGGCCATCACCGGAGGATCGAAATACGGTGTCAGGAATACCGCGAACACGATCATGCTGACGTTGAGCAGGGTTGGCACAAAGGCCGGCACCGAGAAGCGGTTCCAGGTATTGAGGATCGCCCCAGCCAGGGACGACAGGGAAATCAGCAATATATAAGGAAAGGTCACCCGCAGCAGGTCCGAGGTGAGCTGGAACTTTTCCGGCGTATCGGTGAAACCCGGCGCCGTGGCCCAGATCACCCAGGGCGCGGCGAGCATGCCGGCGGCCGTGACCAGTGCCAGCACCAAGGTCAGTAGCCCCGTGACATAGGCAATGAACGTGCGGGTCGCTTCGTCGCCCTTCTGGCTTTTATATTCCGCCAGGATCGGCACAAAGGCCTGGGAAAACGCCCCCTCGGCGAAGATCCGCCGTAACAGGTTGGGCAACTTGAAGGCGATGAAGAAGGCGTCGGTGGCCATCCCGGCGCCGAATATCCGTGCGATGAGCGTATCGCGAACGAACCCCAGGATGCGGGAAAGCATTGTGATAGAGCTGACGGCAGCCAACGATTTGAGCAGATTCATGAAAAGAGTTTTTGCCTGTCGATAAACAGCAGGCGAACAACGCGCCCACTTGTGCGATACTCCGCGCCGCTAAACAGTGCAGAGCCAAAGCCCGCGAGTTTACAGGTCGCACGCCGGAAAGAAATCCTTCGGTGCGCCGCACCTGCCATTCAGCGGAACGCGTCACCCGCCCTTGACAAGACTTCAACTCATCGGCATGATTCGCGGCCTATTTTGTTTGCTATTTCCCAAAAAGTCTTTCGAGGAGCTCGACGGTGGCCAACACACCTTCCGCCAAAAAACGTGCAAAACAGGCTGAGAAGCGTCGCAGCCACAACGCCAGCCTGCGTTCCATGGTCCGTACCTACATCAAGAACGTAGTCAAGGCCATCGACGCAAAAGACGCTGAAAAAGCTCAAGCTGCTTACGTTCTGGCTGTGCCAGTTATCGACCGCATGGCCGATAAAGGCATCATCCACAAGAACAAGGCTGCTCGCCATAAGAGCCGTTTGAATGGCCACGTAAAGGCCCTGAACGTTGCCGCTGCTGCCTAAGCGACGCGCTCGTTAAAAAACCGACCTCAGGGTCGGTTTTTTATTGCCTGCGATCTACCTCCAACCAGAGCACCTTTCTCCTATGGGAGCGAGCTTGCTCGCGATGGCGGCGGGCCAGACGATGAAGATGGCGACTGCACTGCCCTCATCGCGAGCAGGCTCGCTCCCACACTGGATCTTCAGTGGGCATGAGCCCTGAGCTCACCCCACATTCTCCGCGATAACTCTATTCCCCAAAATTGAAAACCACCGGCTTGGGCGGAGGGCAACCTCCCGGCGGCGGGAAATTCTGCACGCCTGCCTCATCGTAGCCGGTGTAACACCCCACTATCTTGTCATCCTTGAAGTTCATGCGGCGCTCAACCACACCCGTCGGGTAGTAGTAGACCGTCTCGCCTTCACGCTTGGCGTATGAGTAATCCTTGTACTCCTTCCCCTCGACCGTTATCAGGCGAAAGCCCTGCTTGGCCTCGGAGAATTTCAGCTGACCGCTGGGGTAGTACTCGTTGTGAGTCACGCGATCATCAGGCCCCAGCAACACCTCCCGAACCTTGCGCCCATCCTGGCTATGGCGGGCACTTTGCTCATTGCCGAACAGGTAATCACTCTCCGAGTCGAAATGACCATTATTGAAAGCCCCGCGTTGCTTGCCGCAAAGCTTGATACGAGTGTATTTACCATCAGGTACGTGGCAATAGTTCCGGTCCGCGATCAACACCCCATTCGCATCGAATGACTGCACGTTACCAATGGGCTCATCCGCCTCGTAGGTTGCCACCGTATCGGGCTGACCATTGGGGTGATAGAGACGGAAAGCGCCCTCTCGCGAACCATGGCGCCACGAGATATCTGAAAGCAGCACCGCACCGTCATCGGTGTAGGTCAGCGCCCGCCCTTCGATCTGACCATTGGTGTAGTTGGCCGAATAGGTGAGTTTGCCATTGGCCGCGTAGGTTTCTTTCAAGCCATCCAGCACACCCGCGCGGTAATGCTCGACGAGCCGCAATACACCCCCGGCATCCACTTCGCGCAATTCGCCTTGCTTCTTGTCGGCGACAAAATCCACAGTCTGGATACCGCCGCCGTCCATTTTCAATGTCCAGCGACCCTCTCGCACACCTCGCACATAACGCCCCTCACCCCAGGGCATTATCCAGTCCCCGTGTTGTTGCCCCGCCACGAAATCGCCGCGCTGGACAACCACGCCCCGGCTTACGCGCTCGGATGGCCCGTCAAAATCACCATGCTTGTAAGTATCGAAGCCCGACATCTGCTCCCCATCGTCCCGCGCTTCTATCGTCCAGCGCCCCTCATAAAAATCGTCGACGATCATGCCCTTGGAAACCGTGCCTCCGTCACTGACGACCCACGGCCCCTGGCGCAATCCCTCCACATAGGCGCCAGTGGACGCGTAGCCCGACTCGTCGAATTCAGTCCACTGGCCCGACCTCTTACCCTGGACATACGACCCCAGCGCCCAGAGCCGCCCATCGCCCAAGGCCGCCCAGGCCCCATCCTCGGAGCCCTGATAGACCTTTGGATTGGTCTCCCAAGCCATTCTGCTGACACGGTAGGCAGAGCCCACATCCTCGTCCCGGGGAGGCACACGCCCATAAGTCAGCGTGAGCCATCGACCTTCGCGCTGCTGGAAGGTCTTTTTGTAGGTGTCGCGATGAGGATCCTCTGCCGACTGCCCCGCAGACGCCGGGACACCATCAACGCCGAAGTAACCCACCAGCGTGCCACTCGCGGGCTCCAACGCGTCGAACTCGGCGATGCCGGTCTTGGGTAACACAGCGCTGTAGTCGTAGGGCGGCAACTTGCCCAGCTCTTTCTGGACCAGCGCAGCAGTGAGGACCTTGCGCTCAGCGGCAATACGATCCAATACCGGTTGCAGCGTCTCCAGCCGGCGATACCCACCAGTGGCCGGCACGAAGCGATAGCCGTGAAGTGCAGATTGCCCCTTGATGCGGGACAACACGATCAACGTCTGTAGATCACTGTCGAGACTGGCGTAGAACACCGACTCGATGCTCGCATCGCCATAAGTGTCGAGCACTTGCGGGACACCGTCCGGCGAATCGCACAGGCATGAATAGCCGACGACACCCTCCGTCTCGCGGATAAACGCCAGCGTCGCCCCACTCTCCTGGGAAGTTTTTATCACCGGATGCGCCAGCGGCTTTGCACCATAAAACGGCTCGGCCAGCGCCCCGGCGCAAACGGAACAACCCAATACAAACAGCAGCAAAAACGAACGCATACGAATCCCTTCGCGCCAAAAGCACAACAAATCCATGGAAATTAAAAAGCGAGCCGATCGGCTCGCCCGTCATTCGATACTTAACGCCACGGCAAGATCGGAATAGCCGTCACCGCGTTCTGCGGGCTGCCTTCGATCACGCGGTCGCTGTAGACCAGGTACACCAGCGTATTACGCTTCTTGTCGAGGAAGCGCACCACTTGCATGGTCTTGAACACCAGCGAGGTACGCTCGCGGAACACTTCTTCGCCATCCTTGAGTTCACCCTTGAAGCTGATAGGGCCAACCTGACGACAGGCAATAGAGGCCTCGGCACGATCCTCGGCCAGGCCCAGGCCACCCTTCACGCCACCGGTCTTGGCCCGCGACAGATAACAGGTCACGCCATCCACCTTGGGATCATCGAACGCCTCGACCACGATCCGGTCGTTCGGCCCGACAAACTTGAACACCGTCGATACCTGGCCGATCTCCTCGGCCGAAGCCAGCAGCGGCACTGCCAGCAGCAAGCCAATCAATCCTTTTGCCAAACCCATGATTTTTCCTTAGACGAGGATCAGGTTGTCACGGTGAACCAATTCCGGCTCAGCCATGTAGCCCAACAGACCGACAATCGCATCAGACGACTGGCCGATGATTTTCTGCGCCTCCAGGGCGCTGTAGTTGGCCAGGCCACGAGCGATCTCACGACCGTCCGGCGCTACGCACACCACCATTTCGCCACGACGGAAACTGCCCTGGACCAGCTTCACCCCCACCGGCAGCAGGCTTTTGTTGCCTTGGGACAAAGCCGCGACCGCGCCTTCGTCCAATACCAAGGTGCCACGAGTTTGCAGGTGCCCGGCCAACCATTGCTTACGTGCCGCCAGCATGCCGCGCTCAGGGGAAAGCAAGGTGCCGATGCGCTCGCCCGCCTTCAGGCGATCCAACACCCGCTCCAACCGACCGCCGACAATGATGGTGTGCGCCCCGGAACGCGCGGCCAGACGCGCCGCACGCAACTTGGTCTGCATGCCGCCACGGCCCAGCGCACCACCGGTACCGCCCGCCACCGCATCCAGTGCCGGATCATCGGCACGGGCTTCGTAGATCAACTTGGCATCCGGATTGTTGCGCGGGTCGGCGTCGAACATGCCGTCGCGATCCGTGAGAATCACCAGCAGGTCCGCTTCCACCAGGTTCGCCACCAGCGCGGCCAGTGTGTCGTTATCGCCGAAACGGATTTCGTCGGTGACGACCGTGTCGTTCTCGTTGATCACCGGGATGACCTTGAGCTCCACCAGCGCGCGCAAGGTACTGCGGGCATTGAGGTAGCGCTTGCGGTCGGACAGGTCGTCGTGGGTCAGCAGGATCTGCGCCGTATGGCGACCGTGCTCGGCAAAGCTCGATTCCCAAGCCTGCACCAACCCCATCTGGCCGATGGCGGCAGCGGCCTGCAATTCGTGCATCGCGCTGGGTCGCGACGTCCAGCCCAAACGGCTCATACCGGCCGCCACAGCCCCCGAAGAGACCAATACCAGCTCGACGCCAGCCTCATGCAAGGCCACCATCTGCTCGACCCACACCGCCATTGCCTGGCGATCCAGGCCCTTGCCATCCGCCGTCAGCAGTGCGCTGCCGATCTTCACGACCCAGCGCCGCGCACCCGTCACCTTGCTCCGCATCATCTTCAACCTTTGCCAGCGAACGGCGCGACCCAGCGCCGCCCATGGGATTATTCGTATTTGCGTTTTACAGATACCAAAACGCCGCTCGAATGAGCGGCGCCTTGGGAACCGGCTTGCCGGCGATGATAACACCGCGCAGGACCAGTTAAACCTGTCCCCAAGAATCCTTGAGGGAGTGAGCCTGTGGGAGCAAAGCTTGCTCGCGATGGCCTCGTCACATCCAACACCTTTGCTGGCTGCAAACCGCTATCGCGAGCAAGCTTTGCTCCCACAGATTCGCCCACACAGGTCTTGGCTTCAGTTGAGTGACATCAGCACACGATCAGTCGCGAACGTAGATGATTTCCGGACCGTCTTCGTCATCCACATCCTCTTCGTCCCAATCGTCATCACCGATGTCATGGACCGACTTCACGCCACTGCGACGCAGGGCACGCTGGTCGTCCAGCGCCTGCAACTGGGCACGAGCCTCGTCTTCGATGCGCTGATCGAGCTCGGCCAGCTCTTCCTTGTAGGCCGGATCGTTGGCCAGACGGTCGGCGCGATCTTCCAGGTAACGCATGATGTCGTGGCACAGGCGCTCGGTGTTTTCCTTGGCGATGGCCGAGATCACATAGACCGGACCTTCCCATTCCAAGCGGTCGACGATTTCCTTGACCCGCTCCTCGTGTTCTTCTTCGAGGATCTGGTCGCACTTGTTCAGCACCAGCCAACGGTCACGCTCGGCCAGGGCAGGGCTGAACTTGGTCAGTTCGTTGACGATGACTTCGGCGGCATCGGCGGCACTGGTTTCATCCAATGGCGCCATGTCCACGAGGTGCAGCAGCAGACGGGTACGGGACAAGTGCTTGAGGAAGCGAATGCCCAGGCCCGCGCCCTCGGAAGCGCCTTCGATCAACCCCGGAATATCGGCGATCACGAAGCTCTTCCAACGATCGACACTGACCACGCCCAGGTTCGGCACCAGGGTGGTGAACGGATAATCAGCGACTTTCGGCTTGGCCGCCGACACCGAGCGAATGAAGGTACTTTTACCGGCGTTCGGCAGGCCCAGCAGACCCACGTCGGCCAGCACTTTCATTTCCAGCTTGAGGTCACGCTGCTCGCCCGGCTTGCCTGGCGTGGTCTGGCGTGGCGCACGGTTGGTACTGGATTTGAAACGGGTGTTGCCCAGGCCGTGCCAGCCGCCATGGGCGACCAACAGACGCTGGCCAGCCTTGGTCAGGTCGCCAATCACTTCCTGGGTGGCGGAATCGATCACCGTAGTGCCGACCGGCACGCGCAGGATCAGGTCTTCACCCTTCTTGCCGGTGCAGTCGGTGCTGCCACCGTTGGAGCCACGCTCGGCATCGAAGTGCCGGGTGTAACGGTAGTCCACCAGGGTATTGAGGTTTTCGTCGGCGAGCATATAGATCGAGCCGCCGTCGCCACCATCACCGCCGTTCGGGCCACCGTTTTCAATGAATTTTTCCCGACGGAAACTCATGCAACCATTGCCGCCGTCGCCGGCCTTCACTCGAATCGATACTTCATCAACAAACTTCATGACACACGCCTCTCGCCATACGGACGAGCCAAAAAAACAAGACATAAGACTCTTGCAAAAATGAGCGCAGCGACCTGATGACACGCCCCAACCGCAGCGCCGACAGCCCATACAAACAGTTTTGCAAGAGACTCACCCCACAAACGAAAAAGCCCCGTCGCAAGACAGGGCTTTTCCAGCGGTCTCGCAATTAAGCTGCGATAACGCTTACGTAACGACGACCGAAGGCGCCTTTTACTTCGAACTTGATCACGCCTTCGACTTTAGCGAAGAGGGTGTGATCCTTGCCCATGCCAACGCCGTAGCCAGCGTGGAATTGGGTGCCGCGCTGACGCACGATGATGTTGCCTGCTTTGATAGCCTGGCCGCCATACATCTTCACGCCAAGGCGTTTGGCTTCTGAGTCGCGACCGTTACGGGTACTACCACCAGCTTTTTTGTGTGCCATGAGTTCAATTCTCCTAGTGAGGAATTAGGCTGAAATTAAGCCTGAATACCGGTGATTTTGATCTCGGTGTACCACTGGCGGTGGCCCATACGCTTCATGTGGTGCTTACGGCGACGGAACTTGATGATGCGGACTTTATCGTGACGACCTTGGGAGATCACTTCAGCCACAACGGTAGCGCCAGCAACGACTGGAGCGCCGATATTCACGTCATCGCCATTGGCGACCAACAGAACGCGATCAAAAGTCACGGATTCGCCGGTAGCGATTTCCAGTTTTTCGATCTTCAGGTATTCACCTGGGGCGACCTTGTATTGCTTGCCACCAGTAACAATTACTGCGTACGACATGGTATTTCTCCGATAATCCTGCTCACCCAGCGCTTTATAAGAAGAGGTATTGGCTGGCATGGCTGCATGGGCTGGAAGGCCCGGATGCAATTGCGTAAGGCAGGTGCTGCCCAGGAAGTTCAGGGTGCGCGATTGTACGCAAGCCAAGACAGCCTTGCAAGTAGCCGTCCATCGCGCCTTGACACCTGCGGACGTGGGTCCTAGCATGCCGCGCAACCCTTCTGGAGCACCTGTCGCTGATGCAACCCCAAGCTTTCTACCGCGCGGTGGCGGACGATTTTAGCGCCGTCGACGGCATCATCAAGAAGCAGCTGACTTCCCGAGTGCCTCTGGTATCGAAAATCGGCGACTACATCACCTCAGCCGGTGGCAAGCGCCTGCGTCCTTTGTTGGTGCTGCTGTGTGGCAAGGCCCTGGGTCGCGAAGGCGATGACATGCGCCTGTTGGCCGCCACCATCGAATTCCTGCACACCGCGACCCTGCTGCACGACGATGTGGTCGACATGTCCGGCATGCGCCGTGGCCGTTCGACCGCCAACGCCATGTGGGGCAATGCCCCGAGCGTGCTGGTGGGCGACTTCCTGTATTCGCGCTCGTTCGAAATGATGGTCGAACTGGGCTCGATGCCGGTGATGAAGATCCTGTCCCAGGCCACGCGCATCATCGCCGAAGGCGAGGTGCTGCAACTGTCCAAGGTGCGTGACGCCAGCACCACGGAAGAAACCTACATGGAAGTCATCCGCGGCAAGACCGCCATGCTCTTCGAAGCCTCGACCCACAGCGCCGCGGCCCTGGCCGGCGCCAGCGCCGAGCAGAGCGAGGCGCTGCGCACCTTTGGCGATCACCTGGGCGTGGCTTTCCAATTGGTGGACGACCTGCTGGACTACAAAGGCGACGCCGAAACCCTGGGCAAGAACGTCGGTGACGATCTGGCCGAAGGCAAGCCGACCCTGCCACTGATCTACACCATGCGTGAAGGCACGCCAGAACAGGCGGCCCTGGTCCGCCAGGCAATCCAGAAAGGCGGGATCGAAGACCTGGAGAGCATCCGTGCCGCGGTCGAAGCGTCTGGCTCGCTGGACTACACCGCGAAACTGGCCCGGGACTACGTCGCCCGCGCGATCAAATGCCTCGACGCCCTGCCGGCCAGCGAATACCGCGATGCCCTGGTGGAACTGAGCGAGTTCGCGGTCGCCCGTACCCACTGATACACAAGGGATTTTTTTGTGGGAGCAAGGCTTGTGTGGGAGCAAGGCTTGCCCGCGAAACCGGCGACTCGGTTTCTGAAGGACCGCATCGTCGCCATCGCGGGCAAGCCTTGCTCCCACAAATTCCCTCGCCACAGGATCTCCGAACGCAGCACCGTCCCTCTTTCGCCACAAATCCCTATATAATGTGCGCCCTTTTGTCCTCCTGATACCCAAGGAACCTTAGTGAGCACGTTGCCTCCCTGCCCGAAATGCAATTCCGAATACACCTACGAAGACGGTACCCAACTGGTCTGCCCGGAGTGTGCCCACGAATGGTCCGCCAGCGGCGAAGCTGAAGCGGTATCCGACGACACCGTGAAGAAAGATTCGGTCGGCAATGTCCTGCAGGACGGCGACACCATCACCGTGATCAAGGACCTCAAGGTCAAGGGCACTTCGCTGGTAGTCAAGGTCGGCACCAAGGTCAAGAACATCCGCCTGTGCGATGGCGACCACGACATCGACTGCAAGATCGACGGCATCGGCCCGATGAAACTCAAATCCGAGTTCGTCAGAAAAGTCTGATCTTGCTGTATTCCATCCCGCACCCCGTGTGCGGGATGGTGCCCCACCCTCCCCGCTCCAGCCCCATTTCTCGGGCGCCGGCCAGGTGCCAGCCGTCTTGAGCGGCCACAACCCATCACCAGAAAAACAATCGGAACACCAATAGAGGCTTGCTATTTAGCGAATAAGAATTATTCTCATCGAACCCCATCAAGGAGATGAGAACCATGACTTATTTGATCGATGCCTGGCTGGACCGCCCACATCCCTACCTCAGGATCCTGCATCGGGAAACCGGGGAAGTCTGTGCAGTGCTTGAAGAAGAAGCCCTGAACGAGCTGCAGGACCAAGGAGACCTGGACCTCAACAGCCTCAATTCCAGCGAACCGTTGGTGCTCAAGGAGCTGGTGCGCAATCTGTTTCTGTTCTGCTATGCCCGGGCGTTGCGCCCGACTGGCGATTTCAATGCCAGGTTCCACGGATGAACGCAGAAGTCATGTGGGAGCGGGCTTGCTCGCGAAAGCGGTGTGTCAGTTAACGATAATGTCGACTGACAGTCCGCATTCGCGAGCGAGCCCGCTCCCACCTATTTGCCCGACGCTAAACCAGGCAGGGTCTTACAGAACGTCCAACAGCTCGACGTCAAACACCAGTACGCTGTGCGGCGGAATGCTGCCAACGCCTTGAGCGCCGTAAGCCAGTTCGCTCGGCACGTACAGGCGCCATTTGCTGCCGGCGTTCATCAGTTGCAGTGCTTCGGTCCAGCCTGGGATCACGCCGCCTACCGGGAATTCGGCTGGCTGGCCACGATCATAGGAGCTGTCGAACACGGTGCCGTCGATCAGGGTGCCGTGGTAATGGGTACGCACCTGGTCTTCACGGGTCGGCTTGGCGCCTTCACCCTGAGTCAGCACTTCGAATTGCAGGCCGGAAGCCAGGGTGGTGATGCCTTCACGCTTGGCGTTTTCGGCCAGGAATGCACGGCCTTCGCCAGCAGCGGCTTCAGCCTTGGCAGCGGCTTCGGCCTGCATGATTTCACGAATGACCTTGAAGCTGGCGGACATCTCTTCCTGGCCCACGCGGCTTGGCTTGCCGGCGAACGCGTCGGTCAGGCCGGCCAGGATCGCGTCCAGGCTCACGCCCGGTGGCGGGTTGTCGCGCAGTTGGTCGCCCAACTGGCGGCCAATGCCGTAGCTGACGCGGGTTTCGTCGGTGGACAGGTTAACTTCGGACATGATGCTGCTCCGCTGTGCGGACGGCTCCAGAGTTGCCGTGTGTACCACAGCGCCTCCAGGAGCGCCCGGAACCAAAAGGGCGAGCAGACTAGCACAGATGCCGGGGCGGGTGACGAGCCCCGCATCAAGGGCCGCCGCCAGAAACGACAACGCCCACCTGCTTCTCAGCAGGCGGGCGTCGCGCCTGGGCGATAAAACGACCTCAGTGCTTGGTCAGTTTATCCAGGTAACCCATGGCAAATGCCGAGACCACGAAGGTCATGTGGATGATCACGTACCACATCAAGTGTTCGGGATCGACGTTCTTGGCATCCATGAAAATGCGCAACAGGTGGATGGAGGAAATGGCCACGATCGAGGCAGCAACCTTCATCTTCAGCGATGAAGAGTCCATGGTGCCGAGCCAGTTGAGTTTTTCCTTGTCGTCACCGATGTCCAGTTGCGAGACGAAGTTCTCGTAGCCGGAAATCATCACCATCACCAGCAGGCCGCCCACCAGCGCCATGTCGATCAGCGACAGCAGCACCAGGATCAGGTCGGACTCGGCCATGGAGAACACGTTGGGGATGACGTGAAAGACTTCCTGGAAGAATTTCAGCGCCAGGGCCAGCAAGCCCAGGGACAGCCCGAAATAGATTGGCGCCAGCAGCCAACGGGAGGCATACATTGCGTTTTCGATAAAGCGTTCCATTGAGTCTCACACCAGGGCTGAAAAATCGCGGCGAGTATATCAGCCACGACTGGCCCCACAAATGCCGGGGCCCTCCGTGGTCCCTGCCCTTGTGTCAAAACTTTACTGCCAGTGTCCGCGCGGTGTTGGCCTTCAGTGCAGCGGGCGAAACTCGAAGCCACCCACGTTGCGACAACGGCCTCCATTGATTTCACGCAGTTGGGCTTGCATGTGCAGGGACCAGATCTGCGGGTCGTCGGCCAGCTCATAGCCGTGCAATGTCAGGCTCTGCACAATGGTATCGAGGATGGATTCGGCGGCAGTCGGGCCGGGGAATGGCCCCTGGGCCTTGATGGCGGAAGGTTGTTCACCGGCCATTCCGGCGGCGAAGAGCAAGGTCCACATCCCGGTATCTCCCGCCAGGGGACGGATGGCGCATTCGATACGGGTGACAAGGCCCAGGCATTGACGAGTGAGGCAAAGGTTGCGCGACATGGCGGCGCCCCTCGGTAGATCCGGTATTCAGTCTCGGGAAGAGGCTGTTTCGATCCGATGATGACTCTCGTTATCCTTGAGCAGAGGATAGAAGAAAAGTTCCGACCGCAAGGGGTTTCGAGACCAGAATGCGCCGAGCGGTCACAGTGTGAATATTGACGCCAAAGTGGTGGCACCTTTCAGTAATAATCCACAAAATATTGATTGTGAGAGCAAGCCTGTGGGAGCAAAGCTTGCTCGCGATGGGGTTGTCATATGCAACATTTCTGTTGACTGGACAAACGTTATCGCGAGCAAGCTTTGCTCCCACAGGCTGTTCTCCCACAGGGGCTTGCGGCGGTCAGGAAAACATCAAGCCGGCTTGGCCTCCGCCAAGGCTTGCTGCGCCAGTTCCTTTTCCGCTTCCTTGATGTCGTCTTCGCTGATCATCTCCGCGATCACCCGCAGCCGTTCCACCACCCGGGCGTTGACGCTGCCCTCCGGGAACTCGCCGTTTTCATCCGGCTCGCCGGCAGGCTCACCCACCAGCAGGCTCAGGGCTTCGTCGGCCTGACGCACTGCATAAACATGGAATTGACCGGCGCGCACGGCAGCCAGGACTTTCTCGTCGAGCATCAGGGTGGCGACGTTGGCCTGGGGAATGATCGCCCCCTGCTCACCGGTCAGCCCACGGGCTTCGCAGAGGCGGAAGAAGCCTTCGATCTTCTCGTTGACCCCGCCCACCGCCTGCACTTCACCGAACTGGTTGATCGAGCCGGTGATGGCGAAGCACTGCTTCAACGGCGTTTTCGACAGAGCCGAGATCAGCGTGCAAGCCTCGCCCAGGGACGCACTGTCGCCGTCCACGTAACCGTAGGATTGCTCAAGGGCGATGCTGGCCGAGATCGCCAACGGGAACTCCTGGGCATAACGGCTACCCAGGTAGCCGGTGAGGATCATCACGCCCTTGGAGTGGATCGGCTGGCCGAGGTTGACCTCCCGTTCGATATCGACGATGCCGCTGCCGCCCGGGTACACCGTGGCGGAAATTCGCGCCGGCACACCAAACGCCGAGTCGCCGACCTCAAGCACCGTCAGCCCGTTGCACTTGCCCACCGCCGCGCCGTCGGTGTCGATCAGGATGATCCCGGCCAGCATATCGTCGAGGATCCGTGCCGAGACGCGCCCGGTACGGGTAGCCTTGGCCTTGAGGGCCCGCTCGATGTGGCCGGCGTCGGTCATCTCGTCACCGGCCAGTTGGCGAATGAAATCCGCCTCGCTGACCAGTTGGAACAGATCGCCGATACGCGCCGACAAGCGCCCCTGGTGTTCGGCCAGCCGCGCGCTGTAGGTCGCCAGGCGCGCCACCGCGTCGGCGGTCAGCGGCGCCATGCCCTCTTCCGAAGTGCGGGTCTTGAGCAACTGGGCGAACTGCTCCAGGCTCTCGTCGCCCATCGGGATGTCTTCGTCGAAATCCACCAGCACGCGAAACATTTCCTGGAAGTCCGGATCCAGGTCCTGCAAGGCGTAATACAGCTGACGGGCGCCGATGATCACGACCTTGACCTGCAACGGGATGTGTTGCGGTGTAAGGGTGACCGTCGCCAGCCGTCCCAGCTCGCCCAGCGGCGATTCCATCTTCAGCTTGCGCGATTGCAGGGCGCGCTTGAGCGCATCCCATACGAACGGCTCGCCGAGCATTTTTTCCGCTTCGAGAATCAGGAAACCGCCATTGGCCCGGTGCAAGGCACCCGGACGCAGCTGCCGATAGGTGGTGTAGAGCGCGCCCTGGTCGGTGCTGTATTCAATCCGGCCGAACAGGTTGTCGTAGGTCGGGTGCGGCTCGAACACCACCGGCGCGCCACCGCTGGACGGATGCCCCACCACCAGGCTCGGGGCGTATTGCTCCTCCAGCAGCTTGCGGGCGATGGCGTCGGTCTTGCTGTCGTCCACCAATTGCTCGACCACGGTCTTGAGCAGATAGACCTGCATGGCCTGCAAATAACCGCAGACCGCAGCGTTCTCGGCGTACTTCTCCGACAACGGTGCCAGCAACGGTTGCAGGGCCAGAGTGATGGTTTCTTCGTTGAGCTGGCGCAGTTGATTACTGGACTCGCGCTTCCACTGCGGCAGGCTGGCGAGCTCTTCGTTCAAGCGCTCTTCCAGGCCCGAGATGTCCTCATGGAAACGCTCGCGCTCGGCTTCCGGCAACTGGGCGAATTCCGCCTCGTCCAGGGCCTTGCCTTCACTCATCGGCGTGAAAGCGATGTTGCTGCTGTCACGATACAGCGCGACATCTTTCTCCAGCGCCAGGCGCTCGATCACATCCAGGGCACGGTCGTAGCGCTGGTTGAAGGCGCGGTCGATGGCGCTTTTTTTCTGCTGGTAGGACGGGTGTTCGAACACCGCCGGGAAAGTCGCCAGCAGGTTGTCGATCAGGCCGTTGATGTCGGCGATGAAAGCCCCGGCCGTGCCCGATGGCAGTTCCAGGGCACGGGGTTCGCGGGGCTCATCGAAGTTGTTGACGTAGACCCAGTCCGCCGGGGTCTGCAGGCGCTTGCCTTCGGCCTTGAGGTAGCGTTTGACGAACGAGAACCGGCCAGTGCCGGGCTCGCCCATGACGAATACGTTGTAACCGGGGCGCGGCATGGCCACGCCGAACTGCAAGGCTTCGACCGCACGTTCCTGGCCAAGCACACCGCGGAAGGGCTCCAGATCATTGGTGGTAGAGAAGCTGAACTGTTCAGCGGAAAACGGACGGGTCAGCGCTTCGGGCGCTAGACGCAAGCTGGCAGCAACAGGATCAGGCATCGGGCTTCCTTACATCAGGCGGGGCAGATAGCGGCATTCTGGCGCCGCCTGTACCTGACTGGCAAGGAGCGTCTCTGCCAAAGCATAGTCAACGGGAAAACCTCGGGCAGGCCCGTAGAGGCGATCGCCCGTAATGTTTTTGCAAAATGTCACGGAACCCTGGGATCGTGCCTAAACTCCAAATTGCGCGGCTGGAACAATAACCGGCCCACTGGCGCCTAGCCCAACAGGAACGAGGTGCCAGACCCTGTCCATCGGTATGCACATAAAGAGAACATAGCTATGAAACGGATTCTTCTCGGTACTCTCTTCACCGCTGTATCCATCAACGCCATGGCTCAGGCGCCGGGCGGCCCGGATTGCGGCTGGGGCAACATGCTGTTCGAAGGTCAGCGTGGCACCCCGG
Source organism: Pseudomonas sp. FP2300 (assembly GCF_030687595.1). Lineage (NCBI taxonomy): Bacteria > Pseudomonadati > Pseudomonadota > Gammaproteobacteria > Pseudomonadales > Pseudomonadaceae > Pseudomonas > Pseudomonas sp. FP2300. The sequence continues at coordinate 5,896,697 of NZ_CP117440.1, forward strand.
CTCACTTCCTGGCATCCACCACCAACGGCACTTCCGGTAACGCTACCTTCGGCATGACATCCGGCACCAACGGTTGCTCGACCAACGCGGCACTGACCTACGGTGGCAAGTCCTGGCTGGCCATGAATGGCATGATGAACGAGCTGTCCGAGGACATGGCCAAGGGTCAGGGCGAAGCGCTGACCACCTACGCCGTGGTACTGGGCGTAGCCCCGGAAGACCGCGCGCACTTCTCCGCCGTCACCCACGAGCACTTCCAGCAGATCTTCAGCAAGGCTGACGTGACCGCCGAAGATGTGCATACCAATACCCTGGCCGTGTTGAAAAACGATCCTCGCCTGGCCAAGTACGCCACTCAAGCTTAAGCTCGACAGCACTCGCTCCTCTCGGGGAGCGGGTTTTCTTTTTGGGGCCCCTTCGGTCTTTTTTTTCGACTTTCCAAGTAGCCGACTATGCTCAAACGCCTTGCCTGGCTGGCGCTCTGTGTGTGCGCCCCGCTGTCCGCCGCGCCTCATGTCGATCCTCAACGTTTGCAGCAACTGGCCAATGACCGCTTCTGGATTTCCCTGGGCCACTACGAAACCGCCAAACTGGGTGGCTGGCGCAGCTATATCAGCGACAAAAAATTCTTCCTCGCCCCCGACGGCAATCAACATCCTGACCGAGAACTGACCGCCACGCTGCGAGCCCTCTATGGCCCTGCCAGCGCCGGCCAGCAGCATGCCCAGTGCGTGTACCCGGCGCGAACGCGCTGGCTCAAGGCGCAGCTCAACCTGACCGACCTGCCGACCGTCGATTGCAGCGAATTCAACCAGTGGTTCAAGGACGTGTCGCCCCACAGCGCGGTGATGATCTTTCCCGCCGCCTACCTGAACAGCCCGTCCTCGATGTTCGGCCATACCCTGCTGCGCATCGACCAGGCCGACGTGCAAAGCGACAAGACCGCCCTGCTCAGCTATGCGATCAATTTCGGCGCCTACATCGAAGGTTCGGACAACAGCATCCTTTACGCCTGGAAAGGCCTGATGGGGGGCTATCCCGGCCTGTTCGCCCTGGTGCCATACCAAGAAAAGCTCTCCGAGTACCGTAGCCTGGAAAACCGCGACCTGTGGGAATACCGCCTGAACCTGAGCCAGGCAGAAACCGAGCGCATGGTCGAGCACGTCTGGGAACTCAAGCAGATCCAGTTCGACTATTTCTTCTTCGACGAAAACTGCTCTTATCGCCTGCTCGAGCTGCTGCAAGTGGCCCGTCCCAGCCTGCGCCTGACCGAACAATTCCCACTGACGGCGATTCCCACCGACACCGTCAAGGCAGTGAAAGAAGCCGGGTTGGTGGAAAGCATCCAGTATCGACCGTCCCGGGAACGGGAACTGCTCAGCCGCGCCGAGCCGCTCAGCGACGATGAGCAGCAATGGGTACTGAAAGTCAGCGCCGACCAGCAACAACTGCAAACGCCTGGATTCAAAGCGCTGGCGCGCGAACGCCAGGCGCTGATCATCGATGCGGCCTATCGCCTGGAACGCTATCGCGCCAATGGCCAGGAACGCGATCCGCAACGCGCCCAGCGCAGCTTCGAACTGTTACGGGCGATCAACCAGAACCCCGCGCCAGAACTCGAAATCCCGCAACCGGGCCTGCCCGAGGACGGTCATGAATCACGCACCTGGCAGGCCGGCCTCGGCACGCGGGGCGACCGGGCGTTCGGCGAATATGGCTTGCGCATGGCCTACCACGACCTCAATGACAACGCCGAGAGTTTCCCCTTGGGCGCGCAGATCGAGATCCTGCAATTGAAACTGCGCCAGTACGAAGGCAATGATTGGCAGGTGCAGCAACTCGACCTGGCAACCATTCGCTCGCTGACGCCGCGCAATGAGTTGCTGCAACCACTGTCCTGGCAGGTCACCGGCGGCCTGGAGCGGGTACCGGGCAAACACGACGATGAAACCCTGGTCAGTCACGTCAATGGCGGCGCGGGCGGCACCTGGGCGCTGGGTGAAGATGTGCTGGGCTTTGCCCTGGGCACGGTGCGAGTCGAGCACAACAATGACTTCGCCCAATTCATCGCCCCGGCCGCCGGCTTCAACAGCGGTGTGCTGTGGAAAAATCCCATGGGCAACCTGAGCCTGGAAGCCAAGGGCGATTATTTCGTCAACGGCGAAGTGCGCCGTAGCCTGAGCCTGAATCAGCAGTGGGAATTGTCCCGCAACCTCGGCCTGCGCCTGAGCGCCCAGCGGGAATTCAGCCAGTTGGCCTCGCCGGAGAACGAGGTGATGCTTGAGGTGAAGTGGTACCACTACTGACAACGGCGCGTGCAACGAACGGATTAATCACCGGCCTTTCACGCCTTTCTGACGAATTCACTCCTAGACTTCTTGTATGAGCGGGAATCGGCGGAAAAGCGGAATGAAGCGTGTGGCAGTGGTCCTGGGTATGTTGATGTTGCTCGGTGGCTGTGAAACCACCCACGAAGACTTGATCGCCCGGGGTTATCCACCTGCGTTCGCCGACGGCTACGACGATGGTTGCAGCAGTGGCCGGCAAGCGGCGGGTGTGATCACCGGCCAGTTCAGGAAAGACGTACCGCGCTACCTCAAGGACCCGCGCTACGCCGAAGGCTGGAGCGATGGTTTCCGTCAGTGCCAGGCCATGCGCGAGAGCGAAGAGCGTAATGCCTATCGCGAACGCCATTGGGACGAACGTGAACGGGCCTGGCAGCAACAGAAAGACCAAGACGCCGCCCGGGCTTATCGCTCGCAGTGAGTCGCGTACAGACATTCATCGAAACCAAAACCCTGCGACCATGGCCCAAACTCCAATAGAGGAGAACACCATGAGTCGCGCTTTCGTCAACGAAGACAACGCCGCAGCCCAGGCCGACCAGCCGGTCGAACGCCAGGTCAGTGCGCAACCCAACTACGTGACCCCTTCGGGACTTGCCCAGTTGCAGGCCCGCGTCGCCCAGTTACAAGCGCTACATGGCCAACACGCGGCCAAAGGCGATCAAGCAGACAAACAACGCATCGCCGACATTGAACGCGACCTGCGCTACTTCAACCAGCGTTTGCAGAGTGCGCAGGTCGTTGTACCGACATCAATGGATCAGGTGCGGATCGGACATTGGGTGACCTTCGTCGACGAGCATGATCATGAACAGCGGGTGCAACTGGTCGGTGAAGACCAGGCCGATGCGGCCAGCGGACTGATCAACTGGGGCTCGCCGCTGGGGCGAGCGTTACTGGGAGCGAAGGTCGGGGATGAGGTGATCTGGGAGCGACCGGTGGGGAATCTCGCCATTGAAATCATTGCGATAGAGCTTGATTAAGCGACTGTCATTAAGTGCACCGATAAAACATTGCAAACCACTCTCATCACCAACAGGATCGGCGTTCTAAAAGCTCTATCACTAGAAGGTGATGACAGTAGGTTACATGCCTGTAGCAACATGTAACCGCAACATAAGGTCATAACGACAAGTTGGTGTCAAATCAGGAGCATGCTACTGTTTTTCCCGCACCCCAACAGGTGCATAACAACAAAAGAGGAGAAACATAATGAGCGAACAAATACTGGCAATGTCAGGTGACTTCGACGGTGACTTCATGTCCTACCGACAAGTTAACAGTCTTGGCATTGAGTCAGCAGCGCGGACCATTGTCGAGTGCGGCACCATAGGGTGCACCGCTCTTTTGTGCTAAATCCCACCCTTTCAAAGTCGTCCATGCAACACGACTTTTAACATCCCTAATCCCATTCATAAAAAACTTCATTTCACATCCTACAGTTCGGGCGCACTGATCGGCTCCGATTGACCGCAGATTACTGTACGTGATGTTTAATAATTGATGAGGAAATACCATGAGCGAAAAAATCCTGAACATGTCCGGCGACTTCCATCTCGAATTCGACGCTTACCAAGCGCCCGCCAACAACATTGGGGGAATGCTGGCAACCACGATGGAATGCAATACTTTTGGAACGTGCACCAACCTCGAATGCTCGACAATCATGTGTTAACCCCAGTTAACCAATCATCACACAGGCAACACTTATAAACATAGAGCAGGCATCGCCTGCTCTATCCATGCCAGGAGCTACGGCATGCTTGTTAACGCTTTGAAGTTGGATCAGCGAGGGAAGCACAGAGGTTCTTCCGAAGGCGACATCGCCCTTTTTGAAAACAACCTGACCCGTCTGCATGCTGACGACCAAACCTTGCTGAATCACTTTGGGTTGAACAGGGAACAACTGGTCTCTTATATCAAGGAACCTATCAACCAGCAGTGCTTGCCCGCCGATGGCGAAACCGCCTTGAACACCCTCAAGGATAAACTTGCCCGCCTCGATAGCATTAGCATTGAAAAAGAAAGCTCAGGCGGCACGGATAATTTTTATTGGTTCAGCTATCGTTTTTTTCTTTATTTCGTCGACACCTTCAAGGCCGATGAGCGCTATTTGAATGCGTCAACGCACATTGATGAACCCGCTTTGTTTGCAAGCCTTGAACGCTATGTCCTGGCCCGGGTTGGACGCACGGCAGAACAAAGCCTGGTCCATTATTTGAATACACGAATTGCGAACGGTGATGACATTGACCTGAACGGATTCAATGAGCATCTGCACACATTGCCGCTGCTGAAATTCTTCGAATCCTACCCAGTGCTGGCGACACTGCTGTTTGACCTGCTGGAAGACACCCTCCATTACCTTTATGCAGTCATTCACAACTTCGCCGACGATGCGGAAGCGCTGGAGCGGGAATTTTCGATCCCATCCCGGAAAATCGAGGCTATCGAGCTTGGCCTGGGTGACCCCCATGGTCGCGGCGAAACGGTTTGCCAAGTCAAAATCAGCACGACTTCATTGGTCTACAAGCCAAGAGCAAACCGGGAGGCGATTTTTTTCTATCGTCTTCTTGGACAATTGCATGAGTGGACAGGTGCGGATTGTTTTTCCATCCACACCCCAAGGATCCTCAGCCGCGAGCGACATAGCTGGGTAGAGAAAATCGACAACCTGCCTTGTGACAGCGAAGCGGAGGTTGGACTGTTCTATGAAAAAATGGGGGCACAAATAGCCATCATCCATGCGTTGAATGGGATCGACTTTCACTACGAAAACATTATCGCGTGCGGCAACAGTCCGGTCATGATTGACCTCGAGTGTTTGTTCACGGCTTCCACCAGCGACCTGCTCACTGACCTCCCCGCTGGCTGCGCACTGTCCAATAGCTTTAAATTGGTCCAGCGGTCGATATGTTCCAGCGGCTTCGTACCCTTTTCACAACAGTCCAGAAACGACCAAAGCGGTCTGACCCGGCAAGCTCTATTCATCTCGACCCGCAATTCCCTGATTTTCGACAGTGGCTTTTACCATCTGCGTAAAGTTGAATTCGAACACCACCTGATGCAAAAACACCTGCCTCTTTTGCAGGGTGAGCGCAAGGGGCCCGAAGCTTATAAAGCAGAGCTTCTCCAAGGCTTTGAATATGCCTATGGCAGACTCATGGTTCATCGGCACGCGATCATGCAAAGGCTTGAACAAGCCGCAGGCGAACTGTCGACCCGGGTGTTGCTGAAAAACTCTCAGCGCTACGCTGATTTCATCGGGCTGATCCGCCACCCACGCTTCATGCAAAACATGCTCGACAGAGAACTTCTGCTCGCGACCTTGTGGAAAGATTTGAAAGAACCCTATCGGAAAAAGGGCATTCCCCGCTATGAAATAGCCGACCTGCAAAGGTCCAGCATTCCGTGCTTTACCATGCCGCTGAACGCCAACTATTTTACGAGCGCACAGGGTGAAACAATACCGATGGCAGCCGTGGAGCCCCCGCTAGAAAGCTGCCTACAGAAAATAGCCAACCTGTCTCGCAAAGACTGGGCCTTGCAACGCACCTTGCTCGAAATCTGTTTGTTCCCAGAACAGAATGGACATCTTCCATCGCGTATCGAGCAGCCCCTGGCGAACCTTGAAAAGGAGCCCCTCGACGCGATCCTGAGGATCAGCACCCGCCTCGAGGAACTCGCAATAGTGGGCGCAGTAGAGGATGTAAGCTGGCTGTCTTTCCATACACACCCCACGACTCAGAGAAAATATCCGTCGCCAATGGATCACGGGCTGTACTCCGGTATCGCCGGGATTGGCCTGTTTTATCTGAGCCTGTTCAAGGTGAGCGGCAAACCACACTTTCTGTCACGCATGGATCAGGTCCTGGACTCACTGGAACAACGCTTCGGCTTTTTCAAAACCGATTTGACTGTCAGCGCGTATCACGGACTGGGGGCTTACCTCTATCTGCTCATCAATCGTCGCCAGATCACTGGGGACGCCAGGCATGATGAGAAAATTGCTGGCCTGCTGACCCAACTGATTGAAGTGCCTCCTGAAGACTATGATTTCGACTTCCTGGGCGGTTGTTGTGGTGCTGTGACACTGCTGGCCAATATCCATGCACTCTCTGCGCAAGAGGATGTGCGGCCGGCGATCCAACGCATGGTCGACTACATAAAGAGCCAAATCCTGATTGAAGACGGCCAGCTTCTGCGACGTGATGAGCGCTCCGTCATTTTGACAGGCTTGTCCCACGGCCTCTCGGGTGTCATCCATGCATTGTGCAAAGCCTATGAGGTGACCGGCGACGTGACCCTGGTGCCCCTGGCCGTCCAGGTGCTCGAGGGAGAAAACCGCTTGAGTCGGGATGGTTTCTGGCTGGACCTGCGCAACCTCGGGCCGCTGGACCATGCGTCCAAATGGTGCCACGGCGACGGCGGTATCCTCATCGCCAGGCGACAGCTCATGGAGTCGATGGGGGACGCCCTGGACGAAGCGACCCGGCAGACAGTGCTCGACGATATACAGCGGTGCGAAAACAATCTCTGGCAACACGGGTTTGGCGATGGCTACAACCTTTGTCATGGCGATTTTGGCAATCTGCTCTGCCTGTATGACCTGTATCGACACTCGGATAATCCTGAGGGCATCAGCAGAGTCAGAAAAGCACTTGAGGATGTCTCCCGGCAGTTTTTCGAAGGGCCCTATCTCGACAGCGATCGGGTGCCCGATGTCAGTCTGTTGACTGGAATAACCGGTGCAGGCTATGCCTTGCTGTACGAGATGGATCCGACCCTTCCGAATATTCTTTCGCTCGATTTTGCGAAGCAGTCCACGGGATAAAAACAGCCACATACCTTGTGGGAGCGGGCTTGCTCGCGAAAGCGCTGGGTCAGTCAACCACAATGCTTGCTGATCCGACGCCTTCGCGAGCAAGCCCGCTCCCACAGGGAATTTGCGGCGGCCATAAAAAAACGGAGCCTTTCGAAGGCTCCGTTTTTTATGCAACTGACCGAATCAGGCCAGTTTCTTGTGCCGTACGCGATGCGGCTGGGCAGCCGCTTCGCCGAGGCGCTTCTTGCGATCGGCTTCGTACTCGGTGTAGTTGCCTTCGAAGAACACCGCCTGCGAGTCGTCTTCGTACGCCAGGATGTGGGTCGCCACACGGTCGAGGAACCACCGATCGTGGGAGATCACAATGGCGGCGCCCGGGAAGTCCAGCAGGGCTTCTTCCAGGGAACGCAGGGTTTCGACGTCGAGGTCGTTGGACGGTTCGTCGAGCAGCAGGACGTTACCGCCCTCCTTCAGGGTCAGCGCCAGGTGCAAGCGACCACGCTCACCACCGGACAGGTCCTTGACGAACTTCTGCTGGTCGCCACCCTTGAAGTTGAAGCGGCCCACATAAGTGCGCGACGGGATTTCATAGTTGCCGATACGGATCTGGTCGGAGCCGTCGGAGATCTGCTGGAACACGGTCTTGCTGCCGTCCAGGTCTTCGCGGCTCTGGTCGACGCAGGCCAGTTGCACGGTTTCACCGATTTCGATGCTGCCCGAATCCGGGGTTTCCTTGCCCATCAACATGCGGAACAGCGTGGATTTACCCGCACCGTTACCACCGATCACACCGACGATGGCGCCTTTGGGCATGGAGAACGACAGGTTGTCGATCAGTACGCGATCGCCATAGCCCTTGGTGACGTTCTTGAACTCGATGACCTTGTCACCCAGGCGCGGACCGGCCGGGATATAGATCTCGTTGGTTTCGCTGCGCTTCTGGAATTCCTGGGACTGCATTTCCTCGAAGCGTTGCAGGCGTGCCTTGGATTTGGACTGACGGGCCTTGGCGCCTTTGCGCACCCATTCCAGTTCTTCCTTCATGGCTTTTTCATGGGCCGACTGCTGCTTGGATTCCTGGGCCAGACGATCGGACTTGGCTTCCAGCCAGCCCGAATAATTGCCCTCATACGGAATGCCTGCACCACGGTCGAGCTCCAGGATCCAGCCGGCGACGTTGTCCAGGAAGTAACGGTCGTGCGTGATCGCGACCACGGTGCCTGGGAAGTCGTGCAGGAAGTGTTCGAGCCAGGCGACGGAATCGGCGTCCAGGTGGTTGGTTGGTTCGTCGAGCAGCAGCATGTCCGGAGCCGACAGGAGCAGGCGGCACAGGGCTACGCGGCGCTTCTCACCGCCGGACAAGTGCTCGACCTTCGCGTCCCAGGCCGGCAGGCGCAGCGCATCGGCGGCGACTTCCAGCTGGCGGTCCAGGTTGTGGCCGTCGCTGGCCTGCAGGATCGCTTCGAGCTTGGCCTGTTCGGCGGCCAGCTTGTCGAAGTCGGCATCCGGGTCGGCGTAGGCGGCATAGACCTCGTCGAGGCGCGCCTGGGCGTCCTTGATCACACTGACCGCTTCCTCGACCACTTCGCGAACGGTCTTGCTCGGGTCCAGCTGAGGTTCCTGCGGCAGGTAGCCGATATTCAGGTCCGGCATTGGCCGGGCTTCGCCATCGAATTCGTTATCGACGCCGGCCATGATTTTCAGCAGCGTGGATTTACCCGAGCCGTTGAGGCCCAGTACGCCGATCTTGGCGCCGGGGAAGAAGGACAGTGAAATGTTTTTCAGGATTTCCCGCTTCGGCGGAACAACTTTGCTCAGCCGATGCATGGTGAAGACGTATTGAGCCATGGTGAACCTAGCGTCAGTGACAGGTGAAAAGAACGAGCCAGGCCATGCGCGGCGCCGGCACTTGACGGTCATCAATGCCTGCGGGCGGATAGAGCCTGGGAATCTGGAGCTGGAACGCTCTTGTTTGATCGGCAAAGCTACCTCAACCGTCGGTCAAGGTCCAGCCGCCAGGGGCTGGCACTTTGCCACAAGTCAAGGCATGCTAGCCGCCCTTCGGGCGTCCGGCTTATAGTGCACGTCGCGCCAGTCCAGCAAACCGCAGGATTACAGCTTGTCCAACGTCACGCCGCCCCTGTCCCCTCGCGCACCCGCTGTCGTGCCCGGCTCGCCCCTGCGCGGGACATTGAAGGGCGCGCTGGCTACCCTCGTGCTGCTATTGCTCGGGTTGCTGTTCTGGCAATTGCTCGACCAACTGCGCGAAACCCAGCAGCAACAACGCCAATACACCATCGACTACACCGCCGATCTCGCCGCGCAGGTCAGCCTGAACATGGCCCTGAACGCGCAAATCGCCCTTAACCTGCTACCGATCGTCGAACAACCACAAACAGCCGACGAACAGCGGGCCCTCGTTCGCAAACTCCAGCAATCGCTCCCTGAATTGCGCAGCCTGGCACTGCTGAGCCCCTCCGGCCGAGTGCTCAGTGACAGCGACGCCGACAGTCACGACGCCGATTACCTGGGTGAGCTGGTGCGACGTAGCCGTGCCCAGGCACATTATTTCAGCAATGCCGAAGACGGCTCCGTGGTGCATCTATTGCTGCACCAGGCCAGCGGTAGCAGTCGTGGCTACTGGGCCCTGCGCCTGACGCCGAGCTTTTTCTCGACCCTGACCAAGCAGGCCGATGTGGGGCTGCGCCCGCTGTGGCTGGTGGAAAACCGTCTCAACCAGCAGATCATCAGCCGCGACGAAAGCCTGCCCTCGAGCAGCCCTACCCATTTGTCGCCGGATGACCTGGAGAACACCGTACTGACCATCCCCCTGAGCAGCAGCGACTGGCAGTTGCGGGGGCTGTTCGACCGTCGCCAGGTGCTCGAGCAACTGCTGCCGGCCTTCATCGGCAAATGCCTGCTGGGCCTGGCGTTTTCGTTGTTGCCAGTGATCGCGCTGTTGAACATGCGCCGGCGGCAGCGACAGTTGCATGAAGGTCGGCGGCGCTACCAGGACATTTTCGAAGGCACCGGCGTAGCCCTGTGCGTGCTCGACCTGTCGGGGCTCAAGGCCTTTTTTGAGCGGGCCGGCCTGCACAATGGCGATCAACTGCGCGCCTGGATGAAAACCTCTCATCAACTCGAACAATTGCGCCAGGAAGTTCACGTCACCGAAGTCAACCAGATGGCGTTGAAACTGCTCAACGTCGACTCCTGCGACCAGGCCTGGCAACTGCTGGTCGGCAAGGGTGCGCAGGAACACAACCCCGTTGGTTCGAAGCTGCTCGAAGCACTGCTCGACCAACACAAGCAACTGGAACTGGAAATCAAGCTCCAGGACGCCCATGGCCGCGACCAGCACCTGTGGCTGGTCTTGCGCCTGCCGGAAAAACAGCACGACTACAACGCGGTCATCCTGAGCATCAGTGACATCACCAGCCGCAAGCTGATCGAACTCTCGCTGCTCGAACGCGAGGGTTTCTGGTCCGACGTGGTGCGCACCGTGCCGGATCATCTCTATGTGCAGGACGTCATCAGCCAGCGGATGATCTTCAGCAACCATCACCTGGGCCAGACCCTGGGATACGACCGCACCGAACTGCACCAGATGGGCGAGTACTTCTGGGAAATCCTGCTGCACAGCGAAGACGCCGATCACTACCACAACCTGCGCCAGGAACAGCGCCGGGGCGGGTACACGCAACTGTTGCAATGCCAGCTGCGCTTTCGTCATCGCAATGGCAGATGGCGCTGCTTCGACATCCGTGAACAGGCCCTGGCCCGGGACCGGCACGACCAGGTGACACGCATCATCGGCGTGGCCAAGGACGTCACAGAGCAGATCGAGGCCAGCGAATCGCTGCGCGACAGCGAGCAACGCTACCGGATGCTCGCCGAAAGCATCAGCGACGTGATCTTCTCCACCGACAACAAGCTTTCGCTCAACTATGTCAGCCCGTCGGTGCAAGCGGTGCTGGGTTACACCGCCGACTGGATTTTCCAGAACGGCTGGCAATCGATCATCGCCAATCCGCAACAACTGACCGGCATCTACAGCCTGATGGACCGGGTCAGCAAGGCCCTCGACAAGCCCGAACAACTGGCCGAGCTGCGCAACCAGATGCAGACCCAGCTGTTCCTGTTCGACTGCCTGCGTGCCGACGGGCGCAAGATCCCCATCGAGTTGCGGCTGGTGCTGGTGTGGGATGAAAGCGGCGCGTTCGAAGGCGTGCTCGGCGTCGGCCGCGACATCAGCCAGCAGCGTCGCGCCGAAAAAGACCTGCGCATGGCCGCCACGGTATTCGAGCATTCGACTTCGGCAATCCTGATCACCGACCCGGCGGGCTACATTGTCCAGGCCAACGAAGCCTTCAGTCGCGTCAGCGGTTATGCCGTGTCGCAAGTGCTGGACCAGTTGCCCAACATGCTGACCGTGGACGAGCAGCAGGAAGCCCACCTGCGCTACGTGCTCAAGCAACTGCAACAGCACAGCACCTGGGAAGGCGAAGTCTGGCTCAAGCGTCGCAATGGCGAGCATTACCCGGCCTGGGTCGGCATCACCGCCGTGCTCGATGACGAAGGCGACCTGGCCAGCTATGTGTGTTTTTTCAGCGACATCAGCGAACGCAAGGCCAGCGAGCAACGCATTCATCGCCTGGCCTATTACGACGCCCTGACTCACCTACCCAACCGCACGCTGTTCCAGGATCGCCTGCACACCGCGCTGCAATCGGCCGAGCGGCAGAAGACCTGGGTGGTGCTGATGTTCCTCGACCTGGACCGCTTCAAGCCCATCAACGACTCCCTGGGTCACGCCGCCGGTGACCGGATGCTCAAGGAAATGGCCACGCGCCTGCTCGGTTGTGTCGCCGACGACGATACCGTGGCGCGCATGGGCGGCGACGAATTCACCCTGTTGCTACAGCCGCGCGCCAGCCGCGAAATGGCGCTGAACCGGGCCATTACCGTGGCCGAGCAGATCCTCGCCAGCCTGGTCCGGCCATTCGTGCTCGAAGGCCGGGAGTTCTTCGTCACCGCCAGTATCGGCATCGCCCTGAGTCCCCAGGATGGCAGTGAACTGAGCCAGTTGATGAAAAACGCCGACACGGCCATGTACCACGCCAAGGAACGCGGCAAGAACAACTTCCAGTTCTATCAGGCCGACATGAACGCCAGCGCCCTGGAGCGCCTGGAACTGGAAAGCGATTTGCGCCACGCCCTGGAACAGAACGAGTTCGTGTTGTACTACCAGCCGCAGTTCAGCGGCGATGGCAAACGTTTGACCGGCGCCGAAGCGCTGCTGCGCTGGCGCCATCCACGTCGCGGCCTGGTGCCGCCGGGAGACTTCATCCCGGTACTCGAGGAACTCGGGCTGGTGGTGGACGTCGGCGACTGGGTCATCACCGAAGCCTGTCGGCAGCTCAGGACGTGGCACCAGGCCAAGGTCCGGGTGCCAAAGGTCTCGGTCAACATTTCCGCCCGGCAGTTCTCCGACGGCCAATTGGGCACGCGCATCGCCAATATCCTGCGCAGCACCGGCCTGCCGCCGGCCTGCCTGGAGCTGGAACTGACCGAAAGTATCCTGATGCGCGAAGTCAGCGAGGCGATGCAGATTCTGGCCGGTTTGAAAAACCTGGGACTGAGCATCGCCGTGGATGACTTCGGCACCGGTTATTCCTCGCTCAACTACCTCAAGCAATTCCCCATCGACGTGCTGAAGATCGACCGCACGTTCGTCGACGGCCTGCCGTCCGGCGAGCAGGATGCACAGATCGCCCGGGCGATCATCGCCATGGCCCACAGCCTCAACCTAGCGGTAATCGCCGAAGGGGTCGAGACCCACGAGCAATTGGACTTTTTGCGCGAACACGGCTGCGACGAAGTCCAGGGCTACCTGTTCGGTCGGCCGATGCCGGCCAACCGGTTTGAAGCGCAGTTCAGCAATGATGCGTTGTTCATGCTCGACTGAGGCCTTGTACCATCTGGGCCGCCCTATCGCGGGCAAGCCTTGCTCCCACAGGGGAACGCAGACTTCTGTGGGAGCAAGGCTTGCCCGCGATAGGGCCTGCACAGGTGACACCCCTGTTGCGTGAAACCCATTCGTCCGCGACATGATGTCCTTTCATATGCCTTCCAAAACCGGTTGGGTTAGAATGCCCCCCTTTTCTGCCCCCGATCCTTGAGGACCGCCATGTTCAGCCGTGATTTGACTATTGCCAAGTACGACGCCGATCTCTTTGCCGCCATGGAGCAAGAAGCTCAGCGCCAGGAAGAGCACATTGAGCTGATCGCTTCGGAAAACTACACCAGCCCCGCGGTGATGGAAGCTCAAGGCTCGGTACTGACCAACAAGTACGCCGAAGGCTATCCGGGCAAGCGCTACTACGGTGGTTGCGAGTATGTCGACGTGGTCGAGCAACTGGCCATCGACCGCGCCAAGCAACTGTTCGGCGCCGATTACGCCAACGTCCAGCCGCACGCAGGCTCCCAAGCCAACGCCGCCGTGTACCTGGCGCTGCTGTCGGCCGGTGACACCATCCTGGGCATGAGCCTGGCCCACGGCGGTCACCTGACCCACGGCGCCAGCGTTTCCTCCTCCGGCAAGCTGTACAACGCCATCCAGTACGGCATCGACGGCAACGGCCTGATCGACTACGATGAAGTCGAGCGCCTGGCGCTGGAACACAAGCCGAAAATGATCGTGGCCGGTTTCTCCGCCTACTCCCAGGTCCTCGACTTCCCGCGCTTTCGCGAGATCGCCGACAAGGTCGGTGCCTACCTGTTCGTCGACATGGCTCACGTGGCCGGCCTGGTCGCCGCTGGCGTCTACCCGAACCCGGTGCCATTCGCCGACGTGGTCACTACCACCACCCACAAGACCCTGCGCGGTCCACGTGGCGGCCTGATCCTGGCTCGCGCCAACGCCGATATCGAGAAGAAGCTGAACTCCGCTGTCTTCCCAGGCGCCCAGGGTGGCCCACTGGAGCACGTGATCGCTGCCAAGGCGATCTGCTTCAAGGAAGCCCTGCAACCTGAGTTCAAGGCTTACCAGCAGCAAGTGGTGAAAAACGCCAAGGCCATGGCCGGCGTGTTCATCGAACGCGGCTTCGACGTGGTGTCCGGCGGTACCGAGAACCACCTGTTCCTGCTCTCGCTGATCAAGCAAGAGATCTCCGGAAAAGACGCCGATGCGGCGCTGGGCAAGGCGTTCATCACCGTGAACAAGAACTCGGTGCCAAACGACCCACGCTCCCCGTTCGTCACCTCGGGCCTGCGTTTCGGCACCCCGGCCGTGACCACTCGCGGCTTCAAGGAAGCCGAGTGCAAGGAACTGGCCGGCTGGATCTGCGACATCCTGGCAGACCTGAACAACGAAGCGGTGATCGACGCCGTGCGTGAGAAGGTCAAGGCTATCTGCAAGAAGCTGCCGGTGTACGGCGCTTAATCAGCTCGCCAAAACGTAACCAAAAAGGCCCGCATCGAAAGATGCGGGCCTTTTTTATTGGCGTTGTAAAACATACGATCAAACAACTAACGCCAGCCAGCATTTAACCTCCTGTAATACAGACAGCCCCACAAGGGATTAACAACTCAATAAGATCCAGTTCGCCCCATCCAAAATTTAATCAACAACTACAGGAGTCAATATTCACATGGACAGTGAAAATTCCTTTCATGCAACACTTGATATGTTTAGCGCTCACGTCAATCTACTGGAAAGGCTGCATGGCAAACCCGCGCTGGCGACCGTCAGCTCTTTCAGCGGTGGTTTTTATACCGGCAAACCCCAGACCCAGGATCATTCACACCTGCTTGGCATGCGCGCCGAAGATCCGAGGACGCGCGGTGAACCCTTGCGGTTGCACTTCCGGCATACCGCGAATGGCTATCTCCTGACCCTAAAAAACACTGGCGAGCACTACAACAAAGTGCTCAGTAAAAGCTGGTTCGAAGTACTTGGTGCAAAGGATCCCAATACTAAAAAGCCGACTCTCTTCACCCTTATCGACTTTCAACAGAATGTCATCACGCCGAAAAATATCAAATCCGGCCACACCCGCATTTCGCTCATGACCGCCAATAAAAAACATGTGGGGGGATTAAGACTGCGAGGTTCGCCTTATCTCTATCTTGCCGAGACGGAAGAACAGTCAAAAGCGACGTTCATTCTGAGTATTCTCTGAACAAAATACCCGTAGAACATTTTAATGTAAGACAGGGACAACCCATCTATCCCCTGTGGCGAGGGGATAAATCCCCTCGCCACAATGAATCAAGCAATCCTTAAGTGAACAGCATTGCGCCACAGTCTTGTGTTCTCTCCTCACTATTTGCGTAGGCATCTGGCGGCAAAATTTTTTTCCGGCCGGAAAAAGGCTCAAGCTCAAGGCTTTCACCACAACTGGTAAGACCGGTAAAGCCAAATCATCACAATCAAGCTTGCATACCCGCAAAAACAGCGCCTAGACTGCGCCTGCACTGGACAAACCGGTAAGACCACAATAATGAAGTCCTGACGCCAACAGCCCCAGCGCCGGCGGACATGGACACCGAACCAGGAATCCCTCCCATGCTCAAATGGTGCTCGCGGTCGATCTTCCTTCAAGTTGTCCTCGGACTGGTGCTCGGCATCGTCTGCGGGCTTACCCTTCCCGAATACTCTGCACAGCTCAAACCCCTCGGCGACGGCTTTATCAAGCTGATCAAGATGCTCATCGGCCTGATCGTGTTCTGCGTGGTGGTCAGCGGCATCTCCGGCGCCGGTGATCTCAAGAAGGTCGGGCGCATCGGCCTCAAGTCGGTCATCTATTTCGAAATACTCACCACCATCGCCTTGGTCATCGGCCTGGTCTTTGCCTTCACCACGGGCATCGGCAGCGGCGCGAACATCCATCTTGACCAGCTTTCCAGCGCCGACATGGGCGATATCGCCCAGCGCGGCCAGCACATGGTCACCACCACCCAGTTCCTGATGAACCTGATCCCGACGTCAGTGATCGGAGCATTCGCGGAGAACAACATCCTGCAGGTGCTGCTGTTTGCCGTGCTGTTTGGCAGCGCACTGAATCTCGTCGGTGATGCCGCGTCCGGTATTTCCCGCCTGATCAACGAACTCAGCCACGTGATCTTCCGCATCATGGGCATGATCGTGCGCCTGGCCCCTATCGGTGTCTTTGGCGCCATTGCCTTCACCACCAGCAAATACGGCCTGGATTCGCTACAGCACCTGGGCAACCTCGTCGGCCTGTTCTACCTGACCTGCATCGCTTTTGTCGCGGTGATCCTGGGCGTGGTGATGCGCGTGTCGGGCCTGCCGATGCTGCCGTTCCTCAAATACCTGCGCGAAGAGCTGCTGATCGTACTCGGCACCGCGTCGTCCGACGCCGTGTTGCCACAGATCATGCGCAAACTCGAACACCTGGGGGTCGGCAGCTCTACCGTGGGCCTGGTCATTCCCACCGGCTACTCGTTCAACCTCGATGGTTTTTCGATCTACCTGACCCTGGCCATTGTCTTCATCGCCAACGCGACCGGTACGCCCCTGGCCATGAGCGATCTGTTGACCATCCTGCTGGTCTCGCTGATCACCTCCAAGGGCGCCCATGGGATTCCCGGCTCGGCGCTGGTGATCCTGGCGGCCACGCTGACAGCGATCCCGGCAATCCCGGTGGTCGGCCTGGTGCTGGTGCTGGCCGTGGACTGGTTCATGGGCATCGGTCGCGCCCTGACCAACCTGATTGGCAATTGCGTGGCGACCGTGGCGATCGCCCGCTGGGAAAAAGACATCGACATCCCTCGTGCGCGCAAGGTGCTGTCCGGTCAACAAGGCTATACCTTCCAACCCAGAAAACCGGTGGGCAGTGCCCATCACCAGCAATTCTGAAAGACTGCGGTGCCGGCCCGCGAACCGGCACCGCCTGAGTGATTTTCAAGGAGTGACATGTGATCAGTTCATCAACCGTCGTCAATTCCGTGGTGGAGAAGCTCCGCGCCGCCCTGGCCCGGGGCCAATGGCGCTCGGGCGAGATGCTGCCCGGCCAACGCGAGCTGGCCGAACAACTGGGCATCAGCCGACCCAGCCTGCGTGAAGCGGTGATTGTGCTGGAGACCCTGGGCCTGGTGCGCTCGATGCCCGGCAAGGGCGTGGTGGTGCTGGAGGCCACTCTCAGCGATACAGCCAGTGAAGGCAGCGCCATGGCCGGCGCGAGCCTGGAAGACGTGCTGCAACTGCGCTACACCCTGGAGCCCTTCATCGTCGGTCTTGTGGCCCAGTCCATCAGCAGCAAGGAAGTCGGCCAGTTGCGCCTGACCCTCATGGACATGCGCGAAGCCCTGGAAGCCGACGACAGCGATGCCTGCGCCAACGCCTACATCGCCTTCCATGAAGAATTGTTTGCCCTGACGTCCAACCCGATCTTCCAGAACGTGGTCCAGCAGACCAGCAACGCCCTCAAGCAAAGCGCCGATGTGCTGCGCAACTCACCCGAACACCTGGCCGAGCGCCTGGAAGAAAACGAAGCCGTGGTCCGTGCCATCCGGGGCAAGAACAGCGCCCAGGCCAGCGCCGAAATGCGTCGGCACATTCTCCGGGAAGGCCAGCGCATGGGCATCGAATTGAATATTCCGGACGACAACCTCGGCACCTGAGCCATTGCCTGCGGAGACCGCCATGAACACTCTCGTTTCCCATCAACATAATCGCAATATGCTTGCCGCCCTGCCTCTGCCCGGCCGGATCGGCAAACCGTCGGTGGACGATATCTACCCGCGAATCTTCGACGCCATCCTCGAACAACGCATTGCCCCGGCCAGCCGCTTCACCGAAGAAAGCCTGGGGGATGTGTTCGGTGTCAGCCGCAGCATCATTCGCCGGGTGCTGGCGCGCCTGTCCCACCAGCAAGTGGTGATCCTGCGACCGAACCACCGGCCACAAGTCGCCGCGCCGGACCTGGAGCAGACCCGGCAGATCCTCCACGCCCGCCGCCTGGCTGAGCAGACCCTGGTGCGCCTGGCCTGCAAGGCACCGCAACCGCAGGATCTACGGCACCTGCGGGATCTGGTGGAACAGGAACAGCGCTGCCTGGACCGAGGTGAGCGCGGCCCGGCGATACGCCTGTCCGGCGAGTTTCACCTGCAACTGGCCGCCATGGCCGGCAACGCGCCATTGGCACAATTCCTCGGTAGCCTGGTGCCATTGACCTCGCTGGCCCTGGCGCGGCACGAGGTCAAATCCCGCCGGCACTGCGCCTGGCAGGAACACCTGGCAATCGTCGACGCGGTGGAAGGCCGTAACGTCAACGAAGCGCTGCGGCTGATGGACGAGCACCTGGACCACCTGGAGCAAAAACTGCTGCTGGCCGCAGGCACGGGATCGTCAAAGTAGAGCGGCTTCGAAGCCGGCGCGGATCTTCTCTTCGGGCAGTTCGTCGGCGATGAACACGATCACGCTTTCCCGGGCTTCGCCTGGCGCCCATTCGGTGTCCCAATCGAAACCGTACAATTTGAGCACGCCCTGGAACACCAGCCGACGGGGTTCGCCCGCGATGTTCAGCACGCCTTTGTAGCGCAGCAATTGCTTGCCATGTTCTTCCAGCAACTGGTTCATGAACTCGCTGAGCTTGTCGATATCCAGCGGCTTGTCCGTGCGCAGCACCAAGCTACTGATGCGATCGCCCGGGGTCGCCTTGCCAACCGGACGCAGGCTGAACCCCGCGCCCAGGTCGGCATTGAGGTTGAAACCACGAATGTCGAGCAGCTCGGCCAGGTCGATCTTGCCGTGTTCGACCACCCTGATCGGCGCGCGCCGGTTGATCCGCGCCAGACGCTCGCCAAGGGCCTGGACCTGGGCCGCTTCCACCAGATCGGTCTTGCTCAGGAGCAGGCGATCGGCAAACCCGACCTGGGCCTGGGCGATGGCCTGGGTCAGGTGGATCTCGGCGTGCGCGGCGTCCACCAGGGTCAGGATGCCGTCGAGGATATAGCGCTCGCGCAAGTCCTCGTCGATGAAGAACGTCTGCGCCACTGGCGCCGGATCAGCCAGGCCGGTGCATTCGATCACCAGGCGGTCGAAGGCGATTTCGCCGCTGTCCAGTCGTTCGAGCAGCAGGTACAGGGCCTTGGTCAGGTCGGTGTGAATGGTGCAGCACACGCAACCGTTGGCCAGGGTCATGACTTGCACCGGCTCGTCGCCCAATAGCTGGGTATCGATGCCGGCATCGCTGAATTCATTCTCGATCACGGCGATTTTCAGGCCGTGCTCGGCCTTGAGCAGATAGCGCAAAAGCGTGGTCTTGCCGGCGCCGAGGAAGCCGCTGAGGATGGTGACCGGGATGGGAGAGGACAACATGGTTCTCCTGTTTCGAAATTAAAAGAAGACCACAGGGGTTCTGTGGCGTATGCAAATCCTGAGACCACCCCAAAACAACTGTGGGAGCGAGCCTGCTCGCGATCGCGGTGGGTCAGTCAACAGCATCGTTAACTGACACTCCGCTATCGCGAGCAAGCCCGCTCCCACAAGGAGTTACCTCAACCCAAGCGGTGCTTCAACAGCACTTGGGCCCACCCTTGCCGCCGTAACGGGCCTCCTGGCGTTCGCGAAAGAACGCCTCGTAGTCCATCAACGGCTTGTCCGGGTGTTTGGTCTGCATGTGCTCGACGTAGTTGTCGTAGTCGGGCATGCCGACCATCAGGCGGGCGGCCTGACCGAGGTATTTACCCAGGCGACTCAAGTCATTGAACATCGTTGCAATCCTCTCAAGCGTCCGGCAGTGCCTGGAATGGCGCTTCTTTGTCCGTGCGTTCCTTGGTGCCCCAGGCGGCGATGCCGACCTTGAGCGCGTAGAACAGGATGCTGAAGACCACGAACAGGAACAACACCGTCAGCGTCGCGTTGGTGTAGGCGTTGAACACCACATGCTGCATCTGCTCGATGCTCTTGGCCGGGGCCAGGATCTGGCCGGCGGCCAGGGCATCGTTGTATTTGCGTGCCAGGGCCAGGAAGCCGATCGCCGGGTTGGCGTCGAACAGCTTGATCAGGCCCGCGGTGGTGGTGCAGATCAACAGCCAGGACGCCGGCAGCAGCGTGACCCAGACGTAGCGCTGGCGCTTCATCTTGATCAGCACCACGGTGGCGAGCATCAGCGCGATACCGGCCAGCATCTGGTTAGAGATGCCGAACAGCGGCCACAAGGTGTTGATGCCGCCCAGCGGATCGATCACGCCCTGGTACAGCAAGTAGCCCCAGAGTGCGACGCAACCGGCGGTGGCGATCAGGTTGGCCGGCCAGGATTCGGTGCGCTTGAGCGAAGGCACGAACGAGCCGAGCAAGTCCTGCAGCATGAACCGCCCGGCACGGGTGCCGGCGTCCACCGCCGTGAGGATGAACAGCGCCTCGAACAGGATCGCGAAGTGGTACCAGAACGCCATGGTGTTCTCACCCGGCAGCACCGAGTGCAGGATCTGTGCGATCCCCACCGCCAGGGTCGGCGCACCGCCGGCACGGGCCAGGATGGTGGTCTCGCCGATGTCCTTGGCCACCGCTTGCAGCGCCTCTGGCGTGATGGCGAAGCCCCAACTGCTGACAGTCTGGGCCACGGCCACCACGTCACCGCCGACGATCGCCGCCGGGCTGTTCATGGCGAAGTACACGCCTGGCTCGATCACCGAAGCGGCGACCATGGCCATGATCGCCACGAAGGATTCCATCAACATGCCGCCGTAACCGATGTAGCGGGCGTTGGTTTCGTTATCCAGCAGCTTGGGCGTGGTGCCCGAGGAGATCAGCGCATGGAAGCCCGAGACCGCGCCGCAGGCGATGGTGATGAACAGGAACGGGAACAGCCCGCCCTTCCACACCGGCCCGGTGCCGTCGGTGAACTGGGTCAGCGCCGGCATTTTCAGCTCGGGCATGGTCACCAGGATACCGATGGCCAGGGCGACGATGGTGCCGATCTTGAGGAAGGTCGACAGGTAGTCCCGCGGCGCCAGGATCAGCCACACCGGCAGTACCGCCGCGACAAAACCGTAGCCGATCAGCATCCAGGTGATCTGGATCCCGGTGAAGGTGAAGGCCTTGGCCCAGACCGGGTCGGCGGCGATCTGCCCGCCCAGCCAGATCGAGCCCAGCAGCAACAGCACGCCGATGAGCGAGATCTCGCCGATGCGGCCCGGACGGATGTAGCGCATGTAGAGGCCCATGAACATCGCGATCGGGATGGTCGCCATCACCGTGAAGATCCCCCACGGGCTCTCGGCCAGGGCCTTGACCACGATCAGCGCCAGCACCGCGAGGATGATGATCATGATCAGGAAGCAGCCGAACAGCGCGATGGTGCCGGGGATGCGGCCCATTTCCTCGCGCACCATGTCGCCCAGGGAGCGCCCGTTGCGGCGGGTGGACAGGAACAGGACCATGAAGTCCTGCACCGCACCGGCCAGCACCACGCCGGCGATCAGCCAGAGCGTACCGGGCAGGTAGCCCATCTGCGCCGCCAGCACCGGCCCGACCAGCGGCCCCGCGCCGGCAATGGCCGCGAAGTGGTGGCCGAAGAGAATGTGTTTGTTGGTCGGGACATAGTCCAGCCCATCGTTGTTGAGCACGGCGGGGGTGGCCCGGCGCGCATCGAGTTGCATCACGTTGTTGGCGATGAAGAGGCTGTAGTAGCGGTAGGCGACCAGGTAGATGGCCACGGCCGCGACGACGATCCAGAGGGCGTTGATCGCCTCGCCTCGACGCAAAGCCACGACGCCCAGGGCGCACGCTCCTACGACGGCCAGCAGTAGCCAGGGTAGATGGCGCAGCAGGCTATTATTGTTTTTCATTTTTATATTCCAGCCAGGGTGGACAAGAAAGGCAGCCACTGGAGTTTAGCGCTAACCAGGGCAAAGGCCATACCCGACATTCGTCTGTCGGCGGCCGAACGGTGACGATGCTCCGCCAGCAGGGTCTATAGTCAATGAATCTTCAGAGGGAATACGTAATGAGCGATCGTCGCCGCTTCGTACGAATCGAATTCCATGCCAGGACCGAACTGAGCCAGCCCCCATACAAATGGCCGGTGGAGCTGCTGGACCTGTCCCTCAAGGGTCTGCTGATCGAAAAACCCGAGCCCTGGCTGGGTAATCCCGAGAAAACCTTTACTGCCGACATTCACCTGAGCAATGAGGTGGAAGTGCAGATGGAGGTTCGGTTGGCCCACGACGACCACGGCCACCTGGGCTTCGTCTGCGAGCATATCGACCTGGACTCCATCGCCCACCTGCGCCGACTGGTGGAGCTGAACCTGGCCGATCATGATGAACTGGAGCGGGAGTTGGCGGCGTTGATTCATATCTGAGCTGCCCCGCCCCTTGGCACGGGGATCCATGTGGGAGCAAGGCTTGCCCGCGATGGCTGCGATGCGGTCTTTCGAAATCGAGTCGCCTGCATCGCGAGCAAGCTTTGCTCCCACATACATTTCTTCCGCAATGGCCAGTGTTATTCGAACAACGCATCCAACGCCTGTTCCAGGCGTGTCACGGCAATGATCTGCAACCCCGCCGGCGCTTCCTTCGGCGCGTTGCCCTTGGGCACGATGGCGCGTTTGAAGCCGTGCTTGGCCGCCTCCTTGAGCCGCTCCTGCCCACTGGGCACCGGCCGCACTTCGCCTGACAGCCCCACTTCGCCGAACACCAACAGATCGTGGGGCAGCGGCCGGTTGCGCAGACTGGACATGACCGCCGCCATCAACGCCAGGTCGGACGCGGTTTCCAGCACCTTGACCCCACCCACGACGTTGAGGAACACGTCCTGGTCATGAGTCGGAATCCCACCGTGTCGATGCAACACCGCCAGCAGCATGGCCAGCCGGTTCTGATCCAGGCCCAGGGTGACCCGGCGCGGGTTCGCCAAATGGCTGTCGTCCACCAGCGCCTGCACTTCCACCAGCATCGGGCGAGTCCCTTCCCACGTTGCCATGACCACACTGCCGGGGACTTCTTCCTGGGCTCGTGTCAGAAAGATCGCCGAAGGGTTCGAGACTTCTTTCAGGCCCCGGTCGGTCATGCCGAACACACCCAGTTCGTTGACGGCACCGAAGCGGTTCTTCACCGCCCGCAGCAAACGCAGGCGACCATCGGATTCGCCCTCGAAATACAAAACCGTATCGACCATGTGCTCCAGCACCCGTGGCCCCGCCAACGCACCTTCCTTGGTGACGTGGCCCACCAGGAAAATCGCCGTGCCGCTCTGCTTGGCGTAGCGCACCAGCAACGCCGCGCTTTCGCGCACCTGGGACACGCCGCCGGGGGCCGATTGCAGTTGTTCGGTGAAAATCGTCTGGATCGAGTCGATCACCATCACCTTGGGTTTTTCCAGGCGTGCCGTGGCGATGATGGTTTCGATGCAGGTCTCGGTCATGACCCGCAGTTGGTCCTGGGGCAAGCCCAGGCGCCTGGCGCGCATGGCGACCTGCTGTTGGGACTCTTCGCCGGTGACATACAGCGCCGGCATGCGGGTGGCAAGGTTGCACAAGGTTTGCAACAGGATGGTGGATTTGCCGATACCCGGATCACCGCCGATCAGCACCACCGAACCGTCTACCAGGCCACCGCCCAGTACGCGGTCCAGTTCACCGGACGCGGTGGAGAAACGTGGAATTTCTTCGACGCTGACTTCGGCCAGGGTCTTGATCTGCGCCTGCTGCCCGGCCCAGCCAGTGCGACCGGTGGGCGCCGCCGCTCCGCCGCTCTCCACCATGGTTTCGGTCAGGGTGTTCCAGGCCCCGCACTCGCTGCACTGGCCGGCCCATTTGGGAAAGGTCGAGCCGCACTCGGTGCAGCCGTACATGCGCTTTGCCTTGGCCATCTGAACTCCGGGTCAAAACCGCGATGATAGCCCAGTGAAGGTTCACTGAGGGGCCGGCATTCTGATTTCACCCTTGGCCAGTCCCATCGCGGTATTGCCCAACGGATCCTTGGCCTCCAGGTCGGCGCCCTTGGCCTTCAAGGCGTCGAGCAATTCATCACGCTTGAACAGACCGGCATACATCGCTGCGGTCTGCCCGGCACCATTGCGTTGGTCCGGACTGCAATCGGTGGACAGCAGACGCCGGGCAATCTGCACTTCGCCCTTGAAAATGGCGCCCATCAACGCTGTGTTGCCGCGTTTGTCCTGGGCACAGGCATCGGCCCCTGCCGCCAGCAGCCGCTCCACCGCCGGGCCGTGGCCGTGATAGGCCGCCAGAATCAGCGCGGTGTAGCCCTTTTCATCCCGGGTATCCAACGAGTAACCGGCCTCTATAAAGGTATCGAGCATCGGCACATCGCCGCGGCGAGCGGCGTCGAAATAATAGTTTTGCAACTGTTCCTGTACGGCTGCGGGCTCAGTGGGTATTGGCTGATCGGCCAGTACGCTCATTGACCAGATCGCAAGCATCGATAAAAGGAATCTGCGCATCATGATGTCTCCTCTGGCATACGACTGTGGGCGCATGCTTGCCCGCGACGCAGACAACTCGGTCTGGATTCAGACCGCAGCGCCTGCTTCGCGAGCAAGCTTTGCTCCCACAGGCTATGCACTTGCCGGACTGTGAATCAGTCGCTCAGTTTTTCCGCCAGGGCCTTGACCCGGGCCAGGTCGCCTTTGGCGACACGGGCCACGCCAGTGCCGTACTCAGGGTCAGCCTTGTAGAGGAACGACAGGATGATGTGCTTGCTCTCGTCATCGGTGGTCGCCAAAGAGCCGCCGAAGCTTTCGATCAGGTCATCACGCTCTTTCTTGCTGAACGAACGATACAAATCACCGGCCTGCTTGAAGTTCTGCTCACGCTGGATCTTCGCCTGCTGGGTACTGCCGGTCAGCGCAGTCTGGCTGTAGCGTGCCGCTTGCGGCTCTTCACGAGGGGTCAGGCGACTTGGCTGATAGTTCACGCCGGTGCTGGTGCTGCCCGGGTTCATCGCACCGTCCTGGTTACCGTTGTTCACCGCCACCTTGGGGGCGTTGATCGGCAATTGCAGGGCGTTGGCGCCTATCCGGTACATCTGCGTATCGGCGTAGGAAAATACGCGCCCCTGGAGCAAGCGATCCTCGGATGGTTCGATACCCGGCACAAGATTGGCCGGCGCCATGGCCACCTGTTCGGTTTCCTGGAAGACATTCGCCGGATTGCGGTTCAAGACCATTTGCCCGACTTTTCGCTCAGGCACGCCTGGCCAGATCTTGGTCGCGTCCAGTGGATCGAAATCAAACTTGGCAAGGTCTTGTGGGTTCAGTACCTGGACGTACAAGTCCCACTTCGGGAAGTCGCCCTTATTAATATGAGCCACCAGATCGTTTGTCATATGGCTGTAATCTTGACCCTGAACTTTCACCACTTCTTTCGGATCGAGGTTTTTCAGCCCCTGCAAACTTTTCCAATGAAACTTCACATAATGAATTTCGCCCTTGGCATTAACTAGTTTGTAAGCATGCACGCCGTTACCGTCCATTTCACGGTAACTGGCCGGGGTCCCGGAGTTGGAATACAACTCGGTCAGAGTGCGGGTCGATTCTGGTACATGGGAGAAGAAATCGAAACGACGTGAATCATCGTCCAGATTGGTCCGCGGGTCGGGTTTGAAGGCGTGGACCATGTCTGGAAACTTGATGGCATCACGAATGAAGAAGGTCGGAAAGTTGTTACCCACCAAGTCCCAATTACCGTCGGCGGTGTAGAACTTCGTGGCAAAACCACGGGGGTCGCGCAGGGTTTCCGGCGAATGATTGCCGTGTACCACGGCAGAAAAACGCACGAACACTGGCGTGACCTGGCCTGCGGCAAAGACCTTGGCCTTGGTCAGGTCGCTGAGATCGTCGGACACCGTGAATGTGCCATGGGCGCCGGTACCACGGGCATGCACCACGCGCTCGGGGATGCGTTCACGGTCAAAGCGCTGGAGCTTCTGGATCAACTGCACGTCTTGCAACAGGGTTGGGCCGTTGGGGCCCGCCGTTTGCGAGTTCTGGTTGTCACCGACAGCCGCACCGTTGTCCCGGGTCAGGGTGGCCGCGTTGACCGACAAGGACAAGAGGCTCGCGGTCAGCACAAAAAAAGCGCGGCGATGGGAATAAGGCCCGTAGCCGAAGGAAGTATTCATAGGCGTGTTCCTCTGATGTTATAGAGCGCATCCATGTGCGCCATCCAGAGGCTAGTGCTCGAAAAAGGAAAACCTAAATAGAAATGCCGTACCGCATCGATAGAAAAAACGTTATGGGGGGCTATGCTAAAACCGCGTATCACGCGCGATTGATGGCACTTTGAAAACTTTTCCCCCAGGGCCGGGTCGATAACTGAAGCTTTGTAAGCCGGTGTTTCGAGCGGGACTCGCTAGGCTGATTTACACTGCCACTCATCTTTCATCTGTCACAAGGAATAACTCATGGGCGTGCTAAGCGAGTTCAAGGCCTTCGCGGTCAAGGGCAATGTCGTCGACATGGCCGTCGGGATCATCATCGGTGCCGCTTTTGGCAAGATCGTTTCGTCATTCGTTGGCGACGTGGTCATGCCTCCAATTGGCCTGCTGATCGGTGGGGTGGACTTCAGTGACCTGGCCATCACCCTCAAGGCAGCCCAAGGTGATGCACCTGCCGTGGTACTGGCCTACGGTAAATTCATCCAGAGCACCATAGACTTCATCATCGTGGCGTTCGCCATTTTCATGGGCGTCAAGGCCATCAACCGCCTCAAGCGCGAAGAAGCCGTAGCCCCTAGCGCGCCTCCCGTTCCAACCAAGGAAGAATTGCTGCTCACCGAGATTCGCGACCTGCTCAAGGCTCAGAACGAACGGCCCTGAACCAGTCGGTCACAGCCATACCCCCAACTGATCGACATCAGCCTACCAGTAGTTTTCCACCGCCACTTGGCCTGGCCGACGGGTCAGGCTCAGTTGCAGCCCCCTGGCCTTGAGCAACTTGCGCGTGTCGTCGATCATTTGCGGGTTGCCACACAACATCACTCGCGAATGCTCCGGCGTCAGCGCTACACCGGCCACTCGCTCCAGCTCACCATTTTCGATCAGCGTGGTAATCCGCCCATTGAGCGCCCCTGGATGCTGCTCGCGGGTGACGGTCGCAATGAAACGAAACTTATGAGCGTACTCGGCCAGGTAGTCGCGCTGGGTCAGGTCCTTGATCAACTCCTGATACGCCAGCTCTCGTGCTTCGCGCACGCTGTACACCAGGATGATCCGCTCGAATTTCTCCCAGACCTCAAAATCCTGGAGGATCGAAAGAAACGGCGCCACCCCCGTCCCCGTGGACAGCAGCCATAAATCCCGACCGTCGACGAAACGATCCGGTGTCAGGTAGCCGATGGCCTGCCGCTCCACCAGCAGTTCGTCACCCGGCTGCAAGCGACTGAGTTCACTGGTGAACTCACCATGGGGAACCACGATGGAAAAGAACTCGAGGAACTCGTCGAACGGCGAAGACACCATGGAATACGCCCGCCAGACGGTGCTCCCGTCCGCCTTGACAACCCCCAGCCGGGCAAACTGACCCGCCCGGAAGCGAAAGCCGCGATCCCGGGTCGTACGCAAAGTAAACAAATGAGATGTCAACGGCTGGACATCGAGCAGGGTCTGGCGGGTGAACTTCTCTGCGCTGTCGGTCATGAGCCACTCCAATGGGACAAGACTCACAGTGTCCCGCAAAGCGAGCGTCTCCACCACCAACGGTGAGCAATAGCACTTTAACCACTAATTTCGCGCCACCCGGCAAAAACCTTTACCAAACCTATACAAAACCGCAGTAGCTGTAGTAATAATTAATTAAAAAGTTTATTTTTTTAAACATCCCTCAATGTAAGCAAATCAAAAAAAACTCACTACAAACTAAGAATAGTCCTACACTGAAATTTCGCATCATGGATTGGATCCGCATGGACGAATCAACCCAGGAGAGAGCGATGGAAAAGTGGAAGGACTTGCTATTGAGAAAGTTGTCTTGTGAAAAAGACCTGCAGACGGCCTATCGTCTGGTCCTGAATTTCTTTAACAATCAGGGATTTGAATATTGCGCATTTTCAGCCTATCTCGGAAGCCCCGACAAGCACACCAGCAAGGTGAACCTCAATAACTACCCTTATGGATGGGACAGACTTTATGAACAGAATGGCTATGCATCGAACGATCCATTAGTAGCACATTGCAATCAATCACTACTCCCCATTTTATGGGATGAGACTGTTTTCGCTCAGGCCCCCAAGTTATGGCGAGAACTTAATCGACAGGGACTCAAGTACGGCTGGACCCAAGCCGTTCATGATGACCAGGGGTCACGTTGCAGCCTGTTCAGCCTGGCCCGGAGTCATTGCCCCATTGATATCGAGGAACACTACGCAAATCTCGGCTATGCCATCTTCGCCAGTCAAAGGCTGCACGTACTCGCCAGCAAAAAATTGTCTGACGCCCTGGCAGTCAAGCCCAAATACCACCTGTCGCCCAGAGAGATCGAGGTGTTGAGGTGGTCTGCCGAAGGCAAGACAGCGTCGGAAGTGGGCAGGATTCTCTGTCTTTCCGAACGAACCGTGAACTTCCATGTGTGCAGCTGCATGCGGAAACTGAACGTCAGCAATAAAATTTCAGCGGTGGCAAAAGCGGCCCAGATCCATGTGATCTGAACAGTGGAGTGGCAGCGCCAAGCCGAAAACCTGCGAGTAATGTGCAACAAAAAAACGTACCATTTACGGTCCCACTTGAATGATGCCGCTTCTTGCACGCGACGCAGTTCATTCAGGCGGTCCCGCACAGACACCTACCTCCAGGCAGCGGGATATTCGTTGATCTCCAGAGTCCCCAGCCATGCCCCTGCTCGACAGCCCCTTCGCCCAACTCGACCTGATCCGCCAACCCGAACAGCAGAACGAACCACTGCAAGCCTTCGATGCAGCCGATGAATACCTGCTCGCGTACCTGGCCGAACAACAGCCGAGCGCGCAGACTCGGGTCCTGGTGCTCAATGACGGCTTCGGCGCCCTGGCGGCCAGCCTGGCCGGCAAGGTCCAAGTAACCAGCAGCAATGATTCCTTCCTGGCATTGCAGGCGCTGGAGAAAAACCTGGTGCGCAACGGTCGCCCCTTCGATGCGGTGCCGACGTTGCCTGCCAGCGAGCCCCCGACCGGCCCATTCGATCGTGTCCTGGTCAAAGTACCGAAAACCCTGGCCCTGCTGGAGGAACAGCTGATTCGCCTGCAAGGCCAACTGGCACCAGGCGCCCAGGTGATTGCCGGGGCCATGATCAAGCACTTGCCGCGGGCCGCCGGCGATTTGCTGGAGCGCTATATTGGCCCGGTGCAGGCCTCCCTGGCGCAGAAAAAAGCCCGCCTGTTGATCGCCACGCCGCAAGCCAAGCCGCCCAGCGTATCGCCCTACCCCACGCGTTACTGGCTGGACGAACCGAAGATCGAACTGCTCAACCATGCCAACGTGTTCTGCCGCGAAGGCCTGGACATCGGTACCCGCGCGTTCCTGCCACATCTGCCGAAAAACCTCGGGACAGCCCGTGTCGCGGACCTGGGCTGCGGCAACGGCGTGCTCGCCATCGCCAGTGCCCTGCAAAACCCCGACGCCCACTACACCCTGGTGGACGAGTCGTATATGGCCGTGCAATCGGCCGCCGAGAACTGGCGTGCGGCCTTGGGCGATAGGGAAGTGATCATCCGGGCCGGCGATGGCCTGGCGGGACAAGAGGCGCAGTCGCTGGATGTGGTGTTATGCAATCCGCCTTTCCACCAGCAGCAAGTGGTGGGCGATTTCCTCGCCTGGCGAATGTTCCAGCAGGCTCGCGAAGCGTTGGTGGTGGGTGGCGCGCTGTACATCGTCGGCAACCGGCACCTGGGCTACCACAGCAAACTGGCGCGGTTGTTCCGAGGCGTCGAACAAGTGGCCGCCACGCCGAAGTTCGTGATACTCAAAGCCCGGAAATAAATCGTCCTCTGTGGGCGCAAAGCTTGCTCCCACAGGGAAATCAGTGGGTGGTCAGCCCCGCGGCATTCATGAACATCCGCATCAGGCTGGCGACGATGAACAACGCCAGCACACTGCCGGCCCAGATCAGCGCCAGCCAGCCGAGCCGCTGCCAAAGCGGCTTGCGTTCGGCGGCCTCGATGTCCTTCAAGTCAGGTTTGGCCATGCTCAACGTCCTCAATGGTAACCATCATCATGGGTCACCTTGCCGCGGAACACGTAGTAGCTCCAGAAGGTGTACACCAGGATCAACGGAATGATGAACAGCGTGCCGACCAACATGAAGCCTTGGCTCTGGGGCGGTGACGAGGCGTCCCAGATCGAGATCGATGGCGGCACGATATTCGGCCACAGGCTGATGCCCAGGCCACTGTAGCCGAGGAAAATCAACACCAGGGTCAGGATGAATGGCGTGTAGTTGGCGTTACGCGCCACCGCGCGGAACAAGCCGTACATGGTCACCAGCACCAGGATCGGCACCGGCAGGAACCAGAACAGGTTCGGCAGGGTGAACCAGCGGGCGGCGATGTCCGCGTGGGCCAGCGGTGTCCAGATGCTGACGATACCGATCACCGCCAACACCACGAACGCCAGCGGCCGCGCCAGGTCATGCATCTGCTCTTGCAGCTTGCCCTCGGTCTTCATGATCAGCCAGGTGCAGCCAAGCAACGCATAGGCGGCGATCAACGCCAAGCCACAGAACACCGTGAATGGCGTGAACCAGTCCAAGGAGCCGCCGGCGAACTGGCGATTGACCACCTCGAAGCCATCAATGAATGCCCCCAGCGCCACCCCCTGGAAGAAAGTGGCCGTCAGCGAACCACCAATGAATGCCTTGTCCCACAGGTGGCGCTTCTCGGCCTTGGCCTTGAAGCGGAATTCGAAGGCCACGCCGCGGAAGATCAACCCGATGAGCATCAGGATCAACGGCAGGTACAGTGCCGAAAGCACTACCGAATAAGCCAGCGGAAATGCCCCGAACAGCCCGGCACCACCGAGCACCAGCCAGGTTTCGTTACCGTCCCAGACCGGCGCCACGGTGTTCATCATCACGTCGCGGTCGCGCTCACCCTTGACGAAGGGGAAGAGAATGCCGATCCCCAGGTCGAAGCCGTCCATGATCACGTACATCATGATGCCGAAGATGATGACCACGGCCCAGATCAGCGGAAGATCAATACCCATGACTCAATTCCCCTTGTTCGAGCGGTCGTTTTGGTCCACATCGTCATCGGCGGCCGACAATGGCCGGGCCGGCGTACGTTTCTGGCCCGGGCCACCATCGCTCGGCTCGGTTTCGTGGACCTGCGGCCCCTTGCGCACCAGACGCATCATGTAGCTCAAGCCCGCGCCGAACAGCGCGAAATACACCACGACGAACAGCACCAGGGTGATGCTCATCTGCGCGAAACTGTGGCCGGAGGAAGCATCGGCCGTGCGCATCAAGCCATAGACCACCCAGGGTTGGCGGCCGATCTCCGTGGTGAACCAGCCGGCCAGGATCGCGACCAGGCCGGAGGGGCCCATCCACAACACCATGTGGAGGAACGGTCGTGATTGGTAGATCCGATCGTTGCGGCGCAGCCATAGACTGCACAGGCCAGTGAAGATCATCAGCAATCCAAGGCCGACCATGACCCGGAACGACCAGAACACGATGGTCGAGTTCGGTCGGTCCTCAGGAGGGAACTCCTTGAGGGCCGGCACCTGTTTGTCCAGGCTGTGAGTCAGGATCAGGCTTCCCAGATAGGGGATTTCCACGGCGAAGCGAGTCTTCTCGGCCTGCATGTCTGGCCAGCCGAACAGGATCAGCGGGGTGGGCTCATTGCCGACGTTTTCCCAGTGGCCCTCGATGGCCGCGATCTTCGCCGGTTGATGCTTGAGGGTGTTCAGGCCATGGAAGTCGCCGATGACCGCCTGTATCGGTGCCACCAGCAAGGCCATCCACATCGCCATCGACAGCATCCGGCGGATGGCCGGGGTATCGCGACCGCGCAAGAGGTGCCAGGCGGCCGATGAACCGACGAAGAACGCCGTCGCAACGAACGCCGCCGTGGACATGTGCAGCAGGCGATAGGGGAACGAGGGGTTGAACACCACCGCCAGCCAGTCCACCGGAATCACCCGGCCATCGACGATTTCGTAACCCTGCGGAGTCTGCATCCAGCTATTGGAGGACAGGATCCAGAAGGTCGAGATCAACGTACCGATCGCCACCATCACCGTGGAGAAGAAGTGCAAGCCACGGCCAACGCGATTCCAGCCGAACAGCATCACCCCCAGGAAACCCGCCTCGAGGAAGAACGCCGTGAGCACTTCGTAGGTCAGCAGCGGTCCGGTCACCGCCCCGGCGAAGTCCGAAAAGCGGCTCCAGTTGGTGCCGAACTGATAGGCCATGACCAAGCCGGACACCACGCCCATGCCGAAGTTGACGGCGAAGATCTTCGACCAGAAGTGGTACAAGTCGCGATAGGTATCGTCGCGAGTCTTGAGCCACAAGCCTTCGAGTACCGCCAGGTAACTCGCCAGGCCAATGGTGATGGCCGGGAACAGGATGTGGAACGAGATGGTGAACGCGAACTGGATTCGGGCGAGATCGAGCGCCTCCAAACCGAACATAAGTCTTCCTCTGTCAGGTAAAACCGGCTGCGGGCGGGGCCTGCATCACAATCCCCAGGGATATGGAGTGCGATGCTTTTCAAATCGTTCTTTTTATAACCGTCACAACGCAGGACTCTGGCCGGATGGCCGCCAGCCCAACGCCCCGAGAGGTATTGATCTGGATCAAGCAATGCTCAAAGAGTAGTCGCATTATTACCGATGGACGGCGTGGTCTTTTGTCGCGTGGCAGGTTGTCTCAGTGTCGAAACCCTGCTCCAAACCAGGATTCCTTGAATCTTGAGGAGTGCACTGTTGTGGCGAGGGGATTTATCCCCGCTGGGGCGCGAAGCGGCCCCAAGCTTTTGCGAGCGCTGCGCACTCGAGCGGGGATAAATCCCCTCGCCACAAAAAAAGCGTGCTAGGTGAAAAGTAGATGTTTGGCTAACTATTTTTCCAGCCAACGCAACTTCCTGTTACAGCTCGGTGATAATCTCGTGGTCTTCACCACCGGACCCGTCATAGATGCCCAGCCAAGCGCCGCTGCTGCTCCGTCACCATCGTCCCTTCATCGCCTTCTGGCTGGCACGGATATTCACCGCCAGCGGCTTCCAGATGCTCACCGTGGCCATTGGCTGGAACCTCTATCAACTGACCGGCAACGTCCTCGACTTGGGCCTGGTGGGGTTGGTGGAGTTTGCCCCGCGCGTGCTGTTCATGCTTCACACCGGGCATGTGGCTGACCGCTATGACCGGCGCAAGGTCGCGGCCATTTGCCAGTCATTGCAGGCAATGATTGCCCTGGCCCTGGTGATCGGCAGCGCCACCGACAATGTCACCCGGGAAATGATCTTCATCCTTGCCTTCCTCCTGGGCGCCGCCCGCTCCTTCGAGATGCCCACCACCCAGGCGCTGCTGCCCAGTATCGTGCCGGCGGGCCTGTTTCCCCGGGCCGTGGCCGCCGCGCAATCGGCCCAGCAATCGGCCACCATCGTCGCCCCGGCACTCGGCGGCCTGCTCTATGCCTTCGGCAGCATCTGGGTCTATGGACCGACCGTGGTGCTCTACCTCATCGCCTGTTGCCTGATGCTCAACCTGCCCGCTCGGCAGACGCCGCTGAACAAAGGCAAGGCGACGCTGGATTCATTGCTGGCCGGGATTCGCTTCATTCGCAGTCGCCCGGACATTCTCGGCGCGATTTCCCTGGACCTGTTCGCGGTTTTGCTCGGCGGCGCGACGGCGCTGCTGCCGGTGTTCGCCAAGGACATCCTGCTCACCGGTCCCTGGGGCCTGGGTCTGTTGCGCTCGGCGCCGGCGGTCGGGGCCTTGCTGATGTCGCTGTGGCTGGCGCGGTTTGCCGTGGAGCGCAAGGTCGGCCGAGTGATGTTCACTGCGGTGGGCGTGTTCGGCGTCGCCACCATTGCCTTCGGCCTCTCCACCTCGTTCTGGTTTTCCCTGGCGGTGCTGGTGGTGTTGGGCGCGGCGGACATGATCAGCATGGTCATCCGCGCCTCCTTCGTGCAGTTGGAAACACCGGATGAAATGCGTGGCCGGGTCAGCGCGGTGAACGGGCTGTTCATCGGCGCTTCGAACCAGCTGGGCGAGTTCGAGTCCGGCCTCACCGCCCACTGGTTCGGCACCGTGCCGGCGGTGGTCATGGGCGGCATCGGCACGCTGCTGGTGACCGGGGCCTGGATCAAACTGTTCCCGACCCTGGCCAACCGTGACCGGATGCACGAACCGGTGGACGAAGCAAAAGCCTAGAGCAACTTGTCGAGGGTGATGGGGAAGTCCCGCACCCGCTTGCCGGTGGCATGGTAAATCGCATTGGCCACCGCCGCGGCCACCCCGACGATGCCGATTTCACCCACGCCCTTGGAACCCAGCGCATTGACGATCTCGTCACGCTCCTCGACAAAAATCACCTCTATGTCGCCGATGTCGGCACTGACCGGCACGTGATACTCGGCCAGGTTGTGATTCATGTGGCGACCCAGGGTGTGATCGGTCAGGGTTTCTTCGTGCAAAGCCATGCCGACGCCCCACACCACGCCACCGAGAATCTGGCTGCGGGCGGTTTTCGGGTTGACGACCCGGCCGGCGGCGATGGCGCTCACCACGCGGTTGACCTTCACCGTCCCCAGGTCTTCATCCACCAGCACTTCAACGAACACCGCCGAGTGCGTGGCCGTGGCGTAGGCCTGGCGTTTTTCATCCGGCTTGGCCGTGACCTGGGCTTGCAACGGGGTCTCGCCGCTTTTCTGCGCCAACTCCGCTAATGCAACGCTCGCTTCGCCCAGCCGCAGTTGGCCATCCACAAACGTCACTTGTTCAAGGGTCGCGCCACCGAAGGCCGGACACGCCTGGCGAGCCACGGCCAGGAGTTTTTCCTTCAGCGCTTCACAGGCTTGCTGCACGGCGGTGCCCACCGACGAAACCGTGAACGAACCGCCCTGCAATGGCGCGGTGGGTAGCGACGAATCACCCAGGACAAACGTGACGTCCTCAAGGGCAACACCGCACGCCTCGGCGGCGATCTGGGTCATGACCGTGTAGGTCCCGGTGCCGATATCCGTGGTGGCGCTGCTGACAGTCAGCTTGCCATCGAGGTCCAGCGAGGCCCGGGCGCTGGCTTTCTGCTGCATGGCCTCCCATACACCACCGGCCATGCCCCAACCCACCAGTTGCCGCCCCTCACGCATGCTGCGCGGCTCCGGGTTGCGCTTGTCCCAGCCGAAACGACGGGCGCCCTGGGCATAACACTCGCGCAACTCTTTGCTGGAATACGGCTTACCTTCGTTCTCGTTGCGCTCGGCGTAGTTGATCAACCGCAACTGGACCGGATCGAGCGCCAGGGCACAGGCCAGTTCATCCATGGCGCATTCCAGGCCAATCAGCCCAAGGGCGGCACCGGGCGCGCGCATGTCCAGGGGCGTGTAGACGTCCAGGGGCACGAGTTTGTAAGTCAACTGGACGTTATCGCAGTGATAGAGCATGCCGCTCCACTCCACCACGTGCTCGGTGAAGTCCTCGAAGCGCGAAGTCTGGCCGACGGCGGTGTGCGCCACGGCCAGCAAGCGACCGTTGGCCGCCGCCCCCAGTTGCACGCGCTGGAGGGTTCGCGGCCGATAGCCAAAGGTAAACATCTGTTGGCGCGTCAGGCTGACCCGCACGGAGCGCTTGAGGGCCAGCGCCGCCATCACCGCCAAAGGTAATTGGTACTGCGGGCGCAGCCCTGAACCGAAGGCGCCGCCGACAAACGCGGCGAACACTCGCACCTGCTCTTTCTCCAGCCCGAACACTTTTTGCACATAGGCCTGGCAGTTTTGCGTGCCTTGGGTCTTGTCGTGGATGTGCAGGCTGCCATCAGGCTGATACAGCACGGTGGAGGCGTGTGGCTCCATCGGGTTGTGGTGTTCAATCGGCGTGCTGTAGGACACATCCACGCTGAGCGCGGCGCTGGCGTACTCGCCCTGAAAATTCCCACGGGGCTTGGGCAGTTCGGCCGGTGCCGGATGGGCGTCGTTTTGCAGAGTGATCAGATCGGTCTGATGCTCCTGGGCCTCGTATTCGATTTCAACCAGGGAACCTGCATACCGGGCCAGCTCAAGGTTTTCCGCGACCACCAGGGCCAATGGCTGGCCGCTGTAGAGCACGTGGTCGTTGTACAGCGGCCGGAACGGCGAGCCGTCCGCCGCATCGGCATCCTGGTAGGGCTCATCGTAGCTGGCGATCCTCGGCCGATTGGTGTGATCGATGACCGCGACCACACCGGGCAGCGCCAGGGCTCGGGAGGCATCGATGCGCAGCACGCGGCCGCGAGCGAGAGTGCCGGACACGACGCTGCCGTGCAGCAGGCCGTCCTCGGGGTACTCACCGGCATAACGAGCCTGGCCCGTGACCTTGAGCAGGCCATCGACGCGGTCCAGTGGCTGCCCTATGGATTTGCTCGAAGCGTTCATCAGGCGTGTCCTCCCTGCGGTGCGCAACCCAATGCGGCATCACTCAAGGCGCGGACAATTGCCCGGCGCGCCAATCGGACCTTGAAGCCGTTGTGCTCCAACGGCTCGGCGTTTTGCAGCAGCGCATCGGCGGCGGCAGTGAAGGTTTCGCGACTGACGGTCTGCCCGGCCAGCCAGCTCTCCACAGCCCGGTCGCGCCAGGGTTTGTGCGCCACGCCGCCAAGGGCCAGGCGCGCCTGGCGAATCACCGGCCCGTCCAACTCCAGCGCCGCCGCCACCGAGACCAGCGCAAAAGCGTAGGAGGCGCGGTCACGGATCTTCAGGTAGTGGCTATGGTCGGCAAAACCGGCGGCAGGCAACTCAATAGCAGTGATCAGCTCATCATCGGCCAGTTGGTTATCCCGTTCCGGGGCATCACCGGGCAAGCGATGGAAGTCGGCAAACTCGATGGTCCGCGCGCCACCCCGCCCCAGGACATGGACCA
This sequence comes from Pseudomonas sp. FP2300, assembly GCF_030687595.1. Taxonomy (NCBI): domain Bacteria; kingdom Pseudomonadati; phylum Pseudomonadota; class Gammaproteobacteria; order Pseudomonadales; family Pseudomonadaceae; genus Pseudomonas; species Pseudomonas sp. FP2300. The sequence goes on from NZ_CP117440.1 coordinate 5,933,891, forward strand.
CCGCCTCCAAGGCCGCCAAGGCCACGCACATGTCGGAAGGATGAGTGGCGACACATTGTTCGCTGGCACCGAAGATCGCGTGGATCCGGTTCAAACCGTTGCGGGCCGGGCAACCGCTGCCGGGTCGGCGTTTATTGCACGGCACGCTGGCGTCATAGAAGTAATAGCAGCGGGTGCGTTGCAACAGGTTGCCGCCAGTGCTGGCCATGTTGCGCAACTGCGGCGAGGCGCCGGCCAGGATCGCCTGGGACAGCAGCGGATAGCGGCGTTCGATCCAGGGGTGCCAGGCCAGGTCGGCATTGCTCACCAGCGCACCGATCATCACCCCGCCGGAAGGGGTTTCGCTGAGGTCCGCCAGGGGCAGCCCGGTAATGTCGATCAGGTGTTCGGGGCGGGTGAGGTTCTCTTTCATCAGGTCCAGCAGATTGGTGCCGCCGGCGATGAAACGTGACACCGGGCTCGACAAGTCGACGGCGGCCTGCACGGTGTCTGGCTTGCTGTAGTGGAAGGGATTCATTGATCACCTCCCGGTTGCTGGCAGAGCGGCAAAGCCTCTTCGATAGCATCACGAATGTTGTTGTAGGCGCCGCACCGGCAAAGATTGCCGCTCATCAGTTCAACGATCTCTGCGCGGGTCTGCGCCCTGCCCTCGTTGACCAGCCCCACCGCTGAACAGATCTGCCCCGGCGTGCAGTAACCGCACTGGAACGCGTCATGGGTGATGAACGCCTGCTGCATGGGATGCAAGGCATCATCGCCAGCCAGGCCTTCAACGGTGGTCAACTCGGCACCGTCGCACATCACGGCCAGGGTCAGGCAGGCGTTGATTCGCTTGCCATCGCGCAGCACCGTGCAGGCGCCACACTGGCCGTGGTCGCAGCCCTTCTTGCTGCCCACCAGGTCCAATTGCTCGCGCAGCAGGTCCAGCAGCGTGGTCCAGGGCAGCACCTGCAGCTCACGTGCCTGGCCATTGAGTGTCAGGCGAATCGGGTGACGGACGAAGGCCGCCGGCGTCGCTTCGGACAAGGTCGCGCTCATGGAACACCTCACGGTTGGTCGTACTCGCGGCGTTTTGGGAAACCGCCGTCATAAGGGGTACGACTTCTGGGTGGGGTGAAGCGTTCAAGGCAAATGATTGACGTTGGAAGCCAGCGCCTTCAGTGGGTCAGCTTGCACTGAGGTTGAATGTGCTGACGCCATCGCGAGCAGGCTCGCTCCCACATGGGTTCTCGGGTGCTCATAGATCCTGCATCCACCATAAATCCCTGTGGGAGCGAGCCTGCTCGCGATAGCGGTACCACAGGCCGGTGTCGGCTTGACGAGTGTCAGGCCAGCAGCTCCGCCGCCACCACGCTTCTTACGCCCTTGCCGCTGAGTTGTTCCACCAGCATCAAGGCAAACGCCAGGGCGGCAGCCGAGCCTTGGGCGGTGATGCAGTTGCCGTCCACCACCACGGGTTGATCGACGAAGCTGCAACCGGACAGTTGCTGGCTCACCGCCGGCAGGCAGGTCATGCGCCGCTGGCGCAGGACGCCGAATGCCTGTAGCGCCAGGGCCGGGGCTTCGGCGATGGCGGCGAAGAAACGTCCGGTGGCGGCCTGGCCCTTGATCAGTTGTTGCAGCGGCTGATGGGCCGCCAGGTGTTGGGCACCGATGATGCCGCCCGGCAGGACGATCAGGTCGAAATCCTGCACGAGCATGTCCACCAGCATGCCATCGGCCGTCAGGCGCGTGCCGCGGGCGCAGGTGAGCATACGCCGCCCTTCGATGCTCGCCACCACGGTTTCGATCTGCGCTCGACGCAACACGTCGATCAGGGTGACCGTCTGCAAGTCGTCGACACCCTCGGCGACGGCTATCAGGGCTCGGGGGATCTTGGTTCCAGGAATCATGGGCGCTCTCCGCTGGATGATGCTTGTAGTGTAGGAGCTGCCGAAGGCTGCGATCTTTTGATATGCGCTTGAGATTCAAGCGTGGGGGTAAAGATCGCAGCCTCGCTTCGCTCGACAACTCCTGCATGGGGTAGCGGTTATTTGATGTACAGCTGGGTCGACATCCGGTTGCCCGGCGCGTTGATCGAGATGTTGCTGAAGCTGAAGGTCCCCTCTTGCTTACCCTTCAGGTCGAAGACGTACAAATAGCCCACGACTTTGGTCCGCACCGAGCAGTCATTGAGATTGCCATTGCTGTACGCGCACACCGGCGAGCGGGTGCCGTCGACTTCAAAGCCGTCCAGGGTGACATGGGGTTGACGGCCATAGCCGACCTCCAGCACGTAGACCTTGATATTCGGGCCACTGTGATCGCAACGCGTCTGCGCCTGCCCCAAGGCGATGTCCTCGAAGCCACAGGCCGGCGACTCGACCTTGAGCACCTTGACCTCACTCAGCGGTGGTGCCGACGCGGCATCCGCAGCCTGGCCGGGCAACCACAGCCCCAGGGTGCAGCCCACTGCCGCCATCAGCTGTTTATTCATGCGAACCATAGAGACCTCCCGGAACCGCGCGCAGTATGGCCCACTTGGCGCGTTGGCAAAACATCGACGACGATCGCAGCCACAACGCTACGCTGCTGGTATGATGCGCGGCTTTTTCCGACCCACAGAAAATTCCCGGGCGCCGCTGGCGACCTGTGCTTTGCTGTTGAGGTCGATACATTCACGGCGCCGGGCGCGCCACGGGGAGCAGACATGCTGGAAAGGCTGTTTCAACTCAAGGCACACAACACCAACGTGCGGACCGAGATCCTGGCGGGCGTCACGACCTTCCTGGCCATGGCCTACATTCTGTTCGTCAACCCGAGCATCCTCGGCGAAACCGGCATGGACAAAGGCGCGGTGTTCGTCGCCACCTGCCTGGCCGCGGCCATCGGCTCCACGGTCATGGGCCTGATCGCCAACTACCCGATCGCCCTCGCCCCGGGCATGGGCCTGAATGCCTTCTTCACCTACACCGTGGTCCTGCACATGGGCCACACCTGGCAAGTGGCGCTGGGCGCAGTGTTCATCTCCGCCGTGCTGTTCTTCATTCTCTCGATCTTCCGCATCCGCGAATGGATCATCAACAGCATCCCGCTGCCCCTGCGTTCGGCCATTGCCGCCGGTATCGGCCTGTTCCTGGCGCTGATCGCCCTGAACAATGCCGGCATCGTGGTGAAAAACCCGGCGACCATGGTCGGCCTCGGCGACTTGAAACAGCCGGCGCCAATCCTCGCCACCCTTGGTTTCATCCTGATCGTCGCCCTCGAAGCACTGAAAGTACGCGGCGCGGTACTGATCGGCATCCTGGCGGTCACCATAGTCTCGATCCTGATGGGCTTCACCCCGTTTGGCGGCATCATTTCCGCGCCACCGTCCCTGGCCCCAACGTTCCTGCAACTGGACATCAAGGGCGCCCTGGACATTGGCCTGGTGAGCGTGATCTTCGCCTTCCTGTTCGTCGACCTGTTCGACAACTCCGGCACCCTGATCGGCGTCGCCAAGCGCGCCGGGCTGATGGGCAAGGACGGCCATATGCCGAAGATGGGCCGTGCGCTGATCGCCGACAGCACCGCCGCCATGGCCGGTTCGCTGCTGGGCACCTCCACCACCACCAGCTACATCGAGTCGGCAGCGGGCGTCAGCGCTGGCGGCCGCACCGGCCTGACCGCCATCGTCGTGGCGATCCTGTTCCTGCTGGCGCTGTTCTTCTCGCCACTGGCCGCCAGTGTCCCGCCTTTCGCCACCGCCCCAGCCTTGCTGTTCGTCGCCGTGCTGATGACCTCGGGCCTGGCGGAAATCGACTGGGACGACATCACCGTCGCCGCCCCCGTGGTGGTCACCGCCCTGGCGATGCCCTTCACCTATTCCATCGCCAACGGCATCGCCTTCGGCTTCATCGCCTGGACCGCCATCAAGCTGGTGTCGGGTCGTGGCCGTGAGCTGAACCCGGCGCTGGTCATTCTGTCGATCCTGTTCGTGATCAAATTGGGTTGGTTCAACGCATGACTTTTGATTCCCAGGCCTATGCCGCCCAGTTGCAGGACAAGGTCACCCGCTTGCGTGACCTGTTGGCCCCGTTCGATGCACCAGAACCTGCGGTGTTCGATTCGCCCCTGAAAAACTTTCGCCTGCGGGCCGAATTCCGCCTGTGGCGCGAGGCCGGCGAACGGCACTACGCAATGTTCTCCCAGGACGACAAGCGCACACCGATCCTCATCGAGGAATTTCCCATCGCCAGCCTGCGCATCAACCAGTTGATGCCGCAGCTCAAGGCCGCCTGGCAGGCCAGCGCGCCCTTGAGCCACAAGCTGTTCCAGGTGGAGTTCCTGACCACCCTGGCGGGCGACGCGATGATCACCCTGTGCTATCACCGCCCGCTGGATGAACACTGGCACGCGGCGGCCGCGAAACTGGCGACCGACCTGGGCGTGAGCATCATCGGTCGCTCCAAGGGCAAGCGCGAAGTGATCGGCCACGACTACGTGGTGGAGAAACTCGACGTCGGCGGCCGGACCTTCAGCTATCGCCAACCCGAAGGCGCCTTCACCCAGCCCAACGGCACGGTGAACCAGAAGATGCTCAACTGGGCGTATGACGCGCTGGGTGATCGCGCCGACGATCTGCTGGAGTTGTACTGCGGCAACGGCAACTTCACATTGCCCCTGGCCACTCGCGTACGCAAAGTGTTGGCCACCGAGATCAGCAAGACCTCGGTGAATGCCGCGTTGAGCAACCTCAGCGAAAACGCTGTGGATAACGTCACGCTGGTACGTCTATCCGCCGAAGAACTGACCGAAGCCTTGAACGAAGTCCGGCCCTTCCGTCGCTTGCACGGTATCGATCTCAAGAGCTATGAATTCGGTAGCGTCTTCGTCGACCCGCCCCGCGCCGGCATGGACCCGGACACCTGCGAGCTGACCCGCCGTTTTGACAACATCCTGTACATCTCCTGCAACCCTGACACCCTCGCCGCGAATATCGCGCAACTGAACGACACCCACCGCATCACGCGCTGCGCGTTGTTCGATCAATTTCCCTGGACCCATCACATGGAATCTGGGGTGTTGTTGACTCGGCGTTAAACGCTGGGGCGTCCTCCCCTATGGGCTGGACGGAGCAAAACTCTGTGGGAGCAAGGCTTGCTCCCACAAATAAATGCCCTCGCCACAAGTGCCCTCCCTCCTCTCCCGACAAAGGTCATGTTCGATCATCGAACACTTATTGGCCGATGTCGGCTGCTTTGTTTGACCAAATTAACCATCTAGTACAATTTATCTCCACCGGCTGAACCTGGCCGACGCCAACAATAAAAATGTGGAGAAATTGCGATGCCTCCGATCGTTCTGGTGCTCAACGGCCCGAACCTGAACCTGCTCGGCACCCGCGAGCCGGCAACTTATGGCCACGAAACCCTCGCCGACATCTCGGCACTGTGCGGCCGCGCCGCCGAAGAATTCGGCCTGGCGGTGGAGTTTCGCCAGACCAACCAGGAAAGCGAGTTGCTCGACTGGGTGCATGGCGCACGCGGCCGATGCGCCGGCATCGTCATCAACCCGGCAGCCTGGACCCACACCTCGGTGGCAATCCGCGACGCCCTGGTGGCGAGCGAAGTGCCGGTCATCGAAGTCCACCTGTCCAACGTCCACGCCCGGGAAACCTTTCGCCACCACTCCTTCGTCTCATCGGTCGCCATCGGCGTGATGTGCGGGTTTGGCAGCCATGGTTATCGCATGGCCCTGGAACATTTCAGTCAGCGTTTGAAGGGTTGATGAGCATGTCGAATATCACTGTGCTGGCCGGCCTGATCGGTGCGGGCATCCAGGCGTCTCGCACACCGGCGCTGCATGAGCGTGAAGGCGATGCCCAGGGCATGCGCTACCTCTATCGGCTGATCGACCTCGACGCGCTGAAACTCGACAGCGGCGCCCTGCCCGATTTGCTCAAGGCCGCCGAGCGCATGGACTTCACCGGCCTGAACATTACCTTTCCCTGCAAGCAGGCGATCATCCCATTGCTGGACGAACTGTCACCGGAGGCCCGGGGCATTGGCGCAGTGAATACCGTGGTGCTCAAGAATGGCAAACGCATTGGCCACAACACCGACTGCCTGGGGTTCGCCGAAGGTTTTCGGCGCGGCCTGGGAGATGTGGCGCGCCAGCGCGTGGTCCAGATGGGCGCCGGTGGCGCTGGCGCGGCGGTGGCCCATGCGCTACTGGCAGAAGGCGTGCAGACGCTGAGCATTTTTGACGTCGAAGTCAGCCGTGCCGAGGCCCTGGCTAATAACCTCAACCAACACTTCGGCGCAGGCCGCGCCCGGGCCGGGCATGACTTGGCCAGCGCCATGGCCGATGCCGACGGCCTGGTGAACACCACGCCCATGGGCATGGCAAAACTACCGGGCATGCCGGTACCGGTCGAGCTGTTGCGGGGCGAGTTGTGGGTCGCGGAAATCGTCTACTTCCCACTGGAAACCGAACTGCTGCGCAACGCCCGTGCCCTCGGCTGCCGCACGCTGGACGGCGGCAACATGGCCGTGTTCCAAGCGGTGAAGGCGTTCGAACTGTTCAGCGGCGTGGCGCCGGATGCACAACGGATGCTGGCGCATTTCCAGAGCATGAATCACTAAGACCTGGTGATAACTCCCTGTGGGAGCGAGCCTGCTCGCGATAGCGGTGGATCAGCCAGCATCGACTTGACTGGCATACCGCTATCGCGAGCAGGCTCGCTCCCACAAGGTTTCCAGAATCAGGCCTGCAAGTATCTCAACACCGACTCACAAACCATCCGCCGATGCCGCTGCTTGACCGCTTCATCCGACAGGTCGATCTGAAAGATCTCGCCGAACGTCTGGCGGTTGGACACACGGTAAAAGCAGAAAGAACTGATAAGCAAGTGCACGTCCAGGGGTTGGAGATCAGGACGGAATACGCCCTCTTCAGCACCGCGCCGCAAGATCACGCCCAGGGAATCGAGGATGGTATTGGTCATCGCCTTGATCGCGCCTGACTGCTTCACGTATTCGGCGTTGTGGATGTTCTCGATGCAGACAATGCGCACGAAATCCACATTACGGTCATGGTGGTCGAAGGTGAACTCCACCAGGCGCCGGATCGCGTCGACCGGGGCCAGCTCGGCCAGGTGCAGGCGACTCTCGGTGGTGCGGATATCCCCGTAGAGTTTTTCCAGCACCTCGACGTACAACTGCTCCTTGCTGCCGAAGTAATAGTAGATCATGCGCTTGGAGGTGTGGATGCGCTCGGCGATGGCGTCGACCCGGGCGCCAGCCAGGCCTTGCTGGACGAACTCGACGATGGCTTCCTGAAGAATGTTCTCCCGGGTCTTCTCCGGGTTGTTCTTGCGACTCTTGCGCGGCGTGGCGACGGGTTCGTCGAGCGCTGCGGAAAGCTCTGGATTCATAGTCATTGCGGGGCTCACGGCCATCACTGCACAGGCTGGCGATTATGGGCCGCACCGTGCAGTGAAGGAAGCCACGGCATTGCCCTTTACCGCCGCATTTACGATTTCCCTACAACTTGGCGTGCCGCAAGCCACCGCTGCGGGACTTGGCCATGGCCGCCAGGCGCACCGCAACGTTGGCCGCGCCGTAACCGGCATAACCGTTCTTGCGTTGGATGATTTCAAAGAAAAACCGCCCCTCGAACGGCTCGGTGTAGACGTGAAACAGCTCGCCACCCTGGGCGTCGCGGTCGTACAGCACGTTGAAATACGCCAGTTCGCTGAGAAACTCATCATCGAAATCGAACCGCGCCGCCAGGTCGTCGTAGTAGTTGAGCGGGATGTCCAGCAACGGCACACCAGCTTCCTTGGCACGGCTGACCTGGGCGAAGATGTCGTCGCAGTCGAAAGCGATGTGATGCACCCCCGAACCGCGATAACTCGACAGTGCGTGTGAGATCGCGGTATTGCGGTTCTCGGAAATGTTCAGCGGCAAGCGGATCGAACTGCAGCGGCTACGCAACGCACGGCTTTTTACCAGGCCATAAGGGTCGGGCAAGACGACTTCGTCATCGGCCTCGAAATCCAGCAGGCTCTTGTAGAACAGCACCCAACTGTCGAGGCTGTCGGCCGGCAGCGCCATCGCCATGTGATCGATGCGCTTGAGTCCGGCGCCAATCACGGCACCGGGCTGCAAGTTGAAATCGGTGCCGTAAACGTCGGCTTCCTGATCCACCAGGTAGATCAGGCTGCCGTCCGGGGCACGCACCGCCGCCAGTTCCAGTTCGTTGGGGCCCACCAACCCGCGATAAGGCTGACCCTTGTAGGCCACCGCCCGTTCCAGGGCACTGGCGCTGTTTTTCACCCGCACGGCAGTGGCGCACAACGATGGTCCATGAGCTTCGAAGAAGCTGTGGGCGAAGGAGTACGGCTCAGTGTTGAGGATCAGGTTGATATCGCCCTGGCGCATCAGGCTCACATTCTTGGAGCGATGCTGACCGGCCTTGACGAAGCCCAGCCGCTCCAGCCAATGGGACAGTTTGGCGCCGAGGTTATCGTCCACAGCAAACTCGAGAAACTCGATGCCGTTGTATTCACTCGCCGGCGGTGTGGCGAAAAGGATATCGGCATTGCCGGTGGACGGCGCTTCTTCGGCCAGGCGCTGGCGGGTCTTTTCTTCCAGGTACAGCAGCGAGCGCAGACCGTCGGCGGCATTGGCCCGTGGCGGCGCGGCGCGGAAGCCGTCGTTGAAGATTTCCAGGGACAACGGCCCGGTGTAGCCGCTCTTGATGATCGGCGCCAGGAAGCCAGGCAAATCGAATTCACCCTGCCCGGGGAAGCAGCGGAAATGCCGACTCCACTCCAGCACATCCATCGCCAGGATCGGCGCGTCGGCCATTTGTACGAAGAAAATTTTCTCGCCGGGGATCTCGGCAATCGCACTCGGATCGCCCTTGAGGGACAAGGTGTGGAAGCTGTCGAGCAACACGCCGAGGCTGGGGTGATCGGCCTGGCGCACGATGTTCCAGACCTGTTGATACGTATTGACGTGCCGCCCCCAGGCCAGCGCTTCGTAACCGATACGCAAGCCACGCGCACCGGCGCGTTCGGCGAGCAAGCGCAGGTCATCGACCAGGATCTGTTCATCACCGACGCTGTCGGCCGAGGCGTTGCTGCACACCAGCACCAGATCGGTGCCCAGCTCCTGCATCAGGTCGAACTTGCGCTCGGCGCGCTCCAGGTTGCGCGCCAGGCGATCGCGGCGGCAGCCTTCGAAGTCACGAAACGGTTGGAACAAGGTGATGGCAATGCCCAGATCGGCGCACATCTGCCTGATTTCCCGAGGGCTGCCATCGTAATAGAGAAGGTCGTTCTCGAAGATTTCCACCCCGTCAAAACCGGCGGCGGCAATGGCTTCGAGTTTTTCCGGCAAGGTACCGCTCAAGGACACGGTGGCAATGGAACGCTGCATGACTTCGGCTCCCGGGACAGGCATCGGCTACAAAAGGTGCGCCGCTTTTTAAAGAGTCAGCCGATTATTGAGCTGCCGGTTTCTTTCAGCAATTTAATATGTACCATCCAGTTAGTTTTTTGGGCGATTATCGAACAAAATGCCGATTGCCGAATTGACGATTTTTTGCTCACTGCGCACCATCGCTCCCACATTGACGCAGGCCCTGGCCGCCGGCATCAATGGACAGACCCAGACCAACCATAAGAATTTCAAAAACGGGTACCCGCTATGATTCCTTCCCAAAGCTCCCGCCTGGCCCCCGGCCTGGGTGTCTCGACCAGTGGCATCGGTGACAAGATCCGCGGCGCCATGGCCGTAGGCAAGACCCGTTGGGGCATGCTCGCCCTGGTGTTTTTTGCCACCACCCTGAACTACATCGACCGCGCCGCCCTGGGCGTGATGCAGCCGATTCTTGCCAAGGAGATGAGCTGGACGGCGATGGATTACGCCAACATCAACTTCTGGTTCCAGGTCGGTTATGCCGTCGGCTTCGTGTTGCAAGGGCGGCTGATCGACCGGATCGGCGTCAAGCGCGTGTTCTTCTGCGCCGTGCTGCTCTGGAGCCTGGCGACCGGCGCCCACGGCCTGGCCACCTCGGCAGTGGGCTTCATGGTCTGCCGCTTTATCCTGGGCCTGACCGAAGCTGCCAACTACCCGGCCTGCGTGAAGACCACGCGGCTGTGGTTCCCGGCCGGTGAACGGGCGGTGGCCACTGGCATTTTCAACGCTGGGACCAACGTCGGCGCGATGTTCACCCCGATGCTGCTGCCGCTGGTCCTGCACGTATGGGGCTGGCAGGCCGCGTTCCTGTGCATGGCCGCGCTGGGCGGGATCTGGCTACTGTTCTGGGGCCTGAAATACTTCAACCCGGAAGATCATCCCCGCGTCAAACAGTCGGAACTGGACTACATCCAGGCCCAGGACGAGCCAGACCAGGTCCGCGTGCCCTTCTCCCGGATCCTGCGCATGCGTGGCACTTGGGCGTTCGCCCTGGCCTACTCGATCACCGCACCGGTGTTCTGGTTCTACCTCTATTGGTTGCCGCCGTTCCTGAACCAGCAATACAACCTGGGCATCAACGTGACCCAGATGGGTATTCCGTTGATCATCATCTACCTCACCGCCGACTTCGGCAGCGTGGGCGGCGGCATCCTGTCTTCGTTCCTGATCGGTCGCGGCCTCAATCCGATCAAGGCGCGACTGGTGTCCATGCTGTTGTTCGCCTGCTGCATCATCGGCGTGATCATGGCGGCCGGCGCAAGCAACCTGTGGATGGCGGTGTTTGCCATTTCCCTGGCCATCGGCGCGCACCAGGCCTGGACTGCCAACATCTGGAGCCTGGTGATGGACTACACACCCAAGCACATGATGAGCACGGTGTTCGGCTTCGGCGGCATGTGCGCGGCCATCGGCGGGATGTTCATGACCCAACTGGTGGGCCACATCCTGACGATCACCAATAACAACTACACCGTGCTGTTCACGCTGATTCCGGCGATGTACTTCATTGCCCTGACCTGGCTGTACTTCATGGCGCCGCGCAAGGTGCCGACGCTGAAAAACTGATACCGGACCAGCTTCAAGCAATCAAGCCGAGCACCTTTGTGGCGAGGGGATTTATCCCCTCGCCACAGGAGGTCTGTGTAGCCAGTTATTTACGCCGCTGTTGCCACGCCGCCGCCAGCCCGCTCAAGCAAATCAGAGCGATGCCCACCACCGTGGTCAGCGTCGGCGTGTGGTTGAACAGCAACCACCCCAGCAAGCCGGCAAACACGATCTGGCAGTACCCGAACGGCGCGAGCAGCGCCGGGGCGGCAAAGCGGAAGGCCTGGGTCAGCATCAGGTGCGCCGTCATCCCGCAGGCCCCCAGCGCCAGCATCATCGCCCCGTGCAACAGGCTCGGCACTTGCCAGAAGAACGGCACCAGTGCGCTCATCACCAAGGTGTTGCACAGGCCGGCGAAGAAGTTGCTGGTGGTCGGGCTGTCGATCTCACTGAGCTTGCGCGTGAGCAACTGGTAGAAGCAGAAAAACAGCGCCGAACAGAACGGCAACAACACCGCCGGCGTAAACAGATCCCCGCCCGGATGGACGATGATCAACACCCCGATAAAACCGAAGATCACCGCGATCCATTGGCCACGCGTCACATGCTCGCCCAACAATGGCACCGACAGCGCGGTGACCAGCACCGGGGCCAGGAAGTTGACCGCGGTCGCCTCGGCCAACGGGATATACATCAGGGCCGTGGTGAAGAACAGGCTGGTCCCCAGCAGGCACAGGGCCCGGGCCAGTTGCCACAGAGGACGTTTGGTCCGCAGGACCCGCAGCCCCGAGCGCGGCAGGAAAATACCTGCCATCAGTAACGTATGCACCACGTATCGGGCCCACACCACCATGATGATCGGATAGAAACCCGAGAGATATTTCGACAGTGCGTCATGGCTGGAGAACAGGAACGTCGCACAGAGAATAAGCAGGATGCCCTTGAAGGCCTGATTGACGCCGGAAAGCGGGGTGCTGACGGTCATGTAGGAATCCTGCGTTGCGTGTGTAGGGAAGAACCAATATCTGCGACCGTGGATTCAGCTGAACAACTCCGAGGCCTGGCTGGCTTGCGACAACTCCTCCGCAAACACCAGCAAGGTCGATGCCAGCTCATGCAGGCGTGCCCGTGTCATCCGAGCGCTGGGCCCGGCAACACTCAGCACACCTATGACCCGGCCATCCAATGGATGACGGACCACAGCGGCAATGGCCGACGTGCCGATCGCCGAGCTTTCCTCGACACAGGCATAGCCTTGCTCACGAGCCTGGTGCAGGTACTGGAGCAGTTCAGCCTTGCTGCGTGGCGCGTTCGGCCCGGCGTCCGCCGGCATTTGCACGGCCTGGCGCGCCACCAGCGCCAACGCCTCGGCATCACTCATGCACGCCAGCCAGGCATGGCCCGACGCGGTATAGAACAACGGCGTCTCACGCCCCATGTCCGGGTCGTAGCGCAAGCCGGAACGGGCCCCCTGAGACTTGGCGATCCAGGTCTGGCACTCCCCTTCGATGACACCCAGGCGCACCAGTTCACCCGTTTCCCGTGCCAGGCGATCGAGCACTGGCTGCACGATGTCGGCACCGCTTCGCGACAGATAGCGAAAACCCATGGCAACCAGGCGGGTCGACAAGTGATAACGCAGGTTCTCGGGGTTCTGGCGCACATAGCCCAGGCGCATCAGTTCGGCGAGCAAACGGTGGGTGGCACTCTTGGGGATCTGCAACTGTTCGGCCAAGCCGAGCAGCGGCCACCCGCGAGGATCGCTGGCGAGGCTTTCCAGCACATTGAAAACCCGTTCGATTTGACTGCCGGCCATGAGAGATCCAGATGTAATGTTCGCAAGTTCCAGAATATGCAAAGTGTAATTCAAATTCTGGAACCGGTGAGCCATTCATTCATGCCCTGATGAACCAAACCCCGCGATGATTGCCTGAAAGCTCAGGCGCCACGCGCATCCTGACGCCCCAAAAGCTAGACTCACCGCAACGGCAGTACAGTGACACTCCGGTCAATCAGAGGAACGCCCACATGTTATGGAAAAAAGGTCGCCGCAGTGACAACGTGGTGGACGCTCGCGGTGACGGTGGGGGCGGTGGCGGGATGCGCTTCGGCGGCGGCAAGGGCTTGAGCCTGACGGCCATCATTCTGATCGTCGGCATTGGCTGGATCACCGGCCAGGATCCGATGCAGATTCTCGGACAACTGGCCGGGCAGATGGACCAGACCTCTGCGCCCACTTCCTCACAAACCCGCCAGGCGCCACCGGCCAACGATGAACAGGCCGAATTCGTGCGCTCGATCCTCGGCGACACCGAAGACACCTGGGGCCAGGTCTTCCAGCAAGCCGGACGCCAATACCAACAACCGAAACTGGTGTTGTTCAGCGGTCGGGTCAACTCGGCCTGCGGTCTCGCCTCTTCGGCGACCGGTCCGTTCTATTGCCCGGCCGATCGCCAGGTTTACCTGGACATGAGCTTCTTCAAGGAAATGTCCCAACGCTTCGCTGCCGCCGGGGACTTCGCCCAGGCCTACGTCATCGCCCACGAAGTCGGACACCATGTGCAGACCCTGCTCGGCGTGTCGGCGAAAATCCAGGAAGCCCGCCAACAAGGTCGGCAGATGGAAGGTGATGGAGGCTTATTGGTACGCCAGGAGTTGCAAGCCGACTGCCTGGCCGGCGTGTGGGCCAACCATGCGCAAAAACGCCTGAACTGGCTGGAGCCGGGGGACATCGAGGAGGCCTTGAACGCCGCCAATGCCATCGGTGATGACCGCTTGCAGCAACAAGGCCAGGGCCGCGTGGTACCGGATTCCTTTACTCACGGCACGTCCGCGCAGCGAGTGCGCTGGTTCAAGACCGGCTTCGCCCAGGGCCAGGTCAGCCAGTGCGACACGTTCGCGGCGAAAACCCTGTAGATGAAGTGGGGGGCATTGATCGGGCTGGTGCTGTGCTGCGCCGTGGCCCAGGCCGAGGAACACAGCGTCAAGGTGGTCGCCCAAGGGCGCCTGCAACTCAAAGGCGGAGCCATGGCCGTCGCCGTGAGCCCGCCCCCGGCGTCTATCCAGCGTGTGCTGATCATCCTCCACGGTCGGCTGCGCAATGCCAACACCTATCTGCACAGCGCCGAAAAGGCTGCCGGGCAGGCCGGGCAACTGGGCACCACCCTGATCATCGCCCCGCAGTTCCTCAATGAGCAGGACGTGGCTCGCCACACGCTACCCAATGACGTCCTGCGCTGGCACGGCAACGACTGGATGGCCGGAGGCCTGTCCACAGGGCCCAATCCGGTCAGTTCCTACCAGGTTCTGGACGACATCGTTGCGCGCGTCAGTGACCGGCAGCAGTTTCCCGAAGTGAAAGAAATCGTCATCGCCGGCCATTCCGGCGGCGCCCAGGTCGTGCAGCGTTATGCCCTGCTCGCCCACGGTCAATATCGGATAGAGCCACGCTTTGTCATCGCCAACCCGTCGTCCTATGCCTACTTCGATGCCCAACGCCCCATGGCTTTCGACCCTGCCAGTTGCCCTGGCTTCAACCACTGGAAATACGGCCTGCAGGATTTGCCCGCCTACGCGGCGGGACAAACACCCACGCAACTGGAAAATAACTACGTCAAGCGCGACATCGTCTATTTGCTCGGGCAACAAGACACCGATCCGGAGCAGCCGGCGCTGGATAAGGGCTGCGAAGCGCAGACCCAGGGGCCGTATCGGTTATTGCGCGGGCATTTCTTCTTTGACTACCTGACCCGGCGCCATCCCGTGGGGTTGAACCAGCGGCTGATCGAAGTGCCGGGGGTGGGGCATAACGGGAATGGGATGCTGACTTCGCCTGAGGGGTTGAGGGTGTTGTTCGGTCAGTGAGTTTTTTAGCGAATGCCAGAACCTCATCGCGAGCAGGCTCGCTCCCACAGTAGATCTGGTGTGGACACAAATTTTGCGATCAACAGAAATCCCCTTGTGGGAGCGAGCCTGCTCGCGATAACGATCGATCAGACAATACAACCCTCAAGCCAAAAGCATCCGCCGCAACTCGACACAATCGCGCGCATGCCAATCCGTCAGCTCCGGCCATGGATTGTCCGGCAGGTTCACCAGCACTGTCCGCGCCCCAGCAGCACGCCCGCAGTCCAGGTCGAAACGGTAGTCACCGACCATCACCATCGTCTCAGGTGCCACGTTCCAGGCCTCGGCCAGTTTCAACAGGCCACCGGGATGAGGCTTGGGCGGTGCTTCGTCGCGGCCCAGCACATCTTCCACGGCGAAACAGTCCGCCAGGCCGATGGCTTCAAGGGTCACGTGGGCCAGCTCGCGGGCGTTGCGGGTCAGGATCCCCAGGCGAACGCCACGCGCCGCCAGTTCGCGCACCAACTCGACCGCCCCCGGTGCGGGCTTGGAGCCCAACGCCAGGTCCCGTTCGTGCTCCAGCAGCCAGGCATGCTTGGCCGCGGCTTCATCGGCCGGCAACGCCGCCAGGTGGGTGAGGATGTCATCTTCGGCCGGGATCGCCAGGGCCACGCGAATCGCCGCGAAATCATGCACGGCGATGGTCAGCGTGCCGTCCATGTCGAATACCCAGTGTCGAACGTCGGCCAGGCTCATGCCCAGTCCTTGCGGTGGCGGATCAAGCCTTCCTGGGTCACCGAGGCCACCAGTTGCCCGGCGCGATTGAACACGCTACCACGGGAAAACCCGCGGGAATTGCCAGCCCACGGGCTGTCCATCGCGTAGAGCAACCAGTCATCGGCGCGCAGGTCGGCGTGGAACCACAAGGCGTGGTCGAGGCTGGCGACCTGCATATCCTTGTGCCACACCGATTTGCCGTGGGGCAGCAGCGAAGTGGTCAACAGGCCGAAGTCCGAGGCGTAGGCCAGCAGGTATTTGTGCAACGCTGGCGAATCGGCCAGGGCGCCATCGGCGCGGAACCACACGTACTTGATCGGATCGGCCGGTTGCGGGTTGTAAGGGTCTTTTTCGGTGACCGGGCGCACCTCGATCGGCTTGGGGCACAGCAGTTTTTCGCGCATGTGCTCAGGCAACAGGTGCGCGCGCTGCTGGGTCAGCTCCAACTCGGACGGCAGGTTCTCCGGCCCGACGACTTGCGGCATGCTGCTCTGGTGCTCAAAGCCCTGTTCGTCATACTGGAACGACGCACTGCAGGTGAAAATCGGGTTGCCCTTCTGGATCGCCGTCACCCGGCGGGTGCTGAAACTGCCGCCATCACGCACCCGGTCCACCTGGTAGACCACCGGCAGTGCGGCATCACCCGGACGCAGGAAATAACCGTGCATTGAGTGCACATGACGCGCCTCCTCCACGGTCTGGCTGGCCGCCGATAACGACTGACCCAGCACCTGGCCACCGAACAACTGACGGAACCCCAGGTCCTGGCTGCGACCGCGAAACAGGTTTTCTTCGATCGGTTCCAGGGTCAGCAGGTCGACCAGATCTTCCAACACGTGGCTCATTCAGACTTTCCTCACACAGCGCAACACCGCGCAGTCTGCGCTGCGGCGGTGGATCGATTGTTGGCCCGAGCCATTGTGGCGGGCATTGTAAACGTCCGTGTCGGCTAACCGTGCAGGGTCTGTAGCCACTGTTCACGGTTGATGCGATAGAGCACATGGTGACGCAATGGATGCCCGACCGCGAGCTTTGGGTGTTCGAAGTCGTCAGCCGGATCGTGCTGCATGCCGATGGCCTGCATGACCTTTTGCGACGGCAGGTTATCCACAGCAGTGAACGCCACCACTTCGTCCAGCAACAACTGGTCGAAGGCGCAGCGCAGTGCGGTCCACGCCGCCTCGCTGGCATAGCCCAGCCCCCAGTGCTCCCGCGCCAGACGCCAGCCGATCTCGATGGCCGGTGTGAACGGCGCGTCGAACCCGACCACACCGAGCCCGGTAAAGCCAATGAAGGCCCCGGTGTCCTTGCGCTCCAGGGCCCACAAACCAAAACCATGCTCGGCGAAATGCCCACGCACGCGACCGATCAGGGCGGCGCTTTCCAGGCGGCTCAAGGGCGCGGGGAAATAACGCATCACCTGTGGGTCTGCGCACATGGCGGCAAATTCCGGCAAGTCCTCGTCACGCCACTGCCGCAACAGCAGCCGTGCGCTTTCCAGTTCCAGTATCGGCTCCATCTTCACTCCCCTTCCATGCCCCAGAGTCTACAACGCTGGTAGGATCCGTCACATAATCACCACTGAAAACACCATGCCGCTGCCACTGATCTATCACGAAGACTACAGTCCCGAATTCCCGGCGGAACATCGCTTCCCCATGGATAAGTTCCGCCTGCTGCGCGATCACCTGGTCGACAGCGGCCTGACCCGCGACGCCGACCTGCTGCGCCCGGCGCTGTGTCCGCCAGATATCCTCGCCGTGGCCCACGACCGTGGCTATATCGAACGCTACATGGGCGGCGAGTTGTCCCGCGAAGACCAACGGCGACTCGGCCTGCCCTGGAGCGAAGCCCTGGCCCGTCGAACGGTACGCGCCGTGGGCGGCTCGCTCCTGGCCGCCGAACAGGCCCTTGAGCACGGTCTGGCCTGTCACTTGGCCGGCGGCACCCATCACGCCCATTACGACCACCCGGCCGGGTTCTGCATTTTCAACGACCTGGCGGTGATCAGTCGCTATTTCCTGGCCAGCGGTCGGGTCTCGCGGGTGCTGATTTTCGATTGCGATGTACATCAGGGCGACGGCACCGCTCGAATACTCCATGACACCCCCGATGCCGTGACAGTTTCCTTGCACTGCGAAAAGAATTTTCCCGCACGCAAGGCCCAAAGCGACTGGGACATCCCCTTGCCCATGGGCATGGGCGACGCCGCTTACTTGAAGGTGGTGGACGATGCGCTCAACTATCTGCTGCCGCTCTACCAGCCCGACCTGGTGCTGTACGACGCCGGCGTCGATGTCCACAAGGACGACGCCCTCGGTTACCTGAAGCTGACCGACGAAGGCCTCGCCGCCCGGGACGAGAGCGTCATGCGCCATTGCCTGGGGCGCGACATCCCGGTGGTCGGCGTGATCGGCGGCGGCTACAGCAAGGACCGCCAGGCCCTGGCCCGTCGCCATGGGATCCTGCACCACAGCGCACAAAAGGTCTGGTCGTCATCAGGTTGTCATTGAACGCTGGGCGCGTTACCCACAATGCCTGTGGGCCGGCCTGTGGATAACCTGAGCGAAACGGCCTACAGGCTGTGTTGACTATAGCTTGCGCAGTCCTGGTTGTTTTTTGATCAGCTCTCAAGAGCACCTACCTACTCCTGTGGGAGCGGGCTTGCTCGCGAATGCGGTGCGCCAGTCGATATTTATGTCACTGACACACCGCATTCGCGAGCAAGCCCGCTCCCACAGGGATCTGTGCTGGTAGAATGCCCCGCCTATTCCAGCCCCCACAGTTCAAATCATGACCTCGACCGCCAAGCCTTCCACACCGAACATCGCCATCATCGGCGGCGGCCCCGCCGGCCTGATGGCGGCCGAGGTGTTGAGCCAGGTCGGGGTCCAGGTCGACCTGTACGACGGCATGCCATCGGTGGGCAGGAAATTCCTGCTGGCTGGCGTTGGCGGCATGAACATCACCCACTCCGAAGCCTTCCAGGCCTTCCTGTCCCGCTATGGCGAACGCGCGCCGAACCTCGCGCCGCTGCTGCGGGCATTCGGTGCGGATGAGTTATGCACATGGATTCACGGGTTGGGCATCGACACCTTCGTCGGCAGTTCCGGGCGAGTGTTTCCCACCGACATGAAAGCCGCCCCGCTGTTGCGCGCCTGGCTCAAGCGCCTGCGTGATGCCGGCGTGGTGATCCACACCCGTCATCGCTGGCTCGGTTGGAACCCCGATGGCAGTTTGCGAATAGCGAGTCCGGAAGGTGAGAAAACACTACGCCCCGACGCGACACTGCTGGCACTGGGCGGCGGCAGCTGGTCACGCCTGGGCTCTGACGGCGCCTGGATGCTGGCGCTGGAACAGCGCGGCGTGGCCCTGGCACCGTTGCAACCGAGCAACTGCGGATTCGAGGTAGAGGCCTGGAGCGACCTGATGATCAGCAAATTCGCTGGCGCCCCGCTGAAGAACATCGCCATCGGCCTGAACGACGATGTGCCGCGCCTCGGCGAATGCGTAATCACCGCCACGGGCATCGAAGGCAGCTTGATCTATGCGCTGTCGGCAGCGATTCGCGAAGCGATCAACCAACACGGCAGCGCAACGATCCACCTGGACCTGCTGCCAGGGCGACCTGTGGACAAAATCCAGCAAGCCCTGGACAAACCTCGTGGTTCACGCTCGATGGCCAAGCACCTGCACAGCCAGTTGGGCATCGATGGGGTCAAGGCGGCGCTGTTGCGCGAGCTCACACCCGCCGATTGTTTCGCTGACCCGGCGCGGCTGGCCCAGGCGATCAAGGCCTTGCCGGTCACCCTGGTAAAGACCCGGCCTTTGGACGAAGCCATCAGCAGCGCCGGTGGCGTGGCGTTCGAAGCCCTGGATGAACGCCTGATGCTCAAGCAAATGCCTGGCGTGTTCTGCTCTGGGGAAATGCTCGATTGGGAAGCGCCGACCGGCGGCTACCTGCTCACGGCGTGCTTTGCCAGCGGCCGGGCGGCGGGATTGGGCATGGTGGAGTGGTTACAGCGCCTGGATTGAAGATCGAGGAGCGGCCATCGCGAACAGGCTCGCTCCCACATTCGACCGAGTTCTTTCAGAAAGAATGCGATCACTGTGGGAGCGAGCCTGCTCGCGAAAGCGGTTTATCAGATAGAGCAGATCATCAAGGCTTACGCTTACGCGGCCCGGTATTGAACACCGGCACTTTTCGCACAGGCTTGACCGAGGGTTCCACAGGCGAGGAATCGCCGCTGTCCACCCACTTGCCCAGGTTGCGCTTGCCACCACCGCCCGAGGCCTTTGGTTTCTTCGGCTTTTTCGGTTTCTTGATGACCTGGCCACTGGCATCAGTGTCCGGCACCCGATGCTCAGGCTCGAAGTCCTGCTCCATCTGCCGGGGCAATGTCTGACGGGTCAGCATCTCGATGGCCGACAGCAGATTCACTTCGTCGGCGCAGACCAAAGAAATCGCCTGCCCTGTAGCGCCCGCCCGACCGGTACGACCGATACGGTGGATGTAGTCTTCGGCGACGATCGGCAGGTCGAAGTTCACCACCAACGGCAAATCCTCGATATCCAGGCCACGGGCGGCGACATCGGTGGCCACCAGGATCTGCACTTCGCTGGCCTTGAAGCGGTCCAGGGCACGCTGGCGGGTGGCCTGGGGCTTGTCACCGTGGATGCCGTCGGCGTTGACGCCCAGGCCCTGGAGTTTTTCCACCAGCGCATCGACGCCGTTGCGCGTCTTGGCAAAGACCAGCACCTGCTTCCACTTGTTCTTGCGCATCAGGTGCACGAACAATTCCGGCTTGCGCTTCTTGTCCACCGTCACCACCCATTGCTTGACGGTGTTGGCGGCCACGTTGCGCGGACTCACTTCGATGCTCAGCGGATCGTTGAGCATCTGCCCGGCCAGCAAGCGGATCGCATCGGAAAAGGTTGCCGAGAACAACAGGGTCTGGCGCTTCTTCGGCAGGGCCTTGTAGATATTCGCCAGTTCTTCGGAGAAGCCCAGGTCGAGCATACGGTCGGCTTCGTCCAGCACCAGGGTCTGCAACTGGTTGAACTTCAACGCGTTCTGGCGGAACAAGTCGAGCAAGCGGCCCGGCGTGGCGACCAGCAGGTCGACGCCTTTGCGCAGCTTCATCATCTGCGGGTTGATGCTGACGCCGCCGTACACAGCGTAAGTGCTCAGCGGCAAGTTTTGCGCGTACTGACGCACGCTTTCATGGACCTGTTCGGCCAGCTCGCGGGTCGGCACCAGGATCAACGCCCGCACCGAGTTGGCCGCGACTTTCGGTCCCTCGGTGGTCAGCAGTTGCAACAGTGGCACGGCGAAACCGGCGGTCTTGCCGGTACCGGTCTGGGCGGCGGCCATCAAGTCGCGACCGGCCAGCACTGCCGGCATGGCTTGGGCCTGCACCGGAGTCGGGGTCTGGTAACCAAGCGTCTCGAGGGCGCGCAGCAAGGGTTCGATCAGGCCAAGGGTGGCGAAAGTCATGGAAATACCGTAGGAAAAATCAGCGCAAGGTGTGCAATGCGCGGCAGTTTACCCTAAATCAGGATGTGGCCGGCGCAGGCTTGGGTTTGCGCCACTGGGGCAAGCCGATCAACACCACCGCACTGATGATCACCAGCATCGCCAGGGCTTCTTCGATGCCGATGGTCTCACCGGCGAACACAATGCCCAGCAACACCGCCACGGCCGGGTTGACGTAGGCATAACTGGTGGCTGCCGCCGGACGTACATGCTTGAGCAGGTACATGTAGGCGTTGAAGGCAACGATCGAGCCGAAGCAAGTCAGGTAAGCCAGGGCGAACCAACCTTCCAACGGCGGAATACTGTCCAGATGCTCACCGCTGGCCACGCTGCCGATCAACAGCACCACGCCACCCACCAGCATTTCCACGGCGCTGGCCATCGCCCCCGCCGGCAACGGCAGGTGCTTGCTCAGCACCGAACCGAAGGCCCAGGACGCTGCCGCGAACACCAGCAAGGTCGCGCCCAACGGGCTCGATTGCAGGTTCGAACCGAGATTGAGCATGGCGATGCCGATCAACCCCAGCACAATCCCCGCCCATTCCAGACGGGTATTGCGCGCGCCCCAGAAGTAGCCGCAGAGCAGGGTAAACAAAGGTACCGTCGCCACCGCCAGCGCAGCGACCCCGGATGCCACGCCCGTGTGCTCGGCCACACTCACCGCACCGTTACCGAAACTGAGCAACAGCACGCCAATGATGGCCCCGGCCTTCCATTGCGCCCAAGTCGGTGCCGGCGCTCCACGCCAGCGCAGGAAGCCGTACATCAGCGAACCGGCCAGCACGAAACGGATCCCCGCCAGCAACAGCGGCGGCCAATGCTCGACACCGATGCGAATCACCAGGTAGGTCGACCCCCAGATGACGTACAAGGCGAAAAAGGCAGCGATCAATGGCAAAGGAAAACGGCGTGGGCCAGGCATGGTCGGCTCGAAGTCAGGACAATGAGAGACGCTATTCTAGAAAGGCGACAGACGGAAAATAAGTTACAAAACCTGTTTATCCGACCCATACACTTTTCAAAGCACGGAGATAAACGCTATAAACCATGCTTTCGAAAGTCATGTCATCGGAAGCCAAACCGTGGATAAATACGACCGCATGCTGCTCAGCGCTTTGTTGGAAAACGGTCGTGCGTCCTACGCCGAACTGGCCCGCAAAGTGAACCTGTCGGCCCCCGCCGTGGCCGAGCGAGTCAGCAAGCTGGAAACCAGCGGCGTGATTACCGGCTATCAGGCCAAAGTCGACATGGCGAAAATCGGCCTGCCGATCCAATGCGTCATCGAACTGCGGATGGACCAACACGGTAAACAGAAGACTTACGACGAACTGTGCAAGATCCCACAACTGACCGAATGCCATCGGGTGACCGGCGATCCGTGCGTGATCATGCAAGCGGCGGTCGGTTCTATGCCGGAGCTGGAAGAGCTGATCAACCGCATCGCCAAGTTCGGCTTCAGCAAGACCTCGATCGTGCTGTCCAGCGCCATTGAAAAGCGTGTGCCGTTGGGGCAGTTGGAAGGCAACGGGAAATAAACGACCCAACACAAATCAAAACTGTGGGGGCGAGCCTGCTCGCGATTGCGGTATGTCAGTCGACATTGATGTTGGCTGATCCAACGCTATCGCGAGCAGGCTCGCTCCCACAGTTTTTGTTTTGTGGTGTGCTTAGAACCCGCGATGCCGCTTGAGATGCTCGTTGATCTTCGCCGCCGGCACTTTCTGCAAGCTGCACAGCAAATCATGGGACAACTCCCGCAGCCCATGCTTTTGCCGCAGTTCCGAGGCCAGGTGCGCGGTGAGGTTGGCGGCCATTTCGGCGTCGGCCATGGCCCGGTGAGCCTGGCCGGTGTGGGGCAAGCCAGCGAACGCGTTGAGGGTGCCGAGTTTGTGGTTCGGCGCCGCCGGCATCAGGCGCCGGGCCAGCAACAGTGAACAGGCAAAATTCTGCAAGCGGGTGCGTTTGATTCGCCCCAGTTCGAAGTCCCAGAACTTCTGGTCGAACGCAGCGTTGTGAGCCAGCAGCGGCGTGATGCCGACGAACTCGTTGACCTCGTTCATCACCTTTTCCGCCGACGGTGCGCTGCGCAGCATGGCATTGCTGATGCCGGTCAGTTGCTCGATAAACGCCGGGACGCGCACGCCGGCATTCATCAGGCTCTGGTAGCGGTCGACGATCCGGCCCTGCTCAAGGATCACCACGGCAATTTCGGTGGCCCGACAACTGCTGCTTGGCGTGATGCCGGTGGTTTCAAAGTCGATGACTGCGATGCGTTCCAAACCTGTCTGAGCTCCGTAAAAATCAATTCTTGAGCAGCAAGGCGCCTTCGATGGGCACGTAGCGGCTGGCGGCGCGGATCAGCGAATTGGCGGTCAGCCCCGGCACGCCATAGGCCACAGCCTGGACGCCGTGCTTTTGGATGATGCGCTCGAGCAGCATGTCGAAATCGCCGTCACCGGAGGCCAGCACCACTTCATCGACGTGGTCGGCGGCGTCCATGATGTCGAGGGTGATGCCCACGTCCCAGTCGCCCTTGGCCGAGCCGTCGCTGCGCTGGATGTAGGGCTTGAGCTTCACGACAAAACCCAGGTTGCGCAGGATCTGCTGGAATTGCTGCTGTTTGCTGTCGCCGCGATCGATCGCATAGGCGTAGGCCTCGACGATCTGCCCCTGCTTGCTCACATCGGCCCACAGCGCGGCGTAGTTGAAATGGCAACCATAGGCCTGGCGCACGGTGTAGTAGAGGTTCTGGACATCGGCGAACACTGCAATTTTTTTCACCGCGTTTCCTCTTGGATGCACACGCACGCAGACCACCAGGGCCGAAAAGTTGCCCAGTATGCCAGTCTGAAGGATTGTTCCGCGAATAATCGGCCCGAGGCGCCAGGGCGCCCCGGACGAATGGTGGGTCAGACGAAGGAGTCGTCGTCGCCGAAGAAAGAAGAATCGTCGCTGTAGTCCGCGTCGCTGAAACCACCCTGGTCATTGCCATAGGTGTCGTTATCGGCCACCCGCTGATCATCACCCCAGCCGTTGTCGCTGCTGTTGGCAGTGTCGTTGACCGGTTGGGCCGGCTCTTCCTTGATGACTTCGACGATTTCCTGCGGTTGCTGGCCGCTGTGGAACAGGCTGCTGATGCCTTGGGCCAGCATCACGCCGCCGGCCACGCCCGCTGCGGTTTTCAGGGCGCCGCCCAGGAAGCTGCTCGCTGCCGGGGCCTGCTGTTGCGGTGCGCCGTAATTGCCGGGCGGCGCGCCGAAGCCCTGTTGGGGCGGAGCATTGAAGGACGACGGCGCCGGTTCGCGCCAGCCGCCCCCACTGGAGGCCGGCGGGCTCGATGGGCGTGAATCCCGCGAGCTGCCACCAAAAATACTCGAGAGAAAACCACCGCCGCCGCTGGGCGCCGACGTCTGTTTGCGGGCCTGTTGCAGCTCGGCCTGCAATTGCTCGACTTGCTGGCTCAGTTGCTTGTTCTGTTCATCAAGGCGCTTGATCGCGGCCTCCTGCACCAGAATCGCCTGGGCCATGAAATAGCCCGCCGCTGGCTGGCTGACCATGTGCTCCTTGATCCGCGCCTCGGCCTGGGCGTCACGCGGGGCTGATTCCTTTTCGGCCTGTTGCAGCCGTGAAAACAGTCCATCGATCAGGGTTTGTTCTTCGCTGTTCATGGCGACCTCGTTAGATTGCCGGGTAGAAACCATTCCGATCCCGAAGACCGGTGCCCACCAGTAATGGGGCTCGCCAAAAAGGTTTCAATGGTCTTTACCTGATGTTTACGTTTGCTTGTGCGGGCGCCTGATCGGTTAAAGTGTCGAACCGCTTTTTTGAACTGCGATACCGACTCATGAATCCGTTTGACGTGTTGCGCGACTCTTTGTATTTCTTCAAGCGCCATCTGGGCCGGATCGCCCAATTGTGCCTGCCGTTGGTCATACTCGAGGCTGTGCTGCAGCAAGGCGTGGACAACGCCGTCGGCCCCGAGGGTTTCCCCGGCTACAGCGTGATCGTCGGGCTCCTGGTCTACCCCTTGTACACCGCCGCGTTGATCCTGTTTCTCGACGCCCGCAGCCGCGGTGAAGCGCCACGCACCCGTGACTTGCTCGCAACGGCCCTCACCCTGTGGCCACGCTTTGCCTTGCTGACGGCCCTCAACACGCTGTTGATCCTGGTGGGGCTTTCGCTGTACTTCCTGCCTGGCCTGTGGCTGATGGTGACCCTGGCCTTCAGTGAATACCTGTTGGTCCTCAGGGGCCTGACACCCCTGGCCGCGATGAAGGAAAGCCTGAACCTGTCCCGCGGCAACTTCTGGCGGATCCTGCTGTGCATTCTCGCGGTGATGGGCCCGCTATGGCTGCTCAAGGGCGTCAGCGTCTCGGTGTATCCGTCGCCCCAGAACCCCGTGCTCAGCCTGCTGATCGACAGCGTCCACAGTTTCCTGCAACTGTTCACCAGCGTGGTGCTGTTCCGCATGTTCATGTTGATCGAGGCCAAGCCTGATAACCGCTGATCGCACACTGCGAAGGCCCTGGGCTTGGGCTTGAGAACCGCTCTCGGTTATGCTCGGGAGCACTTTCGCGTTTCGCCCATAAGCCGAGCCATGACCCGTCTACTGCGCTACACCTTGCTGGGCCTGCTGTTGATCCTCAGCCTGGCCGCCCTGTCGATCTACGGCCTGACCTGGCGACCACAGCCCCGGGAAACCGTGCCGGTCAGTTGCACCGCCAACGCGGCACCGCTGGTGCCCGGCCAGGCGTTGAAGGTGATGACCTGGAACGTTCAGTTCCTCGCCGGCAAGCGCTACGTGTTCTGGAATGACCTGGCCCAGGGCGACGATGAAAGCCCGACCCTGGAAGACATGGCCTTCAGCCTCGACGAAGTGGCACGGGTGATCCGCGACGAGCAACCGGACATCGTGCTGCTCCAGGAACTGGACAAGGGCGCCAAGGCCAGCGATTACCAGGACCAGCTCAAGCTGTTGCAGGAACGCCTGGCCGACCTCTACCCGTGCGGCACCAGTGCCTTCGACTGGAAGGCCGACTTCATCCCCAACCCGCATATCTTCGGCAGCGTCGGCCGGCAACTGGCGACCCTGAGCCGCTACCGCATCGAACACGCCGAACGAGTACAACTGCCGGTGGCCGACGCCAACTTCATCAGCCGTCAGTTCCAGCCGAAAAATGCCTTGTTGGTGAGCTATCTGCCACTGAGCGATGGCGGCCAACTGGCGGTGCTCAACACGCATCTGGAACGGGCCACCGAGCCGGAAGAAACCCCGCCCAGACAAATCACCGCCGTCGCCAAGACACTGGATAAATTCGAATCGGCGGGCACGCCCTGGTTGATCGGCGGCGACTTCAACCAGTTGCCCCTGGGCCAGTACCGGCGCCTGCCGTCCGAGCAACGCACGCCCTACTCCGCCGACAGCCCCTTGCACCTGTTGTGGGACAAATACCCGATGATCCCCACCAACAACGAGGCCAGCGGCATCGACCGCGAACACTGGCTGACCCACTACCCGAACGACCCCGGCCTCAACGGCCCCGACCGCACCGTCGACTACCTGTTCTACAGCCCGCGGATCAAACGGGTTGAAGCTCAGGTAAGGCAGGACGATACCTTGCGCATCTCCGATCATTTGCCGGTGATTGCGCGGTTCTTGTTGCCGGCAATGCCATGAACGGAGTGTCACCATGACGGTAATCGCCCTGATCAACCCCGAGAATGACCCGCACTTGATCGCCGACTGTTTGATCAGCGCGGACGGTCCGGACATGCGCAAATCGATGTCTGTATGGGTTCCTTCACTGGGGTTGATACCCACTGATTGGCATGACGCCGACGGTCCGTTTCATATCGCGCGCATGGGTCGAAAAACCTACATCCTGAAGAACAACAGCGGCATGCTCGCCTTTGCAGGGGATTGTCGATCGGCTTATGAATTCTGGGTGGCGCTGGCAGGGTCGATCGAGACAAAACTCAGCTATCAACCGGATGCCCTGATAGATGCCGACACGATCGACCAGGCTCTAATGGGCATGGGCAGGACCGCGGGTGCATTCCATATGCTGGGCGTTCTACTGGATGGAAAAGGTGCCAAGCGCGCCTACATCCACCGCCCCGAAGCCACGATAACCACCAAGAACTTTGGAACCTGCTATCTAGCCGGTTCCGGGACACACCATCTCAGGCACCAGATCGAAACGGAAGACGAACGCTTCGCTTCCATCGAGGAGTGGCCCTGGACGCATATCTCGCCGACTGAAGAACTGGCGGAATCACTGTGTTCCAACATGCTGTATTACGAATCCGACATCAACAACGGGCGCAAACCCAATACCCCATTCATGACCGGTTCGGCGGATTTTATGAATGGTACGGCATTAAATCCGCCGGGATAAAACCCACGCCACCCAGGATCGACTTGAATATCCTGGTCAAGGACGATGCCCTGTACCTGACCCGGCTCCATTTCTCCGAAAGCACTCATCCGCCTGCGGGTAACCCTAATTTCAAAGGGTCGCAAGTCATCTTGAAGGTCTTGACGTTCTGCCTGAGAACACAGGAATTCGACCCACACCGACTTTTCGACAACCTGGCGTTCACATTCGAGCAGGTAGAGGGCGTACTCATCGAGCGGTTCTTCAACCACTACGATAGAGATGCAAGCTCGCCGCTAGCGGACCCCAGAATTTCAGGCATTGTCCCGGCGGACGTCCTGCAAAAGGACTTTGGCCATGGCTTGTCGGTCAAGAGAGTTCGCCTGACCGTATCGGTCAATGGATATGCCGTTGTAAAGGGCGTGACCGAAAGCGACGAATCCCTCGCACCGGCCAGGATCCAGTATGCCAACGGTCAGGTATCAGTGGCCTTCAGCGAAAAAATAGGTCTTTTGATTGCAGATATCGTCTCGAGGCATCTGAAATAGTCTTTGTGATACAGGGCACTAGGGTTTACGCGGCTTGACCCGCGCCGTCGCCTCCGCCACCAGGGGGTCGTCCGGCCAGTAATGCTTGGGATAGCGCCCCTTGAGGTCCTTCTTCACCTCGGCGTAGGTGCTGCGCCAGAAATTCGCCAGGTCCTGGGTCACCTGCACCGGTCGCCGCGCCGGTGACAACAGGTGCAACTTGACCGCCTGCCGCCCGCCGGCAATGCGCGGGGTGTCGGCCAGGCCGAAGAGCTCCTGCAAGCGCACCGCCAGGATCGGCGGGTGCTCGCTGTAGTCCAGCCGGATGGACGAGCCCGAGGGCACGCTCAAATGGTGCGGCGCCAGTTCATCCAGGCGTTGCGGCAGGGGCCAGGGCAACAGGTTGTGAACGATGCTGGACAAGTCCAGGTTGGCGAAGTGACTGAGGCGCGAGACTCGCCCCAGATACGGCATCAGCCAATGTTCGAGACTGTCCAGTAACGCCACGTCGCTGACATCCGGCCACTCGCTCTCGCCCTTGGCCTCCAGGTCCAGGCGACGCAGCAGCGCCACCCGCGCCTGCCATTGCCGCAGTTCCGGGGTCCAGGGCAACAATTCCAGGCCCTTGCGACGCACCAGGTTTACCAGGGCCTGGCTACGGGCTGACTCATCCAGGCCGATCAATGGCTCGCGGCTGAGCACCAGTTCGCCGACCTTGCGCTGGCGCTCGGCACGCAGCACACCTTCACGCTCGTCCCAATCCAGTTGATCCACAACACGGACTTGCTCGGCCAATACCGAATCGAACAACGCTGGGTCGAAATCCGTCGCCAGGTAGATCCGCTCTTCCCGCTGGCCATGGCGGCTGCCCAGGTCGGCGATCACCAGCCACGCTTGTTTCATCAGGCTGTCAGCTTCGGCAAACAGCGCAGCACGGCCATTGGCCAAGCGATATTCCGCGCCGCCGGGCCGGCGCTGCTGGGCGACGCGGTCGGGGTAGGCCAGCGCCAGCAACGCACCGAGCCAGCGCGGATGCTCGGGGTCGGCCACCGCTTCTTCGGCCTTGCCCCGTAGATAACCGCGATACTGCCGGGCCAGTTGCCGCGCCCGCTGCACCCCACCCTGGGCGCCCCGCGCCGCCCGTTCTTCGCCGGACAACAAGGCCAGGCGACTGTGCAGATCCGCGCCGGCGCCGCGCAGAATGTCGCGCTCGCCCAGCAGCGCAGCGACGTTACAGGCCATGTCCGCCAGCCCGAGCGCCTGGCCGCGCAGCAGCAGATGCGCGATACGCGGGTGGGCCGGCAGTTCGGCCATGGCCTGGCCGTGGCGGGTCAGTTGCTCGCCCTCCAGCGCGCCCAGGCGTTGCAGCAGATCCTGGGCCTGGGCATATGCAGCGGCCGGCGGGACATCGAGCCAGACCAATTGCTGCGGCGCCACACCCCAGCGCCCCAGTTGCAGGGCCAACCCGGCCAAATCCGCCGAAAGAATCTCCGCACTGCCGTAAGCAGCCAGTTGTTCATGCTGGTCTTCGGACCACAATCGATAGCACACGCCCGGTTCCAATCGACCGGCCCGTCCGGCCCGCTGGGTGGCGCTGGCCCGGGAAATGCGCTGGGTGTCGAGACGGGTCATGCCGCTGCCCGGGTCGAAACGCGGCACCCGCGCCAGGCCAGCATCGATCACCACCCGCACGCCGTTGATGGTCAGGCTGGTTTCGGCGATGTTAGTGGCCAGCACCACTTTGCGCTGGCCCGGTGGCGCAGGGTCGATGGCGGCGCGTTGGGCCGCCAGGTCCAGCTCGCCATGCAGGGGGCAAAGCAGCACATCGGTGTTTTCACCCAAGGCCTCGGCCAGTTGTTGATGGACCCTGCGGATTTCCGCCTGGCCGGGCAAGAACACCAGGACGCTGCCGGTTTCATCGTGCAGCGCTTCCAGCACGGTCTGCACCAGTCGCGGCTCGATGAATTCACCGGGTTGAAACGGCCGCCCCCAACGCACCGCCACCGGGAACATACGCCCTTCGCTGCGCAGGATCGGCGCATCGTCCAGCAACCCGGCCAGGCGCTCCCCTTCCAGGGTGGCGGACATCAGCAGAATCTTCAGCGGCTGGTCGTCACGAAACAGCTCTCGGCCGTTGAGGCTCAAGGCCAAGGCCAGGTCGGCATCGAGGCTGCGTTCGTGGAACTCATCGAAAATCAGCAGCCCCACGCCTTCCAACGCCGGATCATCCTGCAAGCGGCGTGTGAGGATGCCTTCGGTGACCACCTCGATGCGGGTCCGGGGCCCGACCTTGCTGTCGAGGCGAATCCGGTAGCCGACGGTTTCACCGACCTTTTCCCCCAGTTCACTGGCCAGTCGCTCGGCCGCCGCCCGTGCCGCCAGGCGCCGGGGCTCGAGCATCAGGATGGTCTGCCCGGCCAGCCAGGGCTCGTTCAGCAGGGCCAGGGGCACACGGGTGGTTTTACCGGCACCGGGCGGCGCCTCGAGCACGGCTTCGTGGCGTGAGGCCAAGGCTTGACGCAGGGCGGGTAAAACTTCATCAATCGGCAAAGAAATCATGCTGGCTCCAAAACAGAGGGCCGAGTATAACGGCGAACTGTTTAGCGTGGTCTGGACTCCAACCAGCAACGCCTTTACCTGTTCAGGAGATTGCTATGCGTATTCCCTTTCGCGTGATCGGTGGCGTGCTGGTCGCCTCCCTGCTGACTCAGATCAGCGCCTGTGGCTCGATCTTCTACCCGGACCGTCGCGGCCAGATTGATGGCAAGATCGACCCGGCGATTGCCGCGCTCGATGCCGTCGGCCTGCTGTTCTACATCATCCCTGGCCTGATCGCCTTCGCCGTGGACTTCGCCACCGGCGCCATTTATTTCGAACCGGGCAAAAGCGTCCAGATCGAGCCAGAAAAACTCAAGCCGGCCATCAACCCCGATGGCACCGTCAATAACCACAAGTTGCAGGCGATCCTGGAACACGAACTGGGCCGCAGCTTCCCGCTGGACGATCCACGGCTGATCCAGCACAAGGGCAGCGCCCAGCAACTGGCCGCGCTCGGTCTCAAACCGGCCGCATGACCGGCGCCACAGAAGGAACGACCGCGCCATGACCGCCAGCACCGAACACGCTCGCCTGCTACGCCTGGCCACCCGGGCCTCGGTGGCCGTGGCACTTATCCTGGTCGTCGCCAAGGCGTTGGCCTGGTGGCTCAGCGGCTCGGTGAGCATGCTCGCCGGGCTGACCGACTCGGCACTGGACGGCGTCACCTCGCTGCTCAATCTGCTGGCGGTGCATTACGCCCTGCGTCCCGCCGACGATGACCATCGCTACGGTCACGGCAAGGCCGAGTCCCTGGCCGGGATGGCCCAGGCGCTGTTCATCGGCGGCAGTGCGGTATTGATCGCCTTGCAGGCCTTCGAACGCCTGAAAAACCCGGTGCCGGTGGACGCGCCCTGGCTCAGCGTCGGCGTAATCGTGTTTTCCCTCGGGCTGACCCTGGCTTTGTTGGCGTTGCAGCATCGGGTCATCCGCGCCACCGGCTCCAACGCCGTGCGTGCCGACTCGCTGCACTATCGCTCCGACTTGTTGCTCAACGGCAGCATCCTGGTCGCCCTGGTATTGGCGGGGTTCGGCTGGTATCAACTGGACGCCTGGTTCGGCCTGGGCATCGCGGCGTACATCCTGTGGAGCGCCATCCAGATCGCCCGGGAAAGCTTCGCGGTGCTGATGGATGAGGAACTGCCGCCCGACGTCAGCCAACATATGCTGGAACTGGCCTGCGCCGTGCCCGGCGTGCTCGGTGCCCATGACCTGCGTACACGGATTTCCGGCAACCACTGGTTCGTGCAATTGCACCTGGAATTGCCAGGGGATTTGACCCTGTCAGTGGCCCACGGCATCAGCGACCAGGCCGCCGATGCTATCCACAATGCTTATCCAAAGGCCGAAGTGCTGGTGCATGCCGATCCTTCGGAAGTGGTGAAGCGCGCCAGCGCTTGATGCCCAACACCCGTGGCGAGGGAGCTTGCTCCCGCTCGGTTGCGCAGCGACCGCAAGATCCTGGGCCTGCTGCGCAGGCCAGCGGGAGCAAGCTCCCTCGCCACAGGGAACTGCTTCTATACCGTGTGATCAGTACGTCACCTGATACCCACGACTGCTCAAGCAACTGCCCTGGGCCTGCCGATAGGTCTGCACCACTTCCGGCGCCGGTGGATAGGTGTAGTTGCGCGGATCGAAACCACTCTGCTGCACCGCCCAGCGATAGCAGTCGTAGCCATCCTGATTGACCTGCTCGGGGGACTGGCCGTTGGCCGGATAGGCCACCACGTCAAAGCTGTTGCCCTGAGGCTGAGGTTGCGGGTTGGCCACAGGCGGCTCGACCACGACGTAATCCTGGGTATTGGCTTCGTAGATGTAATAGGCACCCGCAGCGAGGAAGAACAGCGAACTGCCGATCCAGACCTCACGGGCATAATCGGGCAGATAGCGGGTGCGAATGCCCCGTGGTGGCTGCACGACGACATACCGCGGTCCTTGCGGGCGATACCAGTAGCCGCCCGAATAGAAATAGTCCTGGCCGCGATAAGGCACGCGGTAGTTACGATCCGGGAAACGGTCGATCACATAACCGGGACGGTATTGCGGTCCCGGCCCCCAACCGTTGCCGTGGCCACCCGGTCGACCGGGCCAATGCTGATCGGGACGGCCGTCATGGTCAGGTCGCGGACCTGCGTTCGGATAGCCGTCATTGCGACGAGGGATGTCGCGGTAATATCCCGGTTGCGGTTCGCGGGTCTGGGTCACGCTGTCGGGCCGGCCCTGGATCGGCAGGTTGTTGCCAGGCTGCGGTTGCGGGCGGCCATGGCCGTTGGGGTCTTGAGGTCCACGATCATAATGTTGGCCGCCCTGGTACGGCGGCTGCGGCTTGACCTCGAACTGACGACTGTTGTCGCCCCGGATGATTTCGTTGCTCTGCGGCCGCGGCTGGCCCGAGTAACCCTGGCCGTTGCCGCCGCGCCCGTCCTGCCCGCGACCGCCGTCCGGGCCGCCTCGGTTTTGCTGATCGTCGGCCATTCCCTGCGCACTGACACTTGCCCACAACAGACCAACACCTGCCAAACGCCAGATGCGCGACTTCATGAAATTCCTCACAACGGTTCAGGGCCTGAAGATAAGACTGGAAAAGCCCAGGCCGGTTCTGCGACAGATTATCAGCCACGGGGTTTATTTCGCAGGCATTAAAAAAGGGAGGCCCGTCGGCCTCCCCTTGAGAATTTCGTCCGTGCTCGACGCTTATGACGTCGGCTCACCTCACGCCGTCTTCTGGACAGTGTGCAGCTCGGGGGCCTGCCAGTACCGGTGGGTACTGCGACCGCAGCCGGCCTGATTGGGCGGGCTGCACTGGACTGTTTGTCCGAGCAGTGATCTTGGTGGTAAGCATAAGCCTGGAGCGTCGATGGATGATTGCGAAGATTGCGGAAATAAACATCACTTGCGCAATTTTTAACCCAGGATAGATAATCTGCCGCAATTATCAAGATAAAGGCCCGACCGATGAGCAAACTCGACCGTTACGACCTGAGCATTCTGGCGGAATTGCAGCGCGACGCGCGCATCTCCAACCAGGAACTGGCCGAACGCATCGGCCTGTCGCCCTCCCCCTGCTCGCGACGGGTCAAGCAGTTGGAGGATGACGGCTACATCACCCGCCAGGTCGCCCTGCTCGACCGCAAGCTGCTGGGCCTGAGCCTGACGGCTTATGTGCTGATCGGCATGGACCGCCACACCCCTGAACGTTTCGAAAACTTCGAAGCCGCCATCCGCAACCTGCCGCAAGTGCTGGAATGCAGCCTGGTGACCGGGATGGACGCGGACTACCAGCTCAAGGTGGTGGTGCCGGACATGGACCATTACCAGAAGCTGTTGCTGGGGCACCTGACGCGCATCGATGGCGTTACCAGCGTGCGCTCGAGTTTTGTGCTGAACCAGGTGCTCAACAGCACTGAACTGCCGTTGACTCATCTGCGTAGCTGACTGCTTTTGTGGCGAGGGGATTTATCCCCGCTGGGCTGCGCAGCAGCCCTGAAGAAGTAAATTCAATCTTCCTGGCACACTGAGTTGCTTGGTTTAGGGGCCG
This sequence comes from Pseudomonas sp. FP2300, assembly GCF_030687595.1. Taxonomy (NCBI): domain Bacteria; kingdom Pseudomonadati; phylum Pseudomonadota; class Gammaproteobacteria; order Pseudomonadales; family Pseudomonadaceae; genus Pseudomonas; species Pseudomonas sp. FP2300. The sequence continues at coordinate 5,968,081 of NZ_CP117440.1, forward strand.
CTTCGCAGCCCAGCGGGGATAAATCCCCTCGCCACAAAATCTACAGCACGCGACGAATAGCTGCGACACACCGCCGCAGGCCAACCCCTCGCCCGCCCCCCATGCCGTATACTCGCCGCGCCTTTTCAACCCAGCTCACGTCGGAGTGTCCTGATGGATCCTGCTGTTTTCGAAGAGTGGATGATGACCGGCCTGGTCAGCATCCTGATCATTTTCATGGGTTTCATCGTCTGGGACCTGGCGAAGAAGTCCAAGGCCGGGCGTTTCGGCTCGTTCATCCTGTTTTTCGTGCTGGGCCTCGGTGTGGCCGCATTCGTCATCAAGAGCGTGGTGATTGGCCTGATCGAATCCGGGACGCTATAAGCGCGCCGGCACTTCTTTCCACTGGCCCTGGTCGAGCCCTTCGATCGTCCAGTCGCCGATCCTGACACGCACCAGGCGCAATGTCGGCAAGCCCACGGCGGCGGTCATGCGTCGCACCTGACGGTTGCGTCCTTCGCGAATCACCAGTTCCAGCCAGCTCGTGGGCACGCTTTTACGAAAACGTACCGGCGGATTGCGCGGCCACAATTGCGGTTCGTCCAGTTGGCGGGCCTCGGCCGGCAAGGTCATGCCGTCGTTCAACTCCACCCCGGCGCGCAAACGCTGCAATTGCTCGGCACTCGGCTCGCCCTCCACTTGCACCCAGTAGGTCTTGGCCAGCTTGTGTTTGGGATCGGCAATGCGTGCCTGCAGTTGCCCGTCGTTGGTCAGCAACAGCAAGCCTTCGCTGTCGCGATCCAGCCGTCCGGCCGGGTAGATGCCCGGTACGTCGATAAAATCCTTGAGCGTCGCCCGCCCCTCACCGTCACTGAATTGCGTCAGCACATCGAAAGGTTTGTTGAACAGGATCAGTTTTGGCTCGGCTGGCGGCGCCTTGGCCACACGGCGCGGCGCGGAAGCTGGGGGTTTCGCGCCAGGGCGGCGGGAAACAGGGCGTGGGGGGCGTGACATGGCGAACACAACATCTAGCGGTCAGGGCCGCTAATGCTAGTGGCCTGACCGCTAAATAACCACCGCCGTATCAGCGGAACGGCGGCTCGTCGAAGCTGCGCAGTTTGCGCGAATGCAGCGAGTTGAGTTCGGTGCGCAGCAGGTCCAACGCCTCGATGCCGATCTTCAGGTGCTGGTTGACCGCGCGCTCATAGAACGCGTTGGCCGAGCCCGGCAACTTGATCTCGCTGTGCAAAGGTTTGTCCGAGACGCACAGCAACGTGCCATAGGGCACCCGCAGGCGATAACCCTGGGCGGCAATGGTGCCGCTTTCCATGTCCACCGCCACGGCGCGGGACAGGTTGATCAGCGGACGCTCCTGGGCCCAGCGCAGCTCCCAGTTGCGGTCGTCGTAAGTCAGCACGGTGCCAGTGCGCAGGCGTTTTTTCAGCTCGTCGCCCTTTTCACCGGTGATATTCGCCGCAGCCTGCTGAAGCGCCATCTGCACTTCGGCCAGGGCCGGAATCGGAATGTTCGGCGGCACCACCCGGTCGAGAATGCCATCGCGACGCATGTAGGCGTGGGCCAGCACGTAGTCACCGATGGTCTGGGACTGCCGCAGCCCGCCGCAGTGGCCGATCATCAACCAGCAATGCGGGCGCAGCACGGCCAGGTGGTCGGTGATGTTCTTGGCGTTGGACGGGCCGACACCGATGTTCACCAAGGTCACGCCATGGCCATCATTGGTCTGCAGGTGATAGGCCGGCATCTGGTAGCGGTGCCAGACCACACCGGCGGCGATGGCCGACGCTTCGCCGTGGTCCATGTTCTTGTCGATGATCACGTTACCCGGCAGGACCATGCGCACAAAGCGCGGGTCGCTGCGCAGTTGCTCCAGGCCGTGGACGATGAACTGGTCGACATAGCGGTGATAGTTGGTCAGCAGGATCCACGGCTGCACATGACGCCAGTCGCTGCCGGTGTAATGCACCAACCGACGCAGGGAAAAATCCACCCGCGCGGCATCGAACAGCGCCAGGGGCAGCGGGTCGGTGTTTTCCCAATCGTAGAGACCGTCGGCGATACCGTCGGTGGCGGCCGACAGGTCGGTGCTGGGGAACACCCGCGCCAGTACCGCGGCGGTTACACCGGAGCCGGCCAGTTCATCGCCCTGCTCCACCACGTACGGGTACGGAATGTTCTGCTCGCTGACACCGACTTCCACGGTGACGGTGAAGTCGTGCATCAGCGGGACCAGCTGTTCCAGCAGGTACTTACGGAACGCGGCGGGATGGGTGACGGTGACGCTGTAGGTGCCGGGCAACTGGACCTTGGCGTAGGCACGCGTAGTTTGCGGGACTTCGCCGTGGCAGTGATAGGTCAGGCGCAAGGCCGGATAGCGAAACAACGCACGTTGCTCGGCATCCGGCTCGACGCGGTCCTTGAGATAACGCATCAGCGCCTGATTCAACGCGGTGGTCGCACGCTCGTGCAGGGCCGCCAGACGATCCACGGCTTGTTCGGCGGTTTGAACGACAATAAACGCTTCGGTCACGATCAGCTTCCTGTGTTCTGACTTGCAGGCCTTCATCTTGCCTGCATCGCCGCCCGACGGGAACAGTGGCGTATTGGCGCGCTCGATCATTCATCGACAATCCCTGTGGGAGCGAGCTTGCTCGCGATAGCGGTGCGTCAGTCACCAGAGCTGTTGGATGTGCCGACGCCATCGCGAGCAGGCTCGCTCCCACCCTTGACCTCCAGTGACTACAAACCCTTCATTCACCGCCAATCCCTTGCTCGCGATGGCGGTGTGTCAGTCACCACAGATGCTGGATCAAGGGTTTCGCGGTCTTCCTAGAAACCATGGGGGGTGGAGCGGGTGACGATGGCTTCGACATTCAGGCCCCGGGGCAAGGCACCGTATACCCGGCCAGCCGAGCCAAGGCGGCTGGCAATGAAGGCGTCGCTGATGTCGCTGTTTCCCGCCTCGAGCAACAACTTGGCCTGCAGGCCGACGGCGACGTCTTCGGTCAATTGCCGGGCGCGGTACTGGATGTCGTCGGTGTCCTTGAACGCTGCGTGCAATTGGTGGATGTGCCCGGCCAGGCGCTTGTCGCCGTGGCCGTCGCCCAATTCGCTGAACAAGACCTCCAGCACACCGGGCTCCTTGGACAAGGCGCGCAACACATCAAGGCATTGCACGTTGCCGGAGCCTTCCCACGTCGAGTTGACCGGCGCTTCGCGGTACAGGCGCGGCAGGATGCTGTCTTCGACGTAGCCGGCGCCGCCCATGCATTCGGCGGCTTCGTTGATCATCGCGGGGGCGCGCTTGCAGATCCAGTACTTGCCTACCGCCGTCACCAGCCGGGCGAACTTGGCTTCGTGCTCGTCATTCAAGTGGTCCAGCGCCTGGCCCATGCGCAGGCTCAAGGCCAGGGCGGACTCGCTTTCCAACGCCAGGTCAGCCAGGACGTTCTGCATCAGCGGCTGCTCGCTCAACAGCTTGCCGCCAACCTTGCGGTGGGCACAGTGGTGACTGGCCTGGGTCAGCGCCTGGCGCATGAGGGCGCTGGAGCCGACCATGCAATCGAAGCGGGTCATGGCAACCATCTCGATGATCGTCGGCACGCCTCGGCCTTCTTCACCGACCATCCAGGCCAGTGCGCCACGGAACTCGACTTCGCTGGAGGCGTTTGAACAGTTGCCCAGCTTGTTCTTCAAGCGCTGGATGTAGAACTGATTGCGCGTGTCGTCGGGGCGATGGCGCGGCAGCAGGAAACAGGTCAGGCCCTTGTCGGTCTGGGCCAGGGTGAGGAAGGCGTCGCACATCGGCGCCGAACAGAACCATTTGTGGCCCACCAGTTCATAGGCTTGGCCCGGACCGCTGGCGCCCACCGGATAGGCCTTGGTGGTGTTGGCCCGGACATCGGTGCCGCCCTGTTTTTCGGTCATTGCCATGCCGATGGTGACCCCGGCCTTGTGCGCCATGCCAACGTTGCGCGGGTCGTATTCGGTGGCGAGCACCTTTGGCAGCCAGCGTTCGGCCAGGTCCGGCTGCAAGCGCAGCGCCGGTACGCTGGCGAAGGTCATGGTCAGCGGGCAGCCGGTGCCGGCTTCGGCCTGGCTGTGCAGATAGGTCATCGAGGCACGGGCGACATGGGCGCCGGGCTGTGGATGGGCCCAGGGCAAGCTGGGCAGGCCGTGCTCGACGGCGGTACGCATCAACTGATGATAAGCGGGATGGAATTCCACCAGGTCGATGCGATGGCCATAACGGTCATGGCTGGAGAACACCGGCTTGTTCTGATTGGCCAGGAAGCCCGCTTCCATCAACGGCCCACCGGCCAGCGCCCCATACGCATCTATCCGCGCCTGCGCCCAGCCAGCGCCGAAACGCCGCGACCATTCTTGCAACGGCAGGTCGATGCGGTACAGGTTGGCACCATCCAGGGATGGCGGCTGATTGGTGACGTCGTGGGTTTCAGCGAACTGGTGCAGGTTCATGACAGGGCTCCTCGATCAGCCAGGAGGTTCAGTTAAGCACCGCCCCCAGGCCGAACAAAGTGTCATATCCGCCTAAATATCGGCGCTTTCACCCTGCCCGTGGCAAAGCACACGGCGCTGGAGCGTCGCCTGCAGTGTCTCGAACTTCACCGGTTTGCTCAGGTAATCGATCAGCGCGCCCGACGGGCAGCGCTCTTGCCCCAGGTTCGGGCTGACCACCAGCACCGGCAGTTCCTCGCAACCGGACAAGGTACGGATCTGGCAGCAGACCGACACACCGTCCAGCGGTGGCGACTGGCAATCGAGCAGCACCGCATCGAAGCTCTCGCCGTGCAGCAGATCCAGCGCCGCACGGCCGCTGTCGGCAGTGCGCACCCGATAACCGAGCTTGAGCAACATGCCGCGCATGACCAACTGATCAATGCTGTTGTCATCCGCCAATAGCACCGTGCAATCCTGTGGCAGGCGCGAACCTTGGCGACCACCGAAGGAAAACGGCGTCGGCACAGCTGCCGGCAAGGCCAGGTCAAACTCCACGTTCAAATGAAAACGGCTGCCGCGACCGGGCTCGGAGGTATGGGTCAGGCGCCCGCCCAGCAGTTCCACCAGTTGCCGGCAGATGGCCAGGCCCACGCCGAGGCCGCCATATTCGCGGGTCATCGAACCATCGAGCTGGAAGAAACGCTGGTACAAGGTCGCCTCCCCCAGGTCGGTAAAGCCGATTCCGGTGTCGATCACGGCAAAGGACAGCATCAGCCGGTCAAGCTCCGTCGGCCTGCCACTGACTCGCAGCGCCAGGCCGCCCACTCGGGTGAACTTGATGGCGTTGTCCAGCAGGCATTCCAGGCACTGGGCCAATTTGCCACTGTCACCGAGCAGTCGGTCCGCCAGGCCCGGGGCCACGTCGACCTTGAAATCAAGGCCCTTGGCCGCGGCATTGGCGCCGAACTGCACCTGCAGCGCCTCGACCACCCCACGCAAGCTGAACGGCGCCGGATAGACCTTGAGCTTGCCGGCCTGCAACTCGGTAAGCGTGAGGATGCCGTTGACCATGCGCATCATGTCCCGCGCCGAACCGGCGGCGGTCTGTTGATACTGGGTCAGTTCCTCGTCCATCTCGACGGTTTCCATCAATTCCAGGGAACCGATCACGCCGTTCATCGGCGTGCGCAGCTCATGGGTCAGGGTGGCGAGGAATTCATCCTTGAGCTTGTTGCCGTGGGCCAGTTGCTGGTTGAGCACTTCGAGTTTCTGCCCCGCGTCCAACAGGGTCTGGGCCTGCTGTTCGCGCATGGCATTGATACGGTCGGCCAGGGCCAGGGACAACAGCGCCACTTCGATGGCCGAGCCGATCTGGCTGGCGTACATGGTCAGGAATACATTCGGCAGGTAACCCAGCACCATCAAGGTATTGATGATGCCCCCCAGCAGAAACGCCGACCAGGCAATGATGAAATAACGTGCCACCCGCAGGCCACGCCACCAGGCAAACAACCCGGCGGCAAAGATCGCCACCGTGAATACCAGCGCCAACGCCGTTGCCAGGCGCAGCGCCAAGGCATAGCTGGTCATCAACGACAGGCCGACCACCACCGCGCTGTAGGCGATCAGTGCCAGCAGCATGCGATCCAGCCAACGGCCATGCCGGGCGGTTTGCAGGAAGCTGCGGGCGAACTGGCTGCCAAACAGGCCCGCGCAGCCGATGAAAAACGGCGTCGCGGCGTTTGCCCACCAGGGATTGTCCGGCCAGAAATACTCCACGGCCGCACCATTGACCGACAACTGATACAGGCCGAACGAGGCAATATAGAAGATGTAATAGAGGTAGCTGGTATCACGCACGCTCAGGTAGATGAACAGGTTGTACACCAGCATTCCCAGCAGCACGCCATAGATGACCCCCAACACATACAAGCGCACCGGCTGCTGTTCGAGATAGGCGGTGCTCGACCACAGCGTCAATGGCGCCTGGATCGAACCCTGGCTTTGCAGGCGCAGGTACAGGACCTGCCGCTGCTCAGGCTTGAAATCCAGGCTGAACAAGTAGTTGTTCTGGCGAATCTCGCGGCTGGCGAATGGCAACGCATCGCCGGTCTGGCGCACCAGGCGGTACCCCCCGGCGGCATCTGGCAGATACAAATCCAGGTGGTCCAGCGGCGGGTACGCCAGTTCCAGCAGCCAGGTGCGCTGGGCGTCCGGATTGCCGGGGCGGTAGTGCAGGTCGATTTTCAACCAGAAGGCTGATCGCGAGTAACCGGCATTCAGCGTGGCTTTGTCATGGGGCTTGAAGGCGCCGGTGGCAGCCTGGGCCAGGACATCATCAATGGTGGCAGTGCCACCCGCATCTTCGAACACCTGCAGGGCATGACCCAAGGGCAGGCTTTGGGTGAATTCATCGAATTCCAGAGCACTTGCCAGAGGGGACAAGCACAGCAGCAACATCAGCAAATAGCGCATTTAAGTCCCAGCGTGGCCTGTCCGGTTGAGTCAGGAAGCCCCCCATTCCCTGAGTAGACGTAAAACCGGCATTACCTGTTATGAGTTGGATCCATCTCTAGCATAGCCGTTGATGGCCAATTTGCACCATTGAAATCTTTCCTATAGAAGGCTCTAGAACGGGCGTTTCAGCGCCAAGCGTTGAGATAGAGCTGTTGCTTTGGTCAGATTGGTTAGTTGACCGGGCGCAGAACAGTGGTGAGCGATTTCCTGTGGCGAGGGAGCTTGCTCCCGCTGGGCTGCGCAGCGGCCCCATAAATCCTGGGAGCGCTGCGCACTCCAGCGGGAGCAAGCTCCCTCGCCACAAAAGCACTCACCAGCAAGTCACTCAGTACAAAACCCTCAGCGTCCGACCACCGATAAAACAGGTTTGGTGGTAAGCTCGCGCACCATGAATATCTACAGCTCCCGCCCCGTTGTCCTCTGTCTCTCCGGCCACGACCCTAGTGGCGGCGCCGGTTTGCAGGCAGATATCGAAGCCCTGCTCGCCCAGGGTTGTCATGCCGCCCCCGCCGTTACCGCGTTGACCGTGCAAGACACGGTCAACGTCAGTGATTTCCGGGTGCTCGATCGAGCGTGGGTGCTGGCACAAGCCAATGCCGTGCTCAACGACTCGCAGGTCGCGGCAGTCAAGCTGGGCATGCTCGGCTCGCTGGAGATGGTCGACACGGTGGTCGAACTGCTCCAGGCGCACCCGCATCTGCCCATGGTCTGCGACCCGGTGCTGCGCGCCGGCGGTGGCGGACGCCTGGGCAAGGATGAGGTCGGCTACGCCATGCGCGAACGCCTGCTGCCCCTGGCCGTCATCGCCACCCCCAACCTGCCGGAAGCGCGCATCCTCGCCGAACTGCCCGAAGGCAGCGCCGACGAGTGCGCGGAAAAACTGCTGCCCTTCGTCAAACACCTGTTGATCACCGGTGGTCACGGCGACGAACATGAAGTCCATAATCGCCTGTACAGCCGCGATGGCCGCCGCGAAACCTTTACCTGCCAGCGCTTGCCCGGCAGTTACCACGGTTCCGGCTGCACCCTGGCCAGCGCCCTCGCCGGTCGGCTAGCCCAGGGCGAACAGCTCGCCAGCGCCGTCAAGACTGCGCTGGACTACACCTGGCGCACCTTGCGCGATGCCGAACGACTGGGCAAAGGCCAGTTCGTACCGCGTCGCCTGCCGCTGGATTTCTGCTCGTAACACTGGAGGCCTGTGGAATGAAATTACGTGGCCTTTACGCCATCACCGATAGCCAATTGCTGGCTGGCAAGTTCCTCGCTTATGTAGAAGCGGCGTTGGAAGGTGGCGTGACCCTGCTGCAATACCGCGACAAAAGCAGCGACGAGGCCCGACGCCTGCGGGAAGCCGAGGCACTGCGTAACCTGTGCGAGCGCTACAAGACCCAATTGATCATCAACGATGACGCTGAACTGGCCGCGCGCCTGGGCGTCGGCGTGCACCTGGGCCAGACCGATGGCCCGTTGGCGCCAGTGCGGGCACTGCTCGGACACAAGGCGATCGTCGGCGCCACCTGCCACGCCAGCCTGGCACTGGCCGAACAGGCCGCCCGCGAAGGCGCCAGTTATGTCGCGTTCGGGCGCTTCTTCAATTCCAATACCAAGCCCGGCGCCCCCAGCGCAGACCTTGAACTGCTCGAACAGGCGCGCATCAAACTGCATATTCCGGTTTGCGCCATCGGCGGCATCACCCTGGAGAATGCCGCCCCGCTGGTGGCCCACGGGGTCGACCTGCTGGCGGTGGTCCACGGCCTGTTCGGTGCCGACAGCAGTGCTGAAGTGACGCGCCGCGCCCGCGCCTTCAACGAGCTGCTGCAGAACAAATAGTCTATTTTCCGTTTTCGAGAGCCCAACCATGTCCCGTTCCGAAACCCTGTTTGCCAATGCCCAGAAACACATCCCCGGCGGCGTGAACTCGCCCGTTCGTGCGTTCAAGAGCGTGGGTGGCACCCCGCTGTTCTTCAAGCACGCCGAAGGCGCGTACGTGACCGACGAAGACGACAAGCGCTATGTGGATTATGTCGGTTCCTGGGGCCCGATGATTCTCGGCCACAGCCATCCGGACGTGCTGGATGCGGTACGCAAGCAACTGGTACACGGCCTGTCCTACGGCGCCCCGACCGCGATGGAAACCGAGATGGCCGACCTGGTCTGCTCGATCGTGCCGTCGATGGAAATGGTGCGCATGGTCAGCTCCGGCACCGAGGCGACCATGAGCGCGATCCGCCTGGCCCGTGGTTTCACCGGTCGCGACAGCATTATCAAGTTCGAAGGCTGCTACCACGGCCACTCCGACAGCCTGCTGGTCAAGGCTGGCTCCGGCGCGCTGACCCAGGGCGTGCCGAGCTCGGCCGGCGTACCGGCGGCGTTCGCCAAACACACCCTGACCCTGCCGTTCAACGACCTCGAGGAAGTCGAGAAGATGCTCGGCGAAGTTGGCCAGGAAGTGGCGTGCATCATCGTCGAGCCGGTGGCGGGCAACATGAACTGCGTACCGCCGGCGCCGGGTTTCCTCGAAGGCCTGCGCAGCCTGTGCGACCAGCATGGCGTGGTGTTGATTTTCGACGAAGTGATGACCGGTTTCCGCGTGGCCCTCGGCGGCGCCCAGGCCCATTACGGCGTCACGCCGGACCTGAGCACCTTCGGCAAGATCATCGGCGGCGGCATGCCGGTGGGCTGCTTCGGCGGCAAGCGCAAGATCATGGAATGCATCGCACCGCTGGGCCCGGTCTACCAGGCCGGCACGCTGTCGGGCAACCCATTGGCCATGGCCGCCGGCCTGACCACCCTGCGCCTGATCAGCCGCCCGGGCTTCCACGCCGAACTGACCGACTACACCACCCGCCTGCTCGACGGTTTGCAGGTTCGTGCCGACGCGGCGGGCATCCCGTTCGTGACCACCCAGGCCGGCGGCATGTTCGGCCTGTACTTCAGTGGCGCCGATGACATCGTCACCTTCGAAGACGTGATGGCCAGCGACGCCAACCGGTTCAAGCGCTTCTTCCACCTGATGCTCGAGGGTGGCGTGTACCTGGCCCCGAGCGCATTTGAAGCCGGCTTCACCTCCATCGCCCACGGCGAGACCGAGCTGAAGATCACCCTCGATGCGGCCGAGCGAGCCTTCGCTGCGCTGAAGTAAGACTGTGGATAACTGACGCTGGCTGAAGCTGGCGTCAGTGATTGCCGACAACTCCCCCGCTCTTTTCCTACGTATTTATGCCCGAACCAGCTATTAGCATTCCCGCGCAGCAGAAAAACGAGTAAAGACTTTGTAAGGATGGCCCTGCTTATTTCATAATGCGCGCTTATTGGATCCCCCGGAGGGTCCGCGCGCCCCTCAGAGGTAAGTCGATTCCCATGAACCGCACCGGCCGCACCCTTGCCTTGGGCTGCCTGTTGCTCCTTCAGCCCCTGCTGGCGAATGCACAGGCAGGCGGCAACTCGTTGTTGATCCCGGCGCTGGGCCGTTGCACGCTCAACACCCAGCCACAAGATCTCGCACCGGCACTCGACGCCTGTCAAAAAGCGGCGGATGCAGGTGATGCACAAGCGCAATACGAGTTGGGCGAGTTCTACTACGAAGGCAAGGCTGCACCGCGCGACCTCAAGCAGGCCCTCAACTACTTCGAAAAAGCCTCCCTGCAAGGCCATGCCCAGGCGCAATTCAAGCTCGGCGGCATGTTCTTCCACGGCGAAGGCGTCCCGGCCAACAACGTCCAGGCCTACATTGTCCTGAAGATGGCGGCGGTCAACGGCGCCGAAGAGGCCTTGGACACCGCCGACGAAGTCGCCGAGCAAATGCCCCGCGACGAGCTGGAAGTGGCGACCCAGGTGCTGGGGCAGATCTTTCGCAAATACCTGATGGAATTGCAGAACGCCGATGGGCGTACACCTTTCTCCCCGCTGCCCTGAATCCACCGCAGCCTTGTGGCTGGGAGCTTATTGTGGCGAGGGAGCTTGCTCCCGCTGGAGTGCGAAGCGCTCCCAGAAATCTTAGGGCCGCTACGCAGCCCAGCGGGAGCAAGCTCCCTCGCCACAAAGGGCTGCGCTCAACTTATCGACAGGTTTATTTCTCAGGCATCGGCATCGGAAACGGCATCACATTGCCGACCGCGCCGCGGGCTTCGCTGATTTTCGGGGTGCCCAGGCGTTCGACTTCGTCGATGCGCACGATCGAATGCATCGGCACGAAGCTGCGCACCACGCCTTCGAACTGCGCCTTGAGCTTTTCTTCGCTCGGATCGACGACCACTTGCGTGCGCTCGCCAAAGACGAACTCTTCCACTTCCAGGAAGCCCCACAGATCACTTTGATAGATCTGCTTGGCGTACATTTCGAACACCTGGCCCTGGTTGAGGAAAATCACCTTGTAGATTGGAGCTTCACGTTTGGTCATGGCTGGCGAAACACATCGGCGGGTAAAAATGAGGGCGCGAACTATAGCATAGCCACTGCTCGCACAGCGGTAGGAACCGGGGGACTTGTTCCCTATAATGCGCGGTTCTTTGAATCACGTGATGATCCCGTCCATGGCCAAGAAGCTTTACATCGAAACCCACGGTTGCCAGATGAACGAGTACGACAGCTCGCGCATGGTCGACCTGCTGGGTGAACACCAGGCCCTGGAAGTCACCGCCCGCGCTGAAGATGCGGACGTGATCCTGCTCAACACCTGCTCGATCCGCGAACGCGCCCAGGACCGGGTGTACTCCCAGCTCGGCCGCTGGCGCGAGCTGAAGCTGGCCAACCCGGAAATGGTCATCGCCGTGGGCGGTTGCGTGGCCAGCCAGGAAGGCGCCGCCATCCGTGATCGCGCACCATACGTGGACGTGGTCTTCGGCCCGCAGACCCTACACCGCCTGCCGGAGATGATCGACGCCGCGCGCAGCACCAAGCTGCCGCAAGTGGACGTCTCGTTCCCGGAGATCGAAAAATTCGACCACCTGCCCGAACCGCGCATCGACGGCCCAAGCGCCTATGTGTCGGTGATGGAAGGTTGCAGCAAGTACTGCACGTTCTGCGTGGTGCCCTACACCCGTGGCGAAGAAGTCAGCCGACCGTTCGACGACGTGATCGCCGAGATCATCCACCTGGCGGAAAACGGCGTGCGCGAAGTCACGCTGCTGGGGCAGAACGTCAACGGCTATCGCGGCCTGACCCATGACGGCCGCCTGGCGGACCTCGCCGAGCTGATCCGCGTCGTAGCGGCGGTGGACGGCATCGACCGCATCCGTTACACCACCTCGCACCCGCTGGAGTTCTCCGACAGCCTGATCCAGGCCCACGCCGACGTTCCCGAGCTGGTCAAGCACCTGCACTTGCCGGTGCAATCGGGTTCCGACCGGATCCTCGCCGCCATGAAACGCAACCATACGGCCCTGGAGTACAAATCCAAACTGCGCAAGTTGCGTGCGGCGGTGCCGGGGATCTGCATCAGTTCGGACTTTATCGTCGGCTTCCCTGGCGAAACCGAGAAAGACTTCCAACAGACCATGAAGCTGATCGAAGACGTGGGCTTCGACTTTTCCTACTCCTTCGTCTACAGCCAGCGCCCTGGCACCCCGGCCGCCGATCTCGCCGACGAAACCCCCGAAGAAGTGAAAAAGGAACGGCTCAACGCCTTGCAACACCGCCTCAACCAGCAAGGTTTCGAGATCAGCCGACAAATGGTCGGTTCCATCCAGCGGATCCTGGTGACCGATTACTCGAAAAAAGATCCGGGCGAGTTGCAAGGCCGGACCGAGAACAACCGCATCGTCAACTTCCGCTGCGACACCCCGGCCCTGATCGGCCAGTTCGCCGACGTGCACATCGACGCCGCGCAACCGCACTCGCTGCGCGGTTCGCTGGTCCAGTAACCCCCGATCCCCTGTGAAAGCAGAACTTGTGGGAGCAAGGCTTGCCCGCGATACAGGCGCCTCAATTCTTGAGAGACCCAGTTGCATTCATCGCGGGCAAGCCTTGCTCCCACAAGATTGCTCGGTTTATTAAGAGCTTTCGCACCCAGCCTACTGGCGTTATCCTTGATTTCACCTTAATTGCCCCTGGGCGGCTAAAAACGACCTTGAACGCACCCATCGAACCACATCGCTTTATTCTCGAGCCCTTTGAGGCTCGCCGCTTCGCCAATCTGTGCGGGCAATTCGACGAGCATCTGCGCTTGATCGAACAGCGCCTGGCCATCGAGATCCGCAATCGCGGCAACCAGTTCGAACTGATCGGCGAACCCAAGCACACCACCTCCGCGGAAAACCTGCTGCGCCGTCTCTACCGGGAAACCAAGGGGAGCGAGCTGTCGCCGGACACCGTCCACCTGTTCCTGCAGGAGTCGGCTGTCGAAGAACTCGACAACCACGCCCCGTCGGAGCCTGCCGTGGCCCTGCGCACGAAAAAAGGCATGATTCGCCCTCGCGGCTTGAATCAGCAGCGCTACGTGAAGGAAATCCTCGGCAACGATATCAACTTCGGCATCGGCCCGGCCGGTACCGGCAAGACCTACCTGGCCGTGGCCTGCGCCGTCGATGCGCTGGAGCGGGAACAGGTACGACGCATCCTGCTGGTGCGACCGGCGGTCGAAGCGGGTGAGAAACTCGGCTTCCTGCCCGGCGACCTGGCCCAGAAGATCGACCCATACCTGCGCCCGCTCTATGACGCGCTTTATGAAATGCTCGGCTTCGAATACGTGGCCAAGCTGATCGAGCGCCAGGTCATCGAGGTCGCGCCGCTGGCCTACATGCGTGGCCGGACCCTGAACAATAGCTTCATCATCCTCGACGAAAGCCAGAACACCACGGTCGAACAGATGAAAATGTTCCTGACCCGGATCGGCTTCGGCTCCACCGCCGTCATCACCGGGGACATCACCCAGGTCGACCTGCCCCGTGGCACCAAGTCCGGGCTGAACCATGTGATCCAAGTCCTCAAGGATGTGCCGGGCATCAGCTTCACGCACTTCATGCCCAAGGACGTCGTGCGCCATCCGTTGGTGCAGCGCATTGTCGAAGCCTACGAGCGCTTCGAGCATCGCCAGGACGAGTCAGCGCCCGCAGACAAGGGCAATCGCCAAGATGCTTGAACTCGACCTGCAAGTGGCCTGCGAACACGCCGCCCCCAGCGAAGCCCAGTTCCGCCAATGGTGCGAACTGGCCCTGCGCCAACGCAGCGCCGACTCGGAGCTGACGATCCGCCTGGTGGACGAGCCCGAAGGCCGCGAACTGAACCACACCTGGCGGCAGAAAGACTACGCCACCAACGTGTTGTCGTTCCCCGCCGACGTCCCCGACGAACTGCTCGACATCCCGTTGCTGGGCGACCTGGTGATCTGCGTCCCGGTGGTGGAGCGTGAAGCGACGGAACAAGACAAGACCCCTGAGGCCCACTGGGCCCATCTGGTGATTCACGGCTGCTTGCATCTACTGGGTTACGACCATATAGAAGATGCCGAAGCCGAAGAAATGGAAGCACTGGAACGAACGTTGCTTGCAGAGCTGGGTCATCCCGACCCTTACGCCGGCGACGAACACTGATACATCAACCTGTAACGACAAAGGATTCAGAGTAATCGCTATGAGCGAAGATCGATCGAGCAACGGGCAGAAGTCATGGCTGGGCAAGCTCACCCAGGCTTTTGCCCATGAGCCGAAAAACCGCCAGGAGCTACTGGAGCTGCTGCGCGATGCACACCAGAACAAACTGCTGGACAGCGAAGCGCTGGCCATCGTCGAAGGCGCCATCCAGGTCGCTGACCTGCAAGTTCGGGACATCATGGTCCCGCGCTCGCAAATGGTCAGCATCAAGGCGACCCAGACCCCGCGTGAATTTTTGCCCGCCGTGGTCGACTCCGCTCACTCACGCTACCCGGTCGTCGGCGAAAGCCATGACGATGTCATGGGCGTGCTGCTGGCCAAGGACCTGCTGCCGCTGATCCTTCAGGAAAACGGCGACAGCTTCAACATCAAGGACCTGTTGCGCCCGGCCACCTTCGTGCCCGAGTCCAAGCGCCTGAACGTGCTGCTGCGTGAATTCCGCGCCAATCACAACCACATGGCCATCGTCATCGACGAATACGGCGGCGTGGCCGGCCTGGTCACCATCGAGGACGTGCTCGAGCAGATCGTCGGCGACATCGAAGACGAGCATGACGTCGAGGAAGACAGCTACATCAAGCCTCTGCCCAGCGGTGACTTCCTGATCAAGGCCCTGACGCCGATCGAGAACTTCAACGAATTCTTCGACAGCCAATTCTCCGACGATGAGTTCGACACCGTCGGCGGCCTGGTGATGAGTGCTTTCGGGCATCTGCCCAAGCGCAACGAAACCACGGAAATCGGTTCCTGGCGCTTCCGCATCCTGAATGCCGACAGCCGTCGGATTCACCTGCTGCGCCTGTCCCCCATTGGCCGATAACCCCTGCGAGCCCCGCTAAGGACAAAAATGCGCTGGATAACCCGCCCCGGCTGGCCCGGTAACCTGCTGGCCATGGCGGCCGGTGCGATCACCACCCTGGCCCTGGCGCCGTTCAACATCTGGCCGCTGGCATTGCTGGCGGTCGGCTTGTTCTATGCCGGGCTGCGCGAGTTGTCGCCACGTCAGGCCCTGGGCCGGGGCTGGTGTTTCGGCTTTGGTCTGTTCGGCGCCGGCACCAGTTGGATCTACGTCAGCATCCATAACTTCGGAGGCGCCTCGGTGCTGCTCGCCGGGTTGCTGATGCTGCTGTTCATCGCCGCCATCGCCTGGTTTTTCGCCTTGCCCGCCTGGCTCTGGGCGCGCTGGCTGCGGCGCAACGAGGCGCCGCTGGCCGATGCCCTGGCGTTCGCCGCGCTGTGGTTGGGCCAGGAAGCCTTCCGTGGCTGGTTCCTCACCGGGTTCCCGTGGCTCTATTCCGGCTACAGCCAACTCGCCGGCCCGCTGTCCGGCCTCGCGCCGCTGGGCGGGATGTGGTTGATCTCCTTCACCCTGGCCTTGACCGCCGCGCTGCTGTACAACGCGCCCCAGTTGATCCGCAGCGGGCGCAAAGGTTTTATTGCGGCCGGCGTGATGCTGCTGATCGGCCCGTGGGTAGTCGGCATGGCTCTCAAGGGGCATGCCTGGACCAGCCCTTCGGGCGATCCGCTGAGCGTCGCGGCGATCCAGGGCAACATCGAACAAAGCATGAAGTGGGACCCCGAGCAGCTCAACGCGCAACTGGCGCTGTACCGCGACATGAGCTTCGCCTCCAAGCGCGTCGACCTGCTGATCTGGCCGGAAACCGCAGTACCGGTGCTCAAGGAGTCCGCCCAGGGCTACCTGGACATGATGGGCAACTTCGCCGCCGAGCGGCATTCGGCGTTGATCACCGGCGTGCCGATTCGCCAACTGGTCCACCACGAGAAGCGTTACTTCAATGGCATCACCGTGACCGGCGAAGGCGACGGCACCTACCTGAAGCAGAAACTCGTGCCGTTCGGCGAGTACGTACCGCTACAGGACATCCTGCGCGGCCTGATCGCGTTCTTCGACCTGCCCATGTCGGACTTCGCCCGGGGCCCGGCCGACCAGCCATTGCTGCAGGCCAAGGGTTACCAGATCGCACCGTTCATTTGCTATGAGGTGGTCTACCCGGAATTTGCCGCCAGCCTCTCGGCGCGCAGCGACTTGCTGCTGACCATCAGCAACGACACCTGGTTCGGCACCTCGATCGGCCCGTTGCAGCACCTGCAAATGGCGCAGATGCGCGCCTTGGAAGCCGGCCGCTGGATGATCCGCGCCACCAACAACGGCGTGACCGGCCTGATCAACCCTTTCGGTCAGATCACCGCGCAGATACCGCAATTCGAACGCGGCATCCTGTATGGCGAAGTGGTGCCGATGCAGGACCTGACGCCGTACCTGCAATGGCGTTCGTGGCCATTGATCATTTTATGTGTGTTGTTGCTGGGCTGGGCGTTGATGGCGGGACGGATGGCCAAAACGGTTTGACTCGTTCCCCATGTGAATGAAAAACCCTGTGGCGAGGGAGCTTGCTCCCGCTGGGGCGCGCAGCGGCCCCAAAAACAGGGCCTGCTTCGCAGTCCAGCGGGAGCAAGCTCCCTCGCCACAACAGCGATCACTTCACTCCGCGCGGTGTTTCAGCGATAGAACAACCAATACCCCACCAGCCCCACCGCCTCATTCATCAACTGCCCGGATTGCCAGATCGCCTTGAACTCCGGCATCCAGCCGCCCAATGGCCGGGCATTGTCCTGTCCCAGGAACCCCACCGGCGCCGGCACCACGTCAAACCCCGACCGCTGGAAACTCCAGACCGCCCGTGGCATGTGCCAAGCCTGGGTGACCACCACGACCCGCTTGATGCCTTGCGGCAGCAGGATTTCGGCGCTCATCCGGGCGTTTTCCCAGGTCGTACGGCTACGCCCCTCCTGCCAGCGCACGTTGACGCCGAAATCCTCCAGCATCGAGTCCGCCATCAGCCGAGCCTCGCTGGGCGGGGTGCCATAGTGCAAGCCGCCGGATGTCAGCACCGGCAAGCCTGAAGCCTTGGCCAGTCGCGCGGCATAACGCTGGCGCTCCAAGCCGACGCCGGTGGGTTGGTCGGCGCCCCAGGCCAGGTCACCGCGTTCACGGCCCGAACCGAGCACCACAATGGCGTCGGCGCGTTGGGCCAGGGTCGCCCAATCACTGAGCAACAGCGGCGGTTCGCGCTCCAGCGCCCTGGCGCTCCATTGCACCACCCCGGGCAGGCTCATCAGCCAGAAACCACCCAGCCCAACGAAAAAGCACAGACGGGCCATACGCGGCCGAGAGTCGCGCCACCACCAGGCAAGCGCCAACAACAGCAAAAGAATGCCGGGCGGCAATAAAAGTTGTTTGATGAAATAGCGAAACGGCATCGGGCATCTCCATAGATGCCCGAAGCCTAGGTGGGTTGACGCAAAGCGACAACAGATTCGAAAAAACCTTGAATCAAAAAGAGCGACACGCGTGAATCCGGCTTTACTTGAACTGCAGCGACCGGACCTTTACAGCATCCTTGTCAGGCGTCCGGTCCTTGAGCCATACAACCTTGGCCGAACGGGGCGCATCGAGACGCTTGAGTACCTGGGCCCCACTGGTGGGAGCTTGATGTCCGGCCTGTTCGAGGTAAGCCTTGACCAGTTCGAACTCTGCGGGGCTCAAGCCTCGCAGCTCCAGCTCTGCCGGGCGTTCATCACGCAAGCGACCGGCGGTTCTTGCAGCGTCCAGGGCAACCCCGAGACGATCGATCAGTTTTTCATACAACTCAGGTGTAGCGACTTTTCGTTGTGATTCAACCATCCCTCACCTCATTGAAGATAAGACTCACTCCCCATTGAGAAGCTTAGCTTCGCTGGGCAAACCGGCAGGGCGCCGCGACCAACGGCCCTGAACACCGGTCATCGCCGATGATTGACAATGGTTTGGCAACGGTTGAGCAGCAATCAGGGTTTCCCTCGGCAGAGCGCGGTCATGTATGCTACGGCGCTTCCTGTAACTCCACTTCCAGCTTGGCTGGACATCGAAAACGCCGCATTCGGCGTCGTCTGCGTCCAGCATGGCAACGAAGAGGATTGGGCCACCCCATTCAGTACAAAAGTAGCCATGCACGAACACTACCAGCCCCGTGAAATCGAAGCCGCCGCCCAGTCGTTCTGGGACGAGCAAAAGTCCTTTGAAGTCAGTGAACAGCCAGGCAAGGAGACTTACTACTGCCTGTCGATGTTCCCTTACCCCAGCGGCAAGCTACACATGGGGCACGTGCGCAACTACACCATCGGCGACGTGATCTCCCGCTACCAGCGCATGCAAGGCAAGAACGTCCTGCAACCCATGGGTTGGGACGCCTTCGGCATGCCGGCGGAAAACGCCGCGATGAAGAACAACGTGGCCCCCGCCAAGTGGACCTACGAAAACATCGCCTACATGAAGACCCAGCTGCGCAGCCTGGGCCTGGCGGTGGACTGGTCCCGCGAGGTCACCACCTGCAAGCCCGAGTACTACCGCTGGGAACAATGGCTGTTCACCCGCCTGTTCGAAAAAGGCGTGATCTACCGCAAGAACGGCACCGTGAACTGGGACCCGGTGGACCAGACCGTACTGGCCAACGAGCAGGTGATCGACGGTCGCGGCTGGCGTTCCGGCGCGCTGATCGAAAAGCGCGAAATCCCGATGTACTACTTCAAGATCACCGCCTATGCGGATGAACTCCTGGAGAGCCTCGACGAACTGACTGGCTGGCCTGAACAGGTCAAGACCATGCAGCGCAACTGGATCGGCAAGTCCCGGGGCATGGAAGTGCAGTTCCCCTACGACGTCGCCTCCATTGGCGAAGCCGGCGCCCTGAAAGTCTTCACCACCCGTCCGGACACGCTGATGGGTGCCACCTATGTGGCCGTGGCCGCCGAGCACCCGCTGGCGACCCTGGCCGCCCGCAACAACCCCGAGCTGCAAGCGTTCATCGCCGAATGCAAGGGCGGTAGCGTTGCCGAAGCCGACGTCGCCACCCAGGAAAAGAAAGGCCTGCCAACCTCGCTGTTCGTCGAGCACCCGCTCACCGGCGAGAAACTGCCGGTATGGGTCGCCAACTACGTGCTGATGCACTATGGCGACGGTGCGGTCATGGCCGTGCCGGCCCACGACGAACGCGATTTCGAATTCGCCCACAAGTACAACCTGCCGGTCAAAGCCGTCGTGCGCACCAGCGCCGGTGACCAGACCCCGGCTCCTTGGCAGGACGCCTACGGCGAACACGGCGAGCTGATCAACTCCGGCGAATTCGACGGCCTGGATTTCCCCGGCGCGTTCGATGCCATCGAAGTGGCCCTGATCAAGAAAAACCTCGGCGCCTCGCGCACCCAGTTCCGCCTGCGGGACTGGGGCATCAGCCGCCAGCGTTACTGGGGCTGCCCGATCCCGATCGTGCATTGCGACACCTGCGGTGACGTACCGGTGCCGGAAGACCAACTGCCCGTGGTCCTGCCGGAAGACGTCGTACCCGACGGCGCCGGTTCGCCCCTGGCACGCATGCCTGAGTTCTATGAATGCAGCTGCCCGAAATGCGGCGCACCGGCCAAGCGTGAAACCGACACCATGGACACCTTCGTCGAGTCCTCGTGGTATTACGCCCGCTACGCCTCACCGCACTATGAAGGTGGCCTGGTGGAGAAATCCGCGGCTGACCACTGGTTGCCGGTGGATCAATATATCGGCGGTATCGAACACGCCATTCTCCACCTGCTCTACGCGCGCTTCTTCCACAAGCTGATGCGTGACGAAGGCCTGGTGAGTTCCAACGAACCGTTCAAGAACCTGCTGACCCAAGGCATGGTGATCGCCGAGACTTACTATCGTCGCGAAGCCAACGGCGCCTACACCTGGTTCAACCCGAGCGACGTCGAACTCGAACGCGACAGCAAAGCCAAGGTGATCAGTGCCAAGCTGATCGCCGACGGCCTGCCGGTGGAAATCGGCGGCACCGAGAAGATGGCCAAGTCGAAGAACAACGGCGTTGACCCGCAATCGATGATCGACCAGTTCGGCGCCGACACCTGCCGCCTGTTCATGATGTTCGCCTCGCCACCTGACATGAGCGCAGAGTGGTCCGACTCGGGCGTCGAGGGCTCGCACCGCTTCCTCAAGCGTGTCTGGCGCCTGGCGCAAGCCCACGTCACCCAGGGCCTGCCGGGCAAACTGGACATCAGCCGCCTGAACGACGAACAGAAAGCCATTCGTCGCTCGATCCACCTGGCCATCAAGCAGGCCAGCCATGACGTCGGCCAGAACCACAAATTCAACACCGCCATCGCCCAGGTGATGACGCTGATGAACGTGCTGGAAAAAGCCGCGCAAGGCACCGAGCAGGATCGCGCACTGGTTCACGAAGGCCTGGAAGCCGTGACCTTGCTGCTGGCGCCAATCACACCGCACATCAGCCACGAGCTGTGGAATCGCCTGGGTCACGCCGACCCGGTGATCGACGCCAGCTGGCCGGTGGTGGACGAAACCGCGCTGGTGCAGGACAGCTTGACCCTGGTCATCCAGGTCAACGGCAAGCTGCGCGGCCAGATCGAAATGCCGGCCGCCGCCACGCGTGAAGAAGTCGAAGCCGCTGCGCGGGCCAATGACAACGTACTGCGCTTTGTCGATGGCCTGACGATCCGCAAAGTGATCGTCGTGCCCGGCAAGCTGGTCAACATCGTCGCAAGCTAATTGGATCGGGCGCAAGGCTTGAGCCTGGCGCCGAATACAACCTGCGGGGTCGCATGGTCGACCCCCATAGGGTTCAAGGGGAGCAACAAGATGATCAAACGTAATCTGCTGGTAGTGGGCCTGGCGGTCCTGTTGAGCGCCTGCGGCTTCCAACTGCGCGGCACCGGCACCACCGAGCTGGCGATCAAGGAACTGGACCTCAGCGCACGGGACGCCTATGGCGACACCGTTAAAATGCTGCGCGACAACCTGGAAAGCAGCGGCGTGAAAGTCTACAGCGGCGCCCCGTACAAGCTCGTATTGACTCGCGAACAGCAAAGCCAGCGCAGCCTGAGCTATGCCGGCGCTGGTCGTTCGGCCGAGTACGAACTGAACAACGTGCTGAGCTATGAGATTCGCGGCCATAACGACCTGGTGCTGATGGACGACAAACTGCAAGTGCAGAAGGTCTACCTGCACGACGGCAACAACATCACCGGTTCCGACCAGGAGTCCATCGAAGTGCGCGGCGAAATGCGCCGTGAACTCATACAGCGCATGATGCTGCGTCTGCAACAACTGAGCCCGGCCCAGTTGGAGCAACTGCAACAGACTGCCGATGCTCGCGCCAAGGCCGAAGCCGATGCGCTGGAAGCGGCACGCAAGGCTGAAGCGGAAACCCCGCAACAGTCACCAATGCAGATCCCGGCTGAATAAGCCTTGCGGGGCGCTCCGGCGTCCCGCTCGCCCGCTCTTATGAAGCTCGCTCCCGCTCAACTCGGCAAACACCTGCAAGGCGCCCTCGCGCCGGTCTACATCATCAGTGGCGATGACCCACTGCTGTGCCAGGAAGCCGCCGACGCCATCCGTTCTGCGGCACGCCAGCAAGGTTTCGATGAACGCCAGGTATTCGCCGCCGACGCCAGTTTCGACTGGGGCACGCTGCTGCAAGCCGGGGCGAGCATGTCGTTGTTCGCCGAAAAACGCCTGCTGGAACTGCGTCTACCCTCCGGCAAACCCGGTGACAAGGGTGCCGCCGCGCTGATCGAATACTGCTCGCGCCCCGCCGAAGACACGGTGCTGCTGATCAGCTTGCCGAAACTCGACGGTAGCGCGCAGAAGACCAAATGGGGCAAGGCCCTGGTCGAAGGGCCGCAAACCCAGTTCGTGCAGATCTGGCCGGTGGATGTCAGCCAGTTGCCCAGCTGGATCCGCCAGCGCCTGTCCCAGGCCGGCCTCTCGGCCAGCCAGGACGCGGTGGAGCTGATCGCCGCCCGGGTCGAAGGCAACCTGCTGGCCGCCGCCCAGGAAATCGAAAAGCTCAAACTAATGGCCGAAGGTGGGCAGATCACCGTGGAAACGGTGCAGGCTGCCGTGGCCGACAGCGCGCGCTTCGATGTCTTCGGGCTGACCGATGCGATCCTCAACGGCGAAGCCGCCCATGCCCTGCGCATGCTCGAAGGTCTACGGGGCGAAGGCGTCGAGCCGCCGGTGATCCTCTGGGCCCTGGCCCGGGAGTTGCGCCTGCTGGCCAACCTGTCCCTGCAATACAGCCAGGGTGTACCGCTGGACAAAGCCTTCAGCCAGGCCCGCCCGCCCGTCTGGGACAAACGCAAACCGCTGATGAGCAAGGCCCTGCAACGCTACTCCGCACCGCGCTGGGCGCAATTGCTACTCGAGGCCCAGCGTATCGATGCGCAGATCAAGGGCCAGGCCGCTGGCTCGCCATGGATGAGCCTCAGTCGGTTGTCGCTGTTGATGGCTGGGCAGCGACTGCCTTTGCCCGCTGAGTAGTCACTCGGCAGAAGCACACTGCATACCTGTGGCGAGGGGATTTATCCCCGCTGGGTTGCGAAGCAACCCCAAAACTAGGCGCCGTGGAGTGTCAGGCAGTTTGTAATGGGGGCGCTTCGCGCCCCAGCGGGGATAAATCCCCTCGCCACAGGTCATCTTCCACCACAAGTTGCGTGTCCGTCTGATGACACTGCTTGCACAACCCAGGGACTGGACAACCTCCCAACTCTGTCCCATGATTTGCCCCGCAAAAACCACCCCACGAGAGATCCCATCATGAGCAAAAAGCCATCCAGGCATGGCCCCAACAAGGCCAAGTCCATCGTCGCCCAACCCCTGTTCCGCAGCCGCCAGGAACGACCCGCCAAGGGCAAGGGCAGCTACCGCCGCGAAGCCTTCCAGTCTGACAACTGGGAGGCTTCTTGCTTTCTGGCAGCTTGAAACAACCGGACAAGCCCTACGCCCCTTTCGCATGTTAAGGTCAGCACCTGATTTGTATTTCTGGACCCGTGCATGCCCTTCTGTCTTTCCCATCGTTGGCCACTGCGCCAAATGATCGTTGCCGCAAGTGTCGCCCTGCTTGTCGCCTGCGCCGAAAAACCTACCGCCGCCGACGCCCAACCACTCCAGACCGCCCCTGCCGTGACCGCTCCGGCCATCGTGCCACCCGTGGTGCCGACCGGTGACGAGCTGACCATTGCGCCCACCCAGACCTTCGCCGAATGGCAGGCCGGGTTTCGCAAGGAGGCACTGGCCGCCGGGATCCGTGGCGATCTGTTCGACCGTGCATTTATCGGCGTCAGCCCGGACATGAGCGTGATCAAGGCCGATCGCAGCCAGCCGGAGTTCACCCGCCCGGTGTGGGAATACCTCGATGGCGCGTTGTCGCCACTGCGAGTCAACAAGGGCAAGAGCCTGATTCAACAGAACGCCCAGGTCCTGCAAAGCATCGAGCAGCGTTATGGCGTCGATCGCGAGGCGCTGGTGGCGGTGTGGGGTATGGAGAGCAACTTTGGCCAGTTCCAAGGCACCAAGTCGGTGATCAATTCCCTGGCGACCCTCGCCTACGAAGGACGACGCCCGGGCTTTGCCCATGCGCAACTGATCGCGGCCCTGCAAATCCTGCAACAAGGCGATATCACACCGGAAAAAATGCTCGGGTCGTGGGCCGGCGCCATGGGCCAGACCCAGTTCATTCCCACCACGTACAACACCCATGCGGTGGATTTCGACGGTGACGGTCGCCGCGACATCTGGGGCAGCTCCACCGATGCCCTGGCCTCGACCGCCCATTACCTGCAAAGCTCCGGCTGGCAACGCGGCCAGCCGTGGGGCTTCGAGGTCTCGCTCAGTGAAGGCTTCGACTACACGCTAGCCGATGGCACGATCCGCAAGCCCGTTTCCGAATGGATGCGGCTGGGCGTTTCAGCATATGGCGGCCTGCCGACAGCCCCCGATCAAGCACAGCTATCGGCGGCCCTGCTGTTGCCGGCCGGCCATCGCGGCCCGGCGTTCCTGATCTTCGATAACTTCCGCGCCATTCTCAAGTACAACAACTCATCGTCCTACGCCCTGGCGGTTGGCTTGTTGTCACAGCGCTTCAGCGGTGCAGGGCTGGTCTACGGCCAGTGGCCAAAAGAAGATCTGCCCCTGAGCCGCAGCGAACGCATCGAACTGCAGACCCTGCTGGGCAAGCACAACTACGACGCGGGCAACCCCGACGGCATCATCGGCGCCAACACCCGCAAAGCCATCCGCAGCGCCCAGCAGTCGTTCGGCTGGCCGGCGGATGGGTATCCGACGCACCAGTTGCTGGAGGCGTTGCGTAGCCGCTGAATCAGCTTATGGCCGCTACCGCCATCGCGAGCAGGCTCGCTCCCACAGGTTGATCGGAATACCTGTGGGAGCGAGCCTGCTCGCGATGGCTGATTCGCAGGCGCTATATGACTAGCGACTGACTACCACATCCTGCTCCAACACCAACCTCTTCTCCCCCGCATCCAACGTCACCAATGCCCCCATGGGCAACGTCAGGTTCGGATCGCAATGCCCACTGCGCCAGCCCGACAACACCGGAATGCGCAATGGCTCGAAGGTCTGCTTGAGCAAGCGGTTCAACGCCTCGACATCGACCCCAGCCACATCCCCCACCAACACGCCGCGTAGCTTGTGCAACGTGCCGGCCAAGCGTAGTTGGGTCAGCAGCCGGTCGATACGATACAGCGGCTCGTTGACGTCTTCGATGAACAGGATCACCCCGTCGGCATCGATCTGATAAGGCGTGCCCATGGTCGCGGCGATGATCGACAGGTTGCCCCCCAGCAGACGCCCGTGGGCAATGCCCGGCTCGACGGTGGTCAATGGATATGCGGCGGGATGGTCCAGTGTACTACCGGCCTTCAACTGCCCATGCAGCAGGCTGAAAAACGAGGTGACGGTTGGGGGTTCCTTGTCACCCAGCAGATCGGCGTTGAGCAGCGGGCCGTGGAAGGTGACGAAGCCTGCGTAACGGCTGATGGCCAGATGTAGGGCGGTGATGTCGCTGTAGCCGATGAATGGCTTGGGGTTGCGTCGCAGGAGGTCGAAGTCGATGCGGTCCAGCAGGCGGGGCGTGCCGTAGCCGCCGCGCAGGCAGATGATGGCTTTGACTTCTGGGTCGGCGAAGGCGGCGTGCAGGTCGTTGAGACGAACTTCGTCGCTGCCGGCCAGGTAGTTGTCCTTTTCGTAGACGCCTGGGAATATTCGCAGCTCATGACCCCTTGCGCGCATCCATTGGATGGCTTTGTCCGTGTCCAGCGGGGCGGGGCCGGCGGGGGCGATCACTCCGATCAGGCCTTCTTGAGGGAGGGTTGGGACGGGGTGGTGTGGGGTTAGGGCCATGGGGTTCCCGGCTTTTTTGATCGTGTGTATATCCGTTTCTGCGGTAACGGCCACTTATGGTTCCGCTCTTACAGCGGGTCACTTTTGGAAGAGCGCCAAAAGTAACCAAAAACGCTTTGCCCCACCACTCGGCACCTCGCCTAGGCTCGGTGTGCCCTCACTCCGGCATTGCTCCGTGGGCCGCCGCGAAGGGCCATCCATGGCCCAGCGCGGCTATCCCGGCATCCATGCCGGGATGCCCACTGCGCAATGCCTGCGTTCGGCCAGCGTGGTTTAACGGGGCGTCCAGATCAAGATCAAGATCCAAAGCAAAGCAAAGCAAAGCAAAGCCAGATCGGGATATATCCAGCATCT
This sequence comes from Pseudomonas sp. FP2300, assembly GCF_030687595.1. Classification (NCBI taxonomy): domain Bacteria; kingdom Pseudomonadati; phylum Pseudomonadota; class Gammaproteobacteria; order Pseudomonadales; family Pseudomonadaceae; genus Pseudomonas; species Pseudomonas sp. FP2300. The sequence continues at coordinate 5,994,268 of NZ_CP117440.1, forward strand.
TTGTAGCTGAACCACCGCTATCGCGAGCAGGCTCGCTCCCACATGGGTTGTGGGTGCTCACAACATCCGCGCACGATACAAAACTTGTGGGAGCGGGCTTGCTCGCGAAGGCGTCAGCACATCCAACATCACCGCAAATTGACCCACCGCTTTCGCGAGCAAGCCCGCTCCCACAGGAGAAACGCGATCTCACCCAGAACCAGGTCGGCTATCAGGCCGCCTCGCGGTGGACGTTGATCTCGGGCGCCCCGTTAACCACGATGGCTGAACGCAGGCATTGGTTCGTGGGCAACCCGGCATGGATGCCGGGTTAGCCGCGCTGGGCCATGGATGGCCCTTCGCGGCGGCCCACGAACCAATGCCGGAGTGAAGGCATGCCGAGCCCTAGCGAGGCACCGAGTGGTGGGGCAAAAGCGTTTTGGTTACTTTTGCGCTCTTCAAAAGTGACCCGCCGTAAGGGCGGAACCCTAAGTAGCCGTTACCGAAGAAACGGATATACACACCACTCCAAAAACAAATCAGGACCCAAGCAGCTCAGCCTTGACCAACTTAGCCTGCTCATCCGCATGATACGAAGACCGCACCAACGGCCCCGAAGCAACGTTCTTGAACCCCATCTTGTACCCTTCCTCAGCAAACCAGGCAAAGGTATCCGGGTGCACAAAACGCTGCACCGGCAAGTGACTACGCGAAGGCTGCAGGTACTGCCCCAAGGTCAGCATATCGATGTCATGCTCACGCATGCGCTTCATGACCTCGATGACTTCCTCGTCGGTTTCCCCCAGGCCCAGCATCAAACCGGACTTGGTCGGGATGTGCGGCATCATCTGCTTGAAGCGTTGCAACAGGGTCAGCGACCACTGATAGTCCGAACCCGGACGCGCAGCCTTGTACAGGCGCGGCACGGTCTCCAGGTTGTGGTTGAACACATCCGGCGGCTCGGCGGCGGTGATTTCCAGGGCGATGTCCATGCGGCCACGGTAATCGGGCACCAGGGTTTCCAGCTGGACGTTCGGCGACAGCTTGCGGATCTCGCGGATGCAATCAGCAAAATGCTGGGCACCGCCATCACGCAGGTCGTCGCGGTCCACCGAGGTGATGACCACGTACTTGAGCTTCAGGTCGGCGATGGCGATGGCCAGGCTTTCTGGCTCATTCACGTCCAATGGTTTCGGACGGCCGTGGCCGACGTCACAGAACGGGCAGCGACGGGTGCAGATGTCGCCCATGATCATGAACGTGGCGGTGCCGCCAGAGAAGCATTCGCCCAGGTTCGGGCAGGAGGCTTCTTCGCAGACGCTGTGCAGCTTGTGCTTGCGCAGCAGGGCCTTGATACGGTCGACTTCCGGGGACACCGGGATGCGCACGCGGATCCAGTCCGGTTTCTTCGGCAATTCGGTGGTCGGGATGATCTTGACCGGGATGCGTGCAACCTTCTCGGCGCCGCGCAGCTTGACGCCGGCCTCTACCTTGGCACGCGGGGCCGGACGCTCGGTGACGTCCTGCGTCGGGATAATGGTTTGCACTGCATCAGTAGTCATATCAGTCGATTCCGCCCGTAAGGGTCGTCTGCTCAGCATAGTCGAGGTGTTTGACGAGCTGCGCGCGCAGCCGGGCACTTACCTCGGCAAATTCAATCGATCCTGCGTGCTCGCTCAACTGGGTCATTGCCAGTCCAGCGTAGCCACAGGGATTAATCCGTCGAAATGGCGCAAGGTCCATGTCCACGTTCAAGGCCAGGCCATGAAACGAACAGCCGTGGCGGATCCGCAAACCCAGGGACGCGATTTTCGCCCCGTCGACGTAGACACCCGGCGCATCCGGCTTGGCCGCCGCCGTAACACCGTAGCTGGCCAGCAGCTCGATCAGGCATGTCTCCATGCGGGTGACCAGCTCGCGCACGCCAAACCCCAGCTTGCGCACGTCCAGCAACAGATAGGCAACCAGTTGGCCAGGGCCATGGTAGGTCACCTGCCCGCCCCGGTCGACCTTCACCACCGGGATATCCCCCGGCAACAACAGGTGCTCGGCCTTGCCGGCCTGACCCTGGGTGAACACCGGTGGGTGTTCCACCAGCCAGACTTCATCGTCGGCGGTGTTGCCGCGTTCGTTGGTGAAGCGTTGCATGGCATGCCAGACCGGCTCGTAGGCCATCGTACCCAGCTCGCGAAAGCCCAGCGTGCCCGGCATCACAACACCATGTGCACGAAACCGGTCGCTCGCAGCTCGCTGTTGATGTCGTAGAGCTGTTCCTGGCCGGTGGCAATGATGTGCAACTGGATCGTCGTGTACTTGCCGTTGGTACTCTGGCGTTCGGCCAGGGTCTTGTGATCAACGGTGGCATGTTTTTCAAGGATCGCGATGATCCGGTCCTTGAAACCCACACCGGTGTCGCCAATCACCTTGATCGGATAATCCGCGCAAGGGAATTCGATTTTTGGCGCCTTTACTTCAGAGTCTGTCATGGCGTAACGGCCTCGTAAGCCGTGGTAACGCACATGGCCCCGCTCCGGATGGAAACGGGGCCATGCAGGTCAACACTTCAATCAGTTGAACAAGCCGTAGAAGAATAGACGGATGCTATCCCAGATGCGGCGGAAGATACCACCTTCCTCGACCGCGTCCAGAGCGATCAGGTCAGCGCTGTGCACCACTTTGTCGTCCAGTTTGACTTCGACTTTACCGATCACGTCGCCCTTGGCGATGGGAGCGGTCAGTTGCGGGTTCATGGTCATGCTGGCAGCGAGCTTCTTGAGCTGGCCCTTGGGCAGGGTCATGGTCAGGTCCTGGGCCAGGCCGGCCTTGACCTGGTTGCTCGAGCCTTTCCAGACCTGGGCCTGGGCCAGTTCGGTGCCCTTCTGGTAGAAGGTCTGGGTTTCGAAGAAGCGGAAGCCATAGGTCAACAGCTTCTGGGTCTCGGCGGCACGGGCCACTTCGCTGCTGGTGCCGAAGACGACGGCGATCAGGCGCATGCCGTCACGCACCGCCGAAGACACCATGCAGTAGCCGGCTTCGTCGGTGTGACCGGTCTTCAGGCCATCGACGGTCTTGTCGCGCCACAGCAGCAGGTTGCGGTTAGGCTGCTTGATGCCGTTCCAGAAGAATTCCTTCTGGGAGTAGATGGCGTAGTGCGCCGGGTCTTCATGGATGATTGCCCGGGCCAACAGCGCCATGTCGTGAGCCGAGGAATAGTGCTCAGGGTTCGGCAGGCCGGTGGGGTTCATGAAGTGGCTGTTGGTCATGCCCAGGTCGGCCACGGTTTTGTTCATCATGTCGGCGAACGCATCTTCGCTGCCGGCGATGTGCTCGGCCAGGGCGACGCTGGCGTCGTTGCCGGACTGGATGATGATGCCGTGCAGCAGGTCGCTGACGGTCACTTGCGAACCGACCTTGATGAACATCCGCGAACCGCCGGTGCGCCAGGCGTTTTCGCTGACGGTCACCGGATCGTTTTCACCGATCTGGCCGCGACGGATCTCCAGGGTGGCGATGTAGGCGGTCATCAGCTTGGTCAGGCTGGCCGGTGGCAGGCGCTGGTCACCGTTGTTCTCTACCAGCACCTCGCCGCTGCTGGCATCCATGAGCACAAAGGATTTGGCAGCCAATTGAGGCGGGGCCGGCATCATCTCGACCGCGAACGCGGCCGGTGAGAGAAGCAGCGGGACTAGCAGGCAAAGGCGTTTGGCAAAGGTGGTGATGTTCATCCGTCTCTCGAAATCGCTAATGGGACTTGCCCGAAGGCAAAACTAAAACAGGCAGCCTTCTAACGGGTTGCCGCGTATTTAAGTTGCTCACTCACACCCTTGCCGGGCTTTTATTATTCATGGAGCCAACAACCTGACCCGCTCCAACCGCAAGCGGGCCTCAATCAATCACTCGGCGGTGACCAGGCTCGGCGAACCGAGATTGGCCAGGCGCACACTGTTCTGCACTTGCTGGACTTCACCCGGAGAACCGATCGGCCCCAGGCGCACCCGATGCAGTGTCTGCTGGTTGCGCACGATCGAGCTGATGAACACCGGGGCGCTCACCATCGAGCTCAGCTTCGACCGGAGCAGCTCGGCAGCGTCCGGGTTGGCGAACGCGCCCACTTGCAGAAACTGGCCAGACGCTGGTGCAGAAGCGTTTTTTTTTGCATCGATCTGTACCGGCAGCACGGCCGCGGCATGTTGCTGCGGCGGCGGTGTCCACTGCTCGACCGTGCCGGTGGACGCCGTCACGGTCGGCGCGGCATTTTGCGCCACTTTCGGCTCGTTGAGCATCAAAGGCGCCGGACGGCCACGTTGGGCCCACCATTCCTGCGGGTCGATGCCTTCGACCTTGACCCGGGCGGTGCCGATTTCAGCGTAACCGAGTTTTTTCGCCGCCGCATACGACAGGTCGATGATACGGTCGGAATAGAACGGCCCACGGTCATTGACCCGCAGAATCACGCTCTTGTTGTTGTCCAGGTTGGTCACCCGCACATAGCTGGGCAGCGGCAAGGTCTTGTGGGCCGCGCTCATGCCATACAGGTCATACACTTCGCCATTGGCGGTGTTCTGGCCGTGGAACTTGGTGCCATACCAGGACGCCGTGCCCGAAGCCACGTAGCGCTTGGAGTCGGCCATCGGGAAATAGGTCTTGCCCAGCACCGTGTACGGGTTGGCCTTGTAGGGGCCGGTGTGCAGGGTCGGCGTGGCGTCGGGAATGCGCGAGACGTCCACGTCCCACCATGGCGCGCCGTCCTTGTGGGCCCGGTTGATGTCCAGGCCCGGCGTCGCGCGCACGGCAGTGGTGTTTTTCTGGGTCGGCGCGCGGCTGGTCGAACAACTGACGACCAACAACGACAGCGCAGCCAATGCCACGAGCTTGAGGGGCTTGGCTTTCAGGGGTTGATAGGTAGGCATTGCCCGCATTATTTGACGCCCCGTGCTTTGACCAGCTCTTCAGACAGTTGATATACAGCCATGGCGTACATCACGCTGCGGTTATAACGCGTAATCGCGTAGAAATTCTTCAGGCCCATCCAGTATTCGGGACCTTGTTCGCCTTCCAGGCGCATCGCGGTGACCGGCATGTCGTCACGCAGCGCATCATGACTCGACCAGCCCAGGGCCCGCAACTCCCCGACGGTTTTCGTCGGCTCGATGCCCTCGGTCAGGCCCTCGTCCACCTGCTCGCCACGCACGTCGGCACGGCTGACCACCGGCTGGCCGGCTTCCCAGCCGTGGCGCTTGAAATAGCTGGCGACACTGCCGATGGCGTCGGTCGGGTTGGTCCAGATATTGATGTGGCCGTCGCCGTCAAAGTCCACCGCATAGGCGCGGAAACTGCTGGGCATGAATTGCGGCAGGCCCATGGCCCCGGCATAGGAGCCCTTGAGGGTCAGCGGATCGACCTGCTCTTCGCGGGCCAGCAACAGGAACTCGCGCAGCTCCTTGCGGAAGAACTCGGCGCGCGGCGGGTAATCGAAACCCAGGGTCGACAGCGCGTCGATCACCCGGAAATTCCCGGTATTGCGGCCAAAGAAGGTCTCCACGCCAATGATCGACACAATGAACTGGGCCGGCACGCCGTATTCCTGCTCGGCCCGGGCCAGGGCCGCCTCGTGCTGGCGCCAGAAGTCCACGCCCCGGGCGATACGCGCCTCGGTGATGAACATCGGCCGGTACTCGCTCCACTGCTTGACCCGCTCGGCAGGCCGAGAGATGGCGTCGAGAATCGATTGCTTGCGTTCGGCCTCGCGAAACACCCCCATCAGCTGCTCGCCGGCAAAACCGTAGTCGCGGGTCATCTCACCGACGAATTCGGCCACCTGGGGCGAACCTTCGTATTCGCCCGCCAAGGCATGCGATGCACTGCCCAGGAAGCCGACCAGGCCGATCCACGGCGCATATCGCGTCGACCAGCCACGCATTGCTTGCATTGAACTCTTCACCTTATTCAAACCTGTGCGATCCACTTGCGATGCGTATGAATCGACATCAAAACCCCAAACGCTGACAGTAGTGTCACCAGCGAAGTTCCTCCGTAGCTAATGAATGGCAACGGCACCCCCACGACCGGCAACAGGCCACTGACCATACCGATGTTGACGAAAACATAAACAAAAAACGTCATGGTCAGGCTGCCCGCCAGCAACTTGCCGAACAACGTCTGGGCCTGGGCGGTGATCACCAGCCCGCGGCCGATCAGCAGCAGGTAGATCAGCAGCAGCACGCAGATGCCCACCAGGCCGAACTCCTCGCCCATCACGGCGATGATGAAGTCGGTGTGGCTTTCCGGCAAAAAGTCCAGGTGCGACTGGGTGCCCATCAGCCAGCCCTTGCCGAACACCCCGCCGGAGCCGATGGCGGCCTTGGACTGGATGATGTTCCAGCCGGTGCCCAGCGGATCGCTCTCCGGGTCGAGGAAAGTCAGGATTCGCTGCTTCTGGTAGTCGTGCATCACGAAGTACCACATGGCCACCGACACCGGCACCGCGATGGCGATCACGCTGAGGATCCAGCGCCAGCGCAACCCGCCCATGAACAGCACGAAAGCACCGCCGGCCAGGATCAGCAGCGAAGTGCCAAGGTCCGGCTGGCGCACGATCAGGATGAACGGGATGCCGATCAGCAACAGGCTGATGCACACGTGCTTGAGCTGCGGCGGCAAGGAGCGCTTGGACAGGTACCAGGCGATGGTCGCCGGCATGATGATCTTGAGGAACTCCGAAGGCTGGAAGCGGATCACCCCGGGAATGTTGATCCAGCGGGTGGCGCCCATGGCGTTGTGGCCCATTACGTCCACCACCACCAGCAGGCTCACGCCCACTACATACGCCAGCGGCACCCAGCGGGCCATGAATCGCGGTTCGAGCTGGGCGATGACGATCATCGAAACCAGGCCGATCCCAAACGAGGTGGCCTGCTTGGCCAGCAGGTCCCAGCTCTTGCCACTGGCCGAATACAGTACGAACAGGCTGCCGGCGGCCAGGGTCAGCAGCAGGATCAGCAACGGACCGTCGATGTGCATGCGCTGCAACAAGGTGGCCCGGCGGCGCATCACATCTTCGCTGGAGAGGATCCGGTCGAAATTATTCTTCACGGGCCGTAGCCTCCGCGGTGGTGGGGCTTGCGTATTCAGGCTTGAGCTGTCCGTGCTCATCCAGCAACCAGGCGTCCATGATCTGGCGCACCACTGGCGCGGCGACCCCAGAGCCGGACTCCCCGTTCTCGACCATCACCGACACAACGATTTTCGGGTTGTCGGCGGGCGCGAAACCAACGAACAAGGCGTGGTCGCGATGGCGTTCCTGGACCTTGGAGCGGTCGTATTTCTCGCCCTGCTTGATAGCGACGACCTGGGCCGTACCGCTCTTGCCGGCAATGCGGTATTGCGCGCCGATGGCCGCCTTGCGGGCGGTGCCCCGGGCACCGTGCATCACTTGCTGCATACCGTTGTTGACCTTCTGCCAGTCCGACGGATTGCGCAGGATGATGTCCGGCATCGGATTCGGGTCTACCGGCTTCTGGCCTTCGATGGTCTTGGCCAGGTGCGGGCGATACCACTTGCCCTTGTTCGCCACCAGGGCCGTGGCCTGGGCCAGTTGCAGCGGCGTGGCCTGCATGTAGCCCTGGCCGATCCCCAGGATCAGGGTTTCACCGGGGAACCAGGCCTGGCGACGGGTCGCGCGCTTCCACTCCCGGGACGGCATCAAACCGGGGGATTCTTCGAACATGTCCAGCGAGACTTTCTGGCCGATGCCGAACTTGCCCAGGTAGGACGACAGCCGATCGATCCCCAGCTTGTGGGCCAGGTCATAGAAGTAGGTGTCGTTGGACCGCATGATCGCCGTTTCCAGGTCCACATAACCGTCGCCGGTGCGGTTCCAGTTACGGTACTTGTGGTCATAGTTGGGCAGCATGTAGTACCCGGGGTCGTAGACCCGGCTCGAAGCGTTGACCACGCCGGAGTCCAGCCCGGCAATCGCTACGGCCGGCTTGATGGTCGAGCCCGGCGGATAGAGGCCGCGCAGCACGCGGTTGAACAGCGGCCGGTCGATGGAGTCGCGCAACTCGGCGTAAGCCTTGAAGCTGATGCCGGTGACGAACAGGTTCGGGTCGAAACTCGGCTGGCTGACCATCGCCAGCACCTCGCCAGTATTCGGGTCCAGCGCCACCACGGCGCCACGACGCCCGCCCAGCGCCGCTTCGGCCGCCTCTTGCAGCTTGATGTCCAGGCTCAGGACGATGTCCTTGCCAGGAATCGGGTCTGTACGCTTGAGCACCCGCAAGACGCGGCCACGGGCGTTGGTCTCGACTTCCTCGTAACCCACCTGGCCATGCAGTTCGGGCTCGTAGAAGCGCTCGATGCCGGTCTTGCCGATGTGGTGGGTGCCGCTGTAATTCACCGGATCGAGGGTCTTGAGCTCTTTCTCGTTGATCCGCCCCATGTAGCCGACCGAGTGGGCGAAGTGCGGCCCCTGGGGATAGTGCCGCACCAGTTGCGCCACCACCTCGACGCCGGGCAGGCGGAACTGGTTCACGGCGATCAGGGCGATCTGCTCTTCGGTCAGCTCGAACAGGATCGGCACCGGCTCGAACGGCCGTCGGCCCTGGCGCATGCGCTTCTCGAAGATCGCCCGGTCCTCGGGGGTCAGTTGCAGCACTTCGACGATCACGTCGAGCACATGCTGCCAATCCCCGGAGCGCTCGCGGGTCATGCTCAGGCTGAAGCTGGGCCGGTTATCCGCCACCACCACGCCGTTGCGGTCGAAGATCAGCCCGCGGGTCGGCGGAATCGGTTGCACATGCACCCGGTTGTTTTCCGACAGGGTCGAGTGGTACTCGTATTGGATCACCTGGAGGAAATACAGCCGCGCAATCAGCACGCCGATCAGCGTCACCACGGTAATGGCGCCGAACACGACGCGGCCCCGCACCAGGCGGGCGTCTTTTTCGTGGTCCTTGATGCGGATCGGCTGAGGCATGGGGCAGGATTACTTGTGGTAAGGGTGCCCGGACAGAACTGTCCAGGCACGATACAGCTGTTCGCCGATCAGGATCCGCACCAGCGGGTGTGGCAACGTCAACGGCGACAACGACCAGCGCTGATCAGCCCGGGCACAAACTTCCGGCGCCAGCCCTTCCGGGCCACCGACCATGAAATTGACCGTGCGCGAGTCCAGCCGCCAGCGATCGAGCTCCACCGCCAGTTGCTCGGTGCTCCAGGGCTTGCCGTGGACTTCGAGGGTGACAATGCGCTCGTTCGGCCCAACCTTGGCCAGCATGGCTTCGCCTTCCTGGCGGATGAAGCGCGCCACGTCGGCATTCTTGCCACGGGTGTTAAGCGGAATTTCCACCAGTTCCAGGGCCAGCTCGGACGGAAGACGCTTGGCATATTCATGCCAGCCTTCTTCCACCCACTTGGGCATGCGAGAACCGACGGCGATCAGGCGCAGTCGCACAGCGGTCCCTTATTGCTGGTCTTTGTTGAGCTTGGTGAAGTGCTCATGGGGATTTTCCGGGCTGTGGTGCGCGGCGCTGGCCGAACGGCTCTGCTCGGCACCGGCCCACAGGCGCTCCAGGTCGTAGAACTGGCGCGCCGAGGCGGTCATCATGTGCACGATGACGTCGTCCATGTCCAGCAGCACCCAGTCGCTGTCGCCCTTGCCTTCTTCACCCAGCGGCTTGACGCCCTTGGCCTTGACCGCTTCGCGGACCTTGTCCAGCATCGCGCCGATCTGGCGGTTGGAAGTACCGGTGGCGATGATCATGTAGTCCGTGATGCTCTGCTTTTCACGAACGTCGATCACCTGGATGTCCTGGGCCTTGACGTCTTCCAGGGCCGCCACGGCCACCTTGACCAGCTCTTCGCCGGCCAGTGCCACGCCGGTATGGGCTTCTACGGGCAGCGGGGCGCTTTTGAACGTGCCTTTGCGCTTTACTTTGTTTACGTCTTTGTCAGTCATATAAAACTCGTTTTGCTCGTATGTTCGGGCGCTTCGCTACACGCATTCACGTGCCTTGAAGCGCGCCTTTTTCAGTTCGACGCACGGTACAGCCCGTGCGCATCGATGTAGGCCAGGACCGCGTCGGGCACCAGGAAACGTACCGACTTACCGCTGGCCAGCAGTTGACGGATCTGGGTGGCGGATACCGCGAGCGGCGTCTGCCAGACGAATGCAATCTGTCCGCTCGGCCCTTTCAGGGCCAGCGGGTCGCTCACCGAGCGGGCCGCCAGCAGGTTGCGCAAGGCATCCGGCGGCTCGCTGTCGGCATCCGGGCGTTGCAGCACCAGGATGTGGCAATGCTGGAGCAACTCTTCCCAGCGATGCCAAGTGGGCAGGCCGCAAAATGCGTCCCAGCCCAGAAGCAGAAAAACCTGGGCATCGGCGGCCAGTTCGGCACGCATCAGCTCCAGGGTATCAATGGTGTAGGACGGTTTGTCCCGCTGCAATTCGCGGGCGTCCACCACCAACGGCGCCACACCGGCCACCGCGCACTCGACCATCGCCAGGCGGTCCTGCGCCGACACCTGCGGCGTATCCCGGTGAGGCGGCCGGGCGCTGGGCGTCAGGCGTAGCTCATCGAGGGCCAGGGCGTCGGCGACTTCCAGCGCACCGCGCAAATGACCGATGTGCACCGGGTCGAACGTGCCGCCCAGGATACCGATGCGCCGGGGCGCAGTTGTCGTCGTCACTGCGGCTGACGGGTCGAGGTCGCCCAAGTCAGGCCGGCTCCTGTCCGCGCAACTGGCCGTCACCGACCACGATGTACTTCTCGCAGGTCAGGCCTTCCAGGCCGACCGGGCCGCGGGCGTGCAGCTTATCAGTAGAAATGCCGATCTCGGCACCCAATCCGTATTCGAAGCCATCGGCGAAGCAGGTCGGGGTGTTGATCATCACCGACGCCGAATCCACTTCGGCCACGAACCGCCGGGTTTCGCCCTGGTGTTCACTGACGATGGAATCGGTGTGGTGCGAGCCGTGGCGATTGATGTGCTCGATGGCCTCGTCCAGCCCGTCGACCACGCGGATCGACAGGATCGGCGCCAGGTATTCGGTATTCCAGTCTTCTTCAGTGGCAACCGCGGCTTCGATGATCGCCCGGGTGCGCTCGCAACCACGCAGTTCGACGCCTTTTTCGCGGAACTGGACGGCCATCGATGGCAGGAAGGCCTGGGCAACGGCCTGATCCACCAGCAGGGTTTCCATCGCGCCACAGATGCCATAACGGTAGGTCTTGGCGTTGAAGGCGATACGTTGGGCCTTCGGCAATTCGGCGTGGGCACTTACATAGACATGACAGATGCCGTCCAGGTGCTTGATCACCGGCACGCGGGCGTCACGGCTGACCCGTTCGATCAGGCCCTTGCCGCCACGGGGCACGATGACATCGACGAACTCGGGCATGGTGATCAGCGCACCGACTGCGGCACGATCGGTGGTTTCCACCACTTGCACCACGGCCGCTGGCAGATCGGCCTCGGCCAGGCCGCGCTGGATGCAGGCGGCGATGGCGCGGTTGGAGTGGATAGCCTCGGAGCCGCCACGCAGGATGGTCGCGTTGCCCGACTTCAGGCACAGGCTCGCGGCGTCGATGGTCACGTTCGGCCGCGACTCGTAGATGATCCCGACCACGCCCAGGGGCACGCGCATCTTGCCAACCTGGATGCCCGACGGCCGGTAGCTCATGTCGCGGATCGCCCCGACCGGATCCGGCAGGGCCGCGACCTGGCGCAGACCGACGATCATGCCGTCGATGCGGGCCGGAGTCAGCGCCAGGCGCTCGAGCATGGCCGGCTCCAGACCATTGGCCCGACCAGCGGCCAGGTCCAGTTCGTTGGCAGCGGACAATTCGGCGCGCGCAGCGTCCAGCGCATTGGCGGTGGCCTGCAGGGCGCGGTTTTTCTGCGCGGTGCTGGCACGGCCGATGATGCGCGATGCTTCGCGAGCGGCGCGACCCAGGCGGGTCATGTAGTCAAGAACGGACTCAGTCATGGTCTGTGTGGTCTTGGCAAAGAGGAAAGCGGCAGATTATAGCTGTCGTAACCCTCGACTAACAGCATGGACTCGCAGTGGTGACCGGCGGAGGAGCAAAACCGGCGTAAACAGCCTGTTGAAGCGAGTGTTCAGCGGTGATTAAGCTTTCCATTGCTATCATCGCGCTTCCTTTGGCCTCCCTTCGTCTATCACCATGACCGATTTGCCATCGCCCAACGCCCTGCCCCACGCCTTTTTCGATCGCGACGCCCAGGTGCTTGCCAAAGACCTGCTGGGCAAAGTCATTCGCCACAAGGTCGGTGACTTGTGGCTCAGCGCGCGGATCATCGAGACCGAGGCGTACTACTTTGCCGAAAAGGGCAGCCACGCCTCGCTGGGCTACACAGAAAAACGTAAGGCTTTGTTTCTGGATGGCGGCCACATCTATATGTACTACGCCCGGGGCGGCGATTCGTTGAACTTCAGCGCTCAGGGACCCGGCAATGCGGTGCTGATCAAATCGGCGTACCCATGGGTCGACACCGTCTCCGGCCCGACGAGCCTGGCGCAGATGCTGCTGAACAACCCCGACGCCCAGGGCCGGCCACGCACGCCGCAGAAACTCTGTGCCGGTCAGACGCTGCTGTGCAAGGCGTTGGGGCTGAAAGTACCGGACTGGGACGCCAAACGCTTCGACCCCGAGCGCTTGCTGGTGGAAGATGTCGGCGTGCCGACGGTCAATGCGATCCAGACCACCCGCCTGGGCATCCCCCAGGGCCGGGACGAACACCTGCCCTACCGCTTCGTCGACGCCGCCTATGCCCCGTGGTGCACCCGCAACCCGTTGCGGCGCGGGCAGGTCGAAGGGCGTGATTACTTTTTGCTGTCCTGATGCAATACCGCATACCCCTGTGGGAGCGGGCCTGTGGGAGCAAGGCTTGCCCGCGATGCAGGCGACACGGATCAACAATAAGGTCGCGTCATCGTTCGTCGCGAGCAAGCTTTGCTCCCACAAGCTCTCCCCACAGTAAAAAATGCATGCTAATCACTATTCAATGGAGTTGTACTTATGGGCCCATGGCTCGATAGCATCACCAGCTGGCTGACCGTCAACCCCCAGTGGCTGGCGGTGGCGGTGTTCATCGTCGCCTGTGTGGAGTGCCTGGCCATTGCCGGGTTGATCGTGCCGGGCACCGTGCTGCTGTTTGCGATAGCGGTACTGGCCGGCAGCGGCGCGTTGTCCTTGGGCGAGACGTTGCTACTGGGCCTGCTCGGTGGCTTGCTGGGGGACCTGGTGTCGTACTTCCTCGGCCGGCATTTCCATCAGAACATCCGGCGCCTGCCGGGGCTGCGGCATCACCCTGAATGGATGAGCGCTGCGGAGAGCTATTTCCAGCGCTACGGCATCGCCAGCCTGCTGGTGGGCCGTTTTATCGGCCCGCTACGGCCAATGCTGCCGATGGTGGCCGGGATGTGCGACATGCCATTCCCGCGCTTCGCCGCCGTCAGCGTGTTGGCCGCGGCGGGCTGGACCGTGGCCTACCTGCTGCCGGGCTGGGCCACCGGGGCGGCGTTTCGCCTGCCGCTGCCCGAAGGTTTCTGGCCACAGGCCGGCGTGGTCATCGGCAGCATCGCAGTGATGATCGGGCTGAGCGTCAACAGCAGCCTGCGCCGCCATCGCCATGCCACGGCGCTGATCGCAGGCCTTGGCCTGGTGATCCTGATTGGCCTGTTCATTGGCTTCCGCTACCTGACGGCATTCGACCAGGGCCTGATGGCGCTGGTCCAGGAACATCGCAGCGCGACGCTGGATGAAATCGCCGTGACCTTCACGCTGATCGGCGAATTCCGCTACATGCTGATTGTCTGCAGCCTGCTGACTGGGCTACTGCTGTTGGCACGGCAATGGCGGCAGGCAATCTTTGCCGGGGGCACGATGCTGCTCACATCCCTGGCCAATACCGGCAGCAAACATTTCTTCGCCCGCGTACGCCCGGAAATCCTCACCGACCCACTGACCAGCTACAGCATGCCCAGCGGCCACTCCTCCGGGGCATTCGCACTGTTCCTGACCCTCGCCGTCCTGGCCGGCCGCGGTCAACCACCGCGCCTGCGCCTGACCTGGTTGCTGCTGGGCTGCCTGCCGGCGCTGGCCATTGCCCTGTCGCGGGTCTACCTGGGGGCGCATTGGCCGAGCGATATCGTCGCCGGCGCCATGCTCGCCGCCTGCATCTGCGCCGCCATCCTGTGGCTGAGCCAGCGCCAGACTCCGCTGCCGGCCATGCCGCCGAAGGTCTGGTGGCTGATCCTGCCGGCGCTGGTGGCGGTGTTCAGTTTCTTCGCGCTGCGGCACTTGCCGCATGCGATGTTGCGGTATGCCTATTGAGACCTGGAGCCCCCTGTGGGAGCGAGCCTGCTCGCGATTGCGGTGCGTCAGTCGACATCAAGCATGCTGACCCGGCGCCATCGCGAGCAGGCTCGCTCCCACAAGGGTTCTGAGTCCTTCCGGTGAATGCGCGTGTTTCAGGCGAAGAGCTCGCCCTGCAATTCATCGAGCAACGCCTGGATCGCATCCAGCCGCTGCTGGGGATCATCGAGTTGCAACAGGTCGATCTTGTCCAGTTCATTGAACGGCAGCAGGTAGGCCAGCTGATTGGCCAGCGATTGCTGGCCGGTCGCTTCGGTGCCCATGTTCAAGGCCTCGACCATCGGGTGCTCGGCCAGGGCCTTGAGCAGCGCCACCAGGTCGGCGTCTTCCTCTTGCAGCGGTTGCTCCGGCTCTTCCTCCAGCCACTCGACTTCAGCGACCGTCAGTTGATCCGCCTGGACACTGCTGCCATGGACGATAAAGCGCCGCCCACCCTGCACGCGAATGCCCAGCAGACCATTGTCCTGCTGGGAAAAATCGGTGATGCGCGCTTCACAACCGACCCGCGCATAGCCTTCAGGCGCGATGCCGACTTCCTCGCCATCGAGGATGCACACCACCCCGAAGCCTTCGCCCTTTTTCATGCAACGCCCGATCATGTCGAGGTAGCGCGCCTCGAAAATCTGCAAGTCGAGGATGCAACCGGGGAACAGCACAGTGTTCAACGGGAAAAGCGGCAAGCTCATAACCAGATCCTTAAACGGTCATCGACACCACCAACGGCAATAGCACCGCCGTGGCCACGCCCATCAGACTCATCGCCAGCGCCGCGAAGGCACCCGACTCCTCGCTTTCCTGCAACGCCACCGACGTGCCCACCGCATGGGCCGCCAGCCCCAGGGCCATGCCCCGGGCTTCAGGGCTATGGACACCCAACCGGGTCAGAATGCTCGGGCCGAGGATCGCCCCGAGCACACCGGTGATCAACACGAACACCGCCGCCATGGCCGCCACGCCGCCGATCTGCTCGGCCACCAGCATGGCGATCGGCGACGTCACCGACTTGGGCGCCATGGTCATCAGGATCATGTGCTCGGCCCCAAAGGCCCAGCCCAGCAACACCGCGGAGCCCGTGGCAAACACCCCGGCTATCACCAGCGTAGTAAAAATCGGCCAGAACAACTGCCGGATCCGTCGCAGGTTCAAATACAGCGGCACCGCCAGGGCGACCGTGGCCGGGCCCAGCAGAATGCTGAGGATCTCGGTGCTCTTGCGGTACTCGGCATAGCCGATGCCGCAGCCGACCAGCACGCCGATCAACAGCACCATCGACATCAGCACCGGTTGCAGGAACACCCAGCGGGTCTTCTCGAACGCCGCCAGCACCAGTTGATAGGCGCCCAGGGTAATGCCGATGCCGAACAGCGGATGGTGGATCACCGAGGTCCAGGCGCCCTGCCAGTCGAGCATCATTGGCGGTCCTCCGGGGCGGCGACGTGACGGCGGGCCAGGCGCTGCATCAGCACCCCCGTCAGCGCCACGGACAGCACCAGGGACAACGTCAACGCGCCAACGATGGCCCAGAAATCGGCGGCAATCGCCCCGGCGTAAACCATCACCCCCACCGCAGGCGGCACCAGCAGCAAGGGCAAGTAACGCAGCAGGCTGCTGGCGGCCAGGTTCAGCGGTTCGCTGACTTCACCGCGTACCACCAGATAGCCCAGCAGCAACAGCAGGCCAATGATCGGCCCCGGCAGCACCGGCAAGAACAAATGATTGATCGCAGTGCCCAGCAATTGAAACAGCACCAGCCAGGTCAGGCCCCGTAACAACATCCGCTCTTTCCCCCGCAACAGACCCAATGAACGCGCCAATTCGGTTCACGACGTGATGGTGTGGCGAGGGAGCTTGCTCCCGCTGGGCTGCGCAGCGGCCCATTTTATGAGCGCTTCGCACTCAAGCGGGAGCAAGCTCCCTCGCCACGAAATCAAACGCACACGTTAAGTGAACGCAATTGCAAAGAATGCGCCGGCATTATAAGCATGCCCGCGCTATGGTTCGGCATTCGTAAAAAGCATGGTCGATGACCTTCCCGGCGCGCCATGTTGATCTACAGTGGTTCTCCGGGGACACCAATCCCCGTTCCAGAAAAAGCAAAACCGATGAACCCAAGGAGAGTCTCAATGCCTTACGTCCCCGTTGCAGCGCTCAAAGATTATGTCGGCAAGGAACTTGGACGTTCCGAATGGCTCACGATCGATCAGGACCGCATCAACCTGTTCGCCGAAGCCACTGGCGACTTTCAGTTCATCCACGTCGATCCGGTCAAGGCCGCGCAGACCCCGTTCGGCAGCACCATCGCCCACGGTTTCCTGTCGCTGTCGCTGATGCCCAAGCTGATGGAAGACATCCTGATCCTGCCCGAGGGCGTGAAGATGGTTGTCAACTACGGGCTGGACAGCGTGCGCTTCATCCAACCGGTGAAAGTCGATTCCAAGGTCCGGCTCAAGGTCGACCTGGTGGACGCCACCGAGAAAAAACCCGGCCAATGGCTGCTCAAGGCCACCGCCACCCTGGAAATCGAAGGCTCGGAAAAACCGGCCTACATCGCCGAGCCGCTGTCGCTCTGCTTCGTGTAAACCTGCGCGGTCGCGAAACCGCTCAGGCAGTTTCGCATCGCTTCTCTGTATCCAAGGGGCATAGCTGCGGCATACTCGTGGCCTGATGACCTGGATCCCGTTATGCGCTTACTCGTCCCACTGACCCTGACCCTGTTGCTCACCGCCTGTGGCGACGGCGAATCGCCGCTGCCTCCCGACGCGCGCCTGCCCGACGGCGGCCGCTATCGCGGCGACCTGGTGGACGGGCTGCTGCAAGGCCAGGGGCGCATCGACTACCCCAACGGCAGTTGGTATGCCGGGCAGTTCGACAAGGGCCAGTGGCACGGCACCGGGGAATGGCATGGCAGCAATGGCGAGGTCTATCGCGGCCAGTTCCACCAAGGCCTGTTCCACGGCCAGGGCAGCCTGACCACACCGACCAGCAGCTACACCGGCGGCTTCAAGCTGGGGCGCCGGGAGGGTGAAGGGACGCTCAAGGAAAACGGCATGACCTACCGGGGCGAGTTCAAGGCCGACCGCTATTCCGGCCTCGGACGCCTGGAACTCGACGACGGCAGCCAGTACCAGGGCCCGTTCGTCAACGGCAAGCCCAACGGTGAAGGCCAGCGCTTCGACGCCAGCGGCAACCAGTTCACCGGGCACTTCGTCGATGGGCAACTGCAGGGCAAGGGCACCTTCAACAGCGCCGAGGGCGATGTCTACATCGGCGGTTTCAGGAACAACCAACTCAACGGTCGCGGTCGCTACGAAAATGCCGACGGTGATGTCTGGATCGGCCAGTTCAAGGATGGCGCGCTGACCGGCAAGGGCGAACTGATCGGCGCCGACGGCAGCCACTATCTCGGTCATTTCAAGGATTGGCGCTTTACCGGCGAGGGCCGCTTGAACCTGCCCGACGGCAGCTTCTACATCGGCCAGTTCGAAAACGACAGTTACCACGGCCGTGGCACCCTGGCGTTGACCGACGGCACGGTACAAAGCGGCACCTGGGCCAACGGCCAACGGGTGCGCGACGCGGACGGCAGGCTGTTGCCGGATGTGCTCGAACTCGGTCTGCTGGCCCAGGGCCGGCTGCTGGAGGAAGCCCTGGCCAATATCCCGGCCTCGACCCCGGCGGTGGAGCTGTACAGCCTGACCGTGGGCGGCGATGGCAAGCAAAGCGTGTTCCTGCGCGAATCCGACTATGTCGCCAACATGCTCGCCAGCCG
Source organism: Pseudomonas sp. FP2300 (assembly GCF_030687595.1). Taxonomy (NCBI): domain Bacteria; kingdom Pseudomonadati; phylum Pseudomonadota; class Gammaproteobacteria; order Pseudomonadales; family Pseudomonadaceae; genus Pseudomonas; species Pseudomonas sp. FP2300. The sequence goes on from NZ_CP117440.1 coordinate 6,012,415, forward strand.
TTTCGGCGCGTTCGGCCAGATCCGCCTGGTGAACCATCGTGACCACCTCGGCGACCGGCCCATGGCCAGCCGCGAAAGCCTGCGCCGCGCCGCCGCCACGCTGGCCGAGCGCAGCGGCCCGGAAGACCTGATTTTCATCTACCTGACCAGCCATGGCACCAGCGAGCATGAACTGGTGCTCGACCAACCGCGCATGGAACTGGCCGACCTGCCCGCCGATGAACTGGCCGTGGTCCTGGCGCCGCTGAAGAACCGCGACAAGATCGTGGTGATCTCGGCCTGTTATTCCGGCGGTTTCATCCCGGCACTCAAGGATGAACGCACCCTGATCATGACCGCGTCCCGGGCCGACCGTGTGTCCTTCGGCTGCTCCGAGGAAGCCAACTTCACCTACTTCGGCGATGCGCTGTTTGCCCAGGCGCTGAACCAGACCGATGACCTGGAGCAGGCCTTCAAACGGGCCAAGGCCACCGTCGCCGAACGGGAGCAGGCGGACAATTTCGAAGCCTCCGAACCGCAGATGTGGGCGCCCCGGACGGTCCTTTCCCACTGGCAACTGCTGCGCAAACAGCAGGCCCGTAAAGCATTGCAAAGTGCTGCATTGAACGACGGAGCCATAAAGAGCAACTAAGCTGAATCGTATCAAGGGGGAAACACCATGTACTTGACGCCTCAGCATGTTTTGCTCGCCGGTGCTACCGGACTGACCGGGGAACATCTACTGGACCGGCTGCTCAACGAGCCGACCATCTCCCGGGTCCTGGCCCCCACGCGCCGGCCGCTGGCCGAGCATCCACGCCTGGAAAATCCGGTCGGGGAACCGGCCCAGGTGCTGCCACAACTCAGCGGCCAGGTCGACATCGCCTTTTGCTGCCTGGGCACGACCATCAAGAAAGCCGGCTCCGAACAAGCCTTTCGCGCGGTGGACCTGGACCTGGTGGTGGCGTTTGCCAAACGCGCCCGGGAACTCGGGGCACGACACTTGATCGTGATCAGCGCCTTGGGGGCCGACCCGAAGTCATCGATTTTCTATAACCGGGTCAAAGGCGAAATGGAAGCCGCGCTCAAGGCCCAGGACTGGCCGCAACTGACCATCTGCCGCCCTTCCCTGCTGCTGGGCGACCGCGTCGAACCGCGCCTGGCCGAACAACTGGCCGGGCCGTTGTCGAAGCTGATCCCGGGCAAATACCACGGCATCGAAGCCTGCCAACTGGCCCGCGCCATGTGGCGACTGGCGCTGGAAGAGCAGAATGGAGTGCGGGTTGTGGAGTCGGATGAGTTGCGTAAGCTCGGCAAATAGCCCATAGCCCTGTGGCGAGGGAGCTTGCTCCCGCTCGACTGCGCAGCAGTCGCCTGCAGTTTCAGAATGAAAGAAAGCTTGGGGCCGCTTCGCAGCCCAGCGGGAGCAAGCTCCCTCGCCACAGGTTCTGAGCAGATCAAGCACTGTGGTGCTTGTTACAACCCGCCTGTCGCCTGGAACCCTACGCCTAATGCCGTGAATAACGACAACGGCAACAACAAGGTATCCAACAACGCACTGCCCGGCAGATCCAAACCCGGGTAGCTCGGGGCTTCGGCGCCGAAGCGGTCCTTGGCGCAGCAGCCACCATTGAGAGCGTAGAGGTCCAGGCGCGTGCCCGCGTACACCACCGGCGCGCCAGGCTTGGCGGCGTCGAGGGTGCGGGCGGTGGCGCAGCCGGTCAGTTGCAGCGCCAGCAGCACCACCAGGAGCTTATTCATCGCTGCTCAAATGATGCTCGCCCCAGCGCGGCAGCATGTCCTGGGGGATGTTCAGCAGGTTGAGAATCCGCGCGACCACGAAATCGATCAGGTCGTCGATGGTCTGTGGCTGATGATAGAAACCCGGCGAGGCCGGCAGGATGGTCACGCCCATGTTCGACAGCTTGAGCATGTGCTCCAGATGAATGCTCGAATACGGCGCTTCCCGCGGCACCAGGATCAACTGGCGGCGCTCCTTGAGCGTGACGTCCGCGGCCCGTTCGATCAGGTTGTTGCAGGCCCCGGTGGCAATCGCCGACAGCGTTCCGGTGGAACACGGCACCACCACCATCGCCGCCGGAGCACCGGAGCCCGATGCAACGGGCGACATCCAGTCTTCCTTGCCATACACACGAATCTGCCCCGCCGCCGCACCGGTGTATTCGGTGAGGAAGGCCTGCATCATCTGGGTCTTGGCCGGCAGGGTCACGTCGGTTTCGGTGGCGATCACCAGTTGCGCGGCCTTGGAGATCAGGAAGTGCACCTCGCGGTCTTCACGCACCAGACAATCGAGCAGGCGCAAGCCGTACTGGGCGCCGGAGGCACCGGTCATCGCCAGCGTAATGCGGTCGGGGCCATTGCTCTCCAAGCGAGTGTTCATTTCAGCGCCTCGGCCAGTTTGCCGTGCAGGCCGCCGAAGCCGCCGTTGCTCATGATCACCACGTGGGTGCCGGGCTGAGCCTGGCTTTTCACGCGCTCGATGATGCCTTCCAGGGAATCGCTGACAATCGACGGCACCGTGCACAGCGCGGCGGTGGCGCCGAGGTCCCAGCCGAGGTTGGCCGGTGCGTACCAGATCACCTGGTCGGCATCGACCACGCTTTCCGGCAGGCCGTCGCGGTGGGCGCCGAGTTTCATGGAGTTGGAGCGTGGCTCGATGATCGCAATCAACGGTGCGTCACCGATGCGCTTGCGCAGCCCGTCGAGGGTGGTGGCGATGGCGGTCGGATGGTGGGCGAAGTCGTCATAGATGGTGATGCCGCGCACCTCGGCGACTTTCTCCATGCGCCGCTTCACGCTCTTGAACGCGCTCAACGCGGCAATGCCCATGGACGGCACCACGCCGACATGACGGGCCGCCGCGAGGGTCGCCAGGGCGTTGGCGACGTTGTGCTGGCCGGTCATGTCCCACTCGACCACGCCTTGGGACACACCTTCGAAGATCACTTCGAACTGCGAACCGTCGTCCTTGAGCAACTTCACCTGCCACTGCCCACCCGCGCCAGTGGTTTGCACCGGGGTCCAGCAGCCCATCTCGATCACCCGCTGCAACGCAGGCTCGGTGGTCGGATGGATGACCAGGCCTTCACTCGGGATAGTGCGGACCAGATGGTGGAACTGCCGCTCGATGGCTGGCAGATCGGGGAAGATGTCCGCATGATCGAACTCAAGGTTGTTGAGGATCGCCGTGCGTGGACGGTAGTGGACGAATTTCGAACGCTTGTCGAAAAACGCGCTGTCGTATTCGTCGGCCTCGATCACGAAGAACGGCGTGCCGCCCAGGCGCGCCGACACCGAGAAATTCTGCGGTACGCCGCCGATCAAAAAGCCCGGGCTCATGCCGGCGTGCTCCAAAACCCAGGCGAGCATGCTGCTGGTGGTGGTCTTGCCGTGGGTGCCGGCCACGGCCAGGACCCAACGGCCCTGCAACACGTGATCGGCCAGCCACTGCGGGCCCGACACGTAGGGCAGGCCTTTGTTGAGCACGTACTCCACCGCCGGGTTGCCACGGGACATGGCATTGCCGATGACCACCAGGTCTGGCGCCGGGTCCAGCTGCGCCGGGTCGTAGCCTTGGGTCAGCTCAATGCCCTGGGCCTCCAGCTGTGTGCTCATCGGCGGGTAGACGTTGGCGTCGGAACCGGTCACGTGATGACCCAGTTCCTTGGCCAAGACCGCCATCGAACCCATGAAAGTGCCGCAAATACCGAGAATATGGATGTGCATAGTCGACCTCGTAAAACATGGCCGCAGGTTAGCGTAGGGAGGGGGAAATCGCACCTTGTGTTTAAGCCACGATGCACAGGCGGGCTTCTGTGGGAGCAAGGCTTGCCCGCGATAGCGGTGGATCAGCTTGCAGTGATGTTGAATGTGCAGCCGCCTTCGCGAGCAAGCCCGCTCCCACAGTTGACCGAGTTCTTTCAGGAGGAATGCGGTCAGAATGTGGGAGCGGGCTTGCTCGCGAATGGCCGCGACACGGTTCAGCGGGCGATGGCGTGCTTGCGCAGCTTTCGGTAGAGGGTATTGCGGCTGATGCCCAGTTGTTCGGCGGTGTGGGTCATGTGCCAGCGCTGGCGCTCCAGCACATCGAGCAACGCCACACGCTCGGCATCTTCAAGCGGCCGTTCTGCCACGGTTTCAACCAGCGCCACCGGACGCTGGCGAATCATCGCCGGCAAATCCTCCAGACCAATCCGCCCGCCGTCGCATAACGCAGCAAGGGTGCGCAACACATTGCGCAGTTGCCGCACGTTGCCCGGCCAGTCGAAGCCCAGCAACGCCTGGCGCGCCGGTTCGTCGATGATCACCGTCTCGCCGCCGCTCTCCTCGGCCAGCAGGAAATCCAACAACTGCGATTTGTCACTGCGCTCGCGCAACGCCGGCAAGGGGATTTCCAACCCATTGAGGCGGTAATACAAATCCTCGCGGAAGCTGCCGTCCTGCACCCGATCCAGCAATTGCCGGTGGGTGGCGCTGATGATGCGCACGTTGACCGTCTCGGGCTCGCCGCCGATGGGCACCACCTGACGATCTTCCAGCACCCGCAGCAAACGGGTCTGCAAGGCCAGGGGCATGTCGCCGATTTCATCAAGGAACAACGTGCCGCCATCGGCCTGTTGCAGCTTGCCGCGCATACCTTCCTTGCGTGCGCCGGTGAAGCTGCCGCCGCGATAGCCGAACAACTCGCTCTCGATCAGGCTTTCCGGGATGGCCGCGCAGTTGAGGGCGACGAACTGTTTGCCGGCGCGCTGGCTGGCGTGGTGCACGGCCTTGGCGAAGGCTTCTTTGCCGGAGCCGGTTTCGCCGTGGATCAGCAGCGGCACATCGCGCTCGAACACCCGCAGCGCCTTGCGAAAATGCTCCTGCAACGCCGCATCCCCCAGGCAGATGCCCGGCAGCCGCGCAGGCTCGATGGCCTTAAGCAACGGAGCGATCGGCACCGGCACGCTGCGCGGCTGGCCACGCAGCACGGCGAACAAAGGCCGACCGTCACGGGTCCGCAACGGCCAGCTCGCACTGGCATTGACGCTCGCGCGGCCGAGCAACTCGTCCAGCGAACAATCGAAGAAGTCTTCCACCCGCTGGCCCAGCAAGCTGCCGCGAATATGCCCCAAGAGGTTGAGCGCGCTCTGGTTGACCGCGCTGATCCGCCCTTCGCCGTCGAACGCCAGCAACCCTTCGCTGAACAGCCCCACGGACTCGGCCTGCAGGTGAAAGCGCAGCAGCCATTGATTGTCGAAGCAACGCAGGAAATAGCAGCTCTCGATCATCTTCGCCGAGAGATTGACCAGGGCCATGGTGTGGAACTGGCTCTGGCGCGACACGTCCGGGCGGGCCGAGGACACGTCGAGCACCGCCAACAGTTCGCCCTGAGGGTCGAAGACCGGGCTGGCCGAGCAGGTCAGGCCGGTGTGGCGGCCACGGAAATGTTCTTCCTGGTGGATGGTCAGGGCCTGACGTTCTACCAGGCAGGTGCCAATACCGTTGGTGCCTTCGCAGGCTTCGCTCCAGTCAGCGCCGAGCCAGAGCCCGGCCCGTTCGAAAATCTTGCGTTCGCTGGGGGCGGTGACGCAATTGAGGATCACGCCCCGGGCATCGGTGAGCAGCACCGCGTGGCCGGCGCCGGAGAGTTGCTGATGGAGGCTGGTCATTTCGGTGCCGGCGATGTGCAGCACCTGTTGCAGGCGTTCGCGGCTTTCCAGCACCCGGCCATGTTCGAGCACCGTCGGCGCGAGGTTCTGGGCCGGGTCGAGGTGATAGTCCTCGAGGCAGCGCAGCCAGGAACGGGCAATCGACGGATCGCTGCCGGGGCCCTGCAGGTGGGCCTTGCCCTGGGTGACCGTCAGGACTTGTTGGGCATGGCGACTCAAGTGGTTGCTGTGCATTTCTTATTGTTCTCTGTGGTGAGGGGATTTATCCCCGTTGGGCTGCTTAGCAGCCCTCCCGCCAACTCGCGTCAGCATCCTCCAGCCCAACAACCTTTGCAATGCTGGCGCGACCTGTCAGTCACAGACTGTCTCGCCGATGGCACAAACTGTCACACCGGCTGTATCGCAATCGTCACGCACGGCATCCGTTTGTCCGGCGAACTCCTCCTAAAGTCTTGATTTACGGGCCTTGCAAGGCAATGGCCCAACCTTTGCTCTAGGCTTAATTACCGGCGCTCAATTTTGCGCGGCCTCCCGTATAAGCACAAAAGCCAAGGAGAACTCATCATGCGTTACGCTCACCCCGGTACTGAAGGCGCTATCGTTTCGTTCAAGAGCAAATACGGTAACTACATCGGCGGCGAGTTCGTCGCGCCTGTCAAAGGTCAGTACTTCACCAATACTTCCCCGGTCAATGGCCAGCCCATTGCCGAATTCCCGCGCTCCACGGCCGAAGACATCGACAAAGCCCTGGACGCCGCCCACGCCGCCGCGGATGCCTGGGGCGCCACGTCGGCCCAGGCCCGTTCGCTGATCCTGCTGAAAATCGCCGACCGCATCGAAGCCAACCTCGAAGTGCTGGCGATCACTGAATCCTGGGACAACGGCAAAGCCGTGCGCGAAACCCTCAACGCCGACATCCCCCTGGCCGCCGACCACTTCCGCTACTTCGCCGGGTGCCTGCGGGCCCAGGAAGGCAGCGCCGCCGAGATCGACGGCAACACCGTGGCCTATCACATCCATGAACCACTAGGCGTGGTCGGGCAGATCATCCCGTGGAACTTCCCGCTGCTGATGGCCGCCTGGAAACTCGCCCCGGCCCTGGCCGCCGGTAACTGCGTGGTGCTCAAGCCCGCCGAGCAAACCCCGCTGGGCATCTGCGTGCTCATGGAACTGATCGGCGACCTGCTGCCACCCGGCGTGTTGAACGTGGTGCAAGGCTTCGGTAAAGAAGCCGGTGAAGCCCTGGCGACCAGCAAGCGCATCGCCAAGATCGCCTTTACCGGTTCCACCCCGGTCGGCTCGCACATCATGAAATGCGCCGCCGAGAACATCATCCCGTCCACCGTGGAACTGGGCGGCAAGTCGCCGAACATCTTCTTCGAAGACATCATGCAGGCCGAGCCGAGCTTCATCGAAAAAGCCGCCGAAGGCCTGGTGCTGGCGTTCTTCAACCAGGGCGAAGTCTGCACCTGCCCATCCCGCGCCCTGGTGCAAGAATCGATCTACGACGAGTTCATGAAAGTGGTGATGAACAAAGTCCTGCAGATCAAACGCGGCGACCCGCTGGACACCGACACCATGGTCGGCGCCCAGGCGTCCGAGCAGCAATTCGACAAGATTCTTTCGTACCTGGAAATCGCCAAGGGCGAAGGCGCCGAGCTGCTGACCGGCGGCAAGGTGGAAAAACTCGAAGGCAACCTGGCCAGCGGTTATTACATCCAGCCGACCCTGCTCAAGGGCACCAACAAAATGCGCGTGTTCCAGGAAGAAATCTTCGGCCCAGTGGTGAGCATCACCACCTTCAAGGACGAAGCCGAAGCCCTGGCCATCGCCAACGACACCGAGTTCGGCCTCGGCGCCGGCCTGTGGACCCGCGACATCAACCGCGCCTACCGCATGGGCCGGGCGATCAAGGCCGGTCGCGTCTGGACCAACTGCTACCACCTCTACCCGGCCCACGCCGCGTTCGGTGGCTACAAGAAGTCCGGCGTGGGTCGTGAGACGCACAAGATGATGCTCGATCACTATCAGCAGACCAAAAACCTGCTGGTGAGCTACGACATCAATCCGTTGGGGTTCTTCTAAGCCTTTGGGGCGACGCAGGTGGTTCTGTTTCGCCCTTTAGATAGCTATCGCGAGCAGGCTCGCTCCCACAGGGACTGTGGGTGACCCTTTTTCTGTGGGTTGGCCCAAACCCCCTGTGGGAGCGAGCCTGCTCGCGATGGCGCCCTCACTGACAACATCAAATTGCCGTCCCACCGCTCTGGCATGAGCCTTGCGTGCCCGCTCCACAACAAACCCGAAAGTCCAACAGATCAAACAATAAAAAAGACAGAGAGGACTTATGACTTCTACCACTCAACTCAAACCCACACTCGGCACCCTGCATTTATGGGGTATCGCCGTCGGCCTGGTGATTTCAGGCGAATACTTCGGCTGGAGTTACGGCTGGGGCACCGCTGGGACCCTGGGGTTCCTGGTCACCGCCCTCATGGTGGCGTTGATGTATACCTGCTTCATCTTCAGTTTCACCGAATTGACCACCGCGATTCCCCACGCTGGCGGGCCGTTTGCCTACAGCCGACGGGCCTTTGGTGAGAAAGGCGGGTTGATCGCCGGGATCGCCACGCTGATCGAATTTGTCTTCGCGCCCCCGGCCATCGCCATGGCGATTGGCGCCTACCTCAACGTGCAATTCCCGGAATTGGACCCCAAGCTCGCCGCGGTTGGCGCGTACATCGTGTTCATGACCCTGAACATCCTCGGCGTCAGCATCGCCGCCGCCTTCGAGCTGGTGGTCACCGTGCTGGCGGTCGCCGAATTGCTGGTGTTCATGGGCGTGGTCGCGCCGGGCTTCAGCTTCAGCAACTTCGTGCTCAACGGCTGGGCCGGCTCCAATGAATTCAGCCTCGCCTCGATCCCGGGCATTTTCGCGGCGATCCCTTTCGCGATCTGGTTCTTCCTCGCCATCGAAGGCGCGGCCATGGCCGCCGAAGAAGCCAAGGACCCGAAACGCACGATTCCCCGAGCTTACGTCAGCGGCATCCTGACCCTGGTGTTCCTGGCCATTGGCGTGATGATCATGGCCGGCGGCGTCGGTGACTGGCGCACCCTGTCAAACATCAACGACCCGCTGCCCCAAGCGATGAAGGCCGTGGTCGGCAACAATTCCACGTGGATGCACATGCTGGTGTGGATCGGCCTGTTCGGCCTGGTGGCGAGTTTCCACGGGATCATCCTCGGTTACTCGCGGCAGTTCTTCGCCCTGGCCCGGGCCGGCTACCTACCCCGTGGCCTGGCGAAACTCTCGCGCTTCCAGACCCCGCACCGGGCGATCCTGGCCGGCGGCGTGATCGGCATCGCGGCGATCTACAGCGATGGCCTGGTCAACCTGCAAGGCATGACCCTGACCGCAGCGATGATCACCATGTCGGTGTTCGGCGCCATTGTGATGTACATCATCAGCATGCTCAGCCTGTTCAGATTGCGTAAGACCGAACCGAACCTGGAACGCACCTTCCGTGCCCCGGGCTACCCGATCGTACCGGGCATCGCGCTGTTCCTGGCGGTGGTGTGCCTGGTGGCGATGGCGTGGTTCAACATGCTGATCGGCCTGGTGTTCCTGGCGTTCATGGTTGTCGGCTACCTGTATTTCCAACTGACCGCCAAGCAACGCTCCGATGCACCGGCGGACGCTATGCTCACAGGTATCTGAAAGTTGCACCGGTGCCGGGCTGAGGGTCCGGTGCCTGCCTTATAGAAGTGCACGCAGTTTCCTCCCTGTGTGGGAGAGCCCTGTTTTAGGGTTAGCCCTGTGTGGGGAAACTCTGTGGGAGCAGGGCTACTCCACAGGGGTTGGGTCTGCGCTGTAGTTGAATTATTTAGAGACTCAGGAGGACACCGCCCCATGGCCGCATTCGCCCATTCCGTCGGCGCCCAGACCTATCGCTTCGACAGTCTCAAAGAGCTGATGGCCAAGGCCAGCCCGGCGCGTTCCGGGGATTTTTTGGCCGAAGTCGCGGCGCTCAACGATGGTGAGCGGGTAGCCGCGCAAATGGCCCTGGCTGACCTGCCCCTCAGTCATTTCCTGCAAGAAATGCTGATTCCTTACGAGGCCGACGAAGTCACCCGGCTGATCGTCGACACTCACGACAAACAGGCCTTCGCCGTCGTCAGCCACCTCACCGTCGGCGGCTTTCGCGATTGGCTGCTCAGCGATGCCGCCGACGAACAAAGCCTGCGGGCGCTGGCCCCGGGGCTGACGCCGGAAATGGTCGCCGCCGTGTCGAAGATCATGCGCGTGCAGGATCTGGTGCTGGTGGCGCAGAAAATCCGCGTGGTCACCAAGTTCCGCGGTACCCTCGGCCTGCGCGGGCGCCTGTCCACGCGCCTGCAACCCAACCACCCCACCGACGAACCGGCGGGGATCGCCGCGAGCATTCTCGATGGCCTGCTCTACGGCAACGGCGACGCCATGATCGGCATCAACCCGGCCACCGACAGCACCGCGTCGATCTGCGCGATGCTGGAAATGCTCGACGCCATCATCCAGCGCTACGACATCCCCACCCAAGGCTGCGTGCTGACCCACGTCACCACCTCCATCGAAGCGGCCAACCGAGGCGTGCCCCTGGACCTGGTGTTCCAGTCCATCGCCGGCACCGAAGCGGCCAACGCCAGTTTCGGCATCAACCTCAACGTGCTGAAGGAAGGCTACGACGCCGGGCTCAGCCTGAATCGCGGCACCTTGGGCAACAACCTGATGTACTTCGAAACCGGCCAGGGCAGCGCGCTGTCGGCCAACGCCCACCACGGCGTCGATCAACAGACCTGCGAAACCCGAGCCTACGCCGTGGCACGCCATTTCAAGCCGTTTTTGGTGAACACGGTTGTAGGTTTCATCGGCCCGGAATACCTGTACAACGGCAAACAGATCATCCGCGCCGGCCTCGAAGACCACTTCTGCGGCAAGCTCTTGGGCGTGCCGATGGGCTGCGACATCTGCTACACCAACCACGCCGAAGCCGACCAGGACGACATGGACACCCTGCTGACCCTGCTCGGCGTGGCCGGGATCAACTTCATCATGGGCATCCCCGGCTCCGACGACATCATGCTCAACTACCAGACCACCTCGTTCCACGACGCCCTCTACGCCCGCCAGACCCTGGGCCTCAAGCCTGCGCCGGAATTCGAAACCTGGCTGGCGAACATGGGCATCTTCACCCAGGCCGATGGCCGGGTGCGGTTCGGCGACAACCTGCCACCGGCGTTCCGTCACGCCCTGGCGCATTTGGGATAAGTGAGCTGCCGATGGATAACAAACCTGTCGATCCACAAAACCCTTGGCTGGAACTGCGCCGCCTGACCCCGGCGCGCATCGCCCTGGGTCGCACCGGCACCAGCCTGCCGACCCAGGCGCAACTGGACTTCCAATACGCCCACGCCCAGGCCCGCGATGCGGTGCACCTGGCGTTCGATCACCAAGGGATTCGTGCACAACTGGCCGAGCGCGGCCGCGAAAGCCTGCTGCTCCATAGCGCCGCCGCCGACCGCCATAGCTACCTGCAACGCCCGGACCTGGGCCGACGGCTCGACGAGGCCTCTGCAAAAATCCTGGATGACTACGCAGCGGCTCACCCCGGCGGCGTGGACCTGGCCATCGTCGTCGCTGATGGCTTGTCGGCGCTGGCGGTGCATCGGCATACGCTGCCGTTCCTCGCACGATTGGAAGAACAGATCGCCGCTGACGGCTGGTCGGTGTCGCCCGTGATCCTGGTGGAACAAGGCCGCGTCGCGGTGGCCGATGAAGTGGCGCAGCGGCTCGGTGCAAAAATGTCGGTGATCCTGATCGGCGAACGCCCCGGCCTCAGCTCCCCCGACAGCCTGGGGCTGTATTTCACCTACAACCCCAAGGTCGGCCTGACCGATGCCTATCGCAACTGCATCTCCAACGTCCGCCTTGAAGGCCTGAGCTACGGCATGGCCGCCCACCGCCTGATCTACTTGATGCGCGAGGCCTGTCGCCGCCAGCTCTCGGGGGTCAACCTGAAGGACGAAGCCCAGGTTCAAACTCTAGACTCGGAAAATACCGCCGATATGAAAGGTAACTTCCTACTCATGCCGCCCCAAAGCTGATCCGTTTATCCGTTGCGTTTTTGATCCGCTTTCAGGCAGCATCAAAAGCACGGCAGCGCGAAGTTGTTGTCTGAATATCTGTCGACCCTTGCAGACGAGACCTACCATGCGGATTATCCAAGCGACCCTGGAACACCTGGACCTGCTGACCCCATTGTTCGTCAAGTATCGGGAATTCTACGGCTCACTGCCCTACCCGGACTCGTCCCGAGCCTTCCTCGAAAAACGCCTGCGCCGCAAGGAATCGGTGATCTACCTGGCCTTGCCCGATGACGACGACAACAAGCTGCTGGGCTTCTGCCAGCTCTACCCAAGCTTCTCGTCGCTGTCGCTCAAGCGCGTGTGGATCCTCAACGACATCTACGTCGCCGAAGACGCCCGCCGCCAGCTGGTGGCCGACAACCTGATCCGCACCGCGAAAAAAATGGCCAAGGAAACCAACGCCGTCCGCATGCGCGTTTCCACCAGCAGCAACAACGAAGTCGCGCAGAAAACCTACGAATCGATTGGCTTCAAGGAAGACACCGAGTTCAAGAACTACGTGTTGCCGATCAGCGAAGGGATCTGACCCACTGGTGGCTGGGTGAAACCTCTGTGGCTGAGTGCACCCCTTGTGGCGAGGGAGCTTGCTCCCGCTTGGGTGCGCAGCACCCACAACCCAGCCAACCAAATCCCAATGACACACCACCAACCCTGTGTGGCTAGGTGAAACCTTGTGGCGAGGGGATTTATCCCCGCTGGGCTGCGCAGCAGCCCCAAAACCTGAGCACGCGGTACACCAGACTGACCTAGTCAGCCTTTAGGGGACCGCTTCGCGCTCCAGCGGGAGCAAGCTCCCTCGCCACAAAAGCGGTCCGAGCCGATGCCTCATCCAACCACCCCCTCAGAAATCCCCCGCTACAAACTCAACACGCGCTTCACAATCCTCACCGTATAATGCCGCTCTTCCCAGCTTGTAAGAAAAAGCTACACACTCTGTAGCCATACTCAAAGCCAGCCCCACCAGCCTGCCGAGTCGGGCCGCCACCACAGGTGTTATGCATGGATTTCAACCCCCTCGACCTCATTCTGCATCTCGACGTCTACCTCGACATGCTGGTGACCAACTACGGCACCTGGGTCTACGCCATCCTGTTCCTGGTGATCTTCTGCGAAACCGGCCTGGTGGTGACGCCATTCCTGCCGGGCGATTCCCTGCTGTTCATCGCCGGCGCCGTAGCCGCGGGTGGCGCCATGGACCCACTGCTGTTGGCCGGCCTGTTGATGCTGGCGGCGATCCTCGGCGACAGCACCAATTACCTGATCGGCCGCACCGCCGGCGAAAAACTGTTCAGCAACCCCAACTCGAAAATCTTCCGCCGCGACTACCTGCAGCAAACCCACGACTTCTACGACAAACACGGCGGCAAAACCGTGACCCTGGCGCGCTTCCTGCCGATCATCCGCACCTTCGCCCCCTTCGTCGCTGGCGTGGGCAAAATGAACTACCTGCGCTTCTTCGGCTTCAGCGTCCTCGGTACCGTCCTCTGGGTCGGCGGCCTGGTCACCCTCGGCTACTTCTTCGGCAACGTGCCGTTCATCAAGCAGAACCTGTCACTGCTGGTGGTGGGCATCATCCTGGTGTCGCTGCTGCCGATGATCATCAGCCTGGTGCGCAGCAAAATGAGCCAGCGCGCCTCGAAAGCCTGATCGCCCATGTGGTCCCTGAGCAACTGGCGCCGCCAACGCACCCTCGCCAAACACCCCGTGGCCGAGGACACCTGGCAGCGCGTGCGCCAGCAATTGAGCTTCCTCGACGGCATCAGCCCCGCCGAGGACCAATGGCTGCGGGAAGCCTGCGTACTGTTCCTGCACGACAAACACCTCACCGCCCTGCCCGGCGTCGAACTGCATCAGGAACAACGCCTGCTGCTCGCCGCCCAAGCCCAATTGCCGCTGATGCACCTCGGCGAACTGAACTGGTACCAGGGCTTCCACGAAATCGTCCTCTACCCCGACGACTTCCTCAGCCCCCAGCGCTACCGCGACGCCAGCGGCATCGAGCACGAATGGGACGGCGAACACAGCGGCGAAGCCTGGCCCCAAGGCCCGATCATCCTGGCCTGGGACGGCGTGCTCGCCAGCGGCGGCTGGGACGGCTACAACCTGGTGATCCACGAACTGGCGCACAAACTCGACATGCTCAACGGCGACGCCAACGGCCTGCCGCCGCTGCACGCCGACATGCGCGTCCAGGATTGGGCCGACGCCATGCAACAGGCCTTCGATGACCTCAACCGCCAACTCGACCACAACCCCGACGCAGAAACCGTCATCGACCCCTACGCCGCCGAAAACCCAGCGGAATTCTTCGCCGTCACCAGCGAATATTTCTTCAGCGCCCCGGACCTGCTGCACCAGGCCTATCCCAAGGTCTACGAACAGCTCCAGGCATTCTACCGCCAGGATCCTTTGGCCCGGCTGCGGCAACTTCAAGCCGAAGATCCGGTCTATCAGGCGTCATACTAAGGTCTCTAAGACCCTGCTAACGTGGCAACAGCGGCTGAATATGCCTATAATCGCCGCCACTTTTTGGTCAATCCGACCAGTCATTTGGTCAACTAACGGGGGCACCGCCCAATGAGCTACAGCAAGATTCCGGCTGGCAAAGACCTGCCGAACGACATCTACGTCGCGATCGAAATCCCGGCCAACCACGCCCCGATCAAATACGAAATCGACAAAGACAGCGACTGCCTGTTCGTTGACCGTTTCATGGCTACCCCCATGTTCTACCCGGCCAACTACGGTTACATCCCCAACACCCTGGCCGACGACGGCGACCCCCTCGACGTGCTGGTCGTGACCCCATACCCAGTGGCCCCAGGCTCGGTCATCCGCGCCCGTCCGGTCGGCATCCTGAACATGACCGACGACGGCGGCGGCGATGCCAAAGTCATCGCAGTGCCACACGACAAACTGTCGCAACTGTACGTTGACGTGAAGGAATACACCGACCTGCCACCGCTGCTGATCCAGCAGATCGAGCACTTCTTCGCGAACTACAAAGACCTCGAAAAAGGCAAGTGGGTCAAGATCGAAGGCTGGGCCGGTGCAGACGCCGCCCGCGAAGCGATCACCAAATCGGTTGCCGCCTACAAAGGCTGAAACTGAATTTGCAGAAGAACCCCGGTTTGCACCGGGGTTTTTTTATGCCTTAATGGCGCTTAATACCAACTTGTATTAATACTGTTTAACAGCGTTTAGCCCGCCCCTTTCAGATCCTGCAAACGGAAAGATCGTCTTATATATTTGCACGACTTGTTTATTGCCGAAAACACAGTCGCCCCTAAACTTTCCGTTTATGAAAATACTTTCCAGTGGCGACCGCTTCAGAGCCCTTCTAAAAGAAGCGAACATCCGTTCCGCCGACTTCGCGAAGTTATACGGCGTGAAATCCCAACACGTGAACAACTGGTTCAACCGTGGCATCCCGCCAGGGCGCATCCATTCCATCGCCAGCCTGCTGACGGTCAGCCCGGAGTGGCTCGCCCACGGCGAAGGCCCCCAAACCCCATTGGGCCTCGGCCCCGGCACCACCTACGAAGCCGCCGAAAACGACGGCGTCTACAGCGTGGTGGAACCCACGGACATCGAACTGCCTTTCTACAAGGAAGTCCCCATCGCCCCCGGCGAAACCAAAACCCACATCGTCGAAATCCCCGACCAATCCATCCGCCTGCCCCGCAGCCACCTCGAATCCCTGGAAATCGACCCCGGCGACGCCATCTGCATCACCATGGTCGGCGACAGCATGGCCGAACGCATCGAAGACGGCTCCACCCTCGCCATCGACCGCGGCCTGACGCAAATCGTTGATGGCCAGATCTATGCGCTTGAGCATGATGGGATGCTGCGTATCAAATACCTGCATCGCGTTCCTGGTAATCGGCTGCGGCTGCGTAGCCACAATAAGGCTGCGTATCCGGACGAAGTCTTCAGTGCTGAACAGATCGATGCGCAACATATCCGAGTGATTGGCTGGGTGTTCTGGTGGTCAACCCTCAACAAACAGAGACCACCGGTATTCGACTAACCCACCCAAGACCAGAAACCGTGGCAGGAACTGCAGTAGGAGCTGTGGCAGGAGCTGTGGCAGAAGCTTTTGTGGCGAGGGAGCTTGCTCCCGCTGGGCTGCGCAGCAGCCCCCGGCTTTTCCCCTGAATCACCGATAACCCAATGATTCCACACCACTTACCACTGGGCTTCCGAAGAAAACCCGCGTATCCTCCGCCCCACATTTGCGAGCCCACACCTCGCACCGACAAGGCAGATCACTTTCTGACCAAGTCCCACAGCCGGCCGCAAGAGCCGGATGTACGTTTTGAAGGCTGGTGAGGTTTGTCAAAAACGAACTGAGTTAGTCAACGAGAAGCCGGCCATAAGCCGGCTTTTTAATGTCTGAATTTATCCCATCCCCATGCAAAATTCCGCCTGATGGCCAAACAACGCTGCGCGTGAGCATCCCCTGTGCTCGACAGCGAAGCCCATCGAACCTCGTATGATTCCCAAACGCCATCAGAAGAGAATATTCTGACGACATATTGCGCTGCGTCCTACAGCGAAACGGGAAACCTACGGATAGCCCCCGCCATGTCCTCTTCACCTACCAGCAATCAATCCAATCCGCCTTGGAGCCGTGACGAACTCGTCCTAGCTCTGAACCTGTACCTGCTTTACCGCAATGGCTTACCTGGCGTTAACCATCCAGAAGTCCGAGCCCTATCACAGAGCCTCAATCTCATTGGCAACGCCACCGGTGCGAGCAAGAACCAGAGTTTTCGTAACACCAATGGTGTCTGCATGAAGCTCAACAATTTCCGTCGTTGGGATCCGAGCTATACCAACACTGGTCGCACAGGTCTTGCAAAAGGCAATAAAGACGAGGAGTTGGTATGGCTGGAATTCGCGGATAACCCCGAGCGTCTAGCCGAAGTCGTAGCCGCCATCAAGGCGAACGTCGGAACCACTTCTTCTGCTACGCCAATAGATCTAAGCGCGGAGGAAGAGCCGGGCTTCTTCGAAGCAGAGGAAGGAAAAGTGTTAACCCGCGTACACCGTGTACGGGAAAGGGACAAAAAACTCGTCAAACGAAAAAAGGACGAAGCCCTCAAGAACCACGGTGTTCTCCAGTGCGAAGCCTGTGGCTTCAACTTCAGCAAAACATACGGCCCAGACGTCGATGGCGTTATCGATGTGCACCACACTAAGCCACTGCATACGCTCCAACCTGGCGATAAAACCAAGCTCGCGGACCTCGCATTGTTATGTGCCAATTGTCATCGTGTGGTGCATTCACGCCGCAAATGGCTAAGCGTTGCAGAGGTCAAGGATCGCTATCAAGCAGCCAAAAACAAAGCCTGAGCTGGATCTACTGTCGAAGGGTCAGTGAAAAGCCCACTACCCCAAAAGAAAACTCTTACAATCCATCCCTAAATTTCTGACGTGGCTGTTGGTCACGTTTCTGTCGGCAAACAAGAGGCAAGTCTGTGAGCAAGGCAGATGGCACATCCAAACAATTAATCGACGTGGAAAATCTTGCAGCTTCGCTCCAGCGCTTTGCAGATGATCGCGACTGGCAGCAATTCCACTCGCCCAAAAACCTTCTGCTAGCGCTGACAGGCGAGGTGGGTGAGCTTTGCGAAGTTTTCCAGTGGATGAGCGAAGCCGATTCACTGGCTGCTGCTAACCATCCGACGACCGCCCAATCAGTGAGGGACGAGTTAGCCGACGTACTCATGTACTTGGTTCGCCTGAGTAGCGTGCTTGGCGTCGATCTCAACGAAGCGGTTACAAGCAAGCTTGCTCTGAACGGCCAGAAATACCCCGTCGACAAAGCCAAAAGCACCAGCAAAAAGTACGACCAACTCTGACCTTCAGTGCTCTAAGGATCTCTTGTGATCGTTTACGCGGCGACCAAACAGCAATTCCTGAAAGACAATGATAACGACGACATTGAAGAAGTGATCCTGCGGCACTTCAAAGAGGCCACCGGTAAGAAGGTGGGCGTATCAGAGATCAGGTCGTGGCAGGGATCCTTGACCTACATGGCCAAGGTACTTCGAGATGATGACCTGCCTAGCAATGCTGGCCTGGCTATTGAGCTGCACATCCCTCAGTCCACGAAGCGTATCGACTTTTTGCTCACAGGTCGTGATGAGAACCAAGCCAAAAAAGCCGTATTGATCGAGCTGAAGCAATGGAGCAAGGCGAGCGCAACCACCAAGGACGCAATTGTCAAAACTGCCTTAGGTGGCGGTCTCGTTGAAACCATTCACCCGTCCTATCAGGTATGGTCATACGCGGCACTGTTAGAAGGCTTCAACGAAGCGGTCTACGACAAAAGCATCGAAATTCGCCCCTGTGCCTATCTGCATAACTATGTCAGCGATGGCGTCATCGACTCCGCTCACTACCAAGCCCATACCAGTAAAGCTCCGTTGTTCCTCAAAGGCCCTGAGGAACTGACGAAACTACGAAGTTTCCTGAAAAAGCACATCACTCACGGTGACAACAAAGAGGTGCTTTACGAACTCTCCAACGGAAAAATTCGGCCATCCAAAGCACTAGCCGAAGCGCTTACCGGGCTCATGGATGGCAAACCTGAGTTTGTGTTGATCGATGACCAGAAAGAAGTCTTCGAGTCAGCACTTGTTGCGGCAGGTGAAGCGTCTATAGCAGCGCCAAAGGTACTGATCATTGAGGGCGGTCCAGGGACCGGAAAAACCGTTCTGGCGATCAACTTGCTGGTAAGACTCACCGCGTTAAAGCTGCTTAGCAAATACGTCTCGAAAAACGCAGCGCCTCGCAAGGTGTATGAAAGCAAGCTCGTTGGTACGATCAAACGCAGCCATTTTTCCAATTTCTTTTCTGGCTCGGGTGCGTTTATTGAAACTGAGCCCAACACGTTCGACGCTCTGATCGTTGACGAAGCTCACCGGCTCAATGAAAAAAGCGGTCTGTATGGAAACCTGGGCGAGAACCAAATTAAGGAACTGATCAACTCTTCGAAATGCTCGATTTTCTTCATCGACGAAGATCAGCGCGTGACCTTGAGCGACATTGGCAGCAAACAGGCTATTCGTACCTTTGCGAAATCCAAAGGCGCAACCGTGGAGGAATACACACTGTCCTCTCAGTTTCGTTGCAGCGGGTCTGATGGTTATCTAGCGTGGCTGGATGACGTATTGGCTATTCGACTGACCGCCAATCAGCTACTCGATACTAGCGAGTACGAATTTAAAGTGTTCAACACTCCGCAGGCAATGCACGCGGCCATTGAGCAGAAAAACCACGGAAACAAAGCTCGCGTAGTCGCGGGTTACTGCTGGCCTTGGCTCAGTAAAAAAGACTCCAAGGCTTCCGATATCGTGATCGGCGATGACTATGCGCGCCAATGGAACCTGGATCAGGACGGCAGTTTGTGGATCATCGCGGAAAACTCCATCGAACAGGTTGGTTGCATTCATACCTGCCAAGGGCTGGAAGTTGACTATATAGGGGTGATCATCGGCCCGGATTTGATCGTCCGTGATGGGAAAGTGCTGACATCGCCGCACAAGCGTGACAAGCACGACAAATCGATTCGTGGCTGGAAGAAACTGATGAAAGAGCAACCTGATTTCGCGCAGAAAGAGACGGACCTGATCATCAAAAACACGTACCGAACACTGATGACCCGTGGAATGAAAGGGTGCTACCTGTACTGTACTGATCAGGAAACGGCACAGTACTTTGAGAGTCGGCTTGCCGAGTACCGCCCCCGCTGATGCCCTGCTGATTGGACAATTTGGGCATTCGTCGTTTCGGAGCTTTTTATATGAAAGGTCTTGCCAAGCAAGACCTTTTTTCGCCAGAAAGGCAGCCAACGCCCCGCCCTATCTCACCTCAACAATATCCAAAGCCCGATTAGCCAACAGTTCACTCACCTCAATCACCTGCAAAATCCCCATCGCAACACGCCTTCGCGATCCCTCAAGATCAAACGCCAAATCACTGATCATGGCATTGGCTGCAGCCAGGTTTTCACTGAGACTGGCGAGCAAACATTCCGAATCAACATCAGGCGCGATACGAAAGATGCTGTTGGGATTGTCAGACGTTTCTTTCTTCGGCGTAGGCTTCAGATAGAAATCCAAAGCTCGGTTAGCAGCATCATCAAGTTTCTTGTTACGAGCCGACTGAACGCGGGACACGGTTTCGTCGGTAGCTGGCGGGTTCGGTGTAATTTTGACCATGGTAAAGCTCCTAGAGTCTGTTGGAGCTGCCACCATTCGCTGCGAAACGAAGTTGGGGTGGCAGCTGTACGCGGGTTCGCAGACCGGGACTCTAGGGACCGGCAGACCCGAAGGTCTCCCACGCACAGCCACCTCTGACGAAATCACAGACATGGGCGATCTGCTTTCGAAGGTGACGTTGTGCGCCTATAGAGTCCGGGCTGCGAAACCCGATCACTGATGAGCAGTGACGGATTCAAACTACCGAGGGGACCCAAGACGCACAAGCCGGCGGATTCTGGCGTAGTTGTAGGCAATGGCGCAAGGCGACGTCAGCCCCTCCTAAATCCCGCCCGCCCCAATAAACACCGCGTCGCCTCACCCGTATTCAAACAAACCACCTTCGCCTGAGTCGCCTCCATCCTCATTCGGTTCAACGATAAAGGGTCCAGGCACCAAGCAATGTCAGAGCCCAGAGCAAAACTCCAGCCACCATGAAGAGGTAATTCCATGCGGTGAAACGCGAATTGCTCGACGCTTGAGGATCATTGGCGGCGAAGTTGATCATCGGTTGACTCCGGCTCACCACATAGGCCCGCAGTGGAATCGCCAGCAGTAACCAACCGGCCAGGAATGCAAAGCCATCGACGCGCTTCGCCACTGCATCCAACAGATTGGCACCGACCGTCAGCACAACGAATACGGTTGCCCACTGTTCATAATCCCACTCAAATGTACGACCACTGCTGCGAATTTTCTCATTCGCTCGGCGATACAGTTGGTGAATGAAAAATATGCATAGCAGGCCGCGGGCCCACGGCCAGATATCGGCCTGGGTAGATTGCTTGTAGAGGCTCCAGTTTTTGTATGACCAGTAATAGAAATAGAAGCCAAACGTCAGAATCGCCAGTGTCAGGAGCTTTGCTGGCGACACCACATAAAACTCGGATGGCTGTTCAGCGATGGTCTCCAGTTGAGCCAAAGGCGGTGCGTAAACATTTTCGGACACGGCTACTTCCTTGATAAGAGAGGACAGAAGGCTAACGACCTGCTGGGCGAAATGTTGAGCGAAAAATTGAGTGTCATCATCACAATCAATCATGTTTCGTGGCTGGCCGCTGCCGGGCGAACGGTGTCTAGTCCTGAAATAGGTTTACACCTGTTTCAGTCTCAAAACGCCCGATGCACCGCATCGGGCGTTTTGTATTTCAGGGCCAAATGAGGTCGCTTACGGTTATAGATTTCTATCGATTCCTCAACCATGCGCTTGGCTTGGGCGAGGTCTTTGGGACGGTGTAAAAGAAATTCTGTTTTCAGAATCCCATTCACTCGTTCCGCTAGGGCATTCTGGTAGCAGTCGTAGCCATCCGTCATCGAACACCTGACGCCATGCTTGGCGTGCAGCTTTTGGTAGAGATCAGAGCAGTATTGCGAGCCCCGATCGGAGTGATGTACCAGTGGCTGATTGGTTCTTCGGTGTCGAAGAGCTTTCGTCATCGCCCGGATGACTGACTCGGTATGCAGGCTTTCATGCACATGATGGCCGACTATTTTGCGCGAGAACGCATCAGTGACCAGACTTACGTAAGCGACGCTTTGCTCGGTCGGTAAATAGGTTATATCCGCCACCCACACCTGTTCCGGGCCGGTGGCAGTGACTTGGTCAGGGCCGGGCTTGAGCCGATTCGGATGTCGACGGAAGCGATGATGACTGTCGGTAGTCTTGTGATAAGCGCGTTTGCGTGGGACCAGTTGTCGATGGTCTCGCAGAATATCGAACAATCGATCTCGGCCTACCGTTTGCGTTAGTTCAGGTTCGGCTTGCATTAGCCCATGCAGCTTACGGGTGCCCAACCGAGGCATTTCAAGGCGTGCCTCCAGCACAAACCCCAGCACCTTTTGCGCATGGCTAGCTTGCGCGTCGTAAGCTCGATTGCGCTTGTAATACGCCTGCCGTGAGATGCCCAGAAACTGGCAAGCCCTGGTGACACTCAGGCCTTCGATTTGCCCTTGGCTGAGGACTTGCCGGATCGCTTTTTTACGACAGAAACACCGTAATCGTTTTTCAGCACGTCAACGACAGCTTCAAAAAATTGGGCTTTCTGGTTGGCAAGGGCCAGCTTTTCTTCCAGCTCCTTGATTCGCTGCTCTGGTGTCAGCGGCAAATTTGGCTCGGCCATCGGTCGGTTCCTCTGGGCACGAATGGAGGCGCCTTGGCTCCAGTCCTGCCGCCCATGCTTGCGTAACCATACCAACACAGTCGACCGGCCCTGAATCCCATAACGCCGTTGAGCCTCTTTATAACTCAGTTCGCCCTTTTCAACCTGATCGACAACCGCCAATTTAAAGCCCAGCGTGTAATCACGCTGACTACGCCTTCTTCCTGAATCCATTGGTTCCTCCTGAGGATAGGTCAGAAGGTGTAAACCTTATTCAGGACGAGACACGGCCACAAAAAAGGCCTTGTCATGCAAGACCTTTTTTTCACAATCCGGGGTAAGCGCGGCCCCTTGTTACCTCACCTCAACAATGTCCAAAGCCCGATTAGCCAACAGTTCACTCACCTCAATTACCTGCAAGATCCCCAACGCAAAATGCCGTCGTGATCCCTCAAGACCAAACGCCAAATCACTGATCATGGCATTCGCCGAAGCCAGGTTTTCACTGAGATTGGCCAGCAGACATTCCGAATCAACATCCGGTGCGATACGGAAGATGGTGTTGGGTTTGTCGGACGTTTCGTTCTTCGGCGTAGGCTTCAGGTAGTAATCCAACGCCCGGTTGGCAGCGTCATCAAGCTTGTTGTTACGAGCAGACTGAGCGCGAGACACATGCTCATCGGCAGTCGGAGGGTTCGGTGTAATTTTTGCCATCGACTTAGGTTCCTTAAGTGATGCTGCAGCCATCTCGCGACTAAACGAGAGGGCGGCAGCTGTGCGCAGGTTAGTCGACCGGTGAACCTAAGAATCCCGGCGCGCCCGGGGGCGCCCTGCGCACAGCCACCATCAATACAGGAACAGCACAGCCTGTCCGACGGGGACTTGATACGCCTTAGGTTGAGACGGGCGACTAAACCCGATCACTGATGCTCAGTGACAGGACTCAAACTACCGACGCCCTCCAAGACGCACAAGCCGGCGGATTCTGGCGTAGTTGTAGGCAATGGCGCAAGGCGATGTCGGTCGTGGCTAGCCTCGTGGAGTCACGATAAACAGCGGGCCGGAATGTTGCTGATGCACCGCTATCGCGAGCAAGCTCGCTCCCACAGAGGAGCTTGTGTACATACGTCGCGGGAAATGCATTCGCAACCGACTGCATCCCTGCAGCCAGTCGCGAAGACGGTTACAACTCGTTGTTCAATGGAGCTTGCGAGCAACATCGCAATGAATCAGGCGGGATATCTCGATCATATCCACAACGGTTTTGACATCGACCTCAAACCCGCTGCCTGAAACCCCTGCGTCGCTATTACTTGAGTGTGACGTCGAGCATCGGCGGGATGTAACCGTAGTCGTACTCGGCCACCACGAACGTCTGCAGCCCTTTTATTTTCATGCCCACCGTGGGTGCTTCAGTGCCGCCAACACGAATCTGCGTGCCGGTTTCGTCGGTCGGTACGCTGTCGATGAAGGAGGTCACCAGGCCGTTTGGCATTACATAGTGCGAGTAGGTCTGGAACGGCTGGGAGGACGGGTTGCCCAGCACCAGGCCGGATCCGTTCAGCGGCACGTAAGGGCCGAACAGCGAGTCCGCGACGAAACCGTACACGCCGTCCGGCCCGGTCACGCCGTCGGCGTAGGTGAAGGTATGGCTGATCGTGAACAGGTAGTACTTGCCATCCTGGAACACGAAGTGCGGGCGTTCGGTCTGGTCGTTTACGCCCACGGCGGTCAGCAGTGGCGGCAACATTTCCCAGTCGTCACCGTCCGCGTCGCGGGCCACGGCGATGCCAACACAGGCGGTCTGGTAGCGCGAGTTGCCGACATCTTCATAACCCGGCGGCACATCGCCGATTTCTGCCTCTCCCACTTTATGCGAGCCGCGCTCACCGGCCACGTTGCCCTCGAACAGCATGTAGAGCTTGCCGTCTTTCGGGTCGCGGAAAGGCCATGGGTCGCGGAAACCCCAGAACGCGTTTTGGGCTTCGGTCTGGTACATGTTGCCGTCGGCCTCGAACAGCGGCTTGACCTTCTCGAAGCCGACCATGCTGACACCATGTTCAGTGGTCACCACCCGACCGCGCACCTTGACGATGGTCGCGCCCGGGGTGACGGCGGTGTAATACAGGTCCACTTCACCTCGGTCGTTCAACAGGATCGGCGTACCGGCCCATTCGCGAGCGGTCGGCGAAACGCCTTCGGCCATCACACGGCCACCGAATTCCCAGTTCTTGCCGGTACGAGAAAACCAGTAGTACATCTTTGCTCGACCGTGACGATCGTTCCAATCGCGGAGGATGTCGTAGTTACCGTCCTCGTCGAGGTACTGCGGGTCGTTTGGATGACGATCGGCCGTCAGGGTGAAGATCACCGACCAGCCATCGACGGACGTCACGTTACCGTCCAAGTCACGCAGGGGCATGGTGTCCCAGATGAATACGTCGTTGTTCAGTACCGGGAAATCTGCGCGGACCAGCGGCTGAGTGGTGGTGGGGTCATCTGCCCGGACTTTCAACGCGTCGGCGCGGGTCCAGAGGCTGGGTTGATGGGGGGTTACACCGAATTTTTCAGGGTTGGTTTTCATGAGTTATTGCCTCGTCCATGAATGGATTCAAATAAATAGCGATTTATAAATACTGTATGCACATACAGTTAGGCCACCTTATAGAGGCTCATGCATGCGGGTCAAGCAAAAAAATGCATTTGTGCATATTTTGGTTTTTCACTGAAGCTGATACGTTTCAGCCATGAGCGTTTGCAGAAGTTTATTCATGAGGAGATCGCCGACGTTGGCTGCACGCTCGGCGCACGGAACGTTACTCGGTGGAAAGCGCGCGTAACGGGGCAACGGCGGAAGCAGTGCATAGAAGGATGGGGCAACTGAGCTTGTGCGTTTTGCGCAAAGGCCAATGCAAGGTGGGGAGCCGAAAAAAGCTTTGATTTGTCGCCGTCGGCGATATGAAAGGAAGCGGGTCGTCGTGAGCTATTCGTGAGGTGGAGAGTCAGCGGCAGTGATGTTGACTGGTGTGCCGCCATCGCGGGCAAGCCTTGCTCCCACAAGGGTTTGATTTAGTTGCGGGGTTGGGTTTACTGGCCTTTTCGTGAACAAGCCCGCTTCCACAGAGGGCTGACACAACGTTTCGCTGTTTTTTGATTTCTGCGACACGTTCTCTACGCATGTCGCTGCCGGCGACAAGTGAGAAGAGAACGTATCGTCAAAATGGTGTTTTAGCGACATGAAAGGTAAAGCGACTCCTTCGGACTGACTCGCCCCTCACCCCAGCGTATTCAAACAAACCACCTTCGGCTGGGTCATTTCCTCATAGGCAAACCGCACCCCTTCCCTGCCCAAACTGCCGTATTTGGAACCACCGAACGGCATCGCATCAAAGCGAAAATCCGACGAGTCATTGATCATCACGCCCCCCGCTTCGATCCGTCGTGCAGCGCTCATCGCGGTGTTGAGGTCGTTGGTGAAAATCCCGGCGTGAAGCGCGTATTCCGGTTCGTTCGCCAACGCGATGGCTTCATCGAACGTCTCGAACGGCTGCAGCACCACCACCGGCGCGAAGGCTTCATTGCGCCAGAGTCGGCTGGAATGATCGACGTTTTCCAGGACGGTGGCGGCGTAGCAATTGCCTTGGCGACGGTGGCCGCAGAGTAACGTGGCGCCTTGTTGCAGGGCTTCGTTTACCACCTGTTCTGCGTTCTGCGCGGCCTGTTGGGTGATCATCGGGCCAATGTCGGTGCCTGCGAGCAGTGGGTTGCCGACCACCAGGGCTTGGGCCTGGTTGACGAAGCGTTCGCGGAAGGCGGCGTAGATCGGTGCGTGGATGAGCAGGCGTTGGGTGCCGATGCAGTTTTGCCCGGCGGCCCAGAAGGCGCCGGAGACGCAGCTTTCGACGGCGGCGTCGAGGTTGCAGTCGCCCATGACGATAACCGGGGCATTGCCGCCGAGGTCCATGGCGAGTTTTTTCAGGCCGGCGCTGCGGGCGATTTGTTCGCCGGTGACGAAGCCGCCGGTGAAGGAGATCATCCGCACGTCGCGGGCGGCGACCAGGGCTTTGCCCAGTTCGGCGCCGCCGGTGGCGACGGTGACCACGGTTTGTGGCAGGCCGGCGGCGACCAGGTACGAGACCAGTTTGAGGGCCGACAACGGCGCCAGTTCGGACGGTTTGAGGATCACCGCGTTGCCGCCGGCGATGGCCGGGCCGAGTTTGTGGGCGACCAGGTTCAGCGGGTCGTTGTAGGGGGTGATGGCGACGATCAGGCCCAGGGGTTCGCGGGTGAACCAGCCCTGGCGTGATTCGGCGCCTTCGTAGGCATCGAACGGCACGATTTCGCCGGCGTTGCGCTTGGCTTCTTCGGCGGAGAGCTTGAGGGTGTTGACGCAGCGTTTGACTTCTTTTTCGGCCTGTTTGAGGGTCTTGCCGGCTTCGTCGACGATCAGCCGGGCGAAGGCTTTGGCGTCGCGTTCGATGTTCAAGGCAGCCTGTTCGAGGATGCTTGCGCGGCGATGACGCGGCAGTGCGGCGCAAGCTTGTACGCCGCTGCGTCCGGTCTCCAGCAGGTGTGGGACTTCTGAGGCGCAAACGTCCACGACGGTGCCGACGACGCTGCCGTCAAATGGGTTGAGGACTTCGATGTGCGGTTCGACAACCGCCAGGGCCAGGCGCGATACGTTCACAGAGTGTGCTCCTGTTTGCGGGTTACCGATTGGTGGATGTGGATGATGTCCGACAGCAACGCGAAGGCGGTTTCAGTGCGGCCTGCGCCCGGACCGGAAACGGTGACGGCGCCGAGCAGTTCGCTGGTGAAGGACACGGCGTTGGTGGCGCCGCTGATGCTCGCCAGTGGGTGGTCGTTGCTCAGCAGGCGCGGTTCGACGCTGGCGCTGATGGAGCCGTCGGCTTTGCGGGTGGCGGCGCCGATGAGTTTCCAACGTGCGCCGTTTTGTCGGGCTTTTTCGATGTCGTCGAGGCTGAGGGCGGAGATGCCGCTGCAGGTGACGTCGCTGACCGTGAGTTTGGCGCCGAGCAGTTCGTTGGCGAGGATCACCACTTTGAGGCGCACGTCATGGCCTTCGACGTCTGCCGTGGGGTCGGCTTCGGCGTAGCCCAGCGCTTGGGCCTGGCTGACGGCTTCGGCGAACCCGAGGCCGCCTTCCATGCAAGTGAGGACGAAGTTGGAGGTGCCGTTGAGGATGCCTTCGAAACCGCTGATCGAGCTGCCAGCCAGGGATTGTTTGGCCAGGCGAATGACCGGGGTGCCGCTCATCACTGAGCCTTCGTATTCGAAGGCGACGTTGTTGCGCCGGGCCAGGGCCTTGAGCTCGGCGCCATGCAGGGCGATGGGGCCTTTGTTGGTGGTGACCACGTGCTTGCCGCGCTCCAGTGCCCAGCGGCAGAACGAAGTGGCGGGCTCGCCGTCCACCGGGTTGGTGAAGGTGGCTTCGGCGATGATGTCGGCGCCGCAGTCTTTGATCACGGCTTCGTTGAGGGCGTCGACGGTGCCGCCGGGCAGTTGTGACATGGCGCCTTTGACGGCCGGTAGTTTGGCCAGTGAGGCGGCGTCGAGGCCGTGGCGGTCCATCACCGAACCGAGGAACAGATCGGTGACGCCGACGATTTTCAGGGTGAAGCCGAGTTCGGTTTTCCAGCTTTCGTTACGCTCGGCGATGAGCTGAGCCAACGCCCGATTCACACCGCCGAAGCCGACCAGCGCCAGTTTGTATTCAGTCATTTTTGTTATGTCCTTGATCCGGGGGATGGGTTGTTGGGATCTAGGTTAGGGGGGTGAGCTGGGCAGTGAAATATGCCAATTTGCTCTATTTTTTGGGCGTTTTGACCAAGGGTTGGGCGAGGTGTCAGGTGTGGAAAAAGCCAACAGGGGGTTGGCTTTTTTAGCGCGGTCCATTTCTGGCGAGGGGATATATCTGTGGTGTGGGGGGTATCTGTGGCGAGGGAGCTTGCTCCCGTTGGGCTGCGCAGCGGCCCTGGAGTTGTCCCGTGCGGTGGTGGGTCTGGTTGGTTGAGTTCAAGCTGCTTGGGGCTGCTGCGCAGCCCAGCGGGAGCAAGCTCCCTCGCCACGGGGTTTGGGGTGGCTGGAGCATCTGCGGGCACCCTCAGCGGTGGCAAGCATGCTGGGCCCCACTGGCAGGACACATGACCCTGTGGGAGCGGGCTTGCTCGCGCAGACGGCGGCACAGTCAACATTGATGTTGCTTGATACGCCGCCTTCGCGAGCAAGCCCGCTCCCACAGGATTTACACTTTAGGCAGGCTGCGTGCCTAAACCACCGACGACAACACAAACGACGTCACCGTGTTCTCCACCCCAGGCAACGCAGATATCTCCTTCCACACCTTATGCACCCGCTCCGGATTCGCCGCCCCCACCCGCAGCATCAAATCAAACTCGCCACTCATCACATCGCACTGCTGCACTTCCGGCATCGCGCGCAGGGCTTGCAACACTTCCGCGCCGCGCATGCGGTCGTAGCGGTAGACGAAGATCACGGCGTTGATGTTCGAGGAGGCTTGCCCGCCCTCGCCGGTGCGTACGGTGTAGCCCTGGATCGCGCCGTCGCGTTCGAGGCGTTCGATGCGTTGGCGCACGGCGTTGCGTGAGAGGTTGACCTTGGCCGCTAGTTCGGCGTGGGCGGCCCGGGCGTTGAGGCGTAGTTCGGCGATGATGCGTTCGTCGAGGGGGTCGAGGATTCGCTTCATGGGGCCTCCGGTTATAGAGCAGCGAGCAGTTGTTGGAGGGCACCGAGGTCGTCCGGCTGGATGCGCTGGATCTGCGCCGGGCGATGGTCGGACATGGGACGCGGTTGCGGCGCAATGTTGATCCCCAACTCACCGAGCAGCACCGCCGATTTGGCCGGTGAAATCTCGCCCAAGGTCACCATCGGCGCCACCAGGCTGCGGCGGTACAAGCGCGCCGCGAGCACGCCCGTGGCGGTATGCGGATCGATGACATAACCGGTGTCGCGATACAGCGAAGTGATTTCCTCCAAGGTCTGTTCATCCGTGACCGCGTAGGAGTCGATGATCATCCGCGCCTGCAGCCAGAACTCGTTGGCAATGGTCATCTCGCCAGTGGTTTCGAAGGTCGCCATCAGCGCGCTCACGGCCTGGTCGTCGTGGCCGTAGAGCTCCCAGAGAAACCGCTCCAGGTTGGAAAAGATCGACAGGTCCATGGCTGGCGACAAGGTCTTGTTGGCGCGCAAGCGGGAGTAGTGGTTCTTCAGGAACAACTGGTGCAGCGCGTCATTCTGGTTGGTCGCGACGATCATCTGCGTGATCGGCAAGCCCATTTTCTGCGCGATGTAGCCGGCGTAGACCTCGGCAAAACTCGCCGCCGGCACGCTGAAACCAATCGGGCGCTGACCTCCGCCCAGTTGCAGCACGGCGTGGAAGTAAAACACCAACTGCGCCATGACGCTGACCCAGTTGCTGGAGTTGAAACTGATCGCCTCGCGCCCGGTGCACGGCCACTGCCGGAACAAGCGGGTGACGAGGGTCTGGCATTCGTCGAAGCTGCCATTGACGGCGAACTGATGAACCCGCGGATGGGCCGCCGCTTGCAGGTGCTGGCGTTGTTCTTGCGGCACGCCAGCCTCCGGGTAAATCACCACCACGTCGGTTTCATCGCAGTGCTTGAAGGCTTCGATGGCGGCCAACCCGGTGTCGCCGTTGGTGGCACCGATCACCACGGCGCGGCGCTGGCGTTTGCGCAGGAAGTATTGCACCAGCCGTGCCTGCAACTGCGCGGCAAAATCCTTCGAGGAATGGGTCGGGCCATGGAACAGTTCCAGGACCCATTCGTTGCGATCCACCTGGTGCAACGGCGCCAAGGAGCGATGGCTGAACGGGCTGCCGGCGTCCTTGAGCACGCGCTTGAAGTCGGCCTCGGGGATGGCCTCGCCCACGAACGGACGCATCACTCGGTAGGCCAATTCGTCATAGGCCAGGGTCGACCAGTTGGCGATGTCCTGGGGTTCGAACTGCGGCAGTTCAAGCGGGACGAACAGCCCGCCGTCTTCAGCGATGCCCGACAACACGACCTTTTCGAAATCGACCTGCACGGCTGCATTCCGGGTACTTACATAGCGCATGGTTGGCTCCGGCCATTTATTTAAAACGATGTGCCTGCTCGACCAGCCAGGTGGAAAACATCACCGCGTCGGGGTGCTGGTCGGCCCCGGAACTGCGTACCAGGTAGAACGATTCGCTGGCCTCGATGCGCTGGGTGAAGGGTTCGACCAGCCGCCCTTCTTCAAGCAGGTCCGCCACCATCGACGAGCGAGCCAGGGCAATGCCCTGCCCCAGTTCGGCCATGCGCAAAGTGCAAACCAGCGTGTCGAACTGCATGCCGGTCGAAGAATCGACGCCGTCCACGCCGACCATGTTCAGCCAATAACCCCAACCTTCTTCGTAACCCAGCACGTGCAGCAGCGGATGCTTGGCTACGTCCGCCGGCACCTGCAGTGGCGAACGCGCCATCAGTTCTGGCGAGCACACTGGAAACAAGGTGTCCCAGGTCAGGCGCTGCGACACCAGGCCGGGCCATTGACCGTGGCCCCAGCGGATTTCCATGTCGTCTTCGCCGTCCAGCTCCTTGACCCAGATGTTGCTGATGTAGCGGATATCGACCTGGGGATGGGCCTGGCGAAAACTCACCAACTTGGGCGCCAGCCAGTGCACGAAAAACGCCAGGCTGCCGCGCACCTTGATCGGTCGGCGTTTGTGCTGGCCGAAAATCTCGTTGGTGCCGACTGCCAGCCGGGTGATCGCATCCTGCACCACCGGCAGGTAGGCCTGGCCTTCTTCGGTCAGACCCAGGCCACGGGGCAAACGCTTGAAGAGCGCCACCCCCAGATGGATTTCCAATTGACGGATCTGCTGGCTGACCGCGCCTTGGGTCAAGCACAACTCTTCGGCCGCGTGGGTGAAGTTCAGGCAACGGGCAGACACCTCGAATGCCCGCAGCCAGTTCAATGGGGGTAACGGCTTTTGCTTCATGATCGGACCTCGCTGACACCCCTTCCACCGAGCGCATCGGCCACGCCTCAGCGCTGGCTAGAACGCATCGGACGGCTGTGCCAAGGGGGCAACCGACAAGCGTTGCTCGCGGCTTTTGCGGGTAATGAAATACACGAAATAGCACCAGGCAATGAAGGGCAAGCCGAAGTACAGGGCCACCCGCTGTTCCGGATCGAACGCGATCCCGACACACGCCAGGCTGCAGCATACCAGCGCCCCCAGCGGCACCCACGGATAACCGCGGACGCGGAACTTGAGGTTGCGAATGTCACCGCCGTTGGCTACGTAGTGGCGGCGGAAGGCAATCTGGCTGGCGGCAATGCTCATCCACACCACCACCACGGCCAGGCCGGAGATCGACACCAACGCCAGGTAGATGGTGTCGGCGGCAAACACGCTGCTGAGCAACGAAGCGGCACCACCGGCCATGCTCACGATGATCGCGTTGAGCGGCGTGCCCATGCGGGTCAGGGCCGAGAACTGCTTGGGCAGGTGGCCTTGGTCACTGAGGGTCCAGAGCATCCGCGAAGCGGCGTACAAACCGGAGTTGGCCGCCGAGAGCAAGGCACTGATGATCACGAAGTTCATGATGTCGGCGGAGTACGGAATGCCGATGTAGGTGAAGACGGTGACGAAGGGGCTCTCTACCAGACCGGCCTGATCGCGGGGCAACAAGGTCGCCAGGACAAAAATGGTCCCGACGAAAAACACCGCCAGGCGCAGCACGGTGGTGCGGATGGCGCGCGGCACATTGCGTTGCGGATCCTTGGTTTCACCGGCGGCGATGCCGATCAGTTCCGTGCCGGAGAAGGCGAAGGAGACCGCCAGCAGCGTCATCGCAATCGGCATGAAACCGGTGGGGAACAGCCCTTCGCGAGTGAAGTTGCTCAACCCGATGCTGTGGGCCTGGTCGATGTCCAACAGGCCGAGAATCGCGCCACCGCCAATCAGCAGGAACACCACCACGGTGACCACTTTGACCAGCGACAACCAGAACTCGGTTTCGGCGAACAACCGCACCGAGATCACGTTAGTGAGAAACACCAAACCGGCGAACAACGCACTCCAGATCCACACGGGCGTGTCCGGAAACCAACGCGTCATCAAGATGCCGGCGGCGGTGAATTCAGAACCGATTGCCACGGTCCAGGTCAGCCAGTACAGCCAGGCCACGGTGTAGCCGGTGCCCGGGCCGAGAAAGCGCGTGGCGTAGGTGCTGAACGAACCGGTTTCCGGCATCTGCACCGCCAGTTCACCCAGGCACATCATCACCATGTAGACCATGAGCGCGCCGATGATGTAGGCGATCACCGCGCCCATGGGCCCGGCCTGGTTGACGGTGTAGCCGGAGGTCAGGAACAGCCCGGTACCGATGACGCCACCCAAGGCCAGCATGACGATATGGCGCGTCTGCATTTCCTGCTTGAAGCCGGCCCGCGTATGAGTGTGTTGTTCTGTTATGGACATGGTTGTTCTCATGAAATGTCAGGGCGCGCATCTACGTCTGCGCGAGTAAGACAAGCGCCACTGAGCTTTTATTATTATTCCTATTCATGAACGCCCCATTCACAGCCTTGTTATGGGGTACCAACTTTCAAACTTCAGTTTGCGGCTTCGATGTGGACTTCATTGAGGTGCGGATTGAGGGTCTTTTTGACGAAGGCGAATGCCTGTTTCAGATCGTCCAATAGATCGTCGGTGTCTTCGATGCCCACCGAAACCCGCACCAAGCCTTCGGAGATGCCCAGGGCCAGGCGTTCCTCCAGGGTGTTTTCGACATGGCTGGTGGTGCGGGCCGGGCCGTAGATGGTTTCCACCGCGCCCAGGTTGCCCGCGCAATGGGCGAAGCGCAGGCGCGGCAAGAGCAGCTTGACCGTGTCCATGCCACCGACCAGGACAAAGCTGACAATGGCGCCGAAGCCGGACATTTGCGCGCAGGCCACCGCGTGGTTCGGATGGCTGGGCAGGCCGGGATAATTCACCGATTCCACCAAGGGTTCGGTGCCGAGGTATTCCGCCAGGGCCCGGGCACTGCATTGCTGCTGACGCATGCGCAGCACCAGGGTTTTCATGCCGCGAATGATCATGTAGGCCGAGAACGGATCGAGCGATGCGCCGTTGATTTCCCGATAGTGCCGAACCTTGGCCATCAAGGCGGCGCTGCCGCAGACCAGGCCGCCGAGCACATCGCCATGGCCGCTGAGGAATTTGGTCGCGCTGTGGATCACCACGTCCACGCCCAAGGCCAGCGGGTTCTGGCTGAGAGGCGTGGCGAAGGTATTGTCCGCCACCACCACGGCACCAACGCGCTTGGCTGCTGCCACCAAGCGTGGGATGTCGAGGATTTTCAGGGTCGGGTTGGTCGGCGTTTCCAGGTACACCAACTGGCAACCCTTGGCGATTTCCCGCTCGATCTCTTCGTGATCGAACGTCTCGCACAAAGTCACGTCCACGCCCATGCGCGGCAGGAATTCTTCGAAAATCTTGTTGGTGCCGCCGTAACTGTCCTTGGTCGACACCACTCGATCGCCATGGGCCAGGAAGGTGTAGAGCACGCTGCTGATCGCCGCCATGCCACTGCTGAACGCCACGGCGGACTCGGCCATTTCCAACTCGCAGATCTTGGCTTCGAGGGTCTCGACGGTGGGGTTGCTCATGCGACTGTAGATAAAGCCTGGTGCCTTGCCCAGCGCGACGTCGTACCAGACATCGATGTCGTCATAGCCATACGCGGCGCTGACCACGATTGGGGTTTGCGTGGCGTTATAGGGATGCCTGACTTGCTCCCCGCCCCACACCGCCCGGGTCGCCGCTCCCGCATTTTCAAGCCCTGCGCTGTCAGGTTTATTGTTCATTGGGACTACTCGCACTCAAGGGGTGAACGTTGAGCCATTCACCGGATCTGGGGGCCAATATAGGGAAAAGCCGCCGGCCCGAGAAACGATGTTATCGGTGCCAAAGGGGTGGTTTTTTTAATGGCTGAGTACGAAGTAGCGACGTGTAAGTCAGTGATGAACCTGTGGGAGCGAGCTTGCTCGCGATGAGGGTGGGTCAGCTGCCATTGAGGGTGACTGATACTCCGCTATCGCGAGCAAGCTCGCTCCCGCACCGGGGGTGGCGTTGATTTGCTGTGCGGGAGGGCGCGAGGTGTCATGGCGCTGAAAATCGATAGAGAGTGCTTCGCAGCCCAACGGGAGCAAATCACGAACCAGCGCTCAAAGACTGCAACCAGTGCCGATGGTAATCAGCCTGCTCTGTAATATCGTTGGTTAAGTCCTTATCTTCATAATCAAAAATATTGACCATGTCACCCTTACCTACCATTACCTTCCCCCTCATATCCATAACTACGACAAACGAGATTCAACCCACTCTTTAAAAAAAACCTCTTGCTCACTCGGATCGCTCGCCAAGTTGCTATCATCGTAATCAAATATATAAACAACATCATCGAGAGATGGAGTGACACCCACATTCAACTCATACGCTTTTAGCCCAAGCGACATCTGCGCCGACATACCGGACGGATGAACATTTTTCTTAGCACCCTTACAAAAAAATATCACATCCGGATTGTCTCGCCGAAGACTCGCAAAACACTTATAAAAATTACCGCCCACATAAGTTCTATCAACACCATCTGCCGCAGGAAAAGTTATTGCAATTTTTTCAGAATCACACACAAGAAAAAGCCTTTCTTTTTTTCCTCCCCTAGACACACACACCTCCACCTTAGAAATCATTTTTTTATTCTCCTATTAGGGTTAGGTATGGAATAGCCAAACTCTTTTCCATTATCAAGTATCAAGGTCGCGCCAAGCACATCTTCATTTTTTATGCGATCTGGAATGGCAATCTCTTTTTCAGCCCCGAACAAATATGAAGCCCCTAGCTCTTTTTTCAAATCGTGCCCTGGAATTTTTTGCAATGTATACAAGTATCCTATTCTCGTATAATCACCGGTGGCAAACTTCTTTCCTACCTCCCTTGAATAGGAGGTACTAATATAGTAACTAGGAGGCCAATCACTATCCATAGAGTGCAAGAAAAGATTCTTGCTTTTTCCTTTGCTTTTAAAACCGTTTTCAAAAACATCTTCGGGATTTCGCTCATCACCGCGATATAGAAAATCCTCTTCTTTTTTAGGAATAGGTAGCTTAGGTTCCGTTTGACCAACAGCTACCTTCGCCGCCGGATCCTGCTCCCCAACCGTCGGCCGACACCCACCCTTCCCCGGACAATCCACCAACCCCAACGGATCCACCCACCCCGTCGGGTTCAGGGTGTACCGATACCCATTGAGCCCTCCCGCCAGTTTGCTCGGGTCGGGTGTCAGGTAGCGGCCGGTCTCGGGATTGTAGTAGCGGTGGCGGTTGTAGTGCAGGCCGCTTTCCGGGTCGAAGTATTGACCCTGGAAGCGCAGGGGTTGCTCCAGTTGTTCGCCGCCGCCGTGCTTGAGTTCAGTGAGTTTGCCGTAGCCGTTGTAGCGCGCCGACCAGACGATCTGTCCGCTGTAACTGGTCAGTTCCTGGGGCGTGCCCAGGTGGTCGAGGTGGTAGTAGAACGGGCAGGCGTTCAGGCCTTCGCCGTCGAGCATCGCCAGTGGGCGGAAGGTGCCCGGTTCGTAGACGTAGCTGCGGTGGTGGCGCGGGCTGTTTTCGGCGACCAACTGATCGCCCTGCCAGAAAAACTCCGTGGTCAGGCCGTCCACGGTCTTGCTGATGCGTCGGCCGAAGGCGTCGTAGCGGTAGGACGTTTCGCGGCCGTCCGCCGTGGTGACGCCGATCAGGCGGTGCTGGCTGTCGTAGCGGTAGGCGCTGACCAGGGCCTGGCCGCGGCGCTCGCGAATCAGGTTGCCGAAGGCGTCGTAGTCGTAGTAGCGGTCGCCTTCCTTGAGCAGGCGGTTGCCCTTGAGGGTGGTCGGGCCGGGGCGGTCCTGCATCAGCAGGTTGCCGGCCGGGTCATGGCAGAAGTGTTCCGGCGGCTCGCTGTGGGAAAAGTCGATGCGGGTCAGGCGATCCAGCGGGTCGTACTGGTAGCGGCGCCGGCTGCGGTTGTCGGAAAGGGTCTGCAGGTTGCCCCGGGGGCTGTAGGCGTAATCGCGCCAGAACAGTTGCTGCTGTTGGCTCTGCCACACGGTCTGGGCCTTGAGGCGGCCCTGTTCGTCGTACGCGTAGTCACTGAGCAGCCGGCCCTGCTGGCGTTGCCGTTCGCGACCGGCGTCAAACCGGTGTTCGGTCAAGCGCGAACCGTTGAGGTCGATGGCGGTCAGCGCGCCACCTGGGGCATGGTGGTAGTCGAGCTGGCTGTCGTCCGGCAGGCGCAGGTGGTTGAGGCGCCCGCAGGCGTCGTAGCGATAACGCAGGGTGCCCCAGCCCTGGTGCTCGCCGACCAGCCGGTCCTGGGCGTCGTACTCGAAGGCCAGCGGACGATCGCTGCCGTCGTTGACGTGGACCAACCGGCCCAGTTCGTCGTAGCGGTACTCGATGGCCTGGCCGTCCGGCAAGGTCTTGACCCGCAAACGCCCGGCCGCGTCACGCTGGTAGCGGGTGACCCACTGCGAACCGTCCTCGCCGTGTTCGGTTTTCTCCCGCAAGTGGCCGTTGAGGTCGTAAGCGTAGGTGGTGCGTTGGCCGTCGAAGCCGACTTGTTGTCGGATCAAGCCGTTGGGCGTGTAGTCCAGCTGATATTTTTCGCCGGATTCGTTTTCGATCTCGGTCAGCAGCAGCCGCGCCGAGTCGTAGCGGTATTTCAGTTCGCTGCCATCGGGGTTCAGGCGACGGCTGACCAGGTGCAGGTCGTCGGCGTATTCGTAGCGAGTGAGGCGGCCCTGTTCATCGCGCTCGGCGGTGACCTTGCCGTAGGCGTTGTAGCTCCAGGTCCGGGTGGCGCCGCTGGGCAAGGTCACTTGCAGCAGTCGGCCGACGGCGTCCCATCGGTAATGCGTGAGGGCGCCGTGTTCGTCCTTGCGGCTGAGCAAACGTCCCAGGGCGTCGTAGGAAAAACACCGACGCCCGCCATCGGGCAGGATCTCTTC
Organism: Pseudomonas sp. FP2300; assembly: GCF_030687595.1. Taxonomy (NCBI): domain Bacteria; kingdom Pseudomonadati; phylum Pseudomonadota; class Gammaproteobacteria; order Pseudomonadales; family Pseudomonadaceae; genus Pseudomonas; species Pseudomonas sp. FP2300. Next base: position 6,049,701 of record NZ_CP117440.1, read on the forward strand.
GGTCAGTTGGCCCAGGCGACTCCAGGCGAACCGATGTTCGCCGCCGTCCGGGTCATACCTCGCCAGCAGTTGCCCGTGGGCGTCGTAGGCATATTCCGTGCGCCGGCCATCCGGATCGATGCTCACGATCACATCGCCCCGGGCATTGCGCCGGTAGGTCCACACGGCCTGGCCACGCGAACGGGCGTGCAGGAAACCGTTGCGGTATTCGTAGGACGTCGGCACTTCGTCCGCCGGCATCAGCGCCACCAGCCGTCCGACGTCGTCGTAGCGGTATTCGCTGACCGCCCCCAGCGGGTCCTGTTCGGCGATCAACCGGCCCTGTTCGTCATAGGCCTTGAGGTGCTCGCCACCGTCGGGCTCGACCTTGCGCAGCAGCCGCGCCCGGTCGTCGTGGACGTAAACTTCCTGGCTGCCATCCAGGTGCCGGACCGTGACGCTGCCGTCCTCGCCCCAGGTGTAGCGGCTGTCCATCTGCGCAAACGAGGCCCAATGCCGGACACAGCGGGACGCCGCCCCGAGGCCTTGCCATTCCCAGTAGAAACTCGCCCCGCCGGCCAATTGCCGCTGGAGGATGACGTGTCGGTCGTCGTAGTCGTAGCGTTCGCTTTCGCCGGCGGCATTGGTCGCTTCGATCAGTCGGAAACGTCCGTCGTAGCGGTAGGTCACCAGCGTCTGCTCGGTCCGCCAGGCTTCGTCGAGAGTGATGGCCGGGTGGAAACTCTGGTAGTCGACGGCGACCAGGTGACGATGCGCGTAGCGCAGGCGCAGGGCGCGGCCGGCGCCGTTGTCCAGGCGGCTGATGTCGCCATGGATGTTGCGCTGGACCGTCAGGCGGTTGTCGTGGCGATCGCTGAGGGCCACCAGGTGGCCGTCGCGAAAGTGCAGGAACGCGGCGTCCGCACCGGCTTGGGCAACGATCAGTTCGTCCGACTCGGTACCGAGGTAGATCGCCGCCCGGGCCAGGCTGTTGTGGATCGCCGGGCGCTGGGCGTTGGGCAGTGGAAAGGTGGTGCGGCGGTTTTCCTGGTCGACCCAGACGACCTGCTCGCCGTCGAGCTCCAGGCGATGGGCCAGGGCATGGCTCCAGCCGCGCCCGAGCCCGACGTCCAGGTCGGCGGCGCTGGTGCGGTACAAACGGGTGAAGACGAACGGCAAGCGGCCATCGAGGGTGCCGTCGTCGAGGGTCAGCAGTTCTTCGCCGGTGACCATCGACACCGGGCAGCCGCTGGTCTGGGTCTGGGCCGCGGTATCGGCGCTGTCGCCATTGGGGTTTTTCGATTGGGTTGGGGCGTCGTCGTGGGGTTCGTGTTTGCTTAGCCGGGTGGCCCCTTGAGACTTTTCCCGCGCTACAGCGGCCGGATTGCTGACGGACAGTGGTGCAGAGTGTTCAGGGGTGATGTGCAAAGGTCCGACAGGCGTCGGTTTTAAAGGCGCACGCTGGCTGACCACCAATGGTTTGAGCACATCGGCATGTTGATTGAGCCGGTCGGGGCTGAGTTGACCCAATCTCAGGCTCGACGCCAGCAACCACTCCCGGGCCCGCTCCGAGCGAACCTGGCCCAAGACTTTACCGCTCATGCGAAGACCCAGGCCCAGCCCCCCGGTCAAACGCATCAGCAGGAAATTGATCAATACCGAAGCGCGCAGCTCCCCGACGATTTCAGCCAGGTACTGGGGTGGCAACATCCGTAGCCAACTGGCGAACGCCGCCATGTGGATGAAGAGCAACGGCTCGTCGCTCAACACCATCAACCCTCTGGCGATTGCCTCAGAGGAAGCCTTCAGTAATTGTTCAAGCTCGACGCGGGTCAGGTACTCCAACAGCTTTTCGCTGTTGGCCTGCAGATCGGCCAGCAGCTCGAAAACCTGTTTAACGTCGTCCCACAGCTGATGCAGGGCGTTTTCGAAGCCGCGCCAATCGGCTTGTTGCAATACGCCGTAGCGTTCAAGAAAGCCGGCGTCGGAAAACTCTGCCCACAGCGGTTGAAATTGCTCCCACTCCGCTTTCAGCCAATCCTCGAGTTCATCGATCACGCCTTGGTAAGACGCGTACAGCGCCTTGACGTGATCGGCCGTTACATGGGGAAAAAAGGTGATGCGATAACGCTGGCCCCGCCAACACTCAGGAACTTCCAGGATGCCGCTGGGGCCGATCACGTGGTGGATCGGCTCGCCGAAAGTCTCCTGCCCCGGCACGCCTTCGATGACCGGCTCCAGCATCACCGGTGTATCGCCGATCGGCACAAAGCGCGCCGCCTGGAACATGTGCACCAGCGTCAGCGGCCCGCCTGCCGGGCAAGCCACCACCGTGGCGCTGACGGGTGTGTGCTGGTTTTTCGGTGCCGCGAGAGACACCTCGTTACCAACCTTGAACACTTGCTCAAGATCCAGCGCCCAACCGGCCCAGAAGCTCTCAGCCCAGGCGTCGTAGTCGTTCAGGCAGGCTCGAAAATCCTGGAAAACCGCATCGACATCCGGCTGTTCGGGGTCCATGGCCGCCACCACCAGCAAGCCAATGGTGTTGTTCAGGGCCAGGAGCTTGTCGGGGGCAAACATGCAGGAATCTCGCGATGCGGGGACGAACGCGAGACTCTGCCGGGGATGACAGGGGAATTAAGTCAGGGAAAGGGGATAAAGCATGTAGGGCGATTCGCTAAATTTAAACGCTTGGCGTGGGAGCCCCGCTGATGGCTATAAACACCGCGCCATCAGCCACTGCTCTTTCCCCCAAGCCTCAAAGCGCTCCAGCACCTCCCAACCCAGCTTGGCGTAATAGTCGCGCTGGCTGTGGGTGTGCAGGAACAAGGTGATGATTCCCACCTCCCGCGCATGGCTGCAGACGCCTTCGATCAACTGCGCTGCAATCCCTCTGCGTCGGGCACTGGGGGCGACGAGCACGCAAGCCAGCCACGGCCCCAGCTCTGGCCGATCCGGCAGGTCGTGACTGGCCAGTGAAGCACCACCGAGCAACTGGCCGTGTTCCATGGCGATCAGGCACTTCCAGCGCCCATCGCGCTGCCCTGCGGCGAACTCCTGCTGCCAACTGGCGAGGGATTGCTGGGCAAATTCATAGCTGAATTCACGATGGAGCCACTCGGCCATCTGGTCGCATTTATCCATGTGGTTGGCGAGCCAATCCATTTGTGGCATTTGAAACACTCCTTATTTGTCCTGGGGAGGGTTGAGTGTCAGCAGGCTGCTGGTCTGTTCTGGTTGTACCGCTATCGCGAGCGGGCTCGCTCCCACAGGATTTTTGTAGTTTGATCCTGAATTGACACACCACCCACTGCTCTTGTGGCGAGGGGATTTATCCCCGCTGGGCTGCGAAGCAACCCCAAAAAATCCACACCTCGGTATTACAGACAGATTAAGCTAAGTGCTCTTGGGGCTGCTGCGCAGCCCAACGGGGATAAATCCCCTCGCCACAAGAATGGCATCGGCCGATCTGGATGGATGGGTTCAGGCCCGCACACATTGGCTATTTTTGCCCAGGCAATTTCGTTTTAGATGCCTACCCGCGCTCATTCTCAAGAAATACCCGCCAGCAACCCCTCAACCTATCGTAATCTCGCACCTGTATAAGCCCTAGCCCCGCAACCGGCCGAGATCTCACCCCGATGCCCTCCATCTACCAACTCAAGCCCGCCTTTCAAAACCTGCTGCGCCCCATGGTTCAACGCCTTTACAACAACGGCGTCACCGCCAACCAGATCACGGTGCTCGCGGGCATCGTTTCAGTCTTGGTCGGTGCGGTGATCGCGTGGTTCGCCAGCCATCCGTGGATCTTCGTCCTGGTGCCGATCTGGATGTTCCTGCGCATGGCGTTGAATGCGGTAGATGGTATGTTGGCGCGGGAGTTTGGTCAGCAATCGCATCTGGGCGCCTACCTCAATGAGCTATGCGATATCATCGCCGACGCTGCCCTGATCCTGCCTTTTGCACTGATTCCCGATGCCAGTCTGTTGCTCGTGTTGTTGGTCACGCTGTTGGCGCTGTTCAGCGAATACGCAGGCGTGCTGGGGGCGATGGTCGGGGCTTCGCGGCGCTATGACGGGCCGATGGGCAAAAGTGATCGCGCCTTTGTGTTGGGCGTGTTGGCGACCGGTATTGCCCTGGGTTGGCTCGGGGCGCTGTGGGTTGATGGTGTGATGGCGGTGGTTGCCGCCCTGCTGGTTTATACCTTGGTCAATCGGGTCCGTCACGGCCTGAGCCAAGTGAAGGAAAACGCTCCCTCAGCATAAAGGAACTTGCAATGCGCGAAGCCCAGGAACTGACGTTCACCACCCACGATGGCGTGGAGTTGTTCTACCGGCACTGGCCGGCTGTCAATGCCTCTGCGGGTGAACCCCGCCAGGCCGTGTTGTTGTTTCACCGCGGGCATGAACACTCCGGGCGCATTGCGCACCTGGTGGATGAGCTGGATTTGCCCGGCTTCGACTTCTTTGCCTGGGACGCACGGGGCCATGGCCAGTCGCCGGGCGCCCGCGGTGACAGCCCGAGCTTTGCCACCAGTGCGCGGGATGTGCAGACCTTCTGCGATCACATCGGCGCCACGCATCAGATCGACGAGTCGAACATCGCCGTGGTCGCGCAAAGCGTCGGGGCGGTGATCGCATCGACCTGGGTCCACGATTACGCACCGCGCATCCGTTCGCTGGTGCTGGCCTCGCCAGCGTTCAAGGTCAAGCTCTACGTGCCGTTCGCTCGTCCGGGCCTGGCACTGATGCGCAAGTTTCGCGGCAATTTTTTCGTCAACAGTTACGTCAAGGCGAAGTTCCTCAGCCATGACCCGGAACGGGTGGCGTCCTACGACAGCGATCCGCTGATCACCAAGGCGATTTCGGTGAACGTACTGCTGGGCCTGTACGAAGCCGCCGACCGCGTGGTGGCCGACGCCCAGGCGATCCAGGTGCCGACGCAGCTGTTGATCTCCGGCTCGGACTTTGTCGTGCACCGCAAACCCCAGGAACAGTTCTTCGATCGCCTGGGCAGTTTGCACAAGGAGAAGCACATCCTGCCGGGGTTCTTCCACGACACCCTCGGCGAGAAGAACCGCGCGCCGGCCATCGCCAGTGCCCGCCGCTTCATCCTGCAAAACTTCGCCCGCCCGCTGGAGCGCCCTTCCCTGCTGGACGCCGATCGCCTGGGCGTGACCTGCGCCGAAGCCGAAACCCTGGCGACGCCGCTGCCGCACAACTCGTTGCGCGACCTGTACTGGCGCATGACCCGCGCCAGCATGCGCTTTGGCAGCAAATTGTCTGCGGGCGTGAAATTGGGCTTCGACACCGGGTTCGACTCCGGCAGTACCCTGGACTACGTCTACCGCAATCGCCCCACCGGCACCTCGGCCGTGGGCAAGATGATTGACCAGAACTACCTGAACTCCATCGGCTGGCGCGGCATTCGTCAGCGCAAAGTGCACGTTGAAGAACTGCTGCGCCTGGCCATGGGCAAGTTGCGCGAGCAGGACCGTGAGGTGCGCATCGTCGACATCGCCGCCGGGCATGGCCGCTACATCCTGGAAGCGCTGCAAGGTGTCAGCCCGTTGCCGGAGTCGATCCTGCTGCGCGACTACAGCGACATCAACGTGCGCGATGGCAGTGCCTTGATCCTCGAAAAAGGCTTGGGCGATATCGCCCGGTTCGTCAAAGGTGACGCGTTTGATCGCCAGGATCTGGCGGCGCTGCAGCCAAAACCGACCCTGGCCGTGGTGTCCGGGTTGTATGAGCTGTTTGCCGATAACCAGATGGTCGGCGGCTCCCTCGCCGGATTGGCCGAAGCGGTAGAGCCCGGTGGTTTCCTGGTCTACACCGGCCAGCCGTGGCACCCGCAACTGGAACTGATCGCCCGCGCCCTCACCAGCCACCGTGCCGGGCAGGCTTGGGTGATGCGTCGACGTACCCAGGCAGAGATGGATCAATTGGTTGAGGCGGCGGGCTTCCGCAAGATCACCCTGCGGGTCGATGAGTGGGGCATTTTCAGCGTTTCGCTGGCCCAGCGAGTGCAGTAATGAGCGCCGTCATCGCTCCGGCCCGCGAGCCCGCACTGCTGAAACCGGCAGTGCTGTGGCTGCTGTTGCTGGCGCCGCTGTTCTTCAGCACCTATGGCTTCGCCACCTGGGTCACCTCCCAGCGTGACGACGTCGGCACGCTGGTGTTCGCCTGGGAAAGCCACATGCCGTTCATGGCCTGGACCATCGTGCCGTACTGGTCGATCGATCTGCTGTACGGCCTGTCCCTGCTGTTGCCCACCAGCCGTGTCGAACTCAAGCGCCACGCCTTGCGCCTGCTCACGGCCCAGGTGATTGCAGTCAGTTGCTTTCTGCTCTGGCCGCTACGCTTTACCTTCCCCCGGCCGGAAATGGACGGGGTGTTCGGTTGGTTGTTCGAGGTGCTGGCGGGGTTCGACAAGCCGTTCAACCAGGCGCCATCGCTGCACATCGCGTTGCTGGTGGTGCTGTGGGTCTGTTATCAGCGGCATCTGCAGGGGGTCTGGCGCTGGCTGATGCACGGGTGGTTCGCGCTGATTGGTGTGTCGGTGCTGACCACTTATCAACATCACTTCATTGACCTGCCCACGGGGGCGTTGGCCGGTTGGTTGTGTGTGTGGTTGTGGCCGTTGGATCGGTCGAGCCCGCTGCTGAGCGCGCGTCTGGCGACGGACCCTGCCCGCCGGCGATTGGCGCTGCGTTATGGCTTGGGCGCGGCGGCGCTGTTCATCCCGGCGTTTGCCTTGGGCGGCGCGTGGCTCTGGTTGATCTGGCCGGCGGTGGCGGTGCTCATGGTGGCGCTGAATTACCTGGTGTTCGGTGCCGACGGTTTCCAGAAGCGTGTCGATGGCCGCTTGAGCCCGGCGGCGCGTTGGTTGCTGGCGCCTTATCTGGCGGCGGCGTGGATCAATTCCCGCTGGTGGACGCGCCAACATCCGCAACCGGATCAAGTAGCGGATAACGTCTGGCTCGGGCGCATTCCCACGCCGATGGAGCTGAAGGACAGCGCGTTTAGCGGGGTGCTCGACCTCTGCGCAGAACTGTCCATAGACAGCACGGGGGTTGCCTATCGCTCGCTACCGGTGCTCGACCTGACGGCGCCGACCACCGAGCAATGCCTGAAAGCGGCGGAGGCCATCGAAAGCCTTCGTCAGCGCGGGCCGGTGCTGGTCTGCTGCGCCTTGGGCTATTCCCGTAGCGCAACTGCCGTGGTCGCCTGGTTGTTGCACAGTGGTCGGGCAGCGAATGTTGATGCGGCTATCGTGCAAATCCAGCGCGTTCGCCCGCGCATTGTCTTGCATGCGGCGCATCGTCGGGCGTTGGAGCCGTTATCAAGCCGGGAGAATGTCCATGATCACTGATATGGAACTGCACACCGTGGCGAGTCTGTTGCGCCGCGGTCAATCGCTGGATCAGCTGTCCACCGGGCTGACGCTGCTGGCGGTGCTGCTGGGGTTGGGGCAGTGGTTGGTGGGGGTCATCGATCCGTGGTTGCTGCTGTTGAGCGCCGTACTGATCGTGCTCGGTGTGCTGGAAAAATACTGGGCGTTGCGCGTGGCATTTGATGCCGATCTGTTTCAGCGCATGGCTGACAGCACTCAATCCCTGGCCGAGCGCACCTACACCTTGGATCAGGCCCTCACCTCGCTGGGCCTGCAACCGGCCGCACGCGCCGGCCGTCTCTGGACCGAACGCCGGCACGGCGCGTTGTTGCTGCTGCGTCGACAGTCGCGATTGCTGGCCGCACAAGTTGTCTTGACGCTGGGCTTCATCCTGGCCAGTCCCTGGCTAGCCTTTTCAGGATAAGGAATCCTCATGTTCGAACCCGTGGTCGCCAACCTCATCACCTCCGCCGCCCGCATGGTCACCGGTGCTCGCAGCCTGTGGCTCGGCTGTGCGCCGACGCAGGTGCAGCGGATCTACTTCGCCAACCACAGCAGCCACGGTGACTTCGTGTTGCTCTGGGCCTCGCTGCCGCCGGCGTTGCGCAAGCTGACCCGACCGGTCGCCGGTGCCGACTATTGGCAGACCAGCCCGGTGCGGCGCTACATCATCAACCGGGTGTTCAACGGTGTGCTGGTAGACCGCGAACGCAAGGATCCTTCGTACAACCCATTGCAGCCAATGCTCGAAGCCCTGGAGAACGGCGACTCGCTGATCATCTTCCCCGAGGGCACGCGCAACCCCGACGAAGGCTTGCTGCCGTTCAAGAGCGGGATCTATCACTTGATGAAGGCTCATCCCGAGGTCGAGGTGATCCCGGTGTGGATCGCCAACCTCAACCGCGTCATGCCCAAAGGCCGGGTATTGCCTCTGCCGCTGTTATGCACCACCAGCTTCGGCGCGCCGCTGTGCATCGAAGAAGGTGAAAGCAAAGAGCAATTTCTTGAACGCAGCCGCGCCGCGCTGCTGGCACTGGCCCCGGAGCACGTCTGACATGGATCGATATACCCTGATGTTATTTGGCGGGATCGGCGCGATTCTGGTGCTGGCTTCGCTGATTGGTTTCATTCTCAAGCTGCGCACCAAAGGCGCGCCAAACTCGGTCATCGACAACCTCAACGCGCGGATCAACGCCTGGTGGATCATGGTGCTGGTGATCGGCATTGCGTTCTGGCTCGGCAACGCGGCGGTGATTCTGTTGTTCTACGCGGTGTCGTTCTACGCCCTGCGGGAATTCCTCACCCTGACGCCGACCCGGCGCAGTGATTATCCGGCCCTGGTGGCAGCGTTCTACCTGGCGCTGCCGCTGCAATACCTGCTGATCTACTACGACTGGTACGGGCTGTTTTCGATCTTCATCCCGGTGTACGTGTTCCTGCTGCTGCCGATCCTGGCGTCCTTGGGTGGCGACAGTACGCACTTCCTGGAGCGCGCTTCCAAGGTCCAGTGGGGGTTGATGATCGCGGTGTTCTGCATCTCCTTCGTGCCCGCCCTGTTGACCCTGGACATCGCTGGTTTCGAAGGACGCAACCTGTTGCTGATCGCTTACCTGGTGATCGTGGTGCAGCTGTCGGATGTGTTGCAGTACGTCTGCGGCAAGCTGTTCGGCAAACACAAGATCGCGCCGAACCTGTCGCCCTCGAAAACCGTGGAGGGGTTTGCCGGCGGCATTTTCCTGGCCTCGCTGATCGGTGGCGCGCTGTGGTGGATCACGCCGTTCAATCCGTGGCAGTCGTTCCTCATCGCCTTGCTGATCAACCTGCTGGGCTTTGCCGGCGGCATCGTCATGTCAGCGATCAAACGCGACCGCGGTGTGAAGGACTGGGGCCACATGATCGAAGGCCACGGTGGCATGCTCGACCGGTTGGACTCGGTGTGCTTCGCCGCGCCGATCTTCTTCCATCTGGTTCGGTACTGGTGGACCTGAAAACCTCGGGGCGGAAGCATTAACCTGTGGGAGCGGGCTTGCTCGCGAAGGCGGTGTATCAAGCAACATCAATGTTGACTGTGCCGCCGTCTTCGCGAGCAAGCCCGCTCCCACAGGGGTTCAGCGTTTGATCCACTGGCACACCGCTCCCTCGCCATGTATTAATCGAGGATCAGATGCGGCAAGAACCGGCTTGAATCCTTGGTGATCAAGCTGTTGTCTTCCCGCACGCCAATGCCCGCCGCCTGGTCGCCGATGACCCAGGAACCGATCAGCGTGTAGCTGTCGTCGAACTTCGGCAGCGGCGCGAATTCCTGGAGAATGAACGGCGCGTCGGTGTAGGGCCCGTCTTCTTTGACGATCAGGCCATCCGCTGTTTGCAGCTCGATGTTGGCGCCTTCCCGGGAAAAGAACGGCTTGCGCACCCAGCCCTTGGGCACGGCTTTGCTGGTGTCGGTATCCAAGTGAGCCGCGAGCAGGTTCGGGTGGCCTTTGTTAAATTCCCACAGCAACGGCAGGATGCCTTTGTTGGAGATGATCGACTTCCAGGCCGGCTCGAAAAACTGTGTATCACACTGGGCAATCGCTTCACCAAACGGCTCGTGGAAGATGAACTCCCAGGCGTGCAGCTTGAACAGGTGCGGAATCCAGCGCTCCTCCAGGTCGACGAAACGCCCGTCACTGTTGAGGCCGATGTCTTCGATATCGATGTGCCGCGATTCGATACCGACTTTCTCCGCGATCAGCCGCAAGTAATCCGTGGTGCCTTTGTCCTCCACCGAGCCTTTCATCGAAGCGAAGTAAAACGGTTCCTTGAGCTGCAACTGGGCAAAGGCCTGGTGCAGCTTGGTGTCGATGCTGTTGAACTGGTCGGCATGCTTGGGCAGCAAACCGCGCTCGATGCATTGCTCCAGCCAGCCCCACTGAAACGCCGCGGCTTCATAGAGGCTGGTCGGCGTGTCGTAGTTGAGCTCCAGCAACTTGGCCGGGCCGCTGCCGTTGTAGGAGAAATCCATGCGCCCATACAGGTGCGGGTGGCCTTCGAGCCATGAAGTGCGCACCAGATCGAAGAACGGCGAGGGAATGCTCAGGCGCTCCAACAGCTCTTCGCTTTGTACCACGCGGGCCACGAGGTCCATGCACATGTCATGGATCTCGGTGGTCGGGTCTTCCAGGTCGTCCTCGATCTGCCTGAGGGTGAACTGGTAGTACGCGCTTTCGTCCCAATAGGGTTCGTTATCGATGGTGTGGAACAGAAAGCCGAGCTGTTCGGCGGTCTGTTTCCAGTCATGACGTTCGGCGCAATGGATCTTCTTCATGGCGCTGGTTCCTCAACCGCCGGAGCTGCTCGAACCACCCCAACCGCTGCGGGCGCTGGACTTGCTACCGAAGCCACCGCGAGACGTGGAGGAAGCGACGGACATCGCTTTGCTGCTCTTGATGGAATCGGTATAGCTGCCATACCGCGCCTGGTTGGACTTGGTGAAGGTCGAGCCGCTGGAAACCCGCTGGCTGAGCGTCGAGGAACCGTAGTCGCCACGATCATCGCGGTAACGGTAGACCGGTTCGGAGTAATAGCTGTTGCGGTTGCCACTCAGCATGTTGCCGATCAACAGTCCGGTCAGCAGGTTGCTGAAGCCCGAACCACCGACGTTCGCTTCCGAAGCCGGCAATTGGGCCCGGGCGGCGTCGACCTGGGATTGCGTGACCTCGCCATCGGCGCTCAGCTCAAATCCACCCAGCTTGGGGATGAACTGGCCGGCCGAGTCCTGCTGGCACCAATCGGGGACAAAGTCGGCATCGCAATCAGCCTGGCTGGCGTACGTCGGCGCGATGCGACGATGCTCGCTCATGGCGGTCATGTAGGCGTCGGCGCAAATGTCCACCGGCAGCTTTTCATCGACACATTGCTGCACGGACTGGAAGTTGTACTTCTTCTGCAACTTGTAGGTTTTTTCCGTCGGCCCGCAGCCGGATATCGCCAAGGCGACCGACGCGGCCAGCGAAAGCTGAACGTACTTGCTTCGTTTCATCGGGTTCTCCGTGGCGCGATCAGTTCGTGGAAGGCGTCATGCACGCGGCGTTCAACATGCCGACGCTGATGGCCACGGCGGCGATGTAGATACCGGCGGCGATTTCACCGTTCTTGATGCGCGCCGAAGCGCCCTTGAGCACCAGGCTGGTCACCAGGAACGCCAACAACTGAACGACAGCGGCGATCACCGCCCAGACGACGAAGTCCAGCATGCTGATCGAGTAGGTAATCACGTTGCTGGCCGGGATGGCGAAACCGATGAGGGCACCGCTCAGGGCGATGGCCGCAGCCACGTTGCCCGAGCGGATCAGTTCGAACTCTTTGTGCGGCGTGACATGGATGTAGATGAACTGAAACAGTGCGAACAGCACGGCGGCGCCGAGGAGATACAAAACGAAGCCGAACACGGCGGCCTTGTTCAGGGAAATGGAGAGCGCTTCAAGCATGGACTTCTTCCTTATTCAAAGAGTGTTCAGGTCAGTGGTGTACAGCGAAATACCCAGCGAAGTGCTCAGACTGACGGTGCCTTCGGCGTCCTCTTCGACGGAGAACAGCAGGAACTCCCGGCGATCCGTCAGGCCGGTATCGCGGGCGTACAGCATCGAACGGTGCTCGACACTGTAGGACTCGTCCGGATTGCTCACGCGTTCGCTCAACCCCACCAGTTCGGTCTGGCCCGCCTCGGTGCCCCATTCGCGGGTGTACTCGACGCCGTTGTGGGTGTAGGTCGGCAGGCCGATCAGGCTTTCAGGGCCGGCCAGCCGGCGCAATTCCGCTTCACTGTTGAGGGTGACGTAGCTGAGGTAGTTGAACAGGATCACCGACTCGACCTGCCCGGCGACGTCGCCGCTGGTGTGCACTTGCAGCCAGTAGTCTTCGTCGTTCATGTAACAGCGCGTCAACCAGTTCGATTGCCCGAGGTCGACGATGCCCAGGCTCCAGATCTGTTGAGAACCGGGAATGACCACGGCGCTGTTGCCATCGAGCAACAACTTGAGTGTGGAATCGAACATGACCTGTTTGCCGGAGGCCAGGCCCAGCGGCCCGCTGATCGGCGCGCCATGGCTAGCTGTCGTGTTCGCGTTCGGGGCCTCGAGCCCCATCAACTGTTTAAACCACCCCATGGGAAATTTCCTTCAGACGCGTGGAGGCGATGTAGAAGAGTTCTCCGCCCACGACACGCGTGGTGCCGGGCGGGTTGATCGACGGGTGTCGGGCGCCCTTGGCGCGGTAGCCGATAAGCGTAGCGTTGTGCTGCTCTTTCATCCGGTTATAGAGCTCGCCGAACGTCGCCTCGAACGCCTCGGGCAGTTTCATCAGGTACTGCGTAGCGCCTTGCCCGACACAGAGCAATTCATTGATGACCACGGACGAGCCCGGATCCTGGGAGGCACGCACCAACATTTCGATGGCCATGCTGGAGGTGCATTCCAGGCTCGGCGCGTAGGCGCTGGCGAGGGCGGCGATTTCGCTGTCATTGAAGTGGGCGACCACATGCCCGACCGGGCCCAATTGATTGACCGCCAGTACGGTGGCCAAGGTCAGGTCGTCGGAATGGGTTCGCACCAGCACGCGTTCGGCGCCAGGCACGCCGGCACGCTGTAGCAGTGCGACGGAGGACAAGCTGTCGCCCTTGATGAACGAGGTCTTGCCGGGCATGGGGTTTTCTTCGAGATCGCAATCACAGATGACGATCAGGTTGTCATTGGAGGTTTCGTCCTGCAGCAGCAATTCAATGACCCGCTCGCTGGAGGCGCCCTCCCAACCGATGAGAACCGTGTGGCCGACCTTGCCGGTGAAATCGCCTTTTCCCTTCATGCCTTTTCTCCATACATCGATGACGCTGCTGGTGGTTTTGCCGATGGCTGCCGTCAGCAGCGCGATACCCCCGAGCATGACCCAGGTAGCCACGAACACCCGTCCCGCCGCTGTCTGTGGCGCGAGATCGCCATAGCCGACGGTGAGCGTGGTGGTGAGATAGAAGTAGGTAAACGTGGCGGCGGCGATCAGGTGTTGCTCGCCTATCAGCACCAGCCCGATCCAGGCCGTAGACAGGTGCACGCCCAACGCAATGGCCAGGCCCGCCCAGCCGAACCGATGGAAGAAGGACGAAGCGTACGAGCGCAACAAAAGGAAAATCGACATTTCGTCCCTGACTCCGTGGGGCTTGGTTCCTGGCGGGATCATCGCTCTGGCGTCTGAGGGCTCGAGCGTAGTGGCCGGACAGCATTAAACCTGTTGCGGCGCTTGGATAAAAGTACCTGAACCACAATTAAATCCATGGCGTGCCGGACACTATTGTGGCGAGGGAGCTTGCTCCCGCTGGACTACGCAGCAGGCCCCATTTTTGGAGCCGCTTCGCGTCTCAGCGGGAGCAAGCTCCCTCGCCACGGGTTCGGTGCGCTCAGCGATCACTCAGCCGATTTTTTCTTCAGGCGTTCCAGGATCGCATTGGCGCTGCCTTCGTTCGGCGTGATGCCGGCATCGCGCAGCTTGCGCTCCAGGTCGGAGCCGGTCGAAGCCTCGGCCAGTTCGTCCTGGGCTTGCAGCTCAGCGGCGCGTTGCTGTTGCTTGGCTTGCAGGCGGTTGAGCGTACCAACGGCGGTTTCCAGCTTGCCATTGGCGCCACCACTGGCGATCGACGCGCTGACCTGGGCCTTCTGCACGCTTTCGCGCGCCTTGGCCATGTCCACTTGCTGACGCAGGCTCTTGATGCGGCTTTCGGCCTTGGTGATGTCTTTACGCATGTTGTCCGCGTAACCGCCGAATTCGGTCGCGTGCTTTTGCTCGGCGTCCAGTTCGTTGGTCAGGGTCGAAATGGCTTCAGCCACTTCCAGCGCCAGGTCCTCGCGGTTGGCCTGGATCGCGGCCAGGGCCTTGGCTTCCAGGTCCTTGATCTTGGCGTTGTATTCACCCACGCGATCAGTCGCCAGCTTGTGCTTGGCCATGATGGTGACCAGCTCACGCTTGGCATTGGCCAGCGCGCTGTCGGCGTCGCGAATTTCCTGGTCGAGGATGCGCAGGGCCTGTTGGTCGACGATCGATTCGCCGACTTCGTTGGCGCCGCCACGCAGTGCGGTGAACAACTTGCTCCAGATGGACTGAGTCATTGGATGGTTCCTATTCGGCGAATTAAATGAAGAAGCGTTCGAAGGCTTCGCTGGCGCGCTGGACGTTGTCGACGAGGGTTTTGACCTCGGTCACGACGTTGGTCAGGCTGGAATCGGAGCTCAACGCGCCGAACATGTTGTAGACCACCTGGCCGTTGGGCATGGTCTCGATGCCGATGGACGACAGCGGGAACATTTCCCGGCTGCGCAGCACGGCGTCGTTGAAGGCCGCGACGTCGCTGATCGACTCAACGTCCACCAGGACGGTATCGACGATGATCTGATCACCCACCACGGCGATGTAGATCGGCAAGCCACCGAAGTCATTCATTTCCAGCTTGATGCTGGACTCGGAGCCTTGGACGAGGGAAAGAGTGATGTCGTTCGCGACCACTTCATCCAGGGCCTGGAGGGCGCTGTAGAGGCGATCGATGTTCCAGTTATTACCTGCGCTCATGTAATTCTCCGACATGAATGAGCCAGCCAGAATCGGTTGGCGTAGCTGTTTCTCCATTTGCTTGAGCAGGCTTCGGTTTTCGGGAAGCACCCAAGTCTCGTGTTTCACATACCCGGCGGCACTCAGGCCCGCGCGCATCTGCTTCATGTAAAAGCTCGATGGTTTTTTCGCGGCGGGCTTGGAGCGCTCTCCCGTGCTGCTCATTGAATCGTCATCAGGCCCGCCTGGCGGATCCGATGGAGAGCTGGTTTGCATGGTACTGACCCCACTGTGAAAAACTCACGCGTGAGAAACACTACAGGTAGTTTCCAAACCCCACAATAGCTCACGCGTGAGATTTCTTCGGAGCAATTGACGACCCCTGTGGGAGCGAGCCTGCTCGCGATAGCGGTGTATCAGGTACGTAGATGCTGAATGGTCACCGCAATCGCGAGCAGGCTCGCTCCCACAGGGTTTTCGAGCGCTCACAGATCAGGCATCCACCATAGATCCTCTGTGGGAGCTGAGCTTGCTCGCGATGGCGGTGGGTCAGCTTGCATTGATGTTGGATGCTAGACCGTCATCGCGAGCAAGCTCGGCTCCCACAGGGGATCTCCACAGGCTGTAAATTCAGTTGTGGCTGCGACGATGCCTTACGGATAGCTGAAGCTTTTGACCAACGTCAGTTCCCCCACCGCCCGCATCGGCACCACGAAGGTTTCCATTTTCTCGTTTGGCGTGCCTTCTTCGGTGATCACGGTGACTTGTGCCGTGGTCAGGGCCTGTTGCGCTTGTTCACCACCGCCCTCGCCTTCCTCGCTGTCTTCTTCACTGCGATAACCGCCGCCGTAGTAGTTCACGTACACCAGGTATTGGCCTTTGATCGGCGCGGGCATGGAGAAGATCTCCGGGCCGTAGCCGGTGGTGACGTCGACATCGAGGGCCGCGCCGTTGGGGGCGACGCGGTCGCCATACCAGATGTGGGCGCCGTCCGGGGTGACGAGGTGCAGGTCCAGGTCGGTGCCGTCGCTGTCCCAGTTCAGTAACACCCGTAGCTTGGCCGGAGTGGCACCGCCGCTGGTGTTGAGGAACTGCGTGCGGTGGCGCTGCTGGCCGTCGGCGCTGCGCACTTCGACGCTGTTGCTGCCGTTGGGGAACGAGAACGGCCGGTCGAAGCGTCCCTCGTCATCCAGCTTCAGCGGCAGGCTCACACCGTTGACGATGAGTTGGCCCGGCGCGTTGCCATCCTTGGGCGCGCTTTTGATCTGGCCGCTGATGCGGGCGGTGTCGGCCTGGCCTGGGGGCGTATTGACTGACGAGGCCGGGTAGTTGACGGTCTGGCTGTAGTTTTCGCCTTCGCCACCCGGCGCACCGCTGCGCCAGCCGCCGACCGGGGTGTCGAGCCTGATGGAGTCGGCGGCCATGGCCGGTGGCAACGCGGTCAGGGCGCAGAGCAACAGCAAGACCTGTGGATAACGGAGTGTCATGGTCTATTCCAGCAAGAGGTGACGGGCGAGCCCTTCGATATAGTTTTCGTCCTGGCCATTGGGATGAGCTTCGAAGGCCAGGTGCAGATATTCATGAGTCAGGTCGAGGCGGTCTTGCAGCGACAGCACGCCGCGCACGTAGATGCGCTGGCGTTCGCGGTCGACGTAAGGCCGGCCGAAGGCGACGCGGCAGACGGCGAAAGCGCTGATTTCGTTGTAGCCCACTTCACTTTCCAGCCGCTCACGCCAGCCGCGCCGCTGTTTCAGCAGCCAGTCCTGGGCGGCCGGCAGTGCTTCGCAGGACGCCACCGGATTGTCCCAGCGGCTGAGGCTGGCACGCGGGTAGGCGTGCAGCAGAATGGCGTCGTAGCGTTGGCCGGCATTGGCTTGCTCCACGGCTTGAGCCCAGGACAGTTTGTCCGGGCCGGGCTGATCGGAGTGGTAGGTGACATCGGTGCCGGCCAGCACCAGGTCGCTGGTCCAGGCGGCAATGGCGCGGGTTTCAGGCGCCGCCGGGCGCGGGGCGACGCGCTGGCGATGGCTGCTGTCGTCGATGCTCAGGCAGTCGCCGTTGCGTTGGGCGTTTTGCAGCAGGTAGGTGCGGATCGCCACGGCCAAGGCCTTGGCCGCTTCGGCGGGTTCGGCCTTGGCTTCGCGCTGCAGAACCCGGGCGACGTACTCTTCCCGGTCCAACCGCGCCACCAACTTGCCGGGCATCAGGAACAACTCGCCGTCGCTGTGGATATCCAACTGGTTGCCGTTGCTGAACTCGACGCGATAATCGCCGCGCAGTTGGCCCGGTGTAGCCGGGCGGTCGCCGGCCATCACCCGTTGCCAGGGATAACGGGCAAACAGCCCCACCTCCACGCAACGCCCGGTTTCCGCTGGCCAGCGCGAGGGCAATGCAGCCGCCAACCCGTCGCCGTACACCTTCAATACCTGCTGGCTGGTACCGCGTCCGCCAGCCCACACCGGGGTGCCATCGGCCAGCCAACCGGCGAAACCGCCCTGTCGAGAGGAAGGTCCCTGGTCACCCAGCCAGCTCCAGGTCTTGACCCGTAGGCGACTACCCAACTCACCCACCAGCCGCCCGTCCGCCGCGCTGAGCACCACGTCCAGCAGCACCCGGCGCGCCTGGTCCTGGGCCGGCAAGGTAGCCAAGGCCTTGAGCAGTTCCGCGACCGGCACCTGCGTCTGCGGTTGCAACGCAGGCAAATCCAACAGCCACGCTGGCGCCTGACGGGCCTGCCAGTAATCGCGCCAGTTCGAGGCCGAAAGCCCGAGCCGCTGCGGCTCGAAATACAAGCCGCAGGATTTCACCAGCGCCTGGTCGCGAGCGATGCTCTGCCCGGCGTTGCAGCAATAGACCTCTTCCTTCGATTCACCGCGACACTCGTAAACCGGCTCGCGGGCGTCGGTGTCCACCAGCCAGGCGTAGACGAACAGTTTCCACAGGCTGCCCAGCGGCGCCTGCAAGGAATCGGGCAACGGCTGGCGGTCCAGCACCTGGGTCTGGCTCACTCGCAGCAACTGACCATCGAAGGCCAGGCGCAACGGCTCGTCCTGCGCCGTTGCCAGCGCAGGGATCAAGCACAACAGCCAGCCAAACCACCGCCTGCGCATGTCAGTTGACCGTCACCTGACCGAGCGCCGGTTTCTGTTCCCGCGCCTGATGCTGCGGCGCGTAGACCTGGGTGAAACGTACGGGAGGCAAGGTGAACTGGCCCTTCTGGGAGAAGCGCACCAAGTGCCGCAGGCGCAGCTCGCCGCTGAGGGCGTCCACCGGCACTGCGTAGGCCATCTGGCCTGGCTCGAAGCGGGCTTTTTCCAGGGAAGTCGGTTCGCTGTCGGCTTTGCCCTGCAGTTGGATGCCCCAGGTGGTGCGTTCCACATCGGCGCCCGGCGGCAGCGGCACTTCGAGCATGCCGTAGCGCAGCGGCGTCGACGCCTTGCTGTTGATGATCACCTCATCCAGGTAGAGGCTGTCACTGGACAACGGCTTGTTACCCACGGCCTCGAGCTTGAAGGTGAAGGCCTCGTCGCCCGGCACCAGACGCGACAGGCGACGAGTGATGGACACGGCCATCGGCGCCAGCGGCGGTTGCTGGCTCTGGAAGCTCAGGGCCGCTTGCAATGGACGCTCCTGGGCACCGCTGAGAGTCAGCTGGGTCGGAAGCTGCGCGCCCTGCCACTGCCAGTAGGTTTCACCGGTCGCACCCTGCTTGGCGACCCAGCCTTCACCCGGCGCCAGCGCCACAGCCGGCGCGGCCTGTTCGATGCTGCGCTGCAACCAGGTCAGGGCCAAGGCCCGTTCCAGGGTGGACTGCTGCGGCAACACGCGTTCCAGCAATGCAGTGGCGCGGGCTTGATCGAAGCTCTGCAACGATAACACCAGGGCCTCGACGAACGGCTGCGAGCTCAGTTCGAGTTGCTGTTGCGCGGCCTCCGCTTGACGACTGAAAGCCGCCGGCAGCGGCACCTTCGCCTGTTTCGCCAGGGACGCGGTCAGCACGCGAGCGCTGGCCAAGCCCAGGGCAGAGTCCGGCGCATTCATGACCAGGCTGTCTTCGCCGCTGTCCAAAACGCTCTCGGTGCTGTCTTCACTGGCCTTCGCCAAATCATCCATCAGGCCGCTGAGCAAGGTGTTCACCGGCAGTTGCATCTGCTTGGCGAACGACAGGATCAGCGCCCGTTGCAGCAGCGGCGTATCACCGGCCTGCTTGGCGTAGACCTCCAGCACCCGCTGCCAGTGTTCCGGTGGCAGGCTCAGGTCCAGGGCCTTGCTGGCGTGCCAGTCGGCGTAATAGGCATAGGCGGTGAGGAATGCATCCGGCTCACCGTCCTGGCCCCACCAGGTGAAGCTCGCCGACGGGCCGGCCATCTGTACCAGGCGCAAGCGGCTGTTTTGCATGATCAACCGCAGGCGGTCGCGGATTTGCGGGTTCGACGCCAGGGTCGGGTAGGCGATGCTCAACGGCAGCAGGCGACTGGCGGTCTGCTCGACGCCGCCGTAGGGGTAACTCAGCAGGTCATCCAGGGCCGAACGGAACAACGCTTGCGGGCTGTCATCCAGGCGCAGGCGAATATCGCTGGCGTCGGCCGGCAGGGTCAGCGGGGTGTCGCCGCTGGCCACGTCGAAGCGCTGGTTCTGGGTGACTTGCCAGCCATTGCCGCTGGCGTTCAAGCGCATCGCCAGGGCGTCCTGGGTTTCGCCATTCAATTGCAACTGCACGTTCAAGTCGCCACTGCTCAGCTCCAGGGCCGGCAGCGCCACGTAGTTGATGCCGTTTTTCAGGTCCGCGACCACGCGCTGTTCAGCGCCGGCGTAACGGATCAGCAGCTCGGCCTTCAGTGGTTTTTCCGACTGGCTGAACACGAACAGGCCCAGTTGCGGCTTGTCGCCCGTACGGAAGCGCGTCGGGCCGCTACACTTCAGGTACAGCGGTTTTTCCGAAGCGATGAACTGCTTCTTCTGGCCCACTTGGCCATCGTCGGCGATGGCCTTGGCAGTGATGCGCCAGCGGGTCAGGGAGTCAGGCATCTTGAAGGTGAAGCGCGCCTTGCCGTTGGCATCGGTAACCAGCTCCGGTTGCCATGCAGCGGTGTCGACGTCTTCACGTCGTGGCCGCTCCAGCACCTTGACCCCGCGTTCGCTGCGGTTGGCCTTGCCCGGCGCGCCGGGGCTGCCCGGCAGTGCTACGTCGTAACTGATGAACGACAGGCTGGCACTGGTGCGCACGTTGTTGCGGCGCGGGTGATAGAAGAACTGGTCGATGGTCGGCGCCACTTCCGGTTGCAGGGCGTAGACCATTTCGTCCACCACGCTGACCGTCAGGTGCGCCGGGATCGCCTTGCCGGCGAACTGGGTGCTCAGGTCCACGGTCACCGTGTCGCCAGGGCGATAGGTGGCTTTGTCCGTAACGACAGCAACGTCGATCTGCGGCGTCACCACCTTGATGCCGGCATTCTGGAAGCTGTACTGGCCGCCCTTGGTGTACAGCACCGAGAAGGTCAGGTTGGGCGCGAAGTTATCCTTCACGGCAATGCGCGCGCGGTACTGGGTGTCGCTGAGTTTTTCCATCTTCAGCCAGTCGCCGCCCTTGGATAGCAGCGCCGTGGCTTCGACCTTGTCCCGTTCCAGCGACAGCAGCGCATCGCTGACCGGTTCCGGGAAGGTGATCAGCGCCAGCGCTTCGTCACCTGTCTTGTATTCGGTTTTATCGAGGACGATCTCGACGGTGCCCGGTACGGCCTTGATGCCTTCGCCGGTCACCGCATGGGCGGCGGCGCCAATGACCCGGCCGTGGTCATCCTTGAGCGTCAGGTTGTAGGTGCCGGGGCGGTCGAAGGTCAGGCTGAAACCCTTGTCCTTGGCCGCCAGTTTGCCCTCGCCGGTGCTCTGATCTTCCAGGCGCACCCAGGCGTAACTGCCCGGCGTCACGGCCTTGGCTTGTTCGTTGCCGCCTTCGTTGGCGTAGCTGAACGAGACCTTCTGGCCGACGGCGCTGAATCGCTGGGGCGCGCTCAGGCGGAAATTCGCCGCGCCACGGTCGATGAGGATTTCCTTGGTGGTCTTGACCCGATACGCCGCGCCATCGCTGGCGAACACCGTGAGGGTGTAGCGACTCGGCTTGTCGGCGGCCGGCAGGTCGAGGGACGCGTTGCCCTTGTCGTCGGTGGTCACTTCGCTGCTGGTCAGCTCCACCGGGAATTGCCCCAGGTATTGCAGCTCGTTATCCACCATCGACAGTTGCTGGGCGCGCAGGCTCAGGCTCACCGTGGCGTTGACCACCGGCTTGCCATCCGGGTACAGCAACACCAGGTTGCCCTTGACCGGCTCGCCGGTGCGGTAATCCTGCTTGGCCAGGTTGAGCGCGATTTCGAAGTGCGGCTTGATGTACTCGGCCACACGGAAGGCGCTGCTGTAGAGCTGGTCCTTGTAGCTGAAGCGCAACTCATAGCCGCCGGCCACGGCGTTTTCCGGCAGTTGGAAACGGCCTTGGGTACCGGCCTTGGAATCGAGTTTCAGGGCCAGGGTTTGCAGGGCGGTGCCGGTGGCATCCAGCACGCTGACATTGACGTCGGCGGCGCTCGGTTGCACCGAGTCACGGGCGTTCTTGAACTCGCGACCGACGATTTTCAACGAGACCCAATCCCCCGGCCGGTACAGCGGTCGGTCGGTGAAGGCGTAGAGCTTGGTGTCGTAGATTTCGCTGTCGTAGTAGAAGTTTTCCGAGACGAATACCCCGCCCTCCTCGTCCTCGCCGATGACGAACGAACGCTCCGGGCTGACGTGCTTGAGGCGCAGCAAACCGTCTTCGTCGGTGGCACCGCTGCTCATCACGCCCAGGCCATCGGTCCACAGCACGTTGACCTTGGGCACCGAACGCCCTTCGTGCTTGCGTGCGGCCCAGACCAGCAGCTCGTCACCGGCAATCTTGCTGACCGCCACAGTGTTGGAGACGAAGACCATGGTGGTCGCGCGGTATTTACCGATCAGCGCCTCCACCAGGTACAGGCCCGGTTTCAACTGACCCAGCGGCACATAAACGTTGCCCGGCGCGACGCTGACGAACTCACTGGACGAGCCGGCCAGGTTGACGCCCGCAGGCGGCTGGATCGGCTTGGCTTGCCACAGCGGATAACGGAACTGGCTGACCACCGGCAGGCCCGGGATCAAGGCGAATTGTGCCGGCGCGTCGTACGGCGTCGGCGCGACCAGGGCATCGCCGATCTTCAGCTCCGGCACTTCTTCGGTCACTTGCTGGCGGGACTCGTAGGAGAACGCCCGCTGCATCACCCGACGGGACTTGCGATACCAGTTGTCCCACAGGTACGCCAGGGTGTTCGACAGGCCTTCGCCCTTGAACTGCCCATCGCTGACTACGCGATGCAGGTTCTTCTGGCGCTTGAGGAAATCCAACGGCTTGTCGATGCGATAGACGCGGATATCGGCGCCACCGTAGGGCTCCATGCGGAACCGACGGTAGTCGCGGCCCGGCGCTTCGAGGCGAACCATGGCCTGCTCGTCGCTGGCAAAGCTGCTGTCGGCCAGCAGGAAGAAGCTTTCACCGGACACCGGCGTATAGCCGCTGGGCTCCACGGTGTCTTCGGCATTAACCACGGGTGCCAGCAACAAGGCAAACAGCAGGGGCAGTTTTGAACACAAGCGCAGCATGCGGGCACCGGTCATTGGGAGAGAAAGTTGAGTCGATAGACGCCGATGAAGTTGGGGTTGGCTGCGTCGGGTATCCATCGGGTGTCCTTCCAGTTCATGAGTTGTTGCAGGCTTGCGGAGCGCATGCCGTTGTCGGTAGGGGTTGTAGTGCCGGTGTGATAGGCGATGTAGCGGCCCATCCAGATCATCAGGTGCTGGTCGTCGCCCTGATCGAAGAACATCAGGTCGCCGGGACGGGCCTGGGCCACATCGCGGCCCACCAGGTGACTGTTGAACTGGATCAGCTTGATGGCGTTGACGTAGGGCCCGACCTTGCCGCCGCCCTGCTGCCATTGCTGGGCGAGGCGCCGTTGCGCATCGCTGAGGGGCAGTTCCGGTGGCAGGTAGCGATTGGACAGGCCATTGCTACGCAGCCATTTTTCATCATGGACCTTGAGCGCTTCGTTGGCGGCAAAGCGCACCAGCCCGGCGCAGTCCTGCTGATACCAGCGCGGGCTCGGACCTCTGGTCAGCTGTTCCTGGGCGATGCGCACGAACCAGGCGCGAAAGACCTGGGACTGCTGCACATCCAGCGCCGGCGCCTCGCCGGCACGCGCAGGCCCGCCGAGCAGCAAGGCCAGCAGCAGCGTCAACGCAGGGGTGCGGATCAGTCCTGTCACAGCGCTTTCCATTCCAGCGGCAGCCACTGCCAGTGGCCGTCCGGCTCGCTGCCTTCCGGCAAGGTCAGGGCGTATTTGCCATAGCCGCCGAGGGTGCGCAGTTTCGGGATCAGGTAGGTTTGCGCGGCGTTGTAGAACACCGGCTCCATGTCCTGGGGCAGGCTGTCGAGGGTTTCGCGCTGCATCAGTTGCGCAATGGAATCCGGGCCGAAGTAGACTGGCATCAGCAGGTCCTTGGGTACCACGTCGGCCATGGGTGGAAAGCGTTTGTCGAGAGTGCCGAGAGCCTTGTCCACCAACTTGTCGTCGAGGGAGAACAGCAAGGTCGAACCGTGGCGCGCCAGGCTCACCCGCAGGAAAGCCTTGCCGGTGATCGCGTCGGGTTGTTCGGCTTCCTTGGCCAGGTAAGGGCCGAAGTTGGAACTGACCTGGCGCAGCCATTGGTGCGTCGAGCCTTGCTGCTTCTCGACCACCGGGAAGGCATGTTCGGCGACGTTGTTTTCATAGGCGCCCACCATCGAACCGAACAGGTTGCCCAGGTCGGCGTCGAGCTTGCCATCGTCTTCGTTCAGGCTCGCCACCAACAGCGGCGTGTACAGGCGCGAATCGGCGTACCAGCACAGGCCAGCCGCGCCGGCCACATGGTCGACCATGGCCTGGGCGGCTTTTTCGTTGGCACCGAGTTTGACCAGCAACGGTTTCTGCTGCTCGGCAGCCAGGGGCAAGGCTACGCAGGCACTGGCGCCCATGGGCATGGCTTGCCAGATCGGCTTGAAGTCGAAGTCCGGTTGGTTTTCCAGTTCGTCCATGGCCAGGAAGCTGTGCCAGCCCTTGTCATCCATGTCGAAGCGCAAGCCGGCGAAGTTCGGGATGAAACGCTGGTAGCCCATGGCGAGCACGCTGGCGTTGACCGAAATGCGCTGCTTGACCTCTGGTGCCTTGGGCGGCAGGCCGAAGGCTTCGGGGAACAGTTTGTCGCCATTGAGCAAGGCGGCCAGGGCAGTAGTCGAAACGCTGCCCCGTTCAACCGCGGCGCCACTGGCCGGGTCATACAGCTTGGTCGGGTTGGACAGCACCACCAGTTTGTCGCCATGGGAGGCGAAAAGCAGGGATTTGCTGGCGTTGTAGCTGAGCTGGTAGAGCGCGACGTCATCGCCACCGACTTTCAGGTCGCTGAGCTTGCTCAACTGCGTATCGTCCAAGGCGACCTTGGCCAACGGTTCCAGCACCTTGGCCAGCCCGCCGCGATCCATCACCAACAGGAAATCCTTGAGGCGACCATCGGCACCGCGCCACAGCGCCACATCGGCCGGTTGGTCGAACAGCTCTTCGATCAGGCTGTCCTGCAACTTGAGGTCATGCTCATAGATGATCCGGCGCAGGCTGCCGATCAGCCCGAGACGGTCCGCATGGGCCTCGTAATAGAAGACGAAGTCCTCGGTGAGCGTGGCCTTGAGGAACGGCACCGCCAACAGGTCCTTGGGCAACTGGCTCAAGGAATGGGCCTCGAGCAAGCCGTCGGGACGGCTCAGGCCGAGTTTTTCCAACGCCAGCTCCATGGGCGGCGCCTTGGGCTTGGTCATGAACCAGCCCATCCCGGCGACGACACCCGCCACCAGGCACAGCCCGATCAGCAGCGCCGGCCAGCGGCGTCCAGGTTTGGCGACAGGTGTCGGCGTGGTCGGGGAAGCAGTGTTGTCGCTCATATTCACAAGGGCCTGTTCATCCGTGGAGCGGATACTTAGTAGTTGAAAGTCTTGACCAGCAACAGATCGCCAATGGCACGCAGGGGCACGACAAAGGTTTCGCGTTTTTCATTGACGGTGTTTTCGTTGAGCACCAGGTTGATTTGCGAGGTGATCACCTCGTTCTGGTTGCTGGTCTCATCGAAGTTGTAGCCGCCGCTGCCGTAGTTGCCCCAATAGTTCACGTAGACCAGGTAGGTGCCGTGCATCGGCGCGGTCATGGTGAACATTTCCGGGCCGGGGCCGTCGACGCCATCGGGGTCGAGGCCGCCGCCGTTGCTCAGCGCCGGCTGGCCGAAGAACGCATGTTGGCCGTCGGGTGTGACGATATGCAGGTCGAGTTCGGCCTTGGGATCGTCCCAGCCGAGCACCACGCGGATCTGCGCCGGGGTGCGCAGGTTGTTGGCTTCATAGAATTGCACGCGCTTGAGGGACTGGCCTTCGGAGCTGCGCACCTCGACGCTGTTGGAGCCGGCGCCGAACGCATACGGCCGGGCGAAACGCCCCTCGTCGTCGGTATAGAGATTCAGTGGGTTGCCGTTGACCGCCAGGCTGTGGGGCTGGCGAGCCGTGCCCATGGCCTTGAGCCGGCCCTCGATCATCGTGCGATTACGCTGCACGCCCCGATCGATGGGCGGCGTGGGATAGGCGACCTGGGGGTTTTCAGTGCGATCGAGCAAGCCGCTGTAGCGCCAGCCGCCCACCGGCTCCGACATCTCAGCCGAAGGCTGCGCCCACGCCAGCGGCGCGCCGAGCAACACGATCAATAAAGAAAGAAAACGCACGTATGCCTCCTGCCATGCACGACGCAACCCGGCGCCAATCCTCAGCGCGCTTGTCATTATTCAGGTTTCGTCTGAAGGCCCCGTCGCAAGGGGGCCGTAGATGGCGCGAAGGTTAGCGATTCGGCGGATTATTAACAATCGGGGAACGCGCGATTCTGTGTGGGAAATCACGTACTGAGGGTTGCGAGAGCCGAATAGAAGATCTATTCGGCTCACAAAATGAGCCGAATAGCGTTATTATTCGGCTCATTCATCTTTGGACAGGCGCATGGCATTCCATTGGATCTGGCAACAGCCCGACTGGCCCGGTTTTCACTGGCAAGCTGAAGCATTGGCACCGCTGCTGCGCGAATGCGTGCAGGCCCAGGGTCAATTGCTCGGCATGACCGGCGCGGTCACGACTTCGATCAGCGTCCAGAACGAACTGGATGCCTTGCTGCAAAACATCGTGACCTCCTCGGCTATCGAAGGAGAGCAATTGAATGTCGGCTCGGTGCGCTCTTCCCTGGCCCGGCGCCTGGGCCTCGAACAAGTCGATGACACGCCGGTCAGCCAACGCAGCGAAGGCTTGGCGAACCTGTTGCTGGACGCGACCCGGCACTTCAACCAGCCCCTGACCATCGAGCGCTTGCTGGAATGGCACGAGTGGTTGTTTCCTGATCAAGCGAGCGACCTTGCCCATCGGCAGATCCGCGTAGGTGCGTTGCGCGGTGCCGAACCGATGCAAGTGGTCTCAGGCCGACTGGACCGACCTACCGTTCACTTCGAGGCGCCGCCTCGCCAGGGCCTTGAACAGCAATTGCAAACGTTCGTCGACTGGTTCGAGGCCAGTCGTCATCAGGCCGAGCTCGATCCGTTGTTGCGTGCCGGTATTGCTCACTTCTGGTTTGTCACCCTGCATCCGTTCGACGATGGCAATGGTCGCCTCACCCGTACCCTGACCGACCTCGCACTGGCCCAGGGCGAAGCCCAAGCGATCCGTTTCTATGCCATGTCGGTGAGTATCCTGGAAGACCGCGCCGGCTATTACCGAATCCTCGAAAGCAGTCAGAAAGCCACACTGGATATCACGGCCTGGTTGACCTGGTTCCTGCAGACCCTGTTACGCAGCCTGCACAAAGCGATGACGCAGATCGAAAGCGTGTTGGGTAAGACGCGGTTCTGGCAAGCCCATCGCGCTTCGGCACTCACGCCTGAACAGACCAAAGTGCTGAATCGGTTGCTCGATGGCGGTGAAAAAGGCTTTGAGCACGGGATCAGCGCTGCTCAATACCAGGCCGTGGCCAAGGTCTCCAAGGCGACGGCCACCCGGCATCTGACGGAACTGCTGGAGAAAGGCTGCCTGGAGCGAATGCCTGGCGGAGGGCGCAGCACGCGGTACCGAATCAACTATCCAGCCAACTGAATACCCGACAAGCCGACGGAACACCTTGTGGCGAGGGAGCTTGCTCCCGCTCGACTGCGCAGCAGTCGCAAAGTCTTTGCAGGTTTGGGTCTGCTTCGCAGCCCAGCGGGAGCAAGCTCCCTCGCCACAAAAGCCGGTCGGCCGTAGCCTGTATCAGCTCATCCGTTGCGCTTCGATTCACCCCGCCCTGATTTGCCCCAAAACCCCATGTCTGCTAGTGTCGCGCCGGTTTAACAGTCAACCGGAATAGCCGCCATGGCCCGCAAAAAAGCTGCACTGGATTTCGAACAATCCCTGGCCGACCTGCAAACGCTGGTCGAGCGCCTGGAGAACGGCGAATTGTCGCTGGAAGACTCGCTGACCGCCTTCGAGCAAGGCATCGGCTTGACTCGCGACTGCCAGGCGGCGCTGGCCCAGGCCGAGCAGAAGGTGCAATTGCTGCTCGAGCGTGATGGCGAGCTGACCGAAGAGCCTTTCGACGCGGACCAGCCTGAATGATCGGCGCCTATCAAGCCAGCAGCCAGGCCCGGGTCAATGCTGCACTGGATAGTTTGTTCAGCGCTCCAAGCCCGGAACTGGCGCGCCTGTACGAAGCCATGCGCTACAGCGTGATGAACGGCGGCAAGCGCGTGCGTCCATTGTTGGCCTATGCCGCGTGCGAAGCCCTGGGCGGCCAGGCCGAGCAGGCCAATGGCGCGGCCTGCGCGGTGGAGCTGATCCACGCGTATTCGCTGGTTCACGATGACTTGCCGGCCATGGACGACGATGACCTGCGTCGCGGCCAGCCAACCACCCACAAAAAATTCGACGAAGCCTGCGCGATCCTGGCTGGCGACGGCTTGCAGAGCCTGGCCTTCAGCGCCCTGCTGGACCCGGCCCTGAGCGATTGCCCGGCGCAGACTCGCCTGGACATGGTCACTGCCCTGGCGCTGGCGGCCGGCCCCGCCGGAATGGTCGGCGGCCAGGCCATCGACCTCGGCTCGGTGGGCTTGAAGCTGGACCAGAGCGCGCTGGAATACATGCACCGGCACAAGACCGGCGCCTTGATCGAGGCCAGCGTCAAACTCGGCGCCCTCGCCAGCGGTCGAGCCGCACCCGCACAGCTACAAGCCTTGCAGACCTACGCCCGGGCCATTGGCCTGGCGTTCCAGGTGCAGGACGACATCCTCGACGTCGAAAGCGATACCCAGACCCTGGGCAAACGCCAGGGCGCCGACATCGCCCGCGACAAGCCGACCTACCCGGCCCTGCTCGGCCTCGACGCCGCCAAGGCCTATGCCCTGGAGTTGCGTGACCAGGCCCTGGCCGCGCTGCGACCCTTTGACGCGGCGGCCGAACCGTTACGTGACTTGGCGCGATATATCGTCGAACGCCGCAGTTGATACGGGGTCAACCCCTTTAGACTGCGTATCGGCCAAGTTCCGGCCAACGCGTGGGCAGCTTGCGATGCATAAGGTAAACTGCCGCCTCTTTCTATACCTATAACGATTCGCCTGATGCCCACGACGTTCCAAGAGATTCCCCGCAAGCGCCCGACCACGCCCCTGCTGGACCGCGCCAACACGCCGGACGGCCTGCGTCGCCTGGGTGAAGCCGAGCTGGAAACCCTGGCCGATGAGTTGCGCCTGGAATTGCTCTACACGGTCGGCCAGACCGGTGGGCACTTCGGCGCGGGCCTGGGCGTCATCGAGCTGACGATCGCATTGCATTACGTGTTCGATACCCCGGACGACCGGCTGGTATGGGACGTCGGGCACCAGGCCTACCCGCACAAGATCCTCACCGGGCGTCGCCAGCGCATGGGCACCCTGCGCCAGAAGGACGGCATCGCCGCCTTCCCGCGTCGCTCCGAGAGCGAATACGACACCTTTGGCGTCGGCCACTCCAGCACGTCCATCAGCGCCGCCCTGGGCATGGCGATTGCCGCCCGCCTGCAAAACAGCGAGCGCAAGGCCATTGCCGTGATCGGCGACGGCGCTCTGACGGCGGGCATGGCCTTCGAAGCGCTGAACCACGCGCCGGAAGTCAACGCCAACATGCTGGTGATCCTCAACGACAACGACATGTCGATCTCGCGCAATGTCGGCGGGCTGTCCAACTACCTGGCGAAGATCCTCTCCAGCCGCACTTACGCCAGCATGCGCGAAGGCAGCAAGAAAGTACTGTCACGCCTGCCCGGTGCCTGGGAAATCGCCCGCCGTACCGAAGAATACGCCAAGGGCATGCTGGTTCCCGGCACGCTGTTCGAAGAGCTGGGCTGGAACTACATCGGCCCCATCGACGGCCACGACCTGCCCACGTTGATCGCCACCCTGCGCAACATGCGCGACCTCAAGGGCCCGCAATTCCTGCACGTGGTCACCAAGAAAGGCAAAGGCTTCGCCCCGGCGGAAGTCGACCCGATCGGTTACCACGCCATCACCAAGCTCGAACCCCTGGACGCCCCGGCGGCCGCGCCGAAAAAGGCCGGCGGACCGAAGTATTCCGGCGTGTTCGGCCAATGGCTGTGCGACATGGCCGCCGCCGACCCGCGCCTGGTGGGCATCACCCCGGCGATGAAGGAAGGCTCGGACCTGGTGGCGTTCAGCGAACGCTATCCACAGCGCTATTTCGACGTGGCGATTGCCGAGCAGCACGCCGTGACCCTCGCCGCCGGCATGGCCTGCGAAGGCGCCAAACCAGTGGTGGCGATCTATTCGACGTTCCTGCAACGCGCCTATGACCAGTTGATCCATGACGTCGCGGTGCAGAACCTCGACGTGCTGTTCGCCATCGACCGCGCCGGCCTGGTGGGCGAAGACGGCCCGACCCATGCTGGCAGTTTCGACCTGTCGTTCCTGCGCTGCATCCCCGGCATGCTGGTGATGACCCCGAGCGATGAAAACGAGCTGCGCAAGATGCTCACCACCGGGCACCAGTTCAATGGCCCGGCGGCGGTGCGCTACCCTCGTGGCACCGGCCCGAACGCAACGATCGAAGCCGACCTGGAGCCGATCGAGATCGGCAAGGGCGTAATCCGCCGCCAAGGCAAGCAAACCGCACTGCTGGTGTTCGGCGTACAACTGGCCGAAGCCTTGAAAGTCGCACAAACCCTGAACGCCACCGTGGTGGACATGCGTTTCGTCAAACCTCTGGACGAAGCCTTGGTGCGCGAGCTCGCGGCCAATCATGAGTTGCTGGTGACCATTGAGGAAAACGCCATCATGGGCGGCGCCGGTGCGGCGGTCAGCGAATTCCTGGCCCGGGAGAACATCCTCAAGTCGATGCTGCACCTGGGCTTGCCGGACAGCTATGTCGAACATGCCAAGCCGGCGCAGATGCTGGCTGAGTGTGGGTTGGATGAGGCCGGGATCGAAACGTCGGTGCGCCAGCGGTTGCAACTGCTGGGCCTGTAATTTTCAGACCACGCATATCCTCCTGTGGGAGCGAGCCTGCTCGCGATAGCGGTAGACCAGTCGGCATCTGTATTGCCTGACACACTGCTATCGCGAGCAGGCTCGCTCCCACATTGGTTTTGTGCGGACCAAGTAGTCACGGAACACCCATGAAACTGCGCCTAGCCCTCACTCTTTCCCTGCTCCCCACCCCTGATCTGCTGGCCGACACCTTCGAACGCGACCAAGCCCTGAAGCTGCCCGACATCGTGATCAGTGCCAACCGCCAGGTCGAGGCCCGCAACGACAGCAGCGCCGCCAACACGGTGTTCACCCGCGACGACATCGAGCGCCTGCAACCAGCCAGCGTCACTGACCTGCTCAGCCGCGTGCCGGGAGTGCAGGTGGCGCCGTTGGGTGGGCGCGGTAGCCTGCCAGGGATCTACATTCGCGGCACCAAATCGGCCCAGAGCCTGGTGCTGGTGGACGGCCAGCGCATCGGCAACGCCACCTCCGGCGACAGCAACCTGCAACGCCTGAACATCCACCAGATAGAACGGGTGGAAGTGCTGCGCGGCTCGCGCTCGGTGATCTACGGCGCCGATGCGGTGGGCGGGGTGATCCAGATTTTCACCCGTCGCGGCAACGAACAAGGCCTGCAACCACGCCTGCACCTGGGCTTCGGCAGCCAACAGACCTGGGAGCGCAGCCTGGGCCTGTCCGGTGACGATGAGCAGACGCGCTTCAATCTCGGGGCCAGCCTCGACGACAGCGCCGGCGATAATCGAACCCACGAGTCCTACGCCAGCGACCGCGACGAGGACGCCAACCGCAACCAGTCCTTCAGCCTCAGCCTGAGCCATGCCGCCAGCGATGACCTGGAAGTTGGCTTGAACCTGTTGGATAACCGCGGCAAAAGCGAATACGACAACCCGTTCGGCCGCTTCGACCCGACCACCTTCGAATCCCTGCCCCAGCAACCCCATAGCGAGTTTGCGGTGAGCAGCTTCAGCACCTATGTGGACGGACGGCTCAACGACACCTGGAAATCGCGCCTGGAACTGGGCCACAGCGAAAACCGCGAGAAAACCTTCGACAAGCTCAGCGACGTCCGCGAGGTATTCAACACCTACCGCGATTCCGGGACCTGGCAGAACGACGTGAAGCTGGACGAGCGCAGCAGCCTGATCGTCGGCGGCGACTGGTATCAGGACCGGGTCAACAGCAGCACGCCGTTCGACGAAGACAGCCGTTGGAACCGTGCAGCGTTCATCCAGCACCGCTTCCAGGCCGAAACCTTCTCCACCGAACTGGGCCTGCGTCGCGACCAGAACCAGCAGTTTGGCGGCCAAAACAGTTGGAGCGGCACGCTCACCCTGCCGATCAACCCGGACAACGACATGTTGCTGACCTACAGCGAAAGCTTCCGCGCGCCGACCTTCAACGACCTGTACTACCCGGACTACAGCAACCCGGACCTGAAACCCGAGACGGCCAAAAGCTACGAGTTGCAATGGCGC
Organism: Pseudomonas sp. FP2300; assembly: GCF_030687595.1. Taxonomy (NCBI): domain Bacteria; kingdom Pseudomonadati; phylum Pseudomonadota; class Gammaproteobacteria; order Pseudomonadales; family Pseudomonadaceae; genus Pseudomonas; species Pseudomonas sp. FP2300. The sequence goes on from NZ_CP117440.1 coordinate 6,081,797, forward strand.
AGCCAACTGAGCGACAGCGCTCGCCTGGAGACCTCGCTGTACCGCACGGACCTGGAAGACGCGATCATCTTTGGCAGCAACTCACGCCCGCAGAACGTCGCCTCGGCGCGGATCAACGGGTTTGAGATGGCCTACCTGCAGGACTTGTTCGGCTGGCAGAGCAACCTGGGCCTGGCCATCATCGACCCGCGCGACCGCGACAGCGGCCACACCCTCGCCCGCCGCGCCCGGCGGACCTTGAGCCTGGACCTGGATCGGCAATTCGACCGCCTGGGCCTGGGTGCCACCTGGCAAGCGGTGAGCGGCAGCTACGACGACGAGAACAACCGCAATGCCCTGGGCGGTTATGCCTTGCTCGGGTTGCGCGGCAGTTGGGCGTTGACCCGGGAAGTGAAGCTGGAGATGAAGGTGGATAACCTGCTGGACAAGGGTTACAGCCGGGCGCTGTATAGCCATGATGGTCAGCAGTATGGGTATCGGGAAGATGGGCAGGCCTGGTTGTTTGGGGTGACTTGGACACCGGATATCTGATCCGAGACTTGTGAAGTTTGCGCTGGCCTCATCGCGAGCAGGCTCGCTCCCACAGGGGATTTTTGGTGAATTCGGATTTTGTATCCGCCGTCGATCAACGGTGGGAGCGAGCCTGCTCGCGATTGCAGACACCGCGGTCTACCTGTCCGGCGCAATCAACTCACACAACCGTGCCGTCGCCTCGATCATCTGCCCACTGGGCCGCTCCAGCCCCTTGTCACGCACTAACAACAACCGCCCCTGCGTCACCGCCGGCAACTGCGGCCAGGCTTTCCAGGCATCAAGCTGCGCCTGCTCGGTGGCGAGGATGACCTGCGGATTGCGCTGCAGCACCGACTCCACGCTCACCTGCGGCGCCGGCACGCTCAGGTCGGCGAAGACGTTCCGCGCCCCGCACACCGCCAGCGCATCGCTGATGATCTGCCCACCACCGATGGTGTACAGCGGCCGATCCCAGACCTGATAGAACACCGGCAATGGCGTGGCGCGCCGGTAACGCTGGCGCAGTTCCTCAAGACGCACGCGCAACTGCGCCGCTCGCTGCACACCCCGCTCCGGGCGGCCGAGCTGCATGGCGATGGCTTCGATTTGCGTGATGAGTTGGTCGAGACTGTGGGGGTCAGCGATATAGAGGGGAATGCCCAGGCCCTTGAGCTGCTGGCGCTGGGCCGGGCCAACGCTGCCGGGCCAGAGCAGGAGCAGATCGGGCTTGAGGCTGAGCAGGTGCTCCATGTCCAGTTGCCCGTAACGGCCGACCGAGGGCAGGTCTTGCAGCATCGGCGGACGGTCACCGCCATCCAGCACGCCCACGAGCAGGTCAGCGGACTCCAGTTCAACGACGATTTCCGAGAGTGACGGTGCCAGGCTGACGACACGCGGGGCCGCCACCGTCGAGGCACTGACGGCCAGCAGCAGGACCGCCAGCCAGCGGCTCATCAGCCGAGCTGACGCGGGATGCGATACAGGTAGAACAGTACCGTGGAGGACAAGGCCAGCAACATCAGCGGCACCGCCTCCAGGCCCACGAACACGGCAAGGGCGCCGATCCAGGCTGGCAGCCCCGCGACAAGAAAGGCTGCACGACGGCGAGCCGCCAGAGCAATCCAGGCCTGGGGTTCTTCCGGTGTATCGAGGGCTTTCTGGGTTGCAACCAAGGCGTGTTTATAAGGCCCGAAGAATCGCAGGCTGACGAACATCGACGCCACGCCAGCAATGAACAGCGGCATCGCCAACACCGGCAGGATCGCTTCGCCCTGGCCAAACACCAGGTTGATCACGAACAGCGGTACCAAGGCCAGTGCCAGGTATTTCCACCAACTGACGGCCAGTCGCCGCCGAACCTGGCCACGCGTCACGCCCGGTCAACCTCGCCCTGGTGCTCGTTGCCCATCATGTGGTCGAGCTTGCTGGCCTTGGTCGCCAGATAGAGTTTGTTATGCGGATTATGGCCGGTGTGCAGCGGCACACGCTCGGCGACCACGATGCCCATGTCGGTCAGTGCCTTGACCTTGCGCGGGTTGTTAGTCATCAGCCGCAAGGACTTCACACCCAGGTGTTGGAGCATCGGCAGGCAGATGCTGTAGTCACGCAGGTCGGCGGCAAAGCCCAGGCGCTCGTTGGCTTCGACGGTATCGGCGCCGCCATCTTGAAGTTCATAGGCGCGGATCTTGTTCAACAAGCCAATCCCACGCCCTTCCTGGCGCAGGTACAGCAACACACCACGGCCTTCACGGGCGATGGCTTGCAGCGCGGCTTCGAGTTGCGAACCGCAATCGCAGCGCTGGCTGAACAGGGCGTCGCCCGTCAGGCATTCGGAGTGCAGGCGACCCAGTACCGGGCTGCCGTCGGCGAAATCACCCAGGCTCAGCACAACGTGCTCGCGGCCGGTGGCTTCATCGAGAAAACCATGCATGGTGAATTGCGCAAAAGGCGTCGGCAGCTTGGAAGCGGCAACAAAAACGACAGGCACCGGTGTGCTCCTGATCTAGTACTGGAGTTTCGCAGAGGCGGGCATTGTAACAGCACGTCCCGACCGACGCTTAGGCTGAATTGTCGGCCATAACCATCGAAAAGTTTGATTACGGCTTCGGTGGCTTGCCATTCTCGTCGAAAGGATAGGGTTGCTTCCAACGTTCGAAAATCGGTTTGAGCTGGCCAGTTTTCACCAGTACCTCCATGCGCCGGTCGAACAGATCAAGCAGCGCCTTTCCGTTTGCGGTGTTGGCAAAGCCCAGGTACAGCGGCAAATTGATCAGCGGTGAGAGTTTGAACTGCTTGGGATCGTCGGCCTTGGCGAGCACTTCTTCGATTTCCATCGATGCATCGATGTAGAAATCCGCTCGTTCATGAATCAGCATGGGCAAGATCCCCACCGCCCGGTGGATTTCGTTGAAACGGCGGATGTTGGGCAGGTAGTTGTTGTATTCGTAGCCGCGCATCCATACCAGTCGATAGTTACCAATCGTCGCCAGGGTCGGCGTTGGCTTGGACGCCAGCCCCAGGGCATAGATGTGATCGACGTCGTAGTGCCACTTGGGATAAAGCACGCCTTCGGACTCATCCCGATAGGCGCCGACCTGCACGTCGACCTCACCACGCTGCACCAACCCGATCGAACGGGTGTAGGGCACGCTGCGGATCTCCAGCTTGACGCCTTCTGGCTCGAACACCGCGCGCAAGATGTCCCAGCCCATGCCCTGGCCGTCGGCCTGGGTGTAATCGGCCCACTCCTCGCTGGCTGCGCGGACCTTGTCGGGAAGCGACGCCGACTCGGCAACCCCCACCCCCACACAGGCTCCCAGACACAGCAACAGCAACAGTGCGCGACTTACGCCCATGCCCAGCTCCTTCAGGTGAAACACCACACCAATCCTTGCATTGCCAGCCAGGCGAAAACCCCGGCCAACACATCATCGAGCATGATACCGACACCGCCGTGCACATGCCGGTCGATCCAGCGAATGGGCCACGGCTTGAGAATATCGAAGAAACGGAACACCAGAAAACCCGTCAGCAACCAGTACCAGCCTTCCGGTACCAGCCACAAGGTGATCCACATGCCGACCATTTCATCCCAGACAATGCCTTCATGGTCGTGCACCCGCAAATCGTCCGCCACTTTGCCACACAGCCAGAAGCCAAACAGCATGGTGATGCCCAGCATCAGCCAATAGCCCCAATCCGGCAACATCTGCCACAACGGTATGAAGGGTAGCGCAACCAGCGAGCCCCAGGTGCCAGGGGCTTTAGGCAAAGTACCCGAACCGAAGCCAAATGCCAGGAAATGCCAGGGATTGCGCCAGACCGAAGGCGGAACGAACTCCGCCGGGACCTGGTTGGGATGATCTGTCACGGTGTCTCCCGAAAATGTTGATAGCCGCGGATTTGCGGGGTGATGTCCTGCCCGGTGTTGTCGACCAGCGTGACGCCTTGCCCGGCCAGTACGCGACCGATCACGTGGATCGGCAAGCCCTCGGCCTGTAATGCCGCCAATCGGCCCGGTGCCACGGTGAACAGCAGCACGTAGTCATCACCGCCGCTCAGGGCCGCGTGGGCGGCATCCGTGCGGCCCAGAAAGGCTACTAGAGCGTTGGACAGCGGCAGTCGATCGCGTTCAACCTGTAAGGCCACCCCGGACGCCAGGGCGATATGCCCGCAATCGGCCAGCAGGCCGTCGGAAATATCCATCGCCGCGCTGGCCTTGCCACGTAGCGCCAGGCCCAGGTCGATCTGCGGACATGGTGACCAGTAATGGGCCAGCAGTGGCTCGGCGACGACAGGTTCGGCGCTACGCTGGCCGAGTACCAGCGGCAATGCACCGGCGGCATTGCCCAGCTCACCGCCGACACACAGCCAATCGCCAGGCTGCGCGCCGCTACGGGTCAAGGCCTGGCCGGACGGCACGCGACCGAACACGGTCATGGTCAGGCTCAGTGGTCCACGCGTGGTATCTCCGCCCACCAGCGCCACACCACAGGCCCGGGCCATCTGGTTCAAACCGCGGGCATAGGCTTGCAGCCAATCGGCGGTCACCGTCGGCAAGGTCAGGGCAAGGGTAAATGCAACAGGGGTGGCGCCCATGGCAGCCAGGTCACTGACCGCCACGGCCAGCGAGCGCTGGCCGAGCAGGAACGGGTCGCACGGGTCTGGGAAATGCACGCCGGCCACGAGTGTGTCGGTGGACACCGCCAGCTGTTCCCCGGGAGGAACGGCCAGCAAGGCGCAGTCGTCGCCGATCCCCAGCGCAACGCCCTCGCCGCCTTGCGCGCAGGGCGCGGCGGCGAAGTAATTACGGATCAGCTCAAATTCGCCCATAGCGTCGCTGCAAGCGCCAATCAGCGCTTGAACGCCTTCACTTCAGCTTCACGCAGACGCGGGGCGAGTTTGTCGAGCACACCGTTGACGAACTTGTGGCCATCGGTGGAACCGAAGACTTTCGCCAACTCGATCCCTTCGTTGATCACCACGCGGTACGGGACGTCGACGCGCTTGAGCAGTTCCCAGGTGGACAGGCGCAGGACCGCCAGTTCGACCGGGTCCAGCTCTTCGATGGTCAGGTCCAGGCATGGCGTGAGCGCGGTGTCGATTTCGGTCTTGAACTGCGGGACCCCGTGCAGGATCTCGCGGAAGTAAGCACCGTCGACATCACTGAAATCGTTATCGACCCGAAACTGCGCTTCGATCTCGTTCAGCGATTGCTTGGCCATGTGCCATTGATACAGCGCCTGGGTCGCGAGCTGACGGGCTTCGCGACGCTTGGCGCTTTTCGACGGCTTGCCGGCATCGGCTGGCTTGGGATCGCGCGGGTTGAAACGATCGCTTTCGTCGCTAATCACTTGGCCTCCAACTGCGCCAGCAGGCTGACCATTTCCAGGGCGGACAAGGCAGCTTCGGCACCTTTGTTACCGGCCTTGGTGCCGGAACGTTCGATGGCTTGCTCGATGGAATCAACGGTCAGAACGCCGAAGGCGACTGGCACGCCGAACTCCATGGACACCTGGGCCAGGCCCTTGGTGCATTCGCCGGCCACGTATTCGAAGTGCGGAGTACCGCCACGAATGACCGCGCCCAGGGCGATGATTGCCGCATATTCGCCCTTTTGAGCGACTTTCTGCGCAACCAGCGGAATCTCGAAGGCGCCAGGGGCACGGATGATGGTGATGTCGCTTTCGCTCACGCCATGGCGAACCAGGGCATCGACCGCACCGCCAACCAGGCTCTCGACCACGAAACTGTTGAAGCGGCCCACTACCAGAGCGTAGCGGCCTTTAGGGGCGATGAAGGTACCTTCGATGGTCTTCAGGGTCATTCGTCAGATCTCTTAAAGAGCCAGAGCGCGTTCTATACGCGCTCCTTCAGTGATATTAGCCACGAATACAGCATCGCAAATCCCGCCATGTCGTTCACTTTCAAGCTTTTGTGGCGAGGGAGCTTGCTCCCGCCGGGCTGCGCAGCGGCCCTGTTGTGGGTGCTTCGCACCCAAGCGGGAGCAAGCTCCCTCGCCACAATGAATCTAACAAGCCTTAAGTGAACAACAATGCCGAAATCTCCGGGCTATTATTCGGAGGGCACGTATTCTACAACTTCCAGATCGAAACCGGATATCGCATTAAATTTCATCGGTGCGCTCATCAGGCGCATTTTACGCACGCCCAGGTCACGAAGGATCTGCGAACCGGCACCGACGATGCTGTAGGTGGTCGGTTTTTTCACCGCTGCCTGGTCGCCGGTTTCACGGATGTGCGCCAGCAGCACGTCGCCATCGAGCGGGTGTCCGAGCAGCAATACCACGCCACTGCCGGCCTCGGCCACCGCGGCCATGGCGGCCCGCAGGCTCCAGCGGCCGGGTTGCTTGACCATCAGCAGGTCGCGCAGTGGGTCCATGTTGTGCACGCGCACCAGGGTCGGTTCTTCGGCACACACGGTGCCCAGGGTCAGCGCCATGTGTACGTCGCCTTCCACCGAGTCGCGGTAGGTCACCAGGTTGAACTGGCCCAGTTCGCTGTCCAGGGGCTGTTCGGCAATCCGCTGAACGGTACGTTCGTGGATCATCCGGTAGTGGATCAGGTCGGCGATGGTACCGATCTTGATGTTGTGTTCGGCGGCAAAGGTTTCCAGCTCCGCGCGACGGGACATGGTGCCGTCGTCGTTCATCACTTCGCAGATCACACCGCTGGGCTCGAAACCGGCCATGCGCGCCAGGTCGCACGCGGCTTCGGTGTGGCCGGCGCGGGCCAGGGTGCCGCCAGCCTGGGCCATCAGCGGGAAGATGTGGCCGGGGCTGACGATGTCTTCGGCCTTGGCGTCCCGGGCGGCAGCGGCCTGCACGGTGCGCGCGCGGTCAGCGGCGGAGATCCCGGTGGTCACGCCTTCGGCGGCCTCGATGGACACGGTGAACTTGGTGCCGAAGCCCGAGCCGTTGCGCGGCGCCATCAGCGGCAACTTCAGCAGCTCGCAGCGCTCGCGGGTCATCGGCATGCAGATCAACCCGCGGGCATGCTTGGCCATGAAGTTGATGTGTTCGGCCTTGCAGCACTCGGCGGCCATGATCAGGTCGCCTTCGTTCTCGCGGTCTTCGTCATCCATGAGGATGACCATCTTGCCTTGGCGGATGTCTTCAACCAGTTCTTCGATGCTATTGAGCGCCACGCGGCACCCCCTTGGGTCAGGATTTGAGGTAGCCGTTGGCGGCCAGAAAGCTTTCAGTGATATTACCGGCTGCAGGCTCTGCGGCCTTTTCGCCCAACAGCAGGCGCTCCAGGTACCGGGCCAGCAAGTCGACTTCCAGGTTGACCCGTCGCCCCGGCCGGTACGAAGCCATGATGGTTTCGCTCAGGGTATGGGGAATGATCGTCAGCAGGAACTCGGCGCCATCCACCGCATTGACCGTCAGGCTGGTGCCGTCGACGGTGATCGAGCCTTTGTGGGCGATGTACTTGGCCAGTTCCTTGGGCGCGCGGATGCGAAACTCCACGGCCCGGGCGTTATCGGTGCGCGAAACCACTTCGCCGACGCCATCGACGTGGCCGCTGACCAAGTGGCCGCCCAAGCGGGTGGTCGGCGTCAGGGCTTTTTCCAGGTTGACCGGGCTACCACTCTTGAGGTCGTTCATGGCGGTGCAGTCGAGGGTTTCGCGGCTGACATCCGCCAGGAAACCGTTGCCCGGCAACTCGACGGCAGTCAGGCACACGCCGTTGACCGCAATGCTGTCGCCCAACTTGACGTCGCTCAGGTCGAGCTTGCCGGTTTCGACGTAGACCCGCACATCGCCGCCCTTGGGGGTCAGTGCGCGGATGCTGCCGATGGATTCGATGATGCCGGTAAACATGGAGTCCTCCTCGAGAACGGGCCGCCGCTTGGGCGAAAGCCGGGAATTATACGCTCGCCTGGGGAACGGGGACGGCGGTGACTCGCCAGTCATCGCCCACGGCGCGGATTTCAGTGATTTTCAGTTCCGGGGCATCTTTCATCTGCGCCAGCGGCCAGTCCAACAGCGGCCGAGCCGAAGACCCGAGGAACTTGCCGGCGATGAAAATCTGGAATTCGTCCACCAAGCCTTGCCGTGCGAAAGCCCCCGCCAGACGCGGACCGGCCTCCACCAACACCTCGTTGACGCCCCGCCCCGCCAGCTCCACCAACAGCCGACGCAGATCGACCTGTCCGTCCTCGCCCGCCACGATCATGCATTCGGGGCCGTTGGCGTACTGTTCTTCCACCGCCATGCAGGTAGCGACCAGCGCCGGGCCGGCCTTGAAGAACGCTGCGTCGAGCGGCACCCGCAAACGACCGTCCACCAGCACCCGCAGCGGCGGACGGCTCATGGCCAACGCGGTCTGCTCCGGGTCCAGCCCGAGTTCATCGGCGCGCACGGTCAGCCGGGCATTGTCCGCCAGCACCGTATCGGCGCCGGTCAGCACCACACTGGCCTGGGCGCGCAGGCGTTGTACCGCCGAACGTGCGGCCGGACCGGTGATCCACTGGCTTTCGCCGCTTTCCATGGCCGTGCGGCCATCGAGGCTCATGGCAAGCTTGACCCGCACAAATGGCAGGCCGTGTTCCATGCGCTTGAGGAAACCTTCATTGAGCTTGCGCGCCTCGCCTTCCAGTACGCCGCTTTCAGTAGCGATACCGGCCTGGGCCAGCCGTTGCAGGCCTCGCCCGGCCACTTCCGGGTTGGGGTCCTGCATCGCTGCCACCACCCGTGCCACGCCGGCATTGACCAGCGCGTCGGCACACGGCGGCGTACGACCGTGATGGCTGCACGGTTCGAGGGTCACGTAGGCCGTGGCGCCCCGGGCCTGTTCAGCGGCAGCGCGCAGGGCGTGGACTTCGGCATGGGGCTCGCCAGCGCGGATGTGCCAGCCTTCGCCGACAATCTGCCCGTCACGCACGATCACGCAACCGACCCGGGGATTGGGGTGGGTGGTGTAGTGACCGCGCCGCGCCAACTCCAGGGCACGGGCCATGTAGTGGGCGTCGAGGACGGCCTGCTGCGCCGGAATAGTCATTCTTTCACCGGTTCGCGGGCCAGCCGGTCGATTTCTTCGCGGAACTCGTTCAAGTCCTGGAAGCGCCGGTACACCGAGGCGAAACGGATGTAGGCGACTTCATCGAGCTTCTGCAGCTCGGCCATCACCAGCTCACCGACCACCAGGGACTTGACCTCGCGCTCGCCAGTGGCCCGCAGCTTGTGCTTGATGTGCACCAGCGCCGCTTCCAGGCGCTCGACGCTCACCGGGCGTTTTTCCAGGGCGCGCTGCATGCCGGCGCGCAGTTTTTCTTCGTCGAACGGCTGGCGGCTGCCGTCGGTTTTGATCAGGCGCGGCAACACCAGTTCAGCGGTCTCGAACGTCGTGAAACGCTCACCGCAAGCCAGGCATTCGCGGCGGCGGCGGACTTGTTCGCCCTCGGCGACCAGTCGCGAGTCGATGACCTTGGTGTCGTTGGCACCGCAGAAGGGACAGTGCATGGTGGCAGGCAACAAAAAAAGGGAGGGCCATGGTAGCGCATCCCACTGGCAAGACAAGCCATAGGGTTTACGGTATACAGACGGGCTTACCGTCAGATCCATGGAATTTACCTTGCTGGAGCCACACATGCCGCTACGATCGCTCGTTTTGCTCAGTTTTTTCAGCCTGCTGATGGCGTGCAGCAGCGATGCCCCCAAACCGGCTGCGCCCGCACCGGCCCCGGCGCCGAAACAGGCTCAGGAAAAGGCTCGCCAGGCTGCCGAGCTGGGGCCACTGCCGGCTTATCAGCGGGAATTGAGCGGCACCCTGCAAGGCGTACCGGCCGGGGCCGAGGTCGAATTGGCGCTGCTGGTGATCGATGACAAGGACCGTCCGCAGCAACTGCTCGCCAGTTCCAGCCTGATCGGCACCAACCAGGCCCTGCCCTTCCGCTTGCGTTTCAACCCCGATGCCTTCCCGGTCGGCGCCCGGGTGGAACTGCGCGGCCGTGCCAGCCAGTCCGGCCAATTGATCCTGCACCTGCCGGAACAACGCATCAGTCAACCGACTACCCAGGCGTTGGGCACCCTGCAATTCGTCAAAGCGCCATGAATGCACCGCAAGACCTGCAACGGGCGTTGAGCGAGTTACTGGGCGACGCGCGCCTGGTGGCCTGCCCGCTGCCCGACACTGACTTGAAATTGTGGCTGATCGACGGCGACAACATGGACCGCGCCTTCAGCCCGGAAGAAACTCGCCGCATCCTCCACGAACCGCCTTACTGGAGCTTCTGCTGGGCCAGCGGCCTGGCGATGGCGCGCTACCTGGCCGAACAGCCGCAGTGGGTCGAGGGCAAGCGGGTATTGGATTTTGGCGCCGGTTCCGGCGTGGCGGGCATTGCGGCGCTCAAGGCCGGGGCGCTGGAGGTGGTGGCCTGCGACCTGGACCCACTGGCGATTGCCGCGTGCCAGGCCAATGCCGCGCTCAATGACGTAGAGCTGGGTTATTCGACGGATTTCTTTGCCGAGGCCGATCGCTTCGACCTGATCCTGGTCGCCGACGTGCTCTACGACCGGGCCAACCTGCCGCTGCTCGATCACTTCCTCAGCCGTGGTCGCGAGGCGTTGGTGGCCGATTCCCGGGTGCGGGACTTCCAGCATCCGCTGTACCGGCGCATCGAAATGCTGGAAGCCATGACTTTGCCGGACCTGGCTGAGCCGGAAGAGTTTCGGCATGTGAGCCTGTACCACGCGCGGCGCGAGCTTTAAAAGCATCGCGAGCAGGCTCGCTCCCACAGTTGTTTTGTGGTGCCGGCAAATTCTGTGACCTGAACAAATCCCCTGTGGGAGCGAGCCTGCTCGCGATAGCGGCCTATCAGGCACCACAAGCCCGGCTTTCAGCCACCCCCACCAAGCCGTATAGTTGCCCCATTCAAGCGCTCTACGAGATTCCCATGACTCAGGAAACGCCCTACATCTTCGACGCCACCACGGCCGACTTCGACCAATCGGTGATCGCCAACTCTTTCCACAAACCGGTGCTGGTGGATTTCTGGGCCGAGTGGTGTGCGCCGTGCAAGGCGCTGATGCCGATGCTGCAAACCATCGCCGAGAGCTATCAGGGTGAGCTGCTGCTGGCCAAGGTCAACTGCGACATCGAGCAGGACATCGTCGCCCGCTTCGGCATTCGCAGCTTGCCCACCGTGGTGCTGTTCAAGGACGGCCAGCCGGTTGACGGCTTTGCCGGGGCCCAGCCGGAATCGGCCGTGCGCACGATGCTCGAACCCCATGTACAGATGCCGCCGCCAGCCGCTGCCGACCCGTTCGAACAAGCCCAGGCGCTGTTCGACGACGGTCGTTTCGCCGACGCCGAAGCCCTGCTCACGGTGCTGCTGGGTGAAGACAACACCAACGCCAAGGCCCTGATCCTGTATGCCCGCTGCCTGACCGAGCGCGGCGAGCTGGGCGAAGCGCAGACCGTGCTCGACGCGGTGAAAAGCGACGAGCACAAGGCCGCCCTTGCCGGAGCCAAGGCGCAGATCCAGTTCCTCGGCCTGGCCAAGCATCTACCGGACGCCGCCGACCTCAAGGCCCGCCTGGCGAAAGACCCGCAGGACGATGAAGCGGTGTACCAGTTGGCGATCCAGCAACTGGCGCGCCAGCAGTACGAAGCGGCCCTCGATGCGCTGCTCAAGCTGTTCGTACGTAACCGCAGCTACAGCGAAGGCCTGCCCCACAAGACCTTGCTGCAAGTGTTCGAACTGCTGGGCAACGATCATCCACTGGTGACGACCTATCGTCGCAAGCTGTTCGCGGCGTTGTACTAAGCCCCGACCCAACTGTAGAGCGGCGTATCGGCGCCGCTCAGCACCTTGACCTCGGCACAGTGGCGCAGGCGCACCAACAGGCGCTTGCCCGCCGAGGCGCTGCCGGTCAGGCCTTCAAGCTGTTCCAGCAGGTCCGGGCCGCTCAGTTGCCCGGCCTTGCGCAGCAGTTCCTTGGCGATCTGCCACTGGGCATCGTCCTGATTGGCCGGTTTGGCCGCAGGCGTCGCCGTGCTGTCGAGCTTGGCCGCTTGCAACTGCGCGCCGAGCTGCGCCCAGTCGCCCTCATCCATTTCGATCGACAAGTCCACCGGCCAATCGCCGACGGTTCCGCGTATCCGCAACATCACCGTGCTCCTGAATATTTCATGTACGCATGCTCCCATGGGCCTTGCGCGACGCCAAGCAGACGGTCAAACTCTGCGCACTTTCGTTATAAGATTACATAACACAATTTGTACTTTCTGGAGACTCGTCATGCGTCGTCTGCTTCTCGCTTTGCCGTTCGCCCTGCTGCCATTGGCTGTCGCTCACGCGGCTGCCGAGCATGACCACGATCATGAGCACGGCAGCCTCGGCGCCCATGAGCACGGTGTCGGCCGCCTCAACGCCTCGCTGGACGGCGAGATCCTGGAGCTGGAACTGGAAAGCCCGGCGATGAATCTGGTGGGCTTCGAACACGCCGCCACCAGCGCCGCCGACAAAGCCAAGGTGGCCGCTGTCCGGGCGAAGCTGGAGAAGCCGGCGGCGCTGATCAATCTGGCCGATGCCAAATGCACCCTGGAGCAGAAGGTGCTAAAAAGCCCATTGTTCGGTGACGAACCGGACCACGAAGAGCCTGCCGACGAGGACGGCGACGAGCACCACGAACACAGCGAAATCCACGCTCAATACCGGTTCCGCTGCGTCGCGCCTGGTTCCTTGACCCATCTGGACCTGGCACCACTGTTCAAGGAATTCCCCGCCACCCAGAAAATCCTGGTGCAACTGATCGGCCCGAGCGGCCAGCAAGGCGGGGAAATGACGGCCCAGGCACCTGCCCTGAAGTTCTGACTCCACCGAAGCCCACACCGTTGACCGGTTGCGAGCACAAATGTGGGCAACATAGATCCAGTGTGGGAGCGAGCCTGCTCGCGATGAGGCCGGCACATTCAGCCCAGATGTCGCCTGACACACCGCTTCGCGAGCAGGCTCGCTCCCACAGGTGCTCCATTACCTTGAAATCACAACCATGACCCAAGCACTCATCGAACTCTCCGACCTGGGCTTCAGTTGGCCCGGGCATCCGCCGTTGCTGGATATCCCGGCGTTTCGCCTGGAAGCGGGTGAAACCTTGTTCCTCAAGGGCCCGAGCGGCAGCGGCAAGACCACGCTGCTGGGGCTTCTGGGCGGAGTGCAAACGCCGGATCGCGGCAGCATCCGCCTGCTCGGCCAGGAGCTCAGCGAACTGGGCGCCGGCCGCCGCGACCGCTTTCGCGTCGACCACACCGGCTACATCTTCCAGCAATTCAACCTGCTGCCGTTTCTCTCCGTACGGGAGAACGTCGAGCTGCCCTGCCACTTTTCCAAGCTCCGTGCAGAACGGGCCATCCAGCGTCACGGCAGCGTCGATCAAGCCGCCGCCACACTGCTGGCGCACCTGGGGCTGACCGATCCAAGCCTGCTGGAGCGCCGCGCCGACTCGTTGTCCATCGGCCAGCAACAACGGGTCGCCGCCGCCCGGGCGCTGATCGGCCAGCCGGAACTGGTGATCGCCGACGAACCGACCTCGGCCCTGGACTACGACGCCCGGGAAAACTTCCTGCGGCTGTTGTTCGCCGAATGCCGCGAGGCCGGCTCGAGCCTGTTGTTCGTCAGCCACGACCAGAGTCTGGCACCGCTGTTCGACCGCAACCTGTCGCTGGCCGATCTCAATCGCGCCGCCACGCCACTCGAGGTCTGAGATGTATTTGTTCCGTCTAGCCATGGCCAGCCTGGCGAACCGCCGCTTCACTGCGATCCTCACCGCTTTCGCCATCGCCCTGTCGGTGTGCCTGCTGCTGGCGGTGGAACGGGTGCGCACCGAGGCGCGGGCCAGTTTCGCCAGCACCATCAGCGGCACCGACCTGATCGTCGGTGCGCGCTCCGGTTCGGTAAACCTGCTGCTGTATTCGGTGTTTCGCATCGGCAACGCCACCAACAATATCCGCTGGGACAGCTTCGAACACTTCGCCAGCAACCCGAAAGTGAAGTGGGCGATCCCCATGTCTCTCGGCGATTCTCATCGTGGTTATCGAGTGATGGGCACTACCGAGGCCTACTTCGAACACTACCAGTACGGTCGCCAGCAACACCTGGAATTGGCCGATGGCCGGGCTTTCGCCAGCGACCCTTTCGAAGTGGTGCTTGGCGCCGAAGTGGCCGAGGCACTGCATTACAAGCTCGGCGACAAACTGGTACTGGCCCACGGCGTGGCGGCAATCAGCCTGGTCAAGCATGACGACAAGCCCTTCACCGTGGTCGGCATCCTCAAGCGCACCGGCACCCCGGTGGACCGCACGCTGCACATCAGTCTCGGCGGCATGGAGGCGATCCACATCGACTGGAAGAACGGCGTGCCGGCCCAGGGCAATGGCCGCATCAGCGCCGACCAGGCGCGCAACATGGACCTCACGCCCCAGGCGATCACCGCTTTCATGCTCGGCCTCAACAGCAAGATTTCCACCTTTGCCTTGCAGCGCGAGATCAACGAGTTCCGCGGCGAACCGTTGCTGGCGATCCTGCCGGGCGTGGCGCTGCAAGAGTTGTGGAGCCTGATGGGCACTGCGGAAAAAGCCTTGTTCGTGATTTCGCTGTTCGTGGTGTTGACCGGGTTGATCGGCATGCTCACGGCGATCCTCACCAGCCTCAACGAACGCCGCCGGGAAATGGCGATCCTGCGTTCGGTGGGCGCGCGACCGTGGCACATCGCGACGCTGCTGGTGCTCGAAGCCTTTGCCCTGGCCCTGGCCGGGGTCACCGCCGGGCTGGCCTTGCTGTACATCGGCATCGCCGCCGCCCAGGGTTACGTGCAGTCGGCCTACGGTTTGTACTTGCCGCTGGGTTGGCCCAGCGAATATGAATGGACGCTGATGGCTGGCATCCTGCTCGCCGCCCTGCTGATGGGCAGCGTGCCCGCCTGGCGCGCCTATCGCCAATCGTTGGCCGATGGCCTGTCGATCCGTTTATGAGGACAGTGAAAATGCCCCGCGCCCTGCTTGCGCTGTTGTTGATAGTCGCCCTGCCGCTGTGGGCGGCCGAGCCGAGGGACTTGGCCTGGTCGGAAATGATCCCGCCAGACGCGCCGCCGGAAGTGCCGAACATGACCCCGCTGCACGACCTGTCGAAGATGGGTGACGCGTTGGCCGCCGAATCCGCGCCAGCGGCCAAGCAGGACCTGCCCAACGCCCCGGTGGTCAAGGCTCTCGACGGCCAGCAGATTCGTCTGCCGGGCTACATCGTGCCGCTGGAAGTCAGCGAGGAAGGCCGCACCACGGACTTCTTGCTGGTGCCGTACTTCGGCGCCTGCATCCACGTACCGCCACCGCCGTCCAATCAGATCGTGCATGTGAAAAGCGAGGTCGGGGTCAAGCTCGACGAGTTGTACCAGCCGTACTGGGTCGAAGGGCCGATGCAGGTCAAGCCGTCCACCAGCGAACTGGCGGATGCTGGGTATCAGATGGAGGCTGAGAAGATTTATGTGTATGAGCTGCCGGAGTGAATCTGGTGGTGATGTGTTGGCGATGAAATAGCTATCGCGAGCAGGCTCGCTCCCACATTGGACCGGATTGCTTCTGAAAAAACTCGGTCGACTGTGGGAGCGAGCCTGCTCGCGATGGGGCCCTTGAATGCTCATCACACTTTCATTGAGCTGAGTCAAAAGACCTGCCCAGACGGCTTCGTACCATAGGACATCAATTTTGAAATGTCCTCTGGAGCCCCCATGCACAAGTCCTTGCTCAGCGCTTCCCTCGTCGCCCTCGCGCTCGCCGCCCCACTCGCCCAGGCCCACACCGCTGGCGACATCATCGTTCGCGCCGGTGCCATTACCGTCAATCCAGAGGCCGACAGTTCCAGCGTCAAAGTCGACCGTGGCCCGCTGGCCGGCGCCGACCTGGGCGGCAAGGCGACCATGAGCAGCGACACGCAACTGGGCCTGAACTTCGCCTACATGATCACCAACAACCTGGGGATCGAGCTGCTGGCGGCCTCGCCGTTCGAGCACGACGTGAAGATCAAAGGCACCGCCCTGGGCGCGGCCAACAACAAGCTCGGCACCCTCAAGCACCTGCCGCCAACCCTGAGCCTGGTCTACTATCCGCTCGACGCCAAGTCGGCGTTCCAGCCTTATGTCGGCGCCGGCATCAACTACACCTGGATCTACGACGAACACGTCGGCAGCGAAGCCAGCGCCAACGGCTTCAGCAACTTTCGCGCAAGCAACAGCTGGGGCATGGCGTGGCAAGTGGGTGCTGACTACATGTTGACCGACAACATCATGATCAACGGCCAGGTTCGCTACATCGACATCGACACCACTGCATATGTGGACAACAACGCCGTGGCCGGCGGGACCCGGGCCAAGGTGAATGTCGATGTGGATCCGTGGATCTACATGGTGGGGTTGGGCTACAAGTTCTAAGCCCGCGCACCATCGCAAAGAGACAACACACCCTGTGGCGAGGGAGCTTGCTCCCGCTCGAGCGCGAAGCGGTCGCAAATGCTTTGGGCCTGCTTCGCAGTCCAGCGGGAGCAAGCTCCCTCGCCACAAAGGCGATGCATGACTCACGAAAAAGGCGCCCCGAAAGGCGCCTTATTTGTGGGACTGTGAAACTCAGCGTCCCAGCAGCCGCGCCAGCCCCACGCTCATCGGCGTTTGCGCTGGAAAGCTGAAGCGTTCCAAGAGGCGGCGATTGTCAGCCCGCGAATGCCGGATGTCGCCGGAGCGCGCCGGGGCGTAGCTGATCGGTGGCAGGTCGCCCACCACGGCGGCCAGGGCCTGGAGCATTTGCTTGAGGGTCGTGGCCTGGTTCCAGCCGACGTTCACCGCGCCCACTTCCACCGCGGGCTTCTCGATGGCCTGCACCAGCAAGTCCACCAAATCTTCGACATAGACAAAATCCCGGGTTTGCTCGCCGTCGCCGAACACGGTGATCGGCAGGCCTTTCTGTGCCCGTTCGCTGAAGATGCTGATGACCCCGGAGTACGGCGAGGACGGATCCTGGCGCGGGCCGTAGATGTTGAAGAAGCGAAACACCACCGGCTCCAGGGCGTGCTGGCGGCGATAGAAGTCCAGGTAGAACTCGCTGGCCAGCTTGTCCGAGGCATACGGCGTGAGCGGGGCCTTGGGCGTTTCCTCGTCGATGGACTCGCCTTCGCCGTTGTTGCCATAAACCGCTGCGCTGGAGGCGAACAGCACCCGTTTCACGCCGGCCTGGCGCATGGCCTCGCAAACGTTCAGGGTGCCAATGAAGTTGCTCTGGTGGGTGCGCACCGGGTCGTCCACCGAAGCCTGCACCGAGGCCACCGCCGCCAGGTGCGCCACCGCGCTGCAACCGGCCATGGCCCGCGCCACCAGTGCGGCATCGGCG
Organism: Pseudomonas sp. FP2300; assembly: GCF_030687595.1. Taxonomy (NCBI): domain Bacteria; kingdom Pseudomonadati; phylum Pseudomonadota; class Gammaproteobacteria; order Pseudomonadales; family Pseudomonadaceae; genus Pseudomonas; species Pseudomonas sp. FP2300. The sequence continues at coordinate 6,099,208 of NZ_CP117440.1, forward strand.
ACATCGCCCTCGATCAGTTCGACCGCCGGGTTGTCCAGCGGCAGGTTGCTGCGCTTGCCGGTGGACAGGTCATCGAGGATGCGTACCGAATGTCCCTTGGCGAGCAAGGCGTCGGTCAGGTGCGAACCAATGAAACCCGCGCCGCCAGTGATTAAAACAGGGCCTTCAGCCATGACGATAAAACCTATCCAGTAAGCCCGGGAGTGCCGCGCGCCAGGCGCGGGGCTTGATCCCGAAAGTGTGCAGAATTTTCTTGCAGGCCAGGACCGCGTGCTGCGGTTCTTCCGCCGCGTCCGGCCGTGCGGCGTGGGCCTGGGGGGTGGGCGACTCAATTGCCAGGGGATGCAGGGCGCGGGCTTCGGTGAGGATCGCCTGGCCCAGTGCCAGCGGCGTGGTCGCCTCGTGGCCGGCGTAATGGTAGGTGCCCCACAGCGGCGCGGCGCAATCGAGTTGCTTGAGCACCGAGATGATCACCCGCGCGGCATCGTCCACCGGCGTTGGATTACCCCGCCGGTCATCCGCCAGCAGTAGCTCTTCAGGCTGCTCGGCCCGGGCTAGGAAACGTCCGAGGATGCCGTCGGCGCTGTCGTCCAGCAGCCAGCCGAAACGCAGCAGCACATGCTGCGGGCAGGTGGCGCGCACACTCTGCTCGATCCGCCACAACGCCTGGCCGCGCAGGCCCAAAGGCACGGGCTCGTCCTTTTCGCTGTAAGCGGTGGCGCGGGAGCCGTCGAACACCCGATAGCTCGACGGTTGCAACAAGATGATGTTGTGATGCTGGCACAGCCCGGCCAGGCGCTCGACCGCGCGCTCCTGGCCAGCCAGGCGCTGCTCGCTGACGGCCTCGGCCTGAAACCAGTCGAAGTAGTACGCCAGGTTGATCAAGGCGTCCGGGCGGGTGTCGTCGAGCAGTTGCGTCAGGCTCGCGGCATCCCAACCGTCTTCGGGCGGGCGGGGGGCAAGAAAACCGATGTCTTCTTCTGCACCGAGGCGAATCAGCGCCTGCCCAAGGGCATTTCCGCCGCCCAGTAACATAAGGCGCATTCGCATAAAGTCAGCAGGCCCAGTCTGTTGGCACAAGAATTTGGTCGACAACGCCCGCAGGCGTTGCCGGAATCGTTGCATTTTGCGGGTTTAGTGCGCAACCGTCATCCGTAAAGTGCAGATCATCAGGTTTGACGGTCTTTCAAGGCTGGTCGCTCACTTGTGGCGAGGGGATTTATCCCGCTGGGCTGCGTAGCAGCCCCAACCAAGCAAATGAGGTGAATCTGACCCACCCAGGTGGCAATTACAGGGACTGCTGCGCAGTCCAGCGGGGATAAATCCCCTCGCCACAGGGACAGTATCAACTTCAAAGTTATGCACAGGTCCCGGACGGTACTTGCATCTTCCCCCTCCCACCCGCATAACTGCCCCATGAATCTGCCTCTCCCCGCCGACCACGCCATGGCAGGCTTTCACCCCGCCGTGCGCGCCTGGTTCAGCCAGACTTTCCCGGCGGTCACGGCCGCCCAGGCCCAGGCATGGCCGTTGATCGGCCAGCGGCGTTCGACCCTGGTAGCGGCCCCTACCGGTTCGGGCAAGACCCTGACGGCGTTTCTCGCGGTGCTCGACGAGCTGGTGCATCGCGGCCTGGAACAAGGCGGCCTGCCGGACCAGACCCTGGTGGTCTATGTCTCGCCGCTCAAGGCCTTGAGCAACGATATCCAGATCAACCTGCAAACCCCACTGGCCGGCATCACCGAGCAGTTGCAGAAAATGGGCTTGCCGCCCTTGCCTATCAGCACCGCCGTGCGCACCGGCGACACGCCGCAAAAAGACCGCTCGGCAATGCGCAAGACCGCGCCGCACATTCTGGTGACCACGCCCGAATCGCTCTACGTGCTGCTCGGCTCCGACTCCGGCCGGCAAATGCTCGCCAGCACGCGCACGGTGATTGTCGACGAAATCCATGCCATCGCCGCCAGCAAGCGCGGCAGTCACTTGGCCTTGAGCCTGGAGCGCCTGCAAGCCCTGTGCGCCGAACCGCTGGTGCGCATCGGCCTGTCCGCCACGCAAAAGCCCATCGAAGCGGTGTCACGTTTTCTCGTCGGCGAAGGACGCACATGTGAAATCGTCGACATCGGCCACGCCCGCCCCCGGGACCTGGACATCGAGGTGCCGCCCGTACCGCTCTCGGCGGTGATGGCCAATGACGTCTGGGAGCTGGTCTACAACCGCCTCGCCGAACTGGCCCGGGAACATCGCACCACGCTGGTGTTCGTCAACACCCGGCGCCTGGCCGAACGCCTGAGCCGTCATCTGAGCGAGCGCCTGGGCAAAGACGCCGTAGCCGCCCATCACGGTAGCCTGGCCAAGGAGTTTCGCCTCGACGCCGAACAGCGCCTCAAGCGCGGCCAATTGCAGGTGCTGATCGCCACCGCGTCCCTGGAGCTGGGCATCGATATTGGCGATGTCGACCTGGTGTGCCAGATCGCTTCGCCCCGTTCGATCTCGGCGTTCCTGCAACGGGTCGGTCGCTCCGGACACCAGGTGGGCGGCACGCCCAAGGGACGGTTGTTCGCCACCAGCCGTGACGACTTGATCGAATGCGCCGCCCTGCTCGATTGCGTGCGCCGTGGCGAGCTGGACATTTTGCACATCCCCAAGGCGCCCCTGGATGTACTGGCCCAGCAGATCGTCGCCGAAGTCAGTTGCCAGGAATGGCCGGAACAGGCGTTGCTGGAGACCTTGCGTCGCGCCTCGCCCTACGCCGAACTGGACGACGATCACTACCAGGCGTTGCTGCACATGCTCGCCGAAGGCCTTAACGGTCGCCAGGGCGTGCGCGGCGCCTACCTGCACCGCGATGCCGTCAGCCGCACCTTGCGCGGGCGCCGGGGCAGCAAGCTAACCGCCGTGACCAGTGGCGGCACCATCCCGGACAACGCCGACTACAGTGTGCTGCTCGAACCCCAAGGGCTGAACATCGGCAGCGTCAACGAAGATTTCGCCGTGGAAAGCATCGCTGGCGATGTGTTCCAGTTGGGCAATACGTCGTACCGCATCATTCGCGTCGAGACCGGGCGCGTGCGGGTCGAGGACGCCCAGGGCCAACCGCCGACCATCCCGTTCTGGCTCGGCGAAGCCCCGGGGCGCAGCGCCGAACTGTCCCAGGCGGTGGCTCGCCTGCAAGCCCAGCTCGATCAACTGCTCGGCGCCACGCCAGGCGATCTGCAGCCGGCCCTCGACTGGCTCACCGGCACCTTGCAACTGAACTTGGCCAGCGCCGAGCAACTGGTGGACTACCTGGCCCCGGCGCGCCGGGCCTTCGGCGCCCTGCCGTCCCAGGACACGTTGCTGATGGAGCGGTTTTTCGACGAGTCCGGCGGCACGCAACTGATCATCCACACGCCCTTTGGCAGCCGTATCAACCGCGCCTGGGGCCTGGCCTTGCGCAAGCGCTTCTGCCGCACCTTCAATTTCGAATTGCAGGCTGCCGCCAGTGAAGACGCCATCGTGCTCTCGCTGTCCACCAGCCACAGCTTCGAGCTGGACGAGGTCTGGCGCTACCTCAACAGCCACAGCGCCGAACAGATCCTGGTCCAGGCGGTGCTGGATGCGCCGTTGTTCGGCGTGCGCTGGCGCTGGAATGCCGGCGTGGCCCTGGCCTTGCCGCGCTACAGCGGCGGGCGCAAAGTCGCCCCGCAGATCCAGCGGATGAAAAGCGAAGACCTGATCGCCAGCGTGTTCCCGGACCAGATCGCCTGCCTGGAAAACCTCGCCGGCGAGCGCGAAATCCCCGACCACCCGCTGGTGGAGCAGACCCTCGACGATTGCCTGCACGAAGCCATGGACTGCGAAGGCTGGCTGACGCTGTTGCGGCGCATGGAAGCGGGCGAGATTCGCCTGATCAGTCGCGACCTGCCGGCGCCCTCGCCCCTGGCGGCAGAAATCCTCAGTGCCCGGCCCTACACCTTTCTCGACGACGCGCCGCTGGAAGAACGGCGGACCCAGGCGGTGATCAACCGGCGCTGGAGCGATCCACAGTCCACCGACGACCTTGGCGCCCTGGACGCCGAGGCCATCCAGTCAGTCCGCGATGAAGCCTGGCCGACGCCGGCCAATCTCGATGAAATGCACGAAGCGCTGATGAGCCTGGCCTGTATCGCCGACAGCGAAGCCAGCGCCCATCCGCCGTGGCTGGCCTGGTTGCAGACCCTGGCCGAACGCGGTCGCGCCAGCCACGTGCAGATCAGCGCCGAACGCGGGCTGTGGGTGGCGCTGGAACGGCTGACGTGTCTGCAAGCGGTTTATCCACAGGTCCAATGGCAACCGCCACTGACGCCCCTGGCCGGTTTCGATGAAGCCTGGGACAGCGACGCAGCCGTGGTGGAAATGCTTCGCGCCCGGCTCAGTGCCTTTGGTCCGCTGCCGTTGAAGGCCATCGCCTACCCTCTGGGGTTGTCCACCCCGCAGGTCACCCAGGCCCTGGCACAACTGGAACAGCAAGGCTACGTGCTGCGCGGCCGGTTCACGCCGGGCACCGGGCAGGAGGAGTGGTGCGAGCGGCATTTGCTGGCGCGCATCCATCGCTATACGGTCAAGCGTCTGCGCCGGGAAATCGAACCGGTGATGTTGCAGGATTTCATGCGCTTTCTGTTCGACTGGCAGCATTTGTCGTCGTCGACCCAAGGCCGCGGAAATGCCGTGCTGCCATCGATCCTGAGTCAATTCGAAGGCTACCCTGGCGCCGCGTCAGCCTGGGACAGTGACCTGCTGCCAGCGCGAATCAAGGACTATTCGCCCGGTTGGCTCGATGAACTTTGCCGCAGTGGCAAATGGGTATGGACGCGCCTGAGCGCGCGCCAGAAACCTTCCGCCAGCGCCCTGCGCAGTACGCCGGTGGTATTGCTGCCGCGCAATCAGGTGGCGTTGTGGAGCAGCCTGGCCGGGCAAACAGCCCTCGATGAGCTTTCGCCCAAGACCCAAAAAGTCCATCAGTCCCTCAGCGAACACGGCGCGCTGTTTTTTGATGAACTGGCCCACGAAGCCCACCTGCTGCGCAGCGAACTGGAAATCGCCTTGCAGGAACTGGTGGGCGCCGGGCTAGTGAATGCCGACAGCTTCGCTGGCTTGCGCGCGCTGATCACCCCGGCCAGCAAACGCCAGGCCCGTAGCAGCCGGCGCGGGCGCGGCGCGTTTGTCGGTGGCATGGACGACGCCGGGCGCTGGGCCTTGTTGCGTCGCAGTTCGCCGCAACCCCAGGCAACCCCTATAGCGCCAGAGACCCTGGAACACATCGCCATGACCTTGCTGCGCCGTTATGGCGTGGTGTTCTGGCGCCTGCTGGAGCGGGAGGCCGATTGGTTGCCGAGCTGGCGTGAGCTGCTGCGCACCTTTCATCGCCTGGAGGCGCGGGGCGAGATTCGTGGCGGCAGGTTCGTCAGCGGCCTGGCAGGCGAACAATTCGCCCTGCCCGAGGCCATCCCGCTGCTGCGCGAAACCCGCCGCCGTCCCGCCGATGGCAGCCTGGTGGTGGTGTGTGGCGTCGACCCGCTGAACCTGGCCGGCACCTTGCTGCCGGGAGCGAAAGTGCCGGCGCTGGCGAGTAATCGGTTGGTGTATCGCGATGGCTTGCCGGTGGCGGCGCAGATTGCTGGCAAGCAGCATCTTTGGGTGGAGTTGGATGGGCAGGGGATGGCTGAGCTGAGGAACAAGCTCATTCAGAAAGGTTGAGGTGGTTGCACTGGCCTCATCGCGAGCAGGCTCGCTCCCACAGTTGATTTGTGGTGAACGCAAATTCCGAATCCACTAAAGATCCATTGTGGGAGCGAGCCTGCTCGCGATGAGGCCAGCAGCCCGCCACAAAACCTTCCCAACTACTGAGGTTGATTGGGCACCTCATCTCGCTCTTCTTGCAACTCCTCGACAAACCGCTTCGGCATCACCACCTGCTGTGGATAAGTCTGCGCGAAATGCACCGCAGGGTCGTTATCCACAAGCTTCTTCAGATGTTGGTTGAACGCCCGGCTCACCGCATATTGCCCACCCGACACGGTGCGGAACTGCGCCGTGAGCACCACGCCGTTGAGGTCCATCTTGTCCACGCCGAACACATCCAGCGGCCCTTGCAGGTTGAACTTGAGGAACGGGTCTTCGGAGATCGCGCGCCCGGCTTCGCGGATCAGCTCGATGGCCTGGTCGACATCGGTGTCGTAAGTGAATTGCACGGAGAAAAACGCAAAGGCAAATTGCCGCGATTGGTTGGTCACGGCCTTGATCTGGCCGAACGGCACCGAATGCACGAAGCCCTTGCCGTCGCGCAGGCGCAAAGTGCGGATGGTCAGGCCTTCGACCGTGCCGGCGTGACCGGAGCTGAGCACCACCCAGTCGCCGATGGACAGCGTGTCTTCGATGATGATGAACAGCCCGGTGATCACGTCCTGCACCAGTTGCTGCGAACCGAAACCGATCGCCAGCCCCACCACCCCGGCACCGGCCAGCAACGGCGCGACGTTGATGCCCAGGTTGGCCATGGTGGTGATTGCGCAAATCACTACCAGGATGATTTTTGCCGCGTTGCGCAACAGCGGCAGGATGGTCTTGACCCGGGTGCTGGGCTGGCGGGCCCCGCGCTTGTTCAGCGGCGGTTTCAAGGCTTCCTGGATCGCCGTGTCGAGCACCACCCAGGTGAGCCAGGTCATCAGGAAGATCAGTCCGATGCGGCTCAAGGAATCGCTGATCGCCCGGCCCACGGCATTGCGTGAGGCGAACTCGAACAGGGAAATACCCCAGATCCGCCCGAGAATCTCGATGAACGCCACCGCCATGACGATCCTCAGCAAGGCATGCAGCAGGCTCAGCAGACGCCCCTTGTAGGCGCTGTTGCGCTGGATGGCTTCGGCCTTGGGCGATTTGAAGACATGTTGGAACACGGTGCTGAGAAACACCGTCGCGATCAGCAGGATGGTGGTGAACAAGGCACAACGCAGGGCTTTCTGGTTGTCCTCGCCAACACCGATCAGGCTCACCGCCGACACCAGTACCATCAACAGGATCGGCCAATACCAGAGCCCGGAGAAAATCCGCAGCGACTCCTGCAAGGCTGGCTGCTTCAAGCGCTGGGCCAGCGGGCGGTTGCGGATCAGGTGCGCCACGGGCCTGCGCATGCGAATCACCAGCCAGCCAAAGATCACCGAGGCGAACAAACCCGTGAATACCGCGATGCTGCTGGTGATGTTGCCACCCAGTTGCCGGGCGATCTGCGGGCTGGTCAGGGCATCGCTGAGGGCGGCGAGAAAGCCGATCATGAACAACGGCCGGGGACAGAAACGGCGGATCATCGCCACCGCCCGACGTTTGTGCCCGGCATTGAACATCACGATTACGCAAAGAAATACCGACGTGGAGAAAATGCCGCTGCTGGTGGCGTAGGCGAAGCACAGCGCCAGGGCCCGGCCAACCGAAACCTGCAGGAAGTGGCTGACGTACAGGGTCAGCGGCAGGCAGATCACCGCCGCAGCGGTGTATGGCAGCAGATAACCGAGCAAGTCACGCAGGCGCTGGCGGGTACGCAGCCAGCGGCGCCGCCCCAGGTGTCGCAACAACAGCCGCGCCCCCGACCAGATCAACGCAAAAGCGCCGATCCAGACGCCCGACAACAACAGGAAATCCCCCGCCACGCGCCAGGACGAACGGGACGTCTGGTCTACCAGCCGGTCCATCTCATCCGCCGCCCGATCCGCCCGCAAACGCCAGGCGTCCACCAGGCTCTGGTTGAGGTCGAGCTTGTCCTGGACGTCATCGATGCTCGAGCTGATCGCCCCCAGCAAACCGCCCTGTACCAGCGGCGCGGGCTCGGCGGGCGGTTCGTCGGGCTTGGAGGTGCCGGGGACAGCGGCGGTCCCGTAGGCGCTGGTGCCGCTCATCGCCAGCAAGAACAGCAGCAATACAGTGCTCAATCGAGACAAAACGCGAGGCTCCTTCACACGGGATCGGTAAGGAACTGATCAATATTGGGCCGGCAAGTTCGCTCCGAAGGTCAATACAAAACCTTGTGGCGAGGGAGCTTGCTCCCGCTGGGCTGCGCAGCAGCCCCAAAACACAGGGCCGCTGCGCGCCCCAGCGGGAGCAAGCTCCCTCGCCACAAGTTCACTGCCGCCGGGCACTCCATCGAAACTTTCCAGCGCGCGCGGCGGTCATCAAAAGACACAGGCGGTACGAGGTCATTGGCACGGGAGGGATACATGACGGCGATCCACATTGGTATTTCCGGCTGGCGCTACACGCCTTGGCGGGGGGACTTCTACCCCAAGGGGCTGACCCAGAAACGGGAATTGCAATTCGCCTCGCGCGCGGTCAACAGCATCGAAATCAATGGATCGTTCTACGCCCTGCAACGTCCCGAACGGTATGCCCAGTGGTACGCCGAAACGCCGCCCGGCTTCGTGTTCAGCGTCAAGGCCCCGCGGTTCATTACCCACATCAAGCGCCTGCGAGATATCCACAAGCCGTTGGCCAATTTCTTCGCCTCCGGCGTGTTGGAGCTCAAGGAAAAACTCGGCGCGATTCTCTGGCAGTTTCCCCCCAGCTTCAAATTCGACCCCGAGCTGTTCGAAGACTTCCTCAAGCAACTGCCCCACGACACCGAAAGCGCCGCCGCCCTGGCCCGGGAGCACGAACCACGCCTGGACGGCCACGCCAGCACCACGACGGACAAAAAGCGCCCGCTGCGCCACGCCGTGGAAATCCGCCACGAGAGCTTCATCGACCCGCACTTCGTCACGTTGCTCAAGCGCTACGACGTGGCCCTGGTGATCGCCGACACCGCCGGCAAATGGCCCTATCGCGAAGACGTCACCAGCGATTTCGTCTACCTGCGCCTGCACGGTGCCGAGGAACTGTACGCCAGTGGCTACACCGACGCAGCGTTGAAACGCTGGGGCGAGCGGATCGCGGCCTGGAGTCATGGCAAACAACCTGCCGACGCCCACTTGATCGACCCAAACAAGAAACCCCGGGCACGCAAGCACCGGGAAGTGTTCTGCTATTTCGACAACGACATCAAAGTCCGCGCGCCCTACGACGCACGGCACTTGCTGGAGCACTTCGACCTGGACAAAGACCTCGCTACCGCGCCCGGCGTGCGCCCGGCCGAGGGAGTATTGCCATGAGCATTCCGGAATCCACCGAAGCGAGCCGCGACCCGATCCAGCACTTGGGCCAGGACCTTGACCGGGTCAGCCGTTTCACCGTCCTGACGGTCAATACCCACAAGGGCTTCACTGCCCTGAATCGCCGCTTCATCCTGCCGGAACTGCGCGAGGCGGTGCGCAGCGTGTCCGCCGACGTGGTGTTTTTGCAGGAAGTGCATGGCACCCACGAACATCACCCCCAGCGCTACAACAACTGGCCGAGCATGCCGCAGTACGAGTTCCTCGCCGACAGTCTCTGGCCGCAGTTCGCCTATGGGCGCAACGCGGTCTATCCGGCGGGCGACCACGGCAATGCGCTGTTGTCGAAATTCCAGATCATCCGCCACGACAATATCGACGTGTCCATCAGCGGCCACGAAAGCCGCGGCATGCTCCACAGCGTGCTGCGCCTGCCGGGCGCCGACGGCCCGCAAGTCCACGCCATTTGCGTCCACCTGGGGCTGCGCGAAGGGCATCGGGTCGAGCAATTGCAACTGCTTTGCCAGCGCTTGAGCGAGCTGCCGCCCGAGGCTCCCGTGATCGTCGCCGGGGACTTCAACGACTGGCGCGGCAAGGCCAGCGAGCTGCTCAAGCCCTGCGGCCTGCGCGAAGTGTTCGCCGAGCGGTTGGGCAAGCCAGCCCGCAGCTTTCCGGCCCGCCTGCCCATCCTGCGCCTGGACCGCATCTACGTGCGTAACCTCAAGGCCCATCATCCCAAGGTGTTGAGCGTACGACCCTGGTCGCACCTCTCCGACCATGCACCGCTGTCGGTGGAGATCGAATTATGAGCGCGACGGTGAACAAGGCGACGGTGGAGCAAATTGAAGTTCCGCCCACCGAGCGCAACCCGGCACTGGCCGATATCGAATACGGCTGGCACGGCAACAATCGCGTCAAGCTGCTGGAAAACGGCGAGGAATATTTCCCCAGGGTTTTCGAAGCCATTCGCCGGGCCGAGACAGAAATCCTTCTGGAGACCTTCATTCTGTTCGAGGACAAGGTCGGCTGCGAACTGCGGGACCTGCTGGTGGAGGCCGCCCAGCGTGGCGTGCGCATCACCGTCAGCCTCGATGGCTTCGGCTGCGGTGAGCTGACCACCGAATTCCTCGCCTCGTTGAGCGATGCCGGGGTGCGCTTGCAGATGTTCGACCCGGCGCCCCGCTACTTGGGGATCCGCACCAACTGGTTCCGTCGCCTGCACCGCAAGATCGTGGTGGTGGACGGGGTGATTGCGTTTATCGGCGGGATCAATTTTTCCGCCGACCACCTGGGCGATTTCGGTCCCGAGGCCAAGCAGGACTATTCCGTGGAGGTCAAAGGCCCGGCGGTGGTGGATATCCATCACTTCGCGCTGTTGCAGAGCGGCCGGCCCGCCCGGGCCAAATACTGGTGGCAACGCCGCCGCAGCCGCCGCAACGAGCTGGCGTTCAGCGACCATGACGGCCAGGTGCGCCTGGTCTATCGGGACAATCACGAACACCAGACCGATATCGAAGAGGTCTACCTGCAAGTGCTGCGCAGTGCCCAGCGGCGGGTGGTGATCGCCAATGCCTATTTCTTCCCCGGCTACCGGTTGCTGCGCGAGATCCGCAACGCGGCGCGGCGTGGCGTGCAGGTGCGGCTGATCCTGCAGGGCCAGCCGGACATGATGATCGCCAAGCTCGCCGCGCGCATGCTCTACAGCTACCTGCTCAAGGCCGGCGTGGTGATCTACGAATATTGCGAGCGACCGCTGCACGGCAAGGTCGCCCTGGTGGATGAGGACTGGAGCACGGTGGGGTCGAGCAACCTCGACCCGCTGAGCCTGTCCCTGAACCTGGAAGCCAATGTGCTGATCCGCGACCGGGCGTTCAACCGCGAGCTGTTCGAGCGCCTCGATTACCTGAGCCGCAACCATTGCACCGTCATGCCGGAAAACCACGCGCCCCGCGGCCTGTTGTGGCGCATGACCATCGGTTTCATGGTGTTCCACTTTTTGCGCCACTTCCCGGCCTGGGCCGGCTGGCTGCCGGCCCATAAACCGCGTCTGAAACCTTTTTCGCCGCCGACGGCGGTCCGGAGCGAACCCCATGAACCACTCTGAAGCGCACGCTGCGCCGAGAGATGCCCATGCGCCGGAGCAGGCCAAGCCCAAATCCCGCTGGAACCGCTGGAAAAGACCGCTGACCCTGGCGTTTTTCCTGCTGTTGATCGTGTTGTTCACCGCCCTGGCCCGGCGCATCGATTGGTCCGAAGTGTTCGCCACCCTGGCCGATTTCAAGGTGCGTACCTTGATCATCGCCGCCGCGCTGACCGTCACCAGCTTCATCACTTATGCCTGCTTCGACCTGATCGGTCGCACTTACATCCGCCAGAAACTGGGTTGGCGGCAGATCTTGCCGGTGGGGGTGATCAGTTACGCCTTCAACCTCAACCTCAGTGCCTGGGTTGGCGGCATCGCCATGCGCTATCGGCTGTATTCGCGGCTGGGGGTCAGCACCGGCAACATCGCCAAGATCCTTGGCCTGAGCCTGGCCACCAACTGGTTCGGCTACATGACCCTGGCCGGGGCGGTGTTCAGCAGCGGCCTGGTGACAATGCCGCCGGGCTGGAAACTCAGCAGCGATGCGCTGCAAGGCGTCGGCGTGCTGTTATTGCTGGCGAGTGCCGCTTACCTGGCGGCCTGTCGGTTTTCCAAGCGGCGGGCCTGGACCGTTCGCGGCATGGAAATCAATCTGCCGTCCCTGCGCATGGCGGTGCTGCAACTGGCGTTGGGCGCGCTGAACTGGTCGTTGATGGCGGCGGTGATTTTCACTTTGCTGCCCAGCAAACTGGATTATCCAATGGTGCTCGGGGTATTGCTGATCAGCAGCATTGCCGGGGTCATCACCCATATTCCGGCGGGGCTTGGGGTACTGGAGGCAGTGTTCATCGCGCTGCTGCAGCACGAGGTGTCGCGGGGTAGTCTGCTGGCGGGGCTGATCGCTTACCGGGCGATCTACTTCATCTTGCCGTTGTTGATCACAGTCGTGATGTACCTGGTGATCGAGGCGAAGGCCAAGGCGTTGCGGGTCAAGCCCGGGCTTAAATGATTGGGTGCCTAGTCGGGCCCCATCGCGAGCAGGCTCGCTCCCACAAGGGATAGGTGATGATCATCAATTTTGTGCTCACCGCTGATCCAACGTGGGAGCGAGCCTGCTCGCGATGACGCCCGCTTGAACGCCACACATCTACCGTTCCTGGATAATGCTCAACCGCTCTCCCACCACCATTTCCGTGATCCAGCCCACCAGGATCGAGGTGTAGGCCTGTTGTGACACAGGGTCGCTCAGCGCATGGTCGGCGCCGTCGATGATGCGGTGGGTCAGCGAATGGGTCTGCTGGCACGCCGCCCGGTAGCTCATGATCGTGGCATGGGGCACATGGTCGTCGGTCTCCGATTCCACCAGCAACACATCGCCGGTGAACTGCGAACACGCCTGCAAGGCACGATTGGTGCTGGCGTGTACCAGGGTGCTGCGGTAATCGAGCAGGTCGCTCTTGTCCAGGTCGCGCTTGGGCGTGTGCCATTGCTCGTCGCGGTACAGCGCCGGCACCCGCAGGGCCAGCCAGCGCACCGGGCGCAGCGAGGTCAGGATCGAGGCCAGGTAACCGCCATAACTGGTGCCCACCACGGCAATCGCCGAGGTATCCAAGGCTGGGTGGGCGAGCAAGCGGTCGTATGCCGCCAGCAGATCCCGCAGGTTGTCCTCGCGGGTGACCCGTGACAATGGGATCCCCGCCCCGCCGGTGTGCCCGCGCAGGTCGAAGGTCAGGCACACGCAACCGAGGCCGGCGATGCCTTTGGCCCGTTCCAGGTCCCGCTCCTGGCTGCCGCCCCAACCGTGCACGAATAACACGCCAGGGACTTTCGACTTGGGGCTCAGGAACGTCCCGTTCATGCGTTCATCGTCGATCTCGATCTGAATGGTTTCACTTCTAGCCGTCATAGGATTGAACCGTTACATATTTGAGAAGGAAGTCGCTGTTGTGCGCCGCGCCGCGATAGACCTCCCTGGCGCCGGTCGGCAGCGCTTGGTCGAGGTAGGTTTCCACCGAGGACACTCGCACCGCGCTGGTTTCAGGCGTTTCGACGAACACCTGCAACGCCGCCAGTTCGGCGCTGCTGGCGCCGCCCATGCGCCACGACTGCTCCAACACACCGCCACGAGGCTGGCCGGCAGCATCCAGGCCCTGGGCGATGTCGTAATTGCGCCGCGACGCAAAAAAACTCGGATAGGCCTGGTTGGCGGCGTCATCGAACACTTGCGCCAGGCGCACCGCCTCGCGCACATCGTCGGGCAGTTCGAGCCTGAGCAACTCGATATAGCCGCCCTGCACCACTAGCAAATCCGACCCGCCGTACACCTCCAACCCTTCGCTGTCGTGGGTCAGGTGCTGCACGCCGCAATAGCTCAGGACCTTGCCGTTGATGAAGCTCTGGCCGACGCTCTGGGTCTTGATCTCGTTGAGGTGCTGTTCCAGCACCACCCCTTCGCGAAACAGCGCCTGGGCGTCCGGCGCGGCGGCTATTTCATCGAACTGGGCCAGGCTCTTGATCAGCCGTTGGCCACGTCCGGCACAAGCATGGATCGGCTTGAGGCGGATGGGCCCGGTGTACAGCAAGTGCTCAGCGGCCGGGCGCGCATCCTTGAGCGAAAAAACCGTCACGCCATCGAGCACCGCGCCTCGGGTGAGCTTGGCAAACAGAGGCGACCAGCCTTTGGGTGCCACGGCGTCCTTATTCAACAGACCATGGGTAATCGCCTTGGTGCAGATAAAATCGTGCTCGACATATCCACCCCACACATCCTCCGGCCCCTTGACCGCCAGGCGCATCAAGGCCTCGGGCCCGATCAGAGTTTGCGTGGGCAATAGGTATGGATCATGACCGCCATGGGGGTCATGACTGTCGCCATACTCCCACCCCAGGATCTGTGCCAGCCACTGGGCCAGCGCACGATTGGTCTCGACCTCATGGCGCGGCGCTTGTGGATTGACCGAATAGGCCACGACCCGTTTGTTGCGATTGACTGATGTCATGCGTTGCCCTTTTTCCTGCGCTCGATGGCTGTAGATAAGGGAGGGTGCAGAGATCAGGCCAACGGGGGCATGGACAGCGGCGGGTCAGCCAAGCGGGCGTATCGTGCGCAGTTGATAGCACTTGGCCCGTTTCATTCTGCACGACATACGGTCGGCATCCCGCAAATTGCACGATGCCCAGCAGCAGACGTCACCCCCTGTGGTAAGGGAATTTATGTGGGAGCAAGGCTTGCCCGCGATGCAGGCGCTGCGGTCTTTCAGAAATTGAGGCGCCTGTTCGCGGGCAAGCCTTGCTCCCACATAGCGGGGATAAATCCCCTCGCCACAAAGGAGTCACTGCTGTTTGGGAGAACCCAGCGGGTTCACCCCAAACCTCGCCCGATAATCACTCGGCGCCAACCCGGTGATTTTCTTGAATGTCGTGCGAAAGGCACTCGGGTCCTGGTAACCGACGGTCCAGGCAATGTGGTCGATGGTGCCATTGGTGAACTCGAGCATTTCCCGGGCCTTGCCGACTCGAAGGTGCTGGCAGTATTCGGTGGGCTTGAGCCCGGTGGCGGCGCGGAACCTGCGCAGGAAGGTACGTTCCTCCAGCCCGGCCCGTTCGGCCATCGCCCCGAGGGAAACCTCTACCGCGCCGCTGCTTTGCAGCCAATGCTGGACCTTGAGAATCGCCCCGTCGCCATGGCCGAGGATAGGCGCAAAGTTGCTGCCGCACTGGCTCGCACTGTCGCTGTGCTCGATCACCAGGAACTGCGCCGTACGTGTGGCGATGCTGGGCCCGAGCAGGCGGTCCACCAGGCGCAGCCCCAGCTCCGACCAGGCCATCAATCCGGCGGTGGTGATCAGGTCGCCGTCGTCGACGATGGGTTTGTCGGCGTTGAGCTTGATCTTCGGGTAACGGGCGGCGAAGGACTTGGCCGAGGTCCAGTGGGTGGTGGCGCTGCGCCCATCGAGCAGGCCGCTTTCGGCCAGCAGGATCGAGCCGACGCACACCCCGCCCAGCACGGTGCCGCCCGCATGCTGCGCCCGCAGCCAATCCATCAGCGTTGGCGATGCCAGGTCGTCGTCGAAACCAGCGATGGAGGGCGGAATCAGCAACGCCACCAACGGACCCGCCGGGCCGGTTTCGCTGTCGAAGACCCGCCGCGGCGCCTCGTCGCTGCCGGCCTGCCAATGACTGACCCGCAGCCGCGGCAACTGCACGCTGGCGTGCTCGGCCGCGATCCGCTGGGCCACACCGAACAGATCGGTCAAGCCATGCACCGCCGCCAGTTGGGCGCCGGGGTAGATGAGCACCCCAAGTTCGGCAACTGCCCTTTGCTGCGTCATTGTCAGTTTTCCCTCGCTTATTGTCGTTGCGGCCAATCCTCGAAGCGGCGACAAAAGCCAATACTGGCCTCACACCCAATCTGATCGAGGAAGCCCCCATGTCCAAGCAAGCGCTCATCGTAGTCGATATCCAGAATGACTACTTCCCCCAGGGCAAATGGCCGTTGGTCGGTGCCCAAGCCGCCGCCGATAACGCCGCCCGCCTGATTGAAGCCTTTCGCCAGACCGGTGACAGCGTGGTGCACATCCGCCACGAATTCACCTCCGACGACGCGCCATTCTTCACCCCTGGCTCCGAAGGGGCACAGTTGCACCCCAAGGTGCTCAACCGCGCCGACGAGCCGGTGGTGCTCAAGCATTTCGTCAATTCGTTTCGCGAAACCGAACTGCAAGCCATCCTCGATCATCAGGGCATCGAGCAACTGGTGGTGGTCGGCAGCATGAGCCACATGTGCGTCGATGGCGTGGTTCGGGCGGCGGCGGACCTGGGCTACGGCGTCACCGTGATCCATGACGCCTGCGCCACCCTCGACCTGGAGTTCAACGGCGTCGTCGTGCCTGCGGCCCAGGTGCATGCGGCGTTCATGGCCGCGCTGGGGTTTGCCTACGCGAGTGTGGTGAGCACCGAGCAATTCCTGGCGGCCAATGGCTAAACACACGGCCCCTCTAAGAAATCGCAAAAAAAACCGCGCTTCGATGAAGTGCGGTTTTTGTCTCGAGTCTCTACGGTGTGCAGGGAAACGATCAAACATCCAGTACCTGCAACAACCTCGGCATCGTCGCCACGAATCCCATCTGCTGCGCTTCGCGCGCCACCCCTTTCAACTTCTCGCCGCTGGCTCGATCGGCGCTGCGCAGCCACTGCCCCGCCACATCGATCAACCGCACGTGATGGTTGATCCAGGCGCACGACGCCGACTCGGGCAACGCCGCCATCTGTTGCCCATGCCAGATCGCTTGTTCGGTATTGCCCGCCAACAGGCAGGTTTCAGCAGCGGCCACCCGAAAGCGCAAGGCATTATGGGCCAGGCAGGCCAGGGTGAGTTGGGCTTCGCCCGTCGCCAAGGCCTGTTGGCTGAGCTGCACATCCTCGCTGATCATCGCCAGGCTGCCGTAGACCCAGGGCCCGATGTAACGCTGCAGCTCGAAGCGTTCCACCAGGCTCGCCGCCTCCATGATCAAAGTCTGCGCCAGCCCGCGTTCGCCCTGGCGCAACACCACCCGCGCCAACCCTTCCAGCAGGATCGCTTCGAAACGGCTGGCACCAAGGTTGCGCGCCAGCGCCAAAGCGCAGGTCAGCTCTTGTTCCGCCAAGGCATCCTGGCCGCCCGCCACCAGCACCCAGGCCGCAGTGAGTCGCGAGAACACCTGTGCCCGATGATTGCCCAGGCGGGTGCTGCATTCGATGGCCTCCATGGCATCGCGCAAGGCTTGCTCCGGCTGGCCCAGGTAGAGCTGCGCCGAGCCACGGGCGCTGCGATTGCCCGCCTCCACGTGTGCCCAGCCATTGCGCTCGCACAGGCGTACGCATTGATCGAAAACCTCGTAGGCGGTCTGCATGCGCCCTTGTGCGTAATAGGAGTCGCCAATGCCACTCAAGGCCTTGGCCTCGGTTTGCAGGTCCCGGCCGATGCGGGCAAAGGACAGGGCCTCTTCATGGAGCCGGCGACATTCGGCGTAATCGCCCCGTGGAAAATAGATGTTCCCGCGCAAGTGATTCAGCCGCGCCAGCGCTGTATGGGCCTGCATGGCTTGGGCGATGGGCAGCATGGCCTCGATCAGGCGCTCCTCCTCGTCCAGGCAATCGAGGGTATTGAGGACAGCTGCCAACCCCAGCGCGGCCTCGATCTGATCCTGTGGTTGCTCGGCCAATGCCAATGCCCGCTGCAAATGCGCCCGTGCCTCCACGGTCTGGCCCAGGCCCGAGCACGCCTGGCCGCATAACAACGCAAAGGAAAAATTGCCCTGGGCACGCTCGGCATACGCCGAGCCTTGCCGGGCCAGGGCAAGAACGCTGTCGTACTGGCAGGCCAAGCGCTTTTCGGCCATGGCGAGCAACAGCGCGTCGAACGCCGCCGGATCGTTGGCTCGCAGCAAATGCTGGGCATAAAGCACCCGATCACGCTCGCGGTAGAGGCTCGCCACCTCACCGTGCAATTGCTCGCGAAGCAGCGTGGGCATCGCGTCGTAGAGACAGTGCATGACCAGGTCGTGAACGAACAGATAGCTGCCTGGCTCGACTTCCCGCAGCAAGCCCTGGCGCATGTCCGTCGTTGGCAGATAACCAGGCTGCCCCAGCGCTTCGCGCCACAGCGTCAGCTCGAAGCGATTGCCCAGCACGGCGGCGTAATGCAGGGCGCGACGTTGCTCGGGGGCCAGTTTGTCAAAGCGGGTCTGGACCAGATGCCGCAGACTGTCGGGAAAAACACCTTGCTGGCTGGATAACAGTTGCGTCAGGTACAGCGGATTGCCTTGGGCGCGGGCGACACATTCGGCCCGGTAGCACGGCTCGACCTCGGTAAATTGCTCCGCCAGGAGCGTGGCCTCCCGCGCCCGGATCGGCGCGATGTCGAGCAGGCTCATGGGGCTGGAGGAATGCGCACGAATCTCACCGTCCAGCGGATCACCTTCAGGGCGGGACGTCAGCAGCCAGACGATCGGTGCTTCGTCAGTAGCATCGAGCAGCTTGCCCAACAGCGTAAACAGCGCGGTATCGCCCCAGTGCAAGTCTTCGAGGCAGATCAACAAGGGCTGTTGCACCGCGACGCGCAGCAACACTTCGAGTAAAGCCTGGAACAGCCCCTGGGTACGGGCCTGGTTGCTCATCGCGCCATACAGGATCGGAGGCTCGACAGACGACACGCCCGTCAGCACTTGCAAGAACATTCGATGTTCGGCGGCCACTTTCAGGCGGGACAAGGCAGCGTCCAACAGTGACGCGCTGATGGGCGACGCGCTCCCCAGGTTGAGCAGGCTGGCCACCAGTTGGCCCAAAGGCCACAGGCTGTTGTCCATGCCGAAATCCAGCACATCGCCGCGATGGCAGGCGAAACCACGCTGCCGGGCCATTTCGAAAAACTCGCTGACCAGGCGAGTCTTGCCAATGCCCGCCATGCCGCGCACATAGACGATGTGCCCATCCTGGCATTCCTGGGTGGCCTCGATCACCGCCTTGAACTGCAATAATTCGATGGCCCGTCCCACCAAGGGGCGTGGCGCGTTTTCGTCGAGGCTGCGCGGGCGCAGGCATTTACGATAGGCCCGAAACTCATCGTCACTGGACGAAAATTCAAACCGTGCTGCGAGTTGTTCCAGCAGGTTCTGCGCAACATACACCGGCGCGTGCCCATGACGATCCAGCAGCGGCTTTTGCGCGAGCAAGGCCGGCACGACCGCAGGCTCCGTGGTTTCGGCACTCAGGCGCACAAGCCGCAGCAACAAGGCATGGCCGGGCGTGACGAAGTGTTCCCGGCTCAGCGCCAACGCGCAGAGCAGGCCCCGCTCGCTATCACTGCGATACGCTTGTGGAGAGCCGAACTGGGCGATCATCACCTCCTGCGTAATCCCCAGTGGAACGCCTCCGAACTGACGCACCAGACGCTCGATTTCCTCCGTCAACGCCGCTGCGGGCAGCCCATCGATCCGAAAGGACAGTTCAAGCACATAGCGGATAACGCTGTCATCGACCTGTTTCAGCGCCTGTTGCGCAAAGGCGGCCTGGTGCAACTCGCTCATCGTCTGTTGGATGTGGGCCAAAGCCGCCGAGGCGGGATCGCCCAGCAGCGCGCTCACATCGACCCCGAAGGCCGTCGCCAGGTGCCGAGCGGTGCGGTAAAGCACTGGCTTGCCGGTTTCGGCGCGTTTGATGGAAGCGATCGAGACGCACAAATGCCGGTTCAGGCACGCCTCGGCCAGGGTTTCCTGGCTCAGGCCATGCTGTTTGCGCAGGCCTTTCAACGACACGCCGTCCAGCAGGACACGACCATCGGATATCGAGGCATCGCGCTTGGGCAGGGCAGCAAAGGTGTTGTGTCGGGTGTCCATGTCGATAGCCCTCTACCCTGGGACAACGGCAGCCGATCGAGTGTACTCCAGCGTCTCCTCCGGATTCACGAAAAGATGGCATTTGGCCTGATACCAAACTGATACCGGACTGACACCGCTCTGGACTGTCCGGTTATCCCGCGCCTCCAGATACTCGCTCCCATCAATTGGCACCCAGTTGACACAAACCTGAACGATGAGAGAAAGGCGATGAACGATGGACTGAAGGGCAACGCAGGCGACGAATTGCGGGATATCGGCGGTTCGCAACTGCTGGGGCGTGGACTGAACCGGCTCGACTGGGCCGACGACAGCAAGGAGTGCCAGAAGGTTGGTGATACCGAGTCAGGCAAACGCGCCGTGCCGTACCGGAAAACGGCCTACAACGTGGGGAAAAACGTCACCATGTCCACGGTCGTGGCCAACGACAATTTCTCGACCGAGACGTTTTCCTCCCGCGACGAATACGAAAAGCATACCCGGACCAGTGTCGAGGCCTCCGGCAAATATGGCGCCTTTTCCGCCGGCTTCAAAGCCACCTTCGGCAGCGACATCAAGACGCTCGAAGAACGCGAAGCCGCGCTCTACAGTCACACGGTGCGGTTATGGAAACTGACCTTCGAAGTCAACCCCGCCAATGCCACTGAAGCGTTCAAGAAGCGTGTCGATGACCTGCCCAAGACCTTCGATCCAGGCAACCCGACGCCGTTCTTCAATTTTCTCGTCGATTTTGGCGTCGATATCGTCAGCGAAGTGACCGTCGGCGGCTCGCTGAACTATGCGATGACCGCCCTCAAGCACTTCCTCAGCCAGGCCAACACCCTCGATGCGATGGTCAAGGCCGAATACGGCGCATTCGTCAGTGGTAGCGCGACGACGTCGATCTCGGAAACGGTCAAGAAAAACATCGCCCATCGCAACGCCAACCTGACCACCCAGGGAGGCACGCACGCTATCGCTTTCAACGCAGTGGACCCCAGCAATTGCAACGCGGAGTTCGGCAAATGGCGTGAATCGCTGCCCGACGATCCGACGGTGGTGGAGTTGAAAATCGCGCCGGTCTATCGCTTCGTCAAGGAAGGCGAGACCCGTTCAGCCCTGGAGCAAGCCTACCAGTGGTACACCAGCTACAAAGCGGAAATTGAAGGGACTTGGCAAGAGTCGGTGGTTGTCCTCGGCCGCTCCGGACGGCAAACCACCCCCAAGGGCACGGCAACCGGCCCGGCCTTGCGAATGGTGTTCGTCGACAACAAAAGCAAGGAAACCAGCGATAGCTTTCACTACCCACCCGCAGCGACTGCATCTGCCACGGAGTTTGACCAGTTCTGGGATGCACTGGCCCTGCTGCTGAGACAAAAAAGCGGGCATAAATTGCTCCTGGCCACCGAGCGCTGGCCGCGCGACTCACGCTACTACCCGGGGTACGCCATGCGTGAAGCCCTGCTGTCCAATGGCGCCAGTGAGGTTTCACTCAAGCGCTGGGAAACGCTGACCAAGCACATGCAACCCAACCCGTTGTCCGGCCTGACCTATGTACTGGCGGGCAATGACGTCGAGGCGCCCGGTGTCGATGGACTCATTGCCGGTTTTGGCCAGGCGGGCAAGGATCTCAACCCGACGGTGAAGATCAAGGCGCGTCTTGCCCACGACTCGTTCGGCAAGGTCAAGCTGGTCAAAATGGATAAGACCGAGGAAGACCCTCGCACCGCCTTGTACATCGTGCGTAACAATACCGGCGACAAACCGGCACTGGCGGTCGATTCGCAAAACAAAACCCGTATTGCCATGCAAACGCCCGACAGGCACAACCCCGGGCAATTCTGGTACATGCCCGAGCTGGAAAAACCTTATCCGGAAATCAACCACCCGGTCCTGTTGATCAATTACGAGACGGGGGCCTGTTTGCAGGGCATGCACGACCAGGGCGACTGCCGGCTCAAGCCCATCGAGCCGGGTCGCCAACAGGACGATGTCATTTGGGACCGGCGCGGCGATGAGGTGTTTCACCTGTTGATGGTCTACTACTGGATGGACGCTTTGTGCCTGACCCAGGTTGAAAAGCGCGCCGCCGTCCGGCCTTGGCGCCAGCCTCACGGCATGGATTGGTTACGCGAGCCGCATCGTCCGTATAGTTGATAGCCGATAGTTACCCCCTGTAGGAGCGAGCTTGCTCGCGATAGCGGTGGTTCAGCGTGCTTCAATGTTGAATGTGCCGCCGCCATCGCGAGCAAGCTCGCTCCCACAGATTCATGATTTGATTGACTGGTATTGGGCGACAGAACGCCCTTCCTCTAGCCCTCTTGCGTGCGTGGTCCCTATCCGATGCAAGTCTTCAACTGTGTCCCCTTTATCGGCGACGGCGTGGAAACAGCGCTCGATCCCCGTCGCTTCCCCTATCTGTTCAACGATCATGGGTTGGCACAGCCGAGTGCCCAGGTGCGTGGCAACCTGATCCCGCTCAACCCCGAGAACCCGGCCCTGTCCCTGGGCACTCGCTACTCCGGCATCAGTTGGAGGGACCGTGAGGTTCCCACGAGCACCGGTTCCTACTGGATCAAGACGTTCGATTTCCACGCCAGCGAAGTGCACTACGAACCGATCTGGGCAACCCGGGAAACGGCGCAAGCCTTCGGCATGACCCTGCTCGGCAACGGCGAATGCCTGCACTTCGAGTACGACCAACTGATCCTGGGCCAATACACCTATGGCAAATGGGCCGGCCACCAATCGCCCTACCTGGGCCCGGCGCGCCAGCGCGAACTGCTGACCTACAACCCGACCGACCTTGAATACCACAACTTTCCCCACGCGTTTTTTTCCCGATACGGGCGCTTGCCGCTGGTGATCAGCGTCGCCCGCTGGCGGCCCGCGTCGAGGGAGATTCATTTGGCCGACCTATGGGTCAAGCCCGGCGATGCGCTGGTCCTGCCGCCCAAGCATTACCCTGACATTGCTCCCAGTGACGCCCTTGGCGTCGAAAACTGGCCGGCCGTCGTGGACATGCATGGCAATCGAAACTCGGCATTGGCCTGCTGGTTCGGGGACGGTGAGGACTGTTTGCTGACGGAGACGATCCTGGCCAATTCAACCTTGATGAACTCCCCCCAGGGCAAACCGCACTATCACGAAGAGAAGACGCCGACGCGGCATGAGTTGCCAGCCAATTATCGTCCTTGAAAGGCGTGGGCATGGGACAAAACAGCCCCCGGGGCTTACGCGCCCTGGGGCCATGGTGATTTTTACTAGGCATATTTGAGCAATAACGATAAGAATGGCCAGGTAGCGTCCCCCCAAGAGCCAGCCGCATGAAACGCACTCCCCCGTCGCGCCTGGTCTGCTCCCCGGGCCCGACCGACACCGTCGCATCGGCACCACCGCATCCCCCCACCTGGGATTACCCAAGCGAAATCCCCAGGACGGGATACCTGGGTACCATGTTGTACACCGTGGCGTTATTGCTTGCCTTGCCGCTCTACGGGTTGGCGGTGTTATCGATCAACCTGTTCTACGACGGACGAGGCCTGCCGAGCATTCATACAAAAGTGCTTGAAGACCCTCTGGTCTTGACGCTCATGTTCGTCAGCGCATTGGTGGCCATGGGCGTCATTCGCTGGCTCGCCGCCGGGCCTGAAGTGCTCGGCTTCTGTTTTGACGAAGACCAGCAATGCCTCACCTTCACCCAACGGCGCCCGGCCCGAGAAGCCAGCGAAGTATGTGTGCCATACAGCGCCATCCACTCCATCAGGCCCTACATGGCGAATGCTTTCGCCAATGGCTGTCACTTTGAGGTGTGCTTCGCCGGGGACAATGGCAAGCCGATCGAACGTCGATTTTGGGTGCATGTACCGGTGCAGGACATGGCGTTCCATGCCGCGTGGTTGAGGCAATCAGTTGGCGAGAGGATGCATGAAGTCGTGGTCTTGGATTTGTGAGCGGCCGAAGTTGCCCATTTCTCAAACCACGAACATACCTGCCTGTGCCAAATGCCCAATAAAAAGCCCCAAGCGCAGAACGCTTGGGGCTTTTCAGGAACTACCTGGGCAATTCCCAAGTAGGAATCAGAACGGAATATCGTCATCAAAGCTGTCGAAATCCGGAGCCGGTTGCGGCGCGGCCTGTTGTGGGGCCGGGCGTTCGCGTTGTGGCTGTGGAGCGGACTGCGGACGAGGCGCCTGCTGACGCGGAGCCGACTGCTGGTAGTTGTTGCCACCTTGTTGCTGGTCGCCCTGTGGACGGCCACCCAGCAGTTGCATGGTGCCTTGCATGTCGACCACGATTTCGGTGGTGTAGCGCTTGATGCCGTCTTTTTCCCACTCGCGGGTCTGCAGCTTGCCTTCGATGTACACCTGCGACCCCTTGCGCAGGTATTCGCCGGCGATCTCGGCCACCTTGCCAAACATCGACACGCGGTGCCACTCGGTCTTCTCGACCTTCTGGCCGGTCTGCTTGTCGGTCCACTGTTCGCTGGTCGCCAGACTCAGGTTGGTCACGGCGTTGCCGTTGGGCAGGTAGCGAACTTCAGGATCCTGGCCGCAAGTACCGACCAATATGACTTTGTTAACCCCACGGGCCATAACGTTCTCCTAGGCTTCGCACGTGGTCGGGGCCGGGTTGTTCACCAGGCGCTCGAGCGTCGCGCGATCCAATAATTCGGTGTCGAGTTTGATATACACGGCCGCCTCGTCGGCGACCACCACTGCATCGGTTACTCCAACGACGGCCTTCAGACGCTCGGTCAGGCCAGCCTCACGAATCGCCTCGGGCGATAAGGGCAAGCGCAGGCTCGTCACATAGGGAGGTTCGCGCATGGTAACAGCAAAGGCCAGCCAAAGTGCAGCCAGCGCGGCACATCCCAGGAACACAACCGACAAACCGCCATGCTGGAACAGCCAGCCACCGAGGATCCCGCCCAGTGCCGAGCCGAGGAACTGGCTCGTGGAGTAGACCCCCATCGCCGTACCCTTGCCGCCCGCCGGGGAAACCTTGCTGATCAGCGAAGGCAGCGAAGCCTCCAGCAGATTGAACGCGGTGAAGAACACCACGGTGCCAATCACCAGGGCCCGCAGGCTATCGCCGAACTGCCAGAAGAATAGCTCAGTGAGCATCAGCGTCACGACGGCGCCGAGCAAAACTCGTTTCATTTTGCGTCGTTTCTCGCCATAGATGATGAAGGGAATCATGGCGAAGAACGAAATCAGCAGCGCGGTCAGGTAGACCCACCAGTGCTGCTCCTTGGGCAGGCCGGCCTTCTCGACCAGGGCCAGCGGCAGGGCTACGAAGCTGGACATCAGCATGGCGTGGAGCACAAAAATACCCAGGTCCAGGCGCAACAGGTCCGGGTGCTTGAGCGTCGGGATCAACGCCTGGCGCGCCACCCCGGACTCACGGTGCTGCAACGGCCCGGTGGCACGCGGCACCATGAACGCGACGATCAGGATCCCTACCAGCGCCATGGCCCCGGTCGCCAGGAACAGGCCCGACAGGCCAAAGGCACGGGTCAGCAAGGGACCGACCACCATGGCCACGGCGAACGACAGGCCGATGGTCATGCCGATCATGGCCATGGCCTTGGTCCGATGTTGTTCGCGGGTCAAGTCTGACAACAGCGCCATGACGGCCGCGGAAATGGCCCCGGCGCCTTGCAGGATTCGTCCGGCGATCACGCCCCAGATCGAATCGGCATTGGCCGCCAGCACACTGCCGAGGGCGAAGACGATCAGCCCCAGGTAGATGACCGGACGTCGGCCGATTCGGTCGGAAATGATCCCGAACGGGATCTGGAAGATCGCCTGGGTCAGGCCATAAGCGCCAATCGCCAACCCGATGAGGGCCGGGGTCGCGCCCGCCAGGTCCATGCCATAGGTCGCCAGCACCGGCAACACCATAAACATGCCCAGCATACGGAAGGCGAACACCAGGGCCAGACCGCTTGCTGCGCGTGTCTCGCCGCTACTCATGCGTTCGCTGTGGGGATCTTGCATGGAAAAACCTCATGTGAACCGGCGGCGATTCTACCAGTCCCATCGATTGAGAGGGTATATGGCGACCGTTTGCCGCGCAGTCTTCATGTATGGCTGCAAACTCACTTTCAATAGTGTGCATCCATCCAGTATTTGCCCGTATACTCCTACGTTTTCGACGCCCGCCGAGCGAGGCCACTTTGGACAAGATCCTGATTCGTGGGGCCCGTACCCACAACCTGAAGAACATCGACCTGACCCTGCCACGGGACAAGCTGATCGTCATCACCGGCCTGTCCGGATCCGGCAAATCATCCCTGGCCTTCGACACGTTGTATGCCGAAGGCCAGCGACGTTATGTCGAATCGCTGTCGGCCTACGCCCGGCAGTTCCTGTCGATGATGGAAAAACCCGACGTCGACACCATCGAAGGCCTGTCGCCGGCGATTTCCATCGAACAGAAATCGACCTCCCATAACCCTCGGTCGACGGTCGGTACCATCACCGAGATCTACGACTACCTGCGCCTGTTGTATGCGCGCGTCGGTATTCCCCGTTGCCCCGATCACGACATTCCCCTGGAAGCCCAGACCGTCAGCCAGATGGTCGACCTGGTGCTGGCCCAGCCGGAAGGCAGCAAGCTGATGCTGCTTGCCCCGGTGGTTCGCGAGCGCAAGGGCGAACACCTGATGGTCTTCGAAGAACTGCGCGCCCAGGGTTTCGTGCGGGCCCGGGTCAACGGCAAGCTCTGCGAGCTGGACGAACTGCCGAAGCTGGATAAACAGAAGAAGCATTCGATCGATGTGGTGGTCGACCGCTTCAAGGTCCGGGCCGATCTGCAACAGCGGCTGGCTGAGTCCTTCGAGACCGCGTTGAAGCTGGCCGACGGTATCGCCCTGGTCGCACCGATGGACGACGAGCCTGGCGAAGAAATCATCTTCTCCGCACGCTTCGCCTGTCCGATCTGCGGCCACGCCATCAGCGAACTGGAACCCAAGCTGTTCTCCTTCAACAACCCGGCCGGCGCCTGCCCGACCTGCGATGGCCTGGGGGTCAAGCAGTTCTTCGACACCAAGCGGCTGGTCAACGGCGAGCTGACCCTGGCCGAAGGGGCGATTCGCGGCTGGGACAGGCGCAACGTCTATTACTTCCAGATGCTCGGTTCGCTGGCGGCCCACTACAAGTTCAGCCTGGACAAGCCGTTCAACGAGCTGCCCGCCGACCAGCAGAAATTCATCCTGCAGGGCAGCGGCTCGCAGAATGTCGACTTCAAATACCTCAACGACCGCGGCGATATCGTCAAACGCTCCCATCCGTTCGAAGGCATCGTGCCGAACCTGGAACGACGCTACCGCGAGACCGAGTCGGCCAGCGTGCGCGAAGAACTGGCCAAGTTCCTCAGCACCCAGCCCTGCCCCGATTGCCGAGGCACCCGTCTGCGCCGCGAGGCGCGGCATGTGTGGGTCGGTGAAAAGACCCTGCCGGCGGTGACCAACCTGCCGATTGGCGACGCCACCGATTATTTCGGCGGCCTGAAACTGACCGGTCGTCGTGGCGAAATCGCTGACAAGATCCTCAAGGAAATCCGCGAACGCTTGCAGTTCCTGGTGAACGTCGGCCTGGACTACCTGACCCTCGATCGCAGCGCCGACACTTTGTCCGGCGGCGAAGCCCAGCGCATCCGCCTCGCCAGCCAGATCGGCGCCGGCCTGGTGGGGGTGATGTACATCCTCGACGAACCGTCCATCGGCTTG
Source organism: Pseudomonas sp. FP2300 (assembly GCF_030687595.1). NCBI lineage: Bacteria > Pseudomonadati > Pseudomonadota > Gammaproteobacteria > Pseudomonadales > Pseudomonadaceae > Pseudomonas > Pseudomonas sp. FP2300. The sequence goes on from NZ_CP117440.1 coordinate 6,126,535, forward strand.
CACCAGCGGGACAACGACCGGCTGCTCGGGACTTTGAAGCACTTGCGGGACATCGGCAACACGGTGATCGTGGTCGAGCACGACGAGGACGCCATCCGCCTGGCCGACTATGTGGTGGACATCGGCCCGGGCGCTGGCGTGCATGGCGGGCATATCGTTGCCCAGGGCACCGCTGCCGAGGTCATGGCGCATCCCGATTCGCTGACGGGCAAGTACCTGTCGGGCCGGGTCAAGATCAAGGTCCCGGCCAAGCGCACGCCGCGCAACAAGAAGCTGTCGCTGACCCTCAAGGGTGCTCGCGGCAACAACTTGCGCAATGTCGACCTGGAAATCCCGATCGGCCTGCTGACCTGCGTTACCGGGGTGTCCGGCTCCGGCAAGTCGACACTGATCAACAACACCCTGTTCCCCCTCAGCGCCACGGCCCTGAACGGCGCCACCACCCTGGAAGCTGCCGCCCACGACAGCATCAAGGGCCTGGAGCACCTGGACAAGGTGGTCGACATCGACCAGAGCCCGATTGGCCGCACGCCGCGCTCCAATCCGGCGACCTACACCGGGTTGTTCACGCCGATCCGCGAACTGTTCGCCGGCGTGCCGGAGTCCCGTTCAAGAGGCTACGGGCCGGGGCGGTTCTCGTTCAACGTCAAGGGCGGGCGCTGCGAAGCCTGCCAGGGCGATGGCTTGATCAAGGTGGAAATGCACTTCCTGCCAGACATCTACGTACCGTGCGATGTGTGCAAGAGCAAGCGCTACAACCGCGAAACCCTGGAGATCAAGTACAAGGGCAAGAACATCCACGAAACCCTCGAGATGACCATCGAGGAAGCCCGGGTGTTCTTCGACGCGGTGCCGGCCCTGGCGCGCAAGCTCCAGACGCTGATGGATGTGGGCTTGTCGTACATCAAGCTGGGGCAGTCGGCGACGACGCTGTCTGGCGGCGAGGCCCAGCGGGTCAAGTTGTCCCGCGAGCTGTCCAAGCGCGACACCGGCAAGACCCTGTATATCCTCGATGAGCCGACCACGGGCCTGCACTTCGCCGATATCCAGCAGTTACTCGATGTGCTGCACCGCCTGCGCGACCATGGCAATACCGTGGTGGTGATCGAACACAACCTGGATGTGATCAAGACCGCTGACTGGCTGGTGGACCTGGGACCGGAAGGCGGCTCCAAGGGCGGTCAGATCATCGCCGTAGGAACACCGGAACAAGTGGCCGAGATGAAGCAGTCCCACACCGGGCACTACCTCAAGCCGCTGTTGGAGCGTGATCGGGACTGATTTCACCCGAGCACGAAAAAGCCCCTGTCATCTCACCGATGACAGGGGCTTTTTGTTTTTCGGTGGGAGCGTCAGAACTGCGATTGCAGGTAGTTTTCCAACCCGATCAGCTTGATCAGGCCCAACTGCTTCTCCAGCCAGTAGGTATGGTCTTCTTCGGTGTCGTTGAGCTGGATCCGCAGGATCTCGCGAGTCACGTAGTCATTGTGCTGCTCGCAGAGCTCGATGCCTTTGCACAGCGCAGCGCGGACTTTGTACTCCAGGCGCAGGTCGGCGGCGAGCATGTCGGGCACCGTGGTACCGACATCCAGGTCATCGGCACGCATGCGTGGTGTGCCTTCGAGCATCAGGATCCGACGCATGAGTGCATCGGCGTGTTGGGTTTCTTCTTCCATCTCGTGGTTGATACGTTCGTAGAGCTCGGTAAAACCCCAATCCTCGTACATCCGCGAATGGATGAAATATTGATCACGGGCTGCCAGTTCGCCTGTCAGCAACGTGTTGAGGTAATCGATTACGTCTGGGTGACCTTGCATCGCCCTACATCTCCACAAGCTTTTAAAGGTTGTAGTTTGAACCAAGCTGACCGCAAGGTCACGACCTCAACGCAATAAAAGCGAAGAAAATCCGAGAAAACCAGTCTAAATAACGCAAAAACCGCCCTAATGAGGGCGGTTCTGCTTCTCGTTTAGACTTAGTTCAGCGCTACGCCCAAGGCTTTTGCGATGCCCTCCCCATAGGCGACATCCGCCTTGAAGAAATGCTGCAACTGACGGTCAACGACATCTGCCGATACACCGGCCATCGCACCGGCGATATTGCTGATCAGCAGGGCTTTCTGCTCATCGTTCATCAGGCGGAACAACGCACCGGCGTGGCTGTAGTAATCGGTGTCTTCACGATGATCGTAACGGTCCGCAGCGCCACTGAGGGCCAGTGCCGGCTCCGCGTAACGCGGGGCCTGCTTCGGCGTCTCCACATAGCTATTAGGCTCGTAGTTCGGTGCCGCCCCGCCATTGCTGCCAAACGCCATCGCGCCGTCGCGCTGGTAGGTATTGACCGGGCTGCGCGGCGCATTCACCGGCAATTGCTGGTGATTGGTGCCCACACGGTAGCGGTGCGCATCGGCGTAGGCGAAGACACGACCCTGCAACATGCGATCCGGCGAGAGGCCAACCCCTGGCACCATATTGCTAGGGCCAAACGCCGCTTGCTCGACTTCGGCAAAGTAGTTCAGCGGGTTCCGGTTGAGTTCGAGCTCACCGACTTCGATCAACGGAAACTCTTTCTGCGACCAGGTCTTGGTGACATCGAACGGATTTTCGTAATGCGCGGCGGCTTGGGCCTCTGTCATGACCTGGATGCAGACGCTCCATTTCGGGAAATCGCCGCGCTCGATGGCATTGAACAAGTCACGCTGGGCGTAATCCGGGTCGGTACCCGCCAGGCGTGCCGCTTCAGCCGGAGCCAGGTTCTTGATCCCTTGCTTGGTCTTGTAGTGCCACTTCACCCAGTGGCGCTCACCCTGTGCATTGATCAGGCTGTAGGTGTGACTGCCGAAGCCATGCATGTGGCGGTAGCCATCTGGAATGCCGCGATCAGAGAACAGAATGGTGACCTGATGCAGCGCCTCAGGCGAGTGCGACCAGAAATCCCACATCGCCTGGGCGCTTTTCAGGTTGCTTTGCGGCAGACGTTTCTGGGTATGGATGAAGTCCGGAAACTTCAACGGATCACGGATGAAGAAAACCGGCGTGTTGTTGCCGACGATGTCCCAGTTGCCTTCCTCGGTGTAGAACTTCAGGGCGAAACCGCGCGGATCGCGTTCAGTGTCGGCCGAACCACGCTCGCCACCCACGGTGGAAAACCGCAGGAAGGTGGGTGTCTGCTTGCCGATCGACTCGAACAACTTGGCGCTGGTGTACTGGGTGATGTCCCGGGTAACGGTAAACGTGCCGTAGGCGCCCGATCCCTTGGCGTGTACGCGACGCTCGGGAATGTTCTCGCGGTTGAAGTGAGCAAGCTTCTCGATCAGGTGAAAGTCGTCGAGCAGCAACGGGCCACGCGGGCCGGCGGAACGAGAATTCTGGTTATCGGCGACAGGAGCGCCGCTGGCGGTCGTAAGCGTTTTGGTCTGGCTCATGCTCAATCTTCCTAGGTCGGTCTTCAAACTGCCGGCTAATCGGCTGGAAAGGAGTATTGATCATGTTAGTGACAGTATCCAAATTCATTAAATCATGGACATCGATAGTCATTATCTAATGCTGAATACTTGCTGATAGCCAAGCCAGGCGAAACGGCTGCCTACTTTTCTATCAGGCACAAAAAACCGGGCACTAGGCCCGGTTCTTCGTTACAGACTGTCGTCTTACTCGGCGCTTACAGCTTCGCCAGCAGTAGCACGATCAACCAACTCGACGTACGCCATAGGCGCGTTGTCGCCAGCGCGGAAACCGCACTTGAGGATGCGCAGGTAGCCACCCTCACGGGTAGCGTAGCGCTTGCCCAGGTCGTTGAAGAGCTTACCAACGATAGCTTTCGAACGAGTACGGTCGAAAGCCAGACGGCGGTTAGCCAGGCTATCTGTCTTGGCCAGAGTGATCAGCGGCTCAGCAACGCGACGCAGTTCTTTGGCTTTTGGCAGAGTAGTTTTGATCAGCTCGTGCTCGAACAGCGACACCGCCATGTTTTGGAACATGGCCTTGCGGTGCGAGCTGGTGCGGCTCAGGTGACGACCACTTTTACGATGACGCATGGTTCATTCCTTACCAAACACAACGTTCGGTGATTACGACGATCAGGCAGTCGCCTTGTCGTCCTTCTTAAGACTTGCAGGCGGCCAGTTGTCGAGGCGCATGCCGAGGGACAGACCGCGGGAGGCCAGAACGTCCTTGATTTCAGTCAAGGATTTCTTGCCAAGGTTCGGAGTCTTCAACAGCTCTACTTCGGTACGCTGAATCAGGTCACCGATGTAGTAGATGTTTTCCGCCTTAAGGCAGTTAGCCGAACGTACAGTCAGTTCCAGATCGTCAACCGGGCGAAGCAGGATCGGATCGATCTCGTCTTCCTGCTCGACAACCACTGGCTCACTGTCACCCTTGAGGTCGACGAACGCAGCCAACTGCTGTTGCAGGATGGTTGCAGCGCGGCGAATAGCCTCTTCAGGATCCAGGGTACCGTTGGTTTCCAGATCAATAACCAGCTTGTCCAGGTTGGTACGCTGTTCGACACGGGCGTTTTCCACCACGTATGCGATACGGCGAACCGGGCTGAACGAAGAGTCAAGCTGCAAGCGACCGATGCTGCGGCTTTCGTCTTCATCGCTCTGACGCGAGTCGGCCGGTTCATAACCACGACCACGAGCTACGGTGAGCTTCATGTTCAGGGCGCCGTTAGACGCCAGGTTAGCGATTACGTGATCGGGGTTAACGATCTCGACATCATGATCCAGCTGAATATCGGCAGCGGTAACCACCCCCGAACCCTTCTTCGACAAGGTCAGCGTAACTTCGTCACGACCGTGCAGCTTGATAGCCAGACCTTTAAGGTTCAACAGGATTTCAATTACGTCTTCCTGTACACCTTCGATGGCGCTGTACTCGTGGAGCACACCGTCAATCTCGGCCTCGACTACTGCACAGCCGGGCATTGAGGACAACAGGATGCGGCGCAGCGCGTTGCCCAGGGTGTGGCCGAAACCACGCTCGAGAGGCTCGAGTGTGATCTTGGCGCGGGTTGGACTGACAACCTGCACATCAATATGGCGGGGTGTCAGGAACTCATTTACCGAAATCTGCATGGATGCACCTATTTTCTAGCCCTTACTTGGAGTAGAGCTCGACAATCAGGCTTTCGTTGATGTCGGCGGACAGATCACTGCGAGCAGGAACGTTCTTGAAAACGCCCGACTTCTTCTCAGTGTCTACTTCTACCCATTCTACGCGGCCACGTTGGGCACACAGATCGAGAGCTTGGACAATGCGAAGTTGGTTCTTTGCTTTCTCGCGAACAGCAACCACGTCACCAGCACGAACCTGGTAGGACGGAACGTTTACGGTCTGACCGTTAACGCTGATCGACTTGTGCGATACCAGCTGACGGGATTCGGCACGAGTAGAACCGAAACCCATACGGTATACAACGTTGTCCAGACGGCATTCGAGCAGTTGCAACAGGTTTTCGCCGGTTGCGCCTTTCTTGCCAGCTGCTTCTTTGTAGTAGCCGCTGAATTGACGCTCGAGAACGCCGTAGATACGACGGACCTTCTGCTTTTCACGCAGTTGGGTGCCGTAGTCGGACTGGCGACCGCGGCGTTGGCCGTGGATACCAGGTGCTGCTTCAATGTTGCACTTCGATTCGATCGCGCGCACGCCGCTCTTCAGAAAAAGATCGGTGCCTTCGCGACGAGCGAGTTTGCATTTTGGACCAATGTAACGAGCCATTCTTTACAATCTCCTGGATTACACGCGGCGCTTCTTCGGCGGACGGCACCCGTTGTGCGGGATTGGCGTCACGTCGGTGATGCTGGCGATCTTGTAGCCACAGCCGTTCAAAGCGCGGACTGCGGATTCACGACCTGGACCTGGACCCTTGACGTTAACGTCGAGGTTTTTCAGGCCGTATTCCAGCGCAGCTTGACCAGCACGCTCAGCAGCTACTTGAGCAGCGAACGGGGTGGACTTGCGGGAACCGCGGAAACCCGAACCACCGGAGGTAGCCCAGGAAAGAGCGTTACCTTGACGGTCGGTAATGGTCACGATGGTGTTGTTAAAAGAAGCATGGATGTGGGCGATGCCATCAACCACTGTCTTTTTAACTTTTTTACGAGGACGAGCAGCAGGTTTTGCCATGATTAAATTCCTGTCGATTCGCTGGGGCGATTACTTGCGGATCGGCTTACGCGGACCTTTACGGGTACGCGCGTTGGTCTTGGTACGCTGACCGCGTACTGGCAGACCACGACGATGACGCAGACCGCGATAGCAACCGAGGTCCATCAAGCGCTTGATTTTCATGTTGATTTCGCGACGCAGGTCACCTTCAGTGGTGAACTTCGCCACTTCGCCACGCAGCTGTTCAATTTGCTCGTCGCTCAGATCCTTGATCTTTGCCGCTGGGTTGACCCCAGTCACTGCACAAATTTTCTGTGCAGTAGTGCGACCAACACCATAGATGTAGGTCAGCGAGATAACAGTATGCTTGTTATCTGGAATGTTGACGCCTGCAATACGGGCCATTCAGTGGGACTCCAATTGACAGCTACCTACGCCCCGGAAGCCAAGAAATAGGGCGCGAGATAATATCGCTGTAATAACAAATAATCAACCCGGCAGCGCACTAGCTGCCGGGCTTAAAGCACAATCACACTCAGCCTTGGCGCTGTTTGTGACGCGGTTCCGCGCTGCAAATTACCCGAACAACACCTTCGCGGCGAATAATCTTGCAGTTACGGCACAGCTTTTTCACCGATGCACGAACTTTCATCACCAACTCCTCGAACCTTATGGACGCTACTCAGCGCAACATGCCGCTGCCGTAGCCCTTCAGGTTGGCTTTCTTCATCAGGGATTCGTACTGGTGCGAAACGAGGTGCGATTGTACTTGGGACATGAAGTCCATCACAACCACGACCACGATCAGCAACGAGGTCCCGCCAAGGTAGAACGGTACGTTTGCCGCAACCACCAGGAACTGGGGCAACAGACAGACGGCCGTCATGTAAAGAGCACCGAACATGGTCAAGCGAGTCAGAACGCCATCAATGTAGCGCGCAGACTGCTCACCTGGACGGATACCCGGAATAAAGGCACCGGACTTCTTCAGGTTTTCCGCTACGTCTTTCGGATTGAACATCAACGCCGTATAGAAGAAGCAGAAGAAAATAATCCCTGCACTAAACAGCAGAATATTCAACGGCTGACCAGGAGCGATCGACTGCGAGATGTCCTGCAACCAGCCCATACCTTCAGACTGGCCGAACCAGGCACCCAACGAAGCCGGGAACAGCAAGATGCTGCTCGCGAAAATAGCCGGAATTACACCGGCCATGTTCACCTTCAACGGCAAGTGGCTGGTCTGCGCAGCAAACACCTTGCGGCCCTGCTGACGCTTGGCGTAGTGAACAGCAATACGACGCTGACCACGCTCGATGAACACCACGAAACCGATAATCGCTACTGCCAGCAGACCGATGGCAACCAGGGCGAAGATATTGATATCACCCTGACGCGCAGACTCGAAAGACTGCCCGATCGCTCTCGGAAGACCGGCGACGATACCTGCGAAGATCAACATCGAGATACCGTTGCCCACACCACGCTCAGTGATCTGCTCACCCAGCCACATCATGAACATCGCGCCCGCCACAAAAGTGGTTACCGCAACGAAATGAAAGCTGAAGTCAGCAGTGAACGAAACGCCCTGCCCCGCCAAACCAATGGACATGCCAATGGCCTGGACGAGAGCGAGGACGACAGTGCCGTAGCGGGTGTACTGGCTGATCTTGCGACGGCCAGCTTCACCTTCCTTCTTCAACTGCTCCAGCTGCGGGCTGACGGCGCTCATCAGTTGCATGATGATCGATGCCGAAATGTACGGCATGATCCCCAGTGCAAAGATGCTCATCCGCTCCAGCGCGCCGCCGGAAAACATGTTGAACAAGCTAAGAATGGTCCCCTCATTCTGTCGAAACAGGTCCGCGAGTCGGTCCGGGTTGATACCTGGAACCGGGATGTGTGCGCCTATTCGGTAGACGATAATCGCCAGGAACAGAAAACGCAGACGAGCCCAGAGTTCAGACATACCGCCTTTGCCGAGCGCAGAGAGAGCACCTTGCTTAGCCATTTATTCCTCGAACTTGCCGCCAGCTGCTTCGATAGCCGCACGCGCACCTTTGGTGGCGCCGATTCCCTTTCCGATGGTGACAGCACGAGCAACTTCGCCCGACAGCATGATTTTCACACGCTGAACGTTCTGGTTGATCACGTTGGCATCCTTCAGGGACTGCACGGTGACGATGTCGCCATCCACTTTGGCCAGCTCGGACAGACGCACTTCTGCGCGGTCCATGGCTTTCAGGGAAACGAAACCGAACTTCGGCAGGCGACGATGCAGCGGCTGTTGACCGCCTTCAAAGCCTGGAGCAATAGTGCCACCGGAGCGGGAGGTCTGACCTTTGTGGCCACGGCCACCGGTCTTGCCCAAACCACTACCGATACCACGGCCCGGACGATGCTTTTCGCGACGGGAACCCGGCGCTGGACTCAGATCATTGAGTTTCATCGATTAACCCTCGACACGCAGCATGTAGTAAGCCTTGTTGATCATCCCGCGATTCTCGGGAGTATCCAGGACTTCTACAGTGTGACCGATGCGACGCAGACCCAGACCCTTAACGCACAGTTTGTGGTTAGGGATGCGGCCGGTCATGCTTTTGATCAGCGTAACTTTTACGGTAGCCATGATCAGAAGATCTCCTTGACGCTTTTGCCACGCTTGGCGGCAATGGATTCAGGAGACTGCATTGCCTTCAAACCCTTGAAAGTGGCGTGAACCACGTTTACTGGGTTAGTCGAGCCGTAGCACTTGGCCAGAACGTTCTGAACGCCAGCAACTTCGAGGACAGCACGCATAGCGCCGCCAGCGATGATACCGGTACCTTCAGAAGCAGGCTGCATGTACACCTTCGAAGCGCCATGGGCGGACTTCATTGCGTACTGCAGAGTGGTGCCGTTCAGATCAACCTGGATCATGTTGCGGCGAGCAGCTTCCATTGCCTTCTGGATCGCAGCAGGCACTTCACGCGACTTGCCACGGCCGAAGCCAACACGGCCTTTACCATCACCCACTACGGTCAACGCAGTGAAAGTGAAGATACGGCCGCCTTTAACGGTTTTGGCTACGCGGTTAACTTGAACCAGCTTCTCGATGTAGCCTTCGTCGCGCTTTTGGTCGTTATTTGACATAACTTAGAACTCCAGCCCAGCTTCACGAGCAGCATCAGCCAGCGCCTTGACGCGGCCGTGGTACTTGAAGCCAGAGCGGTCGAAAGCCACCTGCGAGACGCCAGCGGCTTTAGCACGCGTAGCGACCAGCTGGCCAACCTTAGTGGCCGCGTCGATGTTGCCAGTGGCGCCATCACGCAGTTCTTTATCCAAAGTCGAGGCACTTGCCAGGACTTTGTTGCCGTCGGCCGAAATGACCTGGGCGTAGATGTGCTGCGACGAGCGGAACACGCAGAGACGCACGACTTCGAGTTCGTGCATTTTCAGGCGTGCTTTGCGAGCGCGACGCAGTCGAGTAACTTTTTTGTCGGTCATTTGCTATGCCCTACTTCTTCTTGGCTTCTTTACGACGGACGACTTCGTCCGCGTAGCGCACACCTTTGCCTTTGTACGGCTCTGGTGGACGGAAGTCGCGGATCTCGGCGGCCACTTGACCTACCAGCTGCTTGTCGATGCCCCGGATCAGGATATCGGTCTGGCTAGGAGTCTCAGCGGTGATGCCTTCCGGCAGTTCATAATCCACTGGGTGCGAGAAGCCAAGAGCCAGGTTCAGCACTGTGCCTTTTGCTTGCGCTTTGTAACCAACACCGACCAGCTGGAGCTTGCGCTCGAAGCCTTGGCTCACGCCTTGGACCATGTTGTTTACCAACGCACGAGTGGTACCAGCCATTGCGCGAGTCTGTTGATCGCCATTGCGAGCAGCGAAACGCAGCTCACCAGCTTCTTCAACGATCTCAACGGACGAATGGATGTTCAGTTGCAGAGTGCCCTTGGCACCCTTCACCGAAAGCTGTTGGCCTGCGAATTTGACTTCGACACCGGCTGGCAGCTTAACGGGGTTCTTAGCGACGCGTGACATGCTTATCCCCCCTTAGAACACAGTGCAAAGAACTTCGCCGCCGACACCGGCAGCGCGCGCAGCACGATCCGTCATCACACCTTTGTTGGTGGAGACGATAGACACGCCCAGGCCGCCACGAACTTTCGGCAGATCCTCAACGGACTTGTACTGACGCAGGCCAGGACGGCTAACGCGCTTCACTTCCTCGATGACCGGACGGCCTTCGAAGTACTTCAGCTCGATGGACAGCAGTGGCTTGATTTCGCTGCTGATCTGATAACCCGCAATGTAACCTTCGTCCTTCAGGACTTTGGCAACAGCTACCTTCAAAGTAGAAGATGGCATGCTTACGACGGACTTTTCAGCCATCTGGGCATTACGGATACGAGTTAGCATGTCCGCTAACGGGTCCTGCATACTCATGGGCTAGACGCTCCTAATACACAAAAAATTAGCCTTTCGGCTAGTACGTGTCGCCGAGCGCATCCGTGCAATAAAAACACGGGCTCAGGCGAGCCGGGTATTCTAGACACACCCCACAAATGAATCAAGCCCCAAAAGGGGCTTGATTCAAGTTCAAGGTCACCGACGGTCAGGATCTTGCGATCCCGAGCGCCGCGACTTTGACAGTGCTTACCAGCTGGCTTTAACCAGGCCTGGAACGTCACCACGCATTGCAGCTTGACGCAGCATGTTACGGCCAAGGCCGAACTTGCGGTACACGCCGTGCGGACGACCAGTCAGGCGGCAGCGGTTACGCATGCGCGAGGCACTTGCGTCACGTGGCTGCTTCTGCAGGGCTACGGTAGCTTCCCAACGCGCTTCTGGACTTGCGTTCAGATCAACGATGATAGCTTTCAGCGCTGCACGCTTGGTGGCGTACTTGGCAACGGTGAGCTGACGCTTCAGCTCACGGTTCTTCATGCTCTTCTTGGCCATTTTCCTACTCCAATCAGTTGCGGAACGGGAATTTGAAAGCGCGCAGCAGTGCGCGACCTTCGTCATCCGTCCGAGCAGTGGTGGTCAGGGTAATGTCCAGACCGCGGAGAGCGTCGATCTTGTCGTAATCGATTTCCGGGAAAATGATCTGCTCTTTAACGCCCATGCTGTAGTTGCCACGACCATCGAAGGACTTGGCATTCAGGCCGCGGAAGTCGCGAACCCGAGGCAGGGAGATCGACAGCAGACGATCCAGGAACTCGTACATACGCTCACGGCGCAGGGTCACTTTGACGCCGATCGGCCAACCTTCACGGACTTTGAAGCCAGCGATGGATTTCCGAGCGTAAGTCACGACGACTTTCTGACCGGTGATCTTTTCCAGGTCAGCAACAGCGTGCTCGATGACTTTTTTGTCGCCGATCGCTTCGCCCAGACCCATGTTCAGGGTGATTTTGGTAACGCGCGGAACTTCCATCACGTTCGAAAGCTTAAGTTCTTCCTTAAGTTTCGGGGCGATTTCCTTCCGGTAAATCTCTTTTAGTCGTGCCATGGTCTTCTACCTAGCAGTGTTCAAGCATCAACCGCTTTTTGGGTCGACTTGAAGACACGAATTTTCTTACCGTCTTCTACTTTGAAACCAACGCGGTCAGCCTTGTTGGTTTCGCCGTTGAAGATGGCGACGTTGGAAGCGTGCAGTGGCGCTTCTTTCTCGACGATACCGCCCTGTACGCCCGACATCGGGTTAGGCTTGGTATGACGCTTGACCAGGTTCAGACCACCAACAACCAGACGGTTGTCAGCAAGAACCTTCAGCACCTTACCGCGCTTACCTTTGTCTTTGCCGGCGATCACGATGATCTCGTCGTCACGACGAATCTTTTGCATGTCGGATCTCCTTACAGCACTTCTGGGGCGAGCGAGACGATCTTCATGAACTTCTCAGTACGAAGTTCACGGGTCACTGGCCCAAAGATACGGGTGCCGATCGGCTCTTGCTTGTTGTTCAACAGAACAGCAGCGTTGCCATCAAAGCGGATGATGGAGCCGTCAGCACGACGGACGCCATGGCGAGTGCGGACTACGACAGCAGTCATCACTTGGCCTTTTTTCACCTTACCGCGAGGAATTGCTTCCTTGACGGTAACTTTGATGATGTCACCGATACCAGCGTAACGACGATGGGAGCCACCCAGCACCTTGATGCACATAACACGGCGAGCGCCGCTGTTATCGGCCACATCGAGCATGGATTGAGTCTGAATCATATAATTTCTCCGACCCCTAGCCCTTAGACTTCCACAGCGCGTTCGAGAACATCAACCAGCGCCCAAGACTTGGTCTTGGCCATCGGACGAGTTTCACGAATAGTGACTTTGTCGCCGATGTGGCACTGATTGGTTTCGTCGTGCGCGTGCAGCTTAGTCGAACGCTTAACGTATTTACCGTAGATCGGGTGCTTAACGCGACGCTCGATCAGAACGGTGATGGTTTTGTCCATCTTGTCGCTGACAACACGGCCAGTCAGCGTACGGACAGTTTTTTCGGCTTCAGCCATGATTACTTACCTGCCTGCTGGTTGAGCACAGTTTTCACGCGAGCGATGTCACGCTTAACTTGCGAGAGCAGATGAGACTGCCCCAACTGGCCAGTTGCTTTCTGCATACGCAGATTGAACTGGTCGCGCAGCAGGCCGAGCAGTTGCTCGTTCAGCTGCTGTGCTGATTTTTCACGAAGTTCATTCGCTTTCATCACATCACCGTCCGTTTAACAAAGGAGGTGGCGAGCGGCAGCTTTGCAGCAGCCAGGGCGAAAGCCTCACGCGCCAGCTCTTCAGAAACACCCTCGATTTCATACAGGACTTTGCCTGGCTGAATCTGGGCAACCCAGTACTCCACGTTACCCTTACCTTTACCCATCCGAACTTCGAGTGGCTTCTTGGTGACAGGCTTGTCCGGGAATACACGGATCCAGATCTTGCCGCCACGTTTTACGTGACGGGTCAGAGCACGACGCGCTGACTCGATCTGACGAGCGGTGAGACGACCACGAGCAACAGACTTCAGCGCGAACTCGCCGAAGCTGACTTTGCTACCGCGCAATGCCAGGCCACGGTTGTGACCGGTCATTTGCTTGCGGAACTTCGTACGCTTTGGTTGCAACATTTGGCGTACCCCTTACTTAGCAGCTTTTTTACGAGGCGCTGGTGCTTGTGGCTTCAGTTCTTCTTGGCGACCACCAATTACTTCGCCTTTGAAGATCCAAACCTTTACACCGATCACACCGTAGGTGGTGTGAGCTTCGTAGTTGGCATAGTCGATGTCGGCACGCAGGGTGTGCAGTGGCACACGACCTTCGCGATACCATTCAGTACGTGCGATTTCAGCACCGCCGAGACGACCGCTCACTTGGATTTTGATGCCTTTGGCACCAATGCGCATTGCGTTCTGTACAGCGCGCTTCATAGCGCGACGGAACATTACGCGACGCTCCAGCTGCTGAGCTACGCTCTGCGCAACCAGCATACCGTCGAGCTCCGGCTTGCGGATCTCTTCGATATTGATGTGCACAGGCACACCCATTTGCTTGGTCAGGTCCTGACGCAGTTTCTCAACATCTTCACCTTTCTTCCCGATAACGATACCTGGACGAGCGGTGTGGATGGTGATACGTGCAGTCTGCGCCGGACGATGGATATCGATACGGCTTACGGACGCGCTTTTTAGTTTGTCTTGGAGATACTCACGCACCTTCAGATCAGCGAACAAGTAGTCCGCATAAGTCCGACCGTCTGCGTACCAGACGGAGGTGTGCTCCTTGACGATTCCCAGGCGAATGCCAATGGGATGTACTTTCTGACCCATCTCTTCGACTCCGTTACTTGTCAGCAACCTTGACAGTGATATGGCAAGACCGCTTGACGATGCGATCAGCACGGCCTTTGGCACGTGGCATGATGCGCTTCAGCGAACGCCCTTCGTTGACGAAAACGGTGCTGACCTTCAGGTCATCAACGTCTGCGCCTTCGTTATGCTCGGCGTTGGCTACGGCCGACTCCAGCACTTTCTTCATGATCTCGGCGGCTTTCTTACTGCTGAAAGCCAACAGGTTGAGCGCTTCGCCCACCTTCTTCCCGCGGATCTGGTCGGCGACCAAGCGGGCTTTCTGGGCGGAGATTCGAGCGCCCGACAACTTAGCGGCTACTTCCATTTCCTTACCCCTTAACGCTTGGCTTTCTTGTCAGCCACGTGCCCACGGTATGTGCGGGTACCGGCGAACTCGCCCAGTTTGTGGCCGACCATGTCTTCGTTCACGAGAACTGGGACGTGTTGGCGACCGTTGTGTACTGCGATGGTCAGACCGACCATTTGTGGCAGGATCATCGAACGACGCGACCAGGTCTTAACTGGTTTGCGATCGTTCTTTTCCGCCGCCACTTCGATCTTCTTCAGTAGGTGAAGATCAATAAAAGGACCTTTTTTCAGAGAACGTGGCACTGTCGTATCCCTCTATTTACTTGCGACGACGGACGATCATTTTGTCGGTACGCTTATTACCACGAGTCTTCGCGCCCTTAGTCGGGAAGCCCCATGGCGATACCGGATGACGACCACCAGAGGTACGACCTTCACCACCACCATGTGGGTGGTCAACCGGGTTCATGGCAACACCACGAACGGTTGGGCGAACGCCACGCCAGCGCTTGGCACCAGCTTTACCCAACGAACGCAGGCTGTGCTCGGAGTTCGAGACTTCGCCCAGGGTCGCACGGCATTCAGCCAGTACTTTACGCATCTCACCAGAACGCAGACGCAGGGTCACGTAGACACCTTCACGAGCGATCAGCTGAGCCGAAGCACCAGCGGAACGAGCGATCTGTGCGCCTTTACCTGGCTTCAATTCGATGCCGTGTACGGTGCTACCAACTGGAATGTTACGCAGTTGCAGAGCGTTGCCCGGCTTGATCGGTGCCAGGGCACCTGCGATCAGCTGGTCGCCAGCACTCACGCCTTTAGGGGCGATGATGTAGCGGCGCTCGCCATCTGCGTACAGCAGCAGAGCGATGTGAGCAGTACGGTTTGGATCGTATTCGATACGCTCGACGGTGGCAGCGATGCCATCCTTGTCGTTGCGACGGAAGTCGACCAGACGATAATGCTGCTTATGACCACCACCGATGTGACGAGTGGTAATACGGCCATTGTTGTTACGACCACCAGACTTCGATTTTTTCTCGAGCAGCGGTGCGTGAGGAGCGCCTTTATGCAGCTCCTGGTTGACCACCTTGACCACAAAACGGCGGCCAGGGGAAGTCGGTTTGCATTTAACGATTGCCATGATGCACCCCTTCCTTACTCAGCACTGCTGCTGAAATCGAGATCTTGGCCTGGCTGAAGGGAGATAACTGCCTTCTTCCAGTCATTACGCTTGCCCAGACCGCGAGCAGTGCGCTTGCTTTTACCCAGAACGTTCAGGGTAGTCACGCGCTCTACTTTCACGCTGAACAGGCTTTCGACGGCCTTCTTGATTTCCAGCTTGGTTGCGTCGGTCGCAACCTTGAAAACGAACTGGCCTTTCTTGTCTGCCAGAACCGTAGCCTTCTCGGAAACGTGCGGGCCAAGCAGAACTTTAAATACGCGTTCCTGGTTCATCCCAGCAGCTCCTCGAATTTCTTCACGGCCGACACGGTGATCAACACCTTGTCGTATGCGATCAGACTGACCGGATCGGAACCTTGCACGTCACGAACGTCGACGTGTGGCAGGTTGCGAGCAGCCAGGTACAGGTTCTGATCAACAGCGTCAGACACGATCAGGACGTCAGTCAGGCCCATGCCGTTCAGCTTGTTCAGCAGATCTTTGGTTTTCGGTGCTTCAACAGCGAAGTCCTGAACCACGACCAGACGATCAGTACGCACCAGCTCAGCAAGGATGGAACGCATTGCTGCGCGATACATCTTCTTGTTCAGCTTCTGGGAGTGATCCTGAGGACGAGCTGCGAAAGTGGTACCGCCGCCACGCCAGATTGGGCTACGGATAGTACCGGCACGAGCACGGCCAGTACCTTTCTGACGCCATGGGCGCTTGCCGCCACCGGAAACGTCGGAACGGGTCTTTTGCTGCTTGCTACCTTGACGGCCGCCAGCCATGTAGGCCACGACTGCTTGGTGAACCAGCGTCTCGTTGAATTCGCCGCCAAATGTCAGTTCGGAAACTTCGATCGCTTGAGCGTCATTTACATTTAATTGCATGTCAGCTTCCCCTTAACCGCGAGCCTTGGCTGCTGGACGTACAACCAAGTTGCCGCCAGTAGCGCCAGGAACAGCGCCCTTGACCAACAACAGATTGCGTTCAGCGTCCACGCGCACTACTTCGAGGGACTGCACGGTCACGCGCTCAGCGCCCATATGACCGGACATTTTTTTGCCCTTGAATACACGACCAGGAGTCTGGCACTGGCCGATAGAGCCTGGAACGCGGTGGGATACGGAGTTACCGTGGGTGTTATCTTGCCCGCGGAAGTTCCAACGCTTGATCGTACCCTGGAAGCCTTTACCCTTGGACTGACCGGTTACATCAACCAGTTGGCCAGCGGCGAAGATTTCAGCGTTGATCAGATCGCCGGCCTGGTACTCGCCTTCTTCAAGGCGGAATTCCATTACGGTACGACCAGCGGCAACGTTCGCCTTGGCGAAGTGGCCAGCCTGAGCTGCTGTTACACGCGAAGCGCGACGCTCGCCGACAGTGACTTGCACTGCACGATAGCCATCGGTCTCTTCAGTTTTGAACTGGGTGACGCGATTCGGCTCGATCTCAATGACCGTGACCGGAATGGAGACACCTTCTTCGGTGAAAATACGGGTCATACCGCATTTACGACCGACTACACCAATAGTCATGTTGTAAACCTCATGAGTGTACGGGGCTTTCACCCGCTATGGCCGCCCATTTCAGAGCGTTACACGACTAAGACCGAGTCTTAGCCGAGGCTGATCTGCACTTCCACACCGGCCGCAAGATCGAGCTTCATAAGTGCATCAACGGTTTTATCCGTTGGCTGGACGATGTCCAGAACGCGCTTATGAGTACGGATCTCGTACTGGTCACGCGCGTCTTTGTTGACGTGCGGGGAGACCAGAACGGTGAACCGCTCTTTACGGGTAGGCAGTGGAATTGGACCACGCACTTGAGCACCAGTACGTTTCGCGGTTTCCACGATTTCCTGGGTGGATTGGTCGATCAGGCGATGGTCAAAAGCCTTCAACCTGATACGGATTTGCTGATTTTGCATTGGATTTCAGACTCCGGCTGCTATTCCCACCGGGCGCAATACGCCCGTTAAAAGGAGGCGCAATTCTATAGACGCCCCTGATAGGTGTCAACCCAATAAAAAAGCCCCCGCTTAGCGGGGGCTTTTTCAACTCATCAAGCTGACTCTATATAAGAGACTTACTCGATGACTTTGGCTACGACGCCGGCGCCGACGGTACGACCGCCTTCACGGATAGCGAAACGCAGACCGTCTTCCATCGCGATGGTCTTGATCAGGGTAACAGTCATCTGAATGTTGTCACCTGGCATTACCATTTCAACGCCTTCTGGCAGCTCGCAGTTACCAGTCACGTCAGTAGTACGGAAGTAGAACTGTGGACGGTAGCCTTTGAAGAACGGAGTGTGACGACCGCCTTCTTCCTTGCTCAGAACGTAAACTTCTGCGGTGAACTTGGTGTGCGGCTTGACGGTGCCTGGCTTGACCAGAACCTGGCCACGCTCAACGTCGTCACGCTTGGTGCCGCGCAGCAGCACGCCGCAGTTCTCGCCAGCACGACCTTCGTCGAGCAGCTTGCGGAACATTTCAACGCCGGTGCAGGTAGTTTTCTGAGTGTCGCGCAGACCGACGATCTCAACTTCTTCCTGGATACGGACGATGCCACGCTCAACACGACCAGTCACAACAGTACCGCGACCGGAGATCGAGAATACGTCTTCGATTGGCATCAGGAACGGCTTGTCGATAGCACGCTCTGGCTCTGGGATGTAGCTGTCCAGAGTTTCCACCAGCTTCTTGACAGCAGTGGTGCCCATTTCGTTGTCGTCTTGGCCGTTCAGAGCCATCAGAGCCGAACCGATGATGATCGGAGTGTCATCACCTGGGAAGTCGTAAGTGCTCAGCAGGTCGCGCACTTCCATCTCAACCAGTTCCAGCAGCTCAGCGTCGTCAACCATGTCAGCCTTGTTCAGGAAGACAACGATGTACGGAACGCCTACCTGACGGGACAGCAGGATGTGCTCACGGGTTTGTGGCATCGGACCATCAGCGGCCGAGCAAACCAGGATCGCGCCGTCCATCTGGGCAGCACCGGTGATCATGTTTTTTACGTAGTCGGCGTGACCTGGGCAGTCAACGTGTGCGTAGTGACGCACGGCCGAATCGTATTCAACGTGAGCGGTGTTGATGGTGATACCACGAGCTTTCTCTTCCGGGGCGCTGTCGATCTTGTCGAAGTCAACCTTGGCCGAACCGAAAACTTCGGAGCAGACACGGGTCAGAGCAGCGGTCAGCGTGGTTTTACCGTGGTCAACGTGACCGATGGTGCCAACGTTGACGTGCGGTTTGTTCCGTTCAAATTTTTCTTTAGCCACGACAATTAACTCCTAGCTTAAAGGGGCTGAATCAGCCTTGCTTTTTGGTAACAGTCTCGACGATATGCGACGGAGCTGTATTGTATTTTTTGAATTCCATAGAGTAGCTTGCGCGACCCTGAGACATGGAACGAACGTCGGTTGCGTAACCGAACATTTCACCCAACGGAACCTCGGCACGAATCACCTTGCCGGAAACCGTATCTTCCATACCCAGAATCATGCCACGACGACGGTTAAGGTCGCCCATGACATCACCCATGTAGTCTTCAGGCGTAACGACCTCTACCGCCATGATCGGCTCAAGCAACTCACCACCGCCCTTCTGGGCCAGTTGCTTGGTTGCCATGGAGGCAGCCACCTTAAACGCCATCTCGTTGGAGTCGACGTCATGGTAAGAACCATCGAACACGGTCGCCTTCAGGCCGATCAGCGGATAGCCGGCGACAACGCCGTTCTTCATCTGCTCTTCGATACCCTTCTGGATCGCCGGGATGTATTCCTTAGGAACCACACCACCTACGACTTCGTTCAAGAATTGCAGACCTTCCTGACCTTCGTCAGCTGGTGCAAAACGAATCCAGCAATGACCGAACTGGCCACGACCACCGGACTGGCGAACGAACTTGCCTTCGATTTCGCAGCTCTTCGTGATGCGCTCACGATAGGAAACCTGAGGCTTACCAATGTTGGCTTCGACGTTGAACTCACGGCGCATCCGGTCAACCAGGATGTCCAGGTGCAACTCGCCCATGCCGGAGATGATCGTTTGACCGGTCTCTTCATCAGTCTTGACGCGGAAAGACGGGTCTTCCTGAGCGAGCTTGCCCAGAGCGATACCCATTTTTTCCTGGTCATCCTTGGTCTTAGGCTCAACGGCAACCGAAATAACCGGCTCCGGGAAGTCCATGCGAACCAGGATGATTGGCTTGTCAGCGTTGCACAAGGTTTCACCAGTGGTGACATCCTTCATGCCGATCAAGGCCGCGATGTCGCCAGCGCGCACTTCCTTGATTTCTTCGCGGGCGTTTGCGTGCATTTGCACCATACGACCCACACGCTCTTTCTTGCCTTTTACCGAGTTGATCACGCCGTCGCCGGAAGCCAACACGCCCGAGTAAACTCGAACAAAGGTCAAGGTACCCACGAATGGGTCGGTAGCGATCTTGAACGCCAAGGCCGCGAACGGCTCGTCGTCGCTTGCGTGACGCTCCATTTCCTCTTCCTCGTTATCAGGGTTGGAACCCTTGATAGCAGGAATGTCGGTAGGAGCAGGCAGGAAGTCGATAACGGCGTCGAGAACCAGGGGAACACCCTTGTTCTTGAAGGAAGAACCGCAAACAGCCAGGACGATCTCACCAGCGATGGTACGCTGACGCAGAGCAGCCTTGATTTCCTCATTGGTGAGTTCTTCACCCTCGAGGTACTTGTTCATCAGCTCTTCGTTGGCTTCGGCCGCAGCCTCAACCATGTTGCCACGCCACTTCTCGGCTTCTTCCAGCAACTCAGCAGGAATGTCCTTGCGAACAGGGACCATACCTTTGTCAGAGTCGTTCCAGTAGACCGCTTGCATGTTGATCAGATCGATCTGACCCTGGAAGTTGTCTTCGGAACCGATAGCCAGCTGGATCGGCACCGGAGTGTGACCCAGACGCTGCTTGATCTGACCGATCACGCGCAGGAAGTTGGCACCAGCACGGTCCATCTTGTTTACGTAAACAAGACGTGGGACACCGTATTTGTTGGCCTGACGCCATACGGTTTCCGACTGAGGCTCAACACCCGAAGTACCACAGAACACAACGACAGCGCCGTCGAGTACACGCAGGGAACGCTCAACTTCAATGGTGAAGTCTACGTGGCCCGGGGTATCGATAACGTTGAAGCGATGCTCGTGCGGGTACTGCTTCTCGGAACCCTTCCAGAAGGCGGTGATGGCAGCAGAAGTAATGGTAATACCACGCTCCTGCTCCTGGACCATCCAGTCGGTGGTCGCGGCGCCATCATGCACCTCGCCCATCTTGTGACTTTTGCCAGTGTAAAAAAGGACGCGCTCGGTGGTGGTGGTTTTACCAGCATCCACGTGAGCAACGATACCGATGTTACGGTAGCGGTTAATCGGTGTAGTACGAGCCATAAAGCCCTCGCAAATTGAGTGACGCTAAAATTAGAAGCGGTAGTGCGAGAAAGCCTTGTTGGCTTCAGCCATACGGTGCACGTCTTCACGCTTCTTAACTGCAGCACCTTTACCTTCAGCAGCGTCCAACAGTTCGCCAGCCAAACGCAGAGCCATGGACTTCTCGCCGCGCTTGCGGGCGAAGTCTACCAACCAGCGCATTGCCAGGGCGTTACGACGGGACGGACGAACTTCGACCGGAACCTGGTAAGTAGCACCGCCTACACGGCGCGACTTCACTTCGACCAGCGGAGCGATGGCGTCGAGAGCTTTCTCGAAGATTTCCAGGGGATCGCTGTTCTTGCGTTCCTTAACTTTGTCCAGTGCGCCATAAACAATACGCTCGGCAACGGCTTTCTTGCCGCTTTCCATTACGTGGTTCATGAACTTGGCGAGAATCTGGCTTCCGTATTTCGGATCGTCCAGAATCTCACGTTTGGCTGCTACGCGACGTCTTGGCATTGATAAGCCCTCAAACGGTCTTCAGGTTAGCCCGGGACAGCAGATGCGTGCCCGACCTTACTCTTATCGACTCAATAAAATTAAAAACTGCAAAACGGCCGATTATTTCGGACGCTTGGTACCGTACTTCGAACGACCTTGGTTACGACCTTTAACGCCGGAGGTATCCAAAGAGCCGCGAACGGTGTGGTAACGAACACCTGGCAAGTCTTTTACACGACCGCCGCGGATCAGTACCACGCTGTGTTCTTGCAGGTTGTGGCCTTCACCGCCGATGTACGAGGAAACCTCGAAACCGTTGGTCAGACGCACACGGCATACTTTACGCAGTGCCGAGTTAGGTTTTTTCGGCGTAGTGGTATACACACGGGTGCATACGCCACGACGTTGCGGGCAGTTCTGCAGCGCAGGTACGTCGGATTTCTCGACGATACGCTTACGCGGCTGACGTACCAGCTGGTTGATAGTTGCCATCTACTAGCTCCACTGTTGTCTTGCGACGCTATTGTCTTACAAGAAAAGCAAAATGGCAGGAACGAATTCCCGCCAAATTTAGGGGATCAAGAGTCTAAAGAGGATCTTGTCCCCAGTCAAGGCAAGGCCCCGACCTCCCCGCCCGCCGGATCTCGACAATTTGTCTCGATCCGCCGAACGGGGTGACCAGGGCCAGGCACTCAATTACCGCAGAACTCAGTTACCACTCGAGTTCAGTGCTTCGGTCAGTGCAGCTTCCACTTCACTGGCGCTTACGCGCAACGGCTTGTCAGCATCACGGCGACGCTTGCGCTCGCTGTGATAGGCCAAACCGGTACCGGCCGGGATCAGACGACCCACAACCACGTTTTCTTTCAGGCCGCGCAGGTAATCGCGCTTGCCGGTTACCGCCGCTTCGGTCAGTACGCGGGTGGTTTCCTGGAAGGAAGCCGCCGAGATGAACGATTCGGTGGACAACGACGCCTTGGTGATACCCAGCAGCACGCGAGTGAACTTGGAGACGAACTTGTCTTCGGTCGCCAGGCGCTCGTTTTCCACCAGCACGTGAGTCAGTTCCATCTGGTCGCCCTTGATGAAACTCGAGTCGCCGGATTCAGCGATCTCGACCTTACGCAGCATCTGACGCAGGATGGTCTCGATGTGCTTGTCGTTGATCTTCACGCCTTGCAGACGGTAAACGTCCTGGATCTCGTTCACGATGTACTTGGCCAGCGCACTCACACCCAGCAGACGCAGGATGTCGTGTGGATCGCTCGGGCCGTCGGAGATAACTTCGCCGCGGTTTACCTGTTCGCCCTCGAAGACGTTCAGGTGACGCCACTTCGGAATCAGCTCTTCGTACGGATCGCTACCGTCGTTCGGGGTAATGACCAGGCGGCGCTTGCCCTTGGTCTCTTTACCGAACGCGATGGTGCCGCTGACTTCAGCCAGAATCGAGGCTTCTTTCGGACGACGGGCTTCGAACAAGTCGGCAACACGCGGCAGACCACCGGTGATGTCGCGGGTTTTCGAAGTTTCCTGCGGGATACGGGCGATAACATCACCGATCGCGATCCGCGCACCGTCCGCAACACCGACCAGGGCGTTGGCTGGCAGGAAGTACTGAGCGATTACGTCAGTGCCTGGCAGCAACAGATCCTTGCCGTTGTCGTCGACCATCTTCACGGCTGGACGGATGTCCTTGCCGGCAGCTGGACGATCTTTTGCATCGAGTACTTCAATGTTGGTCATACCGGTCAATTCGTCAGTCTGACGCTTGATCGTGATGCCTTCTTCCATGCCCACGTAGGTCACGGTACCTTTCATCTCGGTCACGATCGGGTGGGTGTGCGGGTCCCACTTGGCCACGATTGCGCCAGCGTCGACCTTGTCACCTTCCTTGACCGAAATCACAGCACCGTAAGGCAGCTTGTAACGCTCGCGCTCACGACCGAAGTCGTCAGCGATCGCCAGCTCACCGGAACGCGATACTGCCACCAGGTGACCGTCCACGCGCTCTACGTGCTTGAGGTTGTGCAGGCGGACAGTACCGCCATTCTTCACCTGGACGCTGTCGGCCGCGGAGGTCCGGCTTGCAGCACCACCGATGTGGAACGTACGCATCGTCAGCTGGGTACCCGGCTCACCGATGGACTGGGCAGCGATAACGCCGACCGCTTCACCGATGTTCACCTGGTGACCACGAGCCAGGTCGCGACCGTAGCACTTGGCGCAGATGCCGTAGCGGGTTTCGCAGCTGATCGGCGAACGTACGATCACTTCGTCGATGCTGTTGAGCTCGATGAACTCGACCCACTTCTCGTCAACCAGGGTACCGGCAGGAACAATCACGTCCTCGGTGCCAGGCTTGAATACGTCACGGGCGATGACACGACCCAATACGCGCTCACCCAACGGCTCTACAACGTCACCGCCTTCAATGTGCGGAGTCATTACCAGGCCATGTTCGGTGCCGCAATCGATCTCGGTCACGACCAGATCCTGGGCAACGTCTACCAGACGACGAGTCAGGTAACCGGAGTTCGCCGTTTTCAACGCGGTATCCGCAAGACCCTTACGAGCACCGTGAGTGGAGATGAAGTACTGGAGTACGCTCAAACCTTCACGGAAGTTCGCGGTAATCGGGGTCTCGATGATGGAGCCGTCCGGCTTGGCCATCAGGCCACGCATACCGGCGAGCTGACGGATCTGCGCAGCAGAACCCCGTGCGCCCGAGTCGGCCATCATGTACATCGAGTTGAAGGATTCCTGGTCGACTTCGTTGCCATGACGGTCGATGACTTTCTCTTTCGAGAGGTTGGCCATCATCGCCTTGGATACTTCGTCGTTCGCCTTGGACCAGAGGTCGATCACCTTGTTGTACTTCTCGCCCTGGGTTACCAGGCCGGAAGCGTACTGACTTTCGATCTCTTTCACTTCTTCGGTGGCAGCACCGATGATGCGGGCTTTTTCATCCGGGATAACGAAGTCGTTAACACCGATGGAAACGCCGGAAATGGTCGAATAGGCAAAACCGGTGTACATCAACTGGTCAGCGAAGATCACGGTCTCTTTCAGACCAACCACGCGGTAGCACTGGTTGATCAGCTTGGAGATCGCCTTCTTCTTCATCGGCAGGTTGACGACGTCGTACGACAGACCTTTTGGCACAACCTGGAACAATAGCGCACGGCCGACAGTGGTGTCGACGATACGAGTGTTGGTCACACTGCCGCCATCACGATCGTTGACGGTTTCGGTGATCCGCACCTTGACCTTGGCATGCAGTGCGGCTTCGCCAGCACGGAACACACGGTCAACTTCCTGCAGATCCGCGAACACGCGACCTTCGCCCTTGGCGTTGATCGCTTCACGAGTCATGTAGTACAGACCCAATACAACGTCCTGCGACGGAACGATGATTGGCTCACCGTTGGCTGGCGACAGGATGTTGTTGGTCGACATCATCAACGCACGAGCTTCCAGCTGGGCTTCCAGTGTCAGCGGTACGTGCACGGCCATTTGGTCGCCGTCGAAGTCGGCGTTGTACGCAGCACAGACCAGCGGGTGCAGCTGGATAGCCTTACCTTCGATCAGTACCGGTTCAAACGCCTGGATACCCAGACGGTGAAGGGTCGGTGCACGGTTGAGCAGCACTGGGTGTTCGCGAATCACTTCAGCGAGAACGTCCCAGACCTCTGGCAGCTCGCGCTCGACCATTTTCTTGGCCGCTTTGATGGTGGTCGCCAGACCACGCATTTCCAGCTTGCCGAAAATGAACGGCTTGAACAGTTCCAGAGCCATTTTCTTAGGCAGACCGCACTGGTGCAGACGCAGGGTCGGGCCTACGGTAATTACCGAACGACCGGAGTAGTCAACACGCTTACCGAGCAAGTTCTGACGGAAACGACCCTGCTTACCCTTGATCATGTCAGCCAGGGATTTCAGAGGACGCTTGTTGGAACCGGTGATAGCGCGGCCACGACGACCGTTGTCGAGCAGTGCGTCGACCGCTTCCTGCAACATACGCTTTTCGTTGCGCACGATGATGTCCGGAGCGGACAGATCGAGCAGGCGCTTCAAGCGGTTGTTACGGTTGATCACTCGACGATACAGATCGTTGAGGTCGGAAGTCGCGAAACGACCGCCATCGAGCGGAACCAGTGGACGCAGGTCTGGCGGCAGAACCGGCAGAACGGTCAGCACCATCCACTCTGGCAGGTTGCCGGAGCCCTGGAAGGCTTCCATCAACTTCAGACGCTTGGACAGCTTCTTGATCTTGGTTTCGGAGTTGGTTTGCGGAATTTCTTCGCGCAGGCGGCCAATCTCGTGTTCCAGGTCGATAGCGTGCAGCAGTTCGCGGACAGCTTCGGCACCCATGCGGGCATCGAAATCGTCGCCGAACTCTTCCAGCGCTTCGAAGTACTGCTCGTCGTTGAGCAGCTGACCTTTTTCAAGGGTGGTCATGCCTGGATCGATAACGACATAGCTCTCGAAGTAGAGAACACGTTCGATATCGCGCAGGGTCATGTCCATCAGCAGGCCGATACGGGACGGCAGCGATTTCAGGAACCATATGTGGGCAACTGGCGAGGCCAGTTCGATGTGCGCCATGCGCTCACGACGAACTTTTGCCAGCGCAACTTCAACGCCGCACTTCTCGCAGATCACACCACGATGCTTCAAGCGCTTGTACTTACCGCACAGGCACTCGTAATCCTTTACCGGGCCAAAGATCTTGGCGCAGAACAGGCCGTCACGCTCAGGTTTGAACGTACGGTAGTTGATGGTTTCCGGCTTTTTAACTTCACCGAACGACCACGAACGGATCATCTCAGGCGAGGCCAATCCAATACGGATAGCGTCGAACTCTTCGACTTGACCCTGGTTTTTCAGCAAATTCAGTAGGTCTTTCAAGGCCTTTCCTCCTGGCGGAGCAGAGAGCGGGCAAACAGCCCCGCTCTCGATTCGCGTCACGTGTTATTCGGTTTCCAGATCGATATCGATGCCGAGGGAACGAATTTCCTTGATCAACACGTTGAAAGACTCGGGCATGCCCGGCTCCATACGGTGATCGCCGTCCACGATGTTTTTGTACATCTTGGTCCGGCCGTTCACATCGTCCGACTTCACTGTGAGCATTTCTTGCAGAGTGTATGCAGCACCGTACGCTTCCAGTGCCCAGACCTCCATCTCCCCGAAACGCTGACCACCGAACTGCGCCTTACCACCCAGCGGTTGCTGGGTAACCAGGCTGTAAGAACCGGTAGAACGAGCGTGCATCTTGTCGTCCACCAAGTGGTTCAGCTTCAGCATGTACATGTAGCCAACGGTAACCGGGCGCTCGAACTTGTTGCCGGTACGGCCGTCGAACAGCTGCATCTGGCCGCTTTCCGGCAGGTCTGCCAGTTTCAGCATGGCCTTGATTTCGCTTTCCTTGGCACCGTCGAACACCGGA
Source organism: Pseudomonas sp. FP2300 (assembly GCF_030687595.1). Taxonomy (NCBI): domain Bacteria; kingdom Pseudomonadati; phylum Pseudomonadota; class Gammaproteobacteria; order Pseudomonadales; family Pseudomonadaceae; genus Pseudomonas; species Pseudomonas sp. FP2300. The sequence continues at coordinate 6,153,311 of NZ_CP117440.1, forward strand.
GTAGCCATTGGAACGCCACCGCGCAGGTTCTTCGCCAGATCCAGGATTTCCTGGTCGGAGAAGGTGTCCAGCTCTTCGTTGCGGCCGCCGATCTCGTTGTAGATCTCGTGCAGGAACTTACGCAGGTCAGCAACCTTGCGCTGCTCTTCGATCATACGGTTGATCTTCTCGCCCAAGCCCTTGGCCGCGAGGCCCAGGTGGGTTTCAAGGATCTGACCGACGTTCATACGCGAAGGTACGCCCAATGGGTTGAGGACCACGTCGACCGGGGTGCCATTGGCATCGTGCGGCATGTCTTCAACCGGCATGATCACAGAGACCACACCCTTGTTACCGTGACGACCGGCCATCTTGTCGCCCGGCTGGATGCGACGACGGATTGCCAGGTAAACCTTGACGATTTTCAGCACGCCTGGAGCCAGGTCATCGCCCTGCTGCAGTTTGCGCTTCTTGTCTTCGAACTTGTCGTCCAGCAGACGGCGGCGATCAACGATATAGGCCTGGGCCTTCTCGAGCTGCTCGTTCAGAGCATCTTCAGCCATGCGCAGTTTGAACCACTGGCCATGCTCAAGACCGTCGAGGACTTCGTCGGTGATTTCCTGACCTTTCTTCAGGCCGGCGCCGCCTTCGGCTTTGTGGCCGACCAGGGCGGAACGCAGACGCTCGAAAGTTGCGCCTTCGACGATACGGAACTCTTCGTTCAGGTCCTTGCGGATCTCGTCGAGTTGAGTCTTCTCGATCGACAGTGCACGAGCATCACGCTCGACGCCGTCACGGGTGAAGACCTGTACGTCGATGACGGTACCCTTGGTGCCAGTAGGCACGCGCAGGGAGGTGTCTTTAACGTCGCTGGCTTTTTCACCGAAGATGGCACGCAGCAGTTTTTCTTCCGGAGTCAGCTGGGTCTCGCCTTTCGGAGTGACCTTGCCCACCAGGATGTCGCCTGCGCCTACTTCAGCACCTACGTAAACGATACCGGCTTCGTCCAGTTTGTTCAGTGCAGCTTCACCCACGTTCGGGATGTCCGCAGTGATTTCCTCTGGGCCAAGCTTGGTGTCACGGGCCACACAGGTCAGTTCCTGGATGTGGATCGTGGTGAAACGGTCTTCCTGGACCACACGCTCGGACAGGCAGATGGAGTCTTCGAAGTTGAAGCCGTTCCATGCCATGAACGCGATGCGCATGTTCTGACCCAACGCCAGTTCACCCATATCGGTGGACGGACCGTCGGCCATGATGTCGCTACGCTGCACCCGATCACCCTTGCTTACCAGCGGACGCTGGTTGATGCAGGTGTTCTGGTTGGAGCGGGTATATTTGGTCAGGTTGTAGATGTCGACACCGGCTTCGCCAGTTTCAACTTCGTCATCGGCAACACGAACCACGATACGGCTGGCGTCGACGGAGTCGATCACGCCACCACGACGAGCCACGACGCAAACGCCGGAGTCACGGGCAACGTTACGCTCCATGCCGGTACCTACCAGCGGCTTGTCGGCACGCAGGGTCGGTACAGCTTGACGCTGCATGTTCGAACCCATCAACGCACGGTTGGCGTCGTCGTGCTCGAGGAACGGGATCAGCGACGCTGCAACCGAAACTACCTGCTTCGGCGATACGTCCATCAAGGTGACGTCTTCCGGCGCCTTGACGGTGAACTCGTTCAGGTGACGAACAGCTACCAATTCATCGGTCAGGACTTTCTTGTCGTTCATCGTGGCCGAAGCCTGGGCGATCACGTGATCGGCTTCTTCGATGGCGGACAGGAACACGATCTCGTCGGTGACCAGGGCGTCTTTCACCACACGATACGGGCTCTCGAGGAAACCGTACTGGTTGGTGCGCGCATAGGCAGCCAGGGAGTTGATCAGACCGATGTTCGGACCTTCCGGCGTTTCGATCGGGCATACACGACCGTAGTGCGTCGGGTGCACGTCACGAACTTCGAAGCCTGCACGCTCACGGGTCAGACCGCCTGGGCCCAGTGCGGAAACACGACGCTTGTGGGTGATCTCGGACAGCGGGTTGTTCTGGTCCATGAACTGGGACAGCTGGCTCGAACCGAAGAACTCTTTCACCGCCGCAGCCACAGGCTTGGCGTTGATCAGGTCTTGCGGCATCAGGCCTTCGCTTTCAGCCATCGACAGGCGTTCCTTGACCGCACGCTCTACGCGCACCAGGCCAACACGGAACTGGTTCTCGGCCATTTCGCCTACACAGCGAACACGACGGTTACCCAGGTGGTCGATGTCATCGACGATGCCTTTGCCGTTACGGATGTCGACCAGGGTCTTGAGGACCGCAACGATGTCGTCCTTGTTCAGAACACCCGAACCTTCGATCTCGGTACGACCGATACGACGGTTGAACTTCATCCGGCCGACCGCAGACAGGTCATAGCGCTCAGGGCTGAAGAACAGGTTGTTGAAAAGGGTCTCGGCTGCATCCTTGGTTGGCGGCTCGCCAGGACGCATCATGCGATAGATTTCGACCAGGGCTTCCAGCTGGTTGCCGGTGGAGTCGATCTTCAGCGTGTCGGAGATGAACGGACCGCAGTCGATGTCGTTGGTGTACAACGTTTCGATACGAACGACCTGGGCCTTGGCGATTTTCGCCAGGATCTCGGTGGTCAGCTCGGTATTGCACTCTGCCAGGATTTCGCCAGTGGCCGGATGCACGATGACCTTGGCCGTGGTGCGACCCAGGACGTAGTCGATCGGCACCTGCAGCTCTTTGATCCCGGCTTTTTCCAGCTGGTTGATGTGGCGAGCGGTGATACGGCGACCCTGCTCGACAATAACCTTGCCTTTGTCATCCTGGATATCGAGGACAGCGATTTCACCGCGCAGGCGCTGAGGCACCAGTTCCAGGCTGAGGTTTTCACCTTGCACGTGGAAGACGTTGGTGGTGTAGAACGCGTCCAGCACTTCTTCGGTGGTATAGCCGAGCGCGCGCAGCAGTACCGATGCAGGCAGCTTGCGACGACGGTCGATACGCACGAATACGCAGTCTTTCGGGTCGAACTCGAAGTCCAGCCACGAACCGCGGTAAGGAATGATGCGCGCGGAGTACAGCAGTTTGCCGGAGCTGTGCGTCTTGCCACGGTCGTGGTCGAAGAACACGCCTGGAGAACGGTGCAGCTGGGAAACGATTACACGCTCGGTACCGTTGATTACGAAGGTACCGTTCTCAGTCATCAGGGGGATTTCACCCATGTAGACTTCTTGCTCTTTGATGTCCTTGATCGCTTTGTTCGACGATTCTTTGTCGAAAATGATCAGGCGCACTTTTACCCGCAAAGGTACGGCGTAAGTAACACCGCGCAATACGCATTCTTTGACATCAAATGCCGGTTCGCCCAGGCGATAACCGACGTACTCCAGCGCAGCATTGCCGGAGTAGCTGATGATCGGGAAAACGGATTTGAAGGCCGCATGCAGGCCCACGTCGCGGAACTGATCTTTAGTCGCTCCCGCTTGCAAGAATTCACGATACGAATCCAGCTGGATGGCCAGGAGGTACGGCACATCCATGACGTCCGGCAACTTGCTAAAGTCCTTGCGGATACGTTTTTTCTCAGTATATGAGTAAGCCATCAGCGTTCCCCAGCTTGGTCACCTGCTTGTTTGGCCCCTCCCGACGGGAGCAGCCAGAAAATCGTGCAAACCCCATGGTTTGCGCCACCACATCGGGTGGTTACAGCTCGCTATCGGCACCGACCCAGTCGGCTGCCAATAACGGAAAAAGGCCGGTGGCAAGAGCCACCAGCCATCAGCCTGTCGCTTAACGCTCGGGCTGGAGACGCAAAGTCGATGCTTACTTCAGCTCGACTTTAGCGCCTGCTTCTTCCAGAGCGGCCTTGGCTTTGTCAGCTGCGTCTTTGGCAACAGCTTCCAGAACCATGGCAGGAGCGCCGTCAACTACAGCCTTGGCTTCTTTCAGGCCCAGACCGGTCAGTTCACGTACTGCCTTGATCACGTTTACTTTCTTCTCGCCAGCTTCGGTCAGCATGACGTTGAATTCGGTTTGCTCTTCAGCAACGGCAGCAGCAACAGCTGGACCAGCGGAAGCAGCGGCAGCGGTAACGCCGAATTTTTCTTCGAAAGCTTTGATCAGCTCAACAACTTCCATTACGGACATGTTGCCAACGGCTTCGAGGATATCGTTTTGAGAGATAGACATGACTCTAAATTCCTGGATTGGGGGACGGCCTACGCGACCATCGAAATAAACAAAAAACGCGAAAAGGAGTGTCGAGCCTTAGGCTGCGGCAGCTTCTTTCTGGTCGCGCAGTGCCGCCAGAGTACGAGCCAATTTGCTGGTTGCGCCTTGAATCACGCTCATCAGCTGGGAAATTGCTTCGTCACGGGTCGGCAGAGTTGCCAGTACGTCGATCTGGTTAGCTGCGAGGAACTTGCCCTCGAACGCAGCTGCCTTAATCTCGAACTTGTCCTGACCTTTGGCGAATTCCTTGAACAAACGGGCAGCAGCGCCAGGATGTTGGGTGGAGAACGCGATCAAGGTCGGGCCGGTGAACACGTCGTTGAGGACACTGTATTCAGTGTCAGCAACAGCGCGCTTGAGCAGGGTGTTACGTACAACACGTACGTAAACGCCAGCTTCACGGGCCTCTTTACGGAGTCCGGTCATAGCGCCTACTGTTACGCCACGGGCATCAGCCACGACAGCGGACAGAGCAGCTTTGGCAGCCTCGTTGACTTCAGCGACGATGGCCTTCTTGTCTTCGAGTTTAATTGCCACGGGTTTAACTCCTGCTTGTTACCGTTTCATTCGGTCGAAACCGAATGTCGTTTTGGTGTCTGATTCGGTAAGGAACCGGGAGCACCATCTGCGTAGGCTTGTGGTTTAAGACTTGCGTCGCCTACGGTCTTGGACAGCCCCCGCCAGGCAGGGACCCCAATTTTTTGATTGGCGCAATTACTTGCGCCAACCTGAGTCTTACGCGTCGAGCGAGCTCTGATCGATGACCAGACCTGGGCCCATAGTGGTGCTCAGGGTAACGCGCTTGACGTAGATACCTTTCGAAGAAGCTGGCTTGATACGCTTCAGATCAGCGATCAGGGCTTCAACGTTTTCCTTCAACTTGACGGCGTCGAAGCCAATCTTGCCAACGGAAGTGTGGATGATGCCGTTTTTGTCGGTGCGATAACGAACCTGACCAGCCTTGGCGTTTTTAACCGCGGTGGCTACGTCTGGCGTTACGGTGCCGACTTTAGGGTTAGGCATCAGACCACGTGGACCGAGGATCTGACCCAACTGGCCTACAACGCGCATGGCATCCGGGGATGCGATCACTACGTCATAGTTCAGGTCGCCGCCCTTCATTTCAGCAGCCAGATCGTCCATGCCAACGCGATCAGCACCAGCAGCCAGAGCAGCTTCAGCTGCTGGGCCCTGGGTGAAGACAGCTACACGAACGGTCTTGCCAGTGCCGTGTGGCAGCACGGTAGCGCTACGAACGACCTGGTCGGATTTACGTGGGTCAACACCCAGGTTTACAGCAACGTCGAACGACTCGCTGAACTTGACAGTCGACAGCTCAGCCAGCAGAGCGGCGGCGTCTACAAAGTTGTAGGCCTTGCCTGCTTCGATTTTGCCGGCGATAGCCTTTTGACGCTTGGTCAGCTTAGCCATTACACACCCTCCACGTTAAGGCCCATGCTACGAGCAGAACCGGCGATAGTACGCACGGCTGCATCCATATCAGCTGCAGTCAGATCCGCGTTTTTGGTTTTCGCGATTTCTTCCAGCTGAGCACGGGTAACGGTGCCAACCTTAACGGTGTTTGGACGAGCGGAACCGCTGGTCAAACCTGCAGCCTTCTTCAGCAGAACCGAAGCTGGGGTGCTTTTTGTTTCGAAGGTGAAGCTACGGTCGCTGTAGACAGTGATGATCACTGGAGTCGGCAGACCTGGCTCAAGACCCTGAGTACGGGCGTTGAAGGCCTTGCAGAATTCCATGATGTTCACGCCGTGCTGACCCAGAGCAGGACCAACGGGTGGGCTTGGGTTAGCCTGAGCGGCCTTCACTTGCAGCTTGATGTAAGCGGTAATTTTCTTGGCCATGAGGCACTCCAATTACGGGTTCGAACGCCTCGAAAGGCTCCCCGGTTACTTGCGCGTTTATCCCAGTGACGACAAAACCCCACAGCCTTGGGCTGCGGGGTTGGGATGCCTGCTCAATCAGACCTTTTCGACCTGACTGAACTCTAGCTCTACCGGAGTAGAGCGACCGAAAATGAGCACTGCCACTTGGATCCGGCTCTTTTCGTAGTTAACTTCTTCAACCGTACCATTGAAATCAGCGAATGGACCGTCGGTGACACGTACAACCTCACCCGGCTCAAACAGTGTCTTCGGTTTCGGCTTGTCGCTACCATCAGCGACGCGACGCAGAATCGCTTCCGCCTCTTTATCCGTGATCGGCGCAGGCTTGTCAGCGGTACCGCCAATGAAGCCCATCACCCGAGGGGTATCCTTGACCAAGTGCCAAGTCCCTTCGTTCATATCCATCTGCACCAGCACGTAGCCTGGAAAGAACTTTCGTTCACTTTTGCGCTTCTGGCCATTACGCATTTCAACCACTTCTTCAGTGGGGACCAGAATCTCGCCAAAGCCATCTTCCATGCCAGCCAGCTTTACGCGCTCTATCAGCGAGCGCATGACATGCTTCTCGTAACCCGAGTAAGCATGCACAACGTACCAACGCTTAGCCACGGGACACCCTTAGCCAACAATCAAGGAAACAAGCCAGCCGAGCAGGGAATCAAGCCCCCACAACAGCAACGCCATTACCAGAACAACAGCCACAACGATCAACGTGGTCTGCGTGGTTTCTTGGCGAGTCGGCCATACGACTTTACGAATCTCGGTGCGAGCTTCCTTAGCGAGTACAAAGAAAGACTTGCCCTTGGCTGTCTGCAGGCCTACAAAGGCAGCAACAGCAGCAATGGCGAGCAATGCAAGTACGCGGTACAGGATCGGCGAAGCAGAATAATACTGATTGCCAACAACGCCAATAACCACCAAAGCGACTACCACTAGCCACTTGAGCAGATCGAAGCGAGAGCCTTGAGCTTCAGCTTTAGGAGTCATCTATGAAGATCCTGTGAAAAGAAAGCCAGACACACTGAGTGAATCTGGCAGGTCAGGAGGGAATCGAACCCCCAACCTACGGTTTTGGAGACCGTCGCTCTGCCAATTGAGCTACTGACCTAAAACAAAATCAGGCCGACCATTATGCCGGCCCGAAAAAGACATTACAACTGTTTACTCGATGACTTTGGCTACGACGCCGGCGCCGACGGTACGACCGCCTTCACGGATAGCGAAACGCAGACCGTCTTCCATCGCGATAGTCTTGATCAGGGTAACAGTCATCTGAATGTTGTCACCTGGCATTACCATTTCAACGCCTTCTGGCAGCTCGCAGTTACCAGTCACGTCAGTAGTACGGAAGTAGAACTGTGGACGGTAGCCTTTGAAGAACGGAGTGTGACGACCGCCTTCTTCCTTGCTCAGAACGTAAACTTCCGCGGTGAACTTGGTGTGCGGCTTGACGGTGCCTGGCTTGACCAGAACCTGGCCACGCTCAACGTCGTCACGCTTGGTGCCGCGCAGCAGCACGCCGCAGTTCTCGCCAGCACGACCTTCGTCGAGCAGCTTGCGGAACATTTCAACGCCGGTGCAGGTAGTTTTCTGAGTGTCGCGCAGACCGACGATCTCAACCTCTTCCTGGATACGGACGATGCCACGCTCAACACGACCAGTCACAACAGTACCGCGACCGGAGATCGAGAATACGTCTTCGATTGGCATCAGGAACGGCTTGTCGATAGCACGCTCTGGCTCTGGGATGTAGCTGTCCAGAGTTTCCACCAGCTTCTTGACAGCAGTGGTGCCCATTTCGTTGTCGTCCTGGCCGTTCAGAGCCATCAGAGCCGAACCGATGATGATCGGAGTGTCATCACCTGGGAAGTCGTAAGTGCTCAGCAGGTCGCGCACTTCCATCTCAACCAGTTCCAGCAGCTCAGCGTCGTCAACCATGTCAGCCTTGTTCAGGAAGACAACGATGTACGGAACACCTACCTGACGGGACAGCAGGATGTGCTCACGGGTTTGTGGCATCGGACCATCAGCGGCCGAGCAAACCAGGATCGCGCCGTCCATCTGGGCAGCACCGGTGATCATGTTTTTTACGTAGTCGGCGTGACCTGGGCAGTCAACGTGCGCGTAGTGACGCACGGCCGAATCGTATTCAACGTGAGCGGTGTTGATGGTGATACCACGAGCTTTCTCTTCCGGGGCGCTGTCGATCTTGTCGAAGTCAACCTTGGCCGAACCGAAAACTTCGGAGCAGACACGGGTCAGAGCAGCGGTCAGCGTGGTTTTACCGTGGTCAACGTGACCAATGGTACCGACGTTGACGTGCGGCTTATTACGTTCGAACTTTTCCTTAGCCATCGAAATCACCCCTAGGAGAAGAATTTAGCGAGTCACACAAGCCATTAAAACAAAGGCAGATATTTTCATATCTGCCTTGTAATATGGAGCTCTTGAGCGGATTTGAACCGCTGACCTCACCCTTACCAAGGGTGTGCTCTACCAACTGAGCTACAAGAGCGAAACACTTTGCACAATCTGCAAACTTGGAGCGGGTAGCGGGAATCGAACCCGCATCATCAGCTTGGAAGGCTGAGGTTCTACCACTAAACTATACCCGCGGAGCTTGCAGCTCACGCTAAAAATGGTGGAGGGGGAAGGATTCGAACCTTCGAAGTCGTAGACGTCAGATTTACAGTCTGATCCCTTTGGCCGCTCGGGAACCCCTCCTAAGCGAGCCGGCATTCTATATCATGCCAGCCTTCTGTCAAGCATTTTCTCATTAAAAACCTGAGGTTAGCTGCGTTGACGTCGCTTCGTATCGCTTACCTTTAAAGGTCTTCGCTGCGAAGCGGGCGCCATTCTATGCAAACTACCCTGCGGGTGCAACCCCTTCGCATGGCATTATTTTATGTTTTAACTCATTGAATTCTTTAGAAAGGTTTTGAAGCAACGATTCATTCACCTTCCCTGCGCTTTCCTGGGAAACCTGAATCCAGAATCCCCCACCCTCAGGGAGATTCGGCGAGCTCGATGCAGCAGGACGACCTACGACGCCCAAGGCAGCCAAACGCAGCTCCAACTGCCTGGTCAGCTCCGGACGAATGAAACCACCCAGGTAAACACAGTTTTTTTGCGCTTCACTCGATTTACCCAAGTCACGCCTGACCAGTGCATCCGCCGTTTCGCTCAAAAGATGAATATCCTGCTGCGAGCCGCGGTACAAACTCAGCGGAGTCACATCCTTGGCACGAAGCGGGGCCTCCTGCTGATGCCAGATGTAATAGAAGACATTCAAAACCAGCAACAACAGGAACAGCCACCGCATAGAAACCTCAAGACAAAGGACAGGCCATCGCCAAACCGACAAAAACCAGGTCGGGCACTACCCTGGCATCAGGAACAACCCCCGAGACCAGATTGGCGTCCCCTCCGGTGAGAAACACCACGAAATCCTTTCCCCAATACTGCCGTGCCAATTCAAGTTGAGTCAGGACAAACCCTCGGAGCATCAGCATGCAACCACGTTCAACCGCCTCGACAGTCGTACGACCTGGAGCGAGACTCTCATGGGCTCGCTCCGCCGCTATATCGTCATAGCGAATTCTTCGCGTATGGGTACGCAATTGGTTACGCATCAGGGGCATGCCAGGGCAAATAAATCCACCGAGATGTTCACCGTCCGCCGCCACAAAATCAGCGGTAATGGCAGTACCAAAATCAAGCACCAGGCACGCGCCCGAAGCGAGACGGAACCCACCAAGCAGGGCCAGCCACCGATCGAGCCCCAACCGCTCGTAATCCTCGTAGCCATTTCTTACCCCGGCCATTTCCCGGGCAGGCACAGCACGCGCCACCGACACCCCAAACACATCCACCAAAGAGGCGACCAAGGAGTCTGTCTCCTCCAGGGTTCTCACACTAACGAGACGGCATTTCTTGAGCTGGAACTTGTCGGCATTGCTCAAACTTGCCAACAGATCGCTGTCAGAGCCGACCACACCACCTTCGACCGGCGTCACTCCGTCAGCCTGAAGAACACGCCATTTGATAAAGCTATTGCCGCAGTCAAGCTCAAGAATCATTACGCAACCTCAGACTGAGCTCACCACCGCTAAAGTTTTTTTCCACACCCTCTACCTTCAAACGCAACGCACCCTGGTGATCGATACCCAGCACAATACCGTCAATTTTGTTAACACCAGCAATCAGGGATACAGCCCGCCCCTGCCAAAGATGGTATTGCTCCCACTCCGACTGTATTGCGGAAAATCCCGACGCATGATGAAGCCTTAGATAGTGCTGAAGCGTCGCACCCAATCGTGCCACCAACTCATTTCGATCAAAATCCCTTCTCGCTTCAAGACACATGGACGTCCATTGCTGGTCGACCTCATCGGTCGATTGCATATTCACATTTATCCCCACGCCCAGGACAACATGGCAAACGTCCGCAGGATCCCCCACCAATTCAAGCAAAATGCCAGCGATCTTCTTCTCTCCCACCAGGACATCATTGGGCCATTTCAGCCCCGCCTCGGCGATCCCCATATCGCGCAGGGCGTGCATGACAGCAAGTCCGACGACCAGGCTTAGCCCTTCGATCTGGCGCATGCCGCCGTCAATGCGTAACACCAGGCTGTGGTAGAGATTTTCGGCAAATGGGCTGACCCACTTACGACCACGACGACCACGGCCAGCCATCTGTCGTTCCGCCAAAACCATGAATGGCGCCGCCACCCCGCGCTCGATGAAACGCAGCGCCTCGGCGTTAGTAGAGTCGATAGAGTCAAAGATATGGACAGGCCACTCCTGAAGACCTTTTGCACAGATCTCAGCGGCATCCAGAAGCAACAGGGGCTTGGCCAACTGATACCCCCTACCTCGAACCTTATGAACAGACAGCCCTAATTCTGCCTCCAAGTGCTGCAATTGCTTCCATACAGCACTACGACTGATACCCAACGCAGCACCCAGCGCCTGCCCTGAATGAAAGCGACCATCCTTCAGAAGTTTTAGCAACGTGAGCATGCGGACTGAGCCCTGATAATGAGGCCCGCATGATAGCTATGCGCACGACCGTTGCATAGAAACACAAAATGACTTTCCTGCGGGCAAAACAAAACCCCTACCTGCGTCAGCAGATAGGGGTTTCGGAATTTAATCTTGACGATGACCTACTCTCACATGGGGAAACCCCACACTACCATCGGCGATGCATCGTTTCACTGCTGAGTTCGGGATGGGATCAGGTGGTTCCAATGCTCTATGGTCGTCAAGAAATTCGGGAGCCGGTGCGTGCCTTGCGGTCACGTGCCAGCGAATGGGTATGCGATAGATTTGTGTGCTGCGTTCGTGAGCGATGCGAACTTTCGGTTCGTGTCGTCTTCACACACCGCAATCTGGTCTCCTGGCCTTTGGCCTGGAGGATACAAATTGCTTGGGTGTTATATGGTCAAGCCTCACGGGCAATTAGTACAGGTTAGCTCAACGCCTCACAGCGCTTACACACCCTGCCTATCAACGTCGTAGTCTTCGACGGCCCTTCAGGGGACTCAAGGTCCCAGTGAGATCTCATCTTGAGGCAAGTTTCCCGCTTAGATGCTTTCAGCGGTTATCTTTTCCGAACATAGCTACCCGGCAATGCCACTGGCGTGACAACCGGAACACCAGAGGTTCGTCCACTCCGGTCCTCTCGTACTAGGAGCAGCCCCTCTCAAATCTCAAACGTCCACGGCAGATAGGGACCGAACTGTCTCACGACGTTCTAAACCCAGCTCGCGTACCACTTTAAATGGCGAACAGCCATACCCTTGGGACCGGCTTCAGCCCCAGGATGTGATGAGCCGACATCGAGGTGCCAAACACCGCCGTCGATATGAACTCTTGGGCGGTATCAGCCTGTTATCCCCGGAGTACCTTTTATCCGTTGAGCGATGGCCCTTCCATACAGAACCACCGGATCACTAAGACCTACTTTCGTACCTGCTCGACGTGTCTGTCTCGCAGTCAAGCGCGCTTTTGCCTTTATACTCTACGACCGATTTCCGACCGGTCTGAGCGCACCTTCGTACTCCTCCGTTACTCTTTAGGAGGAGACCGCCCCAGTCAAACTACCCACCATACACTGTCCTCGATCCGGATAACGGACCTGAGTTAGAACCTCAAAGTTGCCAGGGTGGTATTTCAAGGATGGCTCCACGCGAACTGGCGTCCACGCTTCAAAGCCTCCCACCTATCCTACACAAGCAAATTCAAAGTCCAGTGCAAAGCTATAGTAAAGGTTCACGGGGTCTTTCCGTCTAGCCGCGGATACACTGCATCTTCACAGCGATTTCAATTTCACTGAGTCTCGGGTGGAGACAGCGCCGCCATCGTTACGCCATTCGTGCAGGTCGGAACTTACCCGACAAGGAATTTCGCTACCTTAGGACCGTTATAGTTACGGCCGCCGTTTACCGGGGCTTCGATCAAGAGCTTCGCGTTAGCTAACCCCATCAATTAACCTTCCGGCACCGGGCAGGCGTCACACCCTATACGTCCACTTTCGTGTTTGCAGAGTGCTGTGTTTTTAATAAACAGTCGCAGCGGCCTGGTATCTTCGACCGGCGTGGGCTTACGCAGCAAGTGCTTCACCCTCACCGGCGCACCTTCTCCCGAAGTTACGGTGCCATTTTGCCTAGTTCCTTCACCCGAGTTCTCTCAAGCGCCTTGGTATTCTCTACCCAACCACCTGTGTCGGTTTGGGGTACGGTTCCTGGTTACCTGAAGCTTAGAAGCTTTTCTTGGAAGCATGGCATCAACCACTTCGTCACCCAAAGGGTAACTCGTCATCAGCTCTCGGCCTTAGAATCCCGGATTTACCTAAGATTCCAGCCTACCACCTTAAACTTGGACAACCAACGCCAAGCTGGCCTAGCCTTCTCCGTCCCTCCATCGCAATAACCAGAAGTACAGGAATATTAACCTGTTTTCCATCGACTACGCTTTTCAGCCTCGCCTTAGGGACCGACTAACCCTGCGTCGATTAACGTTGCGCAGGAAACCTTGGTCTTTCGGCGTGGGTGTTTTTCACACCCATTGTCGTTACTCATGTCAGCATTCGCACTTCTGATACCTCCAGCAAGCTTCTCAACTCACCTTCACAGGCTTACAGAACGCTCCTCTACCGCATCACTTGCGTGATACCCGTAGCTTCGGTGTATGGTTTGAGCCCCGTTACATCTTCCGCGCAGGCCGACTCGACTAGTGAGCTATTACGCTTTCTTTAAAGGGTGGCTGCTTCTAAGCCAACCTCCTAGCTGTCTAAGCCTTCCCACATCGTTTCCCACTTAACCATAACTTTGGGACCTTAGCTGACGGTCTGGGTTGTTTCCCTTTTCACGACGGACGTTAGCACCCGCCGTGTGTCTCCCATGCTCGGCACTTGTAGGTATTCGGAGTTTGCATCGGTTTGGTAAGTCGGGATGACCCCCTAGCCGAAACAGTGCTCTACCCCCTACAGTGATACATGAGGCGCTACCTAAATAGCTTTCGAGGAGAACCAGCTATCTCCGAGCTTGATTAGCCTTTCACTCCGATCCACAGGTCATCCGCTAACTTTTCAACGGTAGTCGGTTCGGTCCTCCAGTCAGTGTTACCTAACCTTCAACCTGCCCATGGATAGATCGCCCGGTTTCGGGTCTATTCCCAGCGACTAGACGCCCTATTAAGACTCGCTTTCGCTACGCCTCCCCTATTCGGTTAAGCTCGCCACTGAAAATAAGTCGCTGACCCATTATACAAAAGGTACGCAGTCACCCAACAAAGTGGGCTCCCACTGCTTGTACGCATACGGTTTCAGGATCTATTTCACTCCCCTCTCCGGGGTTCTTTTCGCCTTTCCCTCACGGTACTAGTTCACTATCGGTCAGTCAGTAGTATTTAGCCTTGGAGGATGGTCCCCCCATATTCAGACAAAGTTTCTCGTGCTCCGTCCTACTCGATTTCACTTCTAAGATCCTTTCGCGTACAGGGCTATCACCCACTATGGCCGCACTTTCCAGAGCGTTCCGCTAAAATCAAAGAAGCTTAAGGGCTAGTCCCCGTTCGCTCGCCACTACTAAGGGAATCTCGGTTGATTTCTTTTCCTCAGGGTACTTAGATGTTTCAGTTCCCCTGGTTCGCCTCTTGCACCTATGTATTCAGTACAAGATAACCATCTTATGATGGCTGGGTTCCCCCATTCAGACATCTCCGGATCAAAGTCTGTTTGCCGACTCCCCGAAGCTTTTCGCAGGCTACCACGTCTTTCATCGCCTCTGACTGCCAAGGCATCCACCGTATGCGCTTCTTCACTTGACCATATAACCCCAAGCAATCTGGTTATACTGTGAAGACGACATTCGCCGAAAATTCGATCTTGCTCATGAGAGCAACTCACAAATTTTACCTTAGCCTGAGCCGTTACCAGTGAAAGTAACGTTCAGTCTATCTTTCTATCACATACCCAAATTTTTAAAGAACGATCTAATCAAAAGACTAGAAATCAACATTCATCACCCTGGGGTGGAATGCTCATTTCTAAGCTTTAAACGTTGTGCCAATCTGTAATGGTGGAGCCAAGCGGGATCGAACCGCTGACCTCCTGCGTGCAAGGCAGGCGCTCTCCCAGCTGAGCTATGGCCCCGTATCTTTACCGGGGACACCATGAAATTGGTGGGTCTGGGCAGATTCGAACTGCCGACCTCACCCTTATCAGGGGTGCGCTCTAACCAACTGAGCTACAGACCCAATCGTCTTCTTCAATGAATCAAGCAATTCGTGTGGGAGCTCATGAAGCAGCTGCGGTCGTCGATTAAGGAGGTGATCCAGCCGCAGGTTCCCCTACGGCTACCTTGTTACGACTTCACCCCAGTCATGAATCACACCGTGGTAACCGTCCCCCCGAAGGTTAGACTAGCTACTTCTGGTGCAACCCACTCCCATGGTGTGACGGGCGGTGTGTACAAGGCCCGGGAACGTATTCACCGCGACATTCTGATTCGCGATTACTAGCGATTCCGACTTCACGCAGTCGAGTTGCAGACTGCGATCCGGACTACGATCGGTTTTGTGGGATTAGCTCCACCTCGCGGCTTGGCAACCCTCTGTACCGACCATTGTAGCACGTGTGTAGCCCAGGCCGTAAGGGCCATGATGACTTGACGTCATCCCCACCTTCCTCCGGTTTGTCACCGGCAGTCTCCTTAGAGTGCCCACCATAACGTGCTGGTAACTAAGGACAAGGGTTGCGCTCGTTACGGGACTTAACCCAACATCTCACGACACGAGCTGACGACAGCCATGCAGCACCTGTCTCAATGCTCCCGAAGGCACCAATCCATCTCTGGAAAGTTCATTGGATGTCAAGGCCTGGTAAGGTTCTTCGCGTTGCTTCGAATTAAACCACATGCTCCACCGCTTGTGCGGGCCCCCGTCAATTCATTTGAGTTTTAACCTTGCGGCCGTACTCCCCAGGCGGTCAACTTAATGCGTTAGCTGCGCCACTAAGAGCTCAAGGCTCCCAACGGCTAGTTGACATCGTTTACGGCGTGGACTACCAGGGTATCTAATCCTGTTTGCTCCCCACGCTTTCGCACCTCAGTGTCAGTATCAGTCCAGGTGGTCGCCTTCGCCACTGGTGTTCCTTCCTATATCTACGCATTTCACCGCTACACAGGAAATTCCACCACCCTCTACCATACTCTAGCTCGACAGTTTTGAATGCAGTTCCCAGGTTGAGCCCGGGGCTTTCACATCCAACTTAACGAACCACCTACGCGCGCTTTACGCCCAGTAATTCCGATTAACGCTTGCACCCTCTGTATTACCGCGGCTGCTGGCACAGAGTTAGCCGGTGCTTATTCTGTCGGTAACGTCAAAACACTAACGTATTAGGTTAATGCCCTTCCTCCCAACTTAAAGTGCTTTACAATCCGAAGACCTTCTTCACACACGCGGCATGGCTGGATCAGGCTTTCGCCCATTGTCCAATATTCCCCACTGCTGCCTCCCGTAGGAGTCTGGACCGTGTCTCAGTTCCAGTGTGACTGATCATCCTCTCAGACCAGTTACGGATCGTCGCCTTGGTGAGCCATTACCTCACCAACTAGCTAATCCGACCTAGGCTCATCTGATAGCGCAAGGCCCGAAGGTCCCCTGCTTTCTCCCGTAGGACGTATGCGGTATTAGCGTCCGTTTCCGAGCGTTATCCCCCACTACCAGGCAGATTCCTAGGCATTACTCACCCGTCCGCCGCTCTCAAGAGGTGCAAGCACCTCTCTACCGCTCGACTTGCATGTGTTAGGCCTGCCGCCAGCGTTCAATCTGAGCCATGATCAAACTCTTCAGTTCAAACATCTTTGGGTTTTGAGAAAACCCTAAACTTGGCTCAGCAATCGTTGGTTACATCTTTGATTTCTCGCGGAGTAACTTGTGATGCTGATAATCTGTTGACTAGCAGTCTGACTCCACAAGCACCCACACGAATTGCTTGATTCAGTTGTTAAAGAGCGGTTGGTTAAGAGCTTTCGTCTCAACCGAGGCGCGCATTCTACAGCGCCCGGTGTATCTGTCAAGCGGTTATTTTCAGAAGTTTTCAAAGTTTCGCTTGGGAAACATCAACAACTTCAACCACTTGCGCTTCCGATCTCTCGTTAGCGGGAGGCGAATTCTACAGCGTTACTCGCTGCTGTCAACACCTCTTTTTCACCGCTTTCGACCGAGAAGATCGAACCGCCGACAAGGCCAAACCCACACTGCCTTATCAGCTACTTCCTGGCTTCGATGACCTGAAGCCCGACCCCTTCAAAACCTACTTAACTCATTGAATCTCAAGGAGTTTTCCGTTTCGACTGCGCCGGAAGTGGGGCGAATTATAGACGTCCAGAATTTGCCGTCAACACCTATTTTCAGCTTTATTCGGATTTCAGCGTAATTCGCGCGAAAGCTTTCTTGCCGGCCTGGCAAACATGGGTAGAACCCAACGCATATATATAGGTGCGATCCACCACCTCACCATCTATACGCACGCCACCCGAACCCAGGAGATCTCGCGCCACCGCAGCATTCTTGACCAGGCCCGCCTTATTAAGGACTGCCGCAATCGGCATATCCTCGGCAGCAGTCAACTCGATCTCTGGCAGATCATCCGGCAGTTCGCCGTCCTTCATACGATTACCCGCCGCACGATGGGCATTGGCCGCAGCCTCCTCACCATGGAAGCGAGCAACGATCTCTTCGGCCAACTTGATCTTGATGTCCCGCGGATTGGCCCCCGCCTCGACATCGGCACGGAAGGCATTGATCTCTTCCATGGACCGGAAACTCAACAGCTCGAAGTAACGCCACATCAGCACATCAGGAATGGAAACCAGCTTGCTGTACATGACCCCCGGGGCTTCCTGGATACCTACGTAGTTGCCCAACGACTTGGACATCTTTTTCACGCCATCCAGACCTTCCAGCAAAGGCATGGTGAGAATGCACTGCGCCTCCTGACCATAACCGCGCTGCAACTCACGCCCCATCAACAGATTGAACTTCTGGTCGGTGCCGCCGAGCTCAACATCCGCGCGCAACGCGACCGAGTCATAACCCTGTACAAGCGGGTAAAGGAACTCATGAATGGCAATTGGCTGATTGGTTTTATAGCGCTTGTCGAAGTCATCGCGCTCGAGCATGCGAGCCACGGTGTATTGGGACGTCAGGCGAATGAAATCCGCCGGCCCCATTTGATCCATCCACGTGGAGTTGAAAGCCACTTCAGTCTTGGCCGGATCAAGAATCTTGAAAACCTGAGTCTTGTAGGTCTCGGCGTTATCGAGAACCTGCTCACGGGTCAGCGGTGGGCGCGTGGCACTCTTGCCGCTCGGATCACCGATCATCCCGGTGAAGTCACCTATAAGGAAGATGACCTGGTGCCCCAGATCCTGAAACTGGCGCAGCTTATTAATAAGCACGGTATGACCCAAGTGCAGATCGGGCGCCGTCGGATCGAAACCGGCCTTGATACGCAGCGGCTGCCCGCGCTTGAGCTTTTCGATCAGCTCGGACTCGACCAACAGTTCTTCCGCACCACGTTTGATCAGCGCTAGCTGCTCTTCAACCGACTTCATAACAGACCCGTAAGGCTCAGATTCAAAGGGCCCCAACCATACAAGATCGCGCACCAAATACAAGGTTTGCCCGGCGCGCGGACGCCAATCCACAGAACAGAGCGTCCGCGGGCTTGCTTCGCAGGGGTTTTGGTTATATTTTATACAGTTATTTCATCTTCATCATGTCATTCATCTTTTCCAATTCATCTTTTCAAAAGTCAAAATTACTTATGACCACAGAACCGTCTAAAGCGCCACCGCTTTACCCAAAGACCCACCTGCTTGCCGCAAGCGGCATCGCAGCCCTCCTTAGCCTGGCGCTCCTGGTGTTTCCCTCCAGCGATGTTGAAGCCAAAAAGACGACTCTGAGTCTGGAACTGGAAAGTCCTGCTGAACAACTGACACAAGAACAAGACGCCCCCGAAGCCGTTCAAGCCACAAACGAACCAGCCGCCTCCCCTTTTGCGCAGATTGAAAACAGCCCGCAAGACAACACCGAGGCCGCCGCTCAGGCACAAGCGCCTGTTGCAGAAGAAAAGAAAGGACCAGACCATCGCGAAGTGATCGTTGCCAAGGGCGACACGCTTTCCACCCTCTTCGAAAAGGTTGGCCTGCCCTCGACTTCGGTCCATGAAATCCTGGCCAGCGACAAGCAAGCCAAGCAATTCACGCAACTACAACGTGGCCAGAAACTCGAATTCGAACTCAATCCAGACGGACAGCTGACCAATCTGCACACCAAGCTGAGCGACCTGGAAAGCATCACCCTGACCAAAAACGACAAGGGTTATGTATTCAACCGCGTCACCGCCAAGCCCACTGTTCGCTCGGCCTATGTTCATGGCGTGATCAATAGTTCATTGTCTCAGTCAGCTGCACGCGCCGGCCTTTCCCATAGCCTCACCATGGACATGGCCAGCGTATTTGGCTACGACATCGACTTCGCCCAGGACATTCGCCAGGGTGACGAATTCGACGTCATCTATGAGCAGAAAGTGGTCAACGGCAAGAGCGTCGGCAATGGCCCGATTCTTTCCGCGCGCTTCACCAACCGCGGCAAGACGTACACTGCGGTGCGCTACACCAACAAGCAAGGCAACAGCAGCTACTACACCGCCGACGGCAACAGCATGCGCAAGGCGTTCATCCGTACACCGGTTGATTTTGCTCGCATCAGCTCGAAGTTCTCCGCCGGCCGCAAGCATCCGATTCTGAACAAGATCCGCGCCCATAAAGGTGTCGACTACGCAGCTCCCCGTGGCACGCCAATCAAGGCTGCCGGCGACGGCAAGGTATTGCTGGCCGGACGTCGCGGCGGTTATGGCAACACCGTGATCATCCAGCACGGCAATACCTACCGCACGCTATACGGCCACATGCAGGGCTTCGCCAAAGGCGTGAAGACGGGTGGTACCGTCAAGCAAGGCCAGGTGATCGGATACATCGGTACTACCGGCCTGTCCACCGGCCCGCACTTGCACTATGAATTCCAGGTCAACGGTGTCCACGTCGATCCGCTAGGCCAGAAATTGCCGATGGCCGATCCGATCGCCAAGGCCGAGCGCGCGCGCTTCCTGGCTCAAAGCCAACCGTTGATGGCTCGCATGGATCAAGAGAAAGCCACCATGCTGGCCTCGAGCAAGCGCTAAGCATGGCGCTCTATATCGGTGTGATGTCCGGGACCAGCCTGGATGGTTTGGATATCGCACTGGTCGAACTGACTCCGGCGATCAAATTGATCGCCACGCACTACATTCCGATGCCCACCGCCCTGCGCACCGAGCTGCTTGGACTGTGCAGCAGCGGGCCCGATGAGATCGCCCGCTCCGCCATCGCCCAGCAAAGTTGGGTAAAGCTGGCCGCACAGGGTATCCATACCCTGCTCGACGAACAGAACCTCAAGCCTGAGGACATCACGGCGATTGGCAGCCACGGCCAGACCATCCGCCATGAACCGGCCCGTGGATTTACCGTACAGATTGGCAATCCGGCCCTGTTGAGCGAGTTGACTGGCATCGCCGTCGTCAGCGATTTCCGCAGCCGTGATGTTGCCGCCGGAGGACAAGGCGCCCCGCTGGTTCCGGCATTTCACGAAGCACTGTTCGAAGAACGAATCGGCAATCGCGCCGTGCTGAATGTCGGCGGTTTCAGCAATCTCAGCCTGATAGAGCCGGCGAAACCCGTAGCCGGTTTCGACTGTGGCCCAGGCAACGTATTGCTCGATGCCTGGATACATCAACAACGAGGCGAGCATTTCGATCGCGATGGCCAATGGGCTGCCAGCGGAAAAGTCGAGCCTGTCCTGCTCAAGACACTGCTGAGCGACCCTTTCTTCGTCACCAAAGGCCCGAAGAGTACCGGGCGTGAAGTATTCAACCTGCCTTGGCTGAGCCAGCATCTGTCGCAGTTGCCAGCCTTCGCTCCGGAAGACGTGCAGGCGACGTTGCTCGAACTGACAGCCCTGACCATCGTCGAATCACTCCGACATGCCCAGCCCACTACTCAGGAATTGCTGGTCTGTGGCGGCGGTGCGCACAACCAGACGCTCATGACGCGCCTGTCTGACTTGCTGCCGGATGCCAAAGTCAGCAGTACCGCCGTGTACGGCGTAGACCCGGATTGGGTTGAAGCCATGGCTTTCGCCTGGCTTGCCCATTGTTGCCTTGAAGGTATCCCGGGCAACCGCCCAAGTGTCACCGGCGCTCGTGGCCTGCGCGTGCTCGGCGCCATCTATCCGGCCTGAATCCAATAATCACGGACAAAAAAACGCCGCAGGGCCTAAGGCACTGCGGCGTTTTTTATTGAAGCACTCAGATCGAGAACGAAGAACCGCACCCACAGGTCGTGGTCGCGTTAGGGTTCTTGATCACGAAGCGCGAGCCTTCCAGACCTTCCTGATAATCCACCTCGGCACCTGCCAGGTACTGGAAGCTCATCGGATCGACCACCAGGCTGACCCCTTCGCGCTCGACGATGGTGTCATCTTCGGCCACTTCTTCATCAAAAGTGAAGCCGTACTGAAAACCTGAACAACCGCCGCCCGTCACAAATACGCGCAGCTTCAAACGATCATTACCCTCTTCATCGACCAGGCTCTTCACCTTGTGCGCCGCACCGTGGGTGAATTGCAAAGCCGTGGGGGTGAAGGTTTCGACGCTCATGCTGAATATCTCCCGGCGTTTACGCCGCCATAATGCGTGATGGCGGGCATTATCCGCTTCTCCTAGAAAATTGGTCAACTATTTAGAAGAGCAGCGGCGAGCTACAAGCCTCAAGCCTGTAGCTGCCAACCTGAAGCTTGTGCTGCCGTTACGGCAACATCCCGGCATGGGACAACCCCAGGCGCTCATCCAGCCCGAACAGAATGTTCAGGTTCTGAACGGCCTGGCCGGACGCGCCCTTGACCAGGTTATCGATAACCGACAACACCACTACCAGATCACCGTCCTGCGGACGATGCACGGCAATCCGGCAAACGTTCGCACCGCGCACACTGCGGGTTTCCGGGTGGCTGCCGGCCGGCATTACGTCGACGAACGGTTCGTTGGCATAACGTTTTTCAAACAACGCCTGCAGGTCTACCGAACGATCGACGACGGTTGCATACAGGGTGGAGTGGATACCACGAATCATCGGCGTCAGGTGTGGCACGAAGGTCAGGCCGACATCCTTGCCCGCTGCCCGGCGCAACCCCTGGCGAATTTCCGGCAGGTGCCGATGCCCCTTGACCGCGTACGCCTTCATGCTTTCCGAGGTTTCGCTATACAGCGAGCCGACACTGGCTCCGCGCCCGGCACCGCTGACACCGGATTTGCAGTCGGCAATCAGACGCGAGGCATCGGCAAGGCCCGTTTCAAGCAGCGGCAAGAACCCCAGCTGTGTGGCCGTCGGATAGCAACCCGGTACGGCGATCAACCGTGCCTGCTTGATTTTCTCGCGATTGACTTCCGGCAAGCCGTAGACCGCTTCATCGAGCAGTTCCGGTGCACCGTGGGGCTGGCCGTACCATTTGGCCCATTCGTCGGCGTCCTGCAGGCGGAAGTCCGCCGACAGGTCGATGACCTTGGTCCCGGCGGCCAGCAGCTCACCCGCCAGGGCGTGAGCGACACCATGGGGCGTGGCGAAGAACACCACATCGCAGGCGCCGAGGGTCTTGATGTCCGGGACGCTGAACGCCAGGCCGTCGTAATGGCCCCGCAGGTTCGGATACATGTCGGCGACGGCCAGGCCGGCCTCGGATCGGGAGGTGATGACCACCACCTCAGCCTGCGGATGCTGTGCCAGCAGACGCAGCAGTTCGACACCGGTGTAACCCGTGCCGCCGACAATACCGACCTTGACCATAAACCTGCCCTCAACGAACCCACTGGAAAGCCGTCGATGATAGGGGCCGCAAGGCGCGGCGACAACCGTCAAGGTGACGTGTGGCCGCTCCAACCTCTACTATCGGGCTACCGTGAATTCCTGGAATAACTAAAAATGCTCTATCTGTGGCTCAAAGCACTTCACATCGTCAGCATGGTCTGCTGGTTCGCCGGCCTGTTCTACCTGCCTCGCCTGTTTGTCTACCACGCCCAAAGCGAGGACAGCGTCAGCAAAGAACGCTTCAGCGTCATGGAGCGCAAGTTGTACCGCGGCATCATGGGCCCGGCAATGATCGCTACCCTGGTATTTGGCATCTGGCTGCTCAGTCTCAACGCCGGTGCCTACTTCACCCAGGGTGCCTGGATGCATGCCAAGTTGACCTTGGTCGTGCTGCTGATCGGTTACCACCATATGTGCGGCGCCCAGGTGAAGCGCTTCGCCCGCGGCGAAAACACCCGCAGCCATGTCTTTTATCGCTGGTTCAATGAAGTGCCGGTTCTGATATTGCTGGCTATTGTAATTCTGGTGGTCGTCCGACCGTTCTAATCTCCAATCAGCATTTATTATCCGGGGTACTTCCAATGTCGTTGCCCGCTCTGCTTGAACAACGCTTGCGTCTGCCCGTCGTGGCGGCACCGATGTTCCTGATTTCCAATCCGCAACTGGTACTGGCCTGCTGCCGCAACGGCATCGTCGGCAGCTTTCCGGCGTTGAACCAGCGTGAAAGCAGTGGCTTGAAGGCCTGGCTGGAGGAAATCGAAGCGGGTCTGGCAGCCTTGGAAAATCCGGCGCCCTACGCCGTAAACCTGATCGTCCATCACAGCAACCCGCGACTTCAGGCCGACCTGGCCATCTGCATCGAACACAAGGTGCCGATTGTCATCACTAGCCTGGGCGCGGTGAAGGAACTGGTGGATGCCGTCCACAGCTATGGCGGGCTGGTATTCCACGACGTGACTACCCGGCGTCACGCCGAAAAAGCCGCCGAAGCCGGTGTCGATGGCTTGATCGCCGTTGCCGCCGGCGCAGGCGGGCACGCCGGGACCTGGAGCCCGTTTTCATTGATTGCCGAAATCCGGCAGTTTTTCGATAAGACCTTGCTGCTTGCGGGATGCCTGAATCACGGCCATCAGATTTTGGCCGCCCAACTGCTTGGTGCGGATCTGGCGTACTTCGGTACGCGCTTTATCGGGACAAGCGAAAGCCAAGCCCCTGACGCTTATAAAGAGATGTTGCTCACATCCAGAGCCGCAGACATCGTGCATACTCCCGCTGTGTCCGGGGTACCGGCCAGTTTCATGCGCCAGAGCCTGGAGAATGCCGGGTTCGATCTGGCCGCCCTGCAGAACAAGGGCGAGGTGGATTTCGGCTCGAAACTCAAGCCGCTGAACGATGAAGCCAAGGCCTGGAAAACCGTATGGTCGGCAGGCCAAGGCGTGGGTGAAATCGATGATTTGCCCAGCGTCGATCAGTTGGTGGCGCGCCTGGATGAAGAATATCGTCAGGCACAAACCCGGGCGGCACAGCTTGGCAGGCAATGGCCCCGCTGAAGCCACCCCATAAAAACAGTTAATTAACTTTCAGAGACAAGGATGCCGGGCATGAGCGAAACCCGTTTCAACATCGTATTCGACGGAGGCCTGATGCCTGGCGTCGATACCACCACAGCCAAACTCAACCTCGCCGAGCTGTTCAAAAGCGATATCAGCGCCATTGAACGCCTGTTCACTGGTCGCAGGGTAGCCCTTAAAAGCAACTTGTCCCAGAGCGAAGCGCAGCAGTACCTGGAAGCACTCAACAAGAGCGGCATCGATGCCAGGATCGAAGCCGAACCCGCCCTCCAGCTGAGCCTTGGCGAAGTACAGGAGTCGCCACGACAGCCGGAGGTACGCCACCCAGAGTCGATCGTCGATCCCGTCTCGCCGTACGCGCCTCCCCGGGCCGAAGTGGGTGAAACGCTCGCCGAGTACGGCACGCTCAAGCCCTTCAGCTTCGATGGGCGTATCGGGCGTTTGCGCTACCTGGCCTGGACCATGGTGTTGACCCTGGCCATGCTGCCCCTGGTCGGCTTGGGCTTCTGGCTTGCCACGGCCTGGCTGATGGCTTCCGACTCGATAGCCGCACTGGTCGTCGGCGGTCTGCTCGGCGCAGCCGTCGTGCTTGCCTTTGCCTTCGTGAGTATCCAGTTCAACGTCCAGCGCCTGCACGATCTGGGCTGGTCGGGGTGGCTGTGGCTGATTAACCTGGTTCCATTCGTGGGCAGCATCTTCCCGTTCATCCTCATCATCGCTCCGGGCAATACCGGCGCAAACCAGTACGGCCCGCCACCACCGCGCAATACCACGGCGGTCAAATTGCTGGCGTCGCTTTGGCTTGTGATGATCGTCTTGATTTTCATGGCCACCTTTGCCGGCATCTTCGGAGCCCTCCAGGAGGACTACGACAGCAGCAGCCTGAGCAGCTATGAAAGCAGCGAGTCCAGCAACGAAACCAGCGAAGAACCCGCCGTCGAGGCAGCCGAGCCCGCCCCGCCTTCTGTAGACTATGAAGAAGAAGAGGAACAATAAGCGCGCTTCATGCCGGTGACAGCCCAGTCGACTGGCGGCGGGCTGTTGCGATGGAGAACTGCATGACCCGTTACGCACTGATCACTGGCGCTTCCAGCGGCATTGGCCTGGCCATGGCCGAAGCGCTGGCCCGGCGCGGCCGCAACCTGATACTGGTGGCTCGACAGCGTGATCGGCTGGAAAGTATTGCAATCGAACTGACTCAGCGGTTTGGCGTGGAGGTGTTGTTCCGGGCCTGTGACCTGGGCGAACCGCTGAGGCTTTCAGGCTTTCTCCTGGAACTGGAGGAAGGTGAGCGGCAGATCGACCTGCTGGTCAATTGCGCCGGCATCGGTACCAGCGGGCCGTTCCTGGGGCAGGACTGGATGACCGAACAGGACCTGATCGAAGTCAACATCCTCGCCCTGACACGTCTTTGTCACGCTATCGGTAACAGCATGGCGCTGCTGGGCGGCGGCCAGATCCTCAACGTCGCCTCGATCGCCGCGTTCCAACCCGGCCCCTGGATGAGCACCTATTACGCCAGCAAGGCCTATGTACTGCACTTCTCCGAAGCCCTGCGGGTCGAGCTGAAGAAATGCGCGATCAAGGTTTCGGTACTCTGCCCTGGCCCCACCCACACCGGCTTTTTTTCCAGGGCACAGATGGACGAACAGAAACTCATCGACAGCAAACTGCTGATGAGCCCGGAAGAAGTCGCCCTGTACGCCGTACGCGCGCTGGACCGCAACCGCGCCATCATCATTCCCGGACGCCGTAACCGCTGGCTGGCCACACTGCCGCGGCTGGGATCGCGATGGCTGGTGCGAACCATCACCGGCATGATCAACAAGGCTTATTGCCCACGCTGACCCCTTAGAATTGAACAACCAGGCGCCTCTACCGGTGCCTTCATGACACTCGACCTCGACGAACCCAACGGAGAAAACAGCTGTGGATACTCTGTTTACCAAGATCATCAACCGGGAAATCCCGGCGAAAATCATTTACGAGGATGACCAGGTACTGGCCTTCCACGACATTGCGCCACAGGCGCCCGTGCATTTCCTGGTCATCCCGAAAAAACCGATCCGCACGCTCAACGACCTGACCGAAGAAGACAAAGGCCTGGCTGGACACATTCTGTTCACGGCCCAGCGCCTGGCGCTTGAATTGGGCTGTGAAGAAGGTTTTCGCGTGGTGATGAATTGCAATGAACTGGGTGGGCAAACGGTCTATCACATTCATATGCATGTGCTAGGGCAGCGCCAGATGAACTGGCCGCCGGGCTGATCCCCCTGACCCAGCGCAAATCTTCGGCGGTCGATTGAGTTAAACTGGCCGCTGTGATTTTTCCCGGAGGTAAGCATGACTACCCAACGTCACTACTCGCCGATTGACCGTTTGTTGCTGCAAGCCGATACAGCGATGCGCACGCTGCTGCCCTTCAGTGGTCAGCCGTACCGCCCATCACCGGCTATCGTGCAGCCGGACGCGCAACTGAGTGACGAGCAAACCCGCCACGTCGCTGGACTGATGCGTATCAACCACACCGGCGAAGTCTGTGCCCAGGCGCTGTATCAGGGCCAGGCGCTGACAGCGAAGCTACCGCAAGTGCGTGAGGCAATGGAGCATGCCGCCGAGGAAGAAGTCGACCATCTGGTCTGGTGCGAACAACGCATTCGCCAGCTGGGCAGCCATACCAGCGTCCTGAACCCGCTGTTCTATGGGATGTCATTCGGGATCGGCGCCGTTGCCGGGCTGATCAGTGACAAAGTCAGTCTCGGCTTCGTTGCGGCGACCGAGCATCAGGTGTGCAAGCACTTGAATGAACACCTCGAACAACTACCGGCCGAGGACGAAAAATCCCGGGCGATCCTCGAGCAGATGCGCGTGGATGAGGAACACCATGCCGAGAGTGCCCTTGAGGCCGGAGGCTTTCGTTTCCCGGCTCCGGTGAAATTCGGCATGAGCCTGCTGGCCAAGGTCATGACCAAGAGCACTTATCGGATTTGACGGCGATTGGGGATTGGATGGCTCATCCGCATTCCCAGGGAAATTAAAAAAGGCGACTGCCCATCGGGAGTCGCCTTTTTTTCACCGAAAACTTCAGTACGGCATGTTGCAGGCCGTCACCATTGGATCGACTCAACCCAATTCGATGATTTCATAGTCGTGGGTGATTTCGACCCCGGCGGCACCGAGCATGATCGAAGCCGAGCAATATTTCTCGGCGGACAGCTCAATGGCGCGCTTGACCTGGGCCTCCTTCAGGGCTCGCCCCTTCACCACGAAGTGCATGTGGATCTTGGTAAACACTTTGGGATCTTCTGTGGCGCGCTCTGCCTCCAGGAAGGCTTCGCAGCTTTCGACGGCCTGGCGGGACTTTTTAAGAATGCTGACCACGTCGAAGTTACTGCAACCGCCTACGCCCAGCAGGAGCATTTCCATCGGCCGAACACCCAGGTTCCGCCCGCCGGCTTCTGGCGGGCCGTCCATGACGACCACATGACCACTGCCTGACTCACCGAGGAACATGGCTTCGCCAGCCCATTGGATGCGTGCCTTCATCGCCAAGACTCCACTGTTAAAAAAGGGTCGCCAGCTTAGCACAGCGCTGCGGAATGACTGCTCTGCGTCTCAGGAAACCTGACCCGCCAGCACGTAGGTAAATTCTCCAATTAATTAGGGACGCCTCTGTTAAGCTGGCGCCAACTCGCTGGCGTATGGCCAGCTTTTTAGCGATGCCATTCGCGCCTATAAAAAAACCAAACCACTACACTGCGCAGTCTTTCGGGATACAACCATGGTTGCCATTACTCCCACGTTCAAGATCAAGAATCTCGACAAACTCTTGATGCATTGTCAGCGCCGCCGCTATCCAGCCAAACACAACATCATTTGTGCCGGAGATCGTTCCGACACGCTGTTTTTCATCATCAAGGGTTCGGTCACTATCCTGATAGAAGATGATGACGGTCGGGAAATGATCATCGCCTACCTCAATTCCGGGGATTTTTTCGGCGAGCTGGGGTTGTTCGAACAGGCGGGCAAGGAACAGCAACGCAGTGCCTGGGTGCGGACCAAGATTGAATGTGAAGTTGCGGAAATCAGCTACGCCAAATTCCGAGAACTGTCCCTGCAAGACCCGGACATTCTTTACGTCCTGAGCGGACAAATCGCACAGCGCCTACGTAATACCACCCGCAAGGTGGGCGATCTCGCCTTCTTCGACGTCACCGGACGTGTCGCACGTTGCCTGCTGGAGTTGTGCAAGCAGCCCGATGCCATGACTCACCCGGACGGCATGCAGATCAAGGTGACCCGCCAGGAGATTGGTCGGATAGTCGGGTGCTCGCGTGAAATGGTCGGTCGCGTACTCAAGGATCTGGAGGAGCGCAACCTGGTCAGCGTCAAAGGCAAGACCATGGTGGTGTTCGGAACGCGTTAAATGCCCAATAGTTCGATCAGCAGTTTCCGGTACAGCGCCTCGAGCCGCTCCAGCGCGTGAGGCGCCGGGAATTTTTCATGCAGGGCAATATGGCTCTCGGCACGCACTCGCTGCTCCAGGCCACAGGCCTCATTGAAGCGGTTGACTGCTGCGACCATGGACTCGCGCTCGTTCTCCAGCAAAAGTGCGCCATGCACCAGCCCCACCGGACGTTGACCGCCCTTGCTCTGGCGCCAGCGCTGAGCGGTACCGACCATTTTCCGACCGTCGAGGTTGACGTTGAAGCGCCCGTCGCAAAAAGCCCCCTCCACTTCTCCCAGCGAAGCCACCCCGCCCAGTTCATCCAGCAACTGGCAGATGGGATCGCACAAGCGACGGTACCCGGTTTCGATACGGCCGTGATCGCCTTCGCTGCGCGGTGGCGCGTAGACCAGGGCGATGTTGACGGTAGCGGCCGACTGCGGCACCGGTTCACCACCGGTTTCGCGCAACAGGACCGGCCAGCCATGGGCAGCCGATACGTCACTGGCGTGTTCGAACCCCGCAAGGCGACTCAAGCGGCGCGGCATGACCAGCGCACGATCATTGGGCTGCCAGAACAGCAGACCGAACTCGGCGTCGCCCGCGCAGATACTGGCCAACAGATCCTGTTCGGCTTGCAGGCCAGCTTCGACAGTGAGGGAAATCACAGGCGACATGGATCAGTCCAGCGTCGAGCCGCTCACCGGCAGGCCTCGTTCAGGAAAGAACAGTCGTTGCAATTCCGTGCCCGGGCTCTCCGCCCGCATGAACGCCTCACCCACCAGGAACGAGTACACATCGCTGACTTCCATCAGCTCGACATCGGCCCGGTTGAGGATGCCGCTTTCGGTGATGACCAGGCGATCGCGCGGAATGCGCGGCAACAGGTCCAGGGTGGTTTCCAGGCTCACTTCAAAAGTGTGCAGGTTGCGATTGTTCACGCCGACCAGTTTGGTATCGAGGGTTTTCAGGGCTCGCTCCAACTCGTCACCGTCATGGACTTCCACCAGGACATCCAGCCCGACGCTTTTGGCAACAGCCGCCAGCTCGGCCATTTTTACGTCGTCCAGAGCGGACACGATCAACAGCACGCAGTCGGCGCCCAGCGCCCGCGCCTCGACGATCTGGTATGGGTCGATCATGAAGTCCTTGCGAATCACTGGCAACTTGCACGCCGCCCGCGCCTGCTTCAGGTAGTCGTCGGCCCCTTGGAAAAAGTCGATGTCGGTCAACACCGAGAGGCAGGTCGCCCCGCCCTTCTCGTAGCTGCGGGCGATGTCGGCCGGGACAAAATGCTCGCGAATCACGCCCTTGCTGGGGGAGGCCTTCTTGATTTCGGCAATCACCGCCGGCTGTTTTTTCTTGGCCTGATCGATCAGTGCCTTGGCAAAGCCGCGCGGCGCATCCGCTGAACGCGCCAGGTTTTCCAGCTCGGCCAGACTGACGCGAGCGCTGCGCTCAGCCACTTCCTCAGCCTTGCGAGCCAGAATTTTTTCCAGAACCGTTGGCACGCTCATCCTTCGTTCTCCACTTTGAATACGGCGGTAAATGCACCCAACTCTTCGAGCTTTTCCCGGGCCAGGCCAGTGTGCAGTGCATCATGGGCCAGCTCCACGCCCTGCTTGAGGCTGCTGGCGTGGTCGGCGGCGTACAACGCAGCGCCGGCATTGAGCACGATCATCTCAGCGGCTTTCTGGCCATTCTCGGTCTTGCGCCGCCCCAGGGCATCGCGTATCAATTCCAGCGATTGGGCCGGGCCGTCGACCGCCAGGCCGTGCAAGCTCTGGCTTTTCATGCCGAGGTCTTCAGGTTCGACCCAATACTCGCTGATCTGATCATTTTTTAGTTCGGCCACGAATGTGGGCGCCGCCAGGCTGAATTCATCCAGGCCATCCTTGGAGTGGACCACCAGCACGTGCTTGCTGCCCAGGCGTTGCAGGACTTCGGCCAACGGCCGGCACAACGCCTGGCTGAACACCCCAACCACTTGATGCTTCACGCCGGCCGGATTCGTAAGCGGGCCGAGCATGTTGAACAGCGTACGCAATCCCAGGTCACGGCGCGGCGCGGCAGCGTGTTTCATGGCGCTGTGATGGGTCTGGGCAAACATGAAACCAATGCCGACATTGTCGATACAGCGCGCGACCTGGATCGGTGTCAGGTTCAGGTAGATGCCGGCCGCCTCCAGCAGATCGGCACTGCCGCTCTTGCCTGAGACCGCGCGGTTGCCGTGCTTGGCAACGGTGCAACCGGCCGCCGCGACCACGAACGCTGACGCGGTGGAAACGTTGAAGATATTGGCGCCGTCACCACCGGTGCCGACCACATCGACCACACCGTCCAGCGTCTTGAGCTCGACCTTGTCCGCCAGCTCGCGCATCACCGACACGGCGCCGACGATTTCATCGATGCTCTCGCTTTTCATGCGCATGGCCATCATGAACGCGCCGATCTGCGCATCCGTGCATTGGCCAGTCATGATTTCGCGCATCACGTCGCGCATCTCGTCGGTGCTCAGGTCGAGATGGCCGACGATACGGCTCAGGGCTGTCTTGATATCCATGGAAAGTCCTTAGCGCGTGCCGCCGATTTGTTTGAGGAAGTTGGCGAACAGTTCGTGACCCTGTTCGGTGAGAATAGACTCGGGATGAAATTGCACACCCTCGATATTCAATGTCTTGTGGCGCAGCCCCATGATCTCATCGACAGAGCCGTCTTCAAGCTGGGTCCAGGCCGTCAACTCCAGGCAGTCGGGCAGCGTTTCGCGCTTGACGATCAGGGAGTGATAGCGAGTTACGGTAAGCGGATGATTCAGGCCCTCGAACACCCCCTTGTCCTCATGGAATACCGGGCTAGTCTTACCGTGCATGACTTGTCGAGCGCGCACGACATCGCCGCCGAACGCCTGGCCAATCGACTGATGCCCCAGGCAAACACCGAGGATCGGCAGCTTGCCGGCGAAATACTTGATGGCGTCGATGGAAATGCCCGCTTCGGTCGGCGTGCACGGGCCGGGTGAAACCACGATGCGCTCAGGCTTGAGGGCTTCGATTTCGGCGATGGTCAATTCGTCGTTGCGCACGACCTTGACCTCGGAGCCCAGCTCGCCGAGGTACTGCACAACGTTGTAGGTAAAAGAGTCGTAGTTATCGATCATCAGCAACATGGCGTAAGCAACCTATTGAATTCACTGACTTTAAATACAGCCTTCGGAGAGTGACCCGCACACTGCTGCGCTTGGCGAGGCGAGTGATGCCCCTGCGAAGCGGCTCTACAAGCGGGTAAAGAAGGCAAATCGGTACAGGTCCGGCGAGGCCGGCGGAGAATATTCAGGCGCGCCAACGCCAGCGGGCGTGTGCCTTGATCATTTGATCCAGAAGTTTGCTGACAATCGACACAGGAAAAGTCTCGTTCATACGTCCCGGCACAGTAGCTTAGCTGGGCGGAGCACGCAATATGACCGATCCCGAAGGGCCTTGAAACAATCGCGATGTTCTGGAGAGATGGCAAAACGCCGAAAGTTTTTGGTACTGTCGTTTCGTTTTCTAACAAAAATAAGATAAAAACGGATTTTCCCATGATCAAAAAGACGTTGTTCGTACCGATTGCCAGTTGCTTGCTAGCGATGGCCTGCGCCCAGGCGAGCGCCGCTCCCAACCCTTATTCCAAGTTCATCGTGTTTGGCGACAGCCTCAACGACGCCGGCCAGTTTGCCGATCCGAATGGTCCGCCCGGCGCGACCGAGCGCTATACCAACCGAACCGGGCCGATCTACACCGACGGCAGCGGTGAAGCCTACTCCGCCAATTCCACCCAGTTGCTCGGTGGGCGCCTGGGTTACTCCGCCGACGAGACTGCCGCCTCCACTTCAGCGGTCCGCGCCAGCGAGGGGCTGGCAGACGGCAACAACTGGGCGGTAGGCGGTTATCGTACCGACCAGATCCTCGAATCGATTACCGGCGTGTCCGACACTGGCGAGCGCAGCCGTCCCGGCTACCTGCAGTCCAATGGGCTGCGCGCCGATCCGAATGCGCTGTATTACCTTTCCGGTGGTGGTAACGATTTCCTTCAAGGCCGGGTGCTGACCCCCGAGCAAGCAAACACCGCCGCGGACCGCCTCGCCGACAGCGTCCAGGTGCTGCAAACGGCCGGCGCCCGCTATGTGATGGTCTGGCTGTTGCCTGACCTGGGCTTGACCCCTGCCCTCAACGGCGGCCCTTTGCAAGATACCTTTTCGCAACTGGGCAATCAGTTCAACCAACAACTGATCACGCGCCTGCAAGGCATCGACGCTGAAATCATTCCGTTGAATATTCCGCTTTTGCTGAAGGAAAGCTTCGCCGACCCGGCAAGATTCGGCCTCGCCACCGGTGAGAACCTCACTGCCACCTGCTTCAGCGGCAACGGCTGCACGGAAAACGCCACCTACGGCATCAACAGTGCCACGCCTGATCCCAGCAAGCTGATCTACAACGACGCGGTTCATCCAACCGAAACCGGGCAGAAGCTGATCGCCGACTACGCCTATTCCCTGCTCGCGGCGCCATGGGAGCTGACATTGCTGCCGGAAATGGCCCACTCGACCCTCCGTGCTCACCAGGACGAGTTGCGCAGCCAGTGGCAATCTGACTGGGAGAACTGGCAGGCCGTGGGCCAGTGGCGAGCCATCGTCGCCGGCGGTGGCCAGCACCTGGACATGGACAGCCAGGACAGCGGCGCCAGCGCCGACGGCAGCGGCTATAGCCTGAACATCGGCGGCAGCTATCGCCTCACTGAGGCTTGGCGCGTAGGTGTCGCCGCCGGCCTCTACCGCCAGGACATGGAGGCAGGCCACAACGATTCGCAGTACAAGCTAAACAGTTACCTGGCGACCGCTTTCGCCCAGTTCCAGCAAAACCGTTGGTGGGCCGATGCGGCACTGACCGGCGGCAAGCTCGACTACGACAATCTGGAGCGCAAGTTCGACCTGGGCGTCAACGAAGCCCAGGAGAAAGGCGACACTGACGGCCATCTATGGGCATTCAGTACCCGTGTAGGCTACGACATCGCCCAGCCGGGCAGCCAATGGCATCTCTCACCGTTTATCAGCGCTGACTATGCGAAGGTGGAAGTCGATGGCTATTCGGAAAAGAGCAGCCGCTCCACGGCCCTGACCTTCGATGACCAGACCCGCGACTCGAAACGCCTGGGCATTGGCTTGCAGGGTAAATACAACTTCACCCGCCAGACCCAGGTGTTTGGCGAATATGCCCATGAACGCGAGTACGAGGACGACACGCAAAAGGTCAACATCGCCCTCAACAGCCTGCCAGCCAATGACTTCACGCTGGAAGGCTACACGCCACAGAGCCACCTGAATCGCCTGAGCCTGGGGGTCAGCCACAAGTTGACCAACGACTTGGCGCTGCGTGGCGGTTATACATTGCGCAAGGATGATGACTCCACCCTGCAGGGGGTGAGCCTGGGCGTCAGCCTGGATTTCTGACCGAGAGAGAGCTATGTGGGAGCGAGCCTGCTCGCGATGAGGCCGTCATGTCCGACAAATGTATCGGCTGACAGGCCGCTATCGCGAGCAGGCTCGCTCCCACATTTTGATCGAGTTGCCACAGTTGTTTGTTGAAGGGCTTCAGTCTTCTGAGGTCTGCTCGGCCAGCGCCACGGCGCGGAACATGGCCCGGCGCTTGTTCAGGGTTTCTTCCCACTCCAGCGCCGGCACCGAGTCGGCGACAATGCCACCGCCGGCCTGTACGTGCAGTTCGCCGTTCTTGATGACAGCGGTGCGAATGGCAATGGCGGTGTCCATGTTGCCGTTCCAGGCGAAGTAACCCACGGCCCCGCCGTACACGCCCCGCTTGACCGGCTCCAGTTCGTCGATGATTTCCATCGCGCGGATTTTCGGCGCGCCGGACAAGGTGCCCGCCGGCAGGATCGCCCGCAAGGCGTCCATCGCCGTCAGTCCGTCCTTCAACTGGCCGGTGACGTTGGAAACGATGTGCATCACGTTGGAATAGCGCTCGATGACCATCTTCTCGGTGAGTTTCACCGAACCGATTTCCGAGACTCGTCCAGTGTCATTGCGCCCCAGGTCAATCAGCATGAGGTGCTCGGCGATTTCCTTGTCATCCGACAGCAGGTCCTCTTCCAGCGCCCGATCAGCCTCTTCCGTAGCGCCACGTGGGCGAGTGCCGGCAATCGGCCGTACCGTGATGAGGTTATCCTCGACCCGCACCAGCACTTCCGGCGAACTGCCGACGACGTGGAAGTCGCCGAAGTTGAAGAAGTACATATAGGGCGTCGGGTTGAAGCAGCGCAGGGCCCGGTACAGGTCAATGGGCGCCGCCTTGAAGTCGATGGACATCCGCTGCGACGGCACGACCTGCATGCAGTCACCGGCGAGGATGTACTCCTTGATGGTATCGACGGCTCTTTCGTAATCATCCTGGGTGAAACTGGAACGGAACACCGGGTCGGCCGCCGACTGCTTGCTGAAGTCCAGCCCGGGACGCGGGGTGATCGGTTGACGAAGCTTTTCCAGCAGTGCCTGCAGGCTTTGTTGGCCCTGCTCGTAGGCATCTTCCTGGGCCGGATCGGCCAGGACGATGGCGTGCATCTTGCCGGCGAGGTTATCGAAGACCACGACCGCGTCGGACACCATCAGCAAAATATCCGGCACGCCCAACGGATCGGGGTTCGGACAGGTGCCCAGGCGCTTTTCCACGTAGCGCACGCAGTCGTAGCCGAAATAACCCACCAGGCCACCGTTGAAGCGTGGCAGACCGGGGATGGTCGGCACGTTGTAGCGAGCCTTGAAGGTTTCGACGAACGCCAGCGGGTCTTCGACTTCGAGGCTTTCGATCTCGACGCCGTCGTGGGTCACGCTGATGCGATGGTCATGGACCCGCAGCACTGTACGGCACGGCAGGCCAATGATGGAGTAACGGCCCCATTTCTCACCGCCCTGCACCGATTCGAGCAGGTAGGAGTTGGGCTGGTCGGCCAGCTTGAGATAGATCGACAACGGCGTGTCGAAGTCGGCCAGGGTTTCGCAGGCAAGGGGGATGCGGTTGTAGCCGGCAGCGGCTAGACGCAGGAATTCTTCGCGATTCATGGGGTGCCTCGTGGCAAGAGGAGCTGACAGTCAGGTATGCAAACGCGCCGGATAACCGGCCAGGATCACGTCAGGCGCGCCAACGCCAGCGGGCCAGGGCCTTCATGACTTTCATCCAGAGTTTGCGAGTGACCACCACGATGGCGTTTCCAGAAGAGGATTGAACAGCGTCGGGCAACGTTATCTCAGCGGCAGGGTCCAGGCAACCGGGAATTAAAAGGCGCAGATCGTCGATCACCAGCGTCGGAAACTCTTCGGCGATCGGCCGGCCATGGTTATAGCCATAACTCAGCGCCACGCATTTGACTCCAGCCGCTTTCGCCGCCAGCACATCGCTGCGCGAGTCGCCGACGAACAACGATTGGGAGGCTGGGATGTTGGCCATTTTCATCACGAAAAACAGCGCGGCCGGATCGGGCTTTTTCTGTGGCAAGGTATCGCCGCCGATGATCCAGCGGAAATAACGGCCGATTTTCATCTGATCCAACAGCGGCGCGACGAAGCGCTCCGGCTTGTTGGTGATCAGCGCCATTTCCACGCCTTGCTTTTGCAGCCATTTGAGGGTGGAGCGCACACCGGGGTAGACCACCGTCAATTCGTGATTGCCCTCATAGGCTTCATTGAACAGCTCCAGCGCCCGCTCAGCCTCGACCTCATCGACGCCTTGGGCATCGATGTGATTGGCCAGGGCCCGGCGCACCAACATGGGCGCACCATTGCCGACCCACTGACGCACAGCGTCGAGACCGGCCGGCGGGCGGCCGAGCTTAAGCAGCATGTGGTCCACGGCCGCCGCAAGGTCCGGGACCGAATCGACCAGAGTGCCATCGAGGTCGAACATCACCAGACGCGGCAGGCTGCCGGGGAACAGCTGCTCGAAGCCGCTCATGGGCGAGCCAGTGCCAATTCGGCGCGCATCTTTTCAATGACCTCTTTGTAATCCGGGGCATTGAAGATCGCCGAGCCTGCGACAAAGGTATCAGCACCCGCCGCAGCGATCTCGCGGATGTTGTTCACGTTCACGCCACCGTCGATCTCCAGGCGGATATCCCGGCCCGAGGCATCGATCAGCGCCCGGGCCTTGCGCAGTTTATCGAGGGTGCCGGGGATGAATTTCTGCCCACCGAAGCCAGGGTTGACGCTCATCAGCAGGATCATGTCGACCTTGTCCATCACGTACTCGAGCACGTCCAGCGGTGTCGCGGGGTTGAACACCAGACCAGACTTGCAACCGCCTTCGCGGATCAACTGCAGGGAGCGATCGATGTGCAGCGTGGCTTCAGGGTGGAAAGTGATGTAGGTGGCGCCGGCTTCGATGAAGTCCCCGACAATGCGGTCCACCGGGCTGACCATCAAGTGCGCGTCGATCGGCGCGGTGACGCCGTACTTGCGCAGCGCCGCGCAGACCATCGGGCCGATGGTCAGGTTGGGCACGTAGTGGTTGTCCATCACATCGAAGTGCACGATGTCGGCCCCGGCGGCCAGAACGTTGTCCACTTCCTCGCCCAGACGGGCGAAGTCGGCGGAGAGAATCGACGGAGCAATAGCGAAGGGCTGCATGACGCACCTGTTTTGAGCGAAATCACGATGGCGCGCATTGTATACCTCAAGATTTGGCGCGCCCACCGTGACAGTCGATCAATACGCCGCGCGGTAGATCTCCTCGATATCGGCGGCGCTCAGTTGGCGCGGATTGTTGCGCATCAAGCGCTCGATCCCAGCGGCTTCCACCGCCATGGCGGGGATGACATCCACGGTCACACCCAGACTGCTCAGGCCATTGGGGATTTGCACCGCGGCGCATAGCGCGACCATGGCCTCCACAGCTTCGTCGGCAGCTTCAAGATCGCTCAGGTGTGCGGTCTTGAGCCCCATGGCCTCGGCGATGTCGCGCATGCGCTCCACGCACGCCATTTTGTTCCACGCCATGACATACGGCAGCAACAAGGCGTTTGCGACGCCATGGGAAACGTGGAAGCGCCCGCCCAACGGATAGGCCAGCGCATGCACCGCCCCGACCCCGGCATTACCGAATGCCATGCCGGCCATCAGGCTGGCGGTGGCCATGTCCTCACGGGCTTGCAGATGAGACGGGTTGGCATAGGCCTTGGGCAATGCCCGGGTGATCAGTTTGATCGCGCCAATGGCCAGGGCATCGGTGATTGGCGAGGCATTGAGCGACAGGTAAGCCTCGATGGCATGCACCAACGCATCGACGCCACTGGCAGCCGTTACGCTGCGCGGACAGGTGAGGGTCATCTGCGGGCTGACCAGCGCCACGTCCGGCAACAGGTAATCGCTGACGATGCCTTTTTTCAGCTGTGCGGCCTTGTCGGAAAGGATCGCCACGTTGGTGACTTCCGAACCGGTCCCGGCCGTGGTGGGGATGGCAATCATGGGCGGGCCTTTGCGCGGCACCTGATCGACGCCGAACATGTCCTGCAGCTCGCCGTGGTAACCGGCATAGACCCCGACGCACTTGGCGATGTCGATGGCACTGCCGCCACCCAGGCCGATCAGCCCATCATGGCCGCCGTCGCGGTA
This sequence comes from Pseudomonas sp. FP2300, assembly GCF_030687595.1. Taxonomy (NCBI): domain Bacteria; kingdom Pseudomonadati; phylum Pseudomonadota; class Gammaproteobacteria; order Pseudomonadales; family Pseudomonadaceae; genus Pseudomonas; species Pseudomonas sp. FP2300. Next base: position 6,191,587 of record NZ_CP117440.1, read on the forward strand.
GGCTTGCATGCAGTCTTCGACAATGGCGATTTCCGGGTCCGGCATGACCCTGTCGAAAATCTCGTAGTCCCGTCCGCCCAGGTGTTGCAGGGCCAGCTCCACGGTGCCGGACTTGACCAACGCCGCATCGGTCACGATCAGTGGGTTGTCGACGTCCAGCCGCGTCAACTCGGCGGCCAGTTGCTCGATGGCAGCGGCGCCGGTGATCAGTTTATGGGCGATCTTGAATGAGGAAAGACTCATGTGCGCGGCCTCTTATTCGAGTATGGGCTGGCACAAGGATAGCTCGGTATTCAAGGTTGTCTGCCATTCAGCCCATGAATACAGCGCAAATTTCCTGTGGGAGCGAGCCTGCTCGCGATGGCGGTAGAGCATTCGACATTTTTATCGACTGACACTCCGTTATCGCGAGCAGGCTCGCTCCCACAGGGTACACCGCTGACCGTCAGACCTGGGCGGTACGCAGCTTCTCGCTCCGCCCACGCAACCACTCCAGGGTCAGCAGCAAAATCACCGAGAAGGCGATCAGCAGCGTCGCGGCGGCGGCAATGGTAGGGCTGAGGTTTTCGCGGATACCACTGAACATCTGCCGTGGCAGGGTTGCCTGCTCGGGACCGGCCAGGAACAGGGTCACTACCACTTCATCGAACGACGTCGCGAAGGCGAACAACGCACCGGAGATCACACCGGGGGCGATCAACGGCAAGGTCACCCGACGAAACGCTGTCAGCGGCGATGCGCCAAGGCTGGCAGCGGCCCGAACCAAATTGTGGTTGAAACCCTGAAGGGTCGCCGACACCGTGATGATCACGAACGGCACACCCAGCACGGCGTGGACCACGATCAGCGAGACGAAACTGTTGCCCATCCCCAGTGGCGCGAAAAACAGGTAGCTGGCGACGCCGATGATCACCACCGGCACCACCATCGGCGAGATCACCAGGGCCATCACCAACGCCTTGCCCGGGAAGTCGCCACGGGTCAGGCCGATGGCCGCCAGCGTGCCGAAGATCATCGCCAGCAACGTCGCCGCCGGGGCCACGATGATGCTGTTCTTCAGCGCCCGCATCCATTCGGCCGAAGCGAAGAAATCGTGATACCACTGCAGCGAAAAACCTTGCAGCGGGTACACCAGGAAGCTGCCGGAGTTGAACGACAGCGGAATGATCACCAGCACCGGCAGGATCAGGAACAACAGGATCAGCCCACAGAGGGCGCGCAAGGTGTAGAACCACACCCGTTCGACGGGAGACATGTAAGGACTCAGCATTTCGATCTCCCCTTAGCTCAGGCGCAGGCGACTGGCGCCCACCAGCCGGTTGTAAATCAGGTAAAGCACGACGGTCGCCAACAACAGCAGCCCGCCGAGCGCCGTGGCCATGCCCCAGTTAATGCTGGTGTTGGTGTAGAACGCGACGAAGTAGCTGACCATCTGATCGTTCGGGCTACCCAGCAACGCCGGCGTGATGTAGTAGCCGATGGCAAGGATGAACACCAACAGGCAACCGGCGCCGACACCGGCATAGGTCTGCGGGAAGTACACCCGCCAGAAACTGGCGAACGGATGACACCCCAGGGAAATCGCCGCCCGCATATAAGTAGGCGAGATACCTTTCATCACGCTGTAGATCGGCAGGATCATGAATGGCAGCAGAATGTGGACCATGGAGATGTAGACACCGGTGCGGTTGAACACCAGTTCCAGGGGCTTATCGATGACGCCCATGGCCATCAGGGCACTATTGATCAAGCCGCCCGATTGCAGCAGCACGATCCACGCAGCCACCCGCACCAGGATCGAGGTCCAGAACGGCAGCAGCACCAGGATCATCAACAGGTTGCTTTGGCGTGATGGCAGATTCGCCAGCAAGTAGGCCAACGGATAAGCCAGCACCAGGCAGATCGCGGTAATCACCAGGCCCATCCAGAACGTGCGGGTGAAGATATCCAGGTAAATCGCCTGGTCGGGAGTGGCCGGTGCCAGCTCGCCGAGGTCATCGATGCGGTGATCGACGGCCGCCAGCAGGTAATACGGGGTGACGTCGCTGGTGTTACGGCGGATCACCTGCCAGTACGCCGGGTCGCCCCAACGCTCATCGAGGTTTTCCAAGGCTTCTTTATAAGAGGTCGGCTCGGTGGCGAACGGCAACGCCCGAGCGGTCTTGGTCAGCAAGCTGCGATAGCCGGCCAGTTCCATGTTCAGGCGCTTGGACAAGTCGCCCAGGGTCTGATTCTTGCGGGCTTCGGCCAGGTCTTCACTGGCAGCCTTGTACACCGGCTCGCCCGGCAACCCGCGTCCGTCCCATGTAGCGACGGCAGCGACGGTACGCGGCATGGCACCCACCACTTCCGGGTTGCTGACACTTTTGAACAGCAGCGCCACGATCGGCACCAGGAACACCAGCAACAGAAACAGCACCAGCGGCGCGATCAAGGCCTGGGCCTTCCAGCGGTTGACCCGCTCGGCGTGCTTGAGCCGCTGCTTCAGGGTGGGGCTGGTGCCCGCGTTCAGTGGAACGGCGATGGCCATGGCGAACTCCGCAAATCTTTTTGATCGTTACAGGGGCGGCGGGCCGCCTCTGTTCTTTTGAAACATCCAACTGAGGCAAGAACCTGTGGGAGCGGGCTTGCTCGCGAAAGCGGTATGTCAGCCAACATTCATGTTGAAAGTGATGACGCCTTCGCGAGCAAGCCCGCTCCCACACAAGCTCTTCTACAACCGTCAGTGGTTACTTCGCAGCCCAGGAGTTGAAGCGCTGCTCCAGTTGCTCACCGTTGTCAGCCCAGAAGCTGACGTCGATCTGCACCTGGTTGGCGATGTTTTCCGGGGTGGTCGGCATGTTGGTCAGGACATCCTTGGCCAGCAACGGGACTGCCTGGGTGTTGGCCGGGCCGTAGGCGATGTTTTCCGAGTAGGTCTTCTGCTGCTGCGGTGCTACGGAGAAGGCGATGAATTTCTTCGCCGCTTCTGCGCGAGTCTTGTCCAGGCCGCGCGGAATAGCCCAAGCGTCGAAGTCGTAGATGCCGCCGTTCCACACCACTTTCAGGTTGCTTTCTTTCTGGACCGCAGCGATCCGGCCGTTGTAGGCCGAGCTCATGACCACGTCACCGGAGGCCAGGTACTGCGGCGGCTGAGCGCCGGCCTCCCACCACTGGATGCTCGGCTTGAGTTCGTCGAGCTTCTTGAACGCACGGTCCTGGCCGTCTTTGCCGGCCAGCACTTTGTAGACGTCTTTCGGCGCGACACCGTCGGCCATCAAGGCGAATTCCAGGGTGTACTTGGCGCCTTTGCGCAGGCCGCGCTTGCCTGGGAATTGCTTGGTGTCCCAGAAGTCTGCCCAACTGGTCGGTGCGGTTTTCAGTTTGTCGGCGTTGTAGGCCAACACGGTCGACCACACGAAGAAACCTACGCCGCAAGGCTGGATGGCGCCCTTGACGTAGTCTTCGGCCTTGCCGAACAGGGCCGGATCGAGTTGTTCGAACATGTCTTCGTCACAACCACGGGACAATTCCGGAGACTCGACTTCCACCAAATCCCAGGAAACGCTCTTGGTGTCGACCATGGCCTTGACCTTGGCCATTTCACCGTTGTACTCGCCAGCTACGATCTTGCCATTACCGGCCGCTTCCCACGGTGCGTAGAAGGCTTTGACCTGAGCCGCCTTGTTCGCCCCGCCGAAAGACACCACGGTCAGGTCCGGGCCCGCCGCCATCGCGCTTGCCGCACCCATCATGCCCAGGGTCAGGGCTGTGAACTTCAGGGATCTCAACATTTATTGTTCTCTCCACGTGCAGGGTTGGTGTTGGTACAGCAGGGGGCGATCAATTCGCCTCTAGAAGGGGATCGAGCGCACGCACGTGCTCGACTTGCCAGCCAAGCGGAACCACGTCCCCGACGGCGAGCCCGGGATCGAGCTCGGCAATCGGTTGTTTCACGAAGAAGTCGTTCTTGCCGCAGACTTCCAGGCGAACGCGGACGTGGTCGCCCAGATAGATGAATTCCGCCACCCTCCCTGAGAAGCGGTTGACACATTGTTCGCTTGCGCCGTTGAGGCTCACCCGCTCCGGGCGGATCGACAGGGTTACCGGCTCGCCGGGCTTGCCGACATTCACCGCCAGCGCCTCGACCTTCTCGCCGCGCCCCAGCTCAACCATGCAACGGTCGCCGGTGTGGCTGTGCAGGCGGCCGTTGAGGCGGTTGTTCTCGCCGATGAAGTTGGCAACGAAGGTGTTTTTCGGCTCTTCATACAGTGTGCGTGGTGGAGCGATCTGCTGGATTTCGCCCTGGTGGAATACCGCCACGCGGTCGGACATGGTCAGGGCTTCGCCCTGGTCATGGGTCACGTAGACCACGGTCACGCCAAGGCGCTGGTGCAGGTGCTTGATTTCCATCTGCATGTGTTCGCGCAGTTGCTTGTCCAACGCACCGAGGGGTTCATCCATCAGCACCAATTGCGGCTCGAATACCAATGCCCGGGCCAGCGCCACCCGTTGTTGCTGGCCGCCGGACAATTGCGCCGGGTAGCGCTGGGCGAAGCTGTCCAGTTGGACCATGCTCAGGACACGCTTGACCCGATCGCTCACGTCACTCTTGTTCAGGCCGCGCACGGTCAGCGGGAACGCGAGGTTCTCGGCGACGGTCATGTGGGGGAACAAGGCGTAGTTCTGGAACACCATGCCGATGTCACGCTTGTGCGGCGGCACATTGTTGATCGAACGCCCGGCCAGTTGGATCTCACCGGCGGTTGGGGTTTCAAACCCGGCGAGCATCATCAGGCTGGTGGTCTTGCCGGAACCGGACGGCCCGAGCAGGGTCAGGAATTCGCCTTTGCGAATATCCAGGTTGAGGTCTTTGACGATCAGGTTCTCGCCATCGTAGCTCTTTTGCACACCACGAAAGCTGACCAGCACATCACTGGCCCCCGCGCTTGAATCGACCTGGCTCATACCCGCACCTTTTGTATTGATGACTGCTTGTGAATCAAGCCTAGTGGAGCCTGGGGCCCGCGCAAATCGGGACGCAGGAGAGAATCGCCTCAGCCGGATGGAAGAGTCGGGGTAGGGATCGCCCTACAAGGATGGCGGGATTGGGTAAATGCAGTGGCGAGTTTTAAGCGGCAAGCTGCAAGCAGGGGTGAAAAGCGGTGTTGGGGCGTGTCGCAAATAGGTATGTCAGTGCATTCCCCTGTGGGAGCGAGCCTGCTCGCGATAGCGGCGTGTCAGCCAACATCGATACTGAATGGTCCGACGCCATCGCGAGCAGGCTCGCTCCCACAGGAGATTGCGGCGAGTTTAGAGCAGCTTGTGCTCCATCGCGTATTTCACCAGCTCCGCCAATGATGTGATGTTGAGCTTCTGCATCAACCGCGCCTTGTGGGTACTGATGGTCTTGCTGCTCAGGGCCAGTTGCTGGGCGATGTCGTTGACGTTGGCGCCCTGGGCCAAGCGCTCGAAGACCGAGAATTCACGCTCGGACAATAGCGAGTGCAACGGGCGGGTGTCGGTCAGGCCGACCTCGAAGACCATTCGGTCGGCCAGGTCCGGGTCGATGTAACGCCCGCCGGCCGCGACCTTGCGAATCGCCATGAGCAGCAGGGCCGGGTCGCTGTCCTTGGTCGCGTAGCCAGCTGCACCGACCTTCAGCGCACGGGCGGCCATTTGCGCCTCGTCATGCATCGACAGCACCAGAATGGCTGGCGGATTATTCAGCGCCCGGATCCGTGGGATCGCCTCCAGGCCGTTGACACCCGGCATGGAAATGTCCAGCAGCACCACTTCGCAGGGCACCTGGCGCAAGGTCTCGAGCAACTGTTCGCCATTGCTCGCCTCCCCGACCACCACCAGATCCTTGGCCAGGCCGATCAACTGCTTGATGCCTTCGCGGACGATGGTGTGGTCTTCGGCTACCAGTACACGGATCACATTGTTCTCCAGATTCAGAATCTCATCGCGAACAGGCTCGCTCCCACAGGGTTATATGTACATCTCAATCAATGTGGGAGCGAGCCTGCTCGCGATAGGGTCCGCCCAGGCGGCCCACCGATCAGGCCTCATGCAACGGCACCCGCACCGACAGGGTCGTCCCCTCCCCAGGCTCACTGTCCAGGGTCAACCGCCCCCCCATGATCAGCACCCGTTCACGCATGCCGACCAGGCCAAAGGAGGTTGACCGACCTGTATTGGCAATGAAGCCTACACCGTCATCGCTGACTGTCAGACACAATTCGTCGCCTTCCTGAACCAGCGTCAGCTCCACAGTATGCGCTTGGGCATGGCGCATCACATTGGTCAGCGCCTCCTGGAGAATCCGAAACAGGCCGATGGCCTTGGCGTCGCTCAGGGCTGGCAAGTTGTCCGGCACCTGCACCAGGCACGGGATCTGCGTACGCGCCTCGAAGCGCCGGGCCTGCCATTCGATGGCCGAGGCGATACCGGCATCGAGGATCGGCGGGCGCAACGCCGTCGCCACGTCCCGCACCAGTTGGAACAACTGGGCAATCAGGCGCTTCATGCTGTTAAGCCGCTCATGCAGGCCAGGGTCGAGTTGTGCGTAGGCCAATTCACACATGGATGTTTCAAGCTTCAACACCGTCAGCATCTGACCCAGCTCGTCGTGGACCTCCCGGGCAATACGCGCCTTTTCCTCTTCCCGCACGCTTTCCAGGTGCGCCGACAACTCGCGCAACTGCTCCCGGGAGCTGGCCAGTTCCAGTTCGATACGTTTGCTTGCGGTGATGTCCCAGACGATACCGTCCCAGACGTAGGCGCCATCTTCGAGACGACGGGTGATCGCCTTGATCTCGGCCCAGCGCTCCTGGCCTTCACGGGTCAGAATGCGGCCCTGCCATGACCAGTCGCTGTCGGTGTCCAGCGCCTGGTCCTGGGTACGGTGATAGTCGGCCTTGTCCTGCGGATGCACCAGGCTGCGCAGCCCGGTGTCGCTGCGGGCCAGGGTCGCGGGGGAATAGCCCACCAGGCTTTCGCTGCCTTCGCTGATGTAGGCAAAATCGATCTGGCCGGTCACGGGTGCCCGCTCCAGGCGAAAGACCAGGCCTGGCACGTTGGCAGCGATGCCTTGCAAGCGCGCCTCGCTTTCACGCAGCGCCGCCAACGCACGCCGGCGTTCGGTCACGTCGTTGAGGTAAACCACCAGGTATTCGGCGTCGCGAAAGCGCAAAAAACTCAAGGAAACGTCGGCCGGCAGGATGCTGCCGTCGGCACGCACGCATTCGGTCTCGAAACTTTGCGGCCCTTCGTCACTGGCCCGGGCGCGCTTCCACAAATTGAGCCAGCGATCCATGTGCAGGCCGGGCTCGAAGTCGATCAAGGGCCGATCGATGATGGCACCCGGCGCATAGCCGAGCATGGTCTCCGCCGCTCGGTTGGCATAACGCACGTGGCTGTCCCAATTGACCCATAGGATACCGACCGTGCTTTGATCGATGGAAAACTGCGTCAGGCGCAAGGCTTCCTCGCTGGCCGTACGCTGGGCAATGTCCTCCCGCGCGGCACGCAGGCGGCGCTCCAGTGCGCGTTGCTGGCGGCGCTGCCAGAACACGATGGCAACGCTGCTGAGCAACAGGGCCAGCATCAGCAGGGTCAGGTTCTGCCAAAAACCCGGAGTCTCGGTCAGACGCGGGTATTTCGGCTTGAGCCAACGGCTGTGCAGTTGCTCCAGCTCCTTGGCGGGGATCGCCTGCAAACCGCTGTCGATGATCTCGGCCAGTTCCGGCCAGTCCCGGCGCGTGGCCACCCGTAGCAACTGCGGCAGGCCGATGTCGCCCACCACCGCCAGCTCGGCGAATTCGGGCTCGACCATCAACCGCCCGAGCTGTGCCTCATCGACCACCGCATATCGCGCCTGCTGGGTCAGCAACAATTGCAGGGCCTCGCGCTCCATCGGCACACCTTGCAGATTCAGCGTCGGGTAGTTGCTGCGCAGGTAATCGGCCGTGGCGCTGGGCATGCGTACCGCGACCCGGGCCTGGGTGTCGAGCTTTTCCAACTCCACCCCCTCGGCGCCTTTCTGCCCGCCGACGATCAATTGCGGCACGCGCATGTAGGGATCGGAAAACTGCCAGAGCTTGAGCCCACTCGGGGACTGGGTCAGGCCCGGAGCGACGTCCACCTCGCCGGCGCGCACCGCCGCTTCCAGTTGCGCCACGTCCTGGAAATTGCGCCAGGTCAGCTCGACGTTCAGCGCCTTGCCCAGCCATTGCATCAACTCGACGTTGGTGCCGGACAAACGCTGCAAACGCCGGTCGTATTGCGCATAGGGTGCCTGCAATACCAGGCCGACCCGCCATTGCGGATGTTGCACCAGCCATTGGCGCTGCCCGGCATTCAATTGCACCCCGTGCGCCGACGGCGCGGGCGCAGCCCACGCCATCAAGGGAAGCCATAAACAGCCGATAACCCACAGGCAGCAAAAACGCATCATCGAAGTCTCATGCACTGACAAATACTGACCAACCCATTAGGCTGCCGGAAATACTTCTGGTCATGGAATATCCGATGCCCTCTGTTTATCGCCTGGCGTTGCCAGCATTGTGCCTGTCGCTGATCCTGCCAAGTGCCTTTTCTGTGCAGGCCAGCGAAGCCGCACCCGCCGCCGCGGAACAACCTGCCGAGGAAAAGCCCGTCGAGCGCCAGCCTTTGCTTGAGCGTAGCCAGGAAGAAGCGACCGCACTTGAACGAAAAGTCCCGGCCCAGGAACAGCAACAATTACAGACCGGCAGCGATGCCTTCCTGGCGCTGTGGAAACCGGCCAATACCAGCGACCCCAAGGGCGCAGTCATCATAATCCCCGGAGCCGGTGAAACAGCTGACTGGCCTCAAGTTATCGGCCCTTTGCGTAAAAAGTTGCCCGATGTTGAGTGGAGCAGCCTGAGTATCACCCTGCCAGACCTGCAAAGCGACGTCATTGCACCGCGCGTGGTGGAAACGCCACCGGAGACCAAACCGGCCGACACCGCAGCCGCAGCACCTGACGCCACCACCGCAGCACCGATCGAGCAGGTGGCGGGAGGAGAAGCCGACGCGACCGATCCGGTCGTCGCCCAAACCGATGAAGAACACGCCAAGGCCGATGCCGAGCGTATTTTCACCCGCATCGACGCGGCACTGGCCTACGCCGAACAGCAAAGTGCCCGCCGCATCGTACTGCTGGGCCATGGCACCGGTGCTTATTGGGCTGCGCGCTACTTGAGCGAAAAACAGCCCTCGCAAGTCGAACGCTTCGTAATGGTCGCCGCCCAGACTCCGGTCACCGCCAAGCCTGCCCTGGCCGAACTGACCCCGACCTTGAAACTGGCGACCGCCGACATTTTCTACATGGACAAGGCGCTGGATCGCAACGCGGCACTGGAGCGCTTGCAGGCAAGCAAACGCTTGAAGGGTTCGACTTTCAGCCAGGTGTCCCTCAAGGCCTTGCCGAACCCGTCGACAGAGCAGGAGCAGCTGTTTCGTCGGGTTCGGGGTTGGTTGAATCCGCAGAAACCGGGTGAATGAGAATCACGGCAGACATCAGGCCGGAAACAGAATGTGGCGAGGGGATTTATCCCCTCGCCACATTTGCTCCCCCGCAGGGCTAGCGAAAATCCCGCCGTTCGCGAATCAAGCGATAGGCGTTATGCAGCTCCCGAGTCTTGTCGGTGGCCTCGCGAACCTGCAATGGCGTCGCCCCGCTGCCAGCAATCTTGTCCGGGTGGTGACGACTGAGCAGGCGTCGGTAGGCCCGCTTGATCTGCGACGGCTCACTGGTAGCAGAAACCCCCAGCAAACGCATCGCCTCCTGATACGTTATGCCACTGCTGGGCGGCGCCAGTTTCTGCGGTTCGTATTCGCCCGCCAATGCCTGGACCTGTTGCTGCGTCCAGCCCAGCCACTTGCCCCACCGGGCAATCAATTCACGCTCACCTGGCCCCGCCCGCCCATCGGCCCAGACCATCCGCCAGCAGGCCCGCAGCACACCTTCCGCCGCATGCGGCTGAGTGCTGAGGCGACGTAGATAACCGCGTAAGTGATCGTTCCCGGATTTGCCTCGGTTGAACGCCGCGATCGCCCGGCGTTGCGCCGACTCGCTCAAGTCCAGGGCTCGCATTTCCTGGCGAGCCTGCTGAATGTGACCGTCGACCACGCGCCCATCGCATTTGGCCAGGCGCCCCAGCAATACAAACAACAACTCATCGTTGCGCAGTGCCGGGCGTCCACCCAGACGCTCCCGTACCTGCGCCCAGCCCTGCAGGTTCAGGCGCCGATCCAGGGCCTGTCCCAACAACGCCCCAAGCATGGCCCCCGGAATGCTGGCTATGGCAAAGCCCGCCCCGGCTCCAATCAGAGTCCCTGGCCACCACATATCAACCGCTCGCTTCTATCAAGGTTTCGACCTGCGCCAAACGTTCGTGGGTACCGACATCGACCCAATGCCCTTTCAGGTGCTCGCCACTGACGCGCTCCTCGGCCATGGCCGCGCGCAACAGCGGTGCGAGCTTGAACGCACCGCCCGTGCAACCATCGAACAAACGCGGGTGCAAGACGGCAATGCCGCTATAGGTCAGGTTGTCGGCAGGCGTTTGCCCATCGTGAACCTTTCCGTCGGCCAGGATGAAATCGCCGTCCGGGTGATGCTCCGGATTATCGACCAACACCAGATGCGCCAGCCCTTTTAGCGGCCTGCGCAACGCGCTGAAATCGTAGTCGGTCCAGATATCGCCGTTTACCACCACGAACGCTTCATCGCCCAACAGCGGCAAGGCCCGGAAGATTCCACCACCGGTCTCCAGCGGCTCGCCTTCGGGCGAAAACCGAATACTCACGCCAAACCGTGAACCGTCTCCCAGGTGATCTTCGATCTGCTGGCCGAGCCAGGCGTGATTGATCACGATCTCGGTGAAGCCGGCCCTGGCGAGGGCGCGCAGGTGGTATTCGATCAAGGGAATGCCACCCACGCGAATCAACGGCTTTGGCGTGGTCAGGGTCAGGGGGCGCATGCGCTCGCCCTTGCCCGCCGCCAGGATCATCGCCTTCATGCCGTCGCTCCAGCCGATTGCCGCAGGCTGCCAAGCAGTTCATCGAGCGGAGCCAGTTCCGGACGACGGGCGATGACCGCTTCTATATAAGCAAAGAACCGCGGCACATCACCGAGGTAACGTGGCTTGCCATCACGATGGCAAATACGCGCGAAGATCCCGATGACCTTGAGGTGGCGCTGCACACCCATCAAGTCGCTGGCCCGCAGGAAATCCTCGAAATCCGGCTGGACTGGAATGCCGAGGGCGCCGGCCTGTTGCCAGTAATTCTCCAGCCAGCCCCGCACGCGGGCCTCGGGCCAACTGAGGAAAGCATCCTTGAACAGGCAGGTCACGTCGTAGGTAACCGGGCCATAGACCGCATCCTGAAAGTCCAGCACGCCAGGATTCGGTGCGCTGAGCATCAGGTTGCGCGGCATGTAGTCGCGGTGCACCAGCACTTTGGGCTGGGCCAGGGCGCTGTCGATCAGAAGCTCGGAGGCCTGTTGCCAGAGTTGCTGCTGGGTCGAGTCGAACTCGATGCCCAACTCGCGCTTGACGTACCACTCGGGGAACAATTCCAGCTCCCGACGCAGCAACGCGACATCGTAGCTCGGCAGCGGCGCGACCATCGGCAATTGCTGGAAAGCCAGCAAGGCTTGCAGGGCATCGCCGAATAAATCGTCGGCATTTTCGCCGTTGATCACGTCCAGATAGGTCTGATTGCCCAGGTCATTGAGCAAAAGAAAGCCGCGCTCGAGGTCTTCGGCATAAATTTTCGGCACGTTAATGCCGGATTTAGCCAGCAAAAAAGCAATATCCACGAAGGGTTTGCAGTTTTCCTGGGGCGGTGGCGCATCCATTACGATCAAGCTACGGCCCTCGCCTTCCCAGCGGAAATAACGCCGGAAACTCGCGTCACTGCTGGCGGCGGTCAACGTGGCCGGGGGTACGGTGCCCCAGCCCTGTTGAGTGAAAAGGATCGGCAGTTGCTCATCGAGCCAAACTTTCAGGTGTTGCAAGCGTACATCTTGGTCGGGCATTGCAAGGGTCTCCGACGGCGCTAGCCGTCAAGCGGGTCATGCTTTATTATCCAGCATCTTTTTCAGACCATCGAGAGGCGTGCGGCCCACACCGCGGGCAGATGGCACGCAGGAAGCCCGGACTAATAAGATGGCATTGAAATCCCCCGCGTTTCGTAAAAAATTTCCGTTGCTGGTCACCGGCAGTCTGCTGGCTCTGCAACCCCTGGCCTCTTCATTCGTCGTCGCGGCGCAGCAGTATGACTGCTCCGTCTCCGCTTCGGGTGCCTGGGACTGTGCGCCCAAGACACCGGCCGCCGCGTTGCCGCCGCGTCCCGTGCATGACGGCAGTGCGGTTTCCGACAGCGGCGCGGCTCCAGCCGACAGCAGCTCGGGCGAGGAAGTCGGCGAAAAGCCGATGCTCGTTACCGAAGCCAAGGGCCGCGGCCTGAAGTCGCGCAGTGCAGACTACAGTCACCTCGACTGGGTTCCGCGCGAGAACCTCACGCCTGCGCAATTGGCTGAGACCGGCCCTTACTGCTCGGGCGCCTACATCGAACCGACTCGTCCTGGCATGAACGACAAGACGGCCAAGAGCGACGCCCCCACCTTCCTTGGCGCCAAGGCGTCACGCTATCAGCAGGAAGAACAGGTGGCGACCCTGGCCGGTGACGTGGTCATGCGCCAGGGCAGCATGCAGGTCGAAGCCGACGAGGCGAGCCTGTACCAGGCCGAGAACCGTGGTGAGCTGAGCGGCAACGTGCGCGTTCGCGACAACGGCGCGCTGATCGTCGGCGACCACGCCGATGTGCAGCTGGACACCGGCGAAGCCAAGGTCGACAACGCCGAATACGTGATGCACAAGTCGCGCATCCGCGGTAACGCGCTGTACGCCAAGCGCGCCGAGAACGCGATCATCCGTCTCAAGGATGGTACGTACACCACGTGCGAACCGAACAGCAACGCCTGGACGCTCAAGGGCAACAACATCACCCTGAACCCGGCCACCGGCTTCGGTACCGCGACCAACGTGACGTTGCGGGTCAAGGACATTCCAGTCCTGTACACGCCTTATATTTATTTCCCGATCGACGACCGTCGCCAGTCCGGCTTCCTGCCGCCGACCATCGGCAGCAGCAGCGACACCGGCTTCCTGCTGGTCACCCCGTACTACTTCAACCTGGCGCCGAACTACGATGCCACGTTGTATCCGCGCTATATGGCCAAGCGCGGCCTGTTGATGGAAGGCGAGTTCCGCTACCTGACCAAATCCAGCGAAGGCCAGTTCGGCGCGGCGTACCTCAACGACGAAGACGATGAGCGCAGCGGGCAGAGCGACTACGACAAGACCCGCTATATGTACAACTGGCAGCACAAGGGCGGCCTCGATTCGCGCGTGCTGACGGAAGTCGACTACACCAAGATCAGCGATCCATACTATTTCCAGGATCTTGAAAGCGATCAGATTGGCATCGAATCCAATGATTACGTCAATCAACAAGGCGCAGTCAGCTATCGCGGCGACAGCTACACGGCGCGGGTGAATGCCCAAGCCTACCAAATGGCGACAATTTCGAAGATCACGCCTTACAACCGCTTGCCTCAGATCACCTTCATCGGTGAACTGCCGCAACACCCATATGGCCTGGACCTCGCTTACAAGACAGAACTGGTGCGGTTTGATCGTGACCTGCGGACCGGCACCTACACCGACGAAGACGGCAACTCCGAGCCGAGGCTGGACTCCAACGTTCGCGGATTGGCCCGGGCTAATGGCACTCGCCTGAATCTGGCGCCGGTAATGAGCCTGCCGATGGAAGCCACCTACGGCTTCATCACGCCGTCGCTCAAATACCAATACACCCAATACGACCTGGATCTGGACGGCATTGGCAAATCCCAGATCGCCGCGCAATCCGCCGAAACTGATCGTCTGCGCGGCACTTACAGCGGCAGCCAGAGCCGCGGCGTCCCAATCGCCAGCATCGATAGCGGCCTGTATTTCGACCGTGATACCCAGTGGTTCGGCACCAACTATCGCCAGACGCTGGAACCACGCCTGTTCTATCTCTACGTACCTGAGAAAGACCAGAGCGATATCCCTGTGTTCGACACCGGTGAGTACACCTTCAGCTACTCCTCGCTGTTCCGTGACAATCGTTTCTCGGGCTCCGACCGTGTCGGCGACGAGAACAAACTGTCGCTGGGCATAACCAGCCGCTGGATCCAGGAAAATGGTTTCGAACGCCAGCGTATCAGCGTCGGCCAGGCCTTGTACTTCAAGGACCGCGAAGTCCAGTTGCCGGGCATCGACTTCAACACGCGTGAAGATGCCAAGTCAGATGTATCGCCATACGCACTGGAATACGAGTTCCGCTGGAACCGCGACTGGCGCACGACGGCTACCTATAACTGGGATCCGGACACTCGCAGCCCGCGCTCGGGCAGTGCGATGTTCCACTATCAGCCGGAAGACAACCCGAACAAGGTCATCAACGCCGGTTATCGCTATCGCAACGACCAGGTCCGTTACGACCAGACCACTGGCCAATGGTCCGTGGGCGGCGGCGACTATGGCACCCCGGGCACCCCGGGCTACGTGAAGGACTACTACAAGATTCAGCAGCACGACTTCTCGGTCATCTGGCCGATCGTGCCGCAGTGGAACGCCATCAGCCGCTGGCAGTATGACTACAACCGCAACCGTACCCTGGAAGCCTTCGGTGGTTTCGAATACGACAACTGCTGCTGGAAACTGCGCCTGATCAACCGTTACTGGGTCGACTATGAAGAGTTCAGTCAAGCCGCCCCGGAAAACGAAAAAGGCGACCACGGCATCTTCCTCCAAATTGTTCTGAAGGGACTCGGCGGTCTTACCGGCACCAAGGTAGAGAGTTTCCTCGACAAAGGCATCCAAGGTTATCGTGAACGTGAAGACCAAGCTTTCTGATTGTCTGCGCCCGCTGATGCTGGGCGCGCTGTTCCTGGGTACCGCGGCCAACGCCGCGGTGCAGTCCATCGATAAAGTGGTGGCCATCGTCGACAACGACGTGGTCATGCAGAGCCAGTTGGACCAGCGCGTCCATGAAGTGCAGCAAACCATCGCCAAGCGCGGCGGTGGCTTGCCGCCAGCGGGTGTACTGGACCAGCAAGTGCTCGAACGCCTGATCGTCGAAAACCTGCAACTGCAGATCGGCGAACGCTCCGGCATTCGTATCACCGATGAAGAACTGAACCAGGCCGTCGGCACCATTGCCCAGCGCAATAACATGAGCATCGACCAGTTCCGCGCCGCCCTGGCTCGCGACGGCCTCTCCTACGAGGACGCCCGCGATCAGATCCGCCGCGAGATGGTCATCAGCCGTGTGCGCCAGCGCCGTGTCGCCGAACGCATCCAGGTGTCCGAGCAGGAAGTGAAGAATTTCCTCGCGTCCGACCTGGGCAAAATGCAGCTTTCCGAAGAACTGCACCTGGCGAACATCCTGATTCCTACCCCGGAAAGCGCCAACTCCGAAGCGATCCAGAGTGCTTATCGCCAGGCGATGGATGTCTACCAGCAGCTCAAGCAAGGCGCTGACTTCGGCCAGATGGCCATTGCCAAGTCGGGCAGCGACAATGCCCTGGAAGGCGGCGACATGGGTTGGCGCAAGCCTGCTCAACTGCCGCCTCCGTTCGACCGTGAACTGAGCGCCATGGCCGTGGGCGACATCACCCAGCCAGCTCGTACGCCCGGCGGTTTCATCATCCTGAAAGTGCTGGAAAAACGCGGTGGCGGAACCCAGGTCCGTGACGAAGTGCACGTTCGCCACATCCTGATCAAGCCAAGTGAAATCCGCAGCGAAGCCGAGACCAAGCGTCTGGCGGAGAAACTCTACGACCGCATCGAAGCGGGCGAAGACTTCGCCGAACTGGCGAAGAGTTTCTCGGAAGACCCGGGATCGGCCCTCAACGGCGGCGACCTGAACTGGGTCGACCCGAATGCACTGGTTCCGGAGTTCCGCCAAGTCATGGCCGACACCCCGCAAGGCCAGCTGTCCAAACCGTTCAAGAGCCCTTATGGCTGGCACGTGCTGGAAGTCCTTGGCCGCCGCGCCACCGACAGCACCACCCAGGCTCGCGAACAACAGGCGATGACCGTGTTGCGCAACCGCAAATACGACGAAGAGCTGCAAACCTGGCTGCGTCAGATTCGCGACGAAGCCTACGTTGAAATCAAACTCCCTGGTGCAGACCAGGCAGCGCAGTGAAACCCAAGCGTTTCGCGCTGACACCCGGCGAACCAGCCGGCATCGGTCCCGACCTGTGCCTGCTGCTCGCCTCGCAACCCCAGCCGTATCCCCTGATTGCCATTACCAGTCGCGACCTGCTCCTTGAGCGGGCCGCGCAGCTGGGGGTGGTCGTCGACCTGCTGCCGGTAACACCGCAAGCCTGGCCGAATGTCCCGGCGCCCGCCAACAGCCTGTACGTCTGGGATACGTCCCTGGGCGCGCCGGTCGTCACCGGGCAGCTGGACAAGGCCAACGCCGCGTTCGTCCTGCAAACTCTGACCCGCGCAGGCGAAGGCTGCCTGGACGGGACTTTCGCAGGCATGATCACCGCTCCGGTGCACAAAGGCGTGATCAACGAATCCGGGATTGCCTTTTCCGGCCACACCGAATTCCTGGCCGACCTGACCCACACCGCGCAAGTGGTGATGATGCTCGCGACCCGCGGCCTGCGTGTGGCCTTGGTGACCACTCACCTGCCCTTGCGGGACATCGCCGACGCCATCACCCCGGAACGCCTTGAGCGGGTCACGCGCATCCTGCACGCCGACCTCCAGGAAAAATTCGGCATCGCCCGGCCACGCATCCTGGTCTGTGGGCTCAATCCCCATGCCGGTGAAGGCGGACACCTGGGCCGTGAAGAAATCGACATCATCGAACCCACCTTGGAGCGCTTGCGCAGCGAGGGCATGGACCTGCGTGGCCCGCTGCCTGCCGACACTCTGTTTACCCCAAAATATCTGGAGCACTGCGACGCGGTGCTGGCGATGTACCACGACCAGGGCCTGCCCGTGCTGAAGTACAAAGGCTTCGGCGCAGCGGTCAACATAACGTTGGGCCTGCCGATCATCCGCACCTCCGTGGACCACGGTACCGCCCTGGACCTGGCCGGCAGCGGCAAGATCGATACCGGCAGCCTGCAAGTCGCGCTGGAAACCGCCTACCAGATGGCCGAGACCCATTTATGACCGAGCAATACCAACACCGCGCGCGCAAGCGCTTCGGCCAGAACTTCCTGCATGACGCCGGCGTGATCGATCGCATCTTGCGTTCCATCCGGGCCAAGCCCGACGATCGCCTGCTGGAAATCGGACCGGGCCAGGGCGCCCTGACCGAAGGCCTGCTCGACAGCGGCGCACAACTGGACGTGGTGGAACTGGACAAGGACCTGGTCCCGATCCTCAACCAGCAGTTCGCCGGCAGGAGCAATTTCAACCTGCACCAGGGCGACGCACTGAAGTTCGACTTCAATAGCCTGGACGCCGCGCCGAGCAGCCTGCGGGTGGTGGGAAACCTGCCGTACAACATCTCCACGCCGCTGATTTTCCACCTGCTGAGCAACGCCAGCCTGATCCGCGACATGCACTTCATGCTGCAGAAAGAAGTGGTCGAGCGCCTCGCCGCCGGCCCGGGTGGTGGCGATTGGGGTCGGCTGTCGATCATGGTCCAGTACCATTGCCGGGTCGAACATCTGTTCAACGTCGGCCCGGGCGCATTCAACCCGCCGCCGAAGGTCGACTCGGCCATCGTCCGCCTGGTGCCTCATGCCGTGCTGCCGCACCCGGCCAAGGATCATCGCCTGCTGGAGCGGGTGGTGCGCGAAGCGTTCAACCAACGACGCAAAACCTTGCGCAACACCTTGAAACTGTTGCTCAGCAGCGCTGAAATCGAAGCCGCCGGCGTCGATGGCAGCCTGCGCCCCGAGCAACTGGACCTGGCAGCTTTCGTGCGCCTGGCCGACAAGCTCAGCGAACAGGTCGCCCCGCAAGTCGACGCCAACTGAGCGGACGACGATCGCTATCGGGCAGTACGCCAGTCTGGCCTACTACCCGATACTTGGCCTAGACTGATCGTCTGAGTCGCGCCCGCGTCCCGCTTCGCTTTTAAGGCCTTTTTGCATGTCCGATCCTCGTTACCAGGTCGACGTCAGCGTCACCACACGTTTTCTGGCAGAACAGTCGCAACCCGAGCATGACCGCTTCGCCTTCGCCTACAGCATTACCGTGCGCAATAACGGCTCCTTGCCCGCCAGGCTGCTGTCGCGGCACTGGATCATCACCGACGGCGATGGCCATGTCGAAGAAGTGCGTGGAGAAGGCGTTGTCGGCCAACAGCCGTTGATCGACGCCGGCAAAAGCCACAGCTACAGCAGCGGAACGGTGATGACGACCAAGGTCGGTACCATGCAGGGCACCTACCAGATGCTGGCCGAGGACGGCAAACGCTTCGACGCCGTCATCAAGCCCTTTCGCCTGGCCGTGCCCGGAGCCCTGCACTAATGGCCACGTACGCGGTCGGTGACCTGCAAGGCTGCCTCGACCCGCTCAAATGCCTGCTGGAGCGCGTCGAGTTCGATCCGCAAAAAGACACGCTGTGGCTGGTGGGTGACCTGGTCAACCGCGGCCCGCAGTCCCTCGAGACGTTGCGTTTTCTCTACAGCATCCGCCAGTCGCTGGTGTGCGTGCTCGGCAACCACGACCTGCATCTGCTGGCCGCCTGGCAGAACATCGAACGCCTGAAAAAATCCGATACCCTGAACGAAATACTCGCGGCCCCCGATTGCGTCGAGCTGCTGGAGTGGTTGCGCCAGCAAAAGCTCATGCACTACGACGAAGCGCGCAACCTGGCGCTGGTCCATGCTGGCATCCCGCCCCAATGGTCCCTGCGCAAGGCACTCAAATGCGCTGGCGAGGTCGAGCAGGCATTGCGCGACGACAATCTGTTCGCCCCCTACCTGGATGGCATGTACGGTAACGAGCCGGTCAAGTGGGACAACGACCTCACCGGTAGCGCCCGTCTTCGGGTCATCACCAATTACTTCACGCGCATGCGTTTCTGCACCCGCGACGGCAAGCTCGATCTCAAGGGCAAGGAAGGCATCGAGACCGCACCGCCTGGCTACGCCCCCTGGTTCAAGCACAGCGAGCGCAAGACCCGTCACCTGAAGATCATTTTCGGGCACTGGGCGGCACTGGGAGGCCAATCCGACGAGCCCGGCGTCTTCGCGCTCGATACCGGTTGCGTGTGGGGCAGTGCCATGACGCTGATGAACGTCGATACTTTCGAGCAACTGCGTTGCGATTGCGACGAGCAGGGCCACGCTAAAATCCACCACCCGACCACTGCACCATTGCCGGCCGGCACTGCCGTTTGACCGGCGTTGCGTTTCAGCGCTACAGGAGTCCTCATGACCGAATTCAAACGCATCCCCCCGGAACAGGCCCAGGCCCTGCGCGAGCAAGGCGCAGTCGTCGTCGACGTCCGCGACCCAGCCACTTTTGCGGCTGCGCATATCAGTGGTTCCAGGCATCTGGATAACCACTCCATCGCCGACTTCATCCGGGCCGCCGACCTCGACGCACCTACCATGGTGGTCTGCTATCACGGCAACTCCAGCCAGAGCGCAGCCGCCTACCTGGTCAGCCAGGGCTTCAGTGACGTCTACAGCATGGACGGCGGTTTTGAGTTGTGGCGTACGACTTATCCTTCAGAAATAGCGAAAGGCACTCACGAATAATTTTTTATGCCGTCCCAAGCCCGCGAGAACCGTGGGCTTGAGCACTGGCAGACGAACGGTCTGCCACAACTAATTACGTATTCCACCTTTACCTCTCCGATTCCGAACTATCCTTAGCCTCAGGCCATCCAAAACAGGGGAGAGCCGGTACACCGGCGCACGGGTCATCGGGAGTAAGCTTTCAAGAGCCTGCATTCTTGAAAGCATTCTGGGGGGTAAGCAGCAGCTGGGTTCCACCAGCGGCTGACCAGCATCGACTGATTGATCCGCCACCGGCTCCACGTATCGAGCGAGGTGACGTCATGAGTATTTTTAGCCACTTCCAGCAACGTTTCGAGTCCACGCGGCAGGAGGAATACTCGCTGCAGGAATACCTCGAACTCTGCAAACAGGACCGTAGCGCCTACGCATCGGCTGCGGAGCGTCTGTTGCTGGCAATCGGAGAACCGGAACTGCTGGATACCTCGACCAACTCGAGGCTCTCGCGAATCTTTTCCAACAAGGTGATTCGCCGCTATCCGGCCTTTGCAGACTTCCATGGGATGGAAGAATGCATCGAACAGATCGTGTCCTATTTCCGCCATGCCGCCCAAGGCCTGGAAGAGAAGAAGCAAATCCTTTATCTGCTCGGCCCCGTGGGCGGCGGTAAATCGTCCCTGGCCGAAAAACTCAAGCAACTGATCGAAAAAGTGCCCTTCTACGCGATCAAGGGCTCGCCGGTGTTCGAATCGCCCCTGGGCCTCTTCAACGCCACAGAGGACGGCGCGATCCTCGAGGAAGACTTCGGCATTCCACGCCGCTACCTCAATACCATCATGTCGCCATGGGCCACCAAGCGCCTCGCCGAATTCGGTGGTGACATCAGCCAGTTCCGTGTGGTCAAGCTCTACCCTTCGATCCTTAACCAGATCGCAGTGGCCAAGACCGAGCCGGGCGACGAAAACAACCAGGATATTTCGGCCCTGGTGGGCAAGGTCGATATCCGCAAACTGGAAGAATTCCCACAGAACGACGCCGATGCCTACAGCTACTCGGGTGCGCTGTGCCGGGCCAACCAGGGCCTGATGGAGTTCGTCGAAATGTTCAAGGCGCCCATCAAGGTGCTGCACCCCCTGCTGACCGCCACCCAGGAAGGCAACTACAACAGCACCGAGGGCCTGGGGGCCATTCCGTTCACCGGCATCCTGCTGGCTCACTCCAACGAGTCGGAATGGCATACCTTCCGCAACAACAAGAACAACGAGGCCTTCATCGACCGGATCTACATCGTCAAGGTGCCGTACTGCCTGCGGGTGACCGACGAAGTGAAGATCTACGACAAGCTGCTGTTCAACAGCTCGCTGTCCAAGGCCCATTGCGCCCCTGACACGCTGAAGATGCTGGCCCAGTTCACGGTGCTGTCGCGCCTCAAGGAGCCGGAAAACTCCAACATCTATTCGAAGATGCGCGTGTACGACGGTGAAAACCTCAAGGACACCGATCCGAAGGCCAAGTCGATCCAGGAATACCGCGACAACGCGGGGGTCGATGAAGGCATGAACGGTCTGTCCACACGCTTCGCGTTCAAGATCCTGTCCAAGGTCTTCAACTTCGACCCTCACGAGATCGCGGCCAACCCGGTTCACCTGCTGTATGTGCTGGAACAGCAGATCGAGCAGGAGCAATTCCAGGCCGAAACCCGCGAGCGTTACCTGCGTTTCCTCAAGGAGTACCTTGCCCCGCGCTACATCGAGTTCATCGGCAAGGAAATCCAGACCGCATACCTGGAGTCCTACAGCGAATACGGCCAGAACATCTTCGACCGCTACGTGCTGTACGCAGACTTCTGGATCCAGGACCAGGAATACCGCGACCCGGAAACCGGCGAAATACTCAATCGCGTGGCCCTCAACGAAGAGCTGGAGAAAATCGAGAAACCGGCAGGCATCAGCAATCCGAAGGATTTCCGCAACGAGATCGTCAACTTCGTGCTGCGCGCCCGGGCCAACAACAACGGCAAGAACCCAACCTGGCTCAGCTATGAAAAGCTGCGGGTGGTCATCGAGAAGAAAATGTTCTCCAACACCGAAGACCTGCTGCCAGTCATCAGCTTCAACGCCAAGGCCAGCAAGGAGGACCAGCAAAAACACAACGACTTCGTTACACGCATGGTCGAACGTGGCTACACCGACAAACAGGTACGGCTGCTCTCCGAGTGGTACCTGCGGGTCCGGAAATCGCAGTAAGCAGCGGCAAGCTTCTAGCTACAAGCTGCAAGGAACGGCGTTGAGCCCAAGGCTCGACGCCACTCCTCTTGCAGCCTGAGGCTTACGACTTGAAGCTCCCCCGGAGGGGCCTATGAGCTATGTGATCGACCGACGCCTTAATGGCAAGAACAAGAGCACGGTGAACCGCCAGCGGTTTCTGCGGCGCTACCGTGACCACATCAAGAAGGCCGTCGAAGAGGCGGTCAGCCGGCGCTCCATTACCGACATGGAGCACGGCGAACAGATCAGCATCCCCGGCCGCGATATCGACGAGCCGGTGCTTCACCATGGCCGCGGCGGCAAACAGACCGTCGTGCACCCAGGCAACAAGGAATTCACCAGTGGCGAGCACATCCCCCGTCCCCAGGGTGGTGGTGGCGGCAAAGGGCCCGGTAAAGCCGGCAACTCCGGCGAAGGCATGGATGAGTTCGTGTTCCAGATCACCCAGGAGGAATTCCTGGAGTTCATGTTCGAGGACCTGGAACTGCCGAACCTGGTCAAGCGCAACCTGACCGGCACCGACACCTTCAAGACCGTGCGGGCCGGTATCAGCAATGAAGGCAATCCGTCACGCATCAATATCATCCGCACCCTCCGCTCCGCCCACGCACGGCGTATCGCGCTGTCGGGCAGCAGCCGGGCAAAACTGCGCGAGGCCAAGGAAGAACTGGCCCGCCTGAAACGCGAAGAACCCGACAATTTTGGCGATATTCAGGACCTGGAAGCGGAAATCGAGAAACTCAGCGCACGCATCCACCGCGTACCGTTCCTCGACACCTTCGACCTCAAGTACAACCTGCTGGTGAAACAGCCAAACCCCAGCTCCAAGGCGGTGATGTTCTGCCTGATGGACGTATCCGGCTCCATGACCCAGGCCACCAAGGACATCGCCAAACGCTTCTTCATCCTGTTGTACCTGTTCCTGAAGCGGAACTACGACAAGATCGATGTAGTGTTCATCCGCCACCACACCAGCGCCAGGGAAGTGGACGAAGAGGAATTCTTCTACTCCAGGGAGACCGGCGGCACCATTGTCTCCAGCGCCCTGAAGCTGATGCAGGAGATCATGGCCGAACGCTACCCCGCCAACGAATGGAACATCTATGCAGCCCAGGCGTCGGACGGCGACAACTGGAATGACGACTCACCGATCTGTCGCGACATCCTGATCAACCAGATCATGCCATTCGTCCAGTACTACACTTATGTGGAGATTACTCCACGCGAACACCAGGCCCTGTGGTACGAATACGAACGGATAGCCGAAGCTTTTTCCGACACATTTGCCCAACAGCAACTGGTCTCGGCCGGGGATATCTACCCGGTCTTCCGTGAACTCTTCCAGCGCAGGTTAGTGACATGACCGCCAAAAAAGAGCAGAAGCGCCAGCCCATTTCCACCGGCTCCGAATGGACGTTCGAGCTGATCAAGGCCTACGACCGCGAAATCAGCCGTATCGCGGACCGCTACGCCCTCGACACCTACCCGAACCAGATCGAGGTGATCACCGCCGAGCAAATGATGGACGCCTATGCGTCGGTCGGCATGCCGCTGGGCTATCACCACTGGTCCTACGGCAAGCACTTCCTCAGTACCGAGAAATCCTACAGTCGAGGCCAGATGGGACTGGCCTATGAGATCGTCATCAACTCCGACCCCTGCATCGCCTACCTGATGGAGGAAAACACCATCTGCATGCAGGCCCTGGTGGTGGCGCATGCCTGCTATGGGCACAACAGCTTCTTCAAGGGCAACTACCTGTTCCGCACCTGGACCGATGCCAGCTCGATCATCGATTACCTGGTGTTTGCCAAGCAGTACATCATGCAGTGCGAGGAGCGCCATGGCATCGACGCGGTGGAGGACCTCCTGGACTCCTGCCACGCCCTGATGAACTACGGCGTGGACCGCTACAAACGGCCGTATCCGATTTCCGCCGAAGAAGAACGCCGGCGCCAAAAGGACCGCGAAGAGCACCTGCAAAAACAGATCAACGATCTGTGGCGCACCATTCCCAAGGGTGCAGACAAGTACAACGAAAAAGACAATGCCCGTTTTCCTGCCGAGCCCCAGGAGAACATTCTCTATTTCATTGAAAAACATGCGCCCCTGTTGGAACCGTGGCAGCGGGAAATCGTGCGTATCGTGCGTAAGATCGCCCAGTATTTCTATCCACAACGCCAAACCCAGGTCATGAACGAGGGATGGGCCACGTTCTGGCACTACACGCTGATGAACGACCTGTACGACGAGGGCCTGGTTACCGACGGCTTCATGATGGAGTTCCTGACGTCCCACACCAGCGTGGTGTTCCAACCTGGTTTCGACAGCCCGTACTACAGCGGCATCAACCCTTACGCACTGGGTTTCGCCATGTACCGCGACATCCGCCGCATGTGCGAAAACCCCACCGAGGAAGATCGTCGCTGGTTCCCGGAAATCGCCGGTTCGGACTGGTTGTCCGCCATTAAATTCGCCATGAGCAGTTTCAAGGACGAAAGCTTCATCTTGCAGTACCTCTCGCCCAAGGTGATCCGCGACCTGAAATTGTTCAGCATTCTGGATGATGACCAGAAAGATGACTTGGTAGTGCCCGCCATTCACGATGAGAGCGGCTATCGCATCATCCGCGAAACCCTGGCGGCGCAGTACAACCTGGGCAATCGCGAGCCCAACGTGCAGATCTACAGCATCGACCGCCGCGGCGATCGCTCGCTGACCCTGCGGCACCAGGCGCACAACCGCAAACCACTGGGCGACTCCACCGATGAAGTGCTCAAGCACCTGCACCGGCTCTGGGGTTTCGACATCCACCTGGAAACCCTGCAAGGCGACCAAGTGATGAAAACCCATCATGTACCTCCCAAAGGCGAACAAGCCGAAGGAGACTATGGCCGCCTGGACCTGGCGGTCATTCATCTTTGATCCCGTTTTCGCCTCCGGAGGTCCGACGCAAAGGTTATCCTGTCGGATCAACGGAGGTTTTTTATGCAGATCTATAAAGTTGGCGGCGCCGTTCGCGATCGCCTGCTGGGCATTCCCGTCACCGACATCGATCGGGTCGTCGTGGGGGCCACCGCCGAGGAAATGCTCGCCAAAGGTTTTCGCCCCGTGGGGGCTGACTTTCCGGTATTCCTCGACCCGAAGACCGGCGAGGAATACGCCCTCGCCCGTACCGAACGCAAGAGCGGTCGAGGCTATGGCGGCTTCGTGTTCCATGCCAGCCCTGAAGTGACCTTGGAGGAGGACCTGGTTCGCCGGGACTTGACCATCAACGCCATGGCTGAAGATGACCATGGCAACCTGACCGATCCGTACCACGGCCAACGCGATCTGGAAGCCCGCGTTCTGCGTCACGTATCCCCCGCTTTCGCCGAAGATCCCCTCCGAGTTTTGCGAGTTGCCCGCTTTGCCGCACGCTATGCACCGCTGGGCTTCAAGGTGGCGGACGAAACCCTTGGACTGATGCGCCAGCTCAGTGAGTCCGGCGAATTGGAAGCATTGACGGCCGAGCGCAGTTGGAAAGAAATTTCCCGCGCCCTCATGGAAAAACAGCCACAGGTATTTATCCAGGTCCTACGCGACTGCACGGCCCTCAAGGTTCTGATGCCCGAGGTCGATGCGCTGTTCGGCGTGCCTCAGCCTGAAGCCCACCACCCGGAAATCGACACGGGCTTGCACACCCTGAGCGTGCTGGAACAGGCGGCACTGCACCAGCAACCCCTGACCGTCCGCTGGGCTTGCCTGCTCCATGACCTGGGCAAAGGCCTGACACCCGAACACGAATGGCCGCGGCACATCGCCCATGAGCACAAAGGCTTGAAGCTGATCAAAGCGGTCAATGAGCGCTTCAAGGTACCGCGCGATTGTCAGGAACTGGCACTGTTGGTCGGCCAGTATCACACCCATGCTCATCGTGCGCTTGAGCTGAAGGCGTCCACCTTGCTTGAGCTGTTGCAGAGTTTTGACGTGTACCGTCGGCCTCAGCGCTTCGAGGAGTTCATCGCGGCGTGCGAGATGGATGCCCGTGGTCGCAAAGGCCTGGAAAATCGAAGTTATCCACAGGCGGATTATCTGCGCGGCGCAGCAGCGGCGGCCCGCGCAGTGGCAGTGCAGCCTTTGCTGGAGAAAGGTTTCAAGGGTCCGGAGCTGGGTGAGGCGATCAAACGGGAGCGACTCAGGGTATTGAAAGCGTATAAGGAATCAGCGGGCTGACACCCCGTTTGCAGCTCAGGTGAGTGCGCCGATCTGATCGCGAGCAGGCTCGCTCCCACAGGGCTCGTGGCAGACATGGCCTCTGCGTTCGCATAGATCAAATGTGGGAGCGAGCCTGCTCGCGATAACGTTATGAAAGTCGCAGCAGGTCCAAAGGCGTAAGTTGCTCCCCCCGCCATTCGAAAGCCACCGGCGCCAGTACCTGATCAATCTGCGCTTCTTCCCACAACGCGGCAAAGCTCTTGCCCACACCAGGATGAATCCGATCCGGCGCGATCAACGACAACGGCCACAACACGAAGGCGTTCTTGAGGATCTCCGCGCGAGGCAGGATCAGCCCGTCGAAGTTGCCAACCTGTTCGCCATATAACAGCACGTCGATATCCAGCGGCAGCCCCTTGCGGTCCGGCGCATAGCGACCGTTGTCCGCCTCGATGAACTTGAGGCGACGATCCAGCTCCATCAGCGGCAGATCCGTGAAGGCCGAAACGACAAAATTGAAGAAAGGCCCGCTTTTGATACCCACCGGCTGGCTCTCGAACACGGCCGAACAGCGCATGTCCACCAGGAATCCGGCCAAGGCCTCCAGACCGGCGCATAGATGGGTTTCGCGCTCGATGTTGCTGCCGAGCCCGAGAAAAACCTGAGTCAGCGGCATCCGCGCTCGATCTCCACGCCAACGCCGCTGGCCGCCGGTACGGCGCCGGGCTTGGTCACTTTCAGACGCAACCAGGTGATCTTGAACTCATCCATGAGTTCCTGGGCCAGTCGCTCGGCGAAGGTCTCGACCAATTGGAACTGCGCCTGCTCGGCAAACGCCTGGATGCGCGAGGAGACGCTGGCGTAGTCGAGCGCCAGGGTCAGGTCGTCGCCCGCGGCAGCCGGGCGGTTGTCCCAGGCGAAGCTCAGGTCAAGCCGCAGGCACTGTCGGATGCCTCGCTCCCAGTCGTAGGCACCGATTACCGTGTCGACTTCCAGGCCCTCGATAAACACTCTGTCCAAGCACTCTTCTCCGCAGCACGACAAGGGCGCAATGCGCCGTTAGAATCAGGGCGTCCTCGCCCGGAATAGTTAGCATGTTTTGGTTACTGGCGATTCTCGCCTACCTGCTCGGCTCGCTGTCCTTCGCCATTTTGCTCAGCCGCCTGACCGGTCGCCCGGATCCGCGAATGAGT
This sequence comes from Pseudomonas sp. FP2300, assembly GCF_030687595.1. Classification (NCBI taxonomy): domain Bacteria; kingdom Pseudomonadati; phylum Pseudomonadota; class Gammaproteobacteria; order Pseudomonadales; family Pseudomonadaceae; genus Pseudomonas; species Pseudomonas sp. FP2300. The sequence goes on from NZ_CP117440.1 coordinate 6,219,036, forward strand.
GGCTCAGGCAATGCCGGAGCCACCAACATGCTGCGCCTGGCCGGACGCAAACTCGCGATCCTGACCCTGCTGGGCGACCTCTGCAAAGGCCTTGTCCCGGTATTGATCGCCAGCCTTGCAGGGCTCTCGTTGCAGCAACAGGCCTGGATCGGCGTCTGCGCCGTCATCGGCCATCTATTCCCGCTGTACTTTCGCTTTCGGGGCGGCAAGGGTGTCGCCACCGCCGCCGGCATGCTGCTGGGCCTGTACCCGCCCGCCGCCCTGCTGGCTGTCTGTGCCTGGCTGCTGACCTTCTACCTGACCCGCACCAGCTCCCTGGCCGCGCTGATCGCCACGCCGTTGACCCTACCGTTGCTGGCCTGGCAGGAACCGGCGGCCTTGCTACCAATGACCGCCCTGGTCGCACTGATCGTCTGGCGTCACCGGGGCAATCTACGCGACCTGTTCGCCGGGCGCGAACGGCATTTTTAAATGACGCCTCACAGCGGCGCCAACTGCTCCATCGGCCAGCGCGCCTGCACACTTATCGCCAGGCTTTCCTGCTGGCCGGCCTGCAATCGCTGGCAGCCGGCAAAGGCAATCATTGCGCCGTTATCTGTACAGAACTCCGGTCGGGCGTAGTAAACGTCGCCCTTCATGTCGCCGAGCATTTTCTCCAGCGATGTGCGCAGGGCCTTGTTCGCGCTCACACCACCGGCGATCACCAGGCGCTTGAGCCCGGCCTGCTTGAGGGCACGCTTGCACTTGATGGTCAAAGTCTCCACCACGGCCTGCTGGAACGCCAGCGAGATGTCGCAACGGGCTTGTTCACTGTCGTCCCCGGCGCTGACGCACTGCTGCCAGGTGTTCAGCGCGAAGGTCTTCAATCCGCTGAAACTGAAATCCAGGCCCGGGCGGTCGCACATCGGTCGCGGGAACACGAAGCGCCCATCGACCCCTTGCGTTGCAAGCCGGGAGATTTCCGGCCCGCCTGGATAATTGAGGCCCATCATTTTTGCAGTTTTGTCGAACGCTTCGCCGGCGGCATCGTCGAGGGTTTCGCCGAGCAACTCGTATTGGCCGATGCCATCGACCCGGATGAGCTGCGTATGGCCGCCCGATACCAACAAAGCGACGAACGGAAACTGTGGCGGTTGCGGCTCCAGCATCGGCGCAAGCAAGTGGCCTTCCATGTGATGCACACCCAAGGCCGGGATACCCCAGGCAAAGGCCAGCGCCTGGGCACAGGAAGCGCCCACCAGCAACGCGCCCACCAGGCCCGGGCCGGCGGTGTAGGCGATGCCGTCGATCTCGGTCGGCACGCAGCCAGCTTCGGCCAGAACCTGACGGATCAAGGGCAGCATGCGCTTGACGTGATCACGGGAGGCCAACTCGGGCACCACCCCGCCATAGGCGCGATGCAGGTCGATCTGGCTGAACAGCGCATCGGCCAGCAGGCCGCGTTCACTGTCGAAAAGTGCGACACCGGTTTCGTCGCAAGAGGTTTCTAATCCCAGTACTAGCATGGGTTTGCGCCTTGTAGAGGCTGAATTCGAAGGCGCGCATAATAGTCGCCACGTTGTGCCCCGACCAGCGGTTTTCGATCAGAGGCTTTGCATTCCGAGCGTTGAGGGGTTAACATCCGCAACCCTTAAAAACCGACGTCTTCAAGTGCTCTTTTGCCGCGAGGATGTTGACCCCGGTAATGAATGAAGGTAGCTCTGGATGCCAGCCGTCAAAGTAAAAGAGAACGAACCCTTCGACGTAGCTCTGCGTCGTTTCAAGCGCTCCTGCGAAAAAGCCGGTGTTCTGGCTGAAGTTCGTAGCCGCGAATTCTACGAGAAGCCGACTTCTGAGCGTAAGCGCAAGGCAGCAGCCGCTGTTAAGCGTCACGCCAAGAAAGTTCAGCGCGAACAGCGCCGCGCCGTACGTCTGTACTAATACACAGACGTCCGTAGCAAGCTTCTGCCAAGCCCGGCCCTCAAGCCGGGCTTATGGCATTTGCGGAATAACGCTTGATGCTTCACCGTCAAAGCCGCAGACGCGACCAAGACAACCTGCTTCACCGCGTCAGACCTGGCTCTTTTGCCAGCGGTGCACGTCTTTCCTGACGAGCCTTCCAAGGCTACCGACGAGCACACCCTGATTCCTCTAACGACGATCAGCCCAAGGCACCTGCCTGCGTGCCCGCTTCATGAGCTAACCGAGGCCTGAACAGCCGTTACCGGACTCAGCGCAACACATTCAAACAGTCGAATACTGATAGTTATTAACGTCAGTGGATTATCGGCAGATACACTTCCCGACAGCGATGATGCAGACGACCCGGTCGAGCCACCGATTTAGCGTGCCTCAAACCCAGACCCGGTTACGCCTGCCGATTTCGGGTCCATATTTCGCGCAGTGATGATGAGAACGCCATGGCCGGGCTGATTCCCCAGAGCTTTATTGACGACCTCCTGAACCGCACCGACATCGTCGACGTGGTCAGCTCTCGCCTGCAAATGAAGAAAGCGGGCAAGAACTACACAGCCTGCTGCCCGTTCCACAAAGAGAAAACGCCTTCTTTCAGCGTCAGCCCCGACAAGCAGTTCTACTATTGCTTCGGCTGTGGCGCTGGCGGCAACGCCCTCGGCTTCATCATGGACCACGACAACCTGGACTTCCCCCAGGCGGTCGAAGAACTGGCCAAAGCCGCCGGCATGGAAGTACCCCGCGAGGAAAGCGGTCGACAGCACAAGCCACGCCAACCGACCGATTCTCCGCTTTACCCACTGCTGACCGCGGCAGCGGATTTTTATCGCCAGGCCCTAAAAAGCCACCCGGCACGCAAGGCCGCGGTGGACTATCTAAAGGGCCGCGGCCTGACCGGCGAAATCGCCCGGGACTTCGGCCTCGGCTTCGCACCGCCCGGCTGGGACAATCTGTACAAGCACCTGAGCAGCGATACGTTGCAGCAGCGCGCCATGATCGACGCCGGCCTGCTGATTGAAAATGCCGAAACCGGCAAGCGCTACGACCGCTTCCGCGACCGGGTCATGTTTCCGATCCGCGACACGCGCGGGCGGATCATTGCCTTTGGTGGCCGGGTGCTGGGCGACGACAAGCCGAAATACCTGAACTCCCCGGAAACCCCGGTGTTCCATAAGGGACAAGAACTCTACGGCTTGTATGAAGCGCGCAAGAACAACCGCAACCTCGATGAAATCATTGTCGTCGAAGGCTACATGGACGTTATTGCCCTGGCCCAACAAGGCCTGCGCAACGCTGTGGCGACCCTGGGCACAGCCACCAGCGAAGAACACATGAAACGCCTGTTTCGCGTCGTGCCCAACGTGCTGTTTTGCTTCGACGGTGACCAGGCCGGTCGCAACGCCGCCTGGCGCGCCCTGGAAGCTACCTTGCCGTGCCTGCAGGACGGCCGCCGGGCACGCTTTCTGTTCCTGCCCGAGGGCGAAGACCCGGACACTCTGGTGCGCTCCGAAGGTACCGACGCGTTCAGGGCACGAATCAACCAGCACGCCCAACCATTGGCCGATTATTTTTTCCAGCAGTTGACCGAGGAAGCCGACCCGCGCTCCCTCGAAGGCAAGGCCCACATGGCCACCCTCGCGGCACCACTGATCGACAAGGTGCCCGGTGCCAACCTGCGCACACTGATGCGCCAGCGCCTGACCGAAATCACCGGCTTGAACAGCGAAGCGGTCAATCAACTGGTGCACAGCGCGCCCCAGGAGGCGCCGCCGGCTTATGACCCGGGCATCGATTACGACGCGATGCCGGATTTCGCCGACTATCATCAACCCCAGCAGGATTACGCCCCCCAGCAGGAATGGACGCCGAAAAAACCCGGTAGCGGCGGCAAGAAATGGGACAAGAAACCCTGGGACAAGAACGGCAAGCGTGGCGATCGCGACCAACCACGTGCCCCGCGCGTGCCGGCCGCCGTCGAACCACCAACACTGGCCGCCTTGCGCACCTTGCTGCATCACCCGCAACTGGCGGAAAAAGTCGAGGACGCAGGGCACTTCGCCGCCGAGGACCACAGCAATACGCAATTGCTGGTGGCACTCCTTGAAGCCGTGCAGAAGAACCCCAAGCTAAACTCTTTCCAGTTGATCGCGCGGTGGCACGGTACCGAGCAGGGACGTCTTTTGAAGGCCCTGGCCGAGAAGGAATGGCTGATTGATGGAGACAACCTTGAACAACAGTTTTTCGACACCATTACTAGCTTGTCCGCCCGCCAACGCGAGCGAAATCTGGAACAACTTCTGCGAAAAGCTCGCCAGAGCGAGTTGACCAGCGAAGAGAAAAACCAATTGCGCGACTTACTTAGCCGCAATGTTTGCGCATCAAACCCGACCTCAACTGGCGCGTGAGGTCACAGCTCAGGTATAATCCTCGGCTTGTTTTTTGCCCGCCAAGACCTTCAGTGGATAGGGTGTTATGTCCGGAAAAGCGCAACAGCAGTCTCGTATCAAAGAGTTGATCCTATTGGGTCGTGAGCAGGGCTACCTGACTTACGCGGAGGTCAACGACCACCTGCCGGAGGATATTTCAGATCCGGAACAGGTGGAAGACATCATCCGCATGATCAACGACATGGGGATCAACGTATTCGAGGTTGCTCCAGATAAGGATGCCCTTATGCTGGCCGACGCCGATACCGACGAGGCGGCCGCTGAAGAAGCGGCCGCAGCGTTGGCAGCGGTCGAGACCGACATTGGTCGCACCACCGACCCCGTGCGCATGTATATGCGTGAAATGGGCACGGTAGAGCTCCTCACACGCGAAGGCGAAATCGAAATCGCCAAGCGTATTGAAGAAGGCATCCGTGAAGTGATGGGCGCAATCGCGCACTTCCCTGGCACGGTTGACCATATTCTCTCCGAGTACACCCGCGTCACCACCGAAGGTGGCCGCCTGTCCGACGTCTTGAGCGGTTATATCGACCCGGACGACGGCATTGCGCCGCCTGCTGCCGAAGTGCCGCCGCCAATCGACGCGAAAGCCGTCAAGGCCGACGACGACACCGATGACGAAGACGCCGAAGCGAGCGACGACGAGGAAGAAGCCGAAAGCGGTCCGGATCCGATCATCGCAGCGCAGCGTTTCGGTGCTGTGGCCGACCAGATGGAAATCACCCGCAAGGCGCTGAAAAAGCACGGCCGCAACAACAAGCAGGCAATTGCCGAGCTGTTGGCACTGGCCGAGCTGTTCATGCCGATCAAGCTGGTACCGAAGCAATTCGAAGGCCTGGTCGAACGTGTGCGCAGTGCCCTGGATCGCTTGCGCCAGCAAGAGCGCGCGATCATGCAGCTTTGCGTGCGTGATGCCCGCATGCCGCGCGCCGACTTCCTGCGTCAGTTCCCTGGTAACGAAGTCGACGAAAGCTGGACCGATGCACTGGCCAAGGGCAAGAGCAAATACGCTGAAGCCATTGCCCGCCTGCAACCGGACATCATTCGTTGCCAGCAGAAGCTGAGCGCGCTGGAAGCCGAGACCGGCCTGAGCATCGCCGAGATCAAGGACATCAACCGTCGCATGTCGATCGGCGAGGCCAAGGCCCGTCGCGCGAAGAAAGAGATGGTCGAAGCGAACTTGCGTCTGGTGATCTCCATCGCCAAGAAGTACACCAACCGCGGCCTGCAATTCCTCGACCTGATCCAGGAAGGCAACATCGGCCTGATGAAGGCGGTGGACAAGTTCGAATACCGTCGCGGCTACAAGTTCTCGACTTATGCCACCTGGTGGATCCGTCAGGCGATCACTCGCTCGATCGCCGACCAGGCCCGCACCATCCGTATCCCGGTGCACATGATCGAGACGATCAACAAGCTCAACCGTATTTCCCGGCAGATGCTGCAGGAAATGGGTCGCGAACCGACGCCGGAAGAGCTGGGCGAACGCATGGAAATGCCTGAGGACAAGATCCGCAAGGTATTGAAGATCGCCAAGGAGCCGATCTCCATGGAAACCCCGATCGGCGATGACGAAGACTCCCACCTGGGTGACTTCATCGAAGACTCCACCATGCAGTCTCCGATCGATGTCGCCACTGTCGAGAGTCTCAAGGAAGCGACTCGCGAAGTGCTTTCCGGCCTCACTGCCCGTGAAGCCAAGGTACTGCGCATGCGTTTCGGCATCGACATGAATACCGACCACACCCTCGAGGAAGTCGGTAAGCAGTTCGATGTCACCCGTGAGCGCATTCGTCAGATCGAAGCCAAGGCGTTGCGCAAACTGCGCCACCCGACGCGAAGCGAGCATCTGCGCTCCTTCCTCGACGAGTGACCTTCAAACCCCCCGGCCCTGCCGGGGGTTTTGTTATGTGCAACAGATAAAATCCCCCTCGTTACGCTCCTCACCACCCTGTGGCCCGTCTACACTCGAATCATCCTCCCCAAGCCATGACGAGACAGTGATGCCCAGACTGACGGCCGCGCTTTTGCTGTCATTGATGACCTGGACCGCAACAGCTGGCGCGTTGACGCTCACCGACGAGGAGCTCCGCTGGCTCAAGGACCACCCCGACCTGCGCCTGGGCGTCGATGCCTCATGGCCGCCGTTTGAGTTCCGCGATGACCAGGGCCGCTATCAGGGCCTGGCCGCCGACTACGTCGACATCATTCGTGAGCGGCTGGCCATCAGGCTCACCCCCATCGAGCCCGCTAGCTGGACCGCCGTGCTGGAGCAGGTCGTACAGGGCAAGATAGACCTCCTGCCGGGCATCATGTCCACGCCGGAGCGCCAGAACTACCTGGCGTTTACCCGGCCTTACCTGGACTTCCCCATTGTCATCCTGGCCCATCGCGGTGGCGCCCAGCCCCACAACCTCAAGGAGCTGTACGGGCTGAAAATCGCCGTGGTAGAGAACTATGCCCCCCATGAACTGCTGCGCAACCACCATCCCGACCTGAATCTCGTGGCGCTGCCCAACGTCAGCTCAGCCCTGCAAGCACTGGCAACCGACGAGGTGGATGCGGTGGTCGGCGACCTGGCTTCCAGTGTCTGGAGCCTGCGCCAACTCAAGCTCGAAGGTCTTTATGTCAGCGGGGAAACGCCTTATCGCTATCAGTTGGCAATGGCCGTCCCTCAAGACAACAAGATATTGGTGGGTATCCTGGACAAGGTCATGGCCGACATGAGCCCGGCCGAAGTTGCCGAGATCCAGCAGAAGTGGGTCGGCAATGTGCATGACTACCGCCAGCTCTGGTCAGATTTGCTGGTCTACGGCCTGCCTGCACTATTGCTCCTGGTCGGGATACTGGCGGTGGTGATTCGCATCAACCGCCGACTCAGCTCGGAAATCGCCCGACGGGTCGAGCTGGAACAGGAGCTGCGCAGCAGCGAATACCATTACCGTGGGCTGGTGGAGAGCCTGTCGGCCATTGCCTGGGAGGCAAGGGTCAGCGACTTCACCTACAGCTACGTGTCGCCCCATGCCGAAGACCTGCTGGGTTATCCCCTTTCCCATTGGCTGATCCCAGGCTTCTGGCGCAACATCATTCATCCGGCCGACCTGATCCGTGCCCAGACCTACTGTGATCATGAAGTGCTGGCCGGGCGCGATCACTGCATCGACTATCGCGTGATCACCGCCGATGGCCGCTGCCTGTGGGTGCGCGACATTGTCAGTCTGATCGAACACGGTCACGAACCGGTGATGCGCGGGCTGATGATCGATATCAGCGAAGCCAAGCGCACCGAGGAAGCACTGCGCCTTTCGGAGCAGAAATTTGGCTCAGTGTTCCGCCAATGCCCGGACATCCTGGTGATCGCACGGCTGATGGACGGTTGTCTGCTGGAGGTCAACAAGGCCTTCGAGGAGCAGATCGGCCTGAGTGCCGCCGAGGTGGTGGGGCGCAGCGCAACCGAATTGAATATCTGGGGCATCCAAGGCGTGGGGCCGGGCCTGTTGCAGCGCTTGCAGGCCGGCAGCATTCGCAACCTGGAAATGCCCTTTCGCCGTAGCAATGGCCAGGTGTTCACCGGACTGATCTCCGCCGAACCCTTCGACCTCGACACGACGCCAGCCCTGGTCGTGGTAGTGCGGGACATCAGCCAGCTCAAGGAAACCCAGCAGCAATTGCAGACCTCCGAAGAGAAGTTTGCCAAGGCATTCCACGCCTCGCCCGATGGCTTGCTACTGTCCCGGCAAAGCGATGGTTTGCTGATTGAAGTCAACGAAGGTTTCAGCCGCATTACCGGTTTCAACAGCGCCCTGTCGGTGGACCGCTCTACCCTGGACCTGGGCATCTGGGTCAACCTCAACGAGCGCAAGCAGATGCTCAACCTGCTGAAACGGGACGGCTTCGTGAAGGACTTCAGCTGCCATATCCGTCGCAACGACGGGCAGGTACGGCTCTGCGAAGTCTCCAGTCGCCCGCTGCCCATCGGCAACGAAGACTGCATGCTGACCATCGCCCGGGACATCACCGAACGCCATCTCATGCAGGAGAAACTGCAACAAGCCGCCACCGTGTTCGAAAGCACGGCCGAAGGCGTGCTGATCACCGATACGCAACAGCACATCAGCGCGGTGAACCGAGCCTTCACCGAAATCACCGGCTACAGCGAAACCGAAGCCTTGGGCCATACACCTCGGTTACTGGCTTCCGGCCTGCATGACAGCGCGTTCTATGCCGCGATGTGGCACCAGTTGACGGCGGAAGGTCACTGGCAGGGCGAGATTTCCAATCGGCGCAAGAACGGCGAGCTGTACCCCAGTTGGCTGACCATCAGCGCGGTGCGCAATCGGGATCAACAGATCACCCATTTCGTTGCGGTCTTCGCCGATATCTCCAGCCTCAAACATGCCCAGGCCCGGCTCGATTACCAGGCTCACCACGATCCACTGACCGGCCTGCCGAATCGCACGCTGTTCGAAAGCCGCTTGCTGACGGCCCTCAACAGCCAGCAGGAAAACGGCGGCCAGGGCGCGGTGCTGTTCTTGGACCTGGACCGCTTCAAGCACATCAACGACAGCCTCGGACACCCGGTCGGCGACCTGCTGCTCAAAGGCATTGCCGTGCGCTTGCGCGAGCAACTTCGCGACATCGACACCGTGGCGCGCCTGGGCGGCGACGAGTTCATCATCCTGCTGCCTGGCTTGCAGCAGCCCAGCGACGCCGAGCACATCGCCCAGAAACTATTGAACTGCTTTGCCGCGCCATTCCAGGCCGGCGAGCACGAGTTTTTCATCAGCGCCAGCATTGGCACCAGCCTCTACCCACAGGATGGCTGCGACGTCGCCACGCTGGTCAAGAATGCTGACGCTGCGATGTACCGCTCCAAGGCCAAGGGGCGCAACCGGGTGGAAAGCTACACCCGCGACCTCACCGCCCAGGCCAGCGAGCGCGTAGCCCTGGAACACGAGCTGCGACGGGCGATCGAGCGCAACGAACTGTCATTATCCTTCCAACCAAAAATCAGCCTCGTCGACAACCGCCTGGTGGGCGCCGAGGCGCTGATTCGCTGGACCCACCCGACATTTGGCGACGTACCGCCGGAACATTTCATCCCCCTGGCGGAAGAAAACGGCATGATCCTGCAAATTGGCGACTGGGTACTGGAGCATGCCTGCCAGCAGTTAAGTGAATGGAACAGCACCCATGACAGCCTGGGCCCTCTTTCGGTCAACCTCGCCGGCGCCCAATTGCGTCAGCCCAACCTGTTGGGACGTATCGAGCAACTGCTGCGCGAACACCATCTCAAGCCAGGCTTGTTGCAATTGGAAATTACCGAGAACTTCATCATGAGCCAGGCCGAAGAGGCCCTGACGGTGCTGCACCAGTTGAAAAAGCTCGGTGTGCAATTGGCCATCGACGACTTCGGCACGGGTTACTCATCCCTCAGCTACCTCAAGCGCCTGCCGCTGGACATCCTCAAGATCGACCAATCCTTCGTCCGCGGCCTGCCCGACGACCCCCACGACGCGGCCATCGTGCGGGCAATCATCGCCCTGGGCCGCAGCATGCAATTCACCATCATCGCCGAGGGCGTCGAAACCCTGGCCCAGCAGCAATTCCTGAGCGAAGAAGGTTGCGAACAGATCCAGGGCTACATCGTCAGCCTGCCCCTGGGCGCCGACGAGTTTGCCGCCACGTTTCTTCGTGTGACCGTATCGGATTTTTCGGATAGCACAGCCGAGAAACCGTCGCTATAATCCGCGACCTACTGAGGGCCTATAGCTCAGTTGGTTAGAGCAGAGGACTCATAATCCTTTGGTCCACGGTTCAAGTCCGTGTGGGCCCACCATCTTGAAAGCCGCGCATTGCGCGGCTTTTGCGTATCTAGCGTCCTCCCGCTAGCATCCTTCGCTCCGATACAATAAAAATCCCATCCCTCACCGAGATGCCCATCATCGCCAGCCCCAGCCTCCCGCGACTGTTTCTTGAACTGTTCTGGCAACTCGGCATCCTTCTGGTGCCGGCCTTTTTCGTCACCGTGCTGCCGCCCCCACTGGCTTTGCTGGCCGTGGTATTCCTCGGGCTGCTGATGGGCCTTGCTGCTCGCCTGGGCTTTTTGGCGATGGGCCGAGGCATTGCCCGGGTGACGGTCGGTGCCGTGTTTGGCCTGGGTTTCAGCCTCGGCCGGGCGCTGCCCGAGTGGTGGGGCATCTTGGTGGCGATCGTCGGCATCGTTGTTGGGCTCGCCTGCGTCAGTAGCTGGGAACGGCGCCTTGGGTTGGCGCCCGTTTCCAGCAAAGGGCCGAGTGCCTGGGGTGGAAACGAGCCACTGCTGACCCCTGAAGGCGAGCCAATCCGGGTCTTCAACCACGGCGAAATCGCCATGGGCGGCCCGACTTATTGCGACTATCTGTTCCCTGACGGTGTGCTTCTACAAGGCATTGGCTCCTCGGCAGTGTTCTCCAGCGACGGGCGCTACTTCGCCGCACCGGTACCGTCCCGGCAGGCATGGGGGCTGGTGGTCCTCGACCGTCAGCAACGCCAGCTGTACCGCTGCGCCGACAGCGAGCTCTGGGAGTTGGACGCTTTTGATCTCGACCTGCTGAGCGGACGACATAGCCCACTGGTGGATAACAGCGCTCGCAAAACCCGGCTCGATGAGCTGTTGCAAACCGCCAGCGTCACCCACCTGGTGCCTGTCGCCGATCTTTGGCTGGAAGCCGACTGGCATCCTGAGCCGACCTTCGAGCGGCGCTCCGCTAATGGCCAGCAGTGCCTTCAGGGCAATATTTCTTTGCCTTCGACTTTTCGCGACTTGCCCCAGCCACTGGATCCCCTGCATTCACCGCGCTATACCATCAGCATCAATGGACAACCGTCCGGCCTGTTGATGGCGGCAGACGCGCCGTTGATATGGAGCACCGATCAACGCGCGCTAGTGTGCCTGGCTCAGGAGCAAAGCGGTGACGCGGAGGGCGACCAGTATTGGTTGTGGCAGCTCGACATCGGCTGGCGCGTCCTGCCATCGCCCTGGGTGAGGAGTGTCGCGGAACCGTCCTTCTACTGGCATCAATTGCTGAGCCTCGACGCGGACCATGTACGTATCGGCGCGTACCTCGATTATCCGCGCCCAGGTTCCGGCCGTTACGGCTATCGCCTGGACAGCATCCACGGCGATACCGAAACCCAGGCCGGCCATGACGCCCAAGGCCGCGTACAGGTCGCTGAATTCAAACTGACCCGCATGGCCATTGCGTTGCCGTTGGACAGTCGAGGAGCACGCGGTGATGCGTTTATCGAGACACAGCCGATGCTAGATGGTGCCTGCGCTCAGTTGAGCTGGCTTGGCGACAATCGCGAAGGGCTTGGGGGCTATCGCTGTCAGATCGGTGACTGGCACTTGCCGGGAAGTTGGTTGTTGGACCACCGTGTCTCAGACTGCGGACGTTACCTCGCACTACTGCCCTTCGAAAACTCAACGACCGTGACCACCCATGGCGTGATTGCGGACACGAAGGATCGACGCCTGCTGGAAGGGCCGGCGATGTGGGTGGAACGCATCCTCGATTTTCGTGATGGCCGGCTGAGCCTGGCAGTGGTTGCCGGTCGACTTGACCAGGACCTGGAGGGCAGCGCGCTGCAACGTTTCAATGTCCAGGCGCCGCAGAACGGTAGCGCCAACGCCACTTCGTTCTTTCATCCCGACGAGCGATCCCGGTTGTTCTACGACACCGTGGAACTGCAGGTAGTCGATTCACAGCTTCAGAGAATGCCACCCTGGCGCCTGGTGGATCGTCCGCAAGCCGCCAACGCCGAAGGGGACTTCATCCAGCCTGCACCCGACCACCGGGACGCCGCCTGGTTGTTCGGCAGCGAGACGGAATATGCAGACAGTTGGGTACGCGCGCAGACGTCCCGGCTCGGAGGACACCTGCTGACAGCTTCAGGCTGCGCGCTGGTCGACCTGGCACCGTCGATGATCTGGTCGACGGATAGCCGTTATCTGGCCCTGACCTGCATGGCGACCGATGTGACAGAACAGTGTGGAAACTATCGAGGCTGGCAATTGCTGCTCCTGGATATCCAGGAGCACACGTTGCGGGTGCATCCGCAGTGGCTGGGCAAGCGGCCGCTGTTTGAGAGTTTCGACGACGAACAGCTGCATGTACGCTGCTTTGAGCGTGATTGGGAAGCGCCAGACGATGACGACCCAGGCTCTGTGCAGTCGTTCCCGCGGGCTCTACTGTTGCAGTTGCCCACCGAACAATTGGTTTGCCAGGACGGTTTATGGCTCAGGCCGTCACAGATGCACCTGGCCCATGCCTGGCGAACGCTGGCTTTACCTGCCATTGGCTATTTCCCACGTGAGAGCCTGTAACATGTTCGCTATCGAATGCCCGCGCCGGAGCCCACTTTGACTGACACCCGCCCTCCCGTTCTCGACGAAATCGACCGACAACTGATCGCGGCGCTGCAAATCAATGCACGGGAAAGCGTCGCCATGCTTGCCCGGCAGCTAGGCATCGCCCGCACGACCGTGACCTCACGGTTGGCGCGGCTGGAAAAAACCAAGGTGATCACTGGATACGGCGTGCGCCTGGGGCAGCGGGTGATAGACGGCGGTTTGCAGGCCTATGTCGGTATCAAGGTTCAACCGCGCTCCGGCAAGGACGTGCTGCGGCGCTTGAGCGCCATGGCCCAGGTCCAGCAGTTGTGCGCGGTCAGCGGTGAGTTCGACTATGTCGCCTGGCTGCGCACGGACTCGCCGGAGCAGCTGGACCAGTTGCTGGACCAGATCGGCAGCGTGGACGGTGTGGAGAAGACCACTACGTCGATCATCCTCAGCAGCAAGATCGATCGGGGCCAGCCCGTCTAAGCCCAGCAGGGAACAACGTCAGTTACTGTGTTTGATGGGCGAAGTTTTCGATCCTGACCTGCCCCTCCGGGAAGGTCGCGATAATCTCCAATTCCCCCCCCATGGCGCGGATGTAATTTCGTAGCGTACTGATGTACATGTCGGTACGGCGTTCCATTTTCGAGACTGCCGCCTGGTTGATATGCAGCGTCTTGGCCAAAGCATCCTGGCTCAGCTCCTGCGCCTGACGCAACTCGTGCAACGGCATTTCTGCACGCAGTTTCTGATACAGAGTCTCTGCACGAGCCCGGGAGTCAGGCGAACGACGTGCAATCAAGTCGGAAAATTTCTTAGCCATTGTCAAAGCCCTCTCTCTTCAATGCTTCCAGATGCTCGTCATAGAGACGTTCAGCCAAAGGCACACATTCCTGATACCAACGGTCCTGGCCGGTTTTGTCTCCCCCGATCAGCAGGATGGCGCAACGGCGTGGATCAAACGCATAGAGCACACGATAAGGCCTACCTGCGTGTTGTACTCGTAACTCACGAAGGTTGCCATGACGCGAGCCCTTGATATCACTGGTGTGAGGAAAACCCAGATGCGGCCCGGCATCGCCAAGCAGCATCACCGAGGCCTGCACAGAATCTTGCTCGGTCTCACTGAGACAGCTCCACCACATCTCAAATTCGTCGGTATATTCAACGTCCCATTTCATTCAAATATGCCACCCAGGATATATAACCTCAAGGGAATAATCTTAGGAGATTCGCTGGTAGCTGCTCCTGTTGATCGCACAGACAATTGTTAAGGTAAGTTTCCGCGGGAGCGAGCGTGCTCGCGATGGCGCTGGTTCAGCCACATCTTCATGACTGACAGGCCGCTAGCGCGAGCAAGCTCGCTCCCACAGAACCTGTTTCGTCATTACGACTCATCAATACGTCGAAGTGACTGCAAACCGCTCAAAACGACGACATATTGTGTCTTATTAACGTGTCCCACCCTACCTAGAATGGCTGGCATCTTTCCTATACTCAGACGCGAAGGCCGCGTCGAGTCGCCCATCAAGGTCAGCCATGAACAAGAACAATCGCCACCCAGCAGACGGTAAGAAACCCATCACCATTTTCGGCCCGGACTTTCCTTTCGCCTTTGACGACTGGATCGAGCATCCGGCTGGCCTGGGCAGTATTCCCGCCCACAACCACGGTACGGAAGTGGCGATTGTCGGTGCCGGGATCGCCGGCCTGGTGGCGGCGTACGAGCTGATGAAGCTCGGCCTCAAGCCCGTGGTCTACGAGGCGTCGAAGATGGGTGGGCGCCTGCGCTCACAGGCGTTCAACGGTGCCGAAGGGGTGATTGCCGAGCTGGGCGGCATGCGTTTTCCGGTGTCATCCACTGCGTTCTACCATTACGTCGACAAGTTGGGCCTGGAGAGCAAACCGTTTCCCAACCCGTTGACCCCGGCGTCCGGCAGCACGGTCATCGACCTGGAAGGCCAGACCTATTACGCACAGAAGCTGGCGGATCTTCCAGCCCTGTTCCAGGAAGTTGCCGATGCCTGGGCCGATGCCCTGGAAGATGGTGCGCGCTTCGGCGATATCCAGCAGGCGATCCGCGACCGCGACGTGCCGCGCCTGAAGGAACTGTGGAATACCTTGGTACCCTTGTGGGATGACCGCACGTTCTACGACTTCGTCGCCACATCCAAGGCATTCGCCAAGCTCTCGTTCCAGCACCGCGAAGTGTTCGGCCAGGTCGGTTTCGGCACGGGCGGCTGGGATTCGGACTTCCCCAATTCGATGCTGGAAATCTTCCGCGTCGTGATGACCAACTGCGACGACCACCAGCATCTGGTAGTCGGTGGCGTCGAACAGGTGCCCCACGGTATCTGGAACCACGTGCCGGAACGCTGTGCACACTGGCCAGAAGGTACCAGCCTGAATTCTCTGCACCTGGGCGCCCCACGCAGCGGTGTGAAGCGCATTGCCCGCGCCACCGATGGACGTTTCAGCGTGACCGACGTCTGGGAAAACACCCGCGAATACGCCGCCGTGCTGGTCACCTGCCAGAGCTGGCTGCTGACCACCCAGATCGAATGCGAAGAGGCGCTGTTCTCGCAAAAAATGTGGATGGCCCTGGACCGCACCCGCTACATGCAATCGTCGAAGACGTTCGTGATGGTCGACCGGCCGTTCTGGAAGGACAAGGACCCGGAAACCGGCCGCGACCTGATGAGCATGACCCTGACCGACCGCCTGACCCGTGGCACCTATCTGTTCGACAACGGGGACGACAAGCCGGGGGTGATTTGCCTGTCGTATTCCTGGATGAGCGACGCGTTGAAAATGCTGCCCCATCCGGTGGAAAAACGCGTGAAGCTGGCCCTCGATGCCCTGAAGAAGATCTACCCCAAGGTGGACATCGCCGCGCGCATCATCGGCGACCCGATCACCGTGTCCTGGGAAGCCGACCCGCATTTCCTCGGCGCCTTCAAGGGCGCCCTGCCTGGCCACTATCGCTACAACCAGCGCATGTATGCGCATTTCATGCAGGACGACATGCCGGCCGAACAACGCGGGATCTTTATCGCCGGTGATGACGTCTCATGGACACCGGCCTGGGTCGAAGGCGCGGTACAGACCTCGCTCAATGCCGTGTGGGGGATCATGAAACACTTCGGCGGTGAAACTCACGCCGAGAACCCGGGTCCAGGCGATGTATTCCATGAGATCGGTCCGATCGCCCTGCCCGAATAAAAGGAGTTGTTGATGCGTGTAGCCCTCTATCAATGCCCACCGCTGCCACTGGATCCGGCCGGCAACCTGCAACGCCTGCATCAGGTGGCGCTGGAAGCCAGGGGCGCCGATATACTGGTGCTGCCGGAGATGTTCATGACCGGCTACAACATCGGCGTCGACGCGGTGAATGTATTGGCCGAGGTCTACAACGGCGAGTGGGCGCAACAGATCGCCCGCATTGCCAAGGCCGCCAGCCTGGCGATTGTCTATGGCTACCCTGAACGCGGCGAAGACGGCCAGATCTACAACGCGGTGCAACTGATCGACGCCCAAGGCGAACGACTGGCCAACTACCGCAAGAGCCACCTGTTCGGTGACCTCGATCACGCCATGTTCAGCGCCGGCGACTCGGCGCTGCCTATCGTCGAGCTCAACGGCTGGAAGCTCGGCCTGCTGATCTGCTATGACCTGGAGTTCCCGGAAAATGCCCGACGCCTGGCCCTGGCCGGTGCCGAGCTGATCCTGGTGCCAACCGCCAATATGCAGCCCTACGAATTCATCGCCGACGTCACCGTGCGTGCCCGAGCCATCGAGAACCAGTGCTTCGTGGCGTACGCCAACTACTGCGGCCACGAAGGTGAATTGCAGTATTGCGGCCAAAGCAGCGTCGCCGCACCGAATGGCAGCCGCCCGGCGCTTGCCGGGCTGGATGAGGCCTTGATCGTCGCTGAACTGGACCGCCAACTGATGGAAGACTCCCGCGCCGCCTACAACTACCTGCACGATCGCCGCCCTGAGCTTTACGGCGAGCTGCACAAACATTGATAGAGGATTGAGAAAGGCCCCTGATCCGCTAGCATGAGCGCATCTTTGTCCTGGAAGCGCTCATGCCGGCCCCCGACTCCCTCCGCCCCCACACTGAAACCCTGGCCAATGGCTTGCGGGTGACGTTGCGTCATGACCCCGCCCTCAAGCGCAGCGCTGCGGTACTGCGAGTCGCAGCTGGCAGCCATGATGCGCCCCTGGCCTGGCCGGGATTGGCGCATTTGCTCGAGCATCTGTTCTTCCTCGGCACCGAGCGGTTTCCCGTCGGAGAGAACCTGATGGCCTACGTGCATCGCCACGGCGGTCAGCTCAATGCGCGCACCAGCGAACGCACCACGGATTTTTTCTTCGAATTGCCACCCGCAACCTTCGCCGACGGACTGGAACGACTGGGGGACATGCTCGCCCAGCCAAGCCTGGACGAAGCCGATCAGTTGCGCGAACGAGAAGTGCTGCACGCAGAGTTCATTGCCTGGTCCCAGGATACGGCAGCCCAGCGACAGCTCGCCCTGCATGACGGCGTGTCGGCGACCCATCCGCTGCGGGGGTTCCATGCCGGCAATCGCGACAGTCTCGCGGTGGCGCAAGCCGAATTCCAAACGGCATTGCACGATTTCTACCGCAGCTTTTACCGCAGTGGCCAGATGACCCTGAGCCTGGCCGGCCCGCAAAGCATCGACACCTTGAAAGCCTTGGCGGAACAGTTCGACAGCCACATACCTGCCGGCGGAGCGGTTGCCAGGCCAGCACCGCCAAAGCTTATGGCGTCGTCCCAGAGGAGTTATCAACTGGCCCGCGAAGGTTGTCTTGACCTGCTGTTCGCCTGCGAAGATTTGCCCGTCGCCTCGCCTCAAGCCTTGGATTTTCTCTGTACGTCACTGAACTCCAGCAAACCGGGAGGCCTGCTCGACACATTGCGTCAGCGCAACCTGGCTGACAGCCTCAAGGCCACCGCGTTGTATGAATTTGCCGGGCAAGCGCTGCTGCACATTGAAATCAGGCACGACAACGCTCAAGCAGCGGCGCAAATCCAGCCGTTGTTGCACGACTGGCTGGGGTTCTTTGCCGCCCAGGACGACTGGGCGCCGTTGCGCCAGGAGTTCACCGCACTGCTGCTGCGTCGCCAGGAAACAGGATCAGCCCTGCAGTTGGCCCGCTGGGACTGTGAAGGGCGTGACGGACCGCTGCTGGCAAACGACCTCGTGAGGCTCAGGGAAATCCTCAAGCAACTGCACCCCGCCGATCAGGTCACGCAGCAATGGCAACTGCCCGCGCCCAACCCGTTCCTGCACACCCCAAGCCAAGCACCTCGCGCCGGGCTGATACGCGGCCAGACCAGCGCCCATCGCGGCTTGCGAACTTTTGCCCAGGACCGCTCCCGAGGCCGACGGGAACGCTCGCCCATGCAGTTCAGCCAGGCGCTGCCGGATAACGGTCGTGAAGGCGCGGTGTACCTGCGCTGGCAACTGACGACCCAGGCATCGCTCGACTTTCAAGCCAGGCTCGACCGACACCTGCAGGACGTGCGTGAGGATGCTGGCCAGGCCGGTGTGGACGTCAGCTTCGAGTCCTGCGCCAATCAATGGCTACTGAAACTGGTCGGCTTGCAGACTCCGATACCGTTGGTGCTTGAACACGTTCTGACGAAGCTCGCGCAACCGCTACCAATGGCCCTGGCCGCTCATGAGCCCCCGCCGATACCGATTCGACATTTGTTGAAGGCATTACCGAATCACTGCCGGCGCAACCGGCAATCGCCAGCGCTGCCATTGCCCGACAGCGATCAAAGTGTGTGGACAACGGCCCGATGGGATGGGCTGTCTATCGGTCTGTCGGCGGCCACCCAAGGGGCATTGGGCCCCGCATTGGTCAGGGTGCCGGGCATCGCGGGCGAGGAAATCAGCCTGGCGACGGAATCTCGCGGGCAACGCATCTGGAATACGCTCAAGACTCACGGGGAAGAACCGGCCGTGCTGCTGTTTTGCCCGACGCCCACCCCGGCGCTGGCCGACGAAGCCGCCTGGCGGTGGCTGGCACAGCTGTGTCAGACGCCGTTCTACCAGCGCCTGCGAGTCGAGTTGCAGTTGGGCTATGCAGTGTTCAGCGGGCTGAAGCAGATCGACGGGCAAACCGGGATGTTATTCGGCGTCCAATCACCCAACCTCTCGGCGACGCAACTGAGTGCCCACATCGAGCAATTCCTGGCCGGGTTACCGGCGCTGATCCAGCAGCTCGACGATTCATCCCTGGCCCGCCAGCGGCAAGCGCTTGCCGCCCAACTCCAGAGTACCGCCCTGCCCTTCGCCCAGGCCGCCGAACTGCTCTGGCAAGGCAAGCTGACAGGCCGCCCGTCGGATTATCTCGAGCAACTGTCCGATGCCATCGTGAGCCTGGATCGCGCCCAGCTAAAGGCCGCCGCCCAGTGTCTGATCGATGCGCAAGGAGGATGGTGCTGCCTGAGCAACGGAGCCTGCCCGGGGGAAGGTTGGCAATCGGCGCAGTGATCATTG
Source organism: Pseudomonas sp. FP2300 (assembly GCF_030687595.1). Taxonomy (NCBI): domain Bacteria; kingdom Pseudomonadati; phylum Pseudomonadota; class Gammaproteobacteria; order Pseudomonadales; family Pseudomonadaceae; genus Pseudomonas; species Pseudomonas sp. FP2300. Next base: position 6,238,355 of record NZ_CP117440.1, read on the forward strand.
CAGCCGCTGTAATGAGCTTTCTTTGAGAATCGCGGCGAACGAATATGTCAGATTTAGTAACATAGGCGCCTAAGCATCTGAACATCTCCGAACGGAGGTGGACTATATGTATAGGTCTCACCCGTTCCATCTAACGAAAGCAGCCCAACCAAAGGAGTATTTCCATGTCCTGGTCCAAACCCGCATATATCGACCTGCGTATCGGTTTCGAAGTCACCATGTACTTCGCCAGCCGTTGAATGCTGCAGGCGCTTAAGCACGCAGCACTACGCCTCGGTCAGCCGAGGCGTTTTTATTTCGGTTTGCAGATGGAGCAGCCATGTTCGTCCAGATTCTAGGTTCTGCCGCCGGTGGCGGTTTCCCCCAGTGGAACTGCAACTGCGCCAATTGCGCAGGTTTTCGCAACGGCAGCCTACGGGCCCAGGCGCGCACCCAATCGTCCATAGCCCTTTCCGATGACGGCGTGAACTGGGTGCTGTGCAACGCCTCTCCGGACATTCGCGCCCAGCTCCAGGGCTTCGCCCCGATGCAGCCAGGCCGGGCGCTGCGCGACACCGGCATTGGCGCCATCATTCTGATGGACAGTCAGATCGACCACACCACCGGCCTGCTCAGCCTGCGTGAGGGCTGCCCACATCAAGTCTGGTGCACCGACATGGTCCATGAGGACCTGAGCACCGGCTTTCCGCTGTTCAACATGCTGACCCACTGGAACGGTGGGTTGAGCTGGAATCGCATCGAGCTCGACCAGAGCTTCACCATCCCGGCCTGTCCGAACCTGCGTTTCACGCCGTTACCATTACGCAGCGCCGCCCCACCCTATTCACCGCACCGCTTCGATCCGCACCCGGGCGACAACATCGGCCTGATCGTCGAAGACCTGCGCACCGGCGGCAAGCTGTTCTATGCCCCGGGCCTGGGCAAGGTCGACGGACAGTTGCTGGAGATTATGGCCGGCAGCGATTGCCTGTTGGTGGACGGCACGATGTGGGACGACGATGAAATGCAGCGCCGTGGCGTCGGCACGCGCACCGGTCGGGAAATGGGCCACCTGGCACAAAACGGTCCCGGCGGGATGATCGAAGTGCTGGAGCAGTTGCCCTTGCCGCGCAAGATCCTTATTCATATCAACAACACCAACCCGATCCTGGACGAAGACTCGCCCGAGCGGGCTGAACTGGTACGTCGAAAGATTGAAGTGGCTTACGACGGAATGAGTATTGAGTTGTAGGAAAGGCGGAACCAATGTGGGGGTGAGCTTGCAGTGTGCCAGTCAAGATTGACGCTGGCTGACAGAACGCTATCGCGAGCAGGCTCGCTCCCACAGTAGTCCGAGTCGTACTGGATATCTGACTCACAGCAAAACCAGTGTGGGAGCGAGCTTGCTCGCGATGGGGCCAACCCTGACGCCACAGAACCCACGGGCATTTCCCGGAGACCGAAATGACTGACACCCCCCTGTCCCCCACCGAGTTCGAAGCGGCCCTGCGCGCCAAGGGCGCGTATTACCACATCCATCACCCGTATCACGTGGCGATGTATGAAGGCCGCGCCACTCGCGAGCAGATCCAGGGTTGGGTCGCCAACCGGTTTTACTATCAGGTGAACATCCCACTCAAGGATGCCGCGATCCTGGCCAACTGCCCGGATCGGGAGATCCGTCGCGAGTGGATCCAGCGCCTGCTCGACCATGACGGCGCGCCCGGCGAGGACGGTGGTATCGAAGCCTGGCTGCGGCTGGGCCAGGCGGTGGGCCTGGATCCCGATCAACTGCGTTCCCAGGAACTGGTGCTCCCGGGTGTGCGTTTCGCGGTGGATGCTTATGTCAACTTCGCCCGCCGGGCCTGTTGGCAGGAAGCCGCCAGCAGCTCGCTGACCGAACTGTTCGCCCCGCAGATCCACCAGTCGCGCCTCGACACTTGGCCGCAGCACTACCCGTGGATCGACCCGACCGGCTACCAATACTTTCGCACCCGTCTGAGCCAGGCCCGGCGCGATGTGGAACATGGCCTGGCGATTACCTTGCAGCACTACACCACCCGCGCCGGGCAGGAGCGCATGCTGGAGATTCTCCAGTTCAAACTGGACATCCTTTGGAGCATGCTCGACGCCATGAGCATGGCCTACGAATTGAACCGTCCGCCCTACCACAGCGTGACCGCGCAACGGGTGTGGCACAAAGGGATCGCCTTATGAGTTTCGACCGCAGTAAAACCCCGCGCTGGCGCCCCGGCTATCGCTTCCAGTACGAACCGGCACAGAAGGGCCACGTGCTGCTCTATCCTGAAGGCATGATCAAGCTGAACGACAGCGCGTCGCTGATCGGCGGTCTGATCGACGGCGAACGGGATGTCGCGGCCATCATCGACGAGTTGGCCAAGCAGTTCCCGGACGTGCCGGAACTCGGTGACGACATCGAGCAATTCATGGAGGTCGCCCGTGCACAGCACTGGATCGAACTTGCCTGAGACCACCGGGCTGCCACCCAAGCCTGAAGTCGGCCTGCCGCTGTGGCTGCTGGCGGAGCTGACCTATCGCTGCCCGTTGCAATGCCCGTACTGTTCCAACCCGCTGGACTTCGCCGAACAGGGCAAGGAGCTGAGCACCGAGCAGTGGTTCAAGGTCTTTCGCGAGGCCCGAGAGATGGGCGCCGCGCAGCTGGGTTTTTCCGGTGGCGAGCCGTTGGTGCGCCAGGACCTGGCCGAGTTGATCGGTGAGGCGCGCAGGCTGGGTTTCTATACCAACCTGATCACCTCCGGCATCGGTTTGACCGAACAGAAAATCAGCGACTTCAAAAAGGCCGGCCTGGACCATATCCAGATCAGCTTCCAGGCCAGCGACGAGCAGGTGAACAACCTCTTGGCCGGTTCGAAGAAAGCCTTCGCGCAAAAACTGGAAATGGCCCGGGCGGTGAAGGCTCACGGCTATCCGATGGTGCTGAACTTCGTGACCCATCGGCACAACATCGACAAGATCGACCGCATCATCGAGCTGTGCATCGCCCTGGAAGCCGACTTCGTCGAGCTCGCCACCTGCCAGTTCTACGGCTGGGCACAGCTCAACCGCGTCGGCCTGCTGCCCACGCGGGAGCAATTGGTGCGGGCCGAGCGCGTCACCAACGAATACCGCGCCAAGCTGGAAGCTGAAGGTAATCCGTGCAAGCTGATCTTCGTCACGCCGGACTACTATGAAGAACGCCCCAAGGGCTGCATGAACGGCTGGGGCAGCATTTTCCTCACCGTCACGCCGGACGGCACGGCATTGCCCTGTCACGGCGCCCGACAGCTGCCGGTGCAGTTTCCCAACGTGCGCGACCACAGCATGCAGCACATCTGGTACGACTCGTTCGGCTTCAACCGTTTCCGCGGTTATGACTGGATGCCCGAACCGTGTCGCTCTTGCGACGAAAAAGAAAAGGACTTCGGCGGCTGTCGCTGCCAGGCGTTCATGCTGACGGGGGACGCGAGCAACGCCGACCCGGTGTGCAGCAAGTCCGAACACCACGGAGTGATCCTTAAGGCGCGCGAAGACGCCGAGCACGCTACGCAAACCATTGAGCAACTGGCCTTCCGCAATGAACGAAACTCGCGCCTCATCGCCAAAGGCTGACCCTTTCAGCGCCGCCCAGGCCGTGGCCGCCGGCACCGACTTCGCCGAACTGCAGGTCGGGCCCCTCGGCTTGTTCTGGAATGAATACCGTCCCGAAGACGGCGCCTGCCGGATCTGGCATTGGCAAGATGCCAAGGTCCGCCGCCTGACACCGGACGGGTTCAGCGTACGCAGCCGGGTCTATGAATACGGCGGTGGATCGTTCTGCCTGAGCCATGACGGTTTGTTGTTCGTCAATGAAGCTGACCAGCAGCTGTACCACCAATCCCTGAATGACGAGCAGCCTGTGGCGCTGACCTCAGGTGAGTGCCGCTATGGGGATCTTGGCTTCGCCGACGGCCAGGTATTGGCGGTGGAAGAACAGGCCAACCAGCATCGCCTGGTGTCGATCGGGTTGGCGGATCATCAGCGACATCTGCTGGCAGAAGGCGCGGATTTTTATGCATCGCCGACCGTGAGCCCGGACGGCCGGCGGCTCGCCTGGGTTGAATGGAGCCGCCCGCACCAACCCTGGACAGCAACGCGGTTGATGCTGGCCGAGCGCACTGCCCAGGGTTGGGGTGAGCCGCGCTGTGTGGCGGGCAACGATGACGAGGAGTCCATCCAGCAGCCGCGCTTCGACGCGTCCAGTCGCCTTTACTGCCTGACTGATCGCGGTGGTTACTGGCAACCCTGGATGGAGTCGCCCCAAGGCCTGCAAGCACTGCCCTCCGCCCAAGCCGATCACGCCCCGGCGCCATGGCAACTGGGTGGCTGTACCTGGCTGCCGCTGGACGAACACACCTACCTGGCGAGTTGGACCGACGCGGGTTTCGGACGTCTGGGCCTGTGCCACAGCGACGATGCCGATGAGGACTTCACCGGCACCTACACCCGCTTTCGCAGCCTGGCGCTGGATGAAAGGTTCATCTACGCCGTTGCCGCCTCACCGACCAGCCCATCGGCGATCATAAGCATTGAGCGCCATAACCACGCAGTGGCAGTGCTGGCCGGCGGCGTCGCGCCGTTGCCCATCGAACAGATCAGCCCCCCTCGAACCCTGCGCTATCCATCCGCGTCGGGTGACGCCCACGGGTTCTTTTACCCGGCCATGAATGCACCCGCGAAGCCGCCATTGGTCGTGTTCATCCACGGCGGCCCCACTTCGGCCTGTTATCCGTTGTTCGATCCGCGTATCCAGTATTGGACCCAACGTGGCTTTGCCGTCGCCGACCTCAACTACCGTGGCAGCAGCGGTTATGGCCGAGCATATCGACAGGCGTTGCATTTGAATTGGGGCGTGGTCGATGTCGAGGACGCTTGTGCAGTGGTCGCGTATCTCGACGAACAGGGCCTGATCGACGGTCGTCGCGCATTCATTCGGGGCGGCAGTGCCGGTGGCTACACGACCCTTTGCGCCTTGGCGTTCCACGATGTGTTCCGCGCCGGCGCAAGCCTCTATGGTGTCAGCGACCCTGTCGCCCTGGGGCGTGCCACGCACAAGTTCGAAGGGGATTACCTGGATTGGCTGATCGGCGACCCACAACAGGACGCCGAACGCTACCGCGCGCGTACGCCGCTGCTGCATGCCGATCGAATCCGCGTACCAGTGATCTTTTTCCAGGGCGAGCTGGATGCCGTAGTCGTGCCGCAGCAGACCCGCGATATGGTCAGTGCGTTACAGGCGAACGGCGTTACGGTCGAGGCGCATTACTATCCCGATGAGCGTCACGGCTTTCGCAAGGCTGCGAACCAGGCGCATGCGCTGGAGCATGAATGGTTGTTCTATCGCAGGGTGATGGATAGCCCCACATAGGGGAAATGCAAAATCAATGTGGGAGCGAGCCTGCTCGCGATAGCAATGGTTCAGTCAACATCTCCGAGACTGATAAACCGATATCGCGAGCAGGCTCGCTCCCACAGGTTTCCAACCAGCCTATTAATCATGCCGGTTCAGCGCTTGGCGATGATGTACACCGCATGCACGATGCCGGGGATGTAACCCAACAGGGTCAGCAAGATATTCAGCCAGAAGGCCCCGCCAAAACCGACCTGCAGGAAAACCCCCAGTGGCGGCAGCAGGATGGCGATAATGATTCGAATGATATCCATGGATAACTCCTGATTGGCGATGGCTACGTTGCCACATAGCTCATTGACCCACGACCGCTCGTCAGGGTTCAGTGAAAAACAACCAGGATGGGTGGCCGAACGGCCAAATCCGATAACGACAAAAAACGCAGGCAAAAGAAAACCCCGCCGAAGCGGGGCTTTGCAGACTGTTTCCCTGACATCCCTTTCACTCCGCCTTCCTGGCAGAATCCTACGTGTCCGTGTTGTTGCTCTGCGCATCCTGCGCGACGTCCATGTGAAGTAGATTAGCCCTGGATCCAATCTACTGATAGAGGGAAAATGCCAGCACATTGTGTAAGCGTTTGCTTACACAATGTCAGCTTTTAGAACTGCCCGGGCTCCAACAGGAACAGCGACTCGCTGCCCGCTTTCACCGAAGCACTCAGCGAGTGGATACGTGGCAGCAGACGGGCGAAGTAGAACCGTGCCGTGCCCAGTTTGCTCGCGTAGAAATCATCCTGGCTTTCTTTGCCCAAGGCAGCCTTGGCCATCAGTGCCCACATGTAGGCATAGGCGGTGTAGCCAAATGCCTGGAGATACTCCACCGACGCCGCGCCGATTTCGTTCGGGTTGCTCTTCGCCCGATCCAGCAGCCATTCAGTCAGTTCATCCAACGTACCGACCGCATCGTTCAGCGGCGTGGTGAACTCCGCCAGATCGCTGCTAGCGGTGGCGGTGAAGTGGCGGATTTCATCGGCAAACAACTTGTAGAACGCACCGCCGCTGCCGACGATCTTGCGCCCTACCAGGTCCAGCGCCTGGATACCGTTGGTGCCTTCGTAGATCTGGGTGATACGCACATCGCGCACCAGTTGTTCTTGCCCCCATTCACGGATATAGCCGTGGCCGCCGAAAATCTGTTGGCCGTGGACCGTGGTTTCCAAGCCCAGGTCGGTCAGGAAAGCCTTCGCCACCGGTGTTAGCAACGCCACCAAGTCCTCGGCGCGCTTACGGGTGGCAGGGTCCTCACTGAACTTGGCGGTATCCAATTGCATCGCCACGTAAGTGGAGAATGCCCGGCCACCTTCGTTCGAGGCTTTCATGGTCAGCAACATCCGGCGCACATCGGGATGGACGATGATCGGGTCGGCGACCTTGTCCTTGTTTTGCGCACCGGTTGGCGAGCGGCTTTGCAGGCGATCACGGGCGTATTCGACGGCGTTCTGGTAGGAACGCTCACCGGAGGCCAAGCCTTGGATACCCACGCCCAGGCGCTCGTAGTTCATCATGGTGAACATCGCCGCCAGGCCTTTGTTCGGTTCGCCTACCAGGTAACCCACGGCTTCGTCGAAGTTCATCACGCAAGTGGCGGATGCCTGGATACCCATCTTGTGTTCGATCGAGCCGCAGTTGGCCGGGTTGCGCGCGCCCAGGCTGCCGTCGGCATTGACCATGAACTTGGGCACCAGGAACAAGGAAATGCCTTTCGGGCCTGCCGGCGCGTCCGGCAGTTTCGCCAACACCAGGTGGATGATGTTCTCGGTGAGGTCGTGTTCGCCGCCAGTGATGAAAATCTTCGTGCCGCTGACCTTGTAGGAACCGTCGGCCTGGGGTTCGGCCTTGGTGCGGATGATTCCCAGGTCTGTACCGGCATGAGGCTCGGTCAGGCACATGGAACCGGCCCAGACGCCGGCGTACATGTTCGGCAGGTACGCCGCCTTCAGCTCTTCGCTGGCATGGGCATTGATCGATAGGCAAGCGCCAGCGGTCAGCATCGGATACAAGCCGAAGGACAGGCTGGCGGAGTTGACCATTTCCTCGACCTGGGCCGAAACGGCCTTGGGCATGCCCATGCCGCCGTACGTCGGATCACCGCCGACACCGACCCAGCCGCCTTCGGCGTAAGTCTTGTAGGCCTGTGGGAAACCTGCCGGCGTGGTGACGGCACCGTCAGCCCAGTGGCAGCCTTCTTCGTCAGCGGCGCGGCTGAGGGGGGCGATGCTTTTGCTGGTGACTTTGCCGGCTTCTTCAAGGATCGCTTCGACCGTTTCAGCGTCCACGGTGTCGGCCAGCGCCGGCAGTTGGGCCCAGAGTTTCGCGACCTCGAACACTTCATTGAGGACGAAGCGCATATCGCGCAGGGGCGCTTTGTAGTCAGCCATGGCAAACCTCGCAGGATCTAAACAGTTGGTTCGTATGAAAACGGTTTTTGCAGTGGCTGGAGTGTACCTCAACAACTTTTAAGACACATAGGGTCAACCCATGACCGTTTTGTTATTTTTAGTCACCACATATGCTGAGGGATTTGCCGTGGCGAGGAAGCTTGCTTCCACTGGGATGGAGCAGCTCTCTCGCCACGGTTCAGTCAGAGAGCAAACAACTCCGCTGGCATCTTCATCAAGCAGTCACTTCCAGCCTCGATGGCGGCCCGATGGGCGGTCGTGCGTGGCAGCAGGCGCTTGAAGTAAAACTCGCAGGTGACCAGTTTGCCCCGGCAGAAATCCCCATCGCCGTTGCCACCGTCGAGTTGCGCCTGGGCCACCAAGGCCATGCGCAGCCACAGGTAGGCCAGGATGATGTAACCGCTGTACATCAGATAATCCACGGAGGCGGCACCCACTTCGTCCGGGTTCTTCATGGCCGCCATGCCGACCCGGGTAGTCAGCTCGCCCCATTGCTGGTTGAGGCCGTCGAGTTGCGCGACGTAATCCTTGAGCTGTGGATGTCCGGCATTCGCTGCGCAGAATTTGTGGACGATTTTAGTGAAGCCACGCAGCAGCTTGCCCTGGCTGCCCAGCACCTTGCGCCCCAATAGATCCAAGGCCTGGATGCCGTTGGTGCCTTCATAGATCGGCGCAATGCGACAGTCACGCACCAACTGCTCCATACCCCACTCGCGAATGAAGCCGTGGCCGCCAAATATCTGCATGCCGTGGTTGGTCACCTCCAGCCCGGTGTCGGTCATGAAGGCTTTGCAGATCGGGGTGAGGAACGCCAGCAGGTCCTCGGCGTCCTGGCGGGCTGCTTCGTCTTGGCTCAGGTGCGCGGTGTCCAACAGTTGCGCGGTGAAATACGTCAACGCCCGGTTGCCTTCGTTGAAGGCCTTCATGGTCAGTAACATCCTGCGCACATCGGGATGGACGATGATCGGGTCGGCGACTTTTTCCGGCGCCTTGGGACCGGTCAGCGCGCGCATCTGCAAACGTTCGTTGGCGTATTTGATCGCGCCCTGGAAGCTCGCTTCTCCCAGGCACAGGCCCTGCATGCCAGTGCCGAGCCGGGCATGATTCATCATGGTGAACATGCAGTTGAGGCCTTTGTTCGGCTCGCCGATCAGGAACCCCTTGGCTCCATCGAAATTCAGCACGCAAGTGGCCGACGCCTTGATGCCCATCTTGTGTTCGATCGAGCCACAGGAAACGCCATTGCGCGCCCCCGCCTCACCCGTGGCGTCGGGCAGGAACTTGGGCACGATGAACAACGAGATGCCTTTGGTCCCAGCGGGGGCGTCCGGCAACTTGGCAAGCACCAGGTGGATGATGTTATCGCTCATGTCGTGTTCGCCGGCGGAAATGAAGATCTTGCTGCCGGAGATCGCGTAGCTGCCGTCGGCCTGGGGCGCGGCCCGGGTCTTGATGATGCCCAGGTCGGTGCCGCAGTGGGCTTCGGTCAGGCACATGGTGCCGGTCCACTGGCCGGCGGTGAGTTTGCTCAAGTAGGTCTGTTTCTGTTCTTCGGTGCCGTGGGCGTGAATCGCCGACATGGCGCCGTGGGTCAGGCCCGGGTACATGCCCCAGGAGGTGTTGCTGGAGCCGATCATCTCGCTGATGACCAGGCCCAGGGAACTGGGCAGGCCCTGGCCGCCATACACCGGGTCCGCCGCCAGCCCATGCCAGCCGCCCTCCACGTACTGTGCGAAAGCCTGCTTGAAGCCTGTAGGCGTGGTGACTACGCCGTTGTCGAAATGGCAACCTTCTTCGTCACCAGAGCGATTGAGCGGCGCCAGCACGTTCTCACAGAATCGGGCGCCTTCCTCGAGGATCGCGCTGACCATGTCCGGGCTGGCATCGTTGGCACCCAGTTCGGCGTAACGGCCATGGAAATCGAAGACGTGATCGATCAGAAAGCGCATGTCGCGCAAGGGGGCTTTGTACTCGGGCATGGTGGTTTTCTCCGGTAGCAGATCGTTTCCAACCTACTGCCGGCCACCCAAGCCCACAATCACAGTCCAGACGCTGAATGCGCCGTCATCACTCAACCCGCGGCGGCGTCCATGCGCACCGCGCCACGGCGGTTCTGCCCGAAGGCGATCACACAGTTACGCCCCGCGCCCTTGGCGTTATAGAGCGCCTGGTCGGCGGACTTGAGCACTTCTTCGGGTGTACGTTGTTCAACGCGTTCGGCCACGCCGATGCTGACGGTCACCGATACGCTGGACGCACCGGCGCCAGAGCGACGCTGACGGCCTTGTTGATCGTCCTGGGGACGGCTGTCGGGATTGCGCAGCTGGATGGCGTACGTCTCGATGGACTGGCGGATGACTTCCAGATGGGGCATGCACTCGTCGATGCTCTTGCCCGCGAACACCAGGGCAAATTCCTCCCCGCCATAGCGATACGCCCTGCCGCCACCGCCGATCTTCGACAGTTTGCTGGCGACCAGGCGCAGCACCTGGTCACCCACATCGTGACCATGGGTGTCGTTGAATTTCTTGAAGTGGTCTACGTCACTCATCGCCAACACATAGTTGCGCCCCAGGCGCTGCATGCGCTCGTTCAGCGCCCGACGCCCCGGCAGGCCGGTGAGCTCGTCACGGAAGGCCATTTGGTAGGCCTCGTGAGCGACCGCAGCGGCGATCATCAACATCACCTGGCTGCACATGATGTTCAGGGTGAACGGCAGGATGAAAGTTTTCGGCAACATCCAGAACAACCCGAGCAACCCCACCAATTGCGCGGCATGCAATGGCCGGGGGTTGCGCCAGTATTGCCAGGCCAACAGCAGGAACACGGCGGCGAACATTGGGTAGGACAATTGGATCAGGCTCATCCAGGCGCCGTGCAACGCGGGCCAGCGGATCTCCGAAAGCCACAACAGCAAGGCCTGGGGAAAACTCTGCTCCAGGGCCAATGCCACGCTGCCAAAGACCAGCAACACCGCGAACCGCGCCACCATGTCCTGGAACAGATGAGTGCGCTCCTGCCACGCCGCGAACAACCCGAACAACAGTGGCAACAACAGGCAGACAAGATGGAATACCACAGCGGCGTCTTCGCGCACCTTGCCGTTATCGCGGTAGAAGTCGGTCTGGGTATCCAGGAGGAAATAAGCGATGTACACCGTGACCATCAGAAACAGTTCACGTTGACGTCGGTAGACGGCGCAGTACGCCCCGCCCAGCAATAACACCAGCGTCGGAAGAACGTTGAACAACGAGGTGAAGAAAACGTTGAGATCCTTGACGTAGGCAGCCGCAAGTCCCGCCAGCAAAAGCAGTAACGATGGTAGGAAATGGCTTAGACGTACAGCGGAAGAACGCGGCAAGGGTAAAGCTCCGACCCGGCTGAGCAAAGATGGCATTGTGCCTGCAACTGGAGCAGTAAGGCACGCTGGATGTGACAGATGTCACACTGCCACCCCTGTAACGGCAGGAGGGAATGTTTTCTTAGGTGCTGTTTGATGAATGTTTTTCGAAATATCTCAAGATCCCACAGGGAGATTTAGGCGAACATGAAAAAGCCGCTGCTCCCGAAGAAGCAGCGGCTTTTGGAAGAACCGCGTGAGGCTTAGTAGCCCAGCGCGAAGTCCTCTTCTTTCATGTCCATCAGGTTGTTGGCGCCCGACAGCATGGCTGCCACGTGGGTACGGGTGCGCGGCAGGATGCGCTGGAAGTAGAAGCGCGCGGTCTGCAGCTTGGCGGTGTAGAAGGCTTCTTCGGTAGTACCGGCGGCGAGTTTCTCCGCAGCCAGGCGTGCCATGTCGGCCCAGAAATAGGCCAGGCAGGCGTAACCGGAGTACATCAGGTAGTCCACCGATGCCGCGCCGACTTCCTCGCGATCCTTCATGGCAGCCATGCCGACCTTCATGGTCAACTCGCCCCATTCCTTGTTCAGCGCAGCCAGGGGTTCTACGAACTCCCTGACCGCTTCGTTGCCTTCGTTGCTCTGGCAGAACTTGTGGACGATCTTGGTGAAGCCCTTGAGTGCCTCGCCCTGGGTCATCAGCACTTTACGGCCCAGCAGGTCGAGGGCCTGGATGCCGGTGGTGCCTTCGTACAGCATCGAGATACGGCTGTCGCGAACGTTCTGCTCCATGCCCCACTCAGCGATGAAGCCGTGGCCGCCGTAGATCTGCACGCCATGGTTGGCCGATTCGAAGCCGACTTCAGTCATGAAGGCCTTGGCGATCGGCGTCATGAACGCCAGCAGCGCATCGGCTTTTTTCTTCTCTTCTTCATCTACGCCGTACTTGACGATGTCGACCTGCTTGGCGGTGAAGTAGACCATCGCCCGATTACCTTCGGCGAAAGCCTTCATGGTCAGCAGCATGCGACGCACATCAGGGTGCACGATGATCGGGTCGGCAGCCTTTTCCGGTGCTTTCGGGCCAGTCAGGGAGCGCATCTGCAGACGATCGCGGGCATATTTCAGGCCGCCCTGGAAACCGATTTCGGCGTGGGCCAGGCCTTGCAGCGCGGTGCCCAGGCGTGCGGTGTTCATGAAGGTGAACATGCAGTTCAGGCCTTTGTTCGCCGGGCCGATCAGGTAACCGGTGGCCGCGTCGAAGTTCATCACGCAAGTGGCGTTGCCGTGGATGCCCATCTTGTGTTCCAGGGAACCACAGCTCACTGCGTTGCGCTGACCGATGGAGCCATCGGCGTTAGGCAGGAATTTGGGAACGATGAACAGCGAAATGCCCTTGGTGCCGGCGGGAGCGTCCGGCAGGCGAGCCAACACGATGTGGACGATGTTGTCGGCCATGTCGTGTTCACCGGCCGAAATGAAGATCTTGGTGCCACTGACCTTGTAGGAACCATCGGCCTGAGGCTCGGCCTTGGTGCGCAGCATGCCCAGGTCGGTGCCGCAGTGCGGTTCGGTCAGGCACATGGTGCCGGTCCATTCGCCGGAAACCAGCTTGGTCAGGTAAGCCTCTTGCTGCTCAGGCGTGCCGTGTTCGGAAATGGTGTTCATCGCGCCATGGGACAGGCCTGGGTACATGCCCCAGGACCAGTTGGCTTCGCCGACCATTTCGCTGACCGCCAGGCCCAGAGACTCCGGCAGGCCTTGCCCGCCGTGCTCGACGTCGTGGGCCAGGCTTGGCCAGCCGCCTTCGACGAATTGCTTGTAGGCTTCCTTGAAACCGGTCGGGGTCTTCACGCCGGACTCGCTCCAGGTACAGCCTTCGATGTCGCCCACGCGGTTCAGCGGAGCTAATACCTGCTCACAAAACTTGGCGCCTTCTTCGAGAATGGCGTCAACCATGTCCGGAGTTGCATCCTGGCAAGCCGGAAGGCTCTGATAATGCGCTTCGTAGCCAAGCAGTTCGTCACGAACGAAGCGAATATCACGCAAGGGGGCCTTGTAGTCAGGCATAGCGATAAACCTCTGCTGATGTAACCGGGAATGAACGACCGCGTGGATTTGTTGTAGCGGTCAAACAGTTGTTTGAAACATACGTTTACGCCCAAATCTTGTCAAGCGCCGATCTTTTGCCATTCGTCATCAGCTTGGGAAAAATGTCGGACACGGAAAATCCATCGCACTGAAGAACTCGCGGTGTGCGTAGGAAATATTAGTTGAGCAATAAGACGTTAGAGACAAGAACGCCGCGAATAATCGCGGCGTTTTCGTAAATCTGAAGAACAGGATCAGGCGAAGGTATCGATCAACGTACCGAGCATTTCGTCGGATGCCTTGGCCACGCTCACACCCAGTTGCACCTGGAACTTGCCTTGGGACAGTTCGACCACGTTTGCGGCCTGGTCCGACTGTTGGCTGCGATCCACCGAACGCAGGCGATCAACCTGCACTTCGGACGACTGACTGGTGACCGAGCGCTCGATCGTGGTGTTGGCAATCTGGCCGGCCGCCTGATCGACACGGTCCTGCCCTGTCTGAATCGTACTCAGACCGGCATAGAACGCGGTGTTTCCTGAGATTTCCATGGCAGAGCTCGTCTTCTTGAAGGGTCGACAGTGGCCATTGAACCAGAAGCCTGCGGAAAAGGCCCGACAAAAACACTAATGGCACAGTGCCGCGTCATAGGCAAAACCTTGGCGTGGTTTCAGTCCAGCAGGTCCAATTGAAGGTGTTCGGCCACGGCTTCGGCCGTCACGCCTTGGATTCGTGCCACCCGGCCCAGGCAAGGCGCCGGAAGTCGCTCGGCCAAGGTTGCCAGGTTTTCTTCCAGGCGCGAGGTGGCCGGGTCGATGATGTTCGCGACCCAACCAGCAAGCTGCAAGCCATCACGGGCGATCGCCTCGGCGGTCAACAACGCATGGCTGATGCAGCCCAGGCGCACGCCCACCACCAGAATCACCGGCAAGCCCAGCGCTATCGCCAGGTCGGAAAGATTGTCCTGGCCGGCCAGCGGCACTCGCCAACCGCCCGCACCTTCGATCAAGGTGAAATCGGCGCCCAGCGCCAGCACTTCGCGCATCGGGCCTAGCAACGACTGCACCGTCAACGCAACGCCCGCCTCCCGGGCAGCCAAGTGCGGCGCTATTGCCGGTTCGAACGCCACCGGATTGACCTGTGCATAAGTCAACGGTATCGAGCATTCGGCTAGCAAGGCCAAGGCATCGGCATTGCGCAGGCCCTTGGGTGTCACCTCGCAACCGGAGGCCACGGGTTTGCCAGCGGCGGTACTCATGCCAGCCTGCCGCGCAGCATGCAGCAGGCCTGCCGCGACGGTGGTCTTGCCTACATCGGTGTCGGTGCCGGTAATGAAATAGGCCTGGCTCATAGCGGTTTCTCCAAGACGGCGTAGACCACCTGATAGGTCGCGGGCAACCCCTGCGCCTGTCGAAACTGTTCGTAGGCTTCAACCAACGCCAGGATCCTCGCCCTGCCCGTCAACCCACCGGGCCGGCCAGGGTTCAGATTGTGGGCGCCCAAGGCTTTCAGCTCGTGGGTCAGGCTGCGCACATCGGAGTAATGCAACACATGGGGACAATTTTCAAGACTGAGAACATGCAGCCCGCTGGCCGCGCACAACTGTCGATACGTCTCGAATGCGCGGAAACGGTTGACGTGTACCAGGCCATCCACCTGACGCCAACTGTCGCGCAATTCGTACAAAGTGCCCACACAAAGGCTGGTAAAGGCAAAAACCCCACCCGGTTTCAATACACGATGAGCCTCACTCAGCACCGAGGCAAAATCCGCGCACCACTGCACCGCCAGGCTGGAGAACACCAAATCGCAACTCGACGCCTGCAAGGGCAGTCGCTCCGCGTCGCCGGCGACAAAATGCGCAGCTCCGCCCTGGGGACGAGCATGGTTGAGCATGCCTTCGGCGATATCCAGTGCCAGGCCGGTCGTCTCGCCGAAACGCGCGCCGAGGGCCCGGGTGAAATAACCGGTGCCGCAACCCAAGTCCAGCCAACGTTGTGGGATAAACGAAGATGGCAAGCGCCCGAGCAACTGTTGGCCCACGTCGCGCTGCAACTCGGCCACGCTGTCATAAC
Source organism: Pseudomonas sp. FP2300 (assembly GCF_030687595.1). Classification (NCBI taxonomy): domain Bacteria; kingdom Pseudomonadati; phylum Pseudomonadota; class Gammaproteobacteria; order Pseudomonadales; family Pseudomonadaceae; genus Pseudomonas; species Pseudomonas sp. FP2300. Next base: position 6,253,704 of record NZ_CP117440.1, read on the forward strand.
TGGCTGCAGCCCGGGAAAACGAAGCCGCCACCTGGCGCTTGTCGGGCAAGGCACCGGGTAATTTGGGAAGAGACAAATCAGTCATCACCGGACTCATGCAAAAAAGCCTGGATCGCCCCCGCCACACCGTGCGGGTCCTCCAGAAGGAATCCGTGACCGGCCTGTTCGATCAGACCGATTTCGACATCCGGCAGCAAGACCAACAACTCACTCGCGGCTTCAGCCGGTACCAGGGCATCGAGCCCGGCAAACAGATGCAGTTGCGGACCGCGAAAGCTTTGCAATGCCTGACGGGTGTCCAGTTGCACCAGCAGTTCGAGCCCGGCCATCAATACCTCGGGCGAAGTACTCGGTGCACCGGCCAATAGCAATCGCGACAATCCACGCGGATCACTGCAGCCCTGGGCGCATAGCAAACTGAAACGCTTGAGGGTCTGGCGTGGATCGGCGGCACACCCGGCGAGAAAGCCATCGAAGGTTTCAGCGGCCATTGCACTCGGCCATTGCGCATGGGCGACGAACGAGGGATTGCTCGCCAAGGTCAGCAAGCCGCAGCAGCGCTCACCGCGCCGCGCCGCCAGCGCCGAAGCCAGCATGCCCCCCAGGGACCAACCGCCCAGCCAGACATCCTGGGGCACGGCGGCGTCCAACTCCTCGAGCCATTCATCGAGGTCGCTCGATGTCAGTGCCGGCAACGGCTCGATTTCCACCCGCAGATGTTCGTCGAGACCTTGCAGCGCCGCCGCCAATGGCTCAAGCGGCGAAATACCCAAGCCCCAACCGGGCAGCAGTATCAGTCGATCACGCATGGCTTGGCTCCGGTCCCAGTTGGGCAAAACACTCGGCCAGTGCATTCAGCAATAGCTGCACCTGGGCTTCGCTGTGGGCGGCGGTCAGGGTCACGCGCAAACGAGCGCTGCCGGACGGTACGGTGGGCGGACGGATCGCCGTGACCATCAGCCCGCGCTCACGCAGCATCTGCGACAAACGCATCGCCCGCCCCGCATCACCGATCAGGATCGGCTGGATCGGCGTGAAGCTGTCCATCAATTGCAGGCCAATCTGTTCGGCGCCGTGACGGAACTGGCGGATCAGCACCTGCAAATGTTCACGCCGCCAATGCTCGCTGCGCAGCAGTTCGAGGCTCTTGAGCGTGGCACAGGCCAGGGCCGGCGGTTGGCTGGTGGTGTAGATATAGGGACGCGCGAACTGGATCAGGCTCTCGATCAGTTCCTCACTGCCGGCCACAAAAGCGCCGGCGGTGCCGAAGGCCTTGCCCAAGGTGCCAACCAGCACCGGCACGTCATCCTGGCTCAAGCCAAAATGCTCGACGATACCGCCACCATTGGCACCCAGCGGGCCAAAACCGTGGGCATCGTCGACCATCAGCCAGGCGCCCTTGGCCTTGGCCGCACGGGCCAGTGCCGGCAGGTCGGCGATGTCGCCGTCCATGCTGAATACGCCATCGGTGACCACCAGGGTATTGCCAGTGGCTTTCTCCAGGCGATTGGCCAGGCTTTGGGCATCGTTGTGCAGGTAACGATTGAAGCGCGCACCAGACAACAGCCCGGCGTCGAGCAACGAAGCATGGTTGAGGCGGTCTTCCAGCACGGTATCGCCCTGCCCCACCAGCGCGGTGACCGCGCCGAGGTTGGCCATGTAGCCGGTGGTGAATAGCAGCGCCCGTGGGCGGCCGGTCAAGTCGGCCAAGGCTTCTTCCAAGGCGTGATGTGGGCCGCTGTGGCCAATCACCAGATGGGAAGCACCGCCACCGACGCCCCACCGAGCCGCCCCGGCGCGCCAAGCTTCGATCACCTGCGGGTGATTGGCCAGGCCCAGGTAATCGTTATTGCAGAAAGCCAGCAACGGCTGGCCGTCCACCACCACTTCCGGGCCCTGCGGGCTTTCGAGCAACGGGCGCTGGCGATAGAGGTTTTCGGCACGACGGGCAGCCAGGCGTGCGGCGAGATCGAAGGGCATGCAGGCCTCAACTATTTAAAGACTGGCCAAAAACCTTGTGGGAGCGAGCCTGCTCGCGATAGCGGTGTACCAGTCGACACAAATGTTGAAGGTTCCATCGCCATCGCGAGCAGGCTCGCTCCCACAGTTTCTTGCATTCCAATCAGGGAATCGGTGAGCAATCAAACAGCGGCGTTGTAGAACTGCTCGCTACTCTTCTGCTCCACCAGCGCCTGCTCAATCGCCGCCTGGTGCACTTCATCGGCATGTTCTTCCCGGGCTTCGGGCTGGATACCCAGGCGGGCGAACAACTGCATGTCCTTGTCGGCTTGCGGGTTGGCGGTGGTCAGCAGCTTGTCACCGTAGAAAATCGAGTTCGCACCGGCCAGGAACGCCAAGGCCTGCATCTGCTCGTTCATCGCTTCACGGCCAGCGGACAGGCGTACATGGGATTGGGGCATCATGATCCGCGCCACGGCGAGCATGCGGATGAAATCGAACGGATCGACATCCTCGGCATTCTCCAGTGGCGTACCGGCGACTTTGACCAGCATGTTGATCGGCACCGATTCCGGGTGCTCCGGCAGGTTCGCCAGTTGGATCAGCAGGTTGGCGCGGTCGTCCAGGGACTCGCCCATGCCGAGGATGCCGCCGGAGCAGATCTTCATCCCCGAATCACGCACATAGGCCAGGGTTTGCAGGCGCTCGCTGTAGGTGCGGGTGGTGATGATGCTGCCGTAGAACTCCGGCGATGTGTCGAGGTTGTGGTTGTAGTAGTCCAGGCCGGCCTGGGCCAGCGCTTGGGTCTGGTCCTGGTCGAGGCGGCCGAGGGTCATGCAGGTTTCCAGGCCCATGGCCTTCACGCCTTTGACCATCTCCAGCACATACGGCATGTCCTTGGCCGACGGATGCTTCCAGGCCGCGCCCATGCAGAAACGGGTCGAACCGATGGCCTTGGCACGCGCGGCCTCTTCGAGGACCTTCTGCACTTCCAGCAATTTCTCTTTATCCAGCCCGGTGTTGTAGTGACCGGACTGCGGACAATATTTGCAATCTTCCGGGCAAGCGCCGGTCTTGATCGACAGCAGCGTGGAAACCTGGACGCGGTTGGCGTCGAAGTGCGCGCGGTGCACGGTCTGCGCCTGGAACAGCAGGTCATTGAATGGCTGGACGAAGAGTGCTTTGACTTCGGCCAAAGACCAGTCATGACGCAGGTTGGCAGTGGTGCTGGCGCTCATGGGCATTTCCTTGATTATGCTTGGCTGGCGCCTGGGGGATGGAATACCCACAGGCGCGACACGGATGTTCGGCATATTTAAGGAAGAGTCATGCGCTGTCAACCACGTTACAACGGACCGGTTTACATCTGGTTAAAAAACAAACAATTCTGCTTATTGTGCGGCGAAAGCACCGACACACCACAGCCTATCTGCACACCGTGTGAAAGCGAACTGCCCTGGCTTGGCGATCAATGCCGCGTCTGCGCATTGCCGCTGCCCATGGCCGGACTGCGTTGCGGACAATGTGCCTCGCAACCGCCGGCCTTCGAGCGGGTCCTGGCCCCCTGGGCCTACGACTTCCCGGTGGACAGCCTGATCACCCGTTTCAAGCACCAGGCGAAGTGGCCCCTGGGCCGGCTACTGGGCGAACTGCTGGCCCAATCGCTGCAGCATCATTTCGACGAAGGCCTGGAACGGCCCGACGCACTGGTACCGGTGCCAATGGCGACCCGGCGCTTGCGCCAGCGCGGTTTCAATCAGGCGGCGCTACTGGCCCGCTGGCTCAGTGGACCGTTGGCGATCCCTTGCCAAGAAAACCTGCTGCGACGCACCCAGGACACCCCCGCCCAACAGGCCCTCGACGCCAAGGCACGACGGCGAAACCTGCGCCAGGCCTTTGCCCTGGCGCCCGAGGCCGCGTTGCGCAACCGTCACCTGGCGTTGGTCGACGATGTGCTCACCACCGGTGCCACTGCCCAAGCACTGGCGGCCCTGTTGCGCGATGCCGGCGCTGCGCGGGTCGATGTGTACTGCCTGGCCCGCACGCCGAAACCCGGTGAGCCGGCTTGACGTGCCGCGCCCAAGGCGCCAACGTCCGCTCATAGCCCCTTGCATGCAGTTTTCCGTCATGTCCTTGTCCACGCTTCTGACCCAGCACATCGTTCGGCGACCTCAACGCATCGCCCTGTTGCAGCACATCGCCGAACAGGGCTCGATCACCCGCGCCGCCAAGAGCGCGGGCCTGAGCTACAAGGCGGCCTGGGATGCCATCGATGAATTGAACAACCTGGCGGACCAACCGTTGGTAGAGCGCAGCGTCGGCGGCAAGGGCGGTGGCGGCGCTAAGTTGTCGGAGGAAGGCCTGCGCGTGCTGCGCCTGTATCAGCGCTTGCAAGCGCTGCAGGCCGAACTGCTGGAAGCGAGCGAGGACGCCGGCGACCTGGGCCTGCTCAGTCGCCTGATGCTGCGCACCAGTGCCCGCAATCAATTGCATGGCAAGGTCCTGGGCATCGAGGCGCAAGGGCACAACGACCGGGTACGCCTGGAGCTGGCCCGGGGCCTGGTCATCGAAGCCCAGATCACCCACGACAGCACCCTGCGCCTGGAGTTGGATACCGGCACCGAAGTGGTGGCGCTGATCAAGGCCGGCTGGCTGGAATTGCACCCTGTCGAGCAAGCGGAAAAACCGGGGACCAATACACTGCGCGGCATGATCGAGCAGATCGACGCCGCCCAGGACGGCCCCAGCGAAGTGCGCATAGGCCTGCCCAATGGCCAGACGCTGTGCGCCCTGGCCGAGCCGCTTCAGTTGCAAGCGCAGAAACTGGCAGCCGGCTCACCGGTGCAAGTAACGTTTTCGCCAACAAATGTGCTGCTCGGCACACCGCTGTAGCACGCTGCAACAATAGTTTCATCGACCCGCTTTAAGGTGACTGCCAAAACCAGCAGGGAGCCTGAGATGAGCCTATTAGAAGAAAACCAATTCACCGACCTGGAAAAGATCGTCGGCCTGAGCCGTCGCAGCTTCATCAGCGCCGGCGCCCTGTGCGGCGCGGCGATGTTTTTGGGCGGCAACCTGCTGAGCCGCAGCGTCCTGGCCGCCGCCGTGAGCGAAGGCAACAGCAAGCTGCTGGGCTTTAACAGCATCGCCGCCGCCACGGCCGACACCATCACCTTGCCGCCGGGCTACAAATCCTCGGTGCTGATCAGTTGGGGCCAGCCGCTGCAGAAAAATGCCCCGGCCTTCGACCCCAGTGGCAACGGTACTGCCCGCGCACAGGAAGTGCAGTTCGGCGACAACAACGACGGCATGAGCCTGTTCCCGTTCCCCGGCGACAATAACCGGGCGCTGATGGCGATCAACAACGAATACACCAATTACCGCTACCTCTTCCCCCACGGCGGCCAGCCGCAGTCGGCCGAAGACGTGCACAAGGCCCAGGCCAGCGAAGGGGTCTCGGTGATCGAGGTCCAGCGTCGTCGCGGCCAGTGGCAGTTTGTCCAGGAATCGCGCTACAACCGCCGGATCCACGGCAACACGCCGATTCGCCTGCGCGGCCCGGCCGCCGGCCATGACCTGCTGAAAACCAGCGCCGACAAGAGCGGCAAGAAAGTGCTGGGGACTTTCCAGAACTGCGCCAACGGCATGACACCCTGGGGCACCTACCTGACCTGCGAAGAAAACTTCACCGACTGCTTCGGCAGCAGCAAGTCCGATTTGCAGTTCGATGAAGCGCAAAAACGCTACGGCGCCACCGTCACCAGCCGCGAGATCAACTGGCACCTGTTTGATCCGCGCTTCGACCTGGCAAAGAACCCCAACGAACTCAATCGCCACGGCTGGGTGGTCGAGATCGACCCGTTCGATCCGCAATCCACCCCGGTAAAACGTACCGCCCTGGGCCGCTTCAAACACGAAAACGCCGCCCTGGCGCAGACTAATGACGGTCGCGCCGTGGTGTACATGGGCGACGATGAGCGCGGCGAGTTCATCTACAAGTTCGTCAGCCGCGAACGCATCAACCCGCGCAATGCCAAGGCCAACCGTAACCTGCTGGACCATGGCACCTTGTACGTGGCGCGTTTCGATGCCGGCGACGGCAACCCGGACCATCCCAAAGGCAAGGGCCAGTGGATCGAGCTGACCCATGGCAAGAACGGTCTCGACGCCAGCAGCGGCTTCGCCGACCAGGCCGAAGTGCTGATCCATGCGCGCCTGGCCGCCAGCGCCGTGGGTGCCACCCGCATGGACCGCCCGGAGTGGATCGTGGTCAGCCCGAAAGACGGCCAGGTCTATTGCACCCTGACCAACAACTCCAAGCGCGGCGAAGACGGTCAGCCGGTGGACGGGCCGAACCCTCGGGCCAAGAACGTCTACGGGCAGATCCTGCGCTGGCGCACCGACCGCGACGACCACGCCTCCAAGACCTTCTCCTGGGACCTGTTCGTGGTCGCCGGCAACCCAACGGTACACGCTGGCACGCCGAAAGCCGGGTCGTCCAACATCAACGCGCAGAATATGTTCAACAGCCCCGATGGCCTGGGCTTCGACAAAGCCGGGCGGCTGTGGATCCTCACTGACGGTGACTCCAGCAACGCCGGGGACTTCGCTGGCATGGGCAACAACCAGATGCTCTGCGCCGACCCCAACAGTGGCGAAATTCGCCGCTTCATGGTCGGGCCGGTGGGCTGCGAAGTCACTGGGATCAGTTTTGCGCCGGACCAGAAGGCCTTGTTCGTCGGGATCCAGCATCCGGGGGAAAACGGCGGCTCGACCTTCCCTGAGCACCTGCCCAACGGCAAGCCACGGTCATCGGTGATGGTGATTACCCGGGAAGATGGCGGGGTCATCGGCGCCTGATAGGACTCATCGCGAGCAAGCTCCTACAGGGATCGGCGGTACAACCGAAGATCCACTGTGGGAGCGAGCCTGCTCGCGATAGCGTCAGCACAGCCACCACCTATCTGCCTCCGTCTGCGCTACCATGCTGGGTCGGACGCGGCAGCCCTGCCGCTGCGCAGGAGTCAGCATGTCCCATCCGTTTGAAACCCTCACGCCCGACCTGGTACTCGATGCCGTTGAAAGCATCGGCTTTCTCAGCGACGCCCGCGTGTTGGCCCTCAACAGCTACGAGAACCGTGTCTATCAGGTCGGTATCGAAGATGCCGAGCCGCTGATCGCCAAGTTCTATCGCCCCCAGCGCTGGACCAACGAAGCGATCCTGGAAGAGCACAGTTTTACCTTCGAGTTGGCCGAGTACGAAGTGCCCGTGGTAGCGCCGCTGATCCACAACGGCACCAGCCTGCACGAACACGCCGGGTTTCGTTTCACCCTGTTTCCCCGTCGCGGTGGCCGGGCGCCGGAGCCGGGCAATCTGGATCAACTCTATCGCCTGGGGCAATTGCTCGGGCGCCTGCACGCGCTCGGGGCGACCCGCCCGTTCGAGCATCGTGAAGCCTTGGGCGTGAAGAATTTCGGCCATGACTCGCTGGCTACCGTGCTGCAAAGTGGTTTCGTCCCCCGCGCCCTGCTGCCGGCCTACGAGTCGGTCGCCAGGGACCTGCTCAAGCGTGTCGAAGAGGTCTACGCCGCCACGCCCCATAAGAACATCCGCATGCACGGTGACTGCCACCCCGGCAACATGATGTGCCGTGACGAGGTCTTCCACATCGTCGACCTCGACGACTGCCGCATGGGTCCGGCGGTGCAGGACTTGTGGATGATGCTCGCCGGCGATCGCCAGGAATGCCTGGGGCAGTTGTCGGAATTGATGGATGGCTACCGTGAGTTCCACGACTTCGACCCGCGTGAACTGGCGCTGATCGAACCGCTGCGCGCCCTGCGCCTGATGCATTACAGCGCCTGGCTGGCGCGACGCTGGGACGACCCGGCCTTCCCGCGCAGCTTCCCGTGGTTCGGCAGCGAACGTTACTGGGGCGACCAGGTACTGGCACTGCGCGAGCAACTGGCGGCGCTCAATGAAGAGCCGTTGAAGTTGTTCTGATTGGGCTGGGCTCCAAAAATCACTGAAGCCCTGTGGGAGCGAGCCTGCTCGCGATGGCGACAGAACAGTCACCATTTATGTTGACCGACACATCGCTATCGCGAGCAGGCTCGCTCCCACAGGAGACCTGCGGCGAAGCCGATTCCCTTACAAGGTTCACAGCACAACCAGACAAATCTCCTTACAATCACCCCTTTGTTAGCTGCCTAAGCAAGGATTCTGCATGCAAGCCGCCAACCCGCGTCGCGGGTACATCCTGGGCCTGAGTGCCTACATCATCTGGGGACTGTTCCCGATCTACTTCAAGGCCATCGCCAGCGTGCCATCGGTGGAAATCATCATCCACCGGGTGCTGTGGTCGGCCTTGTTCGGCGCGGCGTTGCTGCTGGTCTGGAAACACCCCGGCTGGTGGCGCGAACTGCGGGACAATCCACGGCGCCTGGCGATCCTCGCCTTGAGCGGGACGTTGATCGCGGCCAACTGGCTGACTTACGTCTGGGCGGTGAACAACGAGCGCATGCTCGAAGCCAGCCTGGGTTACTACATCAACCCACTGGTGAACGTACTGCTGGGCATGCTGATCCTCGGCGAGCGCCTGCGCCGCATGCAATGGCTGGCGGTAGGGTTGGCGGCGGTCGGCGTGGCGCAGCAGGTCTGGCAAGTGGGCAGCCTGCCGTGGGTGTCGCTGGTGCTGGCACTGACCTTCGGTTTTTATGGATTGATCCGTAAGCAGGCGCCGGTCAAGGCATTGCCGGGGCTGGTGGTGGAAACCTGGATGCTGGTGCCGATCGCCATCGCCTGGTTGCTGTTCAACCCCACGGCCACCAGTGCCCAGGCCGCGTTCTGGACCACCTCCGAAGCCTGGTGGCTGGTGGCGGCAGGCCCCGTGACGCTGGTTCCGCTGGTGTGCTTCAACGCCGCGGCGCGGCATTTGCCCTACACCACCCTCGGGTTCCTCCAGTACATCGCACCGACGCTGGTGTTGTTGCTCGCCGTGCTGCTGTTCGGTGAGCACCTGTCGTCCAGCACACTGGTGGCGTTCCTGTTTATCTGGGCTGGGCTTGCGGTGTATAGCGTCGATGCCGTGATCAGCATGCGCCGGCGCAGCTGATCAAAAAACGTACAAACCTCCACAGACCACGCCAGACGTGGCCTGTGCTTATCCTTCCCAAGGTTATCCACAACGTGATCCCCGCCGTTTGTGCACAAGCCCTTGAAAACTGATGATTTTTTGACCACTCCCCGCTGAGCCCCGACGGCCCTGGGCTGGAGCCGGGTCTCTACAGGTTATCCACAGGCAGGCGCAGTTTTTTCTTGGATAACCTTTACTGCGCTTCGTCGCTGAGCTTGAGTTCCACCATCAACTCATCGGCCAGGGTTTCCAGTCGTTCCTGCAAGGTGTCCAGCGACAGGGTCAAGGGCACCCCAAGGGTCGCTTCGGCGTGAAACAGCAACTCGTTGCTCATCGGTGCCGGACGAACCTGCGTCACCAGGCGCTCGACGTTTACCCCCTGTTCACTCAGCAATCGGGTGATATCACGCACGATGCCGGGACGATCATTGCCCACCAGTTCCATGGTGATGGGTTTCCAGCTACAGGTTTCTTCCAGGCTGCTTTCGGCAATCAATACGCGGATGCCATGGGCCGACAGCCCCTGCAAGGCTTCGATCAACTCTTCGTGGACTTCGGCCGGGGCGCTGAGCCGCAGGATCCCGGCAAATTGCCCCGCCAGTCGCGACATGCGGCTTTCCAGCCAGTTACCGCCGTGCTCGGCGATGCAATCGGCAATGCGCTCGACCTGCCCGGGCTTGTCCGGGGCGAAAACAGTGATGACCAGATGGTCCATGGCGCGGCCCTCTTGTTGTGGAAGAAACAGTATAGGCAGCTGATCGCAAGCAGACGGTGAGCCTGAGGATTTATACCTGACCACTGTGGGAGCAGACATATCGTGTACAAACATTCAGATTTATATGGAACAATCTGTCTGTTTTTTGAGAACATCCTGTGCCTCGTCGTGACCGTACTGCTTTAGTCGGTCGCGGAACGACGCAATTAGTCTAATTTTCACAAGCGCAATTGATCATGTAGTATGCCGCAGCAAGCACTACATAATGTTGTACCGATGTCTGCTTAAGGCCAGTCGCATCCCTGAAAAGCCCCGTCAGCAAGGCTTAACACCCAGCCGCCAGCGATGGCATGTACTGGTTCCGGGGTTTGTGGTTTAAATGTCCCGAGGCTTCATTGTCAAAATCGAAGAGCTGAAAAGCGAAATAGCTGAGCAGAGTGAGGCAAGCAATGACTGAACACGTTCAAGTCGGTGGCCTTAAGGTCGCCAAAGTCCTGTTCGACTTCGTGAATAACGAAGCCATTCCCGGAACCGGCCTCACCGCCGACGCGTTCTGGGCCGGTGCCGACAAGGTCATCCACGACCTGGCGCCGAAGAACCAAGCCCTACTCGCCAAACGCGACGATTTCCAGGCGCGGATCGACGCCTGGCACCAGGCTCGTGCCGGCCAGGCCCACGACGCCGTGGCTTACAAAGCCTTCCTGCAAGACATTGGATACCTGCTGCCAGAAGCGGCGGATTTCCAGGCCACGACGCAAAACGTCGATGACGAAATCGCCCGCATGGCCGGCCCGCAACTGGTGGTGCCGGTGATGAACGCCCGCTTCGCCCTCAACGCATCGAACGCCCGCTGGGGTTCGCTGTATGACGCGCTGTACGGCACCGACGCCATCAGCGAAGCCGACGGCGCGGAAAAAGGCAAAGGCTACAACAAGGTTCGCGGCGACAAGGTCATCGCCTTCGCCCGCGCCTTCCTCGACGAAGCGGCGCCCCTGGCGGCCGGCTCCCATGTCGATTCCACCGCGTACAAAATCGTCGACGGCAAACTGGTGGTCACCCTCAAGGGTGGCAGCAACAGCGGCCTGCGTGACGATGCCCAGTTGATCGGCTTCCAGGGCGATGCCTCGGCACCGACCGCCGTGCTGCTGAAGCACAACGGCCTGCACTTCGAAATCCAGATCGACGCCACCACCCCGGTCGGCCAGACCGACGCCGCCGGCGTCAAAGACATCCTGATGGAAGCCGCCCTGACCACCATCATGGATTGCGAAGACTCGGTCGCCGCCGTCGATGCCGATGACAAAGTGGTGATCTACCGCAACTGGCTCGGCCTGATGAAGGGCGACCTGGCTGAAGAAGTCGCCAAGGGCGGCCAGACATTTACCCGGACCATGAACCCCGACCGCGTCTACACCACCGTCGACGGTTCGAGCGTGACCCTGCACGGCCGCTCGCTGTTGTTCGTACGCAACGTCGGCCACCTGATGACCATCGATGCGATCCTGGACAAGCATGGCAACGAAGTGCCGGAAGGCATCCTCGATGGCCTGGTCACCAGCCTGGCGGCGATTCACAGCCTCAACGGCAACACCTCGCGGCGCAACAGCCGCACCGGCTCGGTGTACATCGTCAAGCCGAAGATGCACGGCCCGGAAGAAGCCGCGTTCACCAACGAGCTGTTCGGTCGTGTCGAAGACGTGCTGAACCTGCCGCGCAACACCCTCAAGGTCGGGATCATGGACGAGGAGCGCCGTACCACGGTCAACCTCAAGGCCTGCATCAAGGCCGCCAGCGAGCGCGTGGTGTTCATCAACACCGGTTTCCTCGACCGCACCGGCGACGAAATCCACACCTCCATGGAAGCCGGCCCGATGGTGCGCAAGGCGGATATGAAAGCCGAGAAGTGGATCGCCGCGTATGAAAACTGGAACGTCGATATCGGCTTGAGCACCGGACTGCAAGGTCGCGCGCAAATCGGCAAGGGTATGTGGGCGATGCCGGACCTGATGGCGGCGATGCTCGAACAGAAAATCGCCCATCCGATGGCCGGTGCCAACACCGCGTGGGTTCCGTCGCCGACCGCGGCCGCGTTGCACGCGCTGCATTACCACAAGGTCGACGTGTTCGCTCGCCAGGCCGAACTGGCCAAGCGCGCCCGCGCTTCGGTGGACGACATCCTGACCATCCCGTTGGCGGTCAATCCGAACTGGACGCCGGAGCAGATCAAGAACGAACTGGACAACAATGCCCAGGGCATCCTTGGCTACGTGGTGCGCTGGATCGACCAGGGCGTTGGCTGCTCCAAAGTGCCGGACATCAACGACATCGGCCTGATGGAAGACCGTGCGACGCTGCGTATCTCCAGCCAACACATCGCCAACTGGCTGCGTCACGGCATCGTCACCCAGGACCAGGTGATGGAAAGCCTCAAGCGCATGGCGCCGGTGGTAGACCGTCAGAACGCCAGCGACCCGCTGTACCGTCCGTTGGCACCAGGCTTCGACAACAACATCGCCTTCCAGGCGGCGGTCGAACTGGTGATCGAAGGCACGAAGCAGCCTAACGGCTACACCGAGCCGGTGCTGCACCGTCGCCGTCGTGAGTTCAAGGCAGCCAATGGGTTGTGATTGAGCGATAGACACGCGACACACAAAAGCCCTGATCTCTCGATCAGGGCTTTTTCATTGCTAATCACCAAGCCTTGGCTGATGAAGGGGTTTAACTGTGGGAGCAAGGCTTGCCCGCGATAAAGACGGCGCGGTCCTTGGTAAACCGAGGCGCCTGCATCGCGGGCAAGCCTTGCTCCCACAGACGATCTTAAAGATCCATCCCCAACTCATGCTTGACCAACCCCAACAGCTTGTCGGTATCGATCGGCTTGAGCAGAAAGTCCACCACGCTCAAGTGCATGGCTTCAATGGCATCCTTCACGTCGGCATCGCCCGACACGATGATAATCGGCAGCGCCGCCCGCTCCGACTCGCGCACCAGGCGGACCAACTCCAGGCCATCGACATTGCCCATGCGCAGATCGGTGATCAGCAGGCCTATCGATGGCTTGGTTTCCAGCATCTTGAGCGCCGTTTCGCCACTGGCGGCGGTCATGCAGTGAATCCCGTCCAACGCCAGGATCTCCGACAGCAGCTCACGAGCGTCCTTGTCGTCATCGACGATCAAGACGCGCTGCGGCGGCAGGTCAGGTTCCAGCATGACGGCACTCAGCGCCTCGCGCTCGGCGTCACTCAAAATATCGTGGTCGGACATGGTGCTCTCTACGTTCTTTAAATCGATCCCCTGGCACAGTGGTCAGACATCGTTCTGCGGCGCTTCAATGTGCACTTCGTCGGATTTTTTTCCAAGAACATTTAATGAAGATTTTTCCGACGCCTGGCGTAGGACTTTTCCGTAAGCCTGCCCCGTATGCAGCGACCTAGACTTACGTCCAATGGGCACCCCGCGCTGAGGGGCCGACCATGGCAGAACAGATCCGACCACAACAATTCGAAAAAGACTGCGTAATGGTTATGAAAAAAGCGGACGCCTTCATCCAGGCAGGGAAAACCGCGGTGTTGCAAAACATCCAGGGGACGCTGCAATTTCTCCAACGCTTTCCCCCGTTCAACCAGATGGAAAACGCCCACCTGGCCTATCTGGTGGAGCAATGCCTGCTGCGCTTCTACGCGCCGGGCGAAACCATCATCAAACCCGCCGACGGCCCGGTGGAGCATTTCTACATCGTCAAGCAAGGCCGGGTGGTAGGCGAACGTCCGCACACGGCCAAAGGTGGCACCGAAACCACCTTCGAAATCACCACCGGCGAATGTTTCCCCCTCGCCGCGCTGCTGGGCGAACGGGCCACGCGCACCGAGCATCGGGCCGGCGAAGACACGTTCTGCCTGCAACTGAACAAACAAGCCTTCATCAAGTTGTTCGCCCTGTCCGGCCCGTTTCGCGACTTCGCCCTGCGCGGGGTCAGCAGCTTGCTCGATCAGGTCAACCAACAAGTCCAGCAAAAGTCCGCACAAACCCTGGGCACGCAATATTCCCTCAATACGCGGTTGGGTGAACTGGCGATGCGTCATCCGGTGAGTTGCAGCCCGGACACCCCGCTGCGCGAAGCCGTGAAGCTGATGCACGAGCAACAAGTCGGCAGCATCGTGGTGGTCAATGAGCAGAAAACCCCGGTGGGAATTTTCACCTTGCGCGACCTGCGACAGGTGGTGGCCGATGGCTCCGGGGATTTTTCCCAGGCCATCGTCGGACACATGACCCAGGCACCGTTTTTTCTCTCGCCGGACCACAGCGCGTTCGACGCGGCCATCGCCATGACCGAGCGCCACATCGCCCACGTCTGTCTGGTCAAGGACCATCGCCTGTGTGGCGTGGTATCGGAGCGCGATCTGTTTTCCTTGCAGCGCGTCGACCTGGTGCACCTGGCCCGAACCATTCGCAGCGCTCCCAGGGTAGAGAACCTCGTGGCCCTGCGCGGCGAAATCGGCCAGTTGGTGGAGCGCATGCTGGCCCACGGCGCCTCGTCGACCCAGATCACCCACATCATCACCTTGCTCAACGATCACACCGTGTGCCGCGTCATCGAGTTGACCCTGGCTGACAAAGGCGACCCGGGGGTGCCGTTCAGTTGGCTGTGTTTCGGCAGTGAAGGCCGGCGCGAGCAGACCCTGCACACCGACCAGGACAACGGCATTTTGTTCGAAGCGCGGGACGCCGCCCATGCCGCGCAGATCCGCGGCCTGCTGCTGCCCATCGCCCAGCAGATCAACCAGAGCCTGGCCCTGTGCGGCTTCACCTTGTGCAAGGGCAACATCATGGCCGGCAACGCCGAGCTGTGCCTGTCCCGCGCCGAATGGGCCCGGCGCTTTGCGGCATTCATTCGCGAAGCGACGCCGGAGAACTTGCTGGGCTCCAGTATTTATTTCGATCTGCGGGTGGTCTGGGGCGACGAGCAAGGCTGCGAGCAGTTGCGCCGGCAGATCCTCGATCAAGTGGCCGATAACCGCTTGTTCCAGCGCATGATGGCCGAGAACGCGTTGCGCCATCGCCCGCCAGTAGGACGCTTCAGGGATTTCGTTCTGAGCCGCAAGAATGGCGAAAAGGCCACCCTGGACTTGAAAGTGCAAGGCCTGACGCCCTTCGTCGATGGCGCCCGTCTGCTGGCCCTGGCCAACGGCATCGAAGTCAACAATACCCTGGAACGCTTGCGGCAACTGGTCGTCAAGGAAGTGATCGAACCGCTCGATGGCGCGGCCTATGAAGAGGCCTATCACTTCATCCAGCAGACCCGCATGCAACAACATCAATTGCAAACCCGCGAGAACCTGCCCTATTCCAATCGCGTCGACCCTGACAGCCTCAATCACCTGGACCGGCGCATCCTGCGCGAATCCCTGCGCCAGGCCCAACGCCTGCAAAGCAGCCTGGCGCTGAGGTATCAGTTGTGAGCATTTTTTCCTGGCTACGCCCGGCTCAGCCGCTGTTGCCGCAGATGTTGCAGCAGCGCCTGGAGCGCCTGCCCGCCTCCTCGCCGTTGGATGAACGCAGCTTACGGGAACAGCGCTGGGTGGTGCTGGACCTGGAAACCACCGGCCTGAACCTGAACAAGGATCAGGTTCTGTCCATCGGTGCGGTGGTCATCGAAGACGGCGCGATCGACTTCAGCCAGCAGTTCGAACGCACCCTGCAATGCGACAAGCAGAAACTCGGGCCGAGTGTGTTGATCCACGGTCTGGCGCCCAGCGCCATTGCCGCCGGCAGCGACCCGGCCGAGGCGCTGCTGGCGTTCATGGAGTTCGTGGGCGACAGTCCGCTGCTGGCCTTTCACGCGCCATTCGACTCCCACATGCTCGGGCGCGCCTTGAAAGACTACCTGGGCTATCGCCTGCAGCATCCGTTTCTCGATGTGGCCGACCTGGCGCCGATGCTTTGCCCCCAGGCCAATCTGCGCAAGGCGGGTCTGGATGAATGGATCGACTGGTTCAAGCTGCAAGTCTTCGACCGCCACAACGCCAGTGCCGACGCCCTGGCCACCGCCGAACTGGCGCTGATCCTGTTCAGCCGTGCCCGCCAGCAGCAGATCCACAGCCCGCTTGAACTGCAACAGCGCCTGGGCCAGTGGAAACGGCGCCAGCAGGCGCCTTCGCTCTAAATCCTCTGCTCCGAGGGTGGTTTACCTGTGGGAGCAAGGCTTGCCCGCGATGCAGGCGACTCGGTTTGGCTCTCAAACCAGGCGATACCATCGCGGGCAAGCCTTGCTCCCACAGACTCATTAGACCCACAGATCAGGTCCCGACCAGCACCAATTGCTTTCCCGCCCCCGCCTCTGCCACAATCGCGAACAATTCTCGTTACTTAAAACATCGGTGATGCTTCGTGTCGTCAGTCCCCAGTCCTCATAGTGATTTGGTTGGTGCGTTGTACCGTGACCATCGCGCTTGGCTATTGGGATGGCTGCGCCGCAACGTGGCGTGTGCGCAACGGGCCGAGGACCTGAGCCAGGACACCTTTGTGCGCTTGCTGGGTCGCGAGGAGCTGAAGGCACCTCGCGAACCGCGGGCGTTTCTGGTAGCCATCGCCAAGGGCCTGCTGTTCGATTACTTCCGTCGAGCGGCATTGGAGCAGGCTTACCTCACCGAATTGATGCTAATCCCCGAGGCCGAGCAGCCCTCGGTGGAAGAACAGCAAATCATCCTGGAAGACCTCAAGGCCATCGACCGCCTGCTGGGCAAACTGTCGAGCAAGGCTCGCGCAGCCTTCCTCTATAACCGCCTCGACGGTCTCGGCCACGCCGAAATCGCCGAACGCCTGGGGGTTTCGGTACCGCGGGTGCGGCAGTACCTGGCCCAAGGCATTCGCCAGTGCTACATCGCACTTTATGGTGAGCCGACATGAGCCAGGCCCACGCCAAACCGGTCTCGGCCAGCGTGCTGGACGCCGCCATTGCCTGGCAATTGTCGCTGGACTCGAGCAGCCCTCAGGAGCGCGAAGCCTTCGCCCGCTGGCATGCCGCCGACGAAGAACACGCCCGGGCCTGGCAGCAGCTGGGCATGCTCGACCAGCGTTTCAGCGTCGCAAGTGGACCGGCGCGGGCCGCACTGCTGCAATCGCGGGTCAGCATTCGCCGGCGGATCCGCAAGGTGGGCAGCGGCCTGGCCAGTGTTATCGCGGTCATCGGCCTGGCGTTGTTTGCCGGAGATCGTTACCTGCCGCTGGATTACTGGCTGGCCGACCAGCGCACCGCCACTGGCGAACAACGCACCCTGCGCCTGGTCGATGGCACGTTGATCAACCTCAACACCCACAGTGCGCTGGATGTGCGGTTCGATGACAAGCAGCGCCGCATCGTCCTGCAGGAAGGCGAGATCCTGGTAGAAACCGGCCACGGCGACCCGCGCCCGTTCATCGTCGAGACCCGCGAAGGCAACCTGCGCGCCTTGGGCACACGGTTCCTGGTCAGGCGTGAAGACGAAGGCACGCGCCTGAGCGTGTTGAAGTCCGCCGTGGCGGCACACCCGCAGGCCGCGGACACGGAACAGATCCTGCGTGAAGGCCAACAAGTACTGATGCGCCGCGACGGCCTCGGACCGACCATTGCCTTGCCCCCCGGCGCCGATGCCTGGACCCGCGGCATGTTGGTGGTGGACAACGCGCGCCTCGAAGATCTGGTCCATGAACTGGGGCGCTACCGACGCGGCTACTTGGGTGTCGCCCCTCAAGTGGCAGACCTGCGCATCACCGGCAGCTTTCCATTGCATGACACCGACCTGGCCCTGACCGCGCTGCTGCCGAGCTTGCCGGTGCAGATCGAGCATCACACGCGATGGTGGGTGGTGGTTGGACCGAGGGCCGAGGCCAAGCCTTGAGGAATCTTGCGTCAGTGGTGACCTAATCGCGAGCAGGCTCGCTCCCACAGTGGAGCGGTGTTGTACACAAAGCAGCGGCTCACTGAAGATCAACGGTGGGAGCGAGCCTGCTCGCGATGAGGCCAGTAGCCTCAACACAAGGCCAGGCAGGACACCGGGCCCCAAGCTGAATCTAAATTATTTTCATCCAGCCCTATCACTTTTCAATTTTCATCCGGCACCCAGGCAATTGAGAAATATTTCCATTCAGGAGCCGCCGTATGTCCCGCCCGCTAGACACCCTGTTGCGCCCCAGCCTGCTGGCCGTTGCCATTGCCTTTGCCGTTCCTCTCGCCAGCGGCCCGCTGCTGGCCGCCGAACAGGCCACGAGCGTGCGCACCTACAACCTGCCCGCCGCGCCACTGGCCAGCACCCTGAACCAGATCGCCAGCCAGGCCGGCCTCGCGCTGAGCCTGAATCCGTCCCTGGCTTCGGGCAAGACCTCGGCTCCGGTCCAGGGCCAGTTCGACGCCACCGGCGCATTGCGCGAGGCCTTGCGCGGTACCGGCCTGCAATTGGAGCAAAGCAGCGCCGGCACCTACAGCCTGGTGGCCGTGCCTGAAGGCGTGATGGCCTTGCCGGAAACCAGCGTGATCGGTGCCGGTGTCAGCGAAACCGCGTGGGGCCCGACCGAAGGTTACGTCGCCACCCGCACCGCCGCCGGTACCAAGACCGATACGCCGATCGTCGAACTGCCGCGCTCAGTCTCGGTGGTCACGCGCCAACAAATGGAGGACCGTTCTGTCCTCAACCTCAATGACGCCCTGCGCTACACCGCTGGCGTGCAGAGCAGCGGCTACGGCTCGGATTCGCGCAATGACTGGCTGCTGGTTCGCGGCTTCGTGCCGACTCAGTTCCTCGATGGCCTGCCGCTACCCAGGGGCAACTACATCACGCCGAAAATCGAGCCCTGGAACCTTGAACGCATCGCCGTACTGCGTGGCCCGGCCTCTTCGGTCTACGGCCAGACGCCACCTGGCGGCATGTTGGACATGGTCAGCCGTCGCCCACAGGCCGAAAGCAGCAACGAGGTCGAGTTGCAGGCCGGCAGCTACGAACACAAGCAGATCAACTTCGACAGCACCGGCAAGGTCGATGACGAAGGCCAGTTCCTCTATCGGCTCAGCGGCACCGTGCGCGACAGCAATTCACAGGTCGATCACATCCCGGACAAGCGCTACAACCTCGCACCGAGCCTGACCTGGAACATCAACGACGACACGCGCCTGACCTTCCTGTCCCAATACACCCGCGACGACACTGGAATCACCGGGCAATTCCTGCCGCTGCAAGGCACCAAGCTGTCCTCGCCGGCGGGCAAGATTTCCCACCACAAGAACCTCGGCGACCCGGACTGGGAATTCTACGACCGTACCTACTACGCCCTCGGCTATGCGTTCGAACATCGCCTGAACGACACCTGGCAGTTCCGCCAGAACCTGCGCTACACCAAGAGCGACCTGGAAACCCAGGGCATCTCCGCCGGCGGGCAATTCTGGCCGGCGGGTCCTGATGAAGCGGTGAGCGCCGATGGCACGGTCAAGCGCAGCGCCAGTGTCGTCGACGAAGACATCAGCCAGTTCGCCGTGGACAACAACTTCCAGGCCGATTTCCAGACCGGCGCCCTCAGCCACACTTTGCTGCTGGGCCTGGACCACCAGCGCTCCAACAGCAATTCGCGCTGGTTGTGGGGTTCGACCGGCGTGCCGACCAGCAACATCCACAACCCGATCTATGGACAGGATTTCTCCAACGTCCAGTACTTCACCATGTACGACTACAACCAGAAGACCAACCAGACCGGCCTGTACGTCCAGGATCAGATCGCCCTGGACAACTGGCGCCTGACCCTCGGCGGTCGTGAAGACTGGATTCACACCGGCACCGAATTCCACAACCAGAACAACGTAACCAACACCCAGCGCGACAAGAAATTCAGCGGCAACGCGGCGTTGAGCTACGTCTTCGATAACGGTGTGACGCCCTACATCTCCTTCGCCCAGTCGTTCCAGGCGGCGGCGGGCTCGACCGTCAACAGCACCGAAGCGTTCAAACCCACCGAAGGCGAACAATACGAAGCGGGGATCAAGTACCAGCCACCCGGCACCAAGACTCTGCTGACCGCTGCGGTGTTCGACCTGACTCAGAAAAACAACTCTGTCACCGAAAACAACGTCACCCGCCAAGTGGGTGAAGTACAGGTGCGCGGCCTGGAGTTGGAAGCCTCAGGCGACGTGACCGACAACCTCAAGCTGATCGGTTCCTACACCTACAACGACAGCGAAATCACCAAGGGCACGACAGCTGAAAAAGGCAAGCGCATGGCCCAGGTGCCGCGTCACCAGGCCACCGCCTGGGCGGACTACACCTGGCATAACGGCCCGCTCGACGGTTTCGGCGTCGGCGCTGGCGTGCGTTATGTCGGCGACACCTACGGCAACACCACCAACACCGACTGGGGCCATGTCGGCTCCTACACCGTGTATGACGCCTCGGCCCATTACGACCTGGGCCGTTTGAACAAGACCCTCAAGGGGGTCACGGTAGCGGTGGACGCGAAAAACATCTTCAACAAGGACTACCTGTCCACGTGCGACGGCTTCTACTGCTACTACGGCGACCAACGCAACGTCGTCGCCAGCGTGAATTACAAATGGTAAACGGTTAGCATTTGCATACCCGCTTCAGCGGGCACTCTGTGGGAGCAAGGCTTGCCCGCGATGGAGACGACTCGGTTTCTGAAGGACCGCATCGCCTGTTTCGCGGGCAAGCCTTGCTCCCACAGATACCCATCGCCACAAGGTGTCCTTTTGCATCCGGATCGCTCATGAAAAGCAAAACCATTCGCCGCTGGTCCTTCGTCCACACCTGGACCAGCCTGATCTGCACGGTGTTCCTGCTGATGCTGGCGATCACCGGACTGCCGTTGATCTTCCACCATGAAATCGAACACCTGCTGGGCGACGCCCCCCAGCTTAGGGAGATGCCGGCTGACACACCGCCGCTGGACCTGCAACAACTGGTGGAAAAAGCCAAGGCCCATCGCCCTGGCGAAGTGGTCCAGTATTTTGGCTGGGACGAGGACGAGCCCAACGGCGTCATCACCATCATGGCGCCGACACCGGGCACCGAACCCAATTCCTCCCACACTTTCATGCTCGATGGGCGCACCGGCGAGGCCCTGGAAATGCCCTCGGCCAATGGCGGCTTCATGATGGTCATGCTGCGCCTGCACGTGGACATGTTCGCCGGATTGCCGGGCAAATTGTTGCTGGCATTCATGGGGTTGTTGTTCGTGATTGCCATCGTCTCCGGGGTGATCCTGTACCTGCCGTTCATGCGCCGCTTGAAGTTCGCCACGGTGCGCCAGGACAAATCCACGCGCCTGCGCTGGCTCGACCTGCACAACCTGATCGGCGTGGTCACACTGGTGTGGGCGCTGACCGTCGGCGTTACCGGCGTCATCGCCGCGTGCGCCGACCTGATCATCGCCGCCTGGCGCAACGACAGCCTCAGCGCCATGATCGAACCCTACCGCAACGCCCCGCCGCTGACCCAACTGGCACCGGCCACCCGTTTGCTGGACATCGCCAAGGACGTCGCGCCGGGCATGGCGCCCAGCTTCATCGCCTTCCCCGGCACGCTGTTTTCCAGCGAACACCACTACAGCGTGTTCATGAAAGGCAGCACCCACCTGACCTCGCATTTGCTGACGCCGGTACTGGTCGACGCCAGCACCCTGGAGGTCACCGCAGTGGCCGAACGGCCGTGGTACATGGACGTCATGAGCCTGTCGTTGCCGCTGCATTTTGGTGACTACGGTGGCCGGCCGATGCAGATTTTCTGGGCCACCCTCGATGTGCTGACCATCATCGTCCTCGGCAGCGGCGTTTACCTGTGGCTGGTGCGGCGCAAGGCGGCCAAGCGAGCAAGCGTTGTCGCGGAGGTCGCTTCGTGAGGCCTCGACAGTCGAGTTTCTGGAAAGTGTTTGGCGTGCCCATGGTGATCGGCGTTCTTTGCGCGGCAGGGTTGTTCAGTGCCTTGCTGGGTGACGGTTTGTGGGACGCCGTCAGTTGGCTAGGGTTGGGTATCCCTTCTGTGTTGGCGGTGTGGGGCTTGGTCCCGCGCCGCTGAGTCATCCGGGCGTGCATTGACCAGATGCACGCCCTCCTCTCTTCGTCATACGACAACTGCGGAAACGCGGGTTAATTCCAGCCGCCCAGACTCTGACATATTTATTGACAAATTAATCCTTGCACTCCTATAAAGGCGCACGTTGTACGACAACTTACAACATGACATGCGACACCAAATCCAAAAATAATCGATGGTGAAGTGATGAAAATCAAAGGCATCCGCTGGTGGATGGTTGGCCTGGTCACGGCCGGCCTGATGGTCAACTACCTGGCTCGCAATACCCTCTCGGTGGCCGCTCCGACCCTGATGAGCGAAATGAACATCTCCACCGAGCAGTATTCCCACATCGTCGTGGCCTGGCAGATCTGCTACGCGCTGATGCAACCGGTGGCCGGCTACATCATTGATGCCATCGGTACCAAGATGGGTTTCGCCATTTTCGCCTTCGCCTGGTCCATCGCCTGTGCCGCGGCGGCCATGGCCTCGGGCTGGCAAGGCCTGGCGTTTTTTCGTGGTTTGCTGGGCCTGACCGAAGCCGCCGGGCTGCCGGCCGCGGTAAAAACCTCTACTGAATGGTTCCCGGCCAAGGAACGCTCGGTGGCCATCGGCTGGTTCAATATCGGCTCCTCAATCGGCGCCGTGCTGGCTCCGCCACTCGTGGTCTGGGCGATTCTGAACAGTGGTTGGGAGCTGGCGTTTCTGATCGTTGGCGGCCTGGGCGTGGCCTGGACGTTCCTCTGGCTGATCTTTTACAAGCATCCGCGCGACCAGAGGCTCTTGGGCGACACTGAGCGTGATTACATTCTCAGCGGCCAGGAAGCCCACTTCCAGGATCCGACACCGAAGAAAGGCAGCTGGAAACGCATCATCGCCAGCCGCAACTTCTACGCCATCGCCAGCGCCCGGATCCTCTCCGAGCCGGCTTGGCAAACGTTCAACGCCTGGATCCCGCTGTACCTGATGACCGAGCGGCACATGAACATCAAGGAGATCGCAATGTTCGCCTGGCTGCCGTTCCTGGCGGCCGACCTGGGTTGCGTGCTGGGTGGTTACCTGAGCCCGTTCTTCCATAAATACTGCAAGGTGTCGCTGTTCACCTCGCGCAAAATGGTCCTGCTGTTCGGTGCCTCCTGCATGGTCGGCCCGGCGTGCATCGGCCTGGTCGCCAGCCCCTACAGCGCCATCGCCCTGCTGTGCATTGGCGGCTTTGCCCACCAGACTCTATCCGGAGCGCTATACGCCATCACGTCCGATTCCTTCGGCAAGAATGAAGTCGCCACCGCCACCGGCATGGGAGGGATGTTCGGTTACCTCGGTGCAGCGGCCTTCACCCTGCTGTTTGGTGTGATGGTGACAAAGATCGGCTACAGCCCGTTGTTCGTGCTGCTGGCGATCTTCGACGTGGTCGCCGCGTTTATCGTCTGGACCGTCGCCCGGGAACTCAAGCAACAACCGGCGACATCGGCACCGGCGCCGCAGGCCCTGCAACCAACCGCCTGATGCATGGCGCGACTGAGCCTCTTCGCCCGGGTCGCGCCTGCCTTGTGCGCGGCTGGACGCGCTATGCTGCGCAACAAGTCCCACTGATCGAGACACTGCCATGTCCACCCCCAGCATGACGTTGTTCCACAACCCCGCTTCACCCTTCGTTCGCAAGGTCCTGGTGCTACTGCACGAAACCGGCCAGCAAGACCGCGTGGCGTTGCAACTCAGCCAGCTCACGCCGGTCAAGCCGGACCGGGCCCTGATCGATGACAACCCATTGAGCAAGATCCCGGCCTTGCGCCTGGCCAACGGCAGCGTGATCCATGACAGCCGCGTCATCCTCGACTACCTCGACCATCAGCACGTCGGCAACCCGTTGATTCCCCGGGACGGAGCCGCCCGCTGGCGGCGCCTGACCCTGGCCTCCCTGGCCGATGGAGTCATGGATGCAGCGGTGATGATCCGCTACGAAACCGCCCTGCGTCCTGCGGAAAAACACTGGGACGAATGGCTCGATGCGCAGCGGGACAAGATTCGCCGGGCCCTGGGCCTGCTCGAAGCCGAGGCGATTGCCGAACTGGCCTGCCATTTCGACGTGGCCTCCATCAGCGTGGCCTGCGCCCTGGGCTACCTGGACCTGCGCCATCCGGACCTGGAATGGCGCAAGGCCAATCCGCAGCTGGCGGCATGGTTCGCCGAAGTGAGCTTGCGGCCTTCGATGCTCGAGACGGTGCCCAGGGTTTAGATTTGCATTGACCGTTCCGCCCTCATCGCGAGCAGGCTCGCTCCCACACTTGATCGTGTCGCCCTTTGTGGGAGCGAGCCTGCTCGCGATGGCAGCGCACCGGATCCACAGGAAACAACCCGGCAATCCGCATCACCAACACCTCTCGTAATTGCCGGTCCTCACGCAACCCCAACGACCGGCTCATTTCACCTCTCCCAAGTCAAAGCTCATGGCAGCGGCCGACTTCGACCCAACCCCGTACCAATCCAGCTTACGGGTCAACACCATGAATACGCCCAACAGGCCGAACAGCAACAGCGACCCCATCAACAGCGCATAGTCCTCGGCGCTCAACAAGCCATAGAGCAAGCCGTACAACCCTGCCAGCCCCACCGAAAACCCCAGGCCGTGGCTCACGCTACGCAGCACATGGCAGACATAAAACCCGATCAGCACCACACAGGCACTGGCCGACACCAGGTACGCCAGGGTGAAGCCGATGTGCTCCGACAGCGACAACAGCAACAGGTAAAAGAACGCCAGCGCCACACCCACCAAGGCGTACTGGACCGGGTGCACCGCCAGGCTCTTGAGCACTTCGAAAAGGAAGAAGCCGGCGAATGTCAGGGCGATGAACAGCAGCGCATATTTGATTGCCCGGTCGCTCTTGAGGTACTGGTCCACTGGGTCGATGAAGCTCACGCCGAAGGCGCGACTGCGGAACGCTTCGCAACTATCGCTGGGTTCGCAGGCTTGCAATGTTTCCAGGAGGTTGGTGGAGAAAAACGACGTCTGCCAGTCAGCGCTGAAGCCCTGCTCATTGATCTCACGATTGACCGGCAGGTAGTTGCCGATAAAGCTTGGATGGGGCCAGTCGGCCGACAGGTGCACCTTGGTGGACTTGCCCACTGGCAGGACCTGGAACTCGCCAGTGCCTTGAAGGCGCAGGTCAAAACCGAAGGTCAGCTCGGGGCCACCCTGGGCGGTGATCATCGGCAGCGGCACATGCACCCCCTGCCCCAGCCAGCCGAGCCGAGAACCGGGCAGGAAGTCGACGGTCTGCTGGTTCAGCGTCAGGGTCAGCGCGTTCTCGATGCCACGAATATCGCTGATCCCCACGCTCAGGTACGGTTCATCGAAACGGTAATCGGCAAAGTCCTTGGCGGCGATACCGTAGCGCTCCGGCACCTTGAAACGGCCATCGATCCGGTTATCGGCGTGGAACAACCGCGCTTCGTAGATCCCCCGGGCACGGGTTTCAGTGCGGACCTGGCCGTCGAGCTCGAACTCTTCGGGCAAAAAATACAACTCGCCCGCCCGCTCGACGGTTTCCAGAAAACGCACGCCGGTTTTCTCGTTGGTGTTCCAGACTTTCACGCTCTTGCGAAACGGCACCACGATCATCGGCCCGATCAGTTGCTGGCTGTAGCTGGAACTGCGGGCGATATCCTGCAACACACCGTCGCGCAGCTCCTGGCGCTCGTCGATGAGGCCGTTGATCATCAACAGCGGGATCATCAGCAAAAGAATCAGTAGGGCAATCATGCCCAGTTTTATGGCGAGGCTGCGGTTCATGTGGGGCTCTCCCTGTTCGAATGAGGGAGAGTCTGGGGTGGTTGTGTGCTGGGCTTATGGAGAGATTATGGAGATTGTGTGGAGACTGGACGGCCCCCTTCGCGAGCAAGCCCGCTCCCACAAGGACTGCACTGAACCTGTGGGAGCGGGCTTGCTCGCGAAGGCCACGCCTCGGTTTCAGGGCAACCGCAACACCACCTCGACCCCACCCTCGACATTGCCAATCCCGAACTCCCCTCCATGCAACTGCACCACCTCCTCCACAAAGTTGAGCCCCAGGCCGGTGCTCTTGCGACCGCTGTCCGGCCGCGGCAGGGAGTAAAAGCGCTCGCTCAAGCGTGGCAGCGCATAGTCGGGAATCGGTGCGGCCTGATTGAACAGGCGAATCTCGACACGATTGCCGCTGCGCTCGGCGCTGATGCGTAGCAGACCGTTGACGGGAGTGAAGTCCAAGGCGTTTTCCAGCAAATTGCCCAAGGCCTGGCGCAACAGGAACGGCTCGCCGGTCAACGCCAGATCGGCAGCAATGCGCTGTTCAACGCTCAACTGGCGACTTTCGATCCAGCCGCCGCGCGCTTCCAGCAACTCATCCATCAACGCCGCCAGCGGCACCGCGACTTCTTCTTCCAGCCCCTGGCGCTGCTCGATCTGGGCCAGGTTCAGCAGCCGTTCGATCAACTGCTGCATGCGCACGCTTTCGGTGCCGATGTTACTGACAAAGCGTTGGTGCTGGGCGGCAGGCATATCGCTTTGCAGCAGCTCGGCGGCACCGCGAATCGCCGCCAGCGGACTCTTGAGCTCGTGGGTCAGGGTATGCACGTAACGCTCGACGTAAGCCTTTCCTTCGAGCTGGGTACGCATGTGTTCCACGGCGCCCGCCAGTTGCTCGAACTCGCCGCCGCGATAATGCGGCACTTCCACCCGACGCCCCTGGCTGACCGCCTGGGCATAGGCCGTCAACCGTCGCAGCGCCGCGCTGAGCCACCAGGACAGCAAGCCGCCCAGCAACAGACCCAGGGCCACCAACCCGGCGCCATACGCCAACAGTCGCCGCTCGGTGCGATCGACATAAGGCTGCAATGAACTGTTGGGCTTGGCGACCGTGACGACACCGATGATCCGGCCGTTGTCGCGGATCGGCGCACCGACATGCATCACCGAAGACGTGGGGTCATCCGGATCGCTGCGGCTCGAACGGGCGCCGTAGTGGCCCCGCAGAGTCAGGTAGACGTCGTTCCAACGCGAATAATCCTGGCCCACCGCCACACCACTGGAGTCGAGCACCACGATGCCCTTGGCATCGGTGACATAGATGCGGTGGCTGACCTGGTTCTTCGGCAAGCCCCAGATCGTCGCCGCCGGCTGGCGCTCGCCGTAGGCCTTGAGCAATTGCGGCCAACGATTCTGGTTGAGGGTGCCGGCCTTGAAATCGTCCCGCAGGATCTCGGCCATCAGGTTGGCCGTGTCCACCAGGGTTTCTTCAGTGGACTGGCGCACGCCAGGGCGGATTTCCTCCATCACCGTGTTGAGCACGAAATAGCCGGTCAGGGCGATAAACAGCACATACACCAGGAAAATCCGGATCCCCAGAGACATCAGCTGTGCCCCGGGCTGTAGCTGTAGCCCAGGCCTCGATGGGTCTGGATCGGTTCGGCCTCGGCTCGGACCAGGCGCAACTTGGCACGCACGCTCTTGATGTGGCTGTCGATGCTACGCTCGTAGCCAGCATCGCTGGCCACGCCCAGGGCGTCGAGCAGTTGTTCGCGGCTGAAGACCCGTTCAGGTTGTTCCAACAGACAGTTGAGCAGGCGGAATTCATGGCGGGTGAGGTTCAGCGGTTTGCCGCGATAGCTGATTTGCACGCGATCGGCATCGACCTGGAACAGCGCCATGCCCGGCTCCATCAGCGGTCGCGGCGCCACACGCTTGAGGATCGCCCGGACCCTGGCCGCCACCTCGCGGGGGCTGAAAGGCTTGACCACATAATCGTCGGCACCGATTTCCAGTCCCACCACCCGGTCGATCTCAGCATCCCGGGCTGTCAGAAAGATGACTGGAACGTCGCTGAAACGTCTGAGATTTTTACAAGTCTCGAATCCGCTGATATCCGGCAGGCCCACATCGAGGATGATCAGGTCCGCCGGCGTGCTTTTCTGATGCTCGAGGGCGGCAGCGCCGAGGCTCAGCCAAGTGGTGTCGAACCCCTCCCCTTGCAGGGCAAACACCAGCGTATCGGCAATGGCGGCTTCGTCTTCGACAATCAGGATATGAGGCATGGCTTGCGAGCCCGGCAATAAAGTTGCCGGAACGGTGCCCCAAGCCTCGGGGCACGTCAATCGGGGAAATCAGCAGTCGGGCTTGTCTGCGGTGAAGCGGCGGGCCGGGTTCACCGCTGCGCCGAACTCGCGCAGGGCCTTGGCGCCGATCAGCAATGGGTAGTTGAAGCTGCTGCGGTCGGTCAGGTTGACCTCCACCGTGCGCTTGACGTTGCCCAGGCACAGTTCCAGGTCGACCACGGGGCGCTTGGTTGGCGCGATTTTTTCGTCGTCGTCTTCATCTTCTTCGGAACGGGTCTTGATCTTGCTGATGCGGGCGATCTTGTGTTCGTAGACCTTGTTGCTCGCATCCTTGGTCGCCAGGCGGAATCGCACCCAATCATCACCGTCGCGGGTAAAGGTCTCGATGTCCTTGGCCGACAGCGAGGCAGTCAGCGCACCGGTGTCCATCTTGGCCTTGAGCACTTCGCCGCCGATTTCCGGCAACGCGATGTATTCATAGCGCCCGTACAGGGTCGGCTCGGCGGCCAGCACTGGAAGGGCTATCAGGGAAAACAGGGCGAGGACTGACTTCATGGAGTTAGGGCTTCCATTGTGGGAGTGGGGTTTTAGACCGTGGCTGCTGAATTCGTTCGGTTGATTTCGATAGCAATGGCTAAGAGAAACGCCAGCCAAGCGCGACCTCTGTGGCGAGGGGATTCATCCCCGCTGGGGTGCGAAGCGCCCCCTGAGAGCCTGACATCTCGGTACACCTGGCTATTCGAGTTGACTGTTTTGGGGTTGCTTCGCAACCCAACGGGGATGAATCCCCTCGCCACAAAAAGCCAGCCCAGTTTAGCCAAGCCCAAGTGAAACTTTCGTCCACACCGATTTGGCCTACCGCCCGAAGCTTGCTTATCATGGCCCGCCCACCCGTTTGCAAGAGTCATCTATGCGCCGCCTGCTCACCGGCTGTTTCGTCACCCTGCTGCTGTTGCTCAACACCCTGGTGCTGTTCGGCCCGTTGATGGTGTTCGCACTGCTAAAACTGGTCCTGTCCGGGCGTTTTCGCGACTACGCCTCGTGGGCAGTGATGTGGATCGCCGAAACCTGGGCCGAGATCGACAAGCTGATCTTTGCCCTGTGCATCCCCACCCGCTGGGACATCCGCGGCGGCGCGGACCTGCGCGGCGATACGTCTTACCTGGTGATCAGCAATCACCAATCCTGGGTGGACATCCCCGCCCTCGTCCAGACCCTCAACCGGCGCACGCCGTTCTTCAAGTTCTTCCTCAAGAAAGAGCTGATCTGGGTGCCGTTTCTGGGGCTGGCCTGGTGGGCACTGGACTACCCATTCATGAAGCGCTACACCAAAGCCTTCCTGGCGAAAAACCCGGAGCTGGCCGGCAAGGACCTGGAAATCACCAAGGCCGCCTGCGAGCTGTTCAAGCGCCAACCGGTCACCGTGGTCAATTACCTCGAAGGCACGCGCTTCACCGCCGCCAAAAGCCAACAGCAACAGTCACCCTTCACCCACCTGCTCAAGCCCAAGGCCGGTGGCGTGGCGTTCGTGCTGGCGGCCATGGGTGAACAACTGGACGCGGTATTGGACGTGACCGTGGTGTACCCGCAGGAACGGATCCCCGGGTTCTGGGATTTGATCAGCGGCGCCGTGCCCAGGGTCATCGTCGATATCCAGACCCGTGAACTGGACCCGGCGCTGTGGCAGGGCGATTACGAAAATGATCCGGTGTTTCGCCAGTTTGTTCAGGATTGGGTTAATCAGCTCTGGATGGAGAAGGATCGGCGTATTGCTGCCTTGCGCAACGAACGCGCCTGATCAGACGCCACTGCCAGCCCCCCAAATACCTCCCAGATTCTGCAACAACGAACTACCCACCCCCTGCTGGCCAAGGTACTGCAGGATGACCGGGGCAAACTGCCCGATCATGCCGCTGTCCATGCCCAGCGCGCTGAAGGCGTTATTCAAGTCATTGGTGTCCTTGACGTTACCCAGCAGCCCGTCGAGCAAGGCGTTTTTGTCCGATCCGCCACCGAGCAAGCCGCCCAGGCCGTTGAGCCCGCCGATGGCGCTGTTGCCGGCGATCTGATCGAGACCTGGCACGCTTTTGCTCAATTCCGAGAACTGCGGTTCGCTTAGCCGGTTCTTCGCCAGCCCCAGCATCGCACCGGCACCGCCGATGGCCTGTTCCGGGGTGATCTTGAGGTCCGAGCCCAGGGTATTGAGCAACCCGGCGGCTTTCGGTGCAGCGGCCACGGCGCCGTCCTTCTCACCTGAGTTGCCCTGCATCGCCGACATCACATTAGCCGCATCGCTGAGGCTGAACTGCGCGAAAGCCGGGCTGGCGGCCAGTGTCAACAGGCAAGACAGTGCAAAACCGCGTGAAACCTTCATCCGGGACATCCTCTTGAGCATGAAAAAGCCGCTCTTAAAGAGCGGCGTGAAGCGTGCGTTGGACTTGCGCGGACGGCGATTGTTCCTAAACGTATTACATGAATGGCCGATAGCCATTACAGAAAAATCCTCAGTGGTCGTCAGAAACGTCTGATTTACCGAAAACTGCGTCTTTTTATATAGCTAAAAGTTACCAAATATCCATACACAGTTCTAAATTGACATAAATGACAGCCAACATTGACAGTAGCCCGCCCGACCGAAGCCGTGAATCGTTGAACTGAGCCCTGGAGCCTGGCACATGAAAAAAATACTGGCTGGAGGCGCGGTCTTGCTTTTGCTGATCATCGGCCACGTCCATGCCGGTGAAATAACATGCCCCGCCGTCACTGACATTCACAGGGATATTGAATCGCTGGAAGACGTTTACACCGTCGGGGAGCGGGAAGAGCGTGAATGGAAAAGCGAAAGCCTGGTGGAGGTGGTCGACCCGACCTCGTTGCAGTTCGAAGGTGCCGAATACGTTATTCATGAGGACGATGGGGACGAACAGACAGCCCCCCGTGCGACCATCACGTGCAGATACGGGGCGATCAATCTGAAGTTGGACGATCAACAAATCCTGGAACCGGCTTTTTCAAAGTGGATGAGCAATCGCTGCGAAAGCCCGGATACCCGAATGTGCAGGCTGATGGACGGCGACTACTTCAACTTGATCTATTGATCGGCAATGGTAACCGCGTCACTGTTCCAGCACCGCCGCTCACAGCCCACTGCCCTCACCTGCACCATTACCGTACAGTGCGGCTTCCTCCAGCAGAGTTTGCCCATGAACGTGAAAGTCGGCGGCGCCACCCTCGCGGTCATCCTGACCGGCATGCTCATCGCCCTGGGTGTCAACGAATGCCAGCGCGGCCCGCTGAATCCGGAACTGGCCGACGGCACGAGTGAAGAGCAGAAGACCTGGCTG
Organism: Pseudomonas sp. FP2300; assembly: GCF_030687595.1. NCBI lineage: Bacteria > Pseudomonadati > Pseudomonadota > Gammaproteobacteria > Pseudomonadales > Pseudomonadaceae > Pseudomonas > Pseudomonas sp. FP2300. The sequence continues at coordinate 6,284,995 of NZ_CP117440.1, forward strand.
ACCATCGAACACCGCATCAAGCGCTCTGACCCGGCCCTGACCGAGGTAAGCCGCGATCAACAAGCGCTGACCGTGCTTTACCGTCCAGGCGCTTGCGCGCAGGACTGCGAGCCCTGGGTCCCGCACATGCTGCGCGTTGTCGGCCACGGCCTGGCAGCGCTCAATGGCGCACCAGAGGGCAAGCAATACACGCAAGTGACGGTCAAGGCGCGACTGCTGACCGATGATGACGTGGAACTGGTCTATGACATGCCGGGCTTCGACGCGATCAAGACGCAACAGGATGGCTACGTCACTTTTGCCAGCATGCCCCGCAACCTGAAATTCAGCGGCGATGCCCTGGCCCAAGCGCAGAACTATTGCCAAGGCCCTAGCGCCAAAGGTTTCTACCCTGAATTCTGCGAACGGGTCGAGACCGCAACTGCCCAGCAGTAACCGTGGCGAGGGAGCTTGCTCCCGCTCAAGTATTGCCTACTGTCAATGTTGACAGTAGGCAGCTGTCCATACGGCCTCTAAGCTCAGTCGTGACAACGAAAACAAGGCTCTGGGCAAACCACAGTCCCTGCGCCTTTCTTCATTCGGGCAAGCAGGACAATAAAAATGAACGACCGAATCAAAGGAACCGTTAAATGGTTTAACGATGCGAAAGGCTATGGCTTCATTACCTGCGGCAAAGGAGGCGAGGAACTGTTCGTTCATTACTCGGCGATAGCCGGCGAGGGTTATAAAACGTTGAAACAGAGGCAGACCGTTTCGTTTGAAATCGAGAAGGGGGATAAAGGCATGCAGGCCACGAGAGTGACGCCGGAATAAACGATCCGGGAGCCATCCTGAGGTGGGTGAGCGGTTGACTCCTTGTATGTTCGGTAACGTGCCAGCTATCACCTCGATCAAAAACGCTTCAGTCCTGGAAAGCCGCCGTCTGTAGGGCTGAATAAAAAGGGCGACATCACTGTCGCCCTTTTTCCGTCTTGCCTACAACGTTATGCCGCACTGAACAACTTATGCGGATCAATCACAAACTTCTTCGGCACGCCCGCATCGAACTCGCCATAACCCTTCGGCGCGTCATCCAGGCTGATCACCTGTACGCCAACGATTTCAGCAATGTTGATGCGGTCCCACATGATCGCCTGCATCAGTTGGCGGTTGTACTTCATGACTGGGGTCTGGCCGGTGTGGAAGCTGTGGGATTTGGCCCAGCCCAGGCCGAAGCGGATGCTCAGGCTACCCATTTTGGCTGCTGCATCGACGGCGCCCGGGTCTTCGGTGACGTAGAGGCCAGGGATGCCGATTTTGCCGGCGACGCGGACCACGCCCATCAAGGAGTTGAGCACGGTGGCCGGGGCTTCGTGCTTGACGCCGTCATGGCCGTGGCCGCGAGCTTCGAAGCCTACCGCGTCGACAGCACAGTCGACTTCAGGCTCGCCCAGCAAGGCGGCAATCTGCTCATGCAGCGGGGTGTCCTGGGACAGGTCGGCGATTTCAAAACCCTGGGCCTTAGCGTGAGCCAGGCGGACCGGGTTGACGTCACCAATGATCACCACGGCGGCACCCAGCAGGCGCGCGGAAGCGGCGGCCGCCAGGCCAACCGGGCCGGCACCGGCGATGTAGACCGTGCTACCAGGGCCAACACCGGCGGTGACGGCGCCGTGGTAGCCGGTCGGCAGGATGTCGGACAGGCAGGTCAGGTCGCGGATTTTCTCCATGGCCTTGTCGCGGTCCGGCAGCTTCAACAGGTTGAAATCGGCGTACGGCACCAGCACGTATTCGGCCTGGCCGCCGGTCCAGTCGCCCATGTCCACGTAACCGTAGGCACCGCCGGCACGGGCCGGGTTGACGCTCAGGCAGACGCCTGTGTGTTGCTCCTTGCAGGAACGGCAGCGCCCGCAAGCCACGTTGAACGGCACCGACACCAGGTCGCCGATTTTCAGGTTCTCGACGTCGCTGCCCTTTTCGATCACTTCACCGGTGATTTCGTGACCCAGGACCAGACCGGTCTGGGCAGTGGTACGGCCGCGCACCATGTGCTGGTCGGAGCCGCAGATGTTGGTGGAGACCACGCGCAGGATGACACCGTGCTCAATCTTCCTGCCGCGCGGGTCCTGCATTTTTGGATAGTCGATTTTCTGTACTTCGACCTTGCCGTTGCCGAGATACACGACACCACGATTGCCAGACATGCTTTCACCTCGCTGTTGTTTTTATGGAACTGCGTTGCCCAGGCAGGCAGCGCGTTGATTGCTCGGGTAGTGCTTGTGTCTTGTTTCTTTGTTGTCTGTGAGGGCCTCTTCGCGAGCAGGCTCGCTCCCACATTGGATCTTTGTGTGCTCCCCTATTCCGTGGGAGCGAGCCTGCTCGCGATGTCGGCCTAAAGAACGACAGTACGATTGGCGTTCAAGAACACCCTTCGCTCGATGTGATAGCCCACGGCCCGGGCCAGGGTCAGCCCTTCGATGTCCCGCCCCTTGGCGATCAAATCCTCGGGATAGTGACTGTGGTCCACCACTTCCACGCCCTGGGCGATGATCGGGCCTTCGTCCAGGTCGTTGTTGATGTAGTGCGCCGTAGCACCGACCAGTTTCACGCCTTTGTTGTAGGCTTGGTGATATGGCTTGGCGCCCTTGAAGCCCGGCAGCAGCGAGTGATGGATGTTGATCGCCTTGCCGTCGAGCTTGCGACACAGCTCCGGCGACAGCACTTGCATGTAGCGGGCAAGGATCACCAACTCGGCACCGGTGTCTTCGATCACCTGCCACACCTGTCGCTCCTGGGCCGGCTTGTCGTTCGGGTCCAGGGGGAAATGGTAGTAGGGAATCTGGTGCCAGTCGGCCAACGGCTTGAGGTCGGGGTGGTTGGAGACCACGGCCACCACGTCCATGGACAACTGGCCGATGCGCTGGCGGTAGAGCAAATCGTTGAGGCAGTGATCGGCCTTGGAGACCATGATCACCACTTTGGGCCGGTAGTTGGGTGGCGTCAGTTCGAAGACCATGCCAAAGGCTTGCGCGCGTTCGGCCAGGCCGGCACGGAAGTTTTGCTCGTCAAAACCGTCGGGCTGGCGGAACTCCACACGAATGAAAAAACGCGCCGAGAGCCGGTCGTCGAAGGAATGGTGCTCGGTGACATAGCAGCCCTGCTCGAACAGAAAGCGCGTCACCGCGTCCACCGTGCCGAGCACGCTGGGGCAGTCGGCGGTCAAGATCCATGTGTCTGGGGCGCGGCTCATTGCGGTGACTCCTGTTTGTTATGGATAACCCCCCGGCCGTACACAGAACCTGTGGCGGAGGATTTATCTGTGGGAGCAAAGCTTGCTCGCGATAAAAACAACGCGGTCTATCTGGAACTCAAGCGCCTGTATCGCGAGCAAGCTTTGCTCCCACAGTTCTGCTTCCACAAGGACTGCAGTGTTTCAGGCCTGCACGCTCAAGCCATACTCAGCCGCCGCATCCTGCAACCACAACCACCAGTAATCGGAGAAGCTGCGGCGGATCACCAGTTCCCAGGTGTCTTCGCCGGTATGGCGGATCACCAGTTGCGACTTGGCGAATACCGTGCCCACGGCCTTGCCCACCGGGAAGTTGCTTGGATGTACATCGTAGCTGGTGGATTTCATCAGCACGTCGCGCACGTTCGGGCCGGACAGTTCGAGGATCTGCTGGCCGCCGCTGACGTTGACGATCTGGATGTGCAGATCGCCCAGCGCTTCACGCAGTTTTTTCTCGGCGGCGAACTCTTCGCCACTCGGCACCACCAGCAGCCACTCGTCCGGGCCAAGCCATTGCAGGCTGGTCTCACCCTTGACGATGACGGCCAGGGCACCGGGCAATTCCAGGCCCAGGGCCTTGTGCACGCCGGCTGCGAACGCCGGGTCGTGGCCATCGCCACGAATGGTCAGGTGACCCAGGAGTTTTTTCTCGCGCACGGTCACACCGGCGTTCTTGCGGCCCTTGCCCACCAGGCTGGCGAGGTCGGCATGGTGCAGCGACGACTCGGCCTTGGCCCCGGTGGTTGGGCGTTGTTGGTACACGTTGACTGCGGTCATATGGAGCACCTGTCTGAATGCTTGTTCGACCTGCCGGTGTGTGGTGCTGTGGGAGCAAGGCTTGCCCGCGATGAACGATAACTCGGTCTTACGGCTACCGTGTCGCCTGCATCGCGAGCAAGCTTTGCTCCCACACGCCCCTCACCACAGGGCTTAAGTGTTAGATATTCTGCCGATCCCCTTTCGGATCGAAGAACACCGAAGAAACGATCTCTGCCTCGATCACGCTGCCGTCGGCCAATGGTGCGAAGACGCGCTCGCCCATCCGCTTGAGGCCGCCTTTGACCACACCCATGGCAAATGAATAACCCAGGGAGTTGTGGGCATAGCTGGAAGTCACGTGGCCAACCATGGTCATCGGGATCGCCTGCTTGGTGTTGAACACCAGTTGCGCGCCTTCCGGCAGCCAGACATTCGGGTCGATCGGCTTGAGGCCCACCAGTTGCTTGCGGTCTTCGCGCACGCAATCTTCGCGATTCATGCCACGCCAGCCGATCCACGAGAACGGTTTGGTCCGGCCTACGCACCAACCCATGTTCAGGTCGTCCGGGGTCATCGAGCCGTCGGTGTCCTGGCCGACGATGATGAAACCCTTCTCGGCCCGCAGCACGTGCATGGTCTCGGTGCCATACGGGGTCAGGTTGTACTTCTTGCCGGCCTCGACGATCTGCTCGAGCACGCCCATGGCGTAGTCGGCTTGCACGTTGACTTCGTACGACAGCTCACCGGTGAACGAAATGCGGAACACCCGCGCCGGCACGCCGCCCACCAGGCCTTCTTTCCAGGTCATGAACGGGAAGCCGTCCTTGTCCAGGTCGATGTCGGTGACTTCGCTCAGCAGCTTGCGACTGTTGGGGCCCGACAGGGTCATGGTCGCCCAGTGGTCGGTGACCGAGGTGAAGTACACCTTCAGGTCCGGCCATTCGGTCTGCTGGTAGATCTCCAGCCATTGCAGCACGCGGGCCGCACCGCCGGTGGTGGTGGTCATGATGAAGTGGTTCTCGGCGACGCAGGCGGTCACGCCATCGTCGAACACCATGCCGTCTTCTTTGCACATCAGGCCGTAGCGGGCCTTGCCCACGTCGAGCTTGGTCCAGGCGTTGGTGTAGATGCGGTTGAGGAACTCGCGGGCATCCGGGCCCTGGATGTCGATCTTGCCCAGGGTCGAGGCGTCCAGCAGGCCGACGCTGTCGCGCACGGCTTTGCATTCGCGCTTCACGGCGGCATGCATGTCTTCGCCGTTCTTCGGGAAATACCATGGGCGTTTCCACTGGCCGACGTCTTCGAATTCGGCACCGTTCTTCACATGCCAGGCATGCAGCGCGGTGAAACGTACCGGTTCGAAGATGTGCCCACAGTGCCGGCCGGCTACCGCGCCGAAAGTCACCGGCGTGTAGTTCGGGCGGAACATGGTGGTGCCCATCTGCGGGATGCTCACGTTCAGCGAACGAGCCGCGATGGCCAGACCGTTGACGTTGCCCAGTTTGCCCTGGTCGGTGCCGAAGCCCAGTGCGGTGTAGCGCTTGACGTGTTCCACCGACTCGAAACCTTCGCGGGTGGCGAGCTCGATGGCGGCGGCGGTGACGTCGTTCTGCAGGTCGACGAATTGCTTCGGCGCCCGTGCGGTGGCTTTTTCGTGCGGTACCTGGAACAGCGCCAGGGTCGGCTCTTCGTGACGGCTCAGGGCTTTGGGCAACACACCCTCGACCGCTTTGAAACCGGCTTCGCTGGCTGCGCGCACGCCGCCTTCAAAACCATCGGCCAAGCTGTCGCCGAGGCTGTAGACGCCATTCACGCCGCCGACACACACGCGCTTCTGCGGTGCTTCGCCCGGTACGAAACCGAGGATGTCTTCACGCCAGATCGGCTTGCCGCCCAAGTGCGAAGCCAAGTGAACCACCGGGCTGTAGCCGCCAGAGCTGGCGACCAGGTCGCAGTCCAACCACTCGCCGGGGCTGGTGACTTTGTGGGCGCGGACATCGATCGCGGCGACACGTGCCCCGGTGACGCGCTTGCTGCCACGCGCCTCGATCACGGCGCTGCCGGTGAGAATGCGGATGCCCTTGGCACGCGCCTCTTCCACCAGCGCACCCCGTGGGTTGCTGCGGGCGTCGGCGACGGCCACCACTTGCAAGCCGGCGTCGAACCAGTCCAGGGCCACGCGATAAGCGTGGTCGTTGTTGGTGCTCAGCACCAGTTTCTTGCCCGGTGCCACGCCATAGCGGCGCACGTAGGTGGAGACCGCGCCAGCCAGCATGTTGCCCGGCACGTCGTTGTTACCGTAGACCAGCGGGCGTTCGCAGGCGCCGGTCGCCAGCACCACACGCTTGGCGCGGACGCGGTTGATGCGCTGGCGGACCTGGCCGATTGGCGCACGGTCACCGAGATGGTCGGTGAGGCGCTCGTGGATGGTCAGGAAGTTATGGTCGTGATAACCGTTGACCGTGGCGCGTGGCAGCAGCACCACGTCCGGCATCGACTTGAGTTCAGCAACAACAGCGGCCACCCACTCGGTCGCCGGCTTGCCATCCAGGCTTTCGCGAGAATCGAGCAGGCTACCGCCGAACTCTTCCTGCTCGTCGGCCAGGATCACCCGCGCGCCGCTGCGGGCCGCAGCCAATGCGGCGGCCAGGCCAGCAGGGCCGGCGCCGACAATCAGCACGTCGCAGTGACGGTTCATGTAGTCGTAGGTGTCCGGATCGTTCTCGGTCGGCGAGCGACCTAACCCTGCGGCCTTGCGGATGTACTTCTCGTAAGTCATCCAGAACGATTGCGGGTACATGAAGGTTTTGTAGTAGAAGCCCGGCGGCATCAGCTTGCCGCCGACCTTGCCGAGAATCCCCATCATGTCGTTGTTCACGTTCGGCCAGCCGTTGGTGCTGGTGGCGACCAGACCCTGGTACAGCGCCTGTTGCGTGGCACGTACGTTAGGGATTTGCGTGGCTTCGGTGGCGCCGATCTGCAGCACCGCGTTCGGCTCTTCGGCACCGGCGGCGAAGATGCCGCGCGGGCGGGAATACTTGAAGCTGCGACCGATGATGTCGACACCGTTGGCCAGCAGTGCAGCGGCCAGGGAATCGCCTTCGAAGCCTTTGTAGGTCTGGCCGTTGAAGGTAAAGCTCAGCACTTTGTTGCGGTCGATCCGTCCGCCGTTGGACAGGCGATTGATCTGGCTCATACCTTCTCTCCCAGAGCCTGTGCGGCCGCTTTCGGACTGTCAGCCTTGTCGGTGAATTGCGGCTTTTGGCCGATCTTGTAGGTTTCGAGAATCTCGTAGGTCACGGTGTCGCGAGTCGCGTTGAAGTACTGGCGGCAACCGGCGGCGTGAATCCACAGCTCGTGGTGCAGGCCGCGCGGGTTATCGCGGAAGAACATGTAGTCGCCCCACTGCTCGTCGGTGCAGGCGTTGGGGTCCAGCGGACGCGGGATGTGCGCCTGGCCGGATGCATGGAATTCCTCTTCGGAGCGCAGTTCGCCGCAGTGAGGACAGAAGATGTGCAACATAGGGATTTCTCCTGTTAGTGGGCGACGGCAGCAGCGCCGTGTTCGTCGATCAGTGCACCGTTGTGGAAACGGTCGATGGAAAACGGCGCGGCCAGTGGGTGCATTTCACCCTTGGCCAGGCTTGCAGCGAAGACGTTGCCCGAGCCCGGGGTGGCCTTGAAGCCGCCGGTACCCCAACCGCAGTTGAAGAACATGTTCGGCACCGGGGTCTTGGAGATGATCGGGCAGGCGTCCGGCGTGGTGTCGACGATGCCGCCCCACTGGCGGTTCATGCGCACCCGCGACAGCACCGGGAACATCTCGACGATGGCCTGGATGGTGTGCTCGATCACCGGGTACGAACCACGCTGGCCGTAGCCGTTGTAGCCGTCGATACCGGCACCGATCACCAGGTCGCCTTTGTCGGACTGGCTGATGTAGCCGTGCACGGCGTTGGACATGATCACGCTGTCGATGATCGGCTTGATCGGCTCCGACACCAGCGCTTGCAGCGGGTGGGATTCGATCGGCAGGCGGAAGCCCGCGAGCTTGGCCATGTGCCCGGAGTTACCGGCGGTCACCACGCCGACGCGCTTGGCGCCGATGAAGCCTTTGTTGGTTTCCACACCGATGCATACGCCGTTTTCCTTGCGGAAACCGATCACTTCGGTCTGCTGGATCAGGTCCACGCCCAACGCGTCCGCCGCCCGGGCAAAGCCCCAGGCCACGGCATCGTGACGGGCCACGCCGCCGCGACGCTGGACGGTGGCGCCCATCACCGGGTAGCGGGTGTTTTTCGAGCAATCCAGGTACGGGATCTCGTCGGCCACTTGTTTGGCGGTGAGCAATTCACCGTCCACGCCGTTGAGGCGGTTGGCGCTGACGCGACGCTCGGAATCACGGATGTCCTGCAGGGTGTGGCACAGGTTGTAGACGCCACGCTGGGAGAACATCACGTTGTAGTTCAGGTCCTGGGACAAGCCTTCCCAGAGTTTCATCGCGTGTTCGTACAGATGGGCCGATTCGTCCCACAGGTAGTTGGAACGCACGATGGTGGTGTTGCGCGCAGTGTTACCGCCGCCCAGCCAGCCCTTCTCGACCACGGCCACGTTGGTGATGCCGTGTTCCTTGGCCAGGTAGTAGGCGGTCGCCAGGCCATGCCCGCCACCGCCGACGATGACCACGTCGTAGACTTTTTTCGGCGTCGGCGTGCGCCACATCCGCTGCCAGTTTTCGTGATGGCTGAGAGAGTGTTTGAAGAGGCCGAAGCCCGAATAGCGTTGCATAGTCATTACTCCAAAACCGACTCAGCGATAAACCGGGAAGTCCGCGCACAGGGCCGCTACTTGCTGGGCAACGTTGGCCTCGACATCGGCATCGCCGAGGTTGTCGAGGATGTCGCAGATCCAGCCGGCCAGCGTGACGCACTGGGTAACCTTGAAGCCGCGGGTGGTCACCGCCGGGGTGCCGATACGCAGGCCCGAGGTCACGAACGGCGATTGCGGGTCGTTCGGCACGGCGTTCTTGTTGACGGTGATGTGGGCGCGGCCCAGGGCGGCATCGGCGTCCTTGCCAGTCAGGCCCTGACGGATCAGGCTGACCAGGAACAGGTGGTTATCGGTGCCGCCGGACACTACATCGTAGCCGCGCTTGATGAACACGCCAGCCATGGCCTGGGCGTTATCGATCACTTGCTGCTGATAGGCCTTGAAGCCTGGCTCCGCCGCTTCCTTGAAGCACACCGCTTTGCCGGCGATCACGTGCATCAGCGGGCCGCCCTGGGCACCCGGGAATACCGCGGCGTTGAGCTTCTTCTCGATTTCTTCGTTGGCCTTGGCCAGAATCAGGCCGCCACGTGGACCGCGCAGGGTCTTGTGGGTGGTGGTGGTGACCACATCGGCGTACGGCAGCGGGTTCGGGTACAGGCCAGCGGCGACCAGGCCCGCGACGTGAGCCATGTCGACGAACAACAGGGCACCGACCTTGTCGGCGATCTGGCGGAAGCGTGGGAAATCCAGGATCTTGGAGTAAGCGGAGAAACCGGCCACGATCATCTTCGGCTTGTGCTCGACCGCCAGGCGCTCGACTTCGTCGTAGTCGATCAGGCCGGTGGTGGTGTCGATGCCGTATTGCACCGCGTTGTAGAGCTTGCCCGAGGACGACACTTTGGCGCCGTGGGTCAAGTGACCGCCGTGGGCCAGGCTCATGCCCAGGATGGTATCGCCAGCCTGCAGCAGGGCCAGGTACACGGCGCTGTTGGCCGAAGACCCGGAGTGCGGCTGGACGTTGGCGTAATCGGCGCCGAACAGTTGTTTGGCGCGCTCGATGGCCAGGGCTTCGACTTTGTCGACGTGCTCGCAGCCACCGTAGTAGCGCTTGCCCGGATAGCCTTCGGCATACTTGTTGGTCAGGCCGCTGCCCTGGGCCTGCATCACGCGCTTGCTGGTGTAGTTCTCTGACGCGATCAGCTCGATGTGATCTTCCTGGCGTTGCTCTTCGGCGTTCATCGCCGCCAGCAGTGCATCATCGTAGCCTTGGATTTGGTCTTGCTTGCTGAACATCGCGTCTCTCCCAGCGGCGGCGGTGCGCCTTTCGTCTCGGTGAGGCACGGACCGTTCGGTCGTGCCCTTTGGATGCGATGGTATGGCTGGCGCAGGCATGTCAAATGCCTATGGACGCCACGCAAAGGTGCGTTTACGACATGCGCTCAAAGAGTCGGAGAGCAAGGGCTGCGGGATAGCACTGTGGGAGCAAAGCTTGCTCGCGATCCAGGCGCCTCGGTTCATGGGAGACCGCGTCGCTTTCATCGCGGGCAAGCCTTGCTCCCACAGGCATTGTTCCCACAGCTTTGCTCCCAAAATGCTGCTCCCACAGGGCTATGCGGCGATCTAGCGAACCGCGAGCAACAGCAGAAAATGCGCGGGATACAGCACGTAGGCCCAGCGCCGCATGGGCGGTGGATGAAAACCACCAGCCTGTCGTAAAAGCATCAACCCAAGCCATGGCGCGATCAGGCAAGCCACCAGGCCCCACAACGCCACCCCATCCCCCAGCCATGCCGCGCCATACAACACCCGCCATTGGTTGGCAGCCACGCAAACCAGCCCCGGCAACAAGGCCATGTACAAGGGACGCCTGAAGACCAGCAGCATCGCCAGCGGCAGCAGCACGCCAAAGAAGCCGAACATCAGCTGCGACGAAAACAGCACCGCCAGCAGCAACGCCGCCACGGCCAGGAATCGGGCTTCCAGGGTGGGCGTTTGCCAACAACGCGCCACAAGCAACCCGAGCACCAGCGTCGGCATGACGTTCAGTGTGGAAGGGTCGAGAATGAACAAGCGGTAGGGGATCTCGCTGACGGCACTGAATAACAGCAGCCAGCCCAAGTACCGCCATGGAGCAGCGCTGGCACCACTGCGCGCCAGGTTCGCCGCCATCGCCAAGCAGAACCATGGGAACGCCAACCGCCCCGGCACATAGAGCCAATCGACGGAAAAACCGACATATCGCAGATGATCGAAGACCATCGACAAAAGCGCCAACCACTTGAGCAGGTCCAAGGCACCGTCACGCCTGCTCATGAGTAAAGCGACTCGATGACCTTGTGATTTCCTGACAGAAACATCCGGTGTGTTCCCTCGCTAATCTTGGGTAAAGTGCGCACCAGTATCGACCACGGCGCTGTGGACCCAAGCACGCCGAACCTTGGAACGCCCCATCCGGGCGTTCCGCCAGGGATCTCTTTATCCAGGACTCTCTATATCAGGAGCAAGGCCATGACCGACAAGAGTCAACAGTTCGCCAGCGACAACTATTCCGGCATTTGCCCCGAAGCCTGGGCGGCCATGGAAGAAGCTAACCAGGGTCACCAACGCGCGTACGGCGACGACGAATGGACCCACCGCGCGGCGGATGATTTCCGGGCCTTGTTCGAAACCGACTGCGAAGTGTTCTTCGCGTTCAATGGCACGGCGGCCAACTCTTTGGCGCTGTCCTCACTGTGCCAGAGTTATCACAGCGTGATCTGCTCGGAAACCGCCCACGTCGAAACCGACGAATGCGGCGCACCGGAATTTTTCTCCAACGGTTCCAAGCTGCTGGTGGCGCGCACCGAAAACGGCAAGCTGACCCCCGAGTCGATCCGCGAGATCGCCCTCAAGCGCCAGGACATCCACTACCCCAAGCCACGGGTCGTGACCCTGACCCAGGCCACGGAAGTCGGCAGCGTCTACACCCCGGATGAAATCCGCGCCATCAGCGTCACCTGCAAGGAACTGGGGCTGAACCTGCACATGGACGGCGCGCGGTTCTCCAACGCCTGCGCCTTCCTCGGCTGCTCCCCGGCGGACCTGACCTGGAAGGCCGGCGTGGACGTGTTGTGCTTCGGCGGCACGAAAAACGGCATGGCGGTGGGCGAAGCGATCCTGTTCTTCAACCATGACCTGGCCGTGGATTTCGACTATCGCTGCAAACAGGCCGGGCAACTGGCCTCGAAAATGCGCTTCCTCTCCGCGCCCTGGGTCGGCTTGCTGCAGAACCAGGCCTGGCTCAAGCACGCCCGCCACGCCAACCACTGCGCCCAATTGCTGGCGGAACTGGTCAGCGACATTCCCGGCGTGGAACTGATGTTCCCGGTCCAGGCCAACGGCGTGTTCCTGCAACTCTCGGAGCCAGCCATCGCCGCACTGACCGCCAAGGGCTGGCGCTTCTACACCTTCATCGGCAAGGGCGGCGCACGCTTCATGTGCTCGTGGGACACCGAAGAAGCGCGAGTGCGGGAATTGGCGGCGGATATTCGGGAAGTAATGGGCGCCTGAAGCAACGACCGATATCTTCAGGCTTTTGGGCTTTTGTGGCGAGGGAGCTTGCTCCCGCTGGGCTGCGCAGCAGCCCTCCCATCAGAACATGCGGTGCCAAAGGGAAATCGCATCGACCGGATTACGACTGCTGCGCAGCCGAGCGGGAGCGAGCTCCCTCGCCACAGGGACTTCACTGCGACATCAAAACTCGATCCGCACATCCCCCTTCGGCACGCTGCAGCACGACAGGATGTAACCCTCGGCCTCGTCGTCTTCGGTGATCCCGCCGTTGTGGTCCATTTCCACTTCCCCGCCCAGCTTCAACACCTTGCAGGTGCCGCAGATGCCCATGCCGCAGGCCTTGGGGATCATCATGCCGAGCTTGGCGGCGGCGGCGTGTACGGTTTCTCCCGGTCCCACGCGAATGCTCTTGCCCGAGGAGGTGAACTCCACCAGGTGCAGGTCCGCCGCATCGACTTCAGGGGCGTCGGCTGCCTGTTCGGCCTGTTCCACCGCGTCGGCACGGGCTTCCGGTGGCGTGGCGCCGAAGGACTCCTCGTGGTAACGCTTCATGTCGTAGCCGGCGGCTTCCAGCAGACGCTTGACCGCGGTCATGTACGGGGTCGGGCCGCAGCAGAACACTTCGCGCTCGAGGAAATCAGGCACCATCAATTCCAGCATCTTGTGGTTCAGATAACCGCGATACCCGGCCCAGGGCTCGCCCAGGCCATGTTTTTCACAGATCAGGTGCAGGCTGAAATTGTCGATCCGCGACGCCATGTGTTCCAGCTCGCGGTGGTAGATGATGTCCTTGGGCGAGCGGGCGCTGTGGATGAAAGTCATGTCGACATTGGCGTTGGTGTCGTAGAACCAGCGAGCCATGGACATGCACGGCGTGATCCCCACGCCACCGCTCAGGTACAGGACTTTCGGGCTCGGGAAATCGATGGCATTGAACAACCCCACCGGCCCGTGCACCGCCAGCTCCTGGCCTTCATGCAGGGTGTCGTGCAACCAGTTGGACACCTTGCCCCCCGGCACGCGCTTGATGGTCACCGAGAAACTGTAGGGCACCGACGGCGAGCTGGAGATGGTGTAGGAGCGCATGATCGGCTGGCCTTCGATTTCCAGCTCCAGGGTGACAAACTGCCCCGGCTTGAAAAAGAACATGATCGGCTGGTCGGCCATGAAGCAGAAGGTGCGCACATCCCAGGTTTCCTGGATGACTTTGACGCAACGTACGATATGTCGGCCATTGGCCCAGGTCTGGGTGGTGACCGGGTTCAGGAAATTATTGGACATGCTGATCTCCACGGCCGACTGCCGGCCTTCATGATGGCGATTGTGCGCAGGCGCCTGGGTGACCATTTACCTATCTGCGACATTCACATACTTATCGCGACCAGCCCCCAACTACCGGGGCTAGCGCGTCGGGAACAGATTGGGCCATGTCGCCCATGGATAAGGTTGCGCCCCTGCGCGGCCCCACACTCGCCTCAACAGACAAACACAATTTTCTGCCTTGCGTAGCACAACCGATCAGCCACTTTTTTGATGGTCACGTAGAGGGCCATGAGGATAAAACGATGGACGTCACCACCACCCTGAGCCTGGGCGATCCGCTGGAACCCGCACGCAAGGCCACCGCACAGATGCTGCAGGAGCGCGAGCGCACCTTCTCGCTGCCACAACCGTTCTACTCCGATGAGCGCCTGTTCGATATCGACATGCAGGAAATCTTCCAGAAAGAATGGTTGATCGCCGGCATGACTTGCGAAATCCCGGCCAAGGGCAACTACCTGACTCTGCAAGTCGGCAAGAACCCGATCATCGTCATTCGTGGCGCCGACGGCGTGGTACATGCTTTCCATAACGTCTGCCGCCACCGTGGTTCGCGGCTGTGCACCAGCGACAAGGGCAAGGTCGCCAAGCTGGTCTGCCATTACCACCAGTGGACCTACGAGCTGGACGGTCGTCTGCTGTTCGCCGGTACCGAGATGGGCGCCGACTTCGACATGAAGCAGTACGGCCTCAAGCCCGTGAACGTGAAGACCTCTGGCGGCTACATCTTCATCAGCCTGGCCGAGAACCCGCCGGCCATCGATGACTTCCTGTCGACGCTGAACCATTACATGGAACCGTACGACATGGAGAACACCAAGGTGGCGGTGCAAACCACCTTGATGGAAAAGGCCAACTGGAAACTGGTGCTGGAAAACAACCGCGAGTGCTACCACTGCGGCGGTTCGCACCCGGAACTGCTCAAGACCCTGCTGGAATGGGACGACGTCACCGACCCACGCGCCGACCAGGCCTTCAAGGACCATGTGGCCGCTTCCGCCGCCGCCTGGGAAGCCGAGAAGATCCCTTACGCCCACGCCAGTTTCGGCCTGCGTAACCGCATCGTGCGCATGCCGCTGCTCAAGGGCACCGTGTCGATGACCATGGACGGCAAGCAGGGCTGCGCCAAGCTGATGGGGCGCATCAAGAACCCGGACCTGGGCTCGATGCGCATCCTGCACCTGCCGCACTCGTGGAACCACTGCATGGGCGACCACATCATCGTGTTCACCGTGTGGCCGATCAGCGCCCAGGAAACCATGGTCACCACCAAGTGGCTGGTGCACAAGGACGCGGTCGAAGGCGTGGACTATGACGTGGCACGCATGCGCCAGGTCTGGGACGCCACCAACGACCAGGACCGTCGCCTGGCCGAAGAAAACCAGCGCGGTATCAACTCCACCGCCTACCAGCCAGGCCCGTACTCCAAGACCTATGAGTTCGGCGTGGTGAACTTCGTCGACTGGTACAGCGAGCGCATGCTCAACAACCTCGGGGCCGAACCGGCACCTTACCTCAAGGGTGTTCCAGTCCAGGGCTGACAACTAAAAGCATCGCGAGCAGGCTCGCTCCCACAAGGGATCTTTGGCACACCGAAGATCAAATGTGGGAGCGAGCCTGCTCGCGATAGCGGTCTCCCATTCACCCGATTACTGTGAAGACCACCGCACCGAACCATCCTCCCCATAAAACGTCTCGACAATCTCCTCCCCCTTCAGTTGCACCTTCACATACCCATTCAACACCCGCAGCGGATACGCCTCGTCTCCCGCCAACTGGGTTTCCGACCACAACACCCGCACATGCCCGTTCAGCTCGCTGGTGGTGCCATAGGGAATCGCCCCGTGCCCAGCGCAACGCGCATGCAATCCGCCTTGCGGCGCATAGCAGATGCCGTTGTGCAGATGCCCCCAATACCAGTAATCCGGCTCGCGCCCCAGGGCGTCGCACACCGGTTGGTAAAGTGCAGTCTTGTTGTGCCCGGAAATATCGAAGCCCTGGTGATGACTGAGCACCATCAGCTTCTTGCGCTTGGGCAGGGTTTTCATCCACTCGATCTGCTGCGTATTGAGAGTGCCGTCCATGTACAGGTTCATGGCGTCCGAGGCATAGGCAGTGTCCAGGCCGACCACGAGCCAGTCGTCGTTGTACAAGGCAAAGTAGCTGGTGCCTTGTTGCACCGGGAAACGCTTGGCCAGTTCCTTGAAATAACCGTGGGCACCGCTGTACATCTCGTGGTTGGAGTTGAGGGTGAACGAGCCCTGCTTGCCCTGGGGCCAGCCGGCCATGTCGACGTCTTCCTGGGAATGGGTCCCGGCGTAATACACATCGCCCAGGTGGATGGTGAAATCGGCCTCGGCCAGCTGCATCTGATAGGCCACGGCCACCGCCGGTGCGTGACTGTCGAAAGGCCCGGTGCCCCAGTCGCCGGCAATGGCCAGCACCACGTCGCTGTCCATTTTCACCTGCGCCGGGTTGGTGGCGAACGTTGCGTGATGGCGCAGGTTCTCGATCCACTTGAGCAGCGCCTCGCTCCACAACAGGTCCAGCAGTTCCCATTTGCGACAGCCGAGCAAGGTGCCGTCCTTGAGTACCTGAGTAGGGAGCTCGGCGACGGTTTGCGGCAAGGGGCTGGGATTGCCGATCTTGAGGATCGACAAGCCATGGGCCAGTTCCCACGGTACGGCCGGTTCATCGTCCGGCAGCTCACCATGCTTGATGACGTATTGCGCCTGGTCGTGACCTCGCTGCAGCAGCTTGACGATGGCCTCGAACTCTTCGGGTTCGAGCTCGTTGACGAGTTTCTGCCAGGACATTTCCAGCCGCGTGACCAACCCGTGCAGGCGGACCTTGACCTTGTCGAACTCATGTTCCCAATGGTGCAGTAATGACATGTGGACGCTCCTTCGCAATGCCCCGGGTTACAGGGTCTTCATGAATTCGATCAGGGCTCGCTTGTCGACGTCCGACAGCTGCGTGCCATACAGGTGGCCGCCGTTGTGGTTGCCTTCCAGGCGGGTGTCGTATTTGAAATCCGCCGACGCCTTCATTTGCGCGCCGCTGGTGATGAAGCCGACCTTCTCCTGGTCGTAGATGTCGGAGCCGGTGTAGAACACCTGCGGACGTTGTTCCGGCGCTTGCAGCAGATCCCACAGGGTCGGCACCGAGCCGTTGTGCAGGTACGGCGCACGCAGCCAGATGCCGTCGGTAGGCGTGTTGCTGTAGCTCTGGGTCTTGCGGTAGGCGCCGAAGTCGAACGGTGGTTTCTTGAAGCCGTGGAACGCTGCCACCAAGCCCGTGGTGAAGGAGTTCAGGCGATGGGGATCGGTGCCCAACTGGTCGATGTTGGTAGTGACCTGGCCGGTGTCGCTGCGGCCGAAGTCATGGCAACCGGCGCAGTTTTTCTCCCAGATCGGCTTACCTTGGGCGACTTTGGCCTGGTCCAGGGCGAACGGCCAGGCCGGGGCCTTATGGCCCAGCAGCCAGTTGGTCACCCGGTTGAAACTCGGCGGCAGCACCGATTCCGGCGTTGCGCCCACGGCCATGGCCGCTGCGTAGTTGCGCTCGTGGATCTTGTTGTTATTGCCGTCCCAATGCAGGTACATCGACTCGCGGGGCTTCTGGTTCCAGACCTGCGGCAGATCCACGGTGCCGATGGTGGAGTCATCGGGGAAGCCGAACACCACCATTTTGGTCGGGTTGAAGGTGTCGGTCCGCCCAGGGCCTTGGGCCGGACGCAGTTTCTGCCAGGCGTAGGACTGCTTCTGCTTGAGCAGCGCGCTCTTGGCCATCGGGATGATCAGGTAACGGTTGTAGAGCTTTTCGAAAAACCCCAGTTGGAACTTGCTGTTGATCGCCGCCATGACCGCATCGGGGGTGAATTTCGGGTCGCTGGCGCAATCGTAGGCGAACCACTGGAAGGCTTGCAGTTGCAAGGTATTGGCCGGCGCGCTGGCGACCGGAATCGCTACGTCACTGGCATTGGCCCGGTAGGAACCGGTATGGCACAGAGCGCAGTTGGGCTCCACGGTGGGGTAGCCGAGCTGCCGCTTGGCCATGCCGATGGGCAGGTCGTTGCCGTTTTCATAGAGGAAACCGAACACCTCGTAGCCGCCCGGCTTGGGCAGTTTTTCCGGGCACATCTGCGGCAGTACGGCAAACAGGTAATAGGGAATCCGCGCCTCGATGCCCAGGCCGATGGCGGCGTATTTGTAATGGTCTTCGTCTGAGGCGAAGTCCGGTTGCGGCACTTCCCGGATCATCTGGTACCAGGTCTGGTAGCCAATGAAACCCAGCAGCGCTACCACCAGCAACGTGCCGACCTTGAATCCGTGGCTCTGCCAGCGCAGCGCCCAACCGGCGCGCCATTCCCCCCACCCGGCGCAAAGCAAGGCCAGCGGACGATTGACCTTCGGGCTGCCCAGGTACAACAGCACGCCCAGGATCAGGAACATGCTCAGGTCGCCCATCAACATCGGCACGAACAACGAGCCCTGGTTGTTGGTGTTGATCAGGTAGATCCAGAACACCACCGCCACCAGCCGCGACAGCACGCACAACCACGAATGCACCACGAAACGTGGCGCGTTGAACCCCGAGGGCATGTAGAACAGGCTGATCCCCACCAGCAACATGCCGGCGTTCTCCAGCCAGGGATCGGACAATACGGGTGGCAGGCCGATCATGGACGTCAGCAACGCCGGCGCGAACAGCGCCGGGATCGCGAAGAACATGTTCATGACAATCCCGACCCAGATGATGCGTTGGAACCAGCGGATGTAAGTGTTCATGGGCATCCTTTTTCCTTATTCCTGACTCGCCACAAAACCCATGTGGCGAGGGAGCTTGCTCCCGCTGGGCCGCGTAGCGGCCCCCAAGACTTCAAAAGCGACGACTGCTTCGCAGCCGAGCGGGAGCAAGCTCCCTCGCCACGGGTCAGTCGCGACTTCAGCCCAACGCGGTCTTCTCCAGGTGCCCAAGGATGATCGGATACACATCCACCACCGCATCCTTGCCGAACATGCAGTCGATGTGACCATACCCCGGCACTTCATGGCGGCTGAACAACTGCGGGCCATGCATCTCGCACAGTCGCTCGTAGGTCTTGAGGGTGCTTTGCGGCAGGTAGCACTGGTTGTCGGCGCCGCTGATGAAGCAGATCGGCAGCTTCAGCCGATCGAAATGCGGCATGTAGACGTCATTGCCCTTGAAGTCCACCAGATGCCCCTTGCGCACGATCAGCGCCAGGTGCTCGAAGGTCTGAATGTTCGACTCGCCGAACAACTCATGCAGGTTGTCGTGCAGGGTTTCGTTGAGGGTGTCGTGGCGGTACAGCGACGCATACATGAAGGTGATGCGATGGCAGACCGGGTTGGTGCAATAGCCCTGAGCCTCGATCCGGGCATAGCCGTTGAGGGCCTTGTCGTAGAGTTTGTTGAACCAGCTTTCCTTGGTGTCGGCGTAGGCCGTGAGGGACTTGATGCCGATGGCATCGAGCATCCCCGGCAAGTGCAAACCGGCCTTCAACCCGGTGGCGGTGGCGACCACCGTGTCGGCGGCGATCTGCGAGCAAACCACCGAACGCACCCCTTGCAAGCCTGCCAGCATCGACATGAAGAACGTCGTCGCGCCATAGCAATGCACCACGCACTGCACGTCACGGGCCAGGGTCGCTTGCTGGATCTGCTCGATGGCGGCCTTGAAGTCGTACTGGGCCACCTGGTCGCCGTTCCATTCATGCTTGCTGGCCGGCAGCAGGATACTCACGCGCAAATCCAGCAGCCAGACGTCGTACTCGTACTTGCACAGGTACTCCAGCAGGTTGGTGTGGATGGTGTCGGTGGAGAAAATATTCGAGCCCACGCCCAGGCCATGGACCAACATCACCGGGCCTTTGGTACCGGCCTGGTAACGGGTCAGGCGCAACTCGACGTTGTCTTCGGTCTGGAAGAAATGCACCACCGGTGCCGGCGCAACCAACGGCCGTTTCAAGCGGGGCGGCGCATCCGGGTTGAAGTAGACGTCGCCGGCGAAAACCCCGCCGTAGCTTTCCCACAGGATCCCGGCGAAGAACTTGCCGAACCGCGCCAGTGCCTCCACACGCTCACGCTCGTTACGGGCGTTGAGCACTTTCATGGTGGTCATCTGCTTGGCGAAGTCGGCCGGCAGAATGTGCATCACCCCGGAGCCGATCACCGCGCCGGTCTTGTCCGGCCCGCGATAGAGCGTGACGTAAAGGGTGCTGGTGTCGTGCCAGATGTTCAGCACACCGTTGTCCTCGGGCACGGTCTTGAAGGCGCTGAAGTAATAATCGCTGCCGTCTTCGGCGGTCAGCTTCATGTCGTAGTTCATGTGCCGCACGCCAACCTGCTCCTGGTACTGCTCGAACAGATTGAATACGCCGTTGCTGGCGACCAGCGGCTGCGACGACAGCAGCGGTGCATCGAGGGTGCCCACCAGGGTCGCGGCGTGCTCCGGCTCCTTGATCAGGCGATTGAGGTCGTCGGCGGTGATGGTCAGGGTGAATTCGATCGGCGAGTTGTCGGCCTTGCCCCGCTTGGCCGCCGCTTCGTACAGGCTGAGGTCGGTGCCCTGGGCTTGGGTGAAGGCGGTGGAAAAGTAGCCCTTCATGGTTTCGGTGAATTGCACGCCGAGTGTCGGCGCCGCCACGGGTTTGCTCGGGGCCGAGGGCAGCGTGTAGTCAATGATCCAGCCCCGATCCGCCGCCAGCAGCCCCATGTTGCGCTCGCTCACCGCCGAGATGGTCAACAGTGGGTTGACCGCCAGGGACGTCGGGATCACTGCGCCGTCGCTCACGTACAGGCCTGGGTAGACATCGGTACCGCTGGCGCCACTGAACACCTGGCCCTTGTGGTTGACCACTCCTTGCGTCGCATCTTCGCCCATCACACAACCGCCCAACGGGTGGACCGAGACGATGCTGTGCTTGAGCAGCTTGGTCCAGATCGGATTCTCGACCCAGATCCCACCCAGGGCCTTGGTGCTCTGGTGCAAGCGTTCATTGCCGAGGGTGACGTTTTCCTGTTCGCCGACGCCTGGCCAATCGATGCGCAGTTGGTCCTTGTTATCGAGCAGCATGCGGCCCTTGGCGTTGTCATGGCTCATGATCAGGTAGGTCTGCATGTTATGCAGCGCACCATGGTAGGGGCCGCGCAGGAAACTCTCGGCTTCCCGGCCCTTGTACTTGAGGCTGGCACCGAAGCCGGTATCGGTGGGCACGCCGATCATCCCGGCGAATGCCGCCATGCTCGGCACCATGGCTGAGCCAAGGGCACCGGGAATCGAACCTTCCTCGATGACCATGCGGCTGCGCCAGTCGCCTTCGGTACGCATGTCGATGATTGAGGTAATGCACGGTCCCACCGGTTCCAGCTCCTTGGCCGAATGGGCGCCAAAGCCGATGCCGTTGATGACCTGGTCGCAGTTGTGGCCGAAACCGAGGATGTCGCCATTGCCGCTCATGTTCTCGCCCAACTGGCTGGACATCGACAGGCCCTTGTCTCGCGAGCGCAACATGATTTCGGTGGAACCCAGGGTACCGGCGGACACCACCACGATATCGGCCCGCACGAACAGGGTCGGCGCCGAGAACATCTCGCGGCCACTGTCCAGGTATTGGAAGTGCACGATCCAGCCATCGCCGTCGCGTTCCAGGTGCCGCACCTCGGCCTGGCAGAAAATCTCTGCGCCGTGGTTCCAGGCATCCGGCAGGTAGTTCATCAGCGTGGTGTTCTTGGCCTTGTTGTTACAGCCCGAGACGCAATCGCCACAGCCATTGCAGGGCAACTGTTCGACGCCGACGTGGTTGAGGTTGTTGGGCAGCTTGTCGAAGGTCACGTTGATCGGCGGCTTGTAGAAATGCGCGCCTTGCTTGAGGTAGTCGGCCGACTTCTTGTGGGCGTCGAGCTTGGGCAGGTTCGGCTGCGAAGCCGGATAAGGATTGGGCTTGAGCATCTCCCGGGCCCGGGCGTAGCCGTCCTTGAGCAGCGTGTCGCGGTGTTCGCGCACCGCCTGGGGCCAGCGCGGGTCCTCGAACACACCGGGCTCCGGCTCCAGCGCAACGTTGGCATTGATCAGCGAAGTGCCGCCCAGGCCACAACCGACCACCACGTTCTGCTGGGCGTTGACGTGCAGGTCGAACAGCCCGGTACGCGAACCGATGTGCCCATCCGGGTCGTGGACTTGCAGTTCCTCGGTGGCCGCCACCAGGGTGTTGGGGTATTCGCCGGGCTGGATTTCCCGGCCACGCTCCAGCAGGCAGACCTTGCGCCCGGCCCTGGACAGGCGCGAGGCAGCAATGCCACCACCGTAGCCGGAACCGATGACGATCACGTCGTAGTGCTCCTGGATATCACTGATGGGGGTCGAGATCCGTGTCATGTTCAAGTCCTCTCAGGCAGATGGGGCAACTCTGCGGTTGCCTGCAAATCGACAGGCGCACGAACGCCTGGCCACCGTCCCTTGCAGGGTCCGGCGGCAGTCAGCGGTGCTACAGGGGGAAAACCCGGGCGCTATAGACGCGCACGCTGATTGGCGGCGCGTCGATGAATGCGTTTATGTAAAGAGGTGGGAGATGCCGGGACACAGGTCACCGGTGAGAGCGGGTGCAAGCGGGGGGCCTTGCTATCCATCATGTGTTCTCCCTGAACCTGATGTGGATAAAGTGCGATGTCCTTGTGCCATGGAAGTGAAGACAGCCGACAGACCCTCGTCAAGGGTGTGCCTTAGAACTGTATGAAATTTGATCTATCGCGATTTGCGCTATGCAAACCGTGGCTTGTAGCGTTCGGCGAACAAGTTATCCACACGACCACCCACAGCAAATGGGGACAAGTGTGGGTATGTCCGGTATTTTTTCAGCGACAAAGTGAATAAAAACCGTGACTTATGGACAATGATGGTTTTTCCGGGCTGCCGGTTGTTTTTTGATCAATTACCTGCAAGCCTTGCCCAACAAGGCCTTTAGAGGTGAGCGAACACCTTATCCACAGAAGCGCCAACAGTGTTTGGGGGTAATTTTGACGATTCTGTGGAAAACCCTTTGGACGGCTTGTAAAGCGGGGTTTTCCCGGGGTTTTCCTGATAAAAACGGCCAATCGATCATTTTATGATCAACCCACTGAACGCCCCGGCCCGTATGGCTTGCAGCGTAGAGCGAACATCTTATCCACAGAAGCGCCAACAGAGATTGGGGGCAAGTTGGTGCTGGAACGGCCTCTTACTCACAGATAAAAACCAATAAAAACCGTGGGTTAGGCTGACTGTTTTTTGAGCGAAGGCCTGCAGGGCCTGATTTGCATGGGGTGCAGCGAGGGGCGAACAGGTTATCCACAGAGGCGCACACAGGGATTGTGGGTAAGCAATCCACCTGTGGGGTCTCAAGGCCGATGCATGAGGTACGCCTCCCCCGTCACCCGAATCATTGGATGCGGGACAACCTGACAGGTCTTGACGATGCCAAAGCCATGGCGCTCATAGAACCGGCGGGCGCCGGTATTCGCGGCGTAGTCGATCAGGCTCAGGCCGTTGAGCGCCAGTTGATCGGCCCGCTGTTGCGCCCGTTCGAGAAAGCGCGCGCCGAGGCCCTTGTTGCGCCAGCCTTCATGCAGGGCCAGGCTTGAAATGTAGAGGGTATCGGGGACTTCCATGTCGGCGTAGGGCGCCAGGATCGGATCGGTGGTGGGAGTCGCCAGCGGATCATCACGTGTCACATAACAATGCATCATGCCGATGACCCGTCCGCCGGCTTCTGCGATAAGGCAGTTCTGATAGGAAAAATCGACATCCTCGCGGGCATAACGAGCAGCACCCACGTCCAGCAAGTCCTGCCCTGGCTCCGCAAATTGGCTCCAGATGTAATCCGATGCGCCCTCTGAGGAAATCCGGAACAAACGAGCGATCTCCCGGGTATCCGTGGGCAAGGCTGGACGAAATTCAACTTCCATTGATATGGCTCCTTTGGCTGACAAGCGGTTTTCTTACGCGCAGGTTTGAGGCGCGGCAACACGTCGGGACAGCGGTTTTATGGCTGGATGTTGCGGCAGGTCAGGTTGATCGTTTTTTAAGCGAAGGCTCGAAAGGCCTGATTGGCGCGGTGTCCGGGTAGGTCCGAACAGGTTATCCACAGAGGCGCGCACAGGGATTGTGGGTAAAAACCGCAACACCTTGTGGGAGCGAGCCTGCTCGCGATGAGGCCATGCCAGTCAACATGGATGTGAATGTAAGACCGCTATCGCGAGCAGGCTTGCTCCCACAAGGGTTTGTGGTGAGCCTGGATTTAGCGAACCACCCCTTCCTCCACCAACAACTTGAGAATCGCCTCGGCCCCCGCCTCCGCGCTCACGCCCTTGAGCACTTGCCCGCCTCCGCCACTGGCCTTGGCCGTGGCGGCTTTCATGCGGTCGGCGCCGCTCTTGGCCTTGATCACTTTCAAGCGTTTGGGCCGTGGTTTGGCCGGTTGCAGGGTTGCCACCGCCAGCAGGGTGTCGTCGATCACTTCGACTTCCTCGGCATGCAACGCCCCACGCCGGGCCGGGCCGTAGGCGCTTTGCCGAGGTTTTGGCGCAGCGTTATCCACAGTGGCCAGAAACGGCAGGCGCACTTTGAGACGTCGGCGTTGCCCACGCGGCAAGGCTTGCAGCACCAGGGCCACGCCGCCGTCGATGGACTCGACCTGAGCGAGCCCAACCACCAGCGGCCAACCCAGATTCTCGGCCAGCAGGAACGGCAACATGCCCGAGCCTTCTCCGGTTTCCGCCTGGCTGCCGGTGAGCACCACTTGGGCGCCGGCGTCACGCAGGTAGTCAGTCAGGGCTGGCAACGCATCAGCGCCGACGGGGTTTTCCAGGACGTGGAGTTCGTCCAGGCCCATGCCCAGGTAAGCCCGCAGGGCCGGTTCGGCCACGTCGCCTGCGTGCAGCACTTGCAGGTCATTGCCAGCCAGTTGCAGGCCCAGCTCCACGGCCCGGGCGTCCTGTTCGGCACGGCGGGGCCGACCGGAGGTGGGGTGAGCGCCGATGGACACCAGGCTGATCACTTGAGTACTCATGATTGAATCCTTAGCTTAAGCCGCATCGCGCTTGGTTTCGTTGCGGTAAGCCTCTACCGCCGCGATCAAGGCCTGGAGAATCGCCGCGCTGTCGCCGATCACCGACAGGTCTGCCCGTTTGATCATGTCGCAGCCCGGGTCGAGGTTGATCGCCACCACTTTGTCGCAGGCACCGATACCTTGCAGGTGCTGGATCGCCCCGGAAATCCCCACGGCCACGTAGACCCGCGCCGTGACCCAGGTGCCGGACGCGCCGACCTGACGGTCGCGAGCCATGAAGCCGTCGTCCACCGCCACCCGCGAAGCGCCTTCGGTAGCGCCCAGGGCCGCAGCGGTCTTGTGGAAAAGCTCCCAGTCCTTGACCCCGTTGCCGCCGGAGAAAATGAATTCGGCCTCGGCCATTGGGATCGCCCCCGGGTCCACCGCCACCGCGCCAAGATCCTCGATGCGCGACAAACTGCGCGCCACGCCTGTGGATAACTCCACCGGCAGGGCTTCGTGACGGGTTTCGCTGACCGGCTCGGCGCATTCGGCCGCTGCCAGGATCAAGCGCGCCAAGGGTCGGGCCAAGTCTTGCAGGCCCGCGCCGGCACGGCCGATGCATTCCTCGCCCTTGACCTGCCAGACCCGCGTCGCCGGGCGTTCGCCCAGGGCCGCGGCAAAACGCCGGCCCAGTTCGCCGCCACCGGTGCGGCTGTCGGGCAGCAGCCAATGGCGTGGGTTGAATTGGTTATCCACAGCCCGAAGGCCTTGCACCCGTTGTTCCGGTGCATAACCGCTGAATTCCTCGCCTTCCAATACCAGCAAGCGGTCGACACCGGCCGTGGCGAAGGCGTTTTCCTTGTGCTCGCCGAACACCACCGCCAGCACCGCGCCTTCCGCGCCGGCAAGCTGATGGGCCAGACCCAACAGGTCGCGGTCGTGGCTGCTGAGACGGCCACCGACCATGTCCGGAACGACACAAATGTGGAACGCCGGTTGCGGTACTTGATGCAGCGGCAGTTGCACTTCGGTGGCGGCGGTACGTTTGGTCGCCCCCCCCTGCTGGGCACCGCTACGGTCGATGCGCTTGATGCCGTTGGGGCCGATGAAACCGACGCCATGAACGTTCTTGCGAATGACGCCGTTGGGCCCCATCCAGCTGTGCTGTACCGGTTGCATGGCCGCATGCAACGGGTGCAGGCGGTTGCGGGCGATCCACTCGGCGCGAGGGTCGCGGCGGATGATGTCGCTCATTAATGCACCTCCGCGGGTTCACGTTTGGCTGGGGCCACGGGCTTGCTCTGGGCCGCGTCTTCCAGCAGCGCATCGGCCACCAGTTCGGCGATGTCCTTGATCATCGGTCGAGGTTCGACCACACCTTCAAGCATCGCGGTGCATTGTGGACAACCCACGGCCACCAGCTCGGCACCGGTTTCGCGGATGTCTTCCATGCGCATGTCGGGGATCCGCTGCTTGCCCGGGATGTCGGTGATCGGCGCACCGCCGCCACCGCCGCAGCAACGGGAGCGGAAACCGGAACGCTGCATTTCCTTGACCTCGATACCCAGCGAACGCAGTACTTGGCGCGGCGCCTCGTATTCGCCGTTGTAGCGGCCCAGGTAGCACGGGTCGTGATAAGTCACGCTGTCGCCCTTGTGCTGGCCAAGGTTCAGCGCGCCGGCGTCGATGATTTCCGCCAGGTAGGTGCTGTGGTGTTGCACCAGGTAGTTGCCATCGAAGGCGCCGTATTCGTTTTTCAGCACGTGGAAGCTGTGGGGGTCGCAGGTGACGATGCGGTTGAAGCTGTACTTGGCCAGGGTCTGGATGTTGCGTTTGGCCAACAGCTGGAAGGTCGCTTCGTCACCCAGGCGCCGGGCCACGTCGCCGCTGTCGCGTTCTTCGAGGCCAAGCACGGCGAAGTCGACTTTCGCGGCTTTGAGCACTTTGACAAAGGCGCGCAGGGTGCGTTGGTTGCGCATGTCGAAAGCACCGTCGCCAACCCAGAACAGCACGTCGGTGGATTTCTTCTCACTGAGCAGGTTCAGGTTCAGGTCCGCCGCCCAGTTCATCCGTCCGCCCGGGGCGAAGCCGCCCGGGTTGTCGGTGGCGATGAGGTTTTCCAGGACCTCGGCGCCCTTGTTCGGTGTCGCGCCCTTTTCCAGGGTCAGGTGCCGGCGCATGTCGACGATGGCATCGACGTGCTCGATCATCATCGGGCATTCCTCGACGCACGCCCGGCAGGTGGTGCAAGACCACAGGGTCTCGGCGTCCACCAAGCCGTTGACGATCGGCTGATGGGGATTGCCAGCGTGTTCGCCCACCGGTTTGCCTGGGTACGGGCTACCGGCGAATTTCGCATCGGTGCCGCCGGCCAGGCCGACGACCATATCCTGGATGAGTTTCTTCGGGTTCAGCGGCTGGCCGGCGGCAAAGGCCGGGCAGGCGGCTTCGCACTTGCCGCACTGTACGCAGGCATCGAAACCGAGCAATTGGTTCCAGGTGAAATCCTTGGGTTTCTCAACGCCCAGCGGTGCGGCGGGGTCGTTCAGGTCCAGCGGCTTGAGACCGGTGGAACGGCCACCGCCAAAGCGCTCGGCACGGCGGTGCCAGGCCAGGTGCAGGGCCCCGGCGAAGGCGTGCTTCATCGGCCCGCCCCAGGTCATGCCGAAGAACAATTCCGAGACGCCCCACAGCACACCGACACCCAGGATCGCCGCCACCAGCCAACCGCCGAAGTTCTCCGGCAGGATGCCCGCCACCGGCAGGGTCACCAGGAAGAATGACGCCGAGAAGGCCAGCAGGCTTTTCGGCAGGCGCATCCACGGTCCCTTGGACAAACGGGCCGGCGGATTGCGTCGACGCAGGTAGACGAAGATCGCACCGACGAACATCACCGCCGACATCAACAGCAACGCGTAGCCGAGCCAGCGGTTATGCAGGCCAAAGCCGTGGACCAGGATCGCCAGCACCACCGACGCCACCGCACCACCGGCCGTGGCCACGTGGGTATTGGCAATGTATTTGTCCCGCGCCACCACATGGTGCAAATCCACCATGTAGCGCTTGGGCATGGCGAAGAGGCCGCCGATCAGGTCGACCTTGGCCGGTCGGCCCCGGCGCCACATGTTTACCCGCCGCAAGGCGCCGAGGACCGCGAGGCCCAGGGCAGCGAACAGCAGGATGGGGAGAAGGGTGTTCAGCATGGTGAAGCTCCCAAAGACCTCAGGTCTTGCAGGCACAGAAACCTGGATGTCTTGCTCGATTCCTGTGGGAGCGGGCTTGCTCGCGAAGACGGACTGACATTCAACATCGATGTCGACTGATCCACCGCTTTCGCGAGCAAGCCCGCTCCCACAGGGTTATCCACAAGCCGTTAGAAATCCTTGCACAACCGCAGGGCGTCGTAGATGGCAGCGTGGGTATTACGCTGGGCCACGCAGTCGCCGATGCGGAACAGCAGGTAGCCCTCGCCGCTCTGCTCCAGGCACGGTTGGGGCTTGATCGCGAACAGGGCTTCGACGTCGATCTGGCCCTTGTTGCGCGACCCTTCCTTGAGCGCGTAGTAGATTTCTTCGTCCGGCCGCACGCCGTTTTCCACCACCACCTGGTCCACCACGCGTTCTTCCTTGGCACCGGTGTATTCGTTCTCCAGCACCGCCACCAGCTTGTCGCCTTCGCGGTAGACCTTCTC
Organism: Pseudomonas sp. FP2300; assembly: GCF_030687595.1. NCBI lineage: Bacteria > Pseudomonadati > Pseudomonadota > Gammaproteobacteria > Pseudomonadales > Pseudomonadaceae > Pseudomonas > Pseudomonas sp. FP2300. The sequence continues at coordinate 6,313,404 of NZ_CP117440.1, forward strand.
CAGCATCATGTCCCCGGTCATGATCACTTCCTTGGGGTACATGCTGCGGTAGTAGGTAGGGAACGACGTCCCGCCAATCGCCACGCCCGGCTTGATGTCGTCGGTGACGATCTCGACCTGGCTGCCCTTGTCGGCGAGGAAGTCGGCCACCGACATGCCGGTGAACTCGCAAATGGTGTCGTAGACCAGCACGTTCTTGCCTGGCGCGACCTTGCCGTCGAGCACGTCCCAGCTGCTGACCACCAGCCCTTCGGCGGCGCCCCAGTGCTCGTTCTGCTCCAGGTTCGGATGCCCGCCGACAGCCAGTACCACCACATCTGGACGCAGGTCCATGATGGTCGCCGCATCAGCCGCCACGCCCAGGCGCAGGTCGACTTTCAACCGCGCCAGCTCCAGTTGGAACCAGCGGGTGATACCGGCGATCTGGTCCCGTTGCGGAGCCTTCGAGGCCGTGGTGATTTGCCCGCCGATGAATTCTTTCTTCTCGAACAGGGTCACGTCGTGCCCACGTTCGGCGGCCACACGCGCCGCTTCCATCCCGGCCGGGCCGGCACCAACGACCACCACCTTGCGTTTCGGCCCGGTGGACTTCTCGATGATGTGCGGCACGCCCATGTATTCACGGGACGTCGCGGCGTTCTGGATGCACAGCACGTCCAGGCCCTGGTACTGGCGGTCGATGCAGTAGTTGGCGCCGACGCACTGCTTGATCTGGTCGATCTGGCCCATCTTGATCTTGGCGATCAGGTGCGGGTCGGCGATATGGGCGCGGGTCATGCCGACCATGTCGACGTAACCGCCCTCCAGGATCCGCGTGGCCTGGTTCGGGTCCTTGATGTTCTGCGCGTGCAGGACCGGGACCTTGACCACTTCCTTGATACCGGCGGCCAGGTGCAGGAACGGCTCCGGTGGATAACTCATGTTCGGGATGACGTTGGCCAGGGTGTTGTGGGTGTCGCAACCCGAGCCCACCACGCCGATGAAGTCCAGCATGCCGGTGTCATCGTAGTACTTGGCGATCTGCTTCATGTCCTCGTGGGACAAGCCGTCCGGGTGGAACTCGTCACCGCAGATGCGCATGCCCACGCAGAAATCGTCACCGACCTCGGCACGCACGGCTTTCAACACTTCCAGGCCGAACTTCATCCGGCCTTCGAAGGTGCCGCCCCATTCGTCGGTACGCTTGTTGACCCGTGGGCTCCAGAACTGGTCGATCATGTGCTGGTGCACGGCGGACAGCTCGACGCCATCCAGGCCACCGGCCTTGGCACGCCGTGCCGCCTGGGCGTAGTTGCCGATCACCCGCCAGATTTCTTCCGGCTCGATGGTCTTGCAGGTGGCGCGGTGCACTGGCTCACGCACGCCGGACGGCGACATCAGGGTCGGCCAGTTGAAACCATCCCAGCGCGAGCGCCGGCCCATGTGGGTAATCTGGATCATGATCTTGGCGCCATGCTTGTGCATGGCGTCGGCCAGGTTCTGGAAGTGCGGGATGATGCGGTCGGTGGACAGGTTCACCGAACTCCACCATTCCTGCGGGCTGTCGATGGCGACCACCGACGAGCCACCGCAGATCGCCAGCCCGATGCCGCCCTTGGCCTTTTCTTCGTAATACTTCACGTACCGGTCGGTGGTCATGCCGCCGTCGGTGGCGTAGACCTCGGCGTGGGCGGTGCTGAGCACGCGGTTGCGGATGGTCAGTTTGCCGATCTGGATCGGCTGGAACATTGCTTCAAAAGCCATGGCGCAATCCTCGACTTACAACGGCTTGACGATGAACAGGCCGTCGTCGTGGCCTTCTTCGGAACCGCCATAGACCTGTTCGGCCACGGTGCGGATCTTGCTGCCGCGAGCGGCCAGGATCTGGTCCATGGCGCCGGCGAACCAGCCGGTGAACATGTAGTCGACCTTGCGCCCGACCTTGCCGTACACATAGACGAACGCCGAATGTTCGAGTTTGACGCTGGCGGTGCCTTTGTCCAGGTCGATGTCCTGGATCTTGAACAGACCCCAACCACGCTGGGACAAGCGCTTCATGTAGTGCTCGAACACCGCGACACCTTCCAGGCCATGGCATTCGGCTTCTTTTTCACACCAGTGCCAGGCGGATTTGTAGCCGGCCTTGTAGAGAATCTCGGCATAGGCGTCGGCGCCCAGGACTTCCTCGATGCCCATGTGGTTGTTGACGAAGAAGTGACGCGGCACGTACAGCATCGGCAGGGCGTCGGAGGTCCAGACACCGGTTTCGCTGTCGACTTCGATAGGCAGTTGCGGGGCGATCTTGGCCATGAAAACTTGACTCCGGAAATTCGTGGTATTGCCTGCGGCGCAGAGGGCCGCAGGTAGAGGATTAGCGGTGCGGTGGCGGTTACTCGCCCCAGACGTCTTTCAAGACGTTGACCCAGTTTTCGCCCATGATCTTGCGCACCAGCCGCTCAGGATGGCCGCGCTTGAGCAGCGTCTCGGTGAGGTTCGGGAACTCGCCCACGGTGCGGATGCCCAGGGGGTTGATGATCTTGCCGAAGCTGGTCAGACGACGGGCGTAGCCCTTGTCGTGGGTCAGCATTTCGAAGAAATCCTGGCCGTGGCCCTGGGTGAAGTCGGTACCAATGCCGATGGCGTCTTCGCCGACGATGTTCATGGTGTATTCAATGGCTTCGGCGTAGTCGTCGATGGTCGAATCGATGCCCTTGGCCAGGAACGGCGCGAACATGGTCACGCCAACGAAGCCGCCGTGGTCGGCGATGAACTTCAGTTCCTCATCGGACTTGTTACGCGGGTGCTCTTTCAGGCCGGACGGCAGGCAGTGGGAATAGCAGACCGGCTTCTTCGATTCGAGGATGACTTCTTCGGAAGTCTTGGAACCGACGTGGGACAGGTCGCACATGATGCCGACCCGGTTCATCTCGGCGACGATTTCACGGCCGAAGCCCGACAGGCCGCCGTCGCGCTCATAGCAACCGGTGCCGACCAGATTCTGGGTGTTGTAGCACATCTGCACCACACCCACGCCGAGCTGCTTGAAGATCTCGACGTAGCCGAGCTGGTCTTCGAAGGCGTGGGCGTTCTGGAAGCCGAAGATGATGCCGGTCTTGCCTTGTTCCTTGGCGCGACGGATGTCGGCGGTGGTTTTCACCGGGATCACCAGGTCACTGTTCTCGCGGATCAGTTTCTGGCTGGCAACGATGTTGTTGATGGTGGCCTGGAAACCTTCCCACACCGACACGGTGCAGTTGGCTGCGGTCAGGCCGCCCTTGCGCATGTCTTCGAACAGGTCGCGGTTCCACTTGGCAATGATCAGCCCGTCGATAACGATGCTGTCGGCGTGCAATTCGGCTGGGCTCATCAGGCAGTCCCCTTTTGTCAGCGATTCATGCGCCGAATCGTGTGCCGGCGCTTTGGGGCCAGCATATGCCTGAGGGCCGTGGCGACCGGGTGCAAAAACGACAGGGGAATTGCCGAAAGCGTCAATCCGCGACAATGGGCTATGCCCGGCCCACCCTGCCCGTCTGTTCTTTACCCGACGCTTGCGCCAGAATCCGCTGCATCACTGGCTTTCACTGGACTCGAGCGGCGACGCAATGAAATCAATCTTCCTGGCTTTGGCACTGATCAGCACCGTCGCACACGCGACCGAAGACACCGAACCCAACCCCTGCGACGCCGTGGAAAACGACGTCCAGACCCTGGCCTGCTCGGCCTACGGCAAAACCGCCGCCGAACAACTGCTCAATGAAAACCTGCAAAGCCTCAACGAACGCCTGCAAACCCGCTACGCCAGCGACAAGGCCCAACTCAGCGACATCACCGCCAAGATCAAGAACGCCCAACAGCTGTGGCAAAAACAGCGCGACGCCGACTGCGCCATCGCCGCCTTCCCGGCCAAACCCGGCAGCGAAGCCTACAAAATCGCCGAAAACGACTGCATGGCCCAGGTGAGCGACGATCGGTCGGAGTTTTTGGAGTCGATAGGGCAGGAGTGATGCGTCAGGAGCCGTTCCGCGCGGTAAGCTGCGCGCATCATTGGTAAAGGGACTCACATGAAAACCTGCGGCATCGAAATCAAAGGCAGCGAAGCAATCATCGCCGTTGCCTCGCTGGATCAACAGGCACTGACCCATATCGCCCTCAACACCAAGAAAATCGCCCTGGACGACGATGACGAAGCCGCCAACGTCAAGGCCTTCGCCGCTCAGGTGCGGGCGTTCGTGGTGGATAACGGTATCGAACGCATCGCCATCAAGAAGCGCAGCAAGAAAGGGGAATTCGCCGGAGGGCCGACGACGTTCAAGATCGAGGGGGTGTTCCAGTTGCTGGAGGGCTGCGAGGTAACGCTGCTGTCGCCGCAGACCATCAATGCGCAGAGCAAAAAGCATGACTTCGCCCTGCCGGCGACGCTGAACAAGTATCAGCATGAGGCTTATAAGGCAGCATGTTCGGCGTTAGTGAAGAAATAGATCTTTCCAACCGGACACAGTACCTGTGGCGAGGGAGCGCCCAGGCTCCTGAGCATCTTGGCCACCACCTCCAACTTCGAATCGGTGAGTTTTATACTCAATTATGACGACAGGTATAATTTATAGTCGCGAGCATAATTGAGTATAAAACCCTGTCAAACCAGCTCCCGTCCATCCCCCTGCCGCCGCCGATCCTCCCGTGGGCAGCGCGCGAACCGTGCCCGATAGCTGCGAGTGAAGTACGACGGTGACTCAAAACCGCAGGCAATGCTCACTTCCAGCACGCTCATGTCGGTCTGACGCAGCAATTGCCGGGCCTTTTCCAGGCGCAAGCGCAGGTAGAAATTGCTCGGGGTGTCGTTCAGGTGCAGGCGGAACAGCCGCTCGAGCTGGCGGCGGGTAACGCCAATGGACTCGGCCAGTTCAAGGGTACTCAGGGGCGGTTCGCTGTGAGTTTCCATCTCGCCGATGACGTGCACCAGCTTCTTGTTGCGAATGCCGTAGCGGCTGGCGATTTCCATGCGCTGGTGGTCTTTGCGCGGCCGGATGCGCCCCAGCACGAACTGTTCGCTGACCTGGATCGCCAGTTCCGAACCATGGGCCTGGCCGATCAGATCAAGCATCAGGTCGATGGACGCAGTGCCGCCGGCGCAGGTGATGCGGCGACGGTCGATTTCGAACAGTTCCTGGGTCACGCTGAGCTGTGGATAAGATTCCTTGAACGCCTCGATCGCTTCCCAATGCAAGGTCACGCGGTGCCCTTCCAACAGGCCCGCCTCGGCCAGGACCACGCTACCGGTGTCGATGCCGCCGAGGGTCACGCCTTCATTGTCCAAACGATGCAGCCAACGCTCCAGGGCCGGGGTGGCGAATTTCAGCGGTTCGAACCCCGCCACCACCCAGAGCGTCGCGCCCTTCTTCAATGGCTCCAGCGCAGCATCGGCGTTGACCGACATGCCATTGCTCGCCAGCACCGCCCCACCATCGGCGCTCAGCACATGCCAGCGGTACAGCTCGCCACGAAAACGATTGGCGACCCGCAACGGCTCGATGGCCGAAATGAAGCCGATGGCCGAGAAACCCGGCATCAACAAGAAGTAGAAATCCTGGGACATGGAGCGCACTCGGTTGACGGGCAGCGTGCGGACCTTGATACGCCAGTTGCAAGCGACGTTCAAGCGTACAGGTCGCTGCAGTGCAAGAGCACGTCGCCGCTGTGCGTTTTGCCCCGCCCGAGGCTGCGTAACTTGGCATCACCGGCGCGCAGACTCCGGGCCCCATAACAATAAGCTGCCGAGGAACCTGACAATGAAACGACTGATCAGCTACTGCGTTCTTGCACTCAGCGCTACCCAACTCCTGAGCCCGGCCGCCATGGCAGCCGAGCCCGCCGCGTGCCAGAACGTGCGCCTGGGCGTGGTCAACTGGACCGACGTCATCGCCACCAGCGCCCTGACCCAGGTGATGCTCGATGGCCTCGGCTACAAGACCAAGCAAACCAGCGCCTCCCAGCAAATCATTTTCGCTGGCATCCGCGACCAGCGCCTGGACCTGTTCCTGGGCTACTGGAACCCGCTGATGACCCAGACCATCACCCCGTTCGTCGAGGCCAAGCAGGTCAAGGTGCTGGAACAACCCAGCCTCAAGGATGCCCGCGCGACCCTGGCCGTGCCGACCTATCTGGCCGACAAGGGCCTGAAGACCTTCGCCGACATCGCCAAATTCGAAAAAGAACTGGGCGGCAAGATCTACGGCATCGAGCCCGGTTCCGGCGCCAACACCCAGATCAAGGCGATGATCGCCAAGAACCAGTTCGGCCTGGGCAAATTCCAGCTGGTGGAGTCCAGCGAGGCCGGCATGCTCGCCGCCGTGGACCGCGCCGTGCGCCGCAAGGAAGCCGTGGTGTTCTTTGGCTGGGCACCGCACCCGATGAACGTCAACGTGCAAATGACCTACCTCACTGGCAGTGACGACGCTCTCGGCCCGAACGAAGGCATGGCCACCGTATGGACCGTCACCGCGCCGGACTACGCCCAGCAATGCCCGAACGTTGGGCGCTTGCTGAGCAACCTGACCTTCACCGCCGAAGACGAGAGCCGGATGATGCAACCGCTGCTCGATCACAAGGACCCGCTGGAGTCGGCCCGGCAATGGCTCAAGGATCATCCGCAAGACAAGCAGCGCTGGCTCGAAGGCGTGACCACCTTCGACGGCAAGCCCGCTGCCGACAACCTGAAGCTGACCAGCAACTGATCAACCTTTATCCCCCTGCGCAGCACCCATGGCTGCGCAGTGACTCATCACGCCTGAAGGAATCCGCACCATGAACCACGACGTCATCATCACCTGCGCACTCACCGGTGCTGGCGACACGACCGCCAAGAGCCCGCACGTGCCGGTCACCCCGAAACAGATCGCTGCCGCCGCCGTCGAGGCGGCGAAGGCCGGGGCCACGGTGGTCCACTGCCACGTTCGCGATCCGCAGACCGGCAAGTTCAGCCGCGATGTGGCGCTGTACCGCGAAGTGATGGAGCGCATCCGTGAGGCGGACGTCGACATCATCGTCAACCTCACCGCCGGCATGGGCGGCGACCTGGAAATCGGTGCCGGCGAACGACCAATGGAGTTCGGCCCCAACACCGACCTGGTGGGGCCGCTGACCCGCCTGGCCCACGTCGAAGAGCTGTTGCCGGAAATCTGCACCCTGGATTGCGGCACCCTGAACTTCGGCGACGGCGACACCATTTACGTCTCCACCCCGGCGCAACTGCGGGCCGGGGCCAAGCGCATCACTGAACTGGGGGTCAAGGCCGAGCTGGAGATCTTCGACACCGGCCACCTGTGGTTCGCCAAGCAACTGATCAAGGAAGGCCTGCTGGACAACCCGCTGTTCCAACTCTGCCTGGGCATCCCGTGGGGCGCGCCGGCTGACACCACCACCATGAAAGCCATGGTCGACAACCTGCCGGCGGATGCCGTGTGGGCCGGCTTCGGCATCGGTCGCATGCAAATGCCGATGGCCGCCCAGGCGGTGCTGCTGGGAGGCAACGTAAGGGTCGGGTTGGAAGACAACCTCTGGCTGGACAAAGGCGTACTCGCCACCAACGGCCAACTGGTGGAGCGCGCCAGCGAAATCCTCAGCCGCCTCGGGGCGCGGGTGCTCACCCCGGCTGAGGGGCGCAAGAAAATGGGACTGACCCAGCGCGGCTGACCAAACACTTATCTCCCCCTAGGGACACAACCTGTGGGAGCAAGGCTTGCCCGCGATGACGGTATGTCAGTCGACATCCCTGTTGAATCTACTGCCGGCATCGCGGGCAAGCCTTGCTCCCACAGGGGATCACCGAACTATTTTTTCAGGACATCACTATGAGCTTCATCACCGACATCAAAACCTTCGCCGCCCTGGGCAGCGGTGTGATCGGCAGCGGTTGGGTCAGCCGCGCCCTGGCCCATGGCCTGGACGTCGTCGCCTGGGACCCCGCGCCGGGTGCCGAAGCGGCGCTGCGCAAACGCGTCGCCAACGCCTGGGGCGCGCTGGAAAAACAAGGCCTGGCCCCTGGTGCTTCGCAGGATCGGCTGCGCTTTGTCACGACCATCGAAGAATGCGTACGCGACGCCGATTTCATCCAGGAAAGCGCCCCCGAGCGCCTGGAATCGAAACTCGAGCTGCACGCCCAGATCAGCGCCGCCGCCAAGCCGAACGCGCTGATCGGTTCCAGCACATCGGGGCTGCTGCCGAGCGAATTCTACGAAGGCGCCACCCACCCGGAACGCTGCGTAGTCGGCCACCCGTTCAACCCGGTCTACCTGTTGCCACTGGTGGAAGTGGTGGGCGGCAAAAACACCGCGCCCGAGGCCGTGCAGGCGGCGATGCAGGTGTACGAATCCCTCGGCATGCGGCCACTGCACGTACGCAAGGAAGTACCCGGTTTCATCGCCGACCGCCTGCTCGAGGCGCTGTGGCGCGAAGCCCTGCACCTGGTCAACGACGGCGTGGCCACCACCGGCGAAATCGATGACGCGATCCGTTTCGGTGCCGGCTTGCGCTGGTCGTTCATGGGCACGTTCCTGACCTATACCCTGGCTGGCGGCGATGCCGGAATGCGTCACTTCATGGCCCAGTTCGGCCCGGCGTTACAGCTGCCGTGGACCTACCTGCCAGCGCCGGAGCTGACCGAGAAACTGATCGACGACGTAGTGGACGGGACCAGCGCGCAACTGGGCAGCCACAGCATTTCGGCCTTGGAGCGCTATCGTGATGATTGCCTGCTGGCGGTGCTGGAAGCGGTGAAGACCACCAAGGCCAAGCATGGAATGGCCTTCACCGAGTAACCCCTGGCTTTTTGGGGCCAGCCTATCTGGCCTCATCGCGAGCAGGCTCGCTCCCACAGGGGATTTTCTGGGTGAAATAATAGTGTTCACACCGCCAAATCACTGTGGGAGCGAGCCTGCTCGCGATAGCGCCAGCCCAGTCACCTCAATTGTCGGACCTGAATCATGCCCACCCTCACCACCTACCAAACCCGCATCCTCCCGGAATGGGTCGATTACAACGGCCACCTGCGCGATGCCTTTTACCTGCTGATCTTCAGCTACGCCACCGACGCGCTGATGGACCGGCTCGGCCTGGACAGCCAGAACCGCGAGGCCAGCGGCCACTCGCTGTTCACCCTCGAACTGCACCTCAATTACCTGCACGAAGTGAAGCTCGACGCCGAAGTGGAGGTGCATACGCAAATCATCGGCCACGACGCCAAGCGCCTGCACCTCTACCACAGCCTGCATCTGGTTGGTGGCGATAAAGAGCTGGCCGGCAACGAGCAAATGCTGCTGCACGTCGACCTGGCCGGCCCGCGCTCGGCGCCCTTCACGGAACCGACCCTGGACCGCCTCAAAGCCCTGCTCGATCAACAATCCGACCTGTCACCTCCGACGTACATCGGCCGGGTCATCGCACTGCCGCCCGCCCGATAAGCCTTGACCAGGAGATCGCCATGAACACTGCTGCCGCTTTTGCCGACTTCCGCCGTTATCCCCTGATCTTCGCATTGACCGCCGCAAGGCCCTTGACCGACCGGGTGCAAGTCACCTGGGCCGACGGTCGGACCAGCCCCTTTCATCATCAATGGCTGCGGGACAACTGCCCTTGCCCGCAATGCGTCTACACCGTCACCCGCGAGCAGGTGCTGGAGATCATTGATGTACCCGAAGACTTGGCACCCGCCGCAACCCGCCTCGACGACGAAGGTTGCCTGTGCGTGGATTGGCAGGACGGCCACCAGAGCCGTTTCGACCCGGGCTGGTTGCGCGCCCATGCCTACGACGACCAATCCCGGGCCGAACGCCTGGTGAACAAGCCTAAAAGCCAACTATGGCGACGTGATCTGCAATTGCCGGTATTCGATTACCGGGCGCTGATGGACGACGCCGATACCTTGCTGCAATGGCTGCTGGCGGTGCGCGACATCGGCCTGACCCAAGTGCGCGGCGTGCCCACCGAACCCGGTTCGCTGAAGCTGATCGCCCAGCGCATTTCGTTCATCCGCGAAAGCAACTTCGGCGTGCTGTTCAATGTGCAATCCAAGGCCGATGCCGACAGCAACGCCTACACCGCTTTCAACCTGCCGCTGCACAGCGACCTGCCAACCCGGGAGCTGCAACCGGGGTTGCAGTTCCTGCATTGCCTGGTGAATGACGCCGAGGGTGGCGAAAGCATTTTTGTCGACGGTTTCGCCATCGCCGAGGCCCTGCGCCAGGAAGATCCCGAGGCCTTTGTTGCGCTGTGCGAAATCCCGGTGGAGTTTCGCAACAAGGACCGCCACAGCGACTACCGCTGCCTGGCGCCGATCATCGCCCTGGATGCCCTGGGACAGGTTGCGGAAATCCGCATGGCGAACTTCCTGCGCGGGCCGTTCGACACCTCGGTCGAGCAGATGCCCAGGCTTTACCGCGCCTATCGCCGCTTCATCGCCCTGACCCGCGAGGCACAATTTCGTTTGGTACAGCGCCTCGAACCCGGCCAGCTTTGGTGCTTCGACAACCGCCGCACCCTCCATGCCCGCAACGCCTTCGACCCAGCCACCGGGGCCCGGCATTTCCAGGGGTGCTATGTGGATCGGGATGAGTTGTTGTCGCGGATTCTGGTGTTGCAAAGGTAGACCGCGTCATCGTTCATCGCGAGCAGGCTCGCGATAGCGGTCTTTCCGGCAACCCATCTCCCCCTGATTCACCGAGGCAAAAAAATCCCCGATCAAGCCGTGACAGGATCGGGGCAGGTGCGTTACTGGAGGAGCTGTCGCGCGAGGGTGACCAAACCATCGTGAATCAGCTTGGAGTCAGTGTGCCCAGTCCAGGCCCGTGCAAGTTAGCCGAAAACGACGCCTCCATAGTCATTCATGACATGGCGACCATTTGCCCTTGCCGCCGCTTCGGGTGGCTACCAGAATCGAGACACGACCCCAATCCCTGAACAAGGAAAAGCGTCATGATGTACGCCGATTTGATCGACCAGGAAGACCTGCTGGGCCACCTCAAGGCCCTGGGGCTGCAAATACCCAGCGGCTCCACCGCAGAACAGGCGTGCGAGTGCGCGGTACGTGGGCTGGACAGGGCCCGCGCCAATGATTTGCGGCGCATGGTCAAGGACATATACACCAGCAGCGCCACCATCCTGCCGGCTGTGCGTCAGGCGATCGATAAGCAGCTGTTGCCGGCTCTGATGGAGTATCAGCAGAACCACAGCGGCTGATAAACCAAATCGCGAGCAAGCTTTGCTCCCACGGATCTCCGGGGAGCACGCTGTCTACTTCACCCAGAAGACTTCCTGTGGGAGCAAAGCTTGCTCGCGATGAAGGCGCCTCGGTCTAGAGCCTCACACTGGCAAACGTCGACTCATTGCGCGCCTGGCTCAACGCCGACAGCGGGCCTGACAGCGGCGACAGCACCAGCGCCTGTGGCAGCGGCATCATCGCCACCTGTTGCGTGGTGTTGGAGCCTACGCGTTCGTCACGCGGTGGAATGCCGAAGTATTCGCGGTAGCACTTGGAGAAGTGCGGGGTGGAGACAAAGCCGCACACCGAGGCCACCTCGATGATCGACATCGGCGTCTGCTTGAGCAGTTGCCGCGCGCGAATCAGCCGCAACTTGAGGTAATAGCGCGACGGCGAGCAATGCAGGTACTTCTGGAACAGCCGCTCCAACTGACGGCGGGACACGGCGACGTACACCGCCAGTTCGTCCAGGTCGATCGGCTCTTCGAGGTTGGCTTCCATCAGCGCGACAATTTCCTGCAACTTCGGCTGGTTGGTGCCGAGCATGTGCTTGAGCGGCACACGCTGGTGATCCTGCTCGTTGCGGATGCGCTCGTAGACAAACATTTCCGAGATCGCTGCCGACAGTTCGCGACCGTGATCGCGGCTGATCAGGTGCAGCATCATGTCCAGCGGCGCGGTGCCGCCAGAGCTGGTGAAACGGTTACGGTCGAGGGTGAACAGACGGGTGCTCATCGAGACCCGAGGGAAGGCTTCCTGCATCGCCGCCAGGCATTCCCAGTGCACGCTGCAATCGAACCCGTCCAGCAGGCCGGCGCATGCCAGGGCCCAGCTGCCGGTGCAGACCGCACCGAGGCGACGGGATTGACGGGCCTGGCTCTGCAGCCACGACACGTGTTCACGGGTGACCGTGCGCTGGATGCCGATGCCACCACAGACGATGACGGTGTCCAGGGACGGCGCCTTGTGCATGGAGGCGTCGGGGGTGATCTGCAAACCGTCGCTGGCCCAGACCTGGCCGCCATCGACGGTGAGGGTGGTCCAGCGATACAGCTCGCGACCGGACAATTGGTTAGCCATGCGTAGCGGTTCTACCGCGGACGCCAGGGAAATCAGCGTGAAATTGTCCAGCAGCAAAAAGCCGATGGATTGAGGCGCACGGTTCTGGGGTTGAGCCCCGGAGTTGGACGTCGTCATCGCGGTATCTCCTCACACAAAGCGGGTAATGGCCTCAGGCGGAGGCTCTTGTTATTGCCATCATTCTCTTGCCGAGACGGGGCTTTATCGGGATAGAGCAATTGCCATGCCTAAAATTGAATGCGTGTTCAATAAATCCTGAAAACGACATCGCGGCCTGTCTATATAAGGCGTGTGTCGAGTGCGGGTTATAAGCGCCATCAGTGGCGGCAGGCACCTGTCACAGCGGGCTGTGAGCAGATCGGTAGCACTTGTGGGAACTGGGCTGCGCCGCTTGCGCGACGAGTATCACCACAGGTACGGACGACGGACGGTCGAGGGGCGTATGGAGGCAAACCCGACAACCGGTGTCTTGTCTGTTTGCGACGCGCTAAAAGGTGGCGCGTTTGCGGATGGGTGTTCATTTTACGAGCGATTTTCGATCTCGTGAATAAAGGGAATCTGTGTGGGAGCAAAGCTTGCTCGCGAGGACAGTATGTCTGTCGACATCCATGTTGAGTCCACTGCCGCCATCGCGGGCAAGCCTTGCTCCCACAGGGTCCCTCTTGTCACAAAGGGTTGTGCGAACGCAGCCTCAGCACTCCACCGCACTGACCGCCAAGCCGCCGCGCGAGGTCTCTTTATATTTGTCATGCATGTCGGCACCGGTATCGCGCATGGTGCGGATCACCCGGTCCAGGGAAATGAAATGCTGGCCATCCCCGCGCAGAGCCATTTGCGCGGCGTTGATGGCTTTCACCGCGGCAATCGCGTTGCGCTCGATGCAGGGCACCTGCACCAGGCCACCCACCGGGTCGCAAGTCAGGCCAAGGTTGTGTTCCAGGCCGATTTCCGCCGCGTTGCACAGCTGTTCCGGCGAGGCCCCGAGGATCTCCGCCAGGCCTGCCGCCGCCATGGCGCAAGCCGATCCCACCTCGCCCTGGCAACCGACTTCGGCACCGGAGATCGACGCGTTCTTCTTGCACAGGATCCCGACGGCCGCCGCACCGAGGAAATAATCCACGACGTTGGCATCGGTGACCGCTTCGCTGAATTTCATGAAGTAATGCAGCACCGCCGGAATGATCCCCGCCGCACCGTTGGTCGGCGCCGTGACCATGCGCCCACCGGCGGCGTTCTCCTCGTTGACCGCCAGGGCGAACAGGTTGACCCATTCCATGGCACTGAGGGTCGAGCCAATGACATTGGGTTTGTTCAGCTCTTGCAGGCTGCGGTGCAACTTGGCCGCACGCCGGCGCACATTCAAACCGCCGGGCAGGATGCCTTCATGCTTGAGGCCCTGTTCGACGCAATCCTGCATGGCCCGCCACAGTTTCATCAGGCCGCTACGAATCTCATCCTCGGAGCGCCAGACCTTTTCGTTGGCCAGCATCAACTCGGCCACCCGCAAGTTGTGGATACGGCACAACTCAAGCAATTCTTCGGCACTGGAGAAATCATAAGGCAGCTCAGTGCTGTCCAGATCCACCACGCCGCTGGAGGCCTGGGCCTGATCGACGACAAAGCCACCGCCCACCGAGTAATAAGTGTCACGGTGCAACTCGCCGTTGGCGCCCTCGGCCACCAGGGTCATGGCATTGGGATGGAATGGCAGGTTCTCGTCGATCAGGCGCATGTCCCGGGACCAGATGAACGGCACCGGCAGGCGACCGTCGAGCAGCAAGGTATGGGTTTCGCGCAGCCGCTCGATACGCGGGCCGATCTGCGACGGGTCGATTGCGTCCGGCCACTCGCCCATCAAGCCCATGATCACGGCGTTGTCGCTGCCGTGACCGATACCGGTGGCCGACAGCGAACCGAACAACTGCACCTCGACCCGACGCACGTCATTGAGCAGGGCCTTTGCCTTCAGTGTTTCAACGAACAGCGCCGCCGCACGCATGGGGCCCACGGTGTGGGAGCTGGACGGGCCGATACCGATTTTGAACAAGTCGAAAACGCTGATTGCCATTGCCGATAACCTCCAGAACAGGCACATCCGGGCGCAGGAGCGTCCGGTGACGGAGCTGCTACGCTCAACGCCGGGATGGCCGCATCATCCGGTTTTTACCTGGGGGCCCGACGTCTGACACCGACGCAATCATGCCTGGCAGCGCCGCCCCTTCCCGACCCCGGTTTTGCGCCGTTTTTCTGCGTGTCAGAGGTCCTCCAGGGGCGGAAAAAATCTGTAAACGACGTCACCGACACTGGATGCGACCATCCCTGTACTGGATACGACCCACCCTGTAGGCGTCAGATTTGCACTGGTACATGATCGGTTACGGCTCGTTTGCAAGGCCGCGTGTCAGAGAGTGCCCACGCGCCACCAACCGCAACATCCAATTAAGCGCGGTTGTCCTGACAGGACACTGCCGATAAAACACCAGGAGTCCACCCATGAAAGGTTCCACGTCGTTGTTGTTGGCCGCCATGCTGAGTCTTCCGATGCTGGCCAACGCTGCTGAACCCGAACAGTGCAAAACCGTCAACTTCTCCGATGTCGGCTGGACCGACATCACCGTGACCACCGCCACCACCAGCGTGGTGCTCGACGCTCTGGGCTACAAGACCAAGACCACCATGATTTCCGTGCCGGTGACCTACAAGTCCCTGGCCGACGGCAAGAACATGGACGTATTCCTCGGCAACTGGATGCCGACCATGGAAAACGACATCAAGGCCTACCGCGAAGCCGGCACCGTGGACACCGTGCGCACCAACCTCAAGGGCGCCAAGTACACCCTCGCCGTGCCCCAGGCCTTGTATGACAAGGGCCTGCACGACTTCGCCGACATCCCCAAATTCAAGAAAGAACTGGACGGCAAGATCTACGGGATCGAACCCGGCAACGACGGCAACCGCCTGATCCAGAGCATGATCGAAAAGAACGCCTTCGGCCTGAAAGACGCCGGCTTCAAAGTCGTCGAATCGAGTGAAGCGGGCATGCTCTCGCAGGTTGACCGCGCCGCCAAGCGTGGCACCGATGTGGTGTTCCTCGGCTGGGCGCCACACCCGATGAACACCCGCTTCAAGATCCAGTACCTGACCGGCGGCGACGACTTCTTCGGCCCCGACTTCGGTGCCGCGACCGTGGCAACCAACACCCGCAAGGGCTACAGCCAGGAATGCAGCAACGTTGGCCAGCTGTTGAAAAACCTGGAGTTCACCGTCGACATGGAAAGCACGCTGATGGGCAACGTGCTCGACGACAAGATGAAGCCTGAGGCCGCCGCCAAGGCCTGGCTGAAGAAAAACCCACAGGTACTCGATACCTGGTTGGCTGGCGTGACCACCATTGACGGTAAACCTGGCCTGGAAGCCGTGAAAGCCAAACTTGCGCAGTAACTGCTTATGTTATGCCGGGCGGGTTCGCTCGCCCGGGCTGTTTATTCCCTTGCATGCGGACGTTCACTACCATGCTCATTGATCAGAAAATACCTTTAGGCCAGTACATCGCCGGCTTCGTTGAATGGTTGACGCAACACGGCGCCAGCACATTCGACGCAATCGCGCTGTTCCTGGAAACGATGATTCACGGCGTGACGTTTGCGCTGACCTGGTTCAACCCGTTGGCCCTGATCGGCCTCATCGCGCTACTGGCGCATTTCATCCAGCGCAAATGGGGCCTGACCGTATTCGTCATCGCGTCTTTCCTGCTGATCCTCAACCTGGGTTACTGGCAAGAGACCATGGAAACCCTCGCCCAGGTGCTGTTCGCGACCCTGGTTTGCGTACTGATCGGCGTGCCGCTGGGCATTGTTGCCGCGCACAAGCCGATGTTCTACACCCTGATGCGCCCGGTACTCGATCTGATGCAGACCGTACCGACCTTCGTTTACCTCATTCCTACCCTGACCCTTTTCGGTCTGGGTGTGGTCCCGGGCCTGATCTCCACGGTGGTGTTCGCGATTGCCGCGCCCATCCGCCTGACCTACCTGGGCATCCGCGACGTTCCGGACGAACTGATGGACGCCGGCAAAGCCTTCGGCTGCTCCCGTCGCCAACTGCTGTCGCGTATCGAACTGCCCCATGCGATGCCGAGCATCGCGGCCGGTATCACCCAGTGCATCATGCTGTCGTTGTCGATGGTGGTGATCGCCGCGCTGGTGGGTGCCGATGGCCTGGGCAAACCCGTGGTCAACGCACTGAACACCGCTGATATCGCCCTGGGCTTCGAAGCCGGCCTGGCGATCGTATTGCTGGCGATCATGCTCGACCGAATCTGCAAGCAACCCGACGCCAAAGTAGGGGGTGACGCATGAGCATAATTCGTTTTGAAGACGTTGACGTGATCTTCGCCAGGGATCCGCGCGAGGCCCTCAAGCTGCTCGACCAGGGCATGACCCGCAACGAAATCCTGAAGAAAACCGGACAAATCGTCGGCGTGGAAAAAGCCAGCCTGGACATCGAGAAAGGCGAAATCTGCGTGTTGATGGGCCTGTCAGGCTCCGGCAAGTCCAGCCTGCTGCGCTGCATCAACGGCTTGAACACCGTCAGTCGCGGCAAGCTGTTCGTCGAGCACGAAGGCCGGCAGATCGACATCGCGTCCTGCACCCCCGCCGAACTGAAGATGATGCGCACCAAGCGCATCGCCATGGTGTTCCAGAAGTTCGCCCTGATGCCTTGGCTGACAGTGCGCGAGAACATCAGCTTCGGCCTGGAAATGCAGGGCCGCCCGGAAAAGGAACGGCGCAAGCTGGTGGATGAAAAGCTTGAGCTGGTGGGCCTGACCCAGTGGCGCAACAAGAAGCCCGACGAGTTGTCCGGCGGCATGCAGCAACGGGTCGGCCTGGCCCGCGCCCTGGCGATGGACGCCGACATCCTGCTGATGGACGAACCCTTCTCCGCGCTCGACCCGCTGATCCGCCAGGGCCTGCAGGACGAGTTGCTGGAACTGCAACGCAAGCTGAGCAAGACCATCGTGTTCGTCAGCCATGACCTGGACGAAGCCCTGAAGCTGGGCAGCCGCATCGCGATCATGAAAGACGGCCGGATCATCCAGTACAGCAAGCCGGAAGAAATCGTACTGAACCCGGCGGACGACTACGTGCGCACTTTCGTCGCCCACACCAACCCGCTCAACGTCCTCTGCGGTCGCAGCCTCATGCGCACCCTGGACAACTGCAAGCGCATCAACGGTTCGGTGTGCCTGGACCCGGGCGGCGACTCCTGGCTCGACCTGGCCGAGGGCAACACCATCAAGGGCGCCCGGCAGAACGGCGCGGCGCTGGACCTGCAAAACTGGGTACCCGGCCAAGCCGTCGAGGAACTGGGCCGCCGTCCGACCCTGGTGGACTCCAACATCGGCATGCGCGACGCCTTGCAGATCCGCTACCAGACCGGCAACAAACTGGTGCTCCACGATAACCAGAAAGTCGTCGGGATCCTGGGCGACAGCGAGCTGTACCACGCACTGCTCGGCAAGAACCTGGGCTGAGCCCACAGACAAAAACGCCGCGAGATGTTCGCGGCGTTTTTGTTTGTGTGGTGCTAACGGCTAACAACTCTGGGGCTGCTTCGCAGCCCAACGGGGCGGTGCGACGTTTCGCTAAATCCCCTCACCACAACAGTATTCCAGCTATCAAGCGCATTAAGCCTACATGCCAACCGACGAGTGTTATAAAGACATCCCCAAAAGTCCTCGCCCCGGTAAACAGCGACGACTTGTCATAGAATTTATTTTTTGTTGATTGAACGTTCAATCAAAACAAAATAGACTGGCTTTCATTCCGGCAAACGACATTCGTGCGCCGGATGGCCTAAGGAGATGTGCTAGATGCCCAAGGTCGGTATGCAACCCATCCGCCGTCAACAATTGATCGAAGCCACGTTGCAAGCGGTCGATCAGGTCGGCATGGGGGACGCCAGCATTGCGCTGATCGCCCGTTTGGCCGGTGTTTCCAACGGGATCATCAGTCACTACTTTCAGGACAAGAATGGCCTGATCGCGGCCACGGCCCAGTACCTGATGACTGTCCTGAGCGAGAACGTCACCGCGCGCCGCCAGGCGCTCGAGGACTCGAGCCCACGGGCTCACCTGAAGGTGATCATCGAAGGCAACTTCGACGCCAGCCAGGTCAACGGCCCGGCAATGAAAACCTGGTTGGCCTTCTGGGCCACCAGCATGCATCACCCGTCATTGCACAGGTTGCAGCGGATCAACGACCACCGCCTGTACTCCAACCTGTGTTGCCAGTTCCGCCGCGTGTTGTCCCTCGATGAGGCCCGCAGCGCGGCACGGGGCCTGGCCGCGCTGATTGACGGTTTGTGGCTGCGCGGAGCGCTGTCGGGAGACGCGTTCGATACCGCCCAGGCGCACCGGATCGCTTACGAATACATGGATTTCCAACTGGCCAAGGCAGGGGTATCAGAGCACACAGAACCGCTCGGCTCCTGAACCGTCGCCGAACTGCGTAGTCAGCTATAGACGACACGCTCGGTGGCCAGCCAACCACTTTATGCACTTGCGAGGACTTTATGGCCCGTTTCGAACTGCAAAAACTCTACATCGATGGCGCGTACAGCGATGCCAGCGGCGATGCCACTTTCGAAGCCATCAACCCTGCCAACGGTGAAGTTCTTGCCCAGGTGCAGCGCGCCACGTTCGAGGACGTCGAGCGCGCCGTGGTCAGCGCCGAGAAGGGTCAGAAGGTCTGGGCCGCCATGACCGCCATGCAGCGTTCGCGCATCCTGCGTCGCGCGGTGGAAATCCTGCGCGAGCGCAACGATGAGCTGGCCGCCCTGGAAACCCTCGACACCGGCAAGGCTTATTCCGAAACCCGCTATGTCGACATCGTCACCGGCGCCGACGTGCTGGAATACTACGCCGGCCTGGTGCCTGCCATCGAAGGCGAGCAGGTGCCGCTGCGCACCACGTCGTTCGTCTACACCCGCCGCGAGCCCCTGGGCGTGGTGGCCGGTATCGGCGCGTGGAACTACCCGATCCAGATCGCCCTGTGGAAATCCGCCCCGGCCCTGGCAGCCGGTAACGCGATGATCTTCAAGCCGAGCGAAGTCACCTCGCTGACCACCCTGAAACTGGCCGAGATCTACACCGAAGCCGGCGTTCCAGCGGGTGTGTTCAACGTACTGACCGGCAGCGGCCGCGAAGTCGGCACCTGGCTGACCGAACACCCGCGCATCGAGAAAATCTCCTTTACCGGCGGCACCGACACCGGCAAGAAAGTCATGGCCAGCGCCTCGAGTTCTTCGCTCAAGGACGTGACCATGGAACTGGGCGGCAAGTCACCGCTGATCATCTTCGACGATGCCGACCTGGATCGCGCCGCCGACACCGCGATGATGGCCAACTTCTACAGCTCCGGCCAGGTCTGCACCAACGGTACCCGCGTGTTCGTGCCGAGCCACCTCAAGGCCGCCTTCGAGGCCAAGATCGCCGAGCGCGTGGCGCGCATCCGCATCGGTAATCCAGAGGACGAAAACACCAACTTCGGCCCGCTGGTGAGCTTCGCCCACATGGAAAGCGTGTTGGGCTACATCGAGAAAGGCAAGGCCGAGGGCGCGCGCCTGCTGTGCGGCGGCGGGCGCTTGACCGACGGCGAATTGGCCAAGGGCGCGTTCGTCGCTCCCACCGTGTTCACCGACTGCACCGACGAGATGACCATCGTGCGTGAAGAAATCTTCGGCCCGGTGATGAGCATCCTCACCTATGAAACCGAAGAAGAAGTGATCCGCCGCGCCAACGACACCGACTTCGGCCTGGCCGCCGGCGTCGTCACCCGCGACCTGAACCGCGCCCACCGCGTGATCCACCAGCTCGAGGCCGGTATCTGCTGGATCAACGCCTGGGGCGAATCGGCGGCTGAAATGCCGGTTGGCGGCTACAAGCAATCGGGCGTGGGCCGGGAGAACGGCATCAGCTCGCTGAACAACTTCACACGCATCAAATCGGTACAGGTCGAACTGGGCGATTACACGTCGGTGTTCTGATCTGACACCGAGCCTGAGGCCGGGGCCTTGTGTGGCGAGGGAGCTTGCTCCCGCTGGGCCGCGAAGCGGCCCCGACTTCAGGCTCCAAGCTCATCCAGACAGAACACGGCCGCCCTGTTTGCGACTGCTGCGCAGCCGAGCGGGAGCAAGCTCCCTCGCCACGGAGAACGTGGCACTCGAGAGCGCGACCTGAACCCAATTCAAAAAGAGGGTGCATTTCATGTCCCAAGAATTCGATTACATCATCATCGGTGCCGGCTCGGCCGGTAACACCCTGGCCACTCGCCTGACCGAGGATGAAGGCGTCACCGTCCTGTTGCTTGAAGCCGGCGGTCCGGACTATCGCCTGGACTTCCGCACGCAAATGCCCGCCGCCCTGGCCTTCCCGCTGCAAGGCCGGCGCTACAACTGGGCCTACGAGACCGACCCGGAGCCGCACATGAACGGCCGTCGCATGGAATGCGGGCGCGGCAAGGGCCTGGGCGGTTCGTCGTTGATCAACGGCATGTGCTACATCCGCGGCAACGCCCTGGACTATGACAACTGGGCCAAACTGCCGGGCCTGGAAGACTGGACCTATCTGGATTGCCTGCCGTATTTCCGCAAAGCCGAAACCCGCGACATCGGCCCGAACGACTATCACGGCGGTGATGGCCCGGTCAGCGTGACCACGCCCAAGGCTGGCAACAACCCGCTGTTCCACACCATGGTCGAAGCCGGCGTGCAGGCCGGTTACCCGCGTACCGAAGACCTCAACGGCTACCAGCAGGAAGGTTTCGGCCCTATGGACCGCACCGTCACGCCCAACGGCCGTCGCGCCAGTACCGCGCGCGGTTACCTGGATATCGCCAAGAAGCGCTCGACCCTGACCATCGTCACCCACGCCCTGACCGACAAGATCCTGTTCGAAGGCAAGCGCGCGGTCGGCGTACGTTACCTGGTGGGCGCGGCCGAAGAGCGCGTCGAAGCCCGGGCACGCAAGGAAGTGCTGCTGTGCTCCGGCGCCATCGCCTCGCCGCAGATCCTGCAACGCTCCGGCGTCGGTCCGGCCAAATTGCTGGAAAGCCTCGACATCCCGGTGGTCCACGACCTGCCAGGCGTCGGTGAAAACCTGCAGGATCACCTGGAACTGTACCTGCAATACGCCTGTACCCAACCGGTCTCGCTGTACCCGTCGCTGCTCTGGTACAACCAGCCGGCCATCGGTGCCGAATGGCTGTTCAACGGCACCGGCATTGGCGCCAGCAACCAGTTCGAGGCTGGCGGTTTCATCCGCACCCGCCCGGAATTCGATTGGCCGAACATCCAGTATCACTTCCTGCCGGTGGCGATTAACTACAACGGCAGCAACGGTGTGAAGGAGCACGGTTTCCAGGCACACATGGGCTCCATGCGCTCGCCGAGCCGTGGGCGGATCCAGGCCAAGTCCAAGGACCCACGCCAGCACCCGAGCATCCTGTTCAACTACATGGCCACCGAACAGGATTGGCAGGAGTTTCGCGACGGCATCCGCCTGACCCGCGAGATCATGCAGCAGCCGGCGCTCGATCCGTTCCGGGGTCGCGAGATCAGCCCGGGCATCGAGGTGCAGACGGACGCGCAACTGGACCAGTTCATCCGTGAACACGCCGAAACCGCGTTCCACCCGTCCTGCTCGTGCAAGATGGGCACCGATGACATGGCGGTGGTGGACGGCGAAGGCCGCGTGCATGGCATGCAAGGGTTGCGCGTGGTCGATGCCTCGATCATGCCGATCATCACCACCGGCAACCTGAACGCGCCGACGATCATGATCGCCGAGAAAATCGCCGACAAGATCCGTGGCCGCAAACCCCTGCCACGCAGCACTGCGCCGTACTACGTGGCTGGTGATGCGCCGGTGCGCGGCAAGCCAATGCGCGAAGTGGGGCCTATGGCGCAGTAAGACATCACACCGCCATCGCGAGCAGGCTCGCTCCCACAGGAGGATTGGTGGTGGCCGCAAATTTTGTGGTCACCAAAGATCCACTGTGGGAGCGAGCCTGCTCGCGATGGCACCCGACCTGGCATCGTAAATCCCCATCTTCCTTGATCCCTCCCCCACCCCAGGCCTACTCTAGAGCCACCGCGTCAATACGCCACACGCCGCTGCACCGCCACTCCAGACAAGGAGGTTCCATGTTCGACTTCCACCCCCAGCTCAAGCAGCGTTTTGCTGCCTTGCGCACGGGCGCTGAATTCTTTTCCCTGCGTTACGTGCGCGAGTCCGGCCAGCACTTGTCGGTGCGCAAGAATGTCGCCGAACCGCCCAGCCTAAGCCGTGATGAAGGTGCGATGCTCACCGCACGGGTCAACGGGGTCGAGGCGTATGCCGCTACCAACGACCTGTCCCAGGCCGGCCTGCAAGCGGCGCTGGAACAGGCCGAACGACACGCTCGCGGGCTCAAGCCCCACGCCCTGCTCGACCTGCGCGAGCAAGCGGTGTCCAGCGACCGCGCTGATTACTTCTCGCCGAATTTCGACCAGGCCTTTCCTGCCCTGAGCGACTGCTACCAATTGCTCGGAGACGAATCGGCCGCAGTCCCCCAGGACGAACGCCTGGTGAACTGGCAGGCCAGCATCGGCCTGACCCAGGTCGAACAGATCTATCTCAACAGTGCCGGCGCTGAACTGCGCCAGGCCCAACGCTTCATCTACCCGGCCCTGGAAGTCACCGCCTTCGACGGCCACGACAGCCAGACCCGCACCCTGGGGCGGGAAAATTTCGGCCAGCAAGGCGGCTTCGATGTGATCAGCCGCTGCGGCCTGATCGGTGCCGGGCTGAAAATCGCCGACCAGGCCCTGCAATTGCTGATGGCGCCGAACACGCCGCAAGGCCCCCGCGACCTGCTGCTGATGCCCGACCAGATGATGCTGCAGATCCACGAGTCCATCGGTCATCCGCTGGAGCTGGACCGCATCCTGGGAGACGAGCGCAATTACGCTGGCACCAGTTTCATCAAGGCCAGCGACTTCGGGCACCTGCAATATGGCTCCAGCCTGCTGAACGTCACCTTCGACCCGGATATCCCCGAGGAATTGGCCAGCTACAGCCATGACGACGAGGGCACTGCCGCCAGCAAACAGTTCCTGATCCGTGATGGCCTGCTGCTGCGGCCATTGGGCGGTGCGCTGTCGCAATTCCGCGCGGGCCTTGCCGGTGTCGCCAACAGCCGCGCCTGCGGCTGGAATCGTCCGCCCATCGACCGCATGGCGAACCTGAACATCGAACCTGGCGACCAGACCCTGGAGCAACTGATCCAGGGCACCGAGCACGGCGTGCTGATGCGTACCAACCGCTCCTGGTCCATCGATGATGCCCGCAACAAGTTCCAGTTCGGCTGCGAGTGGGGCCAGTTGATCGAGAACGGCGAGCTCAAGGGCGTGGTGAAGAACCCCAACTACCGCGGCATTTCCGCGCAGTTCTGGAAGAGCCTGCGCGCCGTGGGCGATGCCAGCACCTTCCAGGTCCTCGGCACGCCGAACTGTGGCAAGGGCGAACCGAACCAGGTCATCCGCGTCGGCCATGCCTCGCCGGCCTGTGTGTTCAGCAACGTTGATGTGTTTGGGGGAGATGCCTGATGAGCTCCGAGAATATGAGCACCGTCAAGAATCAGGCCGAGGCATTCAAGGTTTTGGTCGACTGGCTCCGCGCTGCGCTGCATGAGCCTGAACAGTTCACCCTCGGCTACGCCGCCGAGTCCTCGGCCTTCGTGCGCTTCAACCACGGCAAGGTGCGCCAGACCGGGCAGGTGCAACAGGCCAATGTCAGTTTCAAACTGATCGACGACGGCCGCCACGCCGACCTGCAGATCACCTTGTCCGGCAACACCGAGACCGATCTGCAACGCCTGGCCGAAGGCCTGCAACAGCTGCGCGAAACCTTGCCGTTGCTGCCCCGCGACCCCTACCTGCTGCTCAACCCCAACCACTGGCAGAGCCATAACGTGCAGGACCATCCGTTGCCGGATACCGAGCAGGCCGTGGCTGAAATCACTCGCGCCGCCGCAGGCCTGGACCTGGTGGGTTTCTACGCCGCCGGGCCCATCAGCCGAGGCTTCGCCAGTTCCTCGGGCGCGTTCGGCTGGCATCAGGCCAACAGCTTCAACTTCGATTTCAGCCTGTTCCATGAAAACGGCCAGGCAGTGAAAGCCAGCTACGCCGGGCATGCCTGGAGCAGCGAAGGATTTGCCCGGCGCTTCGAGCAGGCCCGCGAGCAATTGGCGTTTCTCGGCCGCCCGCTGCGCACGCTGGCGCCCGGCGAATACCGCGCCTACCTGGCACCGGCCGCCCTGGAAGAAATCATGGGCATGCTCAGTTGGGGAGGATTCTCGGCCCGGGCGATTGCCAGCAAGCAGAGCCCGTTGCAGAAGTTCTACGCCAACGAAGCCAGCCTGAGCCCCGACGTATGGCTGAGCGAGCAGGTCAGCGGCTCCTTGAGCCCGGCGTTTTCCGACGAAGGTTATCCCCGCGATGACCTGGCGCTGATCGCCAGGGGCACGGCCGACGCACGGCTGGTCAACTCCCGCAGCGCCGCCGAATACGGCCTCGCCGCCAATGGCGCCAGCAGCTACGAGTACCCCACCGCGCTGGACATGCAGGGCGGGCAACTGGCGCAAAAAGACATCCTCGAACAACTTGGCACCGGGCTGTACATCAGCAACCTCTGGTACCTGAACTACTCGGACCAACCGGCCGCCCGCCTGACCGGCATGACTCGCTTCGCCACGTTCTGGGTCGAGAACGGCCAGATCGTGGCGCCGGTCAGTACCATGCGCTTCGACGACAGCGTCTACAGCCTGCTCGGCTCACAACTCGAAGGCCTGACCCGGGAGCGGGAACTGCTGCTCTCGGCCAGCACCTACAGCCAGCGGGCCACGGCTTCGATGCTGTTGCCGGGGGCGCTGGTCAAGCGGTTGACCCTGACCCTGTAAAAAGCATCGCGGGCAAGCCTTGCTCCCACAGGATGTGCGCCATGCATGTGGGAGCAAGGCCTGCCCGCGATGAAGCCACCATCAACACCGGACACAAACAAGAGGTCCCATGCCCAACCGCGCACCGCTCGACGCCGTCACCGCCCGCTGGCTTCCTTGGGTCGTGGCAATCGCCTTCTTCATGCAGTCCCTGGACGGGACCATCCTCAACACCGCCCTGCCCGCCATGGCCAGTGACCTGGCGGAAAACCCGTTGCGCATGCAGGGCGTGATCATTGCCTACATGCTCACCGTGGCGCTGCTGATCCCTGCGTCGGGCTGGGTCGCTGACCGCTTCGGCACCAAGAAGATTTTCTTCGGGGCGATCCTGTTGTTCAGCTTCGGCTCGCTGCTGTGCGCCCTGTCCAATTCGTTGAGCATGCTGATCGGTGCGCGAGTCATCCAGGGCCTAGGCGGTGCATTGATGCTGCCGGTGGGCAGGCTGGTGGTGCTGCGGGCGTACCCGCGCTCGGAGTTGGTGCGAATCATGGGCTTCATCACCATTCCCGGCCTGCTCGGCCCGCTGATCGGGCCGACCATGGGCGGCTGGATGGTGGAATACCTGACCTGGCACTGGATCTTCATCATCAACCTGCCGGTGGGTGTGATCGGCTGTTATGCGGTATGGAAGTTCATCCCCGACCTGCGCGGCAGCGAGCGAACGCGGTTCGATGGGTTGGGGTTCCTGCTGTTCGGCGCGGCGATGGTGCTGATCACCATTGCCATGGAGGGCCTCGGCGAACTGCACCTGCCGCACCTGCGGGTGATGTTGCTGCTGTTCGGCGGCATGGCCTGCCTGGCGGCCTACTGGCTGAGGGCCGGGCACGTCGAGAACGCGCTGTTCCCACCGTCGCTGTTCAAGACCCGGACCTTCGCCGTGGGCATTCTCGGCAACCTGTTCGCCCGCCTGGGCAGCGGCGCCCTGCCGTTTCTGGTGCCCTTGCTGCTGCAAGTGGCCCTGGGTTATTCACCGTCCCAGGCCGGCATGAGCATGCTGCCCCTGGCGGCGGCGGCAATGGTCGCCAAGTCCGTGGCCCGGCCGCTGATCGAACGCCTGGGCTATCGCATCGTCCTGACCGGCAACACCCTGGCCCTGGGCCTGATGCTGGCGAGCATGGGCCTGGTCAGCGAACAGACGCCGTATTGGCTGCTGCTGGCGCAACTGGCGGTGCTGGGGGCAATCAACTCGTTGCAATTCACCGCGATGAACACCGTGACACTGATCGACCTGGACGACGCCAGTGCCAGCAGCGGCAACAGCCTGCTGTCGGTGGTGGCGCAACTGTCCCTGAGCCTGGGCGTGGCCTGCGCCGGCGCCTTGCTCGGCGGCTTCACCGCCCAGGTTGGCAACGACGGGGTGGAGACGGTGCTGGGGGCGTTCCAGCTGACGTTCGTGACGGTGGGGATCATGGCGATGCTGGCGGCGACGATTTTTTCCCAGTTGTCGAAACAGGATGGACGGCGGGTCAAGCGGCCGGATGAGCATATCGAGCACTAAGCGGCTTCGTGGCTTGGCGCTTTTTGTGGGAGCAAGGCTTGCCCGCGATGCAGGCGACTCGGTTTTCCTGGGGGAAATGCGTCGCCTGCATCGCGAGCAAGCTTTGCTCCCACAGCTCCAGAGCTCCCAAAGTTTCTGGAATTTCCCGCCCCCAAGGGCAGGCCCTGCCCTCACAGCTCGTCCAGAACTTTCGAAGAAAGTGGCACGAGGCTGCTACACTGCGCGACATTTTGTTTTGCAGGCCAGTCCCGTGACCACCATTGCCACCGCTTTTAATACTTTGCCGCTGTCCGCCGCCATGCTGGCTAACCTCGAATCACTCGGTTATGCCCAGATGACGCCGATCCAGGCGCAGAGCTTGCCGGTGATTCTCAAGGGCATGGACCTGATCGCCCAGGCCAAGACCGGCAGCGGCAAGACCGCGGCCTTCGGCATCGGCCTGCTGAACCCGATCAACCCGCGTTTCTTCGGCTGCCAGGCACTGGTGATGTGCCCGACCCGCGAGCTGGCCGACCAGGTCGCCAAGGAAATCCGCCGCCTGGCCCGCGCCGAAGACAACATCAAGGTCCTGACCCTGTGCGGTGGCGTGTCCTTCGGTCCGCAGATCGCCTCCCTGGAACACGGCGCCCACATCATCGTCGGCACGCCGGGACGCATCCAGCAACACCTGCGCAAGGGTTCACTGGTGCTCGACGGCCTCAACACGCTGATCCTCGACGAAGCCGACCGCATGCTCGACATGGGTTTCTACGACGCCATCGAAGACATCATCCAGCAGACCCCGGAACGCCGCCAGACACTGCTGTTCTCCGCCACCTACCCGGTGGGCATCAAGCAACTGTCGTCCAAGTTCATGCGCAACCCGCAGCAAGTGAAGGCCGAGGCGTTCCACTCCGACGCGCAGATCGAGCAGCGTTTCTACGAGATCTCTCCCGAAGAGCGCATGGACGCGGTGGTCAAGGTGCTGGCGCATTTCCGCCCGGCCTCCTGCGTGGCGTTCTGCTTCACCAAGCAGCAGGTCCAGGAAACCGTCGACCATCTGACGTCCAAGGGCATCTCCGCCGTCGGCCTGCACGGCGACCTGGAACAGCGTGACCGAGACCAGGTGCTGGCGATGTTCGCCAACCGCAGCACCTCGGTGCTGGTGGCTACTGACGTGGCGGCCCGCGGCCTGGACATCGATGCCCTGGACATGGTGATCAACGTCGAACTGGCCCGGGACTCGGAAATCCACATCCACCGCGTCGGACGCACCGGTCGCGCCGGCGAGAAAGGCATCGCTATCAGCCTGGTGGCGCCATCCGAAGCCCACCGCGCCCAGGCCATCGAGCAACTGCAGAAGTCGCCCCTGAGCTGGGACCAACTGGACAACCTCAAGTCCCAGGGCGGCGGCCCGCTGCTGCCAGCCATGAGCACCCTGTGCATCGGCGCCGGGCGCAAGGACAAGGTCCGCCCCGGCGACATCCTCGGTGCCCTGACCGGCGAGGCCGGCATCCCCGGCGCCCAGGTCGGCAAGATCGCGATCTTTGATTTCCAGGCCTACGTGGCCGTGGAGCGCGGCATCGCCAAACAGGCCCTGCAACGCCTGAACGATGGCAAGATCAAGGGCCGGTCGTTGCGGGTGCGGATCCTGTAATCCAATCGCCTGACAAACAGAGATCAAACTGTGGGAGCGAGCTGTGTGGGAGCAAAGCTTGCCCGCGATGAAAACGCCGCGGTCTCTTGAGGACTCCAGCGCCTGGATCGCGAGCAAGCTTTGCTCCCACACAGCCCGCTCCCACAGTGGTTTTCGGTGAAATTAGAATTTGTGAGAGGACACCGTTTTGCGCTCTACCGAAGTCGTGATCATTGGCGCTGGCGCCGCGGGGTTGATGTGCGCGCTGACCGCCGCCGCGCGCGGGCGGCAGGTGATGTTGCTGGACCACGCCAACAAGGCTGGCAAGAAAATCCTCATGTCGGGCGGTGGACGCTGCAATTTCACCAACATGTACACCGAGCCGGGCAATTTCCTCTCGCAGAACCCGCACTTCTGCAAGTCGGCCCTGGCCCGCTACACCCAATGGGACTTCATTGCCCTGGTGGCCAAGCACGGCGTGCCCTATCACGAGAAAAAACTCGGCCAGTTGTTCTGCGATAACAAGTCCAGCGACATCCTCGGCCTGCTGCTCGATGAATGCGACCAGGCGGGCGTCAACCTGCACCTGGACACCTCGATCACGCAGATCGAAAAAACCGACGGCGGCTACCTGCTGCAAACCACCCTCGACACCATCGCCTGCCAATCCCTGGTGATCGCCACGGGCGGGCTGTCGATCCCGACCCTGGGGGCGACCGGTTTCGGTTACCAGGTGGCCAAGCAGTTCGGTCACCAACTGCTGCCGACCCGTGCCGGGCTGGTGCCGTTCACCATCACCGACCAGCTCAAGGCGCTGTGCACCGAGCTGTCAGGGACGTCGGTGGATTGCCTGGTGAGCTGCAACGACCAGAGCTTTCGCGAGAACATCCTGTTCACCCATCGCGGCCTGAGCGGTCCGGCGATCCTGCAGATTTCCTCGTTCTGGGAGCCGGGGGACACGGTGCAGATCAACCTGCTGCCTGACCACGACGTTCCGCAATGGCTGCAACAGCAGCAGGCCGAACGCCCCAACAGCGAACTGAAAACCCTGCTGGGCGAGCTGTTCACCAAGAAAATGGCCAACCTGTTGGCCGACACCTGGTTCGTCTCCAAACCCATGAAGCAATACACCCACGCGGAACTGGCGGACATCGCCGAGAAACTGGCATGTTGGAACCTCGTCCCGGCCGGCACCGAAGGCTACCGCACCGCCGAAGTCACCCTGGGCGGCGTCGACACTCGGGAAGTCTCGTCCAAGACCATGGAATCGCTGAAAAGCCCCGGGCTGTATTTCATTGGCGAAGTGCTGGACGTCACCGGGCACCTGGGCGGGTTCAACTTCCAGTGGGCCTGGGCGTCGGGGTACGCTGCCGCGCAATACGTCTGAGCCCAATCGATGCTGAGCCTGCTTTTGTGGCGAGGGAGCTTGCTCCCGCTCGACTGCGCAGCAGTCGCAAAACAGGCACCGTGCTCTATCTGAAAGAGCGCGCGTAGACCAAAGGGCTGCTTCGCAGCCCAGCGGGAGCAAGCTCCCTCGCCACAGATAAGTGGCCTCAGGTGTCCCCCGGAACACTTTTTGCTGTCAGATGTGATCGCCGCCATTGCGTCGGCGTCATTACTGCCTCAATTTAGCGTCATTGCCCGTCAGGCCCGTGCACTTCATGTCATCGAACTCGTTTAGCCAGTCTTTGCGTCGCCTTTGGGCGTTGGATAAGTTCAGTTATAGCGTGCGGGTGTTCATCGCCCTGACCGGCAGCATGGGGCTGTGCTGGTATCTCGATGAGATGGCATTGCTGATCCCCCTGTTCCTGGGCATCATCGCCAGCGCCCTGGCCGAGACCGACGACGGTTGGCAGGGCCGCCTCAACGCGCTGGCCGTGACCCTGGTGTGTTTCACCGTCGCGGCGCTGTCGGTGGAGTTGCTGTTTCCCTACCCCGTCCTGTTCATCATCGCCCTGGCCCTGGCGGCCTTCGGCCTGACCATGCTCGGCGCCCTGGGTGAGCGCTATGGCGCCATCGCTTCGGCCACGTTGATTCTTTCGGTCTACACCATGATCGGCGTGGACCAGCGCGGTGGCGCGGTCACCGACTTCTGGCATGAACCCCTGCTGCTGGTCGCCGGTGCCGCGTGGTACGGCTTGCTGTCGGTATTGTGGCAGGCATTGTTTTCCAACCAACCGGTGCAGCAAAGCCTGGCGCGGCTGTTTCGTGAGCTGGGGCGCTATTTGAAACTCAAATCGTCGCTCCTGGAGCCGATCCGCCAACTGGACATCGAAGCCCGACGCCTGGAGCTAGCCCAGCAAAACGGCCGGGTGGTCGCGGCACTCAACAGCGCCAAGGAAATCATCCTGCACCGCGTGGGCAACGGCCGGCCCGGGTCGAAAGTCAGCCGCTACCTGAAGCTGTACTTCCTGGCCCAGGACATCCACGAACGCGCCAGCTCTTCGCACTACCCCTACAATGCCCTGGCCGAGGCCTTCTTCCACAGTGACGTGCTGTTCCGCTGCCAGCGCCTGCTGCGCCAGCAAGGCAAGGCCTGCCAGGCGTTGGCCGAGTCGATCCAGCTACGCCAGCCGTTCGTCTACGACGACACCTTCGCCGAGGCGCTCAACGACCTGCACGCCTCCCTCGAACACCTGCGCATCCAGAGCAACCCGGCCTGGCGCGGCTTGTTGCGTTCGTTGCGGGCACTGTCGGTGAACCTTGCCACCATGGACCGCCTGCTCAGCGACGCGAGCAACCCCGACACCCTGGCCGACGCCACCGACAGCAGCCTGCTCGACCGCTCGCCGCGCAGCCTCAAGGATGTCTGGCTGCGCTTGCGCACTCAGCTCACGCCCACCTCGCTGCTGTTCCGCCATGCCCTGCGCTTGCCCCTGGCTCTAAGCGTGGGTTACGCCGTGGTGCACATGATCCACCCGTCCCAGGGCTATTGGATCATCCTCACCACGCTGTTCGTGTGCCAACCCAACTACGGTGCCACCCGGCGCAAGCTCGGCCAACGGATCATCGGCACGGCCATCGGCCTGACGGTGGCCTGGGCGTTGTTCGATCTGTTTCCCAACCCACTGGTGCAATCGAGCTTCGCCATTGCCGCCGGGGTGGTGTTCTTTACCAACCGCACGACCCGCTACACCCTGGCAACTGCCGGGATCACCATCATGGTGCTGTTCTGCTTCAACCAGGTGGGCGACGGCTACGGGCTGCTGCTGCCGCGGTTGTTCGATACCCTGCTCGGCAGCCTGATCGCCGGGCTTGCGGTGTTCCTGTTCCTGCCCGACTGGCAAGGTCGGCGGCTGAACAAGGTGTTGGCCAACACGCTGACCTGCAACAGCATTTACCTGCGCCAGATCATGCAGCAATACGCCGCCGGCAAAAGCGACGACCTGGCCTACCGCCTGGCCCGGCGCAACGCCCACAACGCCGACGCCGCGCTGTCCACCACGTTGGCGAACATGCTCATGGAGCCGGGGCATTTCCGTAAGGAGGCCGATGTGGGGTTCCGCTTCCTGGTGCTGTCCCACACGCTGCTCAGTTACCTGTCCGGCCTGGGTGCCCACCGAGGCACCGAACTGCCGGCGCAGGTACGCGAGCAACTGATCGACGGTGCGGGGGTGAAATTGGCGGCAAGCATCGACGAAATTGCCCAGGGCCTGGCGAGTAAAACGCCGATTGTGGTCCAAAGCGACGAGGAGGAGGCCCTGGCCAATGAGCTTGAGCAGATGCCCGATGAAATCGACGAAGGCCAGCGCTTGGTGCAGACGCAATTGGGGTTGATCTGTCGGCAACTCGGTCCATTGCGGACCTTGGCGGCGCATTTGGTCAAGGACACCAGCGAGGCTTGAGGCTTGTGGCGGTTAGGCGGGCCTCATCGCGAGCAGGCTCGCTCCCACAGTGGATTGTTGGCGTACATAGACCTTGTGTTACAGCAGGTCCATGTGGGGGCGCGCCTGCTCGCGATAGGGGCGGCTCAGGCCCTACATCCCATGTGCCTTCAACAACCGCGCATAACTCCCATCCGCCTTCATCGCCGCGATCTCCCGGTCAAACCCGGCCACGATCTGCTCATGCTCCGGGCTCTTCAGGCTGACCAGGATGTGCAGGCTGTTTTCACTCAATGGCTTGGGCAGGAATTCCACGGCACTACGCACCTTGGCCGATTCGCGGGCCAGGTAATAGCGCGCGACGTATTCGTCCTCCAGGGTCAACTTCACGCGGTCGGCCGCCAGCATGCGCACCGCCATCGCGAAGTTGTGCACAGGAACTTTCTGCATTTGCGGGTCTTCGTCGAAGTCCTTGGAATAGGCATAACCGCGGACCACGGCGATGGGATAGGCGTGCAGCTGTTGCAGGCTGTCGAACTGGATCGATTCGTCCTTGCGCTTGATGAAGCGCACGCGGTTGAGCAGGTATTCGGCCGAGAACTGGCCGATTTGAGTGCGCTCCTCGCTGTACCAGGCGTTGACCAGCACGTCATAGCGGCCCTCGCTGATACCCAGCATCGCCCGGGCCCAGGGCACCTGTTCGAAGTCCGTGGCATAGCCGGCCCGCGCCAGGGCCGTGGCGACGATATCAGTCGCCAGGCCACCATTGACCAGCGTGGAATCGGTAAAGGGTGGCCAGGCATCGGCGACCAGACGCAGCTTTTGCGCGCAAGCCTCGTAGCTCAGCAACAGCAATCCGATCAATGCAAGAGCTCGATGCAATCGCGGCATGCCAAACATCCTTGACGGGTTCAAAGCCCGGTTTGTTTTTAGCCGAAACCCAACGGATATCCTCAGACATCCGGTCCTAACATTAGCTCATTGCAACCGCTACGCAGCGCTGTCACGAAGATTACACAAAGAAGACAACGCCGCGACAGGGGAATGATGGCATTTTGGTCTTTGTCACAGATTTTCCAGCCACCCGAGGAAAGAGACTTCCGGGCAAAGCACGCTTAATATCGGCATCAGGTTCTTCAGGAAATTCCAAAATGGATATCGAATGGGTCTGCAAACATCACAGTGACCTGAGCAAGGAACAGCTGTACGCCATCCTCAAACTGCGTGCCGAGGTGTTTGTCGTCGAACAGAACTGCGCCTATCCGGACGTCGACGGCCTGGACCTGGAAGGCGACACCTGCCATCTGATGGCCTGGCAGGACAACCACCTGGTGGCCTACCTGCGTTTGCTCGATCCGCACTCGCAGAACAGCGACGTGGTGATCGGACGGGTAATCATCGCACCGCAAGCGCGCGGCCAGGGACTGGGCCACACACTGATGGAAGAGGCGCTGAAGCAGGCCGAGAAACATTGGCCCGGCACGTCGATCTCATTGTTGGCCCAGACGCATTTGCAGGGGTACTACGGGCGGTATGGGTTTGAGGTGGTGGGTGTGGAATATCTGGAGGATGGGATTCCACACATCGGTATGCATCGGCCCTGAGAATGCTTTCGCGAGCAGGCTCGCTCCCACAGTGGATCTTCAGTGAACACAAAATCTGTTCACGAAGATGAATAAAATGTGGGAGCGAGCCTGCTCGCGAAGGGGCCCACACCGACATAACTCAGGGGTACTCCAGCACCGCCTTGATCCGCTGCAGATTCCCCTCGATCCACCCCCGATCGATCGCCCCCCAATCGCGAATCCGATAACGCCCGGCATGATTGCGTGCGCCCTGCTCCTGCTCGAACTCACAAATGATATCCAGGTCAGCCAGCGCGGCGACGGTGTCCTGGGCGGTGCGCCGTGGCATGCCGGTGGCTTCGGTGAGAGCCGGGATGTTGCTGGCCACGCCGCTGTCAATCAGGTACGCCACATACAAACGACGGTAGAAGCTGGTCTTGGTCTTGCTGACGTCCATCGGGTCATTCCTTGTGGGGTTGCAGGTCCCGCCAGGTCAGGTACACCCGCAGGTCGAATTCCAACTGGTGATAGCCCGGCAGCATGTGCTCGCAGAGTTGGTAGAACGCCTTGTTGTGGTCCGACTCCTTGAAGTGCGCCAGTTCGTGCACCACGATCATGTTCAGGAACTCGGGCGCCGCGTCCTTGAACAGCGCAGCGATGCGGATTTCCTTCTTGGCCTTTAGCTTGCCGCCCTGCACCCGCGATACCGCCGTGTGCAGGCCGAGGGCGCGGTGGGTCAGGTCCAGGCGATTGTCGAACAGCACCTTGTCGATGGCTGGCGCGTTACGCAGGTATTGCTGCTTGAGATCCAGCGCATAACTGTACAGAGCCTTGTCGCTCTGGATCGGATGCCGCCCGGGATAGCGCTGTTGCAAGTAATCGCCCAGACGGTCCTGGGCGATCAATTGCTGCACTTGGGCTTGCAGGGCGGCGGGATAGGCCTGGAGGTATTTGAGCGCGGTCATCAAGAGGCAACACTGTCACAAGAGGCCGCCAGTGTAGCGAATTCAGGCCTGCACCGCGCTCCAGTCGAATGGTGTGGCGAAGGCATTGGTGTCTTCGGCCATCAAGGGCCGGGCCACGAGGAACCCCTGCACGTACTCACAGCCATGGGCCTGCAACCACCGATATTGCTCGTGGGTTTCCACCCCTTCGGCAATCACCCGCAAGCCCAGTTGCGTACACAGGTCGATCACCGAGGCGGCCAACGCGGCATCCCGGGGCGACCCTGGCAGGCGGGCAATCAAGTGCCGGTCGAGCTTGAGCGTATCGAGCTCAAGGTCGCGCAGATGGGTCAGTGAGCAAGGCCCCGAACCGAAGTCATCCAAGGCCACGCGCACCCCGAGGTGGCGCAGCAGGCGCAATTGCTTTTGGGTTTCATCGGGATTGCGCATCAGCGCGTCCTCGGTCACCTCGACCTCCAACTGTCGAGGCTTCAAGGCATGGCGCTCCAGGACCTGGCGCAACTCGGTCACCAGGTTTGGCATGCCGAACTGAGTACTGCTCAGGCTCACTCCCAACACCAGGTCGTCAGCGAACAAGCGCTCCCAGACTTTGCGCTGGGCAGCGCTGCGATGATAAATCCAGCTGCCCAGCCGACTGATCAACCGCGCCTCTTCCAGCAAGGGCAGGAACAGGCCCGGCGGAACATCGCCGACGCTGGGGTGCTGCCAGCGCAACAACGCCTCGAACCCGCGAATCCGCCCGTCGACGATACTCACCTGCGGCTGGTAGACCATATTGAAATCGCGATTCTCGATGGCCGAGCGCACGCTCTCTTCGAGCATCAGCCGTGAACGGGCTCGACCGTTCATTTCGTGGTCGTAAAAACGGTATTGCTGGCGACCGGCACGCTTGGCTTCGTACATGGCGATATCGGACGCCCGCAGCAACCCATCGAGATTGGCGCCACAATCCGGGTACGTCGCGATACCGATGCTGGCCCCCAGAGCCACGTCCATGCCTTCGATCTGCTGGCAGATCG
Organism: Pseudomonas sp. FP2300; assembly: GCF_030687595.1. Lineage (NCBI taxonomy): Bacteria > Pseudomonadati > Pseudomonadota > Gammaproteobacteria > Pseudomonadales > Pseudomonadaceae > Pseudomonas > Pseudomonas sp. FP2300. The sequence continues at coordinate 6,349,237 of NZ_CP117440.1, forward strand.
CGACTCGCTCGATAAGCTTCTCTGCGATCTTGGCCGCCTGCTCGGGAAATTCCAGGTCCAGCAGCGCCGTGAACTCGTCCCCGCCCAGCCGCGCCAGGATATCGAATGGCCGCAGGCACGCCTTCAACTGCTCCGATACCCAGCGCAATACCCGGTCGCCGGCATCGTGCCCCAGCGAGTCATTGACCCGCTTGAAGCCATCGAGGTCCAGGTACAGCAGCACCCAGTTGCTTTCCAGTCGCTCGCTGCGCATCAATAGGTTTTCCGCGGTCTGGTAGAACCCGCGGCGGTTGAGCAATCCGGTCAGCGGGTCTGTGACAGCCTGGTATTCGAGTTGCTGATGCAAGTGGCGCACCACGGACATGTCCTGGAGTGTCACCACCATCGCTTTCTGCTCCGAGGGCAACGGCGCACAAGACAAGGCCACCGACACCTGTTGGCCGGGTGCAGTGCGCAGGACTGCATCATGCAAACGCCAGGTTTCACCACGACGGTAGGCGTTGTGGATATCGGAATCGATCCATTCGGGGATGTGCGGTTTCTGCAGGAAATCCAGGAACGGCATGTCCTGCAAATGCTCGGCGGTGGCATTGAGCAAGCGGCAGGTCGACGGGTTGGCGAAACGAATACACCCATTCTCATCCACCACCAGGATGCCTTCGGCGGCGTTGTCCAGCACCGAGGCGTTGAAAGCCCTGGCCGCTTCGAGATCCTGGCTCAGGCGCTGCAAGGCCCGGCGATTGCGCTGGTGCTCGAGCAACGCCTGGACCTTGGGCTTGAGGATCTGCGGATCGAAGGGTTTGAACAGGTAATCCACGGCGCCACTGGCGTAGCCCTTGATCACCGCATCCTGGGATTGTTCGTTGGCGGTCAGGAAAATGATCGGCGTGAGCCGCGTGCGCTGGCTGCCGCGCATCAGGCGCGCCACTTCGAAACCGTCCATGTCGGGCATCTGCACATCCAGCAGAACCAGGTCGATGTCATGTTCGAGCAGCAGGTTAAGCGCCTCGACCCCCGAGGACGCGGTCATGACTTGCCAATCCTGACGCTGCAACAAGGCTCGCATGCTGAGCAGGTTTTCAGGGTAATCATCAACAATCAAAAGGACAGAGCTGTCTTCGCCGAGCGGTGGTTGCGCGCATTCCATGCTGCTTCTCTTATCGGGCGCCACGTCCGTTTTTACGTAGCAAAGCGGACAAATACTGTCCCCTCACTCTAGACCGGGATTTTGAAAAGCAGTAGGTGTCAACGCGCCATCATCCAGGCAAAGCCCGAAATAGCCGACTAACGGTCACCCTCCTCGGGCACAGAAACTGCAAAGACATCTTCGACAGACAATTGACGTCAGTCATCCGCCGGACGGTTATCAAAAAATTTCCCTTCTGCGTGATTAATCCGCCCACAAGCGCGGGCTAGAGCCTCTCGTTGGGCGTTCAGCATTTTCACTCCCGTTACGTAGGATCCGATCATGATTGATCTCGCCACCTGGAACCTGAGCATCCCCGAAGGTAGCCCACCGACGACCATCGAAACCTCTCAACTGGTGCAAGGGTTCCAGAACCAGTATTTCCATGCCGACTCCGGCACGGTGTTTTTCTGGGCACCGGTAACCGGCGCCACGACCGCCAATGCTATTTATCCGCGCAGTGAACTTCGTGAAACCTACAGCAACGGTACCTTGCGCAATTGGTTGTACTCGGCGGCGGACAACAAGCTGGCTGCCACCCTGGCCGTCAGCCAGGTGCCCAGCTCCGGCAAGGTCGTCATTGGTCAGATCCATACCAAGGACAGCACCAGCCCCCTGGTGAAGCTGGAATACCAATACAAGACCTACAGCTCCACCGGCAACATTGTCGCCAAGGTGCGCATGCGCCCCGACGACGAATCGGGTCAGGTCATCACCATCGCCACGGGCATAAAGCTCAACCAGTCCTTCTCTTACCTGATCCATCTCAGCCCCGCCGGCGTCCTGACCATCAATGGTGCGGGTTACCAGTGGAGCTCCCCCATCAGTTCCACTTGGAGCGACAAGCCGCTGTACTTCAAGGCGGGCGTGTACGTGCAGGACAACACCGGTTATCCCACCGAAGGCGGGACCGTGACGTTCAGCCTGCTGGATATCGATCACATCTAGACGCTTTGCGGGGCGCCAGGGCAGCAACGCAATGCTGTCCGCCCAGGCGACCCTATCAAGGCGAAATCGTTCAGTTCGACTTTGAAACTGCCGACTAACGGTTGCCTATACAGGCACAGATGCTGCAAATGACCTATTCGACGAACAATTGACGTCAAACATCCGCCGGATGGTCATTCAAAAATCTCCTTCCTGCGTGATCAACACACCCCAAATGCTTGGAGTAGAGCCTCCCGCTTTGGTCCTCAGCACTTTTACGCCCGTTACGCAGGATCCGACCATGATTGATCTCAACACCTGGAACTTGAGCATCCCCGAAGGCAGCCCGGCAATGACCATCGAAACGCCGCGGCTGGCGCAAGGCTTCAAGGACGAATATTTCCATTCCGACACCGGCACGCTGTTCTTCTGGGCGCCGGTGACCGGCACCAAGACTGCAAACGCGATTTATCCGCGCAGCGAACTGCGGGAAACCTACAGCGACGGCACCCTGCGCAACTGGCTGTATCCGGCGGCGGACAACATCCTGCGTGCCGCCGTCACCGTCAACCAGGTGCCCAGTAGCGGCAAGATCGTGATCGGTCAGATCCACACCAAAGACAGCACCAGCCCGATGGTGAAACTGGAGTACCAATACAAGGCCTACAGCTCCACCGGAAATATCGTCGCCAAGGTACGCATGCGTCCTGATGACGAAACGGGCCAGGTCATCACCATTGCCACCGGCGTGAAGCTCGACCGCAGCTTTACCTACATGATCCACCTCAGCCCGAAGGGCGCGCTGGGCATCAGTGCGGCGGGTTACAACTGGAGAACCACTATCGACCCGTCCTGGAAGGTCAAACCGCTGTATTTCAAGGCGGGCGTGTACGTGCAGGACAACACCGGCTACACCACCGAAGGCGGAAAGGTGACGTTCAGCCAGCTGGATATCGACCACAACATCTGATCGCTTTTCCTGGCGCCATGGCAGCACGGATGCTGCCTGTGCCCTCCCTCACCCTTGGATATTCGCGCCTCAAGCGCCATCGAACACAGGCCGTGTGTGCGGTGCCATATCGCCATCGTTCAAAAAAATTCCGATTTAACCGACTAACGGTCACTTGTCTCGGGCACCAAACCGGCAAACACCACTCTGACGGTCTGCTGACGTCAACCCTCCGCCGGACCCACGTGAAAAACGTTCGATCCCGCTTCCTCCTGGCGCCAGCGAAAGCGCGTCCTAGAGCCTTCGGCTGTGGCGTAAATCATTTCTTATGTACAGAAAGGATCCGAGCATGGTCGATCTTGCAACCTGGAACTTGAGCATCCCCGAGGGCAGCCCGCCGAAAACCATTGAAACGCCTCGGCTGGTGGATGGGTTCAAGGATAAATATTTCAACTCAGAAGGCAGCACGGTGTATTTCTGGTCACCGGTCACCGGCACCAAGACTGAAAACGCGATTTATCCACGCAGTGAATTACGCGAGACCTATAAAGACGGCACCTTGCGCAATTGGTTGTATCCCGATGCCGACAATAAATTGAGCGCGACCCTGGTGGTCAACCAAGTCCCCAGCAGCGGCAAGATCGTTATCGGTCAGATTCATGCCAAGGACAGCAGCAAGCCCATGGTGAAGCTGGAGTACCAATACAAGGATGCCAGCAACACCGGGGACATCGTCGCCAAAGTGCGCATGCGCCCCGATGATGACGAAGGTCGGGTCATTACCGTCGCCAACGGTGTGAAACTTAATCAGGCCTTCAATTATCGGCTCCACCTCGACCGTACCGGTGACCTGGGCATCACTGCGGCGGGTCGTAGCTGGTACACCACCGTCAGCGCCAAATGGAAGGTCAAGCCGTTGTACTTCAAGGCTGGGGTGTATGTGCAGGACAACAGCGGCTATACCAGCGAAGGTGGGAAAGTGACGTTCAGCAAGCTGGATATCGATCACAACACTTAAAAAGTGCTTCCGAAAATCTCGTAGGAAACATCCCCTTGTGGCGAGGGGATTTATCCCCGCTGGGCTGCGCAGCAGCCCTCTCCTTTCGTCAGACCTACCGCATGCGCCGGTTTTGCGGCGGCTGCGCCCCCGAGCGGGAGCAAGCTCCCTCGCCACAAGAGCCCGGTGCGTCCTACAGGTCGATTTTGGCTTCGAGAATCTCCTCTATAGTTCGGTGGGTCTGCTGGCTTTGGTCGGTGGGCAAGGGTTTCGCAGCCCCAGTGAGTTAGAATCACGACCGTCAAAAATCGGCGTAGGGGCATCCTGCCTACGTTCGGCTTTTTATGGCGGCTGTGTGTGGGAGATCTTCGGGTCTGCCGGGTGCTAACTCCTCGGTCTGCGAACCCGCACATGGCTGCCACCCATTTGTTTCGCAGCAAACAGTGGCAAATACTTTTTCTTGAGTTAGAGGTTTGTCATGAAAGCCGAACAATCGCTTAGTCGCCTCACCCCTCTCACCCCGATCGCCACCACCCAACCTGTCCTGTTCATCGACAAAACCGTCCCGCTAACAGAGCTTCACGCCTGTGCCAGCAAGCGCCTGCATGCCACCCTCGATTACTTGACGCTCATGGCCTGCGCCAGCCTGCGAGACTCGGCCGCCAGCGACTTCAACACCCTTACCAATGTGGCTCGGATCCTGGTCCAGGATGTCACTGACGTGTTTGGCGTCATTGAACAGCGCGGGCTTGAAGGGGAATAGAAATACCGTGTGTATATCCATTGCTGCGGTAACGGCCGCTTATGGTTCCGCTCTTACAGCGGGTCACTTTCGAAAAGCGCGAAAGTAACCAAAGCGCTTCTGCCCCACCACTCGGTGCCTCGCCTAGGCTCGGCATGCCCTCACTCCGGCATTGCTCCGTGGGCCCGCCGCGAAGGGCCATCCATGGCCCAGCGCGGCTATCCCGGCATCCATGCCGGGATGCCCACTCCACAATGCCTGCGTTCGGCCAGCGTGGTTAACGGGGCGTCCGAGATCAACGTCCACCGCGAGGCGGCCTAGTAGCCGACCTGGCTCTCCTGGTCGTACACCTGTCAAATCTGTGGGAGCAAAGCTTGCTCGCGAGGCGGCCTTATAGCCGACCTGTTTCTTTCTCCCGGGAGTACCCCGATCCAATTAATGTGGGAGCGAGCCTGCTCGCGATGACGACAGCACATTCAACATCTTCATCGACTATGACACTGCCTTCGCGAGCAAGCCCGCTCCCACAATTGGACTGGGTACACCCGCAAGAGCAGGTCGGCTATAAGGCCGCCTCGCGAGCAAGCTTTGCTCCCACAGGTCCAGCTCAAACAAGTCTGATGGGTGTACCCCCCCCGCAAGAGCCAGGCCGGCTGTCAGGCTGCCTCGCGGTGGACGTAGATTTTGGCGCCCCGTTAACCACGATGGCCGAACGCAGGTATTGCGGAGTGGGCATCCCGGCATGGATGCCGGGATAGCCGCGCTGGGCCATGGATGGCCCTTCGCGGCGGGCCCACGGAGCAATGCCGGAGTGAGGGTATGCCGAGCCTAGGCGAGGCACCGAGTGGTGGGGCAGGAGCGCTTTGGTTACTTTCGCGCTTTTCGAAAGTGACCCGCTGTAAGAGCGGAACCATAAGTAGCCGTTACCAAAGAAACGGATATACACACAAAACCCTGAAGCCCAAAAAATAAAAAACCCGCATCACTGCGGGTTCTTTAATAACGCGAAAGCTTAGTTAACCTTAGCGTTCAACTCACCTTTCAGATACCGCTGATACATCGCTTCCAACGAGATCGGCTTGATCTTGGAGGCGTTGCCGGCAGTGCCGAACGCTTCGTAACGCGCGATGCACACGTCGCGCATGGCCGTCACGGTCGCGCCGAAGAACTTACGCGGATCGAATTCGCTAGGGTTGGTCGCCATCAAACGACGCATGGCACCGGTGGACGCCAGGCGCAGGTCGGTGTCGATGTTGACCTTGCGCACGCCGTACTTGATGCCTTCGACGATTTCTTCAACCGGCACGCCGTAGGTTTCCTTGATGTCGCCGCCGTACTGGTTGATGATCGCCAGCCACTCCTGCGGAACCGAGGAAGAACCGTGCATCACCAGGTGGGTGTTGGGGATGCGCTTGTGGATTTCCTTGATGCGGTCGATGGCCAGCACGTCGCCGGTAGGTGGCTTGGTGAACTTGTAGGCGCCGTGGCTGGTGCCGATGGCGATGGCCAGGGCGTCGACCTGGGTCTTCTTGACGAAGTCCGCGGCTTCTTCCGGGTCGGTCAGCATCTGACTGTGATCCAGCACGCCTTCGGCGCCGATGCCATCTTCTTCACCGGCCATGCCGGTTTCCAGCGAGCCCAGGCAACCCAGCTCACCCTCTACCGAAACGCCGCAGGCGTGGGCCATGGCGACGGTCTGCTGGGTGACGCGTACGTTGTACTCGTAGTCGGTCGGGGTCTTGCCGTCTTCGCCAAGGGAACCGTCCATCATCACCGAGCTGAAGCCCAGTTGAATGGAGCGCTGGCAGACGTCAGGGCTGGTGCCGTGGTCCTGGTGCATGCACACCGGGATGTGCGGGAATTCTTCGATCGCCGCCAGGATCAGGTGACGCAGGAATGGCGCACCGGCGTACTTGCGGGCACCGGCCGAAGCCTGGACGATCACCGGAGAGTCAGTCTTGTCAGCGGCTTCCATGATGGCGCGCATCTGCTCAAGGTTGTTGACGTTAAAGGCTGGAACGCCGTAGCCGAACTCGGCTGCGTGGTCCAGCATCTGACGCATGCTGATAAGTGCCATTGTGTCTCTCTCCCGGTCGAGGGTCGTTAATCGTGCCAGCCTGCCGGAGCGGCGGCGGCTATTCAAGTCATTGCGGATCGGGGGTGACCCCGGTCTGCGTGTTCGGTGAAACAAAATCTCGAAACTATAGAGGCCCCTGTGGGAGCGAGCCTGCTCGCGATGAGGGCCTAACAGTCAACATCTCTGGCGCCTGATACATCGCTATCGCGAGCAGGCTCGCTCCCACATTGGCTATCTATTGAATCAGTCAGCCTTACAGCCACGCCCAATCAAGTCATTGGTGGCAACCCAGTACACCAGGCCTTCCTCACCCTTGACGTGAAACGCCAGCATGTCATCGCTGTACAGCGAACCTTCGGCTCCCGGCTCAAGCTTGAGGCGATAAACCTTATCGGCACCGCCCAGGCGTACGTCGACTTCCTTGCGGGCCGCATCGGCGTAGCGCCAGAGCACCTTGGCCTCGCTGTCACAGGTCCAGGTCGTCCAACCTTCAACAGGTTCGGCGGTGTGCAAGAAGTCCAACTGCGCACAACCACCCAGCAATGCCAACGCCACGACGGCGATCAAGCCTTTCATCCGTGTTCCTCGACTGACGGCACACGCCGCCAGCCATGAGTTAAGAGTCAGACCCGTCAAGGACAACCATGTTCCTTGACCGGGGTTTGCGTCTCGTATTTGTCCAGGCCATCCGGTCCGGAACGCTTGTTCAGCACCGGGTTGGTCTCGGCCTGCCAGTCGGCCTGGTAGCAGCCCTCTTCAGGCGCCGGCGTCCCGGTTTCCGGGGCCGTTGCCTTTGGGCTGCTCGAACAGGCCACCAACATCGTCGCGGCCAGCAGCAACGTGAACGTCTTGACCATCAGAACACTCCTTTGCCTGGTCAACGCAGCGTCAGGCCTTGGCCCGGCTTTCCAGGACTTCCACGGCAGGCAGCACTTTGCCCTCGACGAATTCGAGGAAAGCACCGCCACCGGTAGAAATGTAGGAGATCTGCTCGGCCACGCCATATTTATCGATGGCCGCCAGGGTGTCGCCGCCACCGGCGATGGAGAACGCAGCGCTTTCGGCGATGGCCTGGGCCAGCACCTTGGTGCCGTTGCCGAATTGGTCGAACTCGAACACACCGACCGGACCGTTCCACAGGATCGTCTGGGAGGATTTCAGCAGTTCGGCGAAGTTGGCCGCGGTTTGCGGGCCGATGTCGAGGATCATGTCGTCCTCGGCCACGTCAGCGATCAGCTTGACGGTGGCGGTGGCACTTTCGGCGAATTCCTTGGCCACGACCACGTCCACTGGCAATGGCACGCTGACCTTGGCGGCAATTTCCCGGGCGGTGTCCAGCAGGTCCGGCTCGTACAGGGATTTGCCGACCGGGTGACCGGCAGCGGCGAGGAACGTGTTGGCGATGCCGCCACCGACGATCAACTGGTTGCAGACCTGGCTCAGGCTGTTGAGCACGTCCAGTTTGGTGGAGACCTTGGAGCCGGCAACAATGGCGGCCATCGGCTGGGCCGGCGAACCCAGGGCCTTGCCCAGTGCTTCCAGTTCGGCGGCCAGCAGCGGGCCGGCAGCGGCGACTTTGGCGAACTTCGCCACGCCATGGGTCGAGCCCTCGGCGCGGTGGGCGGTGCCGAACGCGTCCATCACGAACACGTCGCACAGGGCAGCGTATTGCTGGGCCAGTTCGTCGGCGTTCTTTTTCTCGCCCTTGTTGAAGCGCACGTTTTCGAACAGCACGACATCGCCGGGCTTCACGTCCACGCCACCCAGGTAGTCAGCGACCAGTGGCACGTCACGGCCCAAGGCACGGCTGAGGTAATCGGCTACCGGCTGGAGGCTGTTTTCCGCCGAGAACTCGCCTTCGGTCGGACGGCCCAGGTGGGAGCAGACCATCACGGCCGCGCCTTTTTCCAGGGCCAGCTTGATGGTCGGCAGCGAAGCCAGGATACGCGCGTCGCTGGTGACGACACCGTCCTTGACGGGGACGTTGAGGTCTTCGCGGATCAGTACGCGCTTACCTTGCAGATCGAGGTCGGACATCTTCAACACGGTCATGGGTCGCAATTCCTGGGTAACTGTTTAGAGAGCAGGTTTTTTAGAAGCGGTTTGCAGGTAATGCTCGGCAACGTCCAGCATTCGGTTGGCAAACCCCCATTCGTTGTCGAACCAGGCCAGGATGTTCACAAGTCTTGGCCCGGAAACACGGGTCTGGCTGGCATCGACGATGGCCGAATGCGGGTCATGGTTAAAATCACAACTGGCGTGAGGCAACTCGGTGTAGGCCAGAAGGCCTTTGAGCGGGCCGCTGGTGGCGGCTTCGCGCAGGATCCGGTTGACCTCGGTGGCGTCGGTATCGCTCACGGTCTGCATCGTGATATCGAGGCAGGACACGTTGACCGTCGGCACCCGCACGGCTTTGGCCTGAATTCGCCCGGCAAGTTCCGGCAACAGCCGTTCAATGCCGCGCGCCAGACCAGTGGACACCGGAATCACCGACTGGAACGCAGAACGAGTGCGACGCAGGTCCTCGTGGTGATAGGCGTCGATCACCGGCTGGTCGTTCATCGCCGAGTGGATGGTGGTGATCGACACGTATTCCAGGCCGATTGCCTGGTCCAGCAGGCGCAACAGCGGCACGCCGCAGTTGGTGGTGCAGGACGCGTTGGACACCAACAGCTCGTCGCCGCTCAGGCAATCCTGGTTCACACCGTAGACGATGGTCGCGTCCACATCTGCTTCACTGGCCATCGGCTGGGAGAACAACACCCGTGGCGCACCGGCCGCGAGGAAACGCTGGCCGTCTTCGCGGGTGAGGTAGGCACCGGAGCATTCGAGCACCAGGTCGACGTCCAGGGACGCCCAGTCGATGCCTTCGGGGGTGGCACTGCGCAGGACTTTCACGCAGTCGCCATTAATATGCAGACAATCGCCCTCGACCCGCACTTCACCGGGAAACCGGCCGTGGGTGGAGTCAAAGCGTGTCAGGTATTCGATGCTGGCCATGTCGGCCAGATCGTTGATGGCCACGATCTCGAACCCGGCCTTGGCCCCTCGCTCGAACAACGCACGCAAGACGCAACGACCAATCCGGCCGTAGCCGTTGAGTGCAACTTTGTAGGGACGCGGTTGGGGCATGGGGGTTCTCTGACCAGGGTTAATCCATGGAGTACAGCGCTGGATGTTCCGCACTCATCGCGGGCAAGCCTTGCTCCCACAGGATGGCATTTTCCCAGTGGGAGCGTGCACATCCTGTGGGAGCAAGGCTTGCCCGCGATGGCGTCAGAACAGGCGATGCATTCCTGGACTTAGTCTTCCAGCAGCTCTTCAGCCTGACCCAGGATGTTCTCCAGGGTGAAGCCGAACTCCTCGAACAACGCCGGCGCAGGCGCCGATTCGCCGTAGGTGGTCATGCCGATCACGCGGCCTTCCAGGCCCACGTACTTGTACCAGTAATCGGCGTGAGCAGCCTCGATGGCGATCCGCGCACTGACCTGCAGCGGCAACACCGCTTGCTTGTAACCGGCATCCTGGGCATCGAACACGCTGGTGCAAGGCATGGAGACCACACGCACGTTGCGGCCCTGGGCGGTCAGCTTGTCGTAGGCCTGGACGGCCAGGCCAACTTCGGAACCGGTGGCGATCAGGATCAGTTCTGGCTCGCCGATGCAGTCCTTGAGCACGTAGCCACCGCGGGTGATGTCGCCGATCTGGTCGGCATCGCGGTTCTGGTGCTGCAGGTTCTGACGGGAGAAGATCAGCGCCGACGGGCCGTCGTTACGCTCGATGGCGTACTTCCAGGCCACTGCCGATTCCACCGCATCGCATGGGCGCCAGGTGTCCAGGTTCGGCGTGCAGCGCAGGCTGGCCAGTTGCTCGATCGGCTGGTGAGTCGGGCCGTCTTCGCCCAGGCCGATGGAGTCGTGGGTGAACACGTAGAGCACGCGTTTTTTCATCAGCGCCGACATGCGCACGGCGTTGCGGGCATATTCCATGAACATCAGGAAAGTCGCGCCGTACGGCACCAGGCCGCCGTGGAGAGCCACGCCGTTCATGATCGCGCTCATGCCGAACTCGCGCACGCCGTAGTACATGTAGTTGCCGCTGGCGTCTTCGGCGCTGACGCCTTTGCAGCCTTTCCACAGGGTCAGGTTGGAGCCGGCCAGGTCGGCCGAACCGCCCAGCAGTTCCGGCAGCAATGGGCCGAAGGCGTTCAGGGTGTTCTGGCTCGCTTTACGGCTGGCAATGGTTTCGCCCTTGGCGGCGACTTCAGCGATGTAGGCCGAGGCTTTTTCGGCGAAGTCGGCTGGCAGCTCGCCACTGAGACGACGGACCAGTTCGTTTGCCAACTCAGGGAATTCGGCGGAGTAAGCCGCGAAACGCTGGTCCCACTCGGCTTCGAGCGCACGACCTTTTTCCTTGGCATCCCATTCGGCATAGATGTCGGCCGGAATTTCGAACGGACCGTGGTTCCACTTCAACGCGGCGCGAGTCAAGGCGATCTCCTCGGCACCCAGTGGCGCGCCGTGGCAGTCTTCCTTCCCTTGCTTGTTCGGCGAACCGAAGCCGATGGTGGTCTTGCAGCAGATCAGGGTCGGCTGGGCGCTCTTGCGGGCCGTCTCGATGGCGGTCTTGATCTCTTCCGGATCGTGACCGTCGACGTTGCGGATCACCAGCCAGTTGTAGGCTTCGAAGCGCTTGGGGGTGTCGTCGGTGAACCAGCCTTCGACTTCGCCATCGATGGAGATGCCGTTGTCGTCATAGAAGGCGATCAGCTTGTCCAGGCCCAGGGTGCCAGCCAGGGAGGCGACTTCATGGGAAATGCCTTCCATCATGCAGCCATCACCCAGGAACACGTAGGTGTGGTGATCGACGACGTTATGCCCTGGGCGGTTGAACTGCGCCGCCAGGACTTTTTCGGCCAGGGCAAAGCCCACGGCGTTGGCCAGGCCCTGGCCCAGCGGGCCGGTGGTGGTTTCCACGCCTGGGGTGTAGCCGTATTCCGGGTGGCCCGGGGTGCGGCTGTGCAGTTGGCGGAAGTTCTTCAGGTCATCGATCGACAGGTCGTAGCCGGTCAGGTGCAGCAGCGAGTAGATCAACATCGAACCGTGGCCGTTGGACAGCACGAAGCGGTCACGGTCGGCGAACGATGGGTTGCTCGGACTGTGCTTGAGGTAGTCGCGCCAAAGCACCTCGGCGATATCCGCCATACCCATGGGGGCACCGGGATGGCCGCTGTTGGCTTTCTGCACGGCATCCATGCTGAGGGCACGAATGGCATTGGCACGCTCACGACGGCTGGGCATCGCTGTTCTCCTGCGGGTATTGAATCGAGAATGAATAAAACGAAACTGAAAAAGGCGAGCATTTTCCCTCACCCACCCGCCCCGGGGCAATGACAGATAGTCATCCTTGGGCGTTTTTCCGGTGGATAAAGTCGCATTCACCAGGTGAAACCTTTCCGCTGGTGGTTTGTAGAGTCAAGCACGGGTGGAGAAGTGCCATTTATCGAGCAATATCAAAACTTTTTGATATTGAACTTGCGATGATCCAAACCCCTCACTAGACTGCTTCACCATGAAACAGACTGCCTCATCATGAACTTACCCGCGCCCTCCATTCGCCATGACGACTGCGATGAGCTAGCGGCCCTTTGCAAGGCCGGCGGCGATCCGTTGCGGCTCAATGTATTGCGCGCCCTGGCCAACGACTCGTTCGGCGTGCTGGAACTGGCGCAGATCTTCGGCATCGGCCAGTCCGGCATGAGTCACCACCTCAAGGTCCTGGCCCAGGCCGACCTGGTGGCGACCCGTCGGGAAGGCAACGCCATTTTCTATCGCCGCGCCCTGCCCCACAGCGATCTGCTGGGTGGCAAGCTGCACGCGGCGCTGCTGGACGAAGTGGACGCGCTGACCCTGCCGACCGACGTGCAGGCTCGCATCGCCCAGGTACACGGGCAACGGGCCGCCGCCAGCCAGGACTTCTTCGCACGGGTCGCCGAGAAATTTCGCGCCCAGCAGGACCTGATCGCCGGCTTGCCGCAGTACCGCGAAAGCGTTGTGGCGCTGCTCGACAAACTGAGCTTCGAACCCGCGGCCACGGCGATCGAAGTCGGCCCCGGCGATGGCGCCTTTCTGCCGGAGCTGGCGCGACGCTTCAGCCAGGTGACGGCGCTGGACAACAGCCCGGCCATGCTCGAACTGGCGCGCCAGGTTTGCGAGCGCGAGGCCCTGGCTAATGTCAGCCTGCAACTGGCCGATGCACTGGATGGCATGAGCCTGCAGGCCGACTGCGTGGTATTGAACATGGTGCTGCATCATTTCGCCGCGCCGGCCGACGCACTCAGGCACATGGCCGGCCTGCTGCAACCGGGCGGCAGCTTGTTGGTGACGGAGTTATGCAGCCACAACCAGAGCTGGGCCAGGGAGGCCTGCGGCGATCTCTGGCTCGGGTTTGAACAGGACGACCTGGCCCGCTGGGCCACCGCTGCGGGCCTCGTGCCCGGGGAAAGCCTCTATATAGGCTTACGTAATGGTTTCCAGATCCAGGTTCGCCACTTTCAGCGGCCACTGGCGACACTCACCAACGGTAACTTGTAGGAAAACATCGAGATGAGCGAATACTCCCTTTTCACCTCCGAGTCCGTGTCTGAAGGGCATCCGGACAAAATCGCCGACCAGATTTCTGATGCGGTGCTGGACGCCATTATTGCTGAAGACAAGTTCGCCCGCGTGGCGTGCGAGACTCTGGTGAAAACGGGCGTGGCGATCATCGCCGGCGAAGTCACCACTTCGGCCTGGGTCGACCTGGAACAGATCGTCCGAGACGTCATCCTGGGCATTGGCTACAACAGTTCCGACGTCGGCTTCGACGGCGCGACCTGCGGCGTGATGAACATCATCGGCAAGCAGTCCCCCGACATCAACCAAGGCGTCGATCGGGCCAAGCCTGAAGACCAGGGCGCGGGCGACCAGGGCCTGATGTTCGGCTATGCCAGCAACGAGACCGACGTACTGATGCCGGCCCCGATCACCTTCTCGCACCAGTTGGTTCAACGTCAGGCCGAGGCTCGTAAATCCGGCCTGCTGCCTTGGCTGCGCCCGGACGCCAAGTCCCAGGTGACCTGCCGCTACGAAGGCGGCAAGGTAGTCGGTATCGATGCCGTCGTCCTGTCGACCCAGCACAACCCTGATGTGTCCTACAAAGACCTGCGCGAAGGCGTGATGGAACTGATCGTCAAGCACGTGCTGCCTGCCGAGTTGCTGTCCAAGGACACCCAGTTCCACATCAACCCGACCGGCCAGTTCATCATCGGCGGCCCGGTGGGCGACTGCGGCCTGACCGGGCGCAAGATCATCGTCGACAGTTACGGCGGCATGGCCCGTCACGGCGGCGGTGCGTTCTCCGGCAAGGACCCATCGAAGGTCGACCGTTCGGCGGCCTATGCCGGGCGTTATGTAGCCAAGAACATCGTGGCCGCCGGCCTGGCCGAGCGCTGCGAGATCCAGGTTTCCTACGCCATTGGCGTGGCGCAGCCTACGTCGATCTCGCTGAACACCTTCGGCACCGGCAAGATCGGCGATGACAAGATCATCAACCTGGTCCGCGAAGTGTTCGACCTGCGTCCATACGCCATCACCACCATGCTCGACCTGCTGCACCCGATGTACCAGGACACCGCCGCCTATGGTCACTTCGGTCGTACGCCGCAGACCAAGACCGTGGGTGACGATACCTTCACCACCTTCACCTGGGAAAAGACCGACCGCGCCGACGCCCTGCGCGCCGCTGCCGGCCTGTAATACCCACGTGTAAAGAAAAGCCCCTGGCGACTTGATCGCCAGGGGCTTTTTCATGCCTGGTGCTTGACCACTCAAAGGGTAAGTTCATACCGGGGCCTTGTGACGATGGAATTTATCTGTGGGAGCAAGGCTTGCCCGCGATGAGGACAACTCGGTCCCTGTGGTAATGAGGCGCCTGTATCGCGGGCAAGCCTTGCTCCCACAAAATTCCCTCGCCGAAGCTCAAGATCGCCGCGCCACCAGCAAAAACGAAGCCGCACTGGCCAACAAGCCCGCACACAGCCGATTGAACAGCCGCTTGCCACTGGGCCGGGCGAACAACCGTCGCGCGTAAATCCCCATGTAGCAATACAACCCGATGGCGATGCACTCCAACGCCAGGAACAGGCCACCCAGCACGGCGAATTGTTGGGTGACGGTGCCTGTACGGTCGACGAACTGCGGCAGGAACGCAGTGAACAACAGGATCGCCTTCGGATTGCCGATCGCCACCAGGAATTCCTGGCGCGCCAGGCCGGCCCTGCTCATCGACGCGACCGCCGCTTCGCTGCCAGCCTCGGGTTGGGCCCGCCACAATTGCACGGCCAGGTAGAACAGATAACCGGCACCGACAAGCTTGATCCCCAGGAACAACAGCTCCGAGGTATGCAGCACGGCGGTGAGCCCCACCGCGGCCAGGGCAATCATGATCGCAAAGGCCAGCAGCCGACCGAGGCCACCGCTACACGCGCGAACGAAGCCATAGCGCGAAGCATTACTGATGGACAACAGGTTGTTCGGCCCCGGCGCCATGTTCAGCGCGAAGCAGGCCGGAATGAAAACGGCGAGGGTCGTCAGGTCCATCGGAACACTCCTGGCAGAGGCGAAACGAAGGTCCATTCTGCACCGGCCCTTGAGGGGTTCAAGGGACAGTTGCGCGGCTAAATCGTGCCGCACTGTACCGCCGCGACTTTGCCATCAGGCCTCGCAAAATCCGGTAACGCACTCGGACTCGCACCTCGAGCTACTGCAACTAGTCTTCAAGCACACCACCAAGCAAGGATGCTTCGATGCTGCCGTTATCACGCACAATCGCCTGTTTCATATTCATCACCGGCCCCGCCATTGCGGCGCCCTGCCCCGACTGGCCCACCGACCGCGCCCAGACGGAGATCGCCGCACTGCAACAGCGAATCGACGAGTGGGACGACACTTATCACCGCTACGGCCGCTCGCTGGTGGCCGACGAGCTTTACGATCAGTCCCGCTTGAAACTGGACCAATGGCGCAATTGCTTTGGCCTTGAAGCACCCGCCACCCCCTTGCGCCCGGGAGCGGGAAAAGTACCGCACCCGGTTGTTCATACCGGCCTGGACAAACTCAAGGACGCCGACGGTGCGAGAGCCTGGTTGCATGACCGGGAGGACGTCTGGGTCCAACCGAAAGTCGATGGCGTGGCGGTGACATTGGTCTATCGTGGAGGCCGCCTGCATCAGGCGATCAGCCGCGGCGACGGGATTCAAGGACAGGACTGGACCTGGGCTGTGCACAAGATCAGCAGCATCCCTCAACGGCTGCGCCAGCCTTTGGACGTGCTTGTCCAGGGCGAGCTGTACTGGCGGCTCAACAGCCATGTCCAGGCCGACAACGGCAGTCTCAATGCCCGGTCGACCATAGCGGGCCTGATGGCGCGCACAAATCTGACGGTGCAAGAGGGGACGTACATCGGCCTGTTTGTCTGGGACTGGCCCGACGGACCGCATACCCTGCCCGAGCGGATGGCCGCGTTGAGTGAGCTGGGCTTCGCCAACACCCTCGATTACAACCAACCTGTCCGGACCCTCGCTGACGCCGAGCGCTGGCGCGACCATTGGTATCGTACGCCGCTGCCTTTCGCCAGTGACGGGATCGTCCTGCGCCAGAGCCGCCGGCCACCCGCCAAACGCTGGCAGGCTCGGGCACCGTTCTGGGCCGTGGCCTGGAAATACCCATACGCACAAGCCCTGGCCGAGGTGCGCAAGGTGCACTTCAAGGTCGGTCGCACCGGGCGCATCACGCCCGTACTGGAGCTTGAACGCATCCGGCTCGACGACCGGTGGATTCGTCGGGTAAGTGTCAGTTCCCTCAAGCGCTGGGAGGAGATGGACATCCGTCCCGGCGACCAGGTGGCCATCAGCCTGGCCGGGCTGACCATCCCGCGACTCGACAGCGTTGTACTGCGCAGTGTCGAGCGCCAGGAGGTCAACGCTCCGTTGGCCGACGACTACCACGTCCTGAGTTGCTGGCAAGCGACGCCCGGCTGTGAAAGCCAGTTCCTCGCACGCCTGAACTGGCTCAGCGGCAAGCACGGGCTCGCCCTGCCCCATGTCGGTCCCGGCACCTGGGAAAAACTCCTGGCTGCAGGTCGACTCCACGGTTTGCTGGATTGGTTGACCCTTGATGCCGCCGAGCTTGCTAACATTGGTGGCTTCGGCGAACGCAGTAGCGCGCGCCTGCTCGCCAGCCTGGACAGCGCCCGGCAACGCCCTTTCGGGCAATGGCTCAAGGCCCTGGGCCTGCCGCCGGTCGGTGAGGCCCGGCTGGAAGGGCCGTGGCAGGTGCTGGCCGAGCGAAATACCGAACAATGGCAAGCCGAAGCCGGCATCGGACCGGGACGCGCCGCGCAATTGAGCGCATTTTTTCGCGACCCGCAGGTGCTGGCCTTGAGTGAGGAATTACGCACCGCCGGGGTCGACGGTTTTTAATCCGGGCCCCGCGTGGTTGAACCCAAGGGGCAAGCATGCGTTCCAACAGCGCATCTGTACCGACCGCTCGCGATTTTTTACGGAGTTGCTATGAATTTCCTGTCCCCCGTTGCCCTGCTGGTTTTATGCAGCGCCATGGCCGCCCCCTTGATGGCGGACGAGCAAGCCCCGGAGCTCACCGGCTGCGCGGCCAAGCGCCAGGGCATCATCAACCAGATCGAACTGGCCAAGTCCCGCGGCAACCAGGACCAGCAGGCAGGCCTGGAAACCGCGCTGAGTGAAGTCACCACCCACTGCACCGATGCGTCCTTGCGCAAGGAGCGTGAAAACAAGGTGCTCGATGCCAAGCATGAGGTCAGCCGACGTCAGGCCGACCTGGAAAAGGCCATGAAGAAAGGCGACGCCGAGCGGATCAACAAACGCAAGGACAAGCTGGCAGCCTCCCGCAAGGAACTGCAGGAAGCGGTGGATGAGTTGGATAAGTAAGCGGCAAGCTCAAAGCTCTGCGCTTGCAGCTGTTTTATTCAATGATCCCGAAATTCCTTATGACAGGCACTGCACGCATCCTCGACCTTCTGGACCGCCGGCCCCAGGTAACTGGCCTTGTAGGGCTGGATTTTGCTGGCGGTCACCAATTCACCGGTGGCGGCTTCAAGATTGCGCGCCAGTTCCTGGAAGCGCGCCTGTTTTTGCCAGACTTCATCCCGGGCGCTGGTGTGGTCTTGCTCGCGTACCTGCGGGAAGTGTTTCCACGGCTCATGGGACAGCTGATCCAGCTGCACCGCGCCGTCGGCAAATCGTGCGCCATCGAACGGGACGCGGCCGCGCAACATGCCGCCCAGCTCTTCGCTGGTCTTGAGCATCTGCTTGAAGATCGCCTTGCGCTGGCCCAGGGGAGAATTGGGATCGACGCCGCCACAGGCGGACAACATCAGGCAGGCCAGCGCTGCCATGGAAAATCGTTTTACAAACATCTTGGCCTCGGGGCAGGAAACGGCGGTTAGTATCCTCGGGTCATCGGTAAAGACCAATGGCCCTATCAACAATACGGGTTGTTCGAGCGCCTGACAGCGTCCGAATGACTGCAAAGGAAATCTTCATGAACAGCCGCATCAAGACCTGGCACAAAGGCCTGGCATTGACCCTACCGCTGATCGCACTGTTGGCCGGTTGTAATCGCGGCGAAAAGGTCGAAGAGCCTCAGACCCATGCCCTCGCCACCTATGTCAGCGCACCGTGGGAAGCGTTGCCGTCGGTGTCCGATGCGGACTTGCTGGCCGGTTTCAGCTCCTGGCGCAGCGCTTGCACCCGTCTCAAGACCGATGCGACCTGGGGCCCGACCTGCGCAGCAGCGGCCAAGGTGCCGCAAACCGCACCGGATGTTCGCAATTTCCTGAAACAGAACCTGGACGTCTACGGCCTGCGCTCGGGGGACAACAGCCCCAATGGCCTGATTACCGGCTACTACGAACCGGTATACCCCGGCAGCCTCACCCAGACCGCTACGGCGAACATCCCGGTCTACGGTGTGCCCGACGACATGATCATTGTGTCGCTGGACAGCATCTACCCTGAGCTCAAGGGCAAACGCCTGCGCGGCCGCCTCGAAGGCCGGGTGCTCAAGCCGTACGACGACGCGGCCACCATCGAAACCAACGGGGTCAAGGCACCGGTCATCGCCTGGCTGACCGACCCCATGAACCTGCAATTCCTGCAAATCCAGGGCTCGGGACGTATTCGCCTCGATGATGGTCGCCAACTGCGCATCGGTTATGCCGACCAGAACGGCCACCCTTACCGCCCCATCGGGCGCTGGCTGGTCGAACAGGGTGAGCTTAAGAAAGAAGACGTGACCATGGGCACCATCAGTGCCTGGGCCAAGGCCAACCCGAACCGTATTCCTGAATTGCTCGGCAGCAATCCCAGCTACGTGTTCTTCAACCGCAACCCCGACAGTAACGAAGGCCCGCGAGGCTCGCTGAATGTACCGCTGACCGCCGGCTACAGCGTGGCGGTGGACCGCAAGGTGATTCCGCTGGGCAGCCTGTTGTGGCTATCCACCACTCGCCCCGACGGCAGTCCCTTGAACCGGCCGGTCGCCGCCCAGGACACTGGCGGCGCGATTGCTGGCGAAGTGCGGGCGGACCTGTTCTGGGGCACAGGCGAGGCGGCAGGGCAATTGGCCGGGGACATGAAGCAACAAGGGCAGATCTGGATGCTGTGGCCCAAGGGCATGGCGTTGCCATCGGTGCCGCAGGTGGCGAACGCGGTTAGCGCCAATCCCTAAGAGATGTGTTGATTGTCCCGGCCCCATCGCGAGCAGGCTCGCTCCCACAGCTGATCTCCAGTGGACACATATTTTGTGTACGGCTAGATCCATTGTGGGAGCGAGCCTGCTCGCGATAGGACCTCACAGAGGCTATGTCTCAACCGCCAGGCTCAGACCGAAACAAAAAAGAAACTCAAGACCAACCCCACCCCCACGAACCACACCAGCGACCGCAAGATGGCCCAGTCCGCCAGGTAGCAAATGATGTAGAGCAGGCGACTGGTGATGAACAACACCGCCAACACGTTGATAGTCACCAGCTCGGCATTGCCGGCCAGGTGTGCGACGATCACGGCGGCGGCGAAAAACGGGCTGATTTCGAAGCTGTTCAGTTGCGCGGCGTATGCCCGCCGGGGAGCGCCTTCGAGCGAGTCCAAAAAGTCCCGGGGGTCGTGGTTATCCTGCAACCGGTATCTCCCACCGGCCTTGGCGATCCCGACACACAGGTAAGGCAGGAGAAAAGCAATCAACACACACCACAGGGCAACCGTCATACGCACTTCCTTTTCGAGTTTTTAGAGAGAATCGAGCGCCAGTCAGGCTTTCATCACCAGCATGCCAATCAACACCAGAGCGCAAGCTAAGAGCCGCGGCCGGCCAAAAGGTTCTTTCAGGTAGCGCATGCCGAACAGCACCACCAGGATCACACTGATCTCCCGCAGCGCCGCTGCTTCGGCAATCGACCCCAGTTGCATGGCCCACAGCACCAGAGCGTAGCTGAACAAAACGCAGAGTCCGACCGCCAACCCCAACCGCCATTGCTCGCGCCAAAACAGCAAGAACGCCGGTCGCTTGCCGACCAACGCCAGCAACGGGTACGGCCAGGCACTGAGCAGCGTGAGCCAGACCAGGTAATCCAGCGGATGGGACCAACGCCGCAAGGCGTGACCGTCGATAAAGGTGTAGCAACCGATGCACAGGCCGATCAGCGCCACCACCGGCAACATCGACCAGGGCAATCGCTCGCCACCACCGCCCTGCCACAACAGGCAAAGCATGCCGAACGGGATCAGTAAAATGCCGATGATCTGCTGGATCGTCAGTGCTTCACCGGCGAAAATAAATGTCAGGGCCAACACCACCAGCGGCGACAGGCCGCGCATCAACGGATAGACCAGCCCCAGGTCACCGACCCGATAAGCCTGGATCAGCAGATAGCGATACAACAGCTCGAACAGCGCCGAGGCCAGGATCCACGGCCAGATCTCCAACGGCGGCACGGCCACGAAACCCAAGGCCAACGCGACGAACAGCAAGGCGACACTGTCCATGCACGCCACCACCAGCAAACGCTCGCCACTGAACTTGATCAGCGTATTCCACGCCGCATGCAACAGCGCCGCCACCAACACCAAGGCCGTTGCAATCACGGCACGCTCCTTATTCCATTCAGAGAATTGATTCGCCATCCATCCGCGGCCGTTTATACTGCAAGCGACCACGCCGCACTCAGTTGCGCATACACCTATTCCAATAATTTCGCTGTTGCCCCGTTCACTCGAACCGGTGGTGTCGGCATGCGTATGCCTGATCAGAGCGTCAAGACTACAGACAGAGACCTTGCGCATGCCACTCGCCTTGCTTGCTTTGGCCGTCGCCGCTTTCGGCATCGGCACGACTGAATTCGTCATCATGGGGCTGTTGCCCGATGTCGCCCGTGACCTGGCGGTGAGCATTCCCCAGGCCGGGTTGCTGATCACCGGCTATGCCCTGGGCGTGGTGTTCGGCGCTCCGATCCTGGCCACCGGCACCGCCAATATGCCGCGCAAGGCGACGCTGCTGGGCATGACGCTGATGTTCATCCTCGGTAACGTCCTCTGCGCCCTGGCGCCGAACTACACCACGCTGATGGCCGCGCGAGTCATCACCGCGCTGTGCCACGGGGCGTTCTTTGGCATCGGCTCGGTAGTGGCGGCCGGGTTGGTGGCGCCGAACAAACGGGCCCAGGCCATTGCGATGATGTTCACCGGCCTGACCCTGGCAAACGTGTTGGGCGTGCCGTTGGGCACGGCCTTGGGCCAATACGCCGGCTGGCGCTCGACCTTCTGGGCGGTATCGGTGATCGGGGTGATCGCAGCCATCGCCCAATGGGTCTGGCTGCCCAAGGAAATCCCCATGGACAAGGCCAACCTGGCCAGCGAGTTCAAAGTCCTGGGCAAGGTCAACGTATTGCTCGCCCTCGGCATGAGCGTGCTGGCCTCCACCAGCCTGTTCAGCGTGTTCACCTACATCGCGCCGATCCTGCAGGACATCACCGGTGTCAGTCCCCATGGCATCACCATCATGCTGCTGTTGTTCGGCGTTGGCCTGACGGCGGGCAGTTTCCTCGGTGGGCGCCTGGCCGACCGACGCCTGCTGCCCTCGCTGGTGGGCATGGCCCTGGCCGTGGTGCTGGTGTTGGCCGCGTTCAGCCAGACCAGCCAGTCGGTGATTCCGGCGGCGATCACCCTGGTGCTGTGGGGTGTCTTCGCCTTCGCCCTGTGCCCGATCCTGCAATTGCTGATCATCGACCAAGCCCACGAAGCACCGAACCTCGGCTCTACGCTGAATCAGAGCGCGTTCAATCTCGGCAACGCGGCTGGGGCGTGGATTGGCGGGTTGGTGGTGGCCAGTGGTGCGGATCTGGCGGATCTGCCATGGACCGGGGCGTTGGTCGGAGGCCTCACGGTGTTGACTGCCTTATTCTTTATCTACCGACAACGTCGTTCGGTGGCAGTCGCTGTTTGAGGGGCTGAGAAATCTGCCCTGCCCGTGAGCGAATAGGCGACGCTTTCAGTAAGACTTTGTCCCCATCCGTGCGAGCTGTTTTACCTACTTTCCAAAAGCCTTGTTCCAGAGCGCTTTTCATTGAAATCCGCCGAGTGCTGTTTGCAGCCGGCGGATGTTTGTCCAATTGAGTCGCCACGCAATAATCCCTCGGATTTTGCTTAGAGTTCGGTCCCCCACGGGTACAAGGAACGAACCAGAATGCTAGCAATCTCGCAACAGCCCCCTCCCCGTAGCTCTTTTGAGAGCACAGACCAGATCACAAGACCAGCGAATCCTGGAGATGACTGCCTATTGGTAGACCGCGCGACAGGCCGGTCGATATCCATCATTCGACATGGCGACGGTAGTGTCGAAGTCACCATGAATCGCCCCCCCATTACGGACTTGGTCCTGAGTGGCGGTGGCGCCAAGGGGGCGGCTTACTCCGGACTTGTCGAAGCCCTCGAAGCCAACGGTCTCATGGGTAATATCAGAACGATTTCAGGCTCCTCTGCAGGGGCCATATCGGCCGCCGTACTCGCCAGCGGCATGAGTCATGCGTGTTTCGACCAGATCCTTGACGATATTCCCCTCACGTCCTTGCTCGACAGCACCCACCCTATCGTTAAAACACTCCAGAACGCCTGGTCGAAGCTGGGCGAAAAACTGAAAAGCGTTCCGCTGGCGCAATTGTTGTGTGATCTGTTGCCACGCCTGGGCTCCAAGGGGATACCGCTGGAGAATCTGATCCGGGAGAAATCCTGCGCGGCGCTTTTGCAACGCTGCGACGATCACTCGGAACCTCTCTCCGAGAAAGCGCAACAAGCTATTGCCAATGTGAGACAGAACCAATACGTCACCTTTGCTGACCTGGCAGTCCTGAGCAAAGAGATCCCACAGATCAAGACCGTGGAAATCACCGGCACCGCCATGTTCGAGGAAGGCACGCAATTGGTGGTGTTCAGCGAGAAGACCACGCCGAGTATGGACATTGCCGTGGCCGCGCTTATCTCCGCGTCGCTGCCGGTCGTCTTCAGCAAGCCGACCCAGCAAGGGCTGCCATTCCAACAGAACGATGAGAAACGTATTGAAACCACGGCATTTGCCGATGGCGGCATTCTGAACAACACACCGGTACCTGACATCTATAATCCGGCGACCTCCATGAGCCCGATCCCGGACAGCGAGTCTTTGATCCTGGTGTTCGAGTCTGAAGAATCGGACCAGGAAAACCAGCGGGGTACGGGCATCTCGGCCCTGATCGACAGCGTTCTCAAGGCCCCCCATACGGCTAGCGCCGCGTGGAATGCCAAGCAACTGAAGCGCTTTGCCGACCAGATCGTCGTCGTACCGCTGAAAACCGAAAAAGGCGATTACCGTGGCCTGTTGAGTGGAACGGTCAATTTCGGCATGTCCGAGGAGATCAAGAATTATCTCCAGGAAGAGCTGCGCAAGGTTGTCCAAAGCTATCTGGACGAGCGCTACTCCACGCAGCAAACCTTTGCATTTGTCTCGATCGAGGACGCCCTGCTGGCGTTGAGCGACAAGGATTTCGAACCGCTGAGCGCAGAACTGGAAGACGACAAAGCCTGCACCGAGGTGATTGCCTTCAGGCGCCACGCACAACAGGCGTTGACGCAATTGAAGGAAGCGATCCAAGCGGCCAACGAAACACCTTCTAAGCTTGAACCCACCTCGCAAATGCACATGGCCATCAGGGCCCTCGACCAACTTGCGGATCAACCCGGCAAGCTGCAATGGCTAGCTAAACGCCTCAATCACGGCAATGACCCGGACTTCATGCAATTCCTGCAGGCCGCCGCCGAGTGGGACAAAGGCGCGACCAGCGCCATTTCTGAGGTGACCCGTCACGCCGTCGAGCAAATGCACCAGCAGGACATTGCCACGCGCATCCATAACGTCGTGCAAAACGTGCTGCATCCCACACTCTTCCGCAGCGGCCAGCCCAGTGCAAACATCAAGCTGATAGAAGGGGCAATCCGGGACCTTCAGGAAGTGCAAGATCCAAAGAGGTTCAACAATTCACTGGAGCAGAAGATCGCGTTCAACAAAGCACTCGAACGGGTCATCGCCAACTACAGGTCGCGCTACATGGGAACGCTTGATCCGAAGTCAACAACCCGCAAGACCCTGAGCAACATGCTATTCAATTAACGCCAACCACGCCGGGAGCCTGCGATCAGGCTCCCATTCATTCCGAGTCGCCACGCGGCCTTGCCGCTCCTGACGGCTTATCTTTGGGCGGGCCGACTTCGCTACGAATCTGCGCATGACTGATCAAAGCGAAGATAAAACTCCCACCGACGATATTGCCCGCCAACGTCGGCCCGGCAAACACCATCCAGAAGTCCTCCCACGACAACTGACCGGCAAACACCAGGTAGGACACTTCCGCCGAGCCGACGACGATGTGAGTGAAATCCCCCAGCGCCATGAGATAAGTGATCAGAATGATGATCCACATCTTGGCGCTTTCCATGGAGGGGATCATCCAGACCATGGTGGCGATCATCCAGCCGGAAATGATGCCCTTGGCAAACATCTGGCCGGTGTCGTTTTCCATGACCTTGCGGCCGATCTCCAGGAAAGCCTGGTCAGTGCGCTGGTCGAAAATCGGCAGGTGCAACATCACGTAGGCCACCAGCAAGGTGCCACACAGATTGCCCACCAGCACCACGCCCCAGAGCCGGATCAACCGCCCGAAATTGCCCAGGGTGGGCTTGCTCATGATCGGTAGCACCGCGGTCAGGGTGTTTTCGGTGAACAATTGCTGGCGGGCCAGGATCACCGCGAGAAAACCGGCGCAATAACCGAAGCTGGCGATGACCTTGAAGCCTTCGTGGTCCGGCAGCCGGGAGTTGAGCAACCCCATCGCCATCAGTGACAGGCCCATGGTCAACCCCGCCGCCAGGGCCGACCACCAGAGCGCAGCGATACTGCGCTCAAGTTCCTGGTTGCCCTGGGTGCGGATGATTTCATGCAACACGGCAGCCCGCGGCGGCTGGTTGCGGTCGACTTCGTGCTGTTCCTGAGCCGAGAGATCAGGGGTCTTGCCGTCTTTATGGGTGTCCATACAGCTCCTGAACCGGTGGCGTGATGTAGCTACGACACGTGGCGTTCGGAGCTGTTCAGTGGTGGACTGATGTTCATGGACCTTGAAGCCGCCATCGCGAGCAGGCTCGCTCCCACAAGGGGATTGATGGCGAACACAAATCCCATGATCAATACCGAATCAATTTGGGAACAGACCTGCTCGCGATAGCGCCGCCGATCTCACTCGACAACATCATCCTTGAACTGATCCTTGACGTATTTGATCTCGGTCCGCCCATGAGGCGCGGGCAAACCGTCCTCACCAAGGTTGACGAAAACCATCTTCTCCACGGTCAGGATGCTCTTGCGGGTGATTTTGTTGCGCACCTCGCAGGTCAGGGTGATGGAGGTGCGGCCGAATTCGGTGGCGGTGATGCCCAGCTCGATGATGTCGCCCTGGCGCGAGGCGCTGACGAAGTTGATTTCCGAAATGTACTTGGTGACCACGCGCTGGTTGCCGAGCTGGACGATGGCGTAGATCGCCGCTTCTTCGTCGATCCAGCGCAACAGGCTGCCACCGAACAGTGTGCCGTTGGGGTTGAGGTCTTCGGGCTTGACCCATTTGCGGGTGTGGAAATTCATGTTCACTCCTGAGCGCCTGGCCGATGAATGGCTGCATCATGGCAGACCCGGCAGGCAGGCTCTACATCGCGGCCCCTATAACGATCATCGGCAATTTTGATTTGCCGACAGAAACCCTTTTGGAAGATCCGGTTAGCCCGTTATAATCGCCCCGCTTTACCGGTCCACGCTTTGGACCGTTCCCGCCACCTGTCCGAGGGGCGCTGCAGCAGGCTCGACCTGTCAGGCTCGGATGGGGCGTTGTTCGTACGGGGCTCCCCATACGGACACTAAACGCACAACGGCGCCCATTCGCATACATTACGAATGGAGGCTCTTCATGAGCGCTGTTATTACGCCTGCCGCTTTTACCGATTACAAAGTCGCCGACATGTCCCTGGCTGCCTGGGGCCGTCGCGAAATCATCATCGCCGAATCCGAAATGCCAGCCCTGATGGGCCTGCGCCGCAAGTACGCCGGCGAGCAACCGCTCAAGGGCGCGAAGATCCTCGGCTGCATCCACATGACCATCCAGACCGCCGTGCTGATCGAAACCCTGGTTGCCCTGGGTGCCGAAGTGCGCTGGTCGTCCTGCAACATCTTCTCGACCCAGGACCAGGCCGCTGCCGCCATTGCCGCTGCCGGTATCCCGGTATTCGCCTGGAAAGGCGAAACCGAGCAAGAGTACGAGTGGTGCCTGGAGCAAACCATCCTCAAGGATGGCCAGCCATGGGACACCAACATGATCCTCGACGACGGCGGTGACCTGACCGAGCTGCTGCACAAGAAATACGCGGCCGTGCTGGAAAACGTCCACGGTGTGACCGAAGAAACCACCACCGGCGTACACCGCCTGCTGGACATGCTGGCCAAGGGCGAACTGAAGATCCCGGCCATCAACGTCAACGACTCGGTCACCAAGAGCAAGAACGACAACAAGTACGGCTGCCGTCACAGCCTCAACGACGCCATCAAGCGCGGCACCGACCACTTGCTGTCCGGCAAACAGGCCCTGGTGATCGGCTACGGTGACGTGGGCAAGGGTTCGTCCCAGTCCCTGCGCCAGGAAGGCATGATCGTCAAGGTGTCCGAAGTCGACCCGATCTGCGCCATGCAGGCCTGCATGGACGGTTTCGAACTGGTTTCGCCGTTCATCGACGGGATCAACGATGGCACCGAAGCGAGCATCGACAAAGCGCTGCTGGGCAAGATCGACCTGATCGTGACCACCACCGGCAACGTCAATGTCTGCGACGCCAACATGCTCAAGGCCCTGAAAAAGCGCGCCGTGGTCTGCAACATCGGTCACTTCGACAATGAAATCGACACCGCTTTCATGCGCAAGAACTGGGCATGGGAAGAAGTGAAGCCACAGGTGCACAAGGTTCACCGCACCGGCACTGGCAGCTTCGACCCACAGAACGACGACTACCTGATCCTGCTGGCCGAAGGCCGCCTGGTGAACCTGGGCAACGCCACTGGCCACCCAAGCCGCATCATGGACGGTTCGTTCGCCAACCAGGTCCTGGCCCAGATCTTCCTGTTCGGCCAGAAATACGCCGACCTGTCGCCAGCTCAGAAAGCCGAGCGCCTGACCGTGGAAGTACTGCCCAAGAAGCTCGACGAAGAAGTGGCCCTGGAAATGGTCCGCGGTTTCGGCGGTGTGGTCACCAAGCTGACCAAGCAACAGGCTGACTACATCGGCGTTACCGTCGAAGGCCCGTTCAAGCCGCACGCTTACCGCTACTGATCGGTTCTATTGCCTGCTCTCCCTGTGGGAGCGGGCTCTTTGTGGGAGCGAGCTTGCTCGCGATGCAGACACCTCGATTAAGCTGTCAGGCCGAGGCGATGCCAATCGCGAGCAGGCTCGCTCCCACATGAGTCCGCTCCTACAAGGAATGTGCAGGCCTCCCAGGCTTACGCGTTTCCAAGGATATGACCATGTCCCAAGACCGTCGCTACAGCTTCGAGTTCTTCCCGACGAAGACCGATGCTGGGCATGAAAAACTGATCGCCACTGCCCGTCAGTTGGCCAGCTACAACCCCGACTTCTTCTCCTGCACCTATGGCGCTGGCGGTTCGACCCGTGACCGCACCATGAACACCGTGTTGCAGCTCGAAAGCGAAGTCAAAATCCCCGCCGCCCCTCACCTGTCCTGCGTGGGCGACAGCAAGGACGACCTGCGCAGCCTGTTGACCCAATACAAGGCCGCTGGCATCAAGCGCATCGTCGCCCTGCGTGGTGACCTGCCGTCGGGCATGGGCATGGCCAGCGGCGAGCTGCGCCACGCCAACGAATTGGTGAGCTTCATTCGTGAAGAAACCGGCGAGCATTTCCACGTTGAAGTGGCTGCTTATCCGGAAATGCACCCCCAGGCGCGCAATTTCGAAGACGATCTGCGTAACTTCGTGCGCAAGGCCAACGCTGGCGCCAACAGCGCGATTACCCAGTACTTCTTCAACGCCGACAGTTACTTCTACTTCGTCGAGCGTGTACGCAAGTTGGGGGTCGACATCCCTGTCGTGCCGGGGATCATGCCGATCACCAACTACAGCAAGCTGGCGCGTTTCTCCGACGCGTGCGGTGCAGAAATTCCACGCTGGATCCGCAAGCAGCTGGAAGCCTACGGCGATGACACCTCCAGCATTCAAAGCTTCGGCGAGGAGGTCATCACGCAAATGTGTGAGCGTTTGTTGCAAGGTGGTGCGCCAGGGCTGCATTTCTATACCCTTAACCAGGCCGAGCCCAGCCTCGCGGTATGGAACAACCTCAAGCTGCCACGCTGATGTCTTGATGCGCTGGTACAAGAGGCCTTGGCGAAAACCAAGGCCTTTTTTTTTAAGCACATATCTGGAGGATTGCAGTAGATGCCCAATGGTCACAGGCTAACGACCCCACAGCTCATTTATCTGGTTTACGGGGCCGAAACCTATCACCAGGAAGCGTTGTTCAGCATCGCCAGCGCGTTGGCCGGCCTGCGCAAGACGCCGGACGAAGCATTGGATATCCAGGTGTTCACCGACAATCCCGCACCGTACGAAGGGCTGCCGGTGCGTTTGCGCCCGTTGGACAACGAGACCCGCCAGGCCTGGATCGAACCCCACGGCTATCACTTCCGCGCCAAGCACGTGGTGATGCAGAAAGTGCTCGAAGAAGCCGAAGTAGCGCTGCTGATCGACACCGACACTTTTTTCCACTGCTCCCCCCTCGAACTGTTCCGCCGCGTCCGGCCTGGCACGCTGCTGTGCAACGCTTTCGGCCTGACGTATGGCGCCAACAAGGATTCCGGGCTGTACCTGACACTGGCCGATACCCTGCGCCAGCGGCAATTGGCAGACGACGACATGCCGTTGTTGAACTCGGGGGTCATTGGCCTCAACTGCGCGGATACCGCGGTCCTGGATCGCTCCCTCGCCCTGATGGATGAACTGTATCCATTGGCGCAGGGTGCCTACACACTGGAAGAATTTTGTCTTTCGGTAGCGGCCTATCGCTCGGTGCAGGTGCGCGAATGCCCGGACCTGATCCATCATTACTGGAGCCGCAAGCAACTGTTCCGCGCCAAGACCAAAGCCTGGCTCGACAAACACCGCGCCGCGCCGGTTTGCCAACGGGCCCTGGATGAAACCGGGCAAGTCACTGCCACCCTGCCCCGGCCGCCGGCCTTCCAACGCCTGGCCTACAAGGTCGTTACCCTGGCGCTGCCCAATCATAAACGCCAATTCATGCGCGAAATCCTCTATGGCTGCTACCGCCACACCAACCAGTTCGACCAGGCCTGCGCGCCGGTCTGGTGGGAAAAAGCCCTGGAGAACGTCGAACACCGCCTGGAAAAACCGTTGCAGGACCATGAGCTCAAACGCTGGCTCAATCATCCGCTGATTCGCCTGGTACTGGGTGAGCGCCGCGTAGCCATCTATGAGCACTTGATGCAGGCAAAGGACAATTAGCAGCCTGCGTGGTTAGTTCGTTAGTTCAAATTCGGATGCCAGAAGTTGAACTGACTGGAATAACCACACAGGCCACGAGGGCGCAGGCCAGAGCGCTCTAGCTATTTGATGAGCTCTCGTCGTAACCTCAGGCCATGCCCGTCATTGTCCAGCTGCTGACCGCCCTTCTCCTCCTGTGCCTGAGCATGACTGCCCGGGCCGAGAAGTTGCGCATTGTCACCGAACCCTGGGCCCCGTATGTCTACGAAGAGCAGGGCAAGATGCTAGGCCTGGACTACGAAACCACGGCCATCGTGTTCAAGCGCCTGGGCATCGACGTGGAATGGCAGTTCCTGCCATGGAAGCGTTGCCTGGTGATGCTGGAGCAGGGGCTGGCGGACGGTGCGCTGGACATTTTCCACAGCGATAAGCGCGATGCCATGCTGCTTTACCCCAGCGAACCGCTGTCGGACGTGGAGTTCGTGATGTTCTACGCCAATGCCCGGCCCCATCCGTTTCGTACCCTCGATGACTTGGGCGGCCTGACCATCGGCACCTCGCCCGGTTATCTGTACAGCCAGGCTTTCAGTGAGTCGACCCTGTTCACCCGTGAAACGGCGCCCACCCACGAAGCCAATTTCGGCAAGTTGCAACTGGGGCGGATCGATCTGCTCATCACCGACCGTAGGGTGGGCCGGCATGTGCTCGAACAAATGCGGTTGGGCGACCAGATTACCGAAAACCCGACGGTCGTGAGCCGTCAAAGCCAATACCTGGCGGTGCGGCGCAACGCCGGGATGGATTTGCTGGTGCAACGCTTCGGTGCCGAACTCAAGCGTTTCAAGCGCGAACCGGCCTATGCCGAACTGAGCGCTCGTTACGGCGCCGGCCCGATTGCCAAGGTCGCCTCGCCCGGTCAGGCAACGCTGAAATAAACCGTTGAGCAGCGGGAAAGCGGCGCGCGGCGTTTGCTCTGTTATACTCCGGCCTTCCCGCCAGGCTCACGCCCGGACGCCCGGCCTTGCAAAAGGCATCCCGACACCGCTACAGCGCAGCCTACAGCCCGCGCGAGCCTTGTCCGGACCCGCCTTTGAGGCCCGGCAGGACCGGACGGGATGACGTCTTTTTGTTGAACGTCGTTCGCGCCAGGCAAGACTATCCCATTGGGCCAGGCCCTCACTAAAACAGGATTACTCATGTCCTTTGCTTCCCTCGGTCTCTCCGAGGCTTTAGTCCGCGCCATCGAGGCCGCCGGCTACACCGAGCCTACCCCGGTGCAACAGCGGGCCATCCCCGCCGTGTTGCAAGGTCGCGACCTGATGGTCGCGGCGCAGACAGGTACTGGTAAAACCGGCGGTTTCGCCCTTCCGATCCTGGAGCGGTTGTTTCCCAACGGTCACCCAGACAAATCCCAGCGTCATGGCCCGCGCCAACCGCGCGTACTGGTCCTGACCCCAACCCGCGAACTGGCGGCCCAGGTCCACGAGAGCTTCAAGATCTATGCTCGCGACCTGAAGTTCGTCAGCGCCTGCATTTTTGGCGGCGTCGGCATGAACCCCCAGGTCCAGGCCATGTCCCGTGGCGTCGATGTACTGGTGGCCTGCCCCGGTCGCCTGCTGGACCTGGCCGGCCAGGGCAGCGTCGATTTGTCCCACGTCGAAATCCTCGTGCTGGACGAAGCCGACCGCATGCTCGACATGGGCTTTGTCCATGACGTGAAGAAAGTGCTCGCCCGCCTGCCCGCCAAGCGGCAGAACCTGCTGTTCTCGGCAACGTTCTCCAAGGACATCACCGACCTGGCTGGCAAGTTGCTGCACAACCCGGAGCGCATCGAAGTCACGCCGCCGAACACCACGGTCGAGCGCATCGAGCAACGCGTATTCCGCCTGCCGGCCAGCCACAAGCGCGCCCTGCTGGCACACCTGATTACCGCCGGTGCCTGGGAACAGGTCCTGGTGTTCACCCGTACCAAGCACGGCGCCAACCGCTTGGCCGAGTACCTGGACAAGCACGGCCTGCCGGCAGTGGCGATCCACGGTAACAAGAGCCAGAACGCCCGTACCAAGGCCCTCGCCGACTTCAAGGCCGGCGAAGTACGCATCCTGGTAGCCACCGATATCGCGGCCCGTGGCCTGGACATCGACCAGTTGCCCCACGTGGTCAACTTCGAGCTGCCAAACGTCGATGAAGATTACGTTCACCGTATCGGCCGTACGGGCCGGGCCGGTCGTTCGGGCGAAGCGATCTCGCTGGTCGCGCCGGACGAAGAAAAGCTGCTCAAAAGCATCGAGCGCATGACCAAGCAGAAAATTGCCGACGGCGACCTGATGGGCTTCGATGCCAGCACCATCGAGGCCGAGAAGCCTGAAGTGCGCGAACGTCCGGACGTGCGCAACCCGCGCAACGCCCGAGGCCCACGTGGCGACGGCCCGAATGGCGGCGGTGGCGGCGGTGGCCGCAAGGACAAAGGCAAGGACAAGGGCAAGGAAAAACCGGCCAGCAACAGCCGTGGCGAACGCCCAGCCCGCGAACAGAAGCCCCGCGAAGGCACTCCAGCCCGTGAGCAGCAGCGCCCAGTCCCACGCGCCGCAGCCGATCGTGCCCCGGACGAGTTCCTGGACGACGACATCGACAACTTCGGTAACCGCGTCGACTACGTGCCGCAGCAGAAACCGGCCCAGGGCCGTGGTCGCCGCCCAGGCGCCCCGGCACAGGGCGCGGGTGCAGGCGCTCCGCGCAGTGGCCAGCCACAGGGTCGCCAGAACGGCCCGCGCAACAGCAACGGCTCGTCCACCGGCACTCCGCCGGCCAAGCGCAACGGCCCACGCAACGGTGCCCCGCGTGACGGCCAGGCTCGTCGCGATGACACCCGCCCGCGCCGCCCGGCCCGCGACGACCAGCCGCGTCAGGAACCCGCCGTGCAGAACCCGCGCAGCAACCAGCCGAAGATCATGCACAAGGAATCGAAAGCCGATCGCTTCCCGACGCCTGAGCAGCTGGATCAACTGCCTAGCCGTCCACGGGGCGAGAAACCGGCATTGCTGACCCGCAATCGCTGAGTTTTTCCAAGCCTTGAAAAATGCCCCGGGTCTCGCGACCCGGGGCATTTCATTTGATGGACTCTGATCCAACCCTGTGGGAGCGAGCCTGCTCGCGATAGCGGTGGGTCAATCACCGCTCTTTTCATGTACCGGCCTCATCGCGAGCAGGCTCGCTCCCACAGGGACACTGTGTTGTCGAAATCCGCGTAATAAAAAACGCCCCTGATCGCAAGACCAGGGGCGTTTTTTGTCAGGCGCGAAGATTATTTCGCTTTGACACCTTCAAACGAGACATACAGTTCGACCGCATCGGAAGTTGGACCCAGGTCTTTCTGCTTGCCGAAGTCCGAACGCTTGATGCTGGTGGTGCCTTCGAAACCGGCACGGTAACCGCCCCATGGGTCCTTGCCTTCACCCAGGAAAGTGGCCTTGACCACGACCGGCTTGGTCACGCCCAGCAGGGTCAGGTTGCCGGTCACGTCGGCCGTTTCCTTGCCATCGGCGTTCTTGCCGGTGGACTTGACGCTGGTGGAAACGAAGGTGGCCTTGTCGAATTTGCCCACGTTCAGGAAGTCAGCGCTGGCAATGTGCTTATCGCGTTCGGCGTGGTTGGTGAATACGCTGGCGGTGTGCACATTGAACTCGATCTTGCTGTCTTCAGGCTTGGCAGCGTCGAAGCTGAACTTGCCGTCGATGTCCTTGAAGGTACCGGTGATGTAGCTATAGCCCAGGTGGCTGATCTTGAAGTCAACGAAGGCGTGCTGGCCTTCCTTGTCGACCACGTAGTCGGCAGCCATGGCCTGACCGGCCGACAGCAGGGCAGAACCGATTGCCAGGGCGGCGAGCGTCTTTTTCAACATGCTTTCTATTCCTTTGGAGTCGAGGTTGAACATCAGGCTTGGCGTCCCAGCATGCGCTTGAGGGTCGCGTCACGGTCGATAAAGTGGTGTTTCAATGCAGCCAACGCATGAAGGCCGGAAAAAATTACCAGCGCCCATGCCAGGTACAGGTGAATCTGGCCGGCGACGTCTGCCTGATCGGGCAGTCCGGACACCAGCGCGGGTACTTCAAACAGGCCAAACACCGGAATCCCGACACCGTCTGCGGTGGAAATCAGGTAACCGGCAATCATCACGGCGAACAGCCCGAGATACAGTGCGCTATGACCGAGCTTGGCGCCGGCGCGAGTCAGGCGACCATAGGTTTCAAGGGTCGGTGGCGGCGGGCTGACGAAACGCCAGAGCACTCGCAGCAACATGACCGCCAGCAACACCAGGCCAATGCTCTTGTGCAGGTCCGGTGCGTCTTTGCGCCAGGCGCTGTAGTAATCCAGGCCAACCATCCACAGGCCCAGGGCAAACAGCCCATAGACCGCCAGCGCAACGCCCCAGTGCAGAGCGATACTGACCCAGCCATAGCGAGAAGAGGAGTTGCGTAGCTGCATTGCTCATATCCTGTAAAAACTGCGATCAAGACTAGCGAGTTATCTATCGATTTAAAGCGGAAAATTTCGCTTTGAAATATCGAGAAATACGATCATCAGTCTGGAGGGGGTGGGTTAAGGAAAGATTAAAGGGGAAACGGTAGTGATGACGAGGGGTGCAGGTAGCCGCTGGGTGTCTGCATGGACCTCATCACCAGCAGATCTTTGACATGCGAACAGGGAATCTTTGCTGGGCCCGCTATGGCTTCGTCCCGGGACGTATGTCCAAGCCAAAGCAGGTCAAAATTTTATTTGAGAACTTTGAAATTAAAACTTGGTCGTTTTCGCTGCCGCCTCTCTAGAGTCACTTATTGACGCACTCAGGCCTGTAAGGATCCATGTCGCATTTATAAACTAATTGAGGATCGTGCTTTTTCAGCACCATACGGCCATCAGCAGTGCAACCACTGACACCGAATACTGCCAATAGCATTAAGGCCGCTATCAATTTCATGTTAACTCCAGCTTTCACGAGGTGAAAATTTTGAATTATTAGTTTACCGAGCACTCAGGCCTATATGGATCGACGGAGCATTTGTGTGCTAGCTGCGGATCTCTTTCTGGAATCATCGGAATCGTCAAAGGATCTCGGCATTCGCCATACACACATCCATATATCGAAGCCAATACGACCACTGCCATTAGTATTTTTATACGCGCTCCTGTTTTTGGAGGAGCCTAGATTTGTGGCTTGGTGCGCGCTATCGCCTGCTTCCGGTTAAAGGGTGGGAAGTTTCCGATGTATCGCCAAGGCGTGTAGGACGTAGCGCTTATTAAGCGATGCCGGGCTTTGAGTGGTGCCGCCGGTACGCTTGATGCTGGATAAAAAAACGCGGCCCTTGAGCCGCGTTCTTTCCACCTGATCGTTACTGAGCCTTCGTCTCAGTAGCCGTCGTCGGTTTGACTGCTGGCTTCTTCACCGGCTCGGCCTTTTTCACCGGGGCCTTGGCCGGCGCTTTTTTAGCCGGAGCTTTGGCGGCTGGTTTTTTCGCCGCCGGTTTGGTCGCTGCTTTCTTGGCTGGCTCAACCTTCGCCGGAGCAGGCGCTGGCGGTTCCACGGGTGCTGGGGCTGGGACGGGTGTCGGCGCAGGCGCTGGTGCAGGCGCTACCGGCTCCGGTGCCTTGACCGGCTCTGGTTTCTTGTCGTCATCCGAGCCACCAAATAGGTTGCTGAAGAAGTTGCCCTTCTTCGCCGCTACCGCACCCGCCGCTGCTGCCGCTGCAACTGGCGCGACCTTGGCCGGTTCGAACGACTTGCCTGCCGCCAGGTCTTCAACCTGGCTGGCCGCCCGCTGGCCGCTACGCAGCGCGCCTTCCAGGGTGCCCGGGTACAGGGTGTCGGTATGCTCGCCGGCAAAGGCTATGCGCTGCAATGGCTTTTCCCACAGGCGCCAGTACTTGCTGATCTGGCCCGGGCCGAAGGCCAGGTAGGCGCCACCCGTGGACGGGTCGGTGCTGTAGCGACGGATTTCATAACCGGTGAACGCGCCACGGGCCTGTGGATAAAACGCGTGCAGGCGGATCAGCACCTGATCGACCATCTGCTTGTCACCAAAGGCCTGCATCACCCGGGCGTTGTCGCCGGACAGGTTGATGACCACGTTGGCACCGCCCTTCATGGCCGGTTCGATCCACATCATGCCCAGGCCGGCGTTGCTGTAGATTTCGCCCGACATGCGTGCCTTGCTGTCCCAGACCGGGTTCTTGAACTTGAGCATGATCTGGTCGCGCCAGCCGTAGTTGGTGCCCTTGATCGCGCCTTGATGCTGGGCGTCCAGGGCCGGGGTCAGCTGGATCTTGTTCAGCGCTCGCAGCGGCACCGCCAGCACCACGTAGTCAGCCTGGTAGCCAACGCTGCCGACCTTGACGGTCACACCGTCCTTGTCTTGAGAGATGGCCGACACCGGCGAATTGGTCTTGATGGTCTTCAGTTGCTTGACGAACGCCTGGGCCAGGGTCGGACTGCCGCCAAGCAGGCGCGAGGCCCGCAGGTCGCGGTCGGACACGCCGCGATAGACGCGGTTCTGCTGGGCGAAATACAGCAGCGACAGGCGCGAAGGTTCGTCATAACGGGTGCGAATCTCCTGATTCACCAACTGCCGCGCCGTGGCCGGCAGTTGCAGACGATCGAGCCAGTTGGACACGGTGATCTGGTCCAACGCGTGCAGCGTATTGGTAGCCGCCGGGTTCTGCGGGTCTTCGATGGAACGCGCCAGGTCGTCCAGGGTGGTTTCGTAGCGCTTGAGGGCTTCGGCGGTGGCCGGCTGTTTGGTCGCCAGGTCGGCGGCGGTGAAGTAGGTGCCGTCGATCAGGTAGCTGGGGGTGCGCACGAATTCCGGGGCCGGCGTGGTGCTCAGCTTGAATGTGGAGACGTACTTGTTCAGCACCGGCTGCGTCTTCTCGTTGCCGATCCACTCACTGGTGGCCATGCCCGAACGCCCGCCCAGGTCCGGCTTGGCCTCCAGCAGCGTCACCGCCCAGCCCTTGTTCTGCAACTCATAGGCGGCCGTGAGCCCCGCCAGGCCGCCGCCGATGACGATGGCCGTCGGTTGTTTGTCCTTGGCCAGCGCCGCAACGCTGAACAGCCCTATCATCACCAGCGCACAGGCGCGCAGCCAACCAGCAGACATTCAACGAACTCCGGATTAAAACGTAGGAAATTTCAGTTTTCGAGCCTGTCGGCTCAGAGAACGGCGAAGAATACGTCAGCCATCAAAACGCCGCCAGCGACGTCTATCGCCTCATTCAAAGTAGCCGCGATGACACAATGGGTTGTCCCCGGGGCCGCCATTGCATAGGCTTGCGCGATTGTTTTGCCCGCGCCCGCCGCGAGCCGCCTCGAGGAGACTGTACATGGGCCTGAATAACCAGTGGATGCAACGCGATCTCGCGGTGCTGTGGCATCCCTGCACCCAGATGAAAGACCACGAACAGCTGCCGCTGATCCCCATCAAGCGCGGTGAAGGCGTGTGGCTGGAAGACTTCGAAGGCAAGCGCTACCTCGATGCCGTCAGCTCCTGGTGGGTCAACGTGTTCGGCCACGCCAACCCGCGCATCAACCAGCGGATCAAGGACCAGGTCGATCAGTTGGAGCATGTGATCCTCGCCGGCTTCAGCCATCAACCGGTGATCGAGCTGTCCGAGCGCCTGGTGAAAATGACGCCCGAGGGCCTGACTCGGTGCTTCTACGCCGATAACGGCTCGTCCTGCATCGAAGTGGCGATGAAGATGAGCTTTCACTACTGGATCAATCGCGGCCGGCCGGACAAGAAGCGCTTCGTCACCCTGAGCAACAGCTACCACGGCGAAACCATCGCGGCGATGTCGGTGGGCGATGTGCCGTTGTTCACCGAAACCTACAAGGCACTGCTGCTGGACACGATCAAGGTGCCAAGCCCCGACTGCTACCACCGCCCCGAAGGCATGGGTTGGGAAGAGCATTCGCGCAACCTGTTCGCGGCCATGGAGCAGACCCTGGCCGAGCACCACGACACCGTCGCGGCGGTGATCGTCGAGCCGCTGATCCAGGGTGCTGGCGGCATGCGCATGTACCACCCGGTGTACCTGAAGTTGCTGCGCGAAGCCTGCGACCGCTATGGCGTGCACCTGATCCACGATGAAATCGCCGTCGGCTTCGGCCGCACCGGGACGATGTTCGCCTGCGAACAGGCCGGTATCACCCCGGATTTCCTCTGCCTGTCCAAGGCCCTGACCGGCGGTTACCTGCCGTTGGCGGCGTGCCTGACCACCGACGAGGTCTACAACGCGTTCTACGACGACTACCCGACCCTGCGTGCCTTCCTGCATTCCCACAGCTACACGGGCAACCCATTGGCCTGCGCCGCGGCCCTGGCGACCCTGGACATCTTCGAGGAAGACAACGTCATCGAAAACAACCAGGCCCTGGTCCAGCGCATGGCGAGCGCCACCGCGCACCTGGCCGACCACCCGAACGTCGCCGAGGTGCGCCAGACCGGCATGGTGCTGGCGATCGAGATGGTCAAGGACAAGGCCAGCAAGACCGCCTACCCGTGGCAGGAACGGCGCGGCCTGAGTGTGTTCCAGCATGCCCTGGAGCGCGGTGCGCTGTTGCGACCGCTGGGCAGCGTGGTGTATTTCCTGCCGCCGTATGTCATCACCCCGGAGCAGATCGACTTCCTGGCAGAAGTGGCCAGCGAAGGCATCGACATCGCCACCCGGGACAAGATCAGCGTGGCGGTGCCGAAGGATTTTCATCCGGGCTATCGCGATCCGGGCTGACGGCAACTTTCCCTGTGGCGAGGGAGCTTGCTCCCGCTGGGCTGCGAAGCGGCCCCATTCTTGCGATAGCTGCGCAATCGAGCGGGAGCAAGCTCCCTCGCCACAAAAGCGTCCTCGCCACACTCAATCAGGCTGCAATGTCGAATTCAGATTCAGTAGAGAACAGAGCATGAGACTGTCCCGCTTCTTCATCGACGCTCCCCTGGGCCTCGGCGACCACGAACTGCCCGAAGCCCAGGCCCACTACATCGGCCGGGTGCTGCGCATGGCCGAGGGCGATGCGGTGCAGGTGTTCGACGGCTCGGGCCAGGAGTTTCGCGGCACGCTGGCCGAAGTCGGCAAGAAACGCGTGCGGGTGCAATTGGA
Source organism: Pseudomonas sp. FP2300 (assembly GCF_030687595.1). NCBI lineage: Bacteria > Pseudomonadati > Pseudomonadota > Gammaproteobacteria > Pseudomonadales > Pseudomonadaceae > Pseudomonas > Pseudomonas sp. FP2300. Next base: position 6,388,466 of record NZ_CP117440.1, read on the forward strand.
CGAGCAGTTCGCCGGCCAACCTGAATCGCCGCTGCGCATCCACCTCGGCCAGGGCTTGTCCCGGGGCGAGCGCATGGATTGGGCGATCCAGAAAGCCACGGAGCTGGGGGTCAGCGAGATCACGCCGATTTTCAGCGAGCGCTGCGAAGTACGCCTCAAGGACGAACGCGCCGACAAACGCCTGCTGCACTGGCGCCAAGTGGCGATCAGCGCCTGCGAGCAGTGTGGACGCTCGACCGTACCGGTGATCCACCCACCGCTGCTACTGGCTGACTGGCTGAAACAGACCGAGGCCGAGCTGAAGCTGGTACTGCATCCGGTGGCCGAGCCGCTGGTCAGCCATGCCAAGCCGTCGAGCCTGGCATTCCTGATCGGGCCCGAAGGCGGGTTGTCGGAAGCCGAAGTCGAACAAGCCAAGACCGCCGGCTACCACGCCGCCCGCCTCGGCCCCCGCGTGCTGCGCACCGAAACCGCGCCCGTGGTGGCGCTGGCAGTGGCGCAGCAGTTGTGGGGGGATTTCTAAGGCTCCGCGACCACTGAAGATCAATTGTGGGAGTGGGTCGTGGATGTCCGTGCGGCCTACTGCACCGGCTCGCTGGTCGGCTTGGCAATGATCGCCTTCAATTCGCTGGTCATCGGGAACTCCAGGTTCAGGCCCTTGGGTGGGATCGGCTTCTGGAACCAGCGGGCGTAGATCTCGTTGATCTCCCCCGATTTGTACAAATCGGCCAGGGTCGCGTTGACCAGCGCCAGGAATTGCGGATCGTCCTTGCGCAGCATGCAGCTGTAGATTTCCCGCGATTGCTCCTGCCCCACCACCACCCATTTGTGCGGGTCGCGGGCCTTGGCCCGTTCGCCGTAGAGCAGCGCATCGTCCATGTAGAACGCCGCCGCCCGACCGGTCTCGAGCATCTGGAAGGACTCGCCGTGATCCTTGGCGCTGATGATGAACATCTCGGCGTTGTTGTCCTGGTTGTAGCTTTTCAGGAAGCGTTCGTTGGTGGTACCGGCGGTGGTCACCACATTTTTGCCGCGCAGGTCGGCAAAGCTGTGGATGCCGCTGTCCTTGGCCGTCAGCAACTGGCCCTTCACATAGATGAAGCCATAGGAAAACGCCACTTGCTTCTGCCGCTCGGCCGTCACCCCGGTCGAGCCGCACTCCAGGTCGACGGTACCGTTCTGCACCAGTGGGATACGGGTCTGGGACGTGACCAGGTTGTACTTCACGTTCAGTTGCGGCAACGCCAGTTGGGTCTTGATGCGCTCGACAATCTTGCCCGCCAGCTCCACCGAGTAACCCATCGGCTGGCCGCTGCTGTCACCGACGTAGGAAAAGGGCACCGAGGCGTCACGATAGCCCAGGGTAATGCTCCGGGTGCTGGCGATTTTGTCCAGCGTGCCGGCCGGGGGCACTTCGTTGGCAAGGGCCTGGACGCTTAGCAACAGGCTCAGGGTGCAGCCGATCAACGTGATTTTTTGCATTGTTATTCTCCGTTGGATGGGTCAGGCGGCGCGGGGCGTCAAGCCCTGCAAGTCGATGGAGGGTGTGTGCTGGCGGATCAGCTCGCTGAGCAAGCGAGCGCTGCCACACGCCAGGGTAAAGCCCAAGGCCCCATGACCGAGGTTGAGCCACAGGTTACGGTAGCCAGTGGCGCCGATCAGCGGCACGCCGCTGGGGGTCGCCGGGCGCATGCCGGCCCATTCGACGGCGCGCTGGTAATCCCCAGCCTGGGGGAAGGCTTCCTGGGCCTGGCGCTTGATCAGGGCCAGGCGCTTGGGCTCCGGCGTCGGGTCGAAGCCGACGATGTCCACCATCGCCGCGACTCGCAGTTGTTCGCCGATGCGAGCGTAGACGACCTTGCGGTCGTAGTCAGTGATGCTCAACTCCGGTGCCCGATGCTGTGGGCCAATAGGCACGGTCAGGCTGTAGCCCTTGAGCGGATACAGCGGCATCCGCACGCCAGGCACTGCGAGCGCGGCACTGCGATGGCCGGCGGCGATCACCAATTGCTCCACCGGGAGCCGCTGCCCGTCCAGCGCGATGGCGCGCACCGCGCCGTCGGCGTGTTCGATGCCGCTCACCGGCTGCCCCAACAGGAACTCGCAACGCCCCGAAGCCCGCAGACGTACCGCCAATTGCTGGCAGAAGGCATGGCAATCGGCGACTTCCTCATCCGGCGTGTAGATCCCACCCACATATGGCACGCCGGCCAGGGCCGGCTCCAGGTTCGCGCACTCGTTGGGGCCAAGCACCTGCTGATGGGTGCTGTCCGCCAAGCCCTGCCGCGCACGCTGGAAATGCCTCGCGTCGCGAAACGTCACCAACTTGCCATTGCGCCGCCAGTTGAAACCGTCGAGGCGGTCGTCCTCGCGCCAGCCCTGCAAGGTTGCCTGGCTCAACAACGCCAGGCGCAACAGGTGGGCGCCGTTGCGCCGGTTGACCGAGGTCCGGCAGGCTCCGATGAACGCGGCCATCCAGCGCCACTGTGCCGGGTCCAGACGCGGTCGCAACTTGAGTGGCGAATCACCGCGCAGCATCCAGCCCAGTGCCTGCCAGGGCACCCCGGCGTCCGCCAGCGGGGTGACGTAGCGATACGACAACTGGCCGCCGTTGGCAAAACTGGTTTCGCTGCCCAAGGTTTCCCGGGCCTCCACCAGCGTCACGTCGACGCCATCGCGCACCAATGCATAAGCCGTCGCCAGCCCGACCACGCCACCACCGATGATGCAAACCCGCTGAGCCATGTCCATCTCACATCCGTTTTCAATGGCTTGAGGTTAGGGCGAGGTGACAGGCCGCGAACAATGAATAAAGATGGGCTCCCTATAAACAAAGGTTATGGGTTCGCCATGCGTCTTCGCCATATCGAGATCTTCCAGGCCATACGCCAGACCGGCTCCATCAGCGGTGCCGCTCAACTGCTGCATGTTTCGCAACCGGCGGTGACCAAAGTGTTGCAGCATGCCGAGCAGCAATTGGGGTTTGCGTTGTTTCTGCGGGTGCGCGGCAAGTTGCAGGCCACGCCTGAAGCGCTGGAGCTGGAGCGCGAGGTCGATAAAGTCAGCGAGAGCCTGCAAGGTGTCCGACGTCTCGCCCAAAGCCTGCGGCGCGAGCCGGGCCACAGCCTGCGGATCGGTGCGACACCGGCCCTGGCCCTGTCGCTGCTGCCAGCGGCGATTCATCAATGGACGCACCGCTACCCGGACATCGTCTGCGAGTTGTCCAGCGCCCACAGCCGCGAATTGGTGCAAAACCTGTTGATGCGCGAAATCGACGTCGCCCTGACCCTGCAACCGCCCGATCATCCGGGCCTCAAGGCCCAGGCCCTGGCCAGCGGCGTACTGGTGGCCCTGGCGCCAAGCGGGCATTGGACCCAAGCACAGGTGGGGCAGCCGATGCCGTTGCAGGCGCTGGCCGGCGCACCGTTGATCGGCCTGTCCAGCGCCGACCCGCTCTCGGCCAAACTGGACGGCTATCTCAAGGCCGTGGAACCACCGCCGCGCATCAGCATCGCCGTGCAGACGTATTCACTGGCCCGCGCCATGGTCGAATCCGGTGCCGGGCTGGCGGTGATCGACCCGTTCACGGCGCTCGGCGCCTCGAGCACCCGTACGGCAATCCGACCGTTGTCGCCACCGCTGCCCATTTCCCTGTATGCCGTGACCCGGGCCAATGAGGCCCCGGCGCACACCCTCGGCGCATTGCTGGAAATTTTTGCCGGCCAGGCCCAGGCGCAACTGGACCGCCTGTTCGCGGTGGCCGGTTGAACCTGACTAGAGGACGTAGAACAGAATCGCCACGAAGTGCAGCAGGCTGCCGGCGATCACGAACAGGTGCCAAATCCCGTGGGCGTGGCGCAGCCGGTGGTCGAGGGCAAAGAAGATAATGCCCACGGTATACAACACGCCACCCGAGGCCAGCCAGGCGAACCCGGCGCTGCCCAGGGCCGCCATCAAGGGCTTGACCGCCACCAGCACGATCCAGCCCATCACCGCGTAGATCACGATCGACAGGATCCGCGCTTCGGAACGCGGCTTGATCTCCTGCAAGATCCCAATCAGCGCCAACCCCCAGACAATCCCGAACAAACTCCAGCCCCAGGGCCCGCGCAGGGTTACCAGGCAGAACGGGGTGTAGCTGCCGGCGATCAACAGATAGATCGAAAAGTGATCGACCTTCTGCATGATTTCTTTTTTGCGCCCGCGCACGCTGTGGTAAACCGTCGAAGCGCTGTACAGCACCAGCAGGGTGAACCCGTAGATCGCCACGCTGACGATCTTCCACGGATCGCCCGCCATCCCGGCAATCACCAGCAACCACACCGCCCCGATAAAAGCCGCCACCGCCCCGACCAGGTGCGTCCAGGCATTGAGTCGTTCGCCGTGATACATCCAATCCCACCTCACATTCCAGAACAGACGCCAAGGCTCAGGCTTGGCGCGGCAAAGTGCAATGTTTTGCTTGCTGTGGGAGCAAGGCTTGCCCGCGATGAAGGTAACTCGGTTTCTGCAAAACCGAGTCGCCTGTTTCGCGAGCAAGCTTTGCTCCCACAGGGCACAATCGGGCAATACGAATAAGAGTCCGCCCCATGCTGATCGACGAAGAATTGACCCTGAAGAAACTCGAGGTGTTCCTGGCCTTCATGCGCACCGGCAACCTGGCGCGGGCGGCGGCCGAATTGCAGACCAGCAACGTCAGTGTGCACCGGGCCATTCACTCGCTGGAAAGCGCCCTGCGCTGCCCGTTGTTCAAGCACGAAGGCCGCAACCTCACGCCGCTGGAGAGCGCCTATGTGCTGGAAGAACGGGCGCAGAAACTGATCCAGGACGTGGTCGAAAGTGTACGCCTGACCCGCGAAGCCGCCGGATTCTCCGCCGAGCGCTTCAAGTTGGGCTCGCTGTATTCGCTGACGGTCAAGACCGTGCCGCAACTGATCATGGGCCTGAAAATCCGCCGCAGCGAACTCAATATCGACCTGATCCTGGGTTCGAACATCGACCTGCTGTACAAACTCAAGAACATGGAAGTGGACGCGATCCTGATTTCCCTGGATGACAGCGTGAACGACCCGGACTGTGAGCATATCGCGCTGTTTTCCGATGACATCTTTCTTGCCACACCGGCGGATTCGCCCTTTGCCCAGCGCAGCGAAGTCGACCTGGCCGAGGTCCGCGACGAGACGTTCATCACCCTGACCCAGGGCTTCGCCACGCACCAGGACGGTATCCGGGTGTTCAAGCAGGCGGGGTTCGAGCCGAAGGTGGCGATGCAGGTCAACGACATCTTCACCCTGCTGAGCATGGTCAGCTCCGGGGTGGGCTATGCGTTGCTGCCGGGCAGGATCGCGGCGGTGTATGAAAACCGGGTGAAGCTGATCCCGTTGCAGGAAAAGTACCGGTTGCAGCAGCACATCGGCGTGGTGTTCCTGAAGGCCAAGGAGCGGGATCCGAACCTCCTGGCGTTGTTGGCCGAATGCCGGATGTATGCCAATCGCCAGGCTTGAAACCGAGTCGCCCCCATCGCGAGCAGGCTCGCTCCCACAAGGGATTTGTGAACACCGATCCAATGTGGGAGCGAGCCTGCTCGCGATAGCGTCAGAACAGGCGATACAAATTCGGAACCTAGCCGACAATCCCGCGCACAATGAAGTACAGCAACGAAGGCCCCAGCAAACAGCCAAGCCCGGTATGGAACGTCGCCGTCAACGCGCCATACGGCACCAACCGCCGGTCCGTCGCGGCCAGGCCGGCAGTCACGCCGCTCACGGTCCCGGCCAGGCCGCCGAAGACCATGGCCGAGCGCGGATTGTCCAGGCCCATCCAGCGCGCCGCCATGGGCGTGCCGACCATCACGATGATCGCCTTGATCAAACCGGTGGCAATCGACAACGCCATCACATCGGAGGTCGCGCCAATCGCCGCCCCGGTCACGGGCCCGACGATGTAGGTCACCGCACCCGCGCCAATGGTGGTCATGCTCACCGCATCGCGATAACCGAACACCCAGGCAATGCTCGCACCGACGATGAAGGGCAGGATCGTGCCCAGCAGCAACGCGATGGCGCCAATCATCCCGGCCTTTTTCGCTTCGGTGGCCTGCACCTCGAACGCCGTGGCAACAATGGCGAAGTCACGCAGCATGGCGCCGCCCATCAAACCGATGCCGGAAAACAGCGACAGGTCCGCCAGGCCTTTTTGCCCACCGGTCATGGTGCCGCCCACCCAGGCCAGCACCAGGCCGATGACGATGGCAATCGCCGAACCGTGGATCCGGCCATAGGTCAGGCGCTTGGACAACACCACCGACACCCACATGATCACGCCGACGAACGCGAACGCCGTGATCAAACCGTTATGTTCCAGGCCTTTCTCGATGAGATCCCACATATCAGCGGCCTCCTACTGGGGTGCCGAGGGGCGTGACTTCCGCCGGCTCATCGGGCAAGGGTTCGCCTTTGTGGGTCCGGCTGATCAGCGTAATGGTGCAGCCGCAGAGCACCACCGAACCAATGGCCGCCAACACCGCCACCGGGCCGCCGTGCAAGGCCGTGACCACGTTCTGTTGCGCGGCCATCGCGACCACCACCGGAATGTACATGGCGCCCCAGAAGCCGACGCCCATTTCGCATTCCTTGGTCATGCCGCCGCGTTTTTGCATCCACAGCCGCGCACAGATCAGCAGGATCATCGCAATGCCGACCCCGCCGACGTTGGATTTGACGCCGAGCAAAACGCCGAGCAGGTCGCCCATGATCACCCCTGCCAGCGTACAGATCGCCAACAGCGCCACACCGTAAATAATCATTGTTGTAGTCCTCAAAGTGCATCGTCGAAATTGTTGTTTTTGTAATTCGCAGCCTGAGTCGGGGGTCTAGGGTTGGCGGCTTCCCTCCTCACGTAACAGCGCCTGCAGGGTATCGAGCCGGGCACCGTCGAAGGCCATGACCGTGCCTTGCTCGAACACCCGGCGCGCCAGCCCGGTCAGCACCGCACCGGGCGGCAGTTCGATTTGCAGCCTTACGCCGCGTTCATAGGCGCTTTGCACCGTGCCGCGCCAATCGACGACACGGCACATGTTGAAGGCCAGGTCGTCGCGCAGGGCCTCGGGGCTGATCACCGGTCGAGCGCGGCTGCCGCTGAGATAGCCCAGGGTGGGCGCTTTCAACGTCACATCGGCAAACGCTTGGGCCAATGCTTGCGCCGGAGCCTCCAGCAACGGGCAATGGGACGGCACGCTCACCGCCAGCCGACAGGCCTTCCCGGCACCCAGGCTTCGCGCCTGTTTGGCAACGCTGCTCATGGCCTCGTCGCTGCCGGCAATGACCACCTGATTATCGGCATTGATATTGGCCAGGTAGACCGGTGTGCGGTCGCTGTGTACCTGTGCCAGCAACGCTTCCACTGCCGCGAGATCGAGGCCGATGATCGCGGTCATGCCGTAGCCTTGCGGATACGCCCGCTGCATCAACTCGCCGCGCAGGCTGACCAGTCGCAAGGCCTCGTCAAACCTCAGCGCACCGGCCACCACCGCCGCCGGGTAGGCACCGATGGATAGTCCTGCCACATAGTCCGGCGCAGGCGCCTGTTCCAGCAAACGACGGGCCGCCGCCACGCCGGCGATCAGCAGGCATAGCTGCACGGCGCGGGTCGATTGCAAGGCCTCGGCGCTGTCCAGTAGCAGGACGTCCTCGCCGAGCACGTCGTTCGCCTCGTCCAGAATGTGCGGCGCAAGGCCATGGAGCATGCCTGCTCGCTGCGCACCCTGGCCGGGAAAGACCAAGAGGCTGCTCACGCGACCTGCTCCACTGAAGATTGCCAAGGATCGCTCACCAACCGGGCCTGAAGGTCATCCTTGAGCAAGACCCGGCGCGACAAACCCGCCCATTCGCGCAGGGCCACGGCGCCGCAAGGCGTTTGCAACTGCATGTCCACGGCGCATACCGAAGCATCCAGATGCGCCAGCAACTCCCTGGCCTGGAGACGATCCAGACAGTGCGGCGTGCGCAGGATCAAATCCAGGTCACTGCGTTCATGTAGCGCCTCGATCCCCGTGGCGAGCTCGAACCCGGCGCTACCGCTGACGCCCCAGGTCCAGCCGCTGGCGTCGAGCAGCGGGCGCAGTCGGGACAGCGCTCGCAGGGCTGGCAAGTCGCGAGTCGACGCAACGTGACAAAGGTCTTCTGGCCTGACGCGACGGGCAATCGCCGTGATCGCCATCGACGCTGCATAACGCTGCTCGCGCAAGCGCCCACGCACGCCGACCGCGATTCGATCCGGCGTCGTCAGCGCACGCCGAACCACCACAGGTTGACCGGCGGTGATCGACTCGACCACCCAGGCCGGTGCATCCGCTGGCAACTGCTGCGAGGTCATCCCCCACAGCAGGTCATGGGCCAGAAACGTACTCACCACTGCTCTCTCAGCAGTTGGCGAACCCGGCTCGACGCGATGCGGTTGAACGCACCCAGACGTCCACTCAGATCCCGCGGCCCCGCCTCTACATCGTCAATCGCCTGGAGCAGACACGCCGTCACCCGCTCCAGATCCTCCGCCAACGGCTGTTCAACCTGCTCCACCGACAAGGTTTCCCAAAGCAATCCCAGGCTGGCGAAGCTGTCGATGTCATAGGCCATCGGTGGCACGCTGGCGGCCAGGGCTTCAAGCTCCTCGACGCTGCGCAGGGTCACCCGCGCCGCCGAGGCCTTGCCCATGGCGTGGACCATCACGCCCGGGTCGCGCAGGGCAATCAGTCGGTTGGCCTGGTAGCCGTGGGCCAGAAACGCCCCCGACATGGCCTTGCCCACCAGCAAACCGATCACCGGATGCCCGGCCAACCGCGCCCGGGCATAACTGTCCGCCGTGCCGGCCAGGGCCTGATGAATGCCCAGGGCTTCTTCGCGCCGGCCATAGGCCTGGCTCGGCACATCGACAATGGCGATCAGCGCACGCTTGTGGGGGGCATCGCGGTCGGCGTCGATCGCATCATCCACGGCTTTGGCCAGGCCCCAACCCTCCAGCAAACCGACTTCGCCGTTGCGCGCCCGGGGAAAACGACTGTCGGGATCGGCCACCACCGCCAGCAAGCGCACGGTTTGCTCGCCCAACCGGGTGTCAGCGACTTTCAACGAAGCAGGTAAACCCTCCAGCGGTTTGGCACCGCCACTCAAGGCCTCGAACCAGCGCAGGCCCCGCAATGAATACGCACTCATGGACGTTCTCCCTGATACAGCTGGCGAACCGCTGCCGGTTCGATTTGCACGTCAGTGTCCAAGCGGGCCAGGCGTTGCAGGAACAACTCGGCTTGGCCGCTGCGGTGTTGCGCGGGCACGCCCAGGTGCAGCAACTGGCTGACTTGTTGACGGATCTGCGCCACATCGTCGGCCGCATAACGATCCACCAATCCCGTGGCAAAACGCTGCTCGCCACCGGTCAGGCTCCAGATAAACGGCCGGTCGCGGGAGTCGTATTCGTCGAGGCCGGCTTCCTGTTCGATCACTTGGGGACCGTTCAGGCCCAGCCGTGCTTCCCGGGTCACCAGCAGATAACTGCACAGCCCGGCGGCAATGGACATGCCGCCAAAGCAACCGACGCTGCCGGCCACCACACCCACCACCGGCTGATACTGACGCAGATCGACTATCGCCGAATGAATCTCGGCAATCGCCGCCAACCCGAGGTTGGCCTCCTGCAAACGCACGCCACCGGTTTCCAGCAGCAATACGGCGCGGGTCGGGATGCCCTTGCGGTTGTCTTCGGCGGCCAGCTCCAAGGCACCGGCAATCTTCGCCCCGCCGACTTCGCCGAGGCTGCCACCCTGAAACGCGCCTTCGATGGCGGCGATCACCACCGACAGGCCATCGAGCGAACCCTTGGCGATCACCACGCCGTCATCGCTTTGCGGCACCACGCCCTGGCGCAACAGCCAGGGCGACATGATTCGCTGGAACGGGTCGAGCAGTTCGCGGAAGGTACCGTCATCGAGCAAGGCCTTGGCCCGTTGCCGGGCGCCGAGTTCGACGAAGCTGTGTTTGTCGAGCAGCGCTGCGCTGTCAGTCATGGCCGATCTCCTCGAAGCCTTGTTCCAGGCGCAGGCGCACCACGCCGGGGGTGGCGCCGAAATCGTGGATGTCGATGGACAGGGCCGGTGGCGTCTGGCCGTCGAACATGCGAGCGAACAGGTGCTGCCAGCGTTGTTCGCTGCCGTTGACCGAGGTCTGCACCTGAATCGTCAGCTTGCCCGCCAGCCCCGGCTCGATCAGCACTTCCAGATCGCCCGAGCCGACGCAGCCCACCAGTGCCCGGCCCCGTGGCGGCTGCCCGGCGGGGAATTCAAAGGATAAGGTTTCCATCAGCACACTCCAGGGAAGAGGCCATCGCCGCGTTCGATACGGTCGAGGAACAGGCAGGCGGCGAGCAAGTCGGCAGCGCCGCCGGGCGAGGCGTTCAAGGCAATCAGTTGTTGGTCCAGCGCATGCAACTGGCGACGACCGCCCAGGCTCGCACTGCCACCGGCATCGAGCACCGCTTTGGCGCCGCTCTGCATCGCTTGCAGGCCCTTTTCACCGGCACGGTAGAGCACGCACGTGTCGGCCAGCGTGGTCATGATTGCCAGCAGGGCATCGAGCCGGGCGTTCTGCTCACCCGCCCCCGCCGCGCGACTGCGCTTGAGTTGCGGCAAGCCCAGACCGGTGACGGCCGGGAACGCCAATTGCGCTTCTTCCCGGGCACCGCGTACGCCGTAGCGTTGGGCGACCTGGGCGCCGTGGCTCAAAGGTTGAGGCGCGTAGCGGTCATTGAGCAGGGCCAGGCGGGCGGCCCGTAGCGTGACGGCACTGGCGACACTGGATTCAGGCTCCAGCGCCGCCGCCGCAACCAGCAAGCCCAGGGCCCAGATCGCACCCCGGTGGGTGTTCACGCCGTTGGTGGTCGCGAGCATCGCCGCTTCACCCTCACGGCCGATCCGTCCAAGGGCTTCACGCAACGGCAAGCCGATCTCGCCACAGCCAAGAGCGGCGTCGGCCATTTCCTTGAATGCGGGCCACAGCGATAGCGCCGAGGCATGCATCAGGCCCAGGTGCAGATCGGTGTGGGCGCCATTGCCGCGCCGGTCCACCAAGGCCGGTTTAGGCGACAGGTCGGCTTCGTCGATCAGCGCATCCACCGCCATATCCGCCAGGCGCTCGGCCAAGGAGAGTTTTTTCGGTTGCAGGTTGAAGGCGTGCATTTACCAGCTCCTGAACTTGGCGGGCGGGTTGTAGAGGCCACCGGACCACTCCACCAGATCTGCCACGCTCTTGGCCGCGAGTAGTTCGCGGGTGGCGTCGGTGCGGCGGATACCGAGGTCTTCGGGCAGGGCGATCAGCCCTTCGCGGCGCATGCGCGCGGTATCTTTCGGGTCGTGGCGCAGGCCGATGGCGGTGACCCCGGCCACGGCGGCGATCATCGCCTGGCGCTCCTCCAGGGAGCGGGCCTTGTACAGGTAGGCAATGCCTTCCTCGGTCAGCAGGTGGGTGACGTCGTCGCCATAGATCATGATCGGCGCCAGGGGCATGCCGGCCTTCTTCGCCACGTCCACCGCGTCGAGGGTCTCGACGAAAGTCGGTTTGCCGCCCTCCTGGAACGTCTCGACCATCTGCACCACCAGCTTCTTGCCACGTTCGAGCAGCGGTGCCTCGCCGTCGCCGTGACGCATGTCGAGCCAGGCCGGCGTGCCGTGACGACGACCGCGCGGGTCGTGCCCCATGTTCGGCGCCCCACCGAAGCCGGCCAGGCGGCCACGGGTCACGGTGGAGGAATGACCGTCGCCATCCACTTGCAGAGTGGCGCCGATGAACAGGTCCACCGCGTACTGCCCGGCCAGTTGGCAGACCATGCGGTTGGAGCGCAGCGAGCCGTCGCGTCCGGTGAAGAACACGTCGGGACGGGCGGCGATGTAGTTTTCCATGCCCAACTCAGTGCCGAAGCAATGCACGCTTTCGACCCAGCCGCTTTCGATGGCGGGGATCAGGGTCGGGTGCGGATTGAGGGTCCAGTTGCGACAGATCTTGCCCTTCAGGCCGAGGGACTCGCCGTATGTCGGCAGGATCAGCTCGATGGCGGCGGTATTGAAACCGATGCCGTGATTGAGGGACTGGACGTTGTGTTTTTCGTAGATCCCACGAATCGCCATCATCGCCATCAGCACGTGCACAGGCTTGATGTGGCGCGGGTCGCGGGTGAACAACGGCTCGATGTAGAAGGGCTTGTCGGCCACCACCACGAAATCGACCCAGGAGGCCGGGATATCCACCCGAGGCAGGTCACTGACGTCGTCCACCAACTGGTTGACCTGGACAATGACGATACCGTCACTGAAGGCCGCCGGTTCGATCAGCGCCGGAGTGTCTTCGGTGCTAGGGCCGGTGTAGATATTGCCGGCGCGGTCGGCCATGAAACCGGCCGAGAGCACCACGTTGGGGATCAGGTCCACCACCAGTCGGGCATAGAGCTCGATGTAGGTGTGGATCGCGCCGATCTCCAGCAGACCGTCTTCGAGCAACTGGCTGATGCGCAGGCTCTGGGTGCCGGCGAAGGAAAAATCCAGCTTGCGGGCGATGCCGCGTTCGAACAGATCCAGGTGCTCGGAGCGGCCGACGCTGGGCATGATCATGTGCAGATCGTGCAGCTTCGAAGGGTCGACTTTGGCCAGCGAGCGCGACAGAAAATCCGCCTGCTTCTGGTTGTTCCCCTCCAGCACCACACGGTCGCCAGGCAGGATCAACGCCTCCAACGCCGCAACGATTTTGTCGGTGGGCAACACCACACCGTCGGCAAGCCCCTTCACCAGCTCGAGACGCCGCTGCTTTTCGCCGCGCCGCCGCGTCCAGCGCGAGTCGGGGGATATTGTTGTTGTCATGACCACTCCACGGGTTCGCTGTCGTGGGGGTCACATTAGGAGTGTTGGGGCGAGGGTATCAATCAAGCTTAGCGGCGGATCATTACGGTTGGAGTAATGGTTTGCGATAAACACAAATCAAAATGTGGGAGCTTGCTCGCGATAGCGGTGGGTCAGGCCACATCAATGCTGACTGTTCTGCCGCCATCGCGAGCAGGCTCGCTCCCACAGGGGGTAGGGGTGGATTCGAATTCTGTGGCGAGGGGGTTTGTCCCTTCGCCACAAGAGTGCGCTCGACTTTAGCGCGGGTCGACAATGTCCAGCGCCCGATGGGCCAGCAACTCGCTGAGTTCGATCATCTGCTGGATGCCGAGGGCAAAATGCCGGGGCGAACCTTCAAGGTCGAAAGCCAGCTCGTTGAGCATGACATTGGCGGAGGCAAGGGTTTCGCTGAGGTTGGACAGGAGGCATTCGCTGTCGAGGTCATCCACGACAGTGAACAGTTGGCCTGGGGGTTGTTTCTTTTTGGTTTGAGGTTTGGGGTCGAGATAGAAACTGAGGGCGCGCTCGGCCGCTTCATCAAGCTTTTGCGAAGCTTGGCCGGCATGGGCTGAGGTGGGATTGGTCTCGGGGGGATTGGGTGTGGCTTTGAACATAGGGTGACACTCCGTTTACTGGTTGGAGCTGCCACGTTCGTTTCCAAGCGAGGGGGTGGCAGCCGTACGCAGGTTGGAAAACCGGGGTAAACGAGCCCGGCAGACCCGAAGGTCTCCCGCGCACAGCTGCCATAACGAAAGCATGGTCAAAAAACGACCGCAAGCATACGTTATGAAGGGCGCTTTCGCGCCGTCTACTTATCGGATTTCCAAGCCCGGCCGCTGAATTTGCAGCGACGGGAAAAGACTAGCGACAGCCCTTCCCACCCGGCAACCGCCAGAGCTCGTCGGAAAAATCAACTTGAGTCAGGAAGTGTGTCCGACCATTCCCACAACGCTTGGTCGGCTGTCAGGCCGCCATCGCGAGCAGGCTCACTCCCACACTGGTTTCGGTCGTTTATAAGATCAGTGCCCACTGCCAATCTTGTGGGAGCAAAGCTTGCTCGCGATAGCGGTGGGGCTAATTGCATCAATGCTGAATGTGCCGCCGCCTTCGCGAGCAAGCTCGCTCCCACAGAGAAGATGTGCATGGCTCAGGGTTTGTGGTGCTGAACCAATCCCGCGGCCACCACCAATTCTTCCAACGCCAACAAATCCGGCACTTTCGCCACATGCTCCCCCACTTGCACCGCCGCCTGTTCCAACCCGCACAACGGCACGTCGACGTAGCTCAACTGACTGTCGAGCTTGTAGGAACGCGGGATGCCTTGCACCAACAGCGCAATGAACCGCAACTCCGGGCGCCCGCCGAGGGCGTTGAGCACGACGATGCGTGCTCGCTCGCCCACCACGGTTTTCTGGCCGCAGGCCGACTCGAAGCTCAGCAGCGGGATTTGCCGTTCGCGCCAGCTCACCCAGCCCAGGAACCATGGCGGGGTGTCCATATCGAATGCGCTGCTCTGGTAGTCGATCAGTTCGGCCACGGCCACGTTGGGCAACACCAGGTGCCGGTCGGCCAATGGCAGCAGCAGGCCGGTAAGTGGGCTGGTGCGCTGATGAAGATGCAAATCATGCATGGGTCTTGCTCCAGTGCGCGATGCTGTCGAGCAGCACCGATTCCTGGTACGGCTTGCCCAGGTAGTCGTTGACGCCGATGGCCATGGCGCGATCGCGGTGTTTCTGGCCGGTGCGGGAGGTGATCATGATGATCGGCAGGTGCGCCAGACGCGGGTCGTTGCGTACTTGGGTGGCCACTTCGAAGCCGTCCATGCGCGGCATTTCGATGTCCAGCAGCATCAGGTCCGGGGAGTGTTCGGCCAGCAGCGCCATGGCGTCCACGCCATCCTTGGCGGTGAGCACGTGCATGCCATGACGCTCCAACAAGCGGCTGGTGACCTTGCGCACCGTCACCGAGTCGTCCACCACCAGCACCAGCAACGGCCGCTGGTGTTCGCCCTCCCCTTGCGTCGCTGTCGGGCGGCGCGGGACCTGGTGGGGCAAGGCACGGATGGGCGCCAGCAGGTCGAGGATCAATACCACCCGGCCGTCTCCCAGGATCGTCGCCCCGGACAGGCCCTGCACCGCCGAGAATTGCGGACCCAGGCTCTTGACCACGATCTCCCGGGTCCCGGCGGTCGCGTCCACTTGCACGGCGACGTGCCGCTCGTTGCACTGCACCAGCAGCACCGGCAACGGTTGGCTCTGGCCCAGTAGTTTCGGGCGGGCGCCGGTTTTCAACAGCTCGCCGAGGTAGCACAACTCATAACGTTGCCCGGCGTAGGTGTAGGTCGGCGGATCGAGCTGGTAATAGCCGTCCAGTTCGGCGGGCAACACCCGGACGATGCTTTCGATGGTGTTCAGCGGAATCGCGTACTGGTCTTCATGGCACTGCACCATCAGCGCCCGGTTGACCGCCACGGTAAACGGCAGGCGAATGCGAAAGTGCACGCCCTGCCCCGGCGTGGAATCGATGCCCATGCTGCCGCCCAGTTGCCGCACCTCTTCGTGGACCACGTCCATGCCAACGCCGCGCCCGGAGATCTGGGTGATTTTTTCCGCGGTGGAAAACCCCGGTTGCAGGATGAACTGCAACACGTCGCGGTCGCTGATGTCACTGTCCGGCGCCAACAGGCCACGCTTGATCGCCTTGCTCCGCACCGCCTCCAGCGGCACGCCGGCGCCATCGTCACGGATGTCGAAAATGATGTCGCCGCCTTCCCGGGACAGGTCGAGGCTGATGCGCCCCCGGGCCGGTTTACCAGCGGCAATGCGCACATCGGCCGGCTCCAGGCCATGGTCGACGGCGTTGCGCAGCATGTGCTCCAAAGGCGCGGCCATGCGCTCCAACACGTTGCGGTCCATCTCGCCATCGGCGTTGCCGACCACGAACTCCACGTCCTTGCCCAGTTCCTGCGCCACTTGCCGCACGATGCGCTTGAGCCGTGGCAACATTCGCTCGAACGGCACCATGCGCGTACGCATCAGGCCTTCCTGGAGTTCGGTGTTGATGCGCCCCTGCTGTTGCAGCAGGACCTCGGCATCGTGATTGCTGCGATCAAGGGTTTCCTTGAGTTCGAGCAAGTCCGAGGCGGACTCGAACAGCGCCCTGGACAGCTGCTGCAACTGGGAATGGCGGTCCATTTCCAGCGGGTCGAATTCTTCGTAGCCCAGGCGCTCGGCCTCCACCTGCTGACGGCTGAGGATTCGCCCCTGGGTTTCGGTATCCAGGCGCCGCAACTGATCGCGCATGCGCTCGATGGTGGTTTCCATTTCGCCGAGGGCCACGCGCGCGTCGTTGACCTGCTGTTCGATGCGCCCACGGAAGATCGACGTTTCGCCCGCCAGGTTCACCAGGTCGTCGAGCAGTTCGGCGGAGACCTTGACCATGTCCGCCCCGTCGCCCGGGGCACCAGGGTCAGGTCTTGCGGGCGCCGCCGGCGGGCTCACGATGGGATTGGAGACGGGGGCCGGCTCCGGCGCCGCGACAGCCTGCGGCGCAGCATTCTCCTGGGGATGATTCACCGCCTGGATCTGCGCGATCAGCCGGTCGGCCAGCGGGCACGGGTGGCCGGCGCGCACCGCGTCGAGCATCTGCGCCAGACGGTCATGGCTGCTCTGCAGCAAGGTGAACAACGCCGGTGTCGGCTGAAGCAGGCCCGCCGACAAGCCTTCGTAGAGGTTTTCCAGCTCGTGGGCCAAGTCGCCGATGGGGACGATTTCCACCATGCGCGCACCGCCCTTGAGGGTGTGCAAGTCCCGCAGCAGGGTTTCCACTGCCTGGCGGTTCGACGGTTCTTCTTGCCAACGCAGCAGCGCCGCGCCTGAGCTGTCGAGGATATCGAAACCTTCTTCAAGGAAGATTTCCAGCAGCTCGGGATCATGACCAGCACCGTCGGCCTGGTTCGCTGCGCTCGTCTCGATGGCGTTAGGCTTGTCCTGGCGGAACCGTCGTATGGCGTCGATCAGCGCCACGGGATCGCCCAACGGCTGGCCCTGTTGCAACTGTCCAAGCAACAGGTCGAGGCGTTCGTGGCTGCTTTCGAGCAGTTGCGCCAGTTCCTCGCTGTAACTGTAACGGCGGTCCACCAGCCCTTCGTAGAGATTTTCCAGTTCCTGGGCCAAGTCGCTCACCGGCCGGATGTCGGCCATGCGCGCACCGCCCTTGAGGGTGTGCAAATCACGTTGCAGCGAGGACAGCGGCGCGCCGTTATCCGGATCGGCCAACCAGCGCTGCAAGGCCTGGGCAGCGCTTTCGAGGATGTCCTGGGCTTCTTCGAGGAAAATCGACGCCAGCTCATCCTCCACCGAGGTATCGGCGGGCGCGGCGCGTTCCATTTCCGCTGTTGCTTGGCCCAGCTCACGGATGCTCAGGGTCCGGCTACCATCGCTACGGATCAGGCCGGTGGCCGACGGGTCGAGGCTCTCCTGGAGCAAGCGGCGCAGGGCTTGGACCCGTTCCGGCTGCGCATGCACATGCTGCCCGGCCGCCAGCTGATCGAGCATGTCGATCAGTGCTTCGTGGGCGAGCTGCGCTTGCCGGAAAAACTCATCGCTGACCGCCAGGCTGCTTTCTTCTACCGCACCATAGAGGTCCAGCAAGGCTTCACAGAGTTCGTCGACCGGACGCAGGTCGGCCAGGTGCGCGCCTTCGCCGAGAGTGGTCAGCTCATCGAGCAGCGCACTCAGCTCCTGGCCCTCGCCAGGGTGCTGCTGCCAGCGCTGCAAGAGGCTTTCGGCATCCAGCAGGATGTCCATGCCCTGGGCGAGGAAGTTGTTGATCAGTTGTGGGTCGCGTTTGGTCCGTAGCGCCTTGTCCGGCGCACTGTTGGCGGCGCGCAAGCGCTCGGCCAGCAGGGCTTGGGCGCGCTGGATCAGATCCGTTGCACCGGGAATCGCCGCCAGCGGCTCGCTGTGCAACTGGCGCAAGCCCCGGCGTAACAGCCCTTCGGCTTCCATCAGCAACTCGACCTCATCCAGGTCCAGGGCAATCAGGTGCGCCCGGTATTCCCGGGCCAGCTCATCCATCGCACCGGCCAGCTCGGCGATAGGCAGCACGCCGGCCATGGACGCGCTGCCCTTGAGAGTGTGCAAGGCCCGCTGCAATTCATCGCTGGCCTGTAACGGCAAGTGGTCGGCCGCCTGGTCGAGAAAGCGATTGAGACTGGCGAGGTGGCCCTGGGCTTCGTTGTCGAAGATCTTCAACAGCAACGGATCGAGGGCGGCCACGTCCTGCTCGTCCTCATCGTCCTCATCGCCGCCCTTGGCCAGGACATGGGCGCGGGCGGCCAAACGGTCGACATCGTCGCGCTGGCGCTGGCGATTGGCGGCGAATTCGGTCACCAGGTCCGGTAACAATTGCACCGTGGCTTCGATCAACTGACGCACCGATGCCTGCGGCTCGACGCTGCGCTCCAGCACCCGGTTGAGCAGGTTTTCCACAGCCCAGGCCAGTTCACCGAGCACCAGCGCCCGGACCATCCGGCCACTGCCCTTGAGGGTGTGGAAGGCCCGGCGCAGTTCACCCAGGGCAACAGGGTCGTCGGGATGCGCACTCCAACGCGGCAGGTACTCACGCAGAACGTCGAGCACCTCGTCGGCTTCTTCGAGGAAGACCTCGCGCAACTCGTCGTCCACCGGATTTTCATCCATCGGTGGCGGTAACAGGCTGCCCGGGGTGCTCCTGGCCGGCGGATTGACCGCCGAGACCGGGCTGGCCAGCACCTCGGCCAAGGACTGCACAGTCTGCGGGTCATCCAGTTCCTGCAAGTCCTGCATGACCTGGGCTTCGTTGGGGCTCAACACATCATCGAGCACCGGCACCCGTGCTTCGTCAGGGAAATAACCGAGCGCGGCCAGGCTCCGTTCGACCCCGTCCAGCAAGGGCTCGCCCGGGGTTTCCGGGTCCTCGCTCAAGCGTTCCAGATAGTATTCGAGGCCGGTGATCACGTCGGCCAGGTGGTCGAGTTCTTCCCAGCCCGGCTGGGCCTGCTCCAGCAACAGATGGTCGCGGATGAACGCGTTGCAGGCCTCCACCAGGCTGGCGGCACGGCTCAGGGGAATCATCGCCAGCGCGCCGCGCACCTGGGTCAGCAGCGCCGGCAAGGGCAGTAGTTGCTCGCTGTTCCAGTCCGCGTCGATGTAGTCGACGATCATGTCCTTGGCCTGTTGCAGGCAGGTATGGGCCTCCTTGATGACAATCTGGTGGATCTGGGTCAGGTCGGTGGTGGGCAGGTGCGTGTCTTCGCGGCTCTCGGGTTCGACGGTGCCGACCATGCCGGCCAGGGTCGCCTCGACGTAGAGCAAGGCTCCGGCGACGTCCATGAGGGTGGCGTCATCCGGTTCCCGCTGGCCCTGGGCGAGGCTCAACACCACCGCCAGTTGATCGATGATGACCTTGCGCGGTTGACCGAAACCCAGCACCGCCAGGGTGTCGGCGATCTGCCGTAGCGGCGCCAACAGGCTGTCCAGCTCCGAGGCGTGCTGGCGATCGCTGCGTACGAACAGGTCCAGGCGTTCCTTGACCCGTACCAGTTCTTCGCAGAGCGCGGCGAGCACCGAGCGCATGGCGTCACGGTCGGGCCCGGCCAGACGTGCGCGTTCTTCGTCGACCATAGCGCTGTCGGGTAGCGCGTCGTCCAGTGAGTAGCGTTCTTTCATGATCTGCATCTGCCCGCTGGGATGTTCGGCCTTGGCAATATAGAACAACAAACTCTTGAGCAGGTGGGGCGGTGCCGGCTGATTGATGCCGGGCATGCCTTGCTCCAGCAGGCGCTTGAGTTCCTTGTCGGCTTCCTTGAACAGGCTGCGCAGCGCCGGGCTGTTGGCGATGCGCCCGTCACGCATGCCTTCGACCAGCGCCGAGGCCACCTGCCATAATGCATTGAGCGGCGCCCCGGCACACAACGTTTCCAGGCGATGGAAAACCTTGGCCAGGTAACCGAGGTGGGTCGTGTCGTCCTGTTCGCGCAGCAAGCCCACCAGGGCCATTTGCAGGGTCTGGCGCAATTTGCGCAAGGTGTTTGGCAGGTCAGCGGGCTCGAGACGCTGCAAGGCCTCGTCGCTGAGCGGCGCAATTTCGGGCAATTCGGGGCTGAACAGGCTGGTTTCCGACAACAGGCTCTCGCCCCGGGCACTGCGCAGGTCGTTGATCAAGGGCAGAACCACCAGCGGCAGGTCGCGACGGGCACCTTGTACGCGGTCCAGATAGATCGGCAACTGCCCCAGGGCCTGGCTCAACAGGCTGATGGCTTCGTCGCGATGGGTCACGCGGTTGTCCTGCAGGGCGGCGCACAGCTGTTCCATCTCCTCGGCCAGCAACGCCGCACCGTAGAATTCGACCATCTGCAGGCCGCCATGGACCTGGTGAATGCAGGCCAGGCATTGCCCGAGGGCATCCGACGCCTGCGGATCGTCCACCAGGCGGTTGAGGGCCAGATGAGCCTGCTTCAGCGTTTCGGCAATCTCGCCCTTGACCCATTCCAGGGCCACGTAGTCGTGCCGATCACCCATAACCACTCCAAATCAAAGTCGTATGCCGCAGGCGCTTATCAGCCTTTGTGGCGAGGGGATTTATCCCCGCTGGACTGCGGAGCAGTCCCAAAATAGCCAGTCTGGGACACAGGTGTTGGATTCAGCATTGCTGGGGGCCGCTTCGCAGCCCAGCGGGGATAAATCCCCTCGCCACAAAGGCTCATCACCACCAGACAGGTCCAGTCCGTCACGCCTTGTCCTCATCCACCGCAGGCGCTGCCGGCAAGGTAAACCCCGACACCGAACGGCGCAGCTGACTGGCCATTTTCGCCAGGTTGCCGATGCTCTCGGCGGTGGCGGTGGAGCCCGACGAGGTTTGGGTGGTGATCTGCTGGATCACGTTCATGGTCAAGGAAATCTGCCCCGCCGAGGTGGTCTGTTGCTGCGCCGCGTTGGAAATACTCTGGATAAGCGCCGCCAAGGTCTTGGACACACCCTCGATTTCCTCCAGGGCCACGCCGGCATCCTGGGCCAGTCGCGCGCCGCGCACCACTTCGGTGGTGGTCTGCTCCATGGAAATCACCGCTTCATTGGTATCGGCCTGGATCGCCCGCACCAGGGTCTCGATTTGCCGTGTCGCCGCCGACGAGCGCTCGGCCAGGCGCTGTACCTCATCGGCCACCACCGCGAACCCGCGCCCGGCATCACCGGCCATGGACGCCTGGATGGCGGCGTTGAGGGCCAGGATGTTGGTCTGGTCGGCGATGTCGTCGATCAGGCTGACAATGTCGCCAATCTCCTGGGACGACTCTCCCAGGCGCTTGATGCGCTTGGCGGTGTCCTGGATCTGCTCGCGAATGTTGTCCATGCCATGAATGGTGTTGTGCACCACCTCATTACCCTTGTTGGCGATCTCCACCGACCGCTCGGCCACCGCCGACGATTCGGCGGCATTGGCCGATACCTGGTCGATGGACTGGGCCATTTCATTAATTGAAGTCGAAGCTTCGGAGATTTGCTGGGCCTGGTGCTCGGAAGCCTGGGCCAGGTGCATCGCCGTGGCCTGGGTTTCCTGCACGGCGGCGGCGACCTGGCCGGCGGTGAGGTTGATGGTCGCCACCAGGTCGCGCAGTTGGTCCACCGAGTAATTGATGGAGTCGGCGATAGTGCCGGTGAAGTCTTCGGTGACCGAGGCGGTAACGGTCAGGTCACCATCGGCCAGGTCTTCGATTTCATCCAGCAATCGCATGATCGCGTTCTGGTTACGCTCGTTCTTTTCCGCGGTTTCGTGCAACTGGCGATTGGTTTCGCGGACCATCACCAGCCCGATCAGGATGATCGACATCAACGCCAGCAAACCCAGCACATAGCCGCCGATGGTATTGATGGAACGCCCGCCGGCAAGGTTTTCGAAAGCCGTGGCCAGGTGCGAAGCCTCGTCGAGCAGGGTCTGCGACAGGTTGAAGATGTTGCCGGCCGATTCCCGGACCTTGAACAGCTCCGGGGAGGTTTCGAGGATTTCATCCACCGAGCCCGAGACAAACTCGAACAGCTCGCTGATTTCGCTCAGGCGTGCCCGCGCATCGCGGTCCTGGACCTGGGAGATCTTCAAGGCCGGGTCACCTTGCAACATGCCATTGAGCACCTGGCCAAAACGCGCGGCGTCGCGACCGAAGGTGTCGGCGGCCTGGCTGGCGTTTTCGTCCCCTGCCAACACGGTATTCACCGCGCCGAGAATCCGCTCGGCCAGCAGCGACTGGCGCTGGGCCATGGCCACCTGGGCAGCCGGCGCGCCGCGCTGCAACAGGATCTCAACGACTTTTTCGTACTCGACCTGCAACTGCGGCACGGTTTCGGCCAAGGTCGCCGCCACCTGATGCAGCGACAGCACAGTCTGTTCACTGGAGAGAATGGCATCGGTGTTCTTGAGCAGACGCTCCCAGTCCAGCTGCACGGCGCGCATCTGCGGGCGCAGGGTGGCGGGCGCAGGTGGCAGGCCGGTCACCGGGTCGCCCTGCTTCAGGTAGCCCCAGCGCTGGGCGAAATCATTGCGCGCATCGCTCAACAGCTTGAACGCCGCCGCCTTGCCGGCAGCGGCTTCGGTGGCGTTCTTGGCGATGCGCTGGGACAGCACCCGCAATTCACCGGCATGGCCGATGTACTGCTTGTCGTAGGTGGATTGGGTATTGAGGTAAGCGAAGTTGGCGAACAGCAGCATGATGAAGACGATCAGCGCGACGAACAGCACGATGATCTGCGAACGACTGCGCGACGCTTCCAGTGGCTTGCCTGTTTTTGCTTTGATCATCGGTTCTCGCCTGTACTGCCCAATCCAACTTACAGCTATTAACTGTAAGCAAGCCTTTGTCGTGCAGCCTGCTCAACCAGTGCTGCTCTGTGGGAGCAAGGCTTGCCCGCGATGAGAACGACACAGTTTTCTCGCCAACCGAGACACTGCCATCGCGAGCAAGCTTTGCTCCCACCGGCTCGCTCCCACAAGGGGCCTGCGTTGCATCTCGTTAAATCGCCACATCCATGAACCCTGGCGAGCGCGCCAGGGCAAACGGGCTGAACACTTGCCACTCGCGCTCGCCGCAAAACCGCCCCCTGACGAAAACCGATTCGGGGCCATCGAGATCATCCACCAGCGTCGGTTCCAGACTGTCCTGGGCGAAATGCTGCAGCCCGAGAACTTCGTCCACCAGCAATCCGGCGAACACTTCGTCGTGATCCACCACCAGTACCCGACGCTGCTTACGCACCGGCGACAGCTCATGACCGAAGAAACCGCACAGGTCCATCAACGGCAACAATCGCCCGCGCAGGTTAGCCACCCCACGAACCCACGGCTTGACCCCGGGCAAATGTGTGTGACGTGGTTCGTGCAGCACTTCGCTGACTTCGCCCATCGGCGCCACGTACCAATGCTCGCCCAACCGAAAGCCGATGCCGCTCCAGCCGGCGCGATGGGTCGGCTGGGAGGGCAGGTCCGCCCCCAGCAACCGGCAACGCCGATCGATCTGCAGCAGCAATTCGAATGCAGTCAGCGATTGGCTCATGGCTGCGCCGTCAACCCGCCAGCACTTTGTTCAGGGTCGCGATCAGGGTTTCTTCGTCCACCGGCTTGGTCAGGTAGTCCTTCGCGCCTTGGCGCGTACCCCAGACCTTGTCGGTGTCCTGGTCCTTGGTGGTGATGATGATCACCGGGATGTGGCCGGTGTCCGGGTCCTTGGTCAACTGGCGCGTGGCCTGGAAACCGTTGAGGCCGGGCATGACGATGTCCATCAGCACCGCATCGGGTTTTTCCTGGCGGGCCAGGGCCACGCCATCGGCGCCGTTCTCGGCCTTCAGGACCTGATGGCCGTGCTTTTCCAGCATGCCGGTCAGTTTGTACATTTCAGTCGGCGAATCATCGACGATCAGAACTCGTGCCATGGTGTTCCCCATTTTCTTGTCGACCCCAGGCCCGATGGCCGAGTGTCATTAATGTGCCTGGTGCGGCTGGACAGCGGCAAAGCCCGGGACATGGGCCTGTATCGCGCCCAGCAGTTCTTCCTTGCTGAACGGCTTGGTCAAAAACTGATCGGAACCGACGATGCGCCCCTTGGCCTTGTCGAACAACCCGTCCCGGGACGACAGCATGATCACCGGCGTGGCCTTGAACGCGCTGTTGTTCTTGATCAGGGCACAGGTCTGGTAGCCATCGAGGCGCGGCATCATGATGTCGACAAAAATGATGCCCGGATGATGGTCGGCGATCTTGGCCAGGGCATCGAAGCCGTCGATAGCCGTGATCACCTCGCAGCCCACGTTGCGCAGCAAGGTTTCGGCGGTGCGGCGGATGGTCTTCGAGTCGTCGATGACCATGACCTTCAAGGCGCTGGGTTGCTGCGTGAGATGCTCTGCCATTGCCACTGCGAACCGATTTTTAACGCGTAAGTGTGATCGACAGCGCAAACCCTTGATGTTCAAGGCCCGCACGTCACATGGCAGCCTTTTTAGCACAGTCTCCATCGCCGATCTATCGGCCGCTCGGCGCGGTGGTTTTTCCTTGACCGCCAATCTTCCGGGCGCCACTCTGACGCCACTTTTTCATGCCATATGTGCCCAATCAAATTTCGAGGAACCAAGCCATGAGCGTACGCGTCGGCATTGTCATGGACCCTATCGCCAGCATTTCCTATAAAAAGGATAGCTCGCTGGCCATGCTGCTGGCCGCTCAAAAGCGCGGCTGGGAACTGTTCTACATGGAGCAGCGCGACCTCTACCAGGCCGAAGGCCAGGCGCGGGCGCGGATGAAACCGCTGAAAGTCTTCGCCAACCCGCAAAAGTGGTTCGAACTGGGCGAAGAAAGCGACGCACTGCTGAGTGACCTGGACGTGATCCTGATGCGCAAGGATCCGCCGTTCGACATGGAGTTCGTGTATTCCACCTACCTGCTGGAACAGGCGGAAAACGCCGGCGTGCTGGTGGTCAACAAGCCCCAGAGCCTGCGCGACTGCAACGAAAAGCTGTTCGCCACGCTGTTCCCGCAATGCACGCCGCCGACCATCGTCAGCCGACGCCCGGACGTATTGCGCGAATTTGCCGACCATCACGGCGACGTGATCCTCAAGCCCCTGGACGGCATGGGCGGTTCCTCGATCTTCCGGCACACCGCCGGCCACCCGAACCTGTCGGTGATCCTGGAAACCCTGACCTTGCACGGCAAGCAGCAGATCATGATCCAGGGCTACCTGCCGGCCATCGTCGATGGTGACAAACGCATCCTGATGATCGACGGCGAGCCGGTGGACTATTGCCTGGCGCGTATTCCGGCAGCCGGCGAAACCCGCGGCAACCTGGCGGCCGGCGGGCGTGGCGAAGCCCGTCCGTTGACCGAGAAGGATCGCTGGATCGCCGCCCAGGTCGGCCCGACCCTGCGCGAGAAAGGCCTGCTGTTCGTGGGCCTGGACGTGATCGGCGAGCACCTGACGGAAATCAACGTCACCAGCCCGACGTGCATTCGCGAGATCGACAACGCCTTTGGCACGGACATCGGCGGCATGCTGATGGATGCCATCGATCAGAAGCTCAAGGCTCGTTGATCCAGATCTGCTGAAGGAAACCCACATTGCGTTATCATGCCCGGCCTGAAAAAAACGCGATGTTGGTTTCCTTGTCATGACACTTCCGTCCGATCTGCCCCTAGAGCTCGCCCATCGTGGCGTGCGCCCGGCTGATCGCCTCGGTTTTACCCTGTTCCTGGCGGCGCTGATCCACCTGGCCCTGCTGCTGGGCGTCGGGTTTGCCACGGTCGAGCCCAAGCAGATCAGCCAGACCCTGGAAATCACCCTGGCCACCTTCAAGAGCGAGACCAAGCCCAAGAAGGCCGATTTCCTCGCCCAGGAAAACCAGCAAGGCAGCGGCACCCTGGAAAAAAAGGCGATTCCCAAGACCACCGAGATCGCGCCGTTCCAGGACACCACGGTGCAGAAAGTCACCCCACCGCCAGCGGCCAAGCCCGAAGTGCAGGAGGCCGCGCCCAAGGCCGCCGTGACCACCGTGGCACCAAAGCCGAAAAAAGCCCCGGCCAAGGAAGAGGTCAAGCCTGATCCCAAGCCCCAGGCCCCGGCACCGACTTTCGACAGCTCCCAGCTGTCCAGCGACATCGCCAGCCTGGAAGCCGAACTGGCCCAGGAGCAACAGCTGTACGCCAAGCGCCCGCGCATCCACCGCCTGAGCGCCGCCTCGACCATGCGCGACAAGGGCGCCTGGTACAAGGACGAATGGCGCAAGAAGGTCGAGCGCATCGGCAACCTCAACTACCCTGACGAAGCCCGGCGCAAACAGATCTACGGCAACCTGCGGCTAATGGTCTCGATCAATCGTGACGGCTCGTTGTACGAAGTGCTTGTGCTCGAATCCTCCGGCCAGCCACTGCTGGACCAGGCCGCCCAGCGAATCGTGCGCCTGGCCGCGCCGTTCGCACCGTTTACCGGCGATCTGTCGGACATCGACCGGCTGGAAATCATCCGCACCTGGAAATTCGCCCGGGGCGATCGCCTTTCCAGTAACTGACCCACCGTCAATCCCCTTGTGGGAGCGGGCTTTGTGGGAGCAAGGCTTGCCCGCGATGAAAACGCCGCGGTCTCTTGAGGACCGCAGCGCCTGGATCGCGAGCAAGCTTTGCTCCCACACAGCCCACATTTGATCGGTGTCGCCTTCCAGATCGAGGCATTTCCTGCACATCCCCAGCTTGTCAGTTCGGCCCTGCGCCGCCACACTAGCGCCTATGAAAAACGTCAGCCCCACCTACCTCAAGCATCACTTCCTGATCGCCATGCCGCACATGGCCGATCCGAACTTTGCCCATACCTTGACGTACATCGTCGAGCACACGGCCAATGGGGCCATGGGGCTGGTGATCAATCGCCCGCAGGAACTGAACCTGGCGGACATTCTTGAGCAGTTGCGCCCCGACGTTGAACCGCCGCTCTTGTGCCAGCACGTGCCAATTTTCATCGGCGGCCCGGTGCAGACCGACCGCGGCTTCGTACTCCACCCGTCGGGCCCCAAATACCAGGCCACCGTGGACCTGGACGGTGTGTCACTGTCCACCTCCCAGGACGTGCTGTTCGCCATCGCCGACGGCGTCGGCCCGGAAAAAAGCCTGATCGCCCTCGGCTATGCCGGCTGGGAACCTGGGCAACTGGAAGCCGAACTGGCCGATAACGCCTGGCTGACCTGCCCGTTCGACGCCGACATCCTGTTCAACACCAGCAGCGAACTGCGCCTGGAAGCGGCGGCCAGCCGGTTGGGGGTCAACCTCAGCCTGCTCACCAGCCAGGCAGGACACGCCTGATGGCCCTGCGCTTGTTGCTGGGCTTCGATTACGGCACCAAACAGATCGGCGTGGCGGTCGGCCAGGTCATCACCGGCCAGGCCCGCGAGTTGTGTACATTGAAGGCGCAGAACGGTGTTCCAGACTGGAACCAGGTCGAAGCGCTGATCAAGGAATGGAAACCCGATGCCGTGGTGGTCGGCCTGCCGCTGAACATGGACGGCACGCCCAGCGATATGTGCCTGCGCGCCGAAAAGTTCGCCCGCCGGCTCAATGGCCGCTTCAACCTGCCCTTCTATACCCATGACGAGCGCCTGACCACTTTCGAGGCCAAGGGCGAGCGCCTGGTGCGCGGTGGGCAGAAAGGCAGTTACCGCGACAACCCGGTGGACGCCATCGCCGCCGCCCTGCTGCTGCAAGGCTGGCTCGACGCGAACGCCGCCCTGTTCGAAACCTGATTTTTTACAAAGCGCCGCCAAGGCGCTTTCTTTTAGCGACAAACCGCGCCACCCACCACCGGCCCGGGAACCTGAAGGAGCCAGCATGAGCCTGCCCAATCCTGCCGAACTGATCAGCCAGATGGCGATTCGTCTCACGGCGCACCTGGAACAACGCGGCATCAGCGAACCGCGCTATATCGGCATTCGCACCGGTGGCGTCTGGGTCGCCCAGGCCTTGCTCGATGAACTGGGCAGCCAAGCGCCCCTGGGCACCCTGGACGTGTCGTTCTACCGCGACGACTTCAGCCAGAACGGCCTGCACCCACAAGTGCGCCCCTCGGCCCTGCCGTTCGAGATCGAAGGCCAGCACCTGGTCTTGATCGATGATGTACTGATGAGCGGCCGGACCATCCGCGCCGCCATGAACGAACTGTTCGACTACGGCCGCCCGGCCAGCGTGACGCTGGTGTGCCTGCTGGACCTGGACGCCGCCGAGTTGCCGATCCGGCCGAACGTGGTCGGTGCGACGCTGACGCTGGCCGCCCACGAGCGGGTCAAGCTCTCCGGCCCGTCGCCGCTGCAACTCGAACTGCAAGACCTTGCCCTTTAACTGCCCTTGTAAGAGTCCATCGCGATGACGCCTCTCGAAACCAAGCGCCCGCTGCAGCTCAACGATCAGGGCCAGCTGCGGCACTTCCTGTCCCTCGACGGCCTGCGCCGCGAGCTGCTGACGGAAATCCTCGACACTGCCGACTCATTCCTCGAAGTCGGTGCCCGGGCAGTGAAGAAAGTCCCGTTGCTGCGCGGCAAGACCGTGTGCAACGTGTTCTTCGAAAACTCCACCCGCACCCGCACCACCTTCGAACTGGCGGCCCAACGGCTGTCGGCGGACGTGATTACCCTGAACGTGTCCACGTCCTCGGCGAGCAAGGGCGAAACCCTGCTCGACACCCTGCGCAACCTTGAAGCCATGGCTGCCGACATGTTCGTCGTGCGCCACGGCGATTCCGGCGCGGCGCACTTCATTGCCGAACACGTGTGCCCGCAAGTGGCGATCATCAATGGCGGCGACGGCCGTCATGCCCACCCGACCCAGGGCATGCTGGACATGCTGACCATCCGTCGGCACAAGGGCAGTTTCGAGAACCTGTCGGTGGCCATCGTCGGCGACATCCTGCACTCGCGAGTGGCCCGCTCGAACATGCTGGCCCTCAAGACCCTCGGCTGCCCGGACATCCGCGTGATCGCGCCGAAAACCCTGCTGCCCATCGGCGTCGAGCAGTACGGCGTGAAGGTCTACACCGACATGACCGAAGGCCTCAAGGATGTGGACGTGGTGATCATGCTGCGCCTGCAACGTGAGCGCATGACCGGCGGCCTGCTGCCTAGCGAAGGCGAGTTCTACCGCCTGTTCGGCCTGACCACCGCCCGCCTGGCCGGGGCCAAGCCGGATGCCATCGTCATGCACCCGGGGCCGATCAACCGCGGCGTGGAGATCGAGTCGGCGGTGGCCGACGGGCCGCACTCGGTGATTCTCAACCAGGTGACCTACGGCATCGCCATCCGCATGGCCGTGCTGTCCATGGCCATGAGCGGGCAAACGGCCCAGCGCCAATTCGACCAGGAGAACGCCCAGTGAAGCTCAGCATTCTCGGCGCACGCGTGATCGATCCAGCCAGCGGCCTGGATCAAGTGACTGATATCCATATCGATGCCTGCAAGATCGTCGCCCTGGGCGCCGCGCCGGCCGGTTTCGTCGCGGTCGAGACCGTCGACGCCCAAGGCCTGGTGGCCGCCCCCGGCCTGGTGGACCTGAACGTCGCCCTGCGCGAACCGGGCTACAGCCGCAAAGGCAGCATCGTCAGCGAAACCCGTGCCGCTGCCGCCGGTGGCGTGACCAGCCTGTGCTGCCCGCCGCAGACCAAACCGGTGCTGGACACCTCGGCCGTGGCCGAACTGATCCTCGACCGCGCCCGCGAGGCCGGCAACACCAAGGTCTTCCCGATTGGCGCACTGAGCAAGGGCCTGGACGGCGAGCAACTGGCCGAGCTCATCGCCCTGCGCGACGCCGGTTGCGTGGCGTTTGGCAACGGCCTGAACAGTTTCCGCAATACCCGTACCCTGTGCCGCGCCCTGGAATACGCGGCGACCTTCGGCCTGACGGTGATCTTCAACTCCCAGGACCACGACCTGGCCGAAGGCGGCCTGGCCCACGAGGGCCCGACCGCCAGCTTCCTCGGCCTGCCGGGCATTCCGGAAACCGCCGAGACCGTAGCCTTGGCCCGGGATCTGCTGTTGGTGGAACAAAGCGGCGTGCGCGCCCACTTCAGCCAGTTGACCAGTGCTCGCGGCGCGGCGCTGATCGCCCAGGCCCAGGCCCGTGGCCTGCCGGTGACCGCCGATGTGGCGCTGTACCAATTGATCCTGACCGACGAAGCGCTGATCGACTTCAACAGCGTCTACCACGTCCAGCCGCCGCTGCGCACCCGCGCCGACCGCGAGGGCTTGCGCGAGGCGGTGAAATCCGGGGTGATCTCGGCCATTTCCAGCCACCACCAGCCCCATGAGCGCGATGCCAAGCTGGCACCATTCGGCGCCACCGAGCCGGGTATCAGCAGCGTCGAACTGCTGCTGCCGCTGGCCCTGACACTGGTGGAAGACGGCTTGCTCGACCTGCCGACCTTGCTCGCACGCCTGAGCGCCGGCCCGGCCCAGGCGCTGCAATTGCCGGCAGGGAAACTGGCGGTTGGCGCGGCGGCGGACCTGGTGCTGTTCGACCCAGCCGCGTCCACCGTGGCCGGCGAAGCCTGGCGTTCCAAGGGTGACAACTGTCCGTTCCTGGGCCACAGCTTACCGGGTGTGGTGCGCTACACCTTGATGGATGGGCGGATCACCCACCAGGCCTGATACCGCGTCGCTCCTATCGCGAGCAGGCTCGCTCCCACAGAGGGATCTTCGGTGAACACATGATGTGTGAACACCTCGATCCAATGTGGGAGCGAGCCTGCTCGCGATGCAAGCGACTCGGTCTTACTGGAAAGCCCCCCGCTTCTGCGCATTCCGAATCGAAACCTGATCATTCAGGGTCCAGAAGTCATACAGCACCCCCAGGAAAAACACCCCTCCCGTCAGCAGGTAGATAATCCCGCTGAGCCACTTGCCCTGATACATCCGGTGTACGCCAAGCACCCCGAGAAACGTCAGCAGGATCCACGCCACGCTGTATTCGATAGGCCCTGGGGTGAAACGCAGGTCCGCTTCGCGATCCATGGCCGGGATCAGGAACAGGTCGATCAACCAACCAATGCCCAGCAGGCCGAAGGTGAAGAACCAGATCGTGCCCGTGACCGGCTTGCCGTAATAGAAACGGTGGGCCCCGGTGAAACCGAAAATCCACAGCAGATACCCGATGACTTTGCTGTGGGTATCGCGGATCGCATCCTGCTGATAGCTGTTCATGAATGGCCTCTTTTGCCTCGATAGATAAATTTTTTCGGATTTTTTGTGACTTTTTTGTGTCTCGCCGACAAGCGGTCCTGAGCAACTTTGAACCAAGGAAACCCCCGTGGTGTCGGGGTTCTGTCGGACAATCGGGTCAATTTGTCACAATCATGCGGGGTTGGCGCCAAGTTTCGAATCGACAAACGGCCTCGGAACAGCGAAAAAAGCTGTTATAAAGTTGCGCGCTAACCTTTAAGAGCCCTGCCTAATGCGTCCATTTTTCAAGACATGGCTAACCATTTGCCTATTATTGCCACTGGCCGCCCACGCCACCAATCGTGAGCAACGTCTTCCCAACGTCAACGGCTACACCCCGAAATCCCATGTTTCTGCTTCCTTGAGCAAGAACAAGCCAAGCGCCCAGCGCTTGAGCACGGCGAACAGCAAACTGGTTCCGCCGATGGCGACCAAAGCAAGCAGCAACGTGCTGAGTCGCGCCGTGAATGTACTCGGCACACCTTATCGTTGGGGCGGCAGTAGCCCAAGTAAAGGCTTCGATTGCAGCGGCTTGGTGAAATACGCCTTCAACGACGCCACCTTCGACCTGCCACGCACCTCCAATGCGATGGCTGCCGGTCATGGCGAGAAAGTCGAACGCAAGGATCTCAAGCCCGGCGACCTGATTTTCTTCAAGCTCAAGAGCCGCCGAGTCAATCACGTGGCCATCTACCTGGGCAACGACCGTTTCATCCACGCTCCGCGCCGTGGCAAGTCGGTGACTATCGACACGCTGAACAAGCCGTACTGGGACACCCATTACGTGGTGGCCAAGCGGGTTCTGCCGAAGGAGCCGGGGGCGATGCGCGTGGTTCAGCGCTGATCTGAAGCCTACATGGCTCTTTTGTGGCGAGGGAGCTTGCTCCCGCTGGGCCGCGAAGCGGACCCAAAATGATGAGGCCCACAGAGATCATTGGTCAGTTTGGGGCGGCTGCGCCACCCAGCGGGAGCAAGCTCCCTCGCCACAGGGCTACACCACCTCCCCCGCTAGAAATTATCCGGCGAACGCGCCCGTTCCCGCGCATGTTCGCGGCTGATCAAGCCTTTGTTCACCAAATCCTTCAAACACATATCCAGCGTCTGCATCCCCAGTGAACCACCGGTCTGGATGGCCGAGTACATCTGCGCCACCTTGTCCTCGCGGATCAGGTTCCGGATGGCCGAGGTGCCCAGCATGATTTCATGCGCCGCGATCCGGCCGCCGCCGATCTTCTTGACCAGCGTCTGGGAAATCACCGCCTGCAACGATTCCGACAACATCGAGCGAACCATGGACTTCTCGTCACCGGGGAACACGTCCACCACTCGGTCAATGGTCTTGGCCGCCGATGTGGTGTGCAGTGTGCCGAACACCAGATGCCCGGTTTCCGCGGCGGTCAGCGCCAGGCGGATGGTCTCCAGGTCACGCATCTCCCCTACCAGGATCACGTCCGGATCCTCCCGCAGGGCCGATCGCAGGGCCGTGGAGAACCCCTGAGTGTCGCGGTGCACCTCGCGCTGGTTGATCAGGCATTTGCGCGGTTCGTGAACGAACTCGATAGGGTCTTCAATGGTGAGGATGTGATGGTGCTTGTGGCTGTTCAAATGGTCGATCATGGCCGCCAGGGTGGTGGACTTGCCCGAACCGGTCGGCCCGGTCACCAACACCAGCCCGCGCGGCGCCTCGGTCACTTTGCGAAACACCTCGCCCATCCCCAGGTCTTCCATGGTCAGGACTTTCGACGGAATGGTCCGGAATACCGCCCCCGCGCCGCGATTCTGGTTGAAGGCGTTGACCCGGAACCGCGCCACACCCGGCACGTCGAAGGAAAAGTCGGTCTCCAGAAACTTTTCGTAATCTACTCGTTGCCGGTCGTTCATGATGTCGTAGATCAGTTCATGGACCTGCTTGTGGTCCAGCGCCGGCAGGTTGATGCGCCGCACATCGCCATCGACGCGGATCATCGGCGGCAACCCGGCGGACAGGTGCAGGTCCGACGCCCCCTGTTTGGCGCTGAACGCCAGCAGTTCAGTGATATCCATAGCGCTCCTCAATTCCAGTAGAATGCCGCGAACCTCAGACCCGCTGGCGCTTCTTTATGTCCACGATAGCAGACAACATCGCTCAGGTTAGATCGCGTATCCGCGCTGCGGAGCAGGCCGCCCAACGTGCCGAACACAGTGTCCAGCTGCTGGCCGTAAGCAAGACCAAGCCCGCCCAGGCCCTGCGCGAAGCTTATGCCGCGGGCCTGCGGGACTTCGGCGAGAATTATCTGCAAGAGGCCCTGGGCAAACAGGTCGAACTGACCGACCTGCCCTTGATCTGGCACTTCATCGGCCCCATTCAATCGAACAAGACGCGTGCTATCGCCGAACACTTCGACTGGGTGCATTCCGTGGATCGCTTGAAAATTGCACAGCGCCTGTCCGAGCAACGCCCGGCCGAGTTGCCGCCGCTGAACATCTGCATCCAGGTCAATGTCAGCGGTGAAGCCAGCAAGTCCGGCTGCACCCCGGCAGACCTGCCCGCCCTGGCCAGCGCCATCAGCGCCTTGCCGCGCTTGAAGCTGCGTGGGCTGATGGCGATTCCCGAGCCCACCGAAGAGCGCGCCGCCCAGGACGCAGCCTTCGCCGCCGTTCAAAACTTGCAAACCAGCCTGGAGCTGCCGCTGGACACCCTTTCCATGGGCATGAGCCACGACCTTGAGTCGGCCATCGCCCAGGGCGCCACCTGGGTGCGCATCGGAACCGCCCTGTTCGGCGCCCGCGACTACGGTCAATCCTGAACCATGGCCGACTCATCTCTTTATAAGGACCTGTCATGAGCAACACGCGTATTGCCTTCATCGGCGCCGGCAACATGGCCGCCAGCCTGATCGGCGGCCTGCGGGCCAAGGGCCTGGACGCTTCCCTGATCCGCGCCAGCGATCCGGGTGAAGAGACCCGCAACCGAGTGAGCACCGAACACGGCATCGAAACCTTCGCCGACAACGCCCAGGCCGTCGACGGTGCGGACGTCGTCGTGCTGGCGGTCAAGCCACAGGCGATGAAAACCGTGTGCGAGGCCCTGCGCCCCAGCCTCAAGCCCCAGCAACTGGTGGTGTCGATTGCCGCTGGCATCACCTGCGCCAGTATGAACAACTGGCTCGGCGAACAGCCGATCGTACGCTGCATGCCCAACACCCCGGCGCTGCTGCGCCAGGGCGTCAGCGGCCTGTTCGCCACGGCCCAGGTGTCCACCGCACAACGGCAACAGGCCGAGGAGCTGCTGTCAGCCGTCGGCCTGGCGCTGTGGCTGGACACCGAACAGCAACTGGACGCCGTCACCGCCGTCTCCGGCTCGGGCCCGGCGTACTTCTTCCTGCTGATCGAAGCCATGACCGCCGCCGGCGAGAAACTCGGCCTGCCCCGGGATATCGCCGCGCAGCTGACCTTGCAGACCGCATTGGGGGCCGCGCACATGGCCGTGTCCAGCGACGTCGATGCGGCCGAGCTGCGCCGCCGCGTGACCTCGCCGGCCGGCACCACCGAAGCGGCCATCAAATCATTCCAGGCCGGGGGCTTCGAAGCCCTGGTGGAAAAAGCACTCGGCGCCGCCGCGCACCGCTCGGCCGAGATGGCCGAACAACTGGGCCAATAAGGAGCCATTCATGATTGGATTGAACACCGCAGCGGTCTATGTGCTGCAAACCCTCGGCAGCCTGTATCTGCTGATCGTGCTGATGCGTTTCGTACTGCAACTGGTGCGCGCCAACTTCTACAACCCGCTGTGCCAGTTCGTCGTCAAGGCTACCCAGCCGCTGCTCAAGCCTTTGCGCCGGATCATCCCCAGCCTGTTCGGCCTGGACATGTCGTCGCTGGTGCTGGCGATCCTCGTGCAACTGGCGCTGATGGCCCTGACCCTGCTGCTGACCTACGGCACCACCGGCAACCCGCTGCAACTGCTGATCTGGTCGATCATTGGCGTGACCGCGCTGTTCCTGAAGATTTTCTTCTTCGCCATGATCATCAGCGTGATCCTGTCGTGGGTCGCTCCGGGCAGCCACAATCCGGGCGCCGAGCTGGTCAACCAGATCTGCGAGCCGGCCCTGGCGCCGTTCCGTCGTATCGTGCCGAACCTTGGCGGCCTGGACATTTCGCCGATCCTGGCGTTCATGGTGCTCAAGCTGATCGACATGTTGGTGATCAACAACCTGGCAGCGATGACCATGATGCCGGAAATCCTGCGCCTGCTGATCTGACCCGGTGAGCTACTTTCGCTGGGACGGCGACGACCTGATCCTGGAATGTCACCTGCAACCGGCAGCCCGCAGCGATGACTTCGCCGGGCTGCACGGTGACCGCCTGAAGATCCGCCTCACCGCCCCGCCGGTCGAGGGCAAGGCCAATGCCTACCTGATGGCATTCCTGGCCAAGGCGTTTGGCGTGTCCAAGAGCCAGGTCAGCCTGATCAGCGGCGAATTGAACCGACAGAAGCGGGTGCGGATTCATTCGCCGAAGAAGCTGCCGGAGCTGCCAGGCCTGACACGGGCCTGATCGGTTAGCGCCGATCTTGTGGCGAGGGGACTTATCCCCGCTGGGCTATCCGTCGCCTCGGCGTGTCTGGCGGATCGCATTAGCTGTGTTGGGGCTGCTACGCAGCCCAACGGGGATAAATCCCCTCGCCACAGTTAAATCGCCCAGCCGCGCCTTTGCTTGCCGCCTGCCACAGCGGTCTTTAGACTTACGCCTCATTTCAACGCGAGCAGGGTCGATGCCAACTGCCTTTCCCCCCGATTCCGTTGGTCTGGTGACGCCGCAAATGGCGCATTTCAGCGAGCCCCTGGCCCTGGCCTGCGGCCGTTCGTTGCCGGCCTATGACCTGATCTACGAAACCTACGGCACCCTCAATGCCACGGCGAGCAATGCCGTGCTGATTTGCCACGCCTTGTCGGGGCATCACCACGCCGCCGGCTACCACAGCGTCGACGACCGCAAACCCGGCTGGTGGGACAGTTGCATCGGCCCGGGCAAGCCCATCGACACCAGCAAGTTCTTCGTAGTCAGCCTGAACAACCTCGGCGGCTGCAACGGCTCCACCGGCCCCAGCAGCCTCAACCCGGACACCGGCAAGCCCTTCGGCGCCGATTTTCCAGTGCTGACGGTGGAAGACTGGGTCCACAGC
This sequence comes from Pseudomonas sp. FP2300, assembly GCF_030687595.1. Classification (NCBI taxonomy): domain Bacteria; kingdom Pseudomonadati; phylum Pseudomonadota; class Gammaproteobacteria; order Pseudomonadales; family Pseudomonadaceae; genus Pseudomonas; species Pseudomonas sp. FP2300. Next base: position 6,424,809 of record NZ_CP117440.1, read on the forward strand.
CAGGCGCGCCTGGCCGATCGCCTCGGCATCGCCCAGTGGGCAGCCGTGATCGGCGGCAGCCTGGGGGGCATGCAGGCCTTGCAGTGGACCATCACCTACCCGGACCGCGTGCGCCATTGCCTGGCAATCGCCTCGGCACCCAAGCTGTCGGCGCAGAACATCGCCTTCAACGAAGTGGCGCGCCAGGCGATCCTCACCGACCCTGAATTCCACGGCGGCTCGTTCCAGGAACACGGCGTGATCCCCAAGCGCGGGTTGATGCTGGCGCGGATGGTCGGGCACATCACCTACCTGTCCGACGACTCCATGGGCGAAAAATTCGGCCGTGGCCTCAAGAGCGAAAAGCTCAACTACGACTTCCACAGCGTCGAGTTCCAGGTCGAGAGCTACCTGCGCTATCAGGGTGAAGAGTTCTCCGGGCGCTTCGACGCCAACACCTACCTGTTGATGACCAAGGCACTGGACTACTTCGATCCGGCAGCGAACTTCGACGATAACCTGGCAAAAACCTTCGCCAATGCCACCGCCAAGTTCTGCGTGATGTCGTTCACCACTGACTGGCGCTTCTCCCCGGCGCGCTCCCGGGAGCTGGTGGACGCGCTGATGGCCGCGCGCAAGGACGTCTGCTACCTGGAAATCGACGCGCCCCAGGGCCACGACGCCTTTTTGATCCCGATCCCGCGCTACCTGCAGGCGTTCGGCAACTACATGAACCGTATAACGCTGTGAGGACGCCATGAGAGCCGATCTGGAAATCATCCAGGAATGGATCCCCGCCGGCAGCCGCGTGCTTGACCTGGGCTGCGGCAACGGCGAACTGCTGACCTGGCTGCGGGACAACAAGCAAGTCAGCGGCTACGGCCTGGAAAACGACCCGGACAACATCGCCGAGTGCGTCGCCAAGGGCATCAACGTCATCGAGCAGGACCTGGACAAGGGCCTGGGCAACTTCGCCAGCAACAGCTTCGACATCGTGGTCATGACCCAGGCCCTGCAAGCGGTGCACTACCCGGACAAGATCCTCGACGAAATGCTGCGGGTCGGGCGCCAGTGCATCATCACCTTCCCCAACTTCGGGCATTGGCGTTGCCGCTGGTACCTGGCGAGCAAGGGGCGCATGCCGGTCTCGGAGTTCCTGCCCTACACCTGGTACAACACGCCGAACATCCACTTCTGCACTTTCGCCGACTTCGAGGCGCTGTGCCGCGAACGCGAAGCCAAGGTCATCGATCGCCTGGCCGTGGACCAGCAGCACCGCCACGGGTGGGCCAGCAAGCTATGGCCTAATCTGTTAGGTGAGATAGGCATCTATAGGGTCAGTAGTCCGGGCCTTACCGATTACCAGGTCGCGGTGTGAGCCCCGGCCTCACCAGGAGCACGACATGAAACGTCTAGGGTTGTTTCTCATCACCGCTTGCCTGAGCGTTGGCGCCATGGCCGCCGACGTTATCAAAGGCGAGCGCAAGGAAGTGTTCGGTGATATCACCGTGCACTACAACACCTTCAACTCCACCTTCCTGACGCCGGAGATCGCCAAGAATGCCGAGCTGATCCGCAGCAAGCAACAGGGCGTGATCAACGTCTCGGTGCTCAAGGCCGGCGTGCCCTTGAGCGCCCAGGTCAGTGGCACGGTGAAAGACCTCACCAGCCAGAGCATCCCGCTGCAATTCAAGCAGGTGACCGAACAAGGCGCGATCTACTACATCGCCCAGTACCCGGTGCCCCAGCAGGAAACCCGCACCTTCGAGATCAAGGTGCAAACCGGCGACAAGATCAACACCATCAACTTCAACCAGGAACTGTTCCCGGGCCAATGATCAACTTCACCCAACTCGTACTGGCCAGCCACAACGCCGGCAAACTCAAGGAACTGCAGGCCATGCTCGGCGGCTCGGTGCAGTTGCGCTCGATTGGCGAGTTCAGCCAGGTGGAACCGGAAGAGACCGGTCTGTCGTTCGTCGAGAACGCCATCCTCAAGGCCCGCAATGCCGCCCGCATCTCGGGCCTGCCGGCGCTGGCCGACGATTCCGGGCTGGCAGTGGACTTCCTCGGCGGCGCGCCGGGCATTTATTCGGCCCGTTACGCGGACGGCAAAGGGGACGCGGCGAACAACGCCAAGCTGCTCGAAGCCCTCAAGGACGTGCCCGAAGCCGAGCGCGGCGCGCAGTTCGTGTGCGTGCTGGCCCTGGTGCGCCATGCCGATGACCCGTTGCCGATCCTCTGCGAAGGCTTGTGGCACGGGCGCATTCTCACCGAAGCCAGCGGCGAGCACGGTTTTGGCTATGACCCGTTGTTCTGGGTGCCGGAGCGTAATTGCTCCAGCGCCGAGCTGGGGCCGGTGGAAAAGAACCAACTGAGCCACCGCGCCCGCGCCATGGCCCTGCTGCGTCAACGCCTGGGCCTGCGATGATCGATGATGCTCCGGCACCGCTGATTCACGGCGGTGCACAAACGCCTCGGGCGCCGCTGCCGGTGCTGCCGCCCCTGGCGTTGTACGTGCACATCCCGTGGTGCGTGCGCAAATGTCCGTATTGCGACTTCAACTCCCACACCGCCAGCCCGCAATTGCCGGAAGAAGAGTACGTCGACGCCCTGCTGGCCGACCTCGACCAGGATCTGCATGCGGTCTATGGTCGACCGTTGAGCTCGATCTTTTTCGGTGGCGGCACCCCGAGCCTGTTCAGTGCCCAGGCCCTGGGCCGGTTGCTCAAGGGCGTCGAAGCACGCATTCCCTTCGCCCAGGACATTGAAATCACCCTGGAAGCCAATCCCGGCACCTTCGAGCAGGAAAAATTCGTCGCTTACCGGGCCTTGGGCATCAATCGCCTGTCCATCGGCATCCAGAGCTTCCAGCAGGCCAAGCTCGAGGCCTTGGGCCGGATCCACAACGGTGACGAGGCGGTGCGCGCCGCCGGCATGGCTCGCCAGGCCGGTTTCGACAACTTCAACCTCGACCTGATGCACGGCTTGCCCGACCAATCCCTCGACGACGCCTTGAGCGACCTGCGCCAGGCCATCGCCTTGAAGCCGACTCACCTGTCCTGGTACCAGTTGACGCTGGAGCCGAACACGGTGTTCTGGAACCAGCCGCCAACATTGCCCGAAGACGACACGTTGTGGGACATCCAGGAAGCCGGACAAGCCCTGCTGGCCGAGCACGGCTACGCCCAGTACGAAGTCTCGGCCTACGCCCAACCCGGTCGGGCGGCGCGGCATAACCTCAATTACTGGAGCTTCGGCGACTTCATTGGCATCGGCGCCGGCGCCCATGGCAAGCTCAGCCATCCGGACGGGCGCATCGTACGCACCTGGAAGACGCGCCTGCCCAAGGATTACCTCAACCCGGCCAAACGCTTCCTGGCGGGCGAGAAAACCCTGGCCAACGAAGAGCTGCCATTCGAGTTCCTGATGAACGCCCTGCGCTTGACCGCAGGCGTGGAATCGCGGCTGTACCCGGAGCGCACCGGGCTGCCCCTGCAAAGCCTGGCCGAAGGCCGGCGCGAGGCCGAACAAAGCGGGTTGTTGCAGGTCGAACCGGAACGTCTGGCAGCCACCGAGCGCGGACAGCTGTTTCTCAATGACTTGCTGCAGAAATTTCTGAGCTGATCAACACAAGGAAATCGAATGGATCTGGTACTCGACCTGCTGGCCACCGTGTCCCGCTGGAGCCGCAGCAACCTGTCAGAAATCTCCCTGGCATTGGTAGGCTGCCTGCTGGTGCTGTTTGGTGCCGACATCAAGGGCTGGGTCGAACAACGCCTGGGCAGCATCGCCGGCGCCTTGCGCGTTCCACTGATCGCCCTGCTGTGCATGATCGGCAGCGGCGCGGCACTGATCTACGCCACGCCATGGGTCGTCCGAGGTTTGAGCCAGTTCAACAACTACAGCCTGGCGCCGGTGTTGTTGGTGGTGCTGGTGTTGATTGGTGTCGTGGCGGATCGGCGCTGACCCCACAGACACCAGAAAACAAATGTGGGAGCGGGCTTCTGTGGGAGCAAAGCTTGCTCGCGATGCAGGCAACTCGGGGTTGAAGTGGGTACCGAGGTGCTGCTATCGCGGGCAAGCCTTGCTCCCACAAAGCCTTGCTCCCACAGTTTTTACCGCGTGATGCTTACGCCACCTTCTCGAACTTCAAATCCCAAACCCCATGCCCAAGCCGTTCACCACGGCGTTCAAACTTGGTGATCGGCCGTTCGGCCGGGCGTGGCACGCACTTGCCGTCTTCGGCCAGGTTGCGGTAGCCCGGGGCGACATTCATCACTTCCAGCATGTATTCGGCATAGGGTTCCCAGTCGGTGGCCATGTGCAGCACACCGCCGACCTTCAACTTGCTGCGCACCAGTTCAGCGAACGATGCCTGGACGATACGACGCTTGTGATGGCGACTCTTGTGCCATGGGTCCGGGAAGAACAGCATCAGCCGATCGAGGCTGTTGTCAGCCACGCAGCGGTTGAGCACTTCGATGGCGTCGCAATCGTAGACCCGCAGGTTGGTCAGCCCTTGGGTCAGCACGCCATTGAGCAGCGCACCGACGCCGGGGCGGTGGACTTCCACACCAATGAAATCCTGTTCAGGCGAAGCTGCGGCCATTTCCAGCAACGAATGGCCCATGCCGAAGCCGATTTCCAGCGAGCGCGGGGCCGAGCGGCCGAACACCTGGTCAAAATCCACCGGGGCATCGGCAAGCGGCAGGACAAACAGCGGCGCGCCCTGCTCCAGGCCGCGCTGCTGGCCCTCGGTCATGCGCCCGGCGCGCATCACAAAACTCTTGATGCGCCGGTGTTGGCGCTCTTCGCCTTCTTCCGGCAGGACCGGCGTGTCGTTCGATTCAGTCATCAATGGCTCTTACTTGATCAGACCATCCAGCGGCGAGGAGGCGCTGGCGTAGAGTTTTTTCGGCATGCGACCGGCCAGGTACGCCAGGCGCCCGGCGACAATCGCGTGTTTCATGGCTTCGGCCATCAGGATCGGTTGTTGGGCGTGGGCGATGGCGGAGTTCATCAGCACCGCTTCGCAACCCAGCTCCATGGCGATGGTGGCATCGGAAGCGGTACCGACACCGGCATCCACCAACACCGGGATCTTCGCTTCTTCAAGGATGATCTGCAGGTTGTACGGGTTGCAGATCCCCAGGCCCGTGCCGATCAGGCCGGCCAGCGGCATGACCGCGATGCAGCCGATTTCCGCCAGTTGACGGGCGATGATCGGGTCATCGCTGGTGTAGACCATCACGTCGAAACCTTCCTTGACCAGGGTTTCGGCGGCCTTGAGGGTCTCGATCACGTTGGGGAACAGGGTTTTCTGGTCCGCCAGCACTTCCAGTTTCACCAGGTTGTGGCCATCGAGCAGCTCACGGGCCAGGCGACAGGTGCGCACGGCCTCGATGGCGTCGAAGCAACCGGCGGTGTTCGGCAGGATGGTGTAGCGATCCGGCGGCAGGATATCCAGCAGGTTCGGTTCGCCCGGGTTCTGGCCGATGTTGGTGCGGCGCACGGCGACGGTTACGATTTCGGCGCCCGAGGCCTCGATAGCCAGGCGGGTTTCTTCCATGTCACGGTATTTGCCGGTGCCTACCAGCAAGCGCGACTGGTAGGTACGACCGGCCAGGACGAAGGGCTTGTCGCTACGAACGATGCTCATGGGAAATCCTCTGTTGGGGTGAGGTTCTTGCGAAATGCTGCGAAACCGAAGCGACTAGCCGCCGCCGATGGCATGGACCACTTCGACCGAATCGCCATCGTTCAACGTGGTTTCGGCGTGCTGGCTGCGCGGGACGATATCCAGATTGAGCTCCACCGCGACGCGACGTCCGGCAAGTTCCAGACGGGTCAGCAGGGCCGCGACGGTCTCACCGTCGGGCAGATCAAGGGGTTCGCCGTTCAACTGAATGCGCATGCCGGATGCCGCCATCATTTTTAGGGGCTGGCATTCTAGCCCGATCAGTCTGGGTGACCCAAGCCATTCGTCATGAAATGGACTGCCCGGTCAGCCCAGCCGCCAGGCGGCAAGCCCCAGGCACAGCCAGCCGATCAGGAACGCCACGCCGCCAAACGGCGTGATGATGCCCAGCTTGCTGATGCCTGTGAGGGTCAGCAGGTACAGGCTGCCGGAGAACAACAGGATGCCCACCACAAAGGAAACCCCGGCCCAGGTGACGATGCGCCCGGGGATGTGCGTGGCCAGCAGCGCGACACCCAGCAGGGCCAGGGTGTGCACCAGTTGATAGGTGACGCCCGTGTGGAAAATCGCCAGGTAATCGGCGCTCAGGCGATTTTTCAGGCCGTGAGCGGCAAACGCCCCCAGTGCCACGCCTGTGAAGCCGAAAAAAGCAGCCAGCATCAGAAAGCTACGCAGCATGAGAACTCCAATCAGACTCGGGGGACAGGGTCTGTATAATGGCCCGCTCGACGGGTTCGGCCAAGCCATCTCTATGCTGCGTTTATTGTTTCGACGATTCCTTAAAGCCCTGCTCTGGTTCGCCGTCGGCAGCGTTGTGCTCGTGCTGCTGTTTCGCGTGGTGCCGCCACCGTTCACCGCGCTGATGATCGAGCGCAAGGTCGAATCCTGGTTCGGTGGCGAACCGATTGACCTGCAACGCACCTGGCAGCCTTGGGACCGGATCTCCGATAGCCTGAAGGTCGCGGTGATTGCCGGTGAAGACCAGAAATTCCCCGAGCACTGGGGGTTCGACATCGGCGCGATCCAGGCCGCGTTCGCCCACAATGGGCGTGGCGGTTCGATTCGCGGTGCCAGCACCCTCAGCCAGCAAGTGTCCAAGAACCTGTTCCTGTGGTCGGGTCGCAGCTGGCTGCGCAAAGGGCTGGAGGCCTGGTTCACTGGGCTGATCGAAGTGTTCTGGCCCAAGCAGCGGATCCTCGAGGTGTACCTCAACAGCGTCGAGTGGGATGACGGTGTGTTCGGGGCTGAAGCCGCAGCGCGCCACCATTTCAGGGTCAGCGCCGACGGCTTGTCCCGCCAACAGGCCAGCCTGCTGGCGGCAGTCCTGCCGAATCCGCGCAAGTGGAGCGCCAGCCGGCCGAGCCCTTACGTGCTGCGGCGCGCGAGCTGGATTCGCCAGCAGATGAGCCAGTTGGGGGGCGACAGTTACTTACTGGAGCTCGATCATGCGCGCCGGGCGCCTTGGGCGCAGTAGCCGCACCTGTGGGAGCGAGCCTGCTCGCGATAGCGGTGTATCAGTCAACATTTACGCTGGCAGATCTATCGCCATCGCGAGCAGGCTCGCTCCCACAAGGGAACCGGGTTGAGTCCGAGAGTGAGCACACACAAAAACGCCCCGATCATCACTGATCGGGGCGTTTCTTATTGCACTACAGCAGGTCAAGCCGCAATCGATACCTTGAGCTTGTTCATCGCGCTTTTCTCAAGCTGGCGAATCCGCTCGGCCGATACGTTGTACTTCTGCGCCAGGTCGTGCAGCGTGGCTTTTTCCTCGGCCAGCCAACGCTGGTAAAGGATGTCGCGACTGCGTTCGTCCAGCACTTCCAGGGCTTCGTGCAGGTTGGTGTTGGAGTTGTCGCTCCAGTCGGCGTCTTCCAGTTGACGCGCCGGGTCGTACCGGTGGTCTTCCAGGTAGTTGGCCGGCGATTGGAAAGCGCTGTCGTCGTCCGCTTCGGCGGCCGGGTCGAAGGCCATGTCATGGCCGGTCAGGCGGCTTTCCATCTCGCGTACTTCCCGAGGCTCTACGCCCAGGCTTTCGGCTACACGGTGGACTTCTTCGTTGTTCAGCCAGGCCAGGCGTTTCTTCTGGCTGCGCAGGTTGAAGAACAGCTTGCGCTGGGCCTTGGTGGTCGCGACTTTCACGATGCGCCAGTTACGCAGGATGAACTCGTGGATTTCCGCCTTGATCCAGTGCACGGCAAACGACACCAGGCGCACACCCATTTCCGGGTTGAAACGCTTGACCGCCTTCATCAGGCCAACGTTGCCTTCCTGGATCAGGTCGGCCTGGGCCAGCCCGTAGCCGGAATAGCTGCGGGCGATATGTACGACAAAACGCAGGTGGGCGAGCACCATCTGCCGAGCCGCCTCAAGATCCTGCTCATAATAGAGACTCTCGGCCAGTTCACGCTCCTGCTCGGGCGTCAGCAAAGGAATGCTGTTCACCGTGTGCACATAAGCCTCCAGGTTCGCACCCGGGACCAGAGCATAAGCAGGTTGCAAAGAAGTGGTCATACGAAAAAACCTCCGACTCACATAACTCGTGCAGTTCAGCACTGCGAAAATTGACCGGGAACCATAGGACAAGTTCCCACAAAAACTGAAAGGTCAATACGCGCAAAAAACCTATTTTGGCGCAAGCTCACGCAAGTGGCGTGCTACCGCAATCCATGCACCGATATAACCCAACAGCACCGCGCCAAGCAAGAGCGACAGACCGTCGGCGACTGGCACTCCGGCCAGCGAAAAATCACTGCCGTACAAACCGGCCAGCCCCACTACCGCGTCATTCAGCCAATCCAGGCCGAACGCCAATACACCCCAGGACAGAATCCCGGCACCGAAGCCATACAACGCGCCCATATAAAGGAAGGGCCTGCGTACATAACTGTCCGTACCGCCGACGAGTTTAATCACTTCTATCTCGGTGCGGCGGTTTTCAATATGAAGACGAATGGTATTGCCTATCACCAAAAGTAATGCAGAAACCAGCAGCACCGTCAGACCGAAGACAAACCGGTCGCCGAGCTTGAGGATCGCCGCAAGACGCTCGACCCAGACTAGATCAAGTTGCGCCTGTTGTACCTTCGGCAACTCGGAAAGTCTTTGTCTTAATGCTTCAAGAGTCGACTTGTCGACCTCGTTCGGCGTCACCAGCACCACGCCCGGCAGCGGGTTCTCCGGCAGTTCCTTGAGGGCTTCGCCCAGGCCGGACTGCTGCTGGAATTCTTCAAGCGCCTGTTCGCGTCCGATGTATTCGGCATCGGCCACGCCCGGCATGGCCTTGATCTGCTCACGCAACGCCTGGCCTTCGCCGGGACTCGCGTCCATCTGCAGGTACAGGGAAATCTGCGCCGCACGCTGCCAGGAACCGCCCAGGCGCTCCACATTACTGAGCAATAATGACAGGCCCATGGGCAGGCTCAGGGCCACCGCCATCACCATGCAGGTAAAGAAGCTGCCAATGGGCTGCTTGCCCAGGCGCCGCAGGCTGTCCAGCAGGCTGGCGCGATGGCTTTCGATCCAGGCGCGCAGCAGCGTGGCGAAGTCCGGGCCGTCGTCATCGTCGCGTTTTTTCTTCTGCGGCTGCGGATCGGAAGCTTTCGGGGCTACGCGTTCGGCCACTTTCGGGCTGCGAGTCGCACTCATACGCCAGCCTCCCCGTCACCGATCAATCGACCGCGCTGCAAGGTAAGCATGCGGTGACGCATGCGCGCGATCAACGCCAGGTCGTGACTGGCGATCAGCACACTGGTGCCCAGGCGGTTGATGTCTTCGAATACGCCCATGATCTCCGCCGCCAGGCGCGGGTCGAGGTTACCGGTGGGTTCGTCCGCCAGCAGCAAGGCCGGCCGATGGACGATGGCGCGGGCGATGCCTACGCGCTGTTGCTGGCCGGTGGACAGGTCGCCCGGGTACAGGTCGGTCTTGTCCGACAGGGCCACACGCTCCAGGGCCGAGTCCACGCGCTTGATGATCTCGGCCTTGGACAGGCCCAGGATCTGCAATGGCAACGCCACGTTGTTGAACACGGTGCGATCGAACAGCAACTGGTGATTCTGGAATACCACGCCGATCTGCCGGCGCAGGTAGGGAATCTGGGCATTGCTGATGGTGCTCAGGTCCTGGCCGGCCAGCAGCAGTTTGCCGGTGGAGGGCCGCTCCATCGCCAGCAGCAGGCGCAGCAAGGTGCTTTTACCGGCGCCGGAATGGCCGGTGACAAACAGAAACTCGCCGCGACGGACCCGAAAGCTCAGCTCATGCAAGCCGACGTGACCGTTCGGATAGCGTTTACCGACCTGTTCGAAACGAATCATGAATGCTCCCGCTCGGCAAACAGCGCCTGGACAAAGGGCTCGGCTTCAAAAGTGCGCAAATCGTCGATGCCTTCACCCACGCCAATGTAGCGAATTGGCAGGCCAAACTGCTTGGCCAGGGCGAAAATGACCCCGCCCTTGGCGGTGCCGTCGAGTTTGGTCAGGGCCAACCCGGTCAGTTCGACAGTCTGGTTGAACTGCTTGGCCTGATTGATGGCGTTCTGGCCGGTACCGGCGTCCAGCACCAGCAACACTTCGTGGGGTGCGTCGGCGTCGAGCTTGCCGATCACCCGGCGAACCTTCTTCAGTTCCTCCATCAGGTTGTCTTTGGTGTGCAGGCGACCGGCCGTGTCGGCGATCAGCACATCGATGCCACGGGCCTTGGCCGCTTGCACGGCGTCGAAGATCACCGAAGCGGAGTCGGCGCCGGTGTGCTGGGCGATTACCGGGATCTTGTTGCGCTCGCCCCACACTTGCAGCTGTTCGACCGCGGCGGCGCGGAAGGTGTCGCCGGCGGCGAGCATGACTTTCTTGCCTTCGAGCTGCAGCTTCTTGGCCAGTTTGCCGATGGTGGTGGTCTTGCCGGCACCGTTGACGCCGACAACCAGGATCACGAACGGCTTGTTCTGCGAGGCAATCACCAGCGGCTTTTCCACCGGTTGAAGCAGGCTGGTCAGCTCACCTTGCAGGGACTTATACAGCGCATCGGCGTCGGTCAGCTGTTTACGCGCGACCTTCTGGGTCAGGCTCTGGATGATCACCGAGGTGGCCTCGACACCGACATCGGCGGTCAGCAGGCGGGTCTCGATGTCTTCGAGCAATTCGTCATCGATGACTTTCTTGCCCAGGAACAGGCTGGCCATGCCTTCGCCGATGCTGGCGCTGGTCTTGGACAGGCCCTGCTTGAGACGGGCGAAGAAGCCAACCTTGCTTTCCTCGGCAGCACGGACGGGCTCGGCTGGAGCAGGCGGTTGCGGCTCAGGCGCAGCGGGCGTAACCACAGGCACAATGGCTGCGACCGTCGGCTCGACGACTGGCGCCTCGACAGCCTGTGTCGGGGCCGGAATCGGCGGGGTGACGTGGGGGGCCTGCGCGTCTTCGACCAGCGCAACCGGCTCTTCGGCCACTGGCAAGGTCAGCCAGGGGGTGTGCCCGGCAGGCGGGGTGAGCGGCTGTTCGGTCACCGGTTCAGGCGCGAGTTCAGGTTCAGGCTCGACCGGTTGCAGCACCGGCTCGGCAATCGGCAGGACAATGGGCGCGGCCTCTTCGGCCACTGCCTCGGCGGCGGGCTCAGCCAGCGCTTGTGGCTGCTCGACGACGGTTTCCTGCGGCTTCTTGCGCAGCCATCCGAACAGGCCTTTTTTCTCGCCAGCCTCAGCTGGGGTCTTCTTGTCGTCGTTGGAACCAAACATGGAGGACGGCTATCTCACGGTAGCGACGCGCCACGAAGGCGCCTCGGTGATAAATATTCAATGCTGAACAGACTGCGTTTCATCCAGCTTGTTCACGCGCAACATTTTGTCGAAGCGTCCCGAGGACACCTCAAAGTCGATTTTTTCGAAGGACTGGTACGGCATCATCGGCGAAAACGCCGGGATCAACAGGCAATCCCGAGGCTTCTCCGAGGAACCCAAACAGCCAGGGGTCGATAAAAGACCCGATAGGCGTGGCCGCCAGTAAAACGGATCAGTATCCTAGCACCTCCTCGCCCGCTGAGGCTAAGGCCAAGCGGGCAACCCAACAGGTTTAAACACGAATGAATGCTCTTGCCCGCCGCGCCGCAGGCCTGCTGCTCAGCACAGTTTGTCTGCCCTTTTCAGCCTTGGCTGCCGACCCACAACCCACCCATGAATTCACCCTCGACAACGGCCTGAAAGTCGTCGTGCGCGAAGACCATCGCGCGCCGGTGGTGGTGTCCCAGGTCTGGTACAAGGTTGGTTCCAGCTACGAAACGCCAGGCCAGACCGGTTTGTCCCACGCCCTCGAGCACATGATGTTCAAGGGCAGTGAAAAAGTCGGCCCCGGCGAAGCGTCGCTGATCCTGCGCGACCTTGGTGCCGAAGAGAACGCCTTCACCAGCGATGACTTCACCGCCTACTACCAGGTGCTGGCCCGTGATCGCCTGGGCGTGGCCTTCGAACTGGAAGCCGACCGCATGGCCAGCCTGCGCCTGCCGCCGGAGGAGTTCAGCCGCGAGATCGAGGTAATCAAGGAAGAGCGCCGTATGCGCACCGACGACAAACCCATGTCCAAGGCCTACGAACGCTTCAAGGCCATGGCCTACCCGGCCAGCGGCTATCACACGCCGACCATCGGCTGGATGGCCGACCTGGACCGGATGACCGTCGAGGAGCTGCGCCACTGGTACGAATCCTGGTACACCCCGAACAACGCGACCCTGGTGGTGGTCGGCGACGTGACGCCAGACGAGGTCAAGTCCCTGGCCCAGCGTTATTTCGGCCCGATCGCCCGGCGCGCGGTGCCAGTGGCGAAAATCCCCCTGGAGCTGGCCGAACCCGGCGAGCGCCAGATCACCTTGCATGTGCAGACCCAACTCCCCAGCGTGATGCTGGCCTTCAATGTACCGAGCATCGCCACCGCGACAGACAAGGGTTCGGTCAACGCACTGCGGCTGATCTCGGCCCTGTTGGACGGCGGTTACAGCGGCCGCATCCCGACCCAACTGGAGCGCGGCGAAGAGCTGGTGTCCGGCGGCTCGTCAAGCTACGACGCCTTCACCCGCGGCGACTCGCTGTTCACGTTGTCGGCGACGCCCAACACGCAGAAAAACAAAACCCTCGCCCAGGCCGAAGCGGGCCTGTGGCGCTTGCTCGAGCAGTTGAAAACCACTGCCCCGACCGCCGACGAACTGGAACGCGTGCGCGCCCAGGTCATCGCTGGCCTGGTGTATGAACGCGACTCGATCACCAGCCAGGCCACCGCCATTGGCCAGTTGGAGACCGTCGGCCTGTCCTGGAAGCTGATGGACAGCGAACTCGCCGAACTGCAAAGCGTGACCCCACAAGACATCCAGAAGGCAGCCCAGTTGTATTTCACCCGCTCGCGCCTGAGCGTTGCGCATGTCCTGCCCGAGGAGAAAGCTCATGAGTGAGCGTCAATCATCGCGCCGGGTGCTGATCGGCCTGGTATCGATCGCCCTGGTCGGCGCGCTGGCCTTTTACCTGTCGCCTTCGAGCAGTTCCAACGCCAGCCAGGCATTGGACAAGGCCAAGTCCGGCAACAAACTGCAATCTTTGCTCGAACTGAACGACAAGGCGCCCAGTCGGCGCCAGCTCGATGTGCAAACCTGGAAAACCGCTGACGGCGCCAAGGTGCTGTTCGTCGAAGCCCGGGAGCTGCCAATGTTCGACCTGCGCCTGACCTTCGCCGCCGGCAGCAGCCAGGACGGCGACGCCCCCGGCCTCGCGCTGCTGACCAACGCCATGCTCAACGAAGGCGTGGCCGGCAAGGACGTCAGTGCCATTGCCCAAGGCTTCGAAAGCCTCGGCGCGGACTTCGGCAACGGCGCCTACCGGGACATGGCCGTGGCATCCCTGCGCAGCCTCAGCGCAGCCGACAAGCGTGAACCGGCGCTGAAGCTGTTCGCCGAAGTCGTCGGCAAGCCAACCTTCCCCGCCGACTCCTTCGCCCGAATCAAGAACCAGATGCTCGACGGTTTCGAATACCAGAAGCAGAACCCGGGCAAACTGGCCGGCCTGGAACTGATGAAGCGCCTGTATGGCGAGCATCCTTATGCCCACTCCAGCGATGGCACCGCCGACAGCATTCCCCCGATCACCCTGGCCCAGGCCCGGGCGTTCCACGCCAAGGCCTATGCCGCCGGCAACGCCGTGATTGCGCTGGTCGGGGATTTGTCCCGTGCCGAAGCCGAAACAGTGGCCAACCAGGTCTCCGCCGCACTGCCCAAAGGCCCGGCCCTGGCGAAAACCCCGCCACCGGTGGAGCCGAAGGCGAGCATCGGCCACATCGAATTCCCGTCCAAGCAGACCAACCTGATGCTCGCGCAGTTAGGCATCGACCGCGACGACCCGGACTATGCCGCAGTGTCCCTGGGCAACCAGATCCTCGGCGGCGGTGGTTTCGGCACGCGGCTGATGACCGAGGTGCGGGAAAAGCGCGGCCTGACCTACGGCGTGTACTCCGGTTTCACGGCGATGCAGGCCCGCGGCCCGTTCATGATCAACCTGCAGACCCGTGCCGAAATGAGCGAAGGCACCTTGAAACTGGTGCAGGACGTATTCGCCGACTACCTCAAGAACGGTCCCACCCAAAAAGAACTCGATGACGCCAAGCGTGAGTTGGCGGGCAGCTTCCCGCTGTCCACCGCCAGCAATGCCGACATCGTCGGCCAGCTCGGAGCCATGGGTTTCTATGATTTGCCGCTGAGCTACCTGGAAGACTTCATGCGCCAGTCCCAGGAACTGACGGTCGAGCAGGTCAAGGCCGCACTGAACAAGCACCTGAGCACCGACAAGATGGTCATCGTCACCGCTGGCCCGAGCGTGCCGCAAAAGCCGCTGCCGCCCCCCACTGACAAACCTGCCGAGCAGCCGCTCGGGGTTCCGGAGCACTAATGGCCCGTCCATCGAATTCAAGCAAGAAACCCGTGCACAACGGTGTGAACCAGTTGCGCATCATCGGCGGCGAATGGCGCAGCCGGCGCCTGAGTTTCCCGGACGCCCCGGGCCTGCGCCCCACTCCCGACCGCGTGCGGGAAACCCTGTTCAACTGGCTCGCCCCCTATGTGGCCGGTGCCCGGGTGCTCGACCCGTTCGCTGGCAGCGGCGCGCTGTTTCTCGAAGCGCTGTCCCGTGGCGCCGCCATGGGCCAGGCGCTGGACGCCAGCAACCTGGCAGTCTCCAGCCTGAAAGAACACCTGGGCACCCTGCGCTGTACCGTAGGCCAGGTGCAGACCGCCGACGCACTGCGCTACCTGGACAGCCAACCGGCGACGCCTTTCGACCTGGTGTTCCTGGACCCACCGTTCAACCAGAATCTGTTGCCGACGGTCTGCACCCTGCTCGAGGAACGTCAGTGGCTGGCCGACGATGCCTGGGTCTACACTGAAAGCGAGACTGCCCCGTCCACCCTGGGCTTGCCGGGCAATTGGCGCTTGCATCGCGAGCAGAAATCCGGACGGGTGTATTACGCGTTGTGGCAGCGTTTGGCAAAGGACATTGGCTGAACGGCTGACCAGTGCATCGAGAACAAGAATGATGTCCGCCGCATCCGAACGTTTCGTCCCCGCCCCGGGCCTTGGCAACCCGCACCTGCAAACCCTGTGGGGCCCGTTATGGCGCAAGACCACTCACATCGATCGCCAACGCGAGCGCCTGTGGCTGGAAGACGGTGATTTCCTCGACCTCGACTGGCACGGCCCCCACAGCGCCGAGGCACCACTGGTGCTGGTGCTGCACGGGCTGACCGGCTCTTCCAACTCACCTTACGTGGCCGGGTTGCAACAGGCCCTTGGCCGCCAGGGCTGGGCCAGTGCGGCCTTGAACTGGCGTGGCTGCTCGGGCGAACCGAACCTGCTGCCCCGCAGCTACCACTCGGGCGTCAGCGAAGACCTGGCCGCCGCCATCGCCCATTTGCGCACCCGACGGCCCTTGGCACCACTGTTTGCCGTGGGTTATTCATTGGGCGGCAATGTGTTGCTCAAGCACCTGGGGGAAACCGGCCGCGACAGCCAGTTGCAAGGAGCAGTGGCGGTCTCGGTACCGTTTCGCCTGGACCAGTGCGCCGATCGCATCGGCCAGGGATTTTCCAAGTTCTACCAGGCGCATTTCATGCGGCAGTTGGTGGCCTATGTGCGCAGCAAGCAACGCCAGTTCCAGCACGACGGACGCCACGAAGGCCTGGCGACCCTGGCGGCGCTCGGCCCGCTGGAGAACATGCGTACGTTCTGGGATTTTGACGGCCGAGTGACGGCGCCGCTGCACGGGTTCTCCGATGCGGCGGACTACTACCGTCGCGCCTCCAGCCGTTATTTCATGGCGGGGATCAGCACGCCGACCCTGGTCATCCAGGCCGCCGACGATCCTTTTGTATTCCCCCACAGCCTGCCCGAACCGGACGAGTTATCCGCCTCGACCCGGCTCGAACTTCACGCCCAGGGCGGGCATGTTGGGTTTGTCGACGGGACCCTGCGGCGCCCGGCGTACTATCTGGAGCGGCGGATTCCCGATTGGCTGGCCAGCCTGGGGCGTGGCTGACCATGGCAAGATTTACAGCCCAAACAAATCCCTTGTGGGAGCGAGCTCGCTCGCGATAGCAATGGATCAGCGGCATTGATGTTGACTGATCCACCGCATCGCGAGCAGGCTCGCTCCCACAATTTTTTCCGGGGTGTTCGCGAAATGGGTGTTCACCAAGAATCCCCTGTGGGAGCGAGCCTGCTCGCGATAGCGGTGGATCAGCGACATTGAGGTTGACTGACATACCGTCATCGCGAGCAGGCTCGCTCCCACAGGTGTTTGGGGTGTGAGCTTATTCGCCCGTCGCCACGCCCCGCTGGGGATCGTTGATCCATTCACTCCACGAGCCAGCGTACAGTTTCCCCAAGGGATACCCTGCCAGGCACAAGGCAAACAGGTTATGACACGCCGTCACGCCGGAGCCGCAATAGGCCACCAGCTCGGTGGGCGAGCGCTCACCCAGTTTTTCGGCGAAGCGCTGCTTGAGCTGGTCGGCCGGCAAGAAGCGGCCATCGGCGCCCAGGTTGTCGGTGAACGCAGCGCACTGGGCGCCCGGGATATGTCCAGCCACCGGGTCGATCGGCTCGACTTCACCTTTGAAACGCGGCAGCGCCCGGGCATCGAGCAGGGTCATTTCCGATTGGCCGAGGCGTTGTTGCAGTGCTTGGGCACTGAGTAGCAGGCTCGCATCCGGCGCACCGCTGAGATTCCCGCGATGGTTCTGCGGCGGATCCAGGCTCAAAGGCAAGCCGGCGGCGTGCCAGGCCTTGAGCCCGCCATCGAGGATGTACACGCCATCGCGCTTGCCCAGCCACACCAGCAACCACCAGGCCCGCGCGGCATAGGCACCGGGACCGTCGTCATACAGCACGACATCGCTATCGTTATCGATCCCCCAGGCCTTGAATCGCTCTATCAAGGCCCCGGGCTCCGGCAGCGGATGACGCCCGGTCACGCCTTTAGTCACCGACCCGCTCAGGTCGCGCTCAAGGTCCGCGAACGACGCACCGGCAATGTGCCCCTCGGCATAACTGCGCTGACCGTAATCCGGGTCTTCCAGGGCAAAACGGCAATCGAGGATGACCAGCCCGGGCTGTGATCGCCGCTGTTCGAGGGCTTGAGGACTGATGAGTTGCGCAATGGGCATGGTGAGCTCCTGTGGCTAAGTCGGGATCGGTCCTACTGCCCTTCCTCCAGGGTCTGGGCCAGGGGGACGTAGAATTCTTTGAACAGCGCATCCACCGCGTCGCGCGCCTGGTCGGTCACGAAACCGGCTTCCAGCACCAGGACCTGATAGACGCCGCGCTTGATGGCCTGCTCACTCAGGTGGCTGAAATTTTCCCGCGTGGTGCACAGAAACCGCACCCAGGATGTGAGGATGATCCAGGCATTGAGGGTCAGGGACTCGATCTGCACCCGGTCCATCTTCAGGATGCCGGCGGCAACGAAGCCTTCATAGATAGCGGTACCGTGGATCAGGCTGCGCTGGGAAAACCGTCGATAGCGCGCCGCGAGGTCCGGATCACTGTCGAGCAAATGCTCCAGGTCCCGGTGCAGGAAACGATAGCGCCACATGGCCGACAGCAGCTCCTGCAGGTAGAAACGCTTGTCCTCCACCGTGGCCGCACGGCCCTGGGGCGGGCGCAGGAAACTGTCCACCAGGTTCTCGTATTCACTGAACAACACGGCAATGATCGCCTGCTTGTTGGGGAAGTGGTAGTAGAGGTTGCCTGGGGACATGTCCATGTGGGCGGCGATGTGGTTGGTGCTGACGCTGCGCTCGCCCTGCTGGTTGAACAGCTCGAGGCTGTTTTGCACGATGCGCTCGCTGGTTTTCATTCGTGGGGCCATGGTTTGGGCTTTAATTCGACGAAGGCATTGATCGGCATCTTACGACCTATCGGTCACAGGAAAAACCCACAGCCGTCACGGATGCCATTGACTTTCTAGAGTATAAGCTCTAGAAAACACCCACTCTAATAATATCCGGTGCCCGACGATGCCCGCCGACATTGCCTACCTGCACGAGTCTCAACAACAACTGGACGAGCTGCGGTCGCTCTTCGATGCCCAGCGCCAGGCCTATGCCGCCCATCCGATGCCACCGGCCGAACAGCGCCGACAATGGCTCAAGGCTTTGCGCGAGGTGTTGAGCAACGAACGCCAAGCCTTGATCGATGCCATCAGCCAGGACTTCAGCCACCGCAGCGCCGACGAAACACTGCTGGCCGAGCTGATGCCGAGCCTGCATGGCATCCATTACGCCAGCCGGCATCTCCGGGGTTGGATGAAGCCCTCCCGGCGCAAGGTCGGCATGGCCTTCCAACCGGCGTCAGCCAAGGTGGTGTATCAGCCGTTGGGTGTGGTCGGGGTCATCGTGCCGTGGAACTACCCGCTGTTCCTGGCCATCGGGCCGCTGGTAGGGGCGTTGGCGGCGGGCAACCGGGTGATGCTCAAGCTCAGCGAGTCGACACCGGCGACCGGCCTGCTGCTCAAGCAATTGCTGGCCCGGGTGTTCCCCCAGGACCTGGTATGCGTGGTGCTTGGCGAGGCCGAGATCGGCATGGCGTTTTCCAAGCTGCCCTTCGACCACCTGTTGTTCACCGGTGCCACCAGCATCGGTAAGCATGTCATGCGCGCCGCTGCCGAAAACCTGACCCCGGTCACCCTCGAGCTGGGTGGGAAATCTCCGGCCATCGTGTCGGTCGATGTACCTCTCAAGGACGCCGCCGAACGCATCGCCTTCGGCAAGACCCTGAATGCCGGGCAAACCTGTGTCGCCCCGGATTACGTGCTGGTGCCACAGAGCCGCGTCGGCGAATTCGTCGAGGCCTATCGCAAGGCGGTTCGCGGGTTTTATCCGACCCTGACGGACAACCCGGACTACACCGCAATCATCAACGAACGACAGCTGGCGCGGCTCAACGGCTACATCAGCGACGCCACCAGCAAGGGCGCGCTGCTGATCGAGCTGTTCGAGCAAGGCCAAGGGCGGCGCATGGCCCACAGTCTGTTGCTCAACGTCAGCGACGACATGACCGTGATGCAGGATGAAATCTTCGGCCCGCTGCTGCCCATCGTGCCCTATGAACATCTGGACCAGGCGTTCGCCTACATCAATCAGCGACCTCGCCCGCTGGCGCTCTATTACTTCGGCTACAACAAGGCCGAACAGCATCGCGTGCTCCACGAAACCCATTCCGGCGGTGTCTGCCTGAACGACACGCTGCTGCACGTCGCCCAGGACGACATGCCGTTCGGCGGCATCGGCCCCTCGGGAATGGGGCATTACCACGGGCATGAGGGCTTCCTGACCTTCAGCAAGGACAAGGGTGTGCTGACCAAGCAGCGATTCAACGCGGCGAAGCTGATTTATCCACCCTACGGCAAGCCTTTGCAGAAACTGATCCAGAAGCTGTTTGTCCGCTGACGCGTCTCTTCCCGGGTAATAACAATAATGAACCCAAGCCTCATCGATACACCCACGCTGTCACGACGCGGCCTGCTGAAATTCAGCCTCGGCGCCAGCGCCTTCCTGACCACTGTCGGCCTGGGCGCCAGCCTGAGCGGTTGTTCGCCAAGCCAACCGGCCAACGGCCTGACGGTCCTGCGCGACAGCGACCTGCCATTTTTACGCAGCATCATCCCCGTGCTGCTGGACGGCGCAGTGGCCGTCGGACAAATCCCAACCGCCACTGACGCGACCCTGCGAAGCCTGGACAGCGGCCTGGCTCACTTGTCCCCCGCGATGCTCAAGCTCACGCACCAGCTGTTCGACGTGCTCACGCTGGGCATCACCCGCGGGCCACTGACCGGGGTCTGGGTTTCGTGGGAAAACGCCAGCAGCGACGCCATCCGCCAGTTCCTCGGGCGGTGGGAAAACAGTTCGCTGGACCTGCTGCGCCAAGGCCACAGTTCGTTGCTGCAACTGGTAATGATGGCCTGGTACAGCCGCCCCGAGGCCTGGGCGCATTGCGGGTATCCAGGGCCGCCAACGGTCTGAAAGCCAGACCAGGCCCCTGTGGGAGCGGGCTTGCTCGCGAATGCGGTTGTACATTCAACATTTATGCAAGCTGACACACCGCCTTCGCGAGCAAGCCCGCTCCCACAGGGTTCGTCATCGTCAACTCATAACAATAAGAGAGCCCCGAACATGCCCGTACCCGATCCCTTCCGCGAAGGCCTGGCCCGTGGCTGGACCACCTACAACGGCGCGCAGTTGACCCAGGACCTGAGCCTGGAAGCGGACGTGGCAATCGTCGGTAGCGGTGCCGGTGGCGGCACCACGGCGGAAATCCTCAGCGCCGCCGGCTACCGGGTATTGCTGATCGAGGAAGGTCCACTCAAGACCAGCCATGACTTCAAGCTGCTCGAAGACCAGGCCTATGGCAGCCTGTATCAGGAAGGCCTCGGGCGCATGAGCAAGGACGGTGCCATCACCATTCTCCAGGGCCGTGCCGTCGGTGGCACGACGCTGATCAATTGGACCTCCAGCTTCCGCACGCCCGACCAGACCCTCGACCACTGGGCTGCCGAGCACAACGTCAAGGGCCACGGCCCCGCCGAGATGGCGCCCTGGTTCGAGCAGATGGAACAACGCCTGGGCGTGGCACCGTGGCTTGTTCCGCCCAACGCCAACAACGACGTGATCCGCAAAGGCTGTGAACAATTGGGCTACGCCTGGCACGTCATTCCGCGCAACGTACGCGGTTGCTGGAACCTGGGCTATTGCGGCATGGGCTGCCCGACCAACGCCAAGCAGTCGATGCTGGTCACCACCATCCCGGCCACGCTGGACAAGGGTGGCGCGCTGCTTTACCTGGCGCGGGCCGAGCGCCTGACGATCAAAAACGATGCCGTCATCGGCCTCGAATGCCAAGCCATGGACGAACGTTGCGTGGCGCCGACGGGACGGCGCATCACCGTCAAGGCCCGGCATTACGTGCTGGCGGGCGGCGGCATCAACAGCCCGGGCCTGCTGTTGCGCTCCGATGCGCCGGACCCGCATGAACGCTTGGGCAAGCGCACTTTCCTGCATTTGGTGAACATGTCCGCGGGGCAATTCGACGAGGTCATCAACCCGTTCTACGGTGCGCCACAATCGATTTATTCGGATCATTTCCAATGGCAGGACGGAACCACCGGCAAAATGTCCTACAAGCTCGAAGTCCCGCCCTTGCACCCGGCCCTCGCCGCCACATTACTGGGCGGGTACGGCCCCGAGAACGCCTTGCACATGTCCCGACTGCCCCATACCCACGCCATGCTGGCGCTGTTGCGTGACGGTTTTCACCCGGACAGCCCCGGCGGCAACGTCGAATTGCGCAGCGATGGCACGCCTGTGCTCGACTACTCCGTTTCACCGTATGCCTGGGATGGCTTGCGTCGGGCCTTCCATAGCATGGCCGAGATCCAGTTTGCCGGCGGCGCCAAAGCCGTCATGCCCGTGCACAGCGATGCTCGCTACATAAAGACCCTGGCCGAAGCCCGCACGCTGATCGACGGGCTCGACCTGGTCTTGTACCGCACGCGCCTGGGCAGTGCCCACGTGATGGGTGGCTGCGCCATGGGGGAAGACCCGCAAAGCGCCGTCGCCGACAGCCTGGGCCGCCATCACCAACTGGCCAACCTGTCGATCCATGACGGCTCGTTGTTCCCCACCAGCATCGGCGCCAACCCACAATTATCGGTGTACGGGCTGACCGCGCAATTGGCGACGGCCCTGGCCGAACGCCTGAAAAACCCATGACTATCCAGATTATTCGCAGCGTCTATAGTGCTTTCTTACGCAACAGCCGACTTGGCCGACCGAGAAGGCTGCGATACCATCCGACTCCCCAACGGACTCCCGCCAGGACGACGCGATGAACCGAGTGTTGTACCCAGGTACCTTCGACCCTATTACCAAGGGCCATGGCGATCTGGTCGAACGCGCCGCGCGCCTGTTCGACCACGTAATCATTGCCGTCGCCGCCAGCCCGAAGAAAAACCCACTGTTCCCGCTGGAACAACGTGTGGAACTGGCCCGCGAGGTCACCAAGCACCTGCCTAACGTGGAAGTGGTCGGCTTCTCGACGCTTTTGGCGCACTTTGCCAAGGAAAAGAACGCCAACGTGTTCCTGCGCGGCCTGCGTGCGGTCTCGGACTTCGAGTACGAGTTCCAACTGGCCAACATGAACCGCCAGTTGGCACCGGACGTCGAGAGCCTGTTCCTGACGCCGTCGGAGCGCTACTCCTTCATTTCCTCGACGCTGGTACGGGAAATTGCGGCGTTGGGTGGTGACATCAGCAAGTTCGTCCACCCGGCCGTGGCCGATGCGCTGACCCTGCGCTTCAAGAAATGACCCGCGGGCTGCGACTCGCTTCGCAGCCCGGCACAGCGCAGTCCATCGCGCCCGCGTGCACTGCGCTCGCCAATGCGGCACAATTGCGCCCATACGTTTTCAGATGCCCGGGCTCAACGCCCCGGCAGGAGCCCGCATGTCCCTGATCATCACCGACGACTGCATCAATTGCGACGTCTGCGAACCCGAATGCCCGAACGAGGCCATTTCCCAAGGCGAGGAGATCTACGTCATCGACCCGAACTTGTGCACCCAGTGCGTCGGCCACTACGACGAACCGCAGTGCCAGCAGGTTTGCCCGGTGGATTGCATCCCGCTGGATGAAGCCCATCCGGAAACTGAAGAACAGTTGATGGCGAAATATCGCAAGATCACTGGCAAGGCTTGATCCAGAAAATTCTGTAGCGCTCGTGCGGGCCTCTTCGCGAGCAAGCCCGCTCCCACAGGGATCGGCTATGTCCACAGTATTTGTGTCTTAAGCAAATCCCTTGTGGGAGCGGGCTTGCTCGCGAAGGGGCCATCAGCAGCTCCCCAGATCCAACTGCCAACCTCACTCCTGCCGCTCGAATCCCTCCCCCCCACACCCCAGGCACCGCACGAACGTAGCCTTCGCCGGGTCCACCACCAGCGCTTTCCCCGCATCTCCAACCCCGCCGCCCAACGCGGTAAACGGCAGGGACACCACAAATGCCCCGGTTCCAATCACCGTGGCGACGAGCAGCAACGGACGAGCGATCAGCAGGTCGCCGATCATGGCAAAGGCCGGCGGGTTCTGGATGGTGTAGCGCGGGTCGCCGCTGCCGCTGTTCGCCAGGGCAGGCAAACCGACACTCAGCAGCAGCGCAAGAACGACAGGTCGAAACAGATTCATGGGGCGGTCCTTCGGCTTAGCAGCAGTATGACTACTGACTATAGACCGTAGGACGAATCAGCTCTGGCAGCGCGGACACCAGACGCTAGCACGCTGGCCCAGGCGAATCTCCCGCAGCCCCGTGCCACAGACCTTGCACAGCTCCCCGCCCCGACCGTAGACGAACAGCTCCTGCTGGAAATAGCCGGGCTGGCCGTCTCCACCGATGAAGTCCCGCAACGTAGTGCCACCGCGCTCGATGGCATGGGCGAGGATGCGCTTGATCTCGATCGCCAGCTTCAGGTAACGCGCCCGGGAAATGCCTCCGGCCGCCCGGCGCGGGTCGATCCCGGCAGCGAACAGCGCCTCGGTCGCGTAGATATTGCCCACGCCCACCACCACCGCGTTGTCCATGATGAACGGCTTGACCGCCATGGAGCGCCCCCGCGAGAGCTGGAACAACCGTTCGCCATCGAACAAGTCGGTCAACGGCTCGGGACCAAGGCGAATCAATAATTCGTGATTGAACGGGTCGAGGCTCCAGAGCATCGCGCCAAAGCGTCGAGGGTCGGTGTAGCGCAGGGCCAGGCCGGACTCCAGCTCGATGTCCACGTGCTCGTGCTTGGCGGCAGGCATGCCCACCTCCACCAACCGCAGGTTGCCGGACATGCCCAGATGGCTGATCAACGTGCCGACCTCGGCATTGATCAACAGGTACTTGGCCCGCCGCTCCACCTGCACGATGCGCTGGCCCGAGAGCCGCACATCGAGGTCTTCCGGAATCGGCCAGCGCAGGCGACGGTCGCGGACCACCACGCGGCTGACCCGCTGGCCTTCAAGATGGGGGGCGATTCCGCGACGGGTGGTTTCGACTTCCGGCAGTTCTGGCATGAGGTTCTCGAGTCAGGCGAAGCTGCGCACTCAACGAGAGGCGAGGTCGCGAATTTCCTGTTTCTGGGTCTGGAAGTCGTATTCCGACAAACCGATGTAATCGAGCACCAACGGCCCGACACACGCCCACTCATGGTCTTCGGCCTGATTGCCGAGCACCCGATGGGACGCACAGATATTCTCGGACATTTTCAGGATCGCCAGCAGGTTTTTCAGCTGGCTGTTATTGCGTGAAGACTCGTCGCTGAAGATCGCCAGGGCGTTGTGGTGGTTGGCGATGGCCTGGCTGACGTGATCCGGCAGGCGCCAGGACTTGGAGGTGTAGTAACCGACCACAGCATGGTTGGTGTTGAACACGCGGTTCTCGGTGTCCACCACCCGGCATTCGGCGCTGGCATTGGCGTAGGCCTCTTCCAACACGCCCATGTAGTTGGGGAACTGCTTGAGCATCAGCGGTACGCCGCAGTCGTGGAACAAGCCCAACGCATAGGCTTCGTCGCCATTCTCCAGGCCGACCCGCTTGGCCAGGGTCAGGCTAGTCATCGCCACGTCCTGGGCGGTATCCCAGAAGCGATTCAGGGTGACGATGGCGTCGTCGTGCAGCTCGCCCTTGATCGACTGCGCATTGATCAGGTTGATGATCGAACGGCTGCCCAACAGGTTCACCGCACGCTGGATCGAGGTGATCTTGTTGCGCAGGCCGTAATACGGCGAGTTGACGATCTTGAGCAAGGCCCCCGAGAGGCCCGGATCCTGGGAGATCAACTTGGCGATGGTCTCCAGGTCCGGGTCGGGCATGTACTGTTCCATCTGCAGATCCACCATGATCTGCGGCTGGGGCGGCACACTGATCCCTTGCAGGGACTGTTGGATCTGTTCGGCGGAAAGTTCTTGGGACATGAGTACACACTCTGGGTCAGGTGGGGATTCTAACCCTTAAAGATGGATCCGATACACCGCCGGGTAGATCGGCGGAACTTTCATCCAGGCATCGGCTTCGGACTTTACAGGGCCGACAGCCAAGCCTGCCTACAGGCTTGAGTCGGCAGTCCAGTCACTCAGCTTGAGGAGATTTATTCATGCCAGGCTCCCTGAACAGCAAACGTGTCGCCATCCTGGTGACCGACGGTTTTGAACAAGCCGAACTGACAGGCCCCCAGCAGGCGCTGGAACAGGCCGGCGTCAAAGTGGACATCGTTTCGGCCCGTGAAGGCCAGGTCAAGGGTTGGAACCATGACCAGCCGGCCGACGACTTCCCGATTGACCTGACCTTCAAGGCCGCCAATGTCGAGCAGTACGACGCCGTGGTGCTGCCCGGTGGCGTGCAGAACTCCGACACCATCCGCATCGACCCCGACGCGCAGAAACTAGTCAAGGGCTTCGAGGCGGCAGGCAAGCCCATTGCGGTGATCTGCCATGGCGGCTGGCTGCTGGTGTCGAGCGGGCTGGTCAAGGGCAAGACCATGACCAGCTACAAGACCCTCAAGGATGACCTGGTCAATGCTGGCGCGAACTGGGTCGACCAGGAAGTGGTCAAGGACGGCACGTTGATCAGCAGCCGCCAGCCCGATGACATCCCGGCATTCAACCGCGAGTTGCTCAGCGCGTTGTCCGCTTGATAACTCGAGGCCACTGCCAAACTGTCGAGCCGGGGACACGATGTACCTGTGGCGAGGGGATTTATCCCCGCTGGAGCGCGAAGCGATCCCCAAAATAGCTGGCTCGGTCAGGCTAATGCATCGCGTTCCCAGGTTTTAGGGCTGCTTCGCAGCCCAGCGGGGATAAATCCCCTCGCCACAGGTTCCGTGTTCGGCTTGCCGACAGGGCGCGCGCCCACGTTTCATCGCCCTTCAAACCCGCCGTACACTTCAACACGGTATACTCCCGCTCTTTTTTCCGGAGCGACGTCATGTCCCTGCCTAGCCTGCGCCTCAAAGCCAACGCCGACCGTCGCCTGCGCGCCGGCCACCTGTGGGTCTACAGTAACGAAATCGATGTAGCGGCCACCCCTCTGCACGGCTTCAAGGCCGGCGACCAGGCCATCCTCGAGGCCGCCGGCGGCAAGCCGCTGGGCATCGTCGCGATGAGCCCCAACAACCTGATCTGCGCCCGCCTGTTGTCCCGTGACGTGAAGCTGCCGCTGGACAAATCCCTGCTGGTGCATCGCCTCAACGTAGCGCTGTCGTTGCGCGAACGCCTGTTCGACAAGCCGTTCTATCGCCTGGTCTACGGCGATTCCGACCTGCTGCCGGGCCTGGTGGTCGACCGTTTCGGCGATATCCTGGTGGTGCAGATCGCCTCCGCCACCATGGAAGCCCACAGGGACGACGTGATCGCCGCCCTGACCCAGGTGCTCAAGCCCAGCGGCATCCTGTTCAAGAACGACTCCGCCGCCCGCGATGCCGAAGGCCTGAACCGCTACGTCGAGACCGTGTTCGGCCTGGTGCCGGAATGGGTCGCCCTGGAAGAGAACGGCGTGAAGTTCGAAGCGCCGGTCATGGAAGGCCAGAAAACCGGCTGGTTCTACGACCACCGCATGAACCGCGCACGCCTGGCACCCTATGCCAAGGGCAAGCGCGTACTGGACCTGTTCAGCTATATCGGCGGATGGGGCGTGCAAGCCGCAGCGTTCGGCGCCAGTGAAGTGTTCTGCGTCGATGCCTCGGCCTTTGCCCTCGATGGCGTCGAGCGCAACGCCGCGTTGAACGGCTTTGCCGAGAAACTGACCTGCATCGAAGGCGATGTGTTCGAGGCCCTGAAGGAGCTCAAGGCCAGCGAAGAGCGTTTCGACGTGATCGTGGCCGACCCACCGGCCTTCATCAAGCGCAAGAAGGACCTGAAGAACGGCGAAGGCGCCTATCGCCGCCTCAATGAGCAAGCCATGCGCCTGCTCAGCAAGGACGGCATCCTGGTCAGCGCGTCGTGCTCGATGCACCTGCCCGAAGACGACCTGCAAAACATCCTGCTGACCAGCGCCCGCCATCTGGACCGCAACATCCAACTGCTCGAGCGCGGCGGCCAGGGGCCGGACCATCCGGTACACCCGGCCATCGCCGAAACCCGCTACATCAAGAGCATTACCTGCCGGTTGTTGCCCAACAGCTAAGGCCGGGCGGGGCCAGGGCAGTCGCCCTGCGCCCCTCTGTCGAGAGACATCCCGATCGCAGCCTTGGCTGCGATTTTTTTTGCGCGTCCGATCAGTCTCCAGCGCAAAAATCACTCACCAGCAAAAGCCTTGTAGGAGAACCCCCACGCAATTACCAGAGCCTTCCTACTCAATCTCCCCGGCGCCTGGCGGGCATGACGCATTAGGATTGAAAGCGCCCCTCAGGTACGCCTTGGAACTCGTCGATGACCGATCCGCAAAACCGCCTGGCTAGCCGCAAACCGGCCACCGTTGGCTTGTTGCTGACGCTGACATTGCTCGGTGTCTTTCCAATCGATGTCGTGCTGCCCTCGTTCTCCGCCCTTTCCGAGCATTTTGGACGCTCATCGTCGGACATTGCCCTGTCGGTCAGTCTGTACGCGGTGGGCATCGCCCTTTCGCAACTGCTGGTCGGTCCACTCTCCGATGCCACGGGGCGAAAGAACCTGCTGCTGATCGGGATCAGCGTCTCAGCCATCGGGGCAACGGGTTGCGTCCTCGCCAATGACTACTGGTCCTTTGTGTTTTTCCGTGTCGTCCAGGCCTTGGGATGCGGTTGTTTCGTGCTGTCCCAAGCGTTGATCCAGGACCTGTTCACCGGCCAGGAGCAGCAGCGACTGCGTATTTTCCTGGTCACCTGCGGCGGCATTTTCATTTCCGTTTCGCCCCTGGCCGGCACCGGCCTGCAAAGCTGGATGGGCTGGCGCGGCAGCTTCCTGGTGTTCGTCGCCCTGGCCGTCGGCGTGTTTGTGGGCGCGAGCCTGTTACTCAAGCCTTCCCCGGCGGGTCACCCACGGCGGCGCCTGGACTTCATTGCCTCCTATCGAAAGGTCTGCGGCGACTTCAGCTTCATGGCCTATTGGCTGACATCGGCACTGGCCTTTTCCTGCCATTTTTCGTTCATCGTCATTTCGCCGCTGGTGCTCATCGATCAGTTGCAACTCTCGCCCGAGGCCTTTTCGTGGGCACTGCTGGGCTACGGGCTGGCTTATATTGGCGGCGGAGCGGTGGCGACTCTGCTGAGCAATCGAATCGACCCACAGACGCAAATAATCACCGGCCTGGGCCTGATCCTGGCGGCGGGTGTCTTGATGCTCGGGCTCTCCCGCCAATTGGGCTTGTCGGTCGCCACCCTGCTGCTGCCCATGATCGTGTGCACCGCCGGAACGACCATTGCCCGGGCGGCGGCCCACACCCTGGCAATGAATAGATTCCCGGAGCAAGCCGGCACATCCGCCTCGGCCGGCAGCGTGCTGATCTTCATCGTCGGCGGGCTGGCCAGTGCAACCATCAGCCTTACCCCGCTGGATATGCAGGTCACGCTAGCCCTGTGCCTGATGTTGCTCAGCCTCCTGGGGCTGGGGCTCAATACCCTGGTCCGACAGCGTAACAGCAGGTTGTTGGTCGGCTGAACCCTGCCAGTCGTCATCCCAAGCGCGACATTGGCGTCCGATCAGCGCTTTGCGTCATTTCATCCTGGCGCCAGCGGTGTAGAATCGCGACATTCATCGCCATTCATCCCCGGCGGGTTTATGAGCTCATGCTGAGGCGCGCAGTGATCCTGCAAAGTCATCGGCCACTTCCGGACACACGGCCAAACCCGGGTGCTCCAGACGTCGACAGAAGCTCACTTCCCCTTTGATATCTGATTAGCCGCCCGGAGTGCTCCATGCCTGATTACCGCTCGAAAACATCCACCCATGGCCGCAACATGGCCGGCGCCCGTGCCTTGTGGCGCGCCACGGGGATGAAGGATGACGACTTCAAGAAGCCGATCATCGCCATTGCCAACTCCTTCACCCAGTTCGTACCGGGCCACGTCCACCTCAAGGACCTGGGCCAATTGGTCGCCCGGGAAATCGAACGCGCCGGCGGCGTTGCCAAGGAATTCAACACCATCGCCGTGGACGACGGCATCGCCATGGGCCACGACGGCATGCTCTATTCGCTGCCGAGCCGCGAGATCATCGCCGACTCCGTGGAATACATGGTCAACGCCCACTGCGCCGACGCCATCGTGTGCATTTCCAACTGCGACAAGATCACCCCAGGCATGCTCATGGCTGCCCTGCGCCTGAACATCCCGGTGATCTTCGTTTCCGGCGGGCCGATGGAAGCGGGCAAGACCAAGCTTGCCAGCCACGGTCTCGACCTGGTGGATGCCATGGTGATTGCCGCCGACTCCAGCGCCTCTGACGAGAAGGTCGCCGAATACGAGCGCAGCGCCTGCCCGACCTGCGGTTCGTGCTCCGGCATGTTCACCGCCAACTCGATGAACTGCCTGACCGAAGCCCTGGGCCTGGCCCTGCCGGGCAACGGTTCGACCCTGGCTACCCACAGCGATCGCGAACAACTGTTCCTGCAAGCCGGCCGGACCATCGTCGAGCTGTGCAAGCGCTACTACGGCGAAAACGACGAATCGGTGCTGCCGCGCAACATCGCCAACTTCAAGGCGTTCGAAAACGCCATGACCCTGGACATCGCCATGGGCGGTTCCACCAACACCATCCTGCACTTGCTGGCCGCTGCCCAGGAAGCCGAGATCGATTTCGACCTGCGCGACATCGACCGCCTGTCCCGTCATGTGCCGCAACTGTGCAAGGTCGCGCCGAACATCCAGAAGTACCACATGGAAGACGTGCACCGTGCCGGCGGGATCTTCAGCATCCTCGGTTCCCTGGCCCGTGGCGGCCTGTTGCACACTGACCTGCCGACCGTGCACAGCAAGACAATGGCCGAAGCCATCGCCAAGTGGGACATCACCCAGACCACCGACGAAGCCGTGCATCACTTCTTCAAGGCCGGCCCGGCAGGCATTCCTACGCAAACCGCGTTCAGCCAGTCGACCCGTTGGGAAACCCTGGACGACGACCGTGAAAACGGCTGCATCCGCAGCGTCGAGCACGCCTACTCCAAGGAAGGTGGCCTGGCCGTGCTGTACGGCAACATCGCCCTGGACGGCTGCGTGGTGAAGACCGCCGGCGTCGACGAGTCGATCCATGTGTTCGAAGGCAACGCGAAGATTTTCGAAAGCCAGGACAGTGCCGTGCGCGGCATCCTCGCCGACGAAGTGAAGGCCGGCGACATCGTGATCATTCGCTACGAAGGTCCGAAAGGCGGCCCGGGCATGCAGGAAATGCTCTACCCAACCTCCTACCTGAAGTCCAAGGGCCTGGGCAAAGCCTGCGCCCTGCTGACCGACGGCCGCTTCTCTGGCGGCACCTCGGGCCTGTCCATCGGCCACGCCTCGCCGGAAGCGGCGGCTGGAGGTGCCATCGGCCTGGTGCGCGATGGCGACAAGGTCCTGATCGACATTCCGAACCGCTCGATCAACCTGTTGATCAGCGACGAAGAACTGGCCGGTCGCCGCGTCGAACAGGACAACAAAGGCTGGAAGCCGGTGGAAGTGCGTCCGCGCAAAGTCACCACCGCGCTCAAGGCCTACGCCCTGCTCGCCACCAGCGCCGACAAGGGCGCGGTGCGGAACAAGGCGATGCTCGACGGCCTGTAAGCGTCGTTAGCCGCAATAAAAATGCCCCGCCAAGTGCGGGGCATTTTCTTTGCGGTGAGACAGGTCACAGATGATCAACTGTGGGAGCGAGCCTGCTCGCGATAGCGGCGTATCAGCCAAAAAAATGCCGCTGACCTGACGCCATCGCGAGCAGGCTCGCTCCCACAGGGTTGGTGAGTTCCTCCGCAACCCGGGTTTACTGGATATCCTCGGGCTTGACGATCACCCAGTTCTTGTCCGCCGTCACCGGTAGCCCTTCCTTGGCCTGGGCCGCAGCGTGCTTGGCCATCATGCCGTTAATCTGGGTCATGTATTTGTCCTTGCGGTTGACCCACAGGTGAATGCCGCCCTTGGCCACGTCCACATCGTGGAACAGCATGTAGCCGTCACTGCTCGGTGTGTCACCCGCCACCAGCACCGGTTTTTTCCATTCGTCGATGTAGGTCAGGATCGCCGCGTGCTTGCCGGCCATCCAGGTCGCCGGGGTCCACAGATAAGGCGTGTATTCCAGGCCGAGGTTGGCCTTCTCGTCATATTTTCCGTTGGTGATCTGTTTGCGAGCGGTGGTCAGCTCGCCGGTCTTGCGGTCCTTGAGCAGCGTGGTCACACCGATCACGTTCTGCGGCTTGAGGTTGTAGCCGTACTTCGGATCGGAGGCGACCATGCGCACCAGCTCTTCCGACGCCGCGGTCATGACATAGACCTCGATGCCGTTTTCCATCAGCTTGTTGTACAGCTCGGCCTGGCCGGTGAAGATCTTGGGCGGGTTGACGTTGTACTGGACCACTTTGTCGCCGTCGTAATAGGTGGTCGGCACGGGCTTGCCGGACGCCATCAGCTCATCGACATACCCCTTGAGCTCCTTGAGGGTAAAACCGGAAAACACCTGGGCCACCCACGGGTAGCAAACCATGTCGTCCACTTCGCACAGGCGATAGTAATAGCTGAACAGACTTTCCTTGTGGTCAGCCGTGTCCTTGAACGGCATCAGTTTCAAGGACGGGTCCAGGCTTTCACGGGTGATGAGGCCCTTGTTCTCCATGAACGGCAGCAACGATTCTTCAAGGTCGTAGCGGTAACTGGTGTTGTCCATGTCGAACACCGCGTAGTTACCCTTGTTGGCGTTGGCTGCGATCATCGCGTCCAAGGCCTTGGCCTGCTCGGCCGGCCAGTGCTTGAGTTCGGTGGCGAGCACTTGGCCGGCAAGGCCCAGGCTCAAGGCGACAGCGAGAAAACGAGGTACGAGCTTCATCGGCATTCCTCCCAGGTTTGAAGAACTCGACGCTAACAAATGCCTGTGACAGTCCTCGCCTGTGGGCGACCGCTTACATCTTGATAGCGCCAGCGACATACCCGTAAACGTCACTGCCTTATTCCATAAACGACAATCTACATGCGTTTTTAGTATTAATTCATTAGTTATCAGGCTGTTAGGCTTCCCGGCTCACAGTCGCGGCTTCGGGCGACTGGCACGTCTTATCGGAGTCTCTTTAGATGAATCTGCCGCTGATCCTCAATCTGCTGGTATTCCTCGCCTTGCTGTTCGGCCTGGCGCAAACCCGTCACCGCACCTGGAGCCTGGCCAGGAAGGTGCTGCTGGCGCTGGTGCTGGGCGTGGTGTTCGGTATTGCCCTACACACGATTTACGGCGCCGGCAACCCGGTGCTCAAGGCCTCGATCGGCTGGTTCGACCTGGTGGGCAACGGCTACGTACAGTTGCTGCAAATGATCGTCATCCCGCTGGTCTTCGCCTCGATCCTCAGCGCCGTGGCCCGTCTGCATAACGCTTCGTCCCTGGGCAAGATCAGCTTCCTGACCATCGGCACGCTGTTGTTCACCACCGCCATCGCCGCGCTGATCGGCATCGGCCTGACCAACCTGTTCGGCCTCACCGCCGAAGGCCTGGTGGCCGGTACCCAGGAACTGGCGCGCCTGCAGGTGATCCAGAGCGACTATGCCGGCAAGGTCGCCGACCTGAATATCCCGCAGTTGCTGCTGTCGTTCATTCCGCAGAACCCCTTTGCCGACCTGGCCCGGGCCAAGCCGACCTCGATCATCAGCGTGGTGATTTTCGCCGCGTTCCTCGGTGTCGCGGCGTTGCAGCTGCTCAAGGATGACGTGGAAAAAGGCCAGAAAGTGATCAACGCCATCGACACCCTGCAAAGCTGGGTGACGCGCCTGGTGCGCCTGGTGATGAAGCTCACCCCGTACGGCGTGCTGGCCCTGATGACTAAGGTGGTAGCTGGCTCCAACTTGCAGGACATCATCAAGCTCGGCAGCTTCGTGGTGGTGTCGTACCTGGGGCTGGGCCTGATGTTCGTGGTCCATGGCCTGCTGGTGTCCGCCGCCGGGATCAACCCGCTGCGGTTTTTCCGCAAGATCTGGCCGGTGCTGACCTTCGCCTTCACCAGCCGCTCCAGCGCCGCGACCATCCCGTTGAGCATCGAAGCCCAGACCAGCCGCCTCGGCATCCCGCGGGCGATTGCCAGCTTCAGCGCCTCGTTCGGCGCCACCATCGGCCAGAATGGTTGTGCCGGTCTTTATCCAGCCATGCTGGCGGTGATGGTCGCGCCGACCGTGGGCATCAACCCGCTGGATCCGCTATGGATCGCGACGCTGGTGGCGATCGTGACGTTGAGTTCGGCCGGGGTGGCCGGGGTCGGTGGCGGCGCCACATTTGCCGCGTTGATCGTGCTGCCGGCCATGGGCTTGCCGGTCGCGCTGGTGGCGTTGCTGATCTCCGTCGAGCCACTGATCGACATGGGGCGTACGGCGCTGAACGTCAGCGGCTCGATCACCGCCGGGGCGATCACCAGCCAGGTGATGCAGCAGACCGACAAGGCCCTGCTGGATGCCGAGGAGCATGGGGAGTTGGTGCACGCTTGATTGCCTGATACCTGTGGGAGCAAAGCCTTGCTCCCACAGGTATAGTTCCCACAGGGCTTACAGTTTTTCCCACACCTCAAAGCTGTAGGCCGGCTTGTCCCCTTCGGCCGGGTTCGGCTGGTTCGACACCAGCTTCCACTGGCTCGAATCAAATTGCGGAAACCACGCATCCCCTTCCGGGCTCAGCGCCACGCGGGTCAGGTACAGCCGATCCGCCTGCTCCAGGGCCTGGGCGTACAGCTGGGCACCGCCGATCAACATCAACTCGTCGACGCCCTGTTCCAGCGCCCACGCCTCGGCGCGCGCCACTGCTGCCTCCAAGGTGGAAAACACTTCGGCGCCCTCCAGCAACAAGTCCGGCTGACGGCTGACCACGATGTTCAAGCGCCCCGGCAGCGGTCGACCGAGGGAGTCCCAGGTCTTGCGCCCCATGATGATCGGTTTGCCCAGGGTGGTGGCCTTGAAGTATTTGAAATCCCCTGGCAGGTGCCAGGGCATGCTGTTGTCGACGCCGATCACACGGTTTTCACCGAGGGCTGCGATCAGGCTTAAGGGGAGAGTTTTGTTCATGGCCGCGAGGATACCAGAGGCTCGGCGTACCCCGACAGGCATCACAGCGGTTATGCTCAACCCTCATTCGAGCAACGGAAGCACCCGTGACAGCACTGCAGAACCTCTGGTTGACCGAGACGATACGCCTGCGTGAAGAACACGCCGGCCCGCTCGAGGACCAGGAAGCCAATCGCCTGGCCCGCGCATCAGGCGGCAACTTAGCCACCCGCATCCGCCACCGCGCCCGCTGGCTGGCCGAGCGCGATGGCCTCACCGAGGCCCTGCGCCATTGGCTGCAAGGGGCGCGCCTGGCGCTGATCGCATTGGCGCTGCTCGCCATCATCAGTGGTGCCGGCCTGGGGTTTGCCGCACTCGGCGACGGGCAAACCCCGGTCAACGTGTTCTGGGCCCTGGGCAGCCTTTTGGGGCTGAATCTGATTCTGCTCATCTCCTGGGCCCTGGGCCTGATCTTCGCCGGTGAGCAAGGTGCCGCACTGGGGCGCCTGTGGCTGTGGCTCAGCGAAAAACTCGCCCGCGATGCCAAGGCCGCCCAACTGGCGCCGGCCCTGCTGCTGTTGCTGCAAAGGCATAAACTCAATCGCTGGGCACTCGGCGTGTTGGTCAACGGCCTGTGGCTGCTGGCGATGCTCAGTGCGCTGGTCATCGTACTGATGTTGATGGCGACCCGGCGCTACGGCTTCGTCTGGGAAACCACGATTCTCGGTGGCGAAACCTTCGTCGCCATGACCCAAGCCCTCGGCGCGCTGCCTGCCCTGCTGGGCTTCAGTGTGCCAGCAGTGGAGATGATCCGCGCCAGTGGCGACACCGCGCTGAACATCGAGAGCGCCCGCCAGGCCTGGGCCGCCTGGCTGGTGGGCGTGCTGCTGGTCTATGGCGTGGTGCCGCGCCTGGGCCTGGCGCTGCTGTGTCTGTGGCACTGGCGGCGTGGTCGGGCCACGCTGCGCCTGGATTTGAACCTGCCGGGCTACGCCCAATTGCGTGAACGGCTGATGCCCAGCAGCGAGCGCCTGGGGGTCAACGACGCCGCACCCGCGCAATTGCACGCCATCGAAAATGCGGTCAGTGCAATGGACAGCGACGGCGCGCTGCTGGTGGCGATCGAACTGGACGACCGACCTTGGCCGCCCAAGCTGCCCGAAACCGTGAAAAACGCCGGCATCCTCGACAGCCGCGAGTCGCGCCACAAACTCCTCGAACAACTGTCACGCTTTCCTCCGGCACGACTGGCCATTGCCTGTGACCCACGCCGCTCACCGGATCGCGGCAGCCTGGCGCTGATCGCCGAGCTGGCCCGCAGCGCCAGCGCCACCCGCGTCTGGCTGTTGCAGGCGCCGCCCGGCGAAGCGCTGGACGCCGAACGCCTGGGGGACTGGCACACTGCGCTGCAACAGTTGCAGCTGCCCTTCGCCGACTGCATGCCCTTGAACTGGTTGGAGACCGGCCATGACTGAGCCCATGAAGCCGCTGAAGCTGGCCGTGGTCGGTCACACCAATGTGGGCAAGACCTCGCTGCTGCGTACCTTGACCCGCGACGTCGGCTTCGGCGAGGTGTCCCATCGCCCGAGCACCACCCGGCATGTCGAGGGTGCGCGTTTGTCGGTGGACGGCGAAGCGCTGCTGGAGCTGTACGACACACCGGGCCTGGAGGACGCCATCGCCCTGCTCGATTACCTCGAGCGCCTGGAGCGCCCGGGTGAACGCCTGGACGGCCCGGCGCGCCTGGCCCGTTTCCTCGAGGGCAGCGAGGCCCGGCAGCGCTTCGAACAGGAAGCCAAGGTGCTGCGGCAACTGCTCGCCAGCGATGCCGGGCTGTATGTGATCGATGCCCGGGAGCCGGTGCTGGCCAAGTACCGCGATGAGCTGGAAGTCCTCGCCAGTTGTGGCAAGCCGCTGCTGCCGGTATTGAATTTCGTCAGCAGCGCCCACCATCGCGAGCCCGACTGGCGCGAAGCCCTGGCGCGCCTGGGCCTGCACGCCCTGGTACGGTTCGACAGCGTCGCCCCGCCCGAGGACGGCGAGCGACGCCTGTATGAAAGCCTCGCACTGTTACTGGAAAGTGCCCGTGGGCAATTGGAACGACTGGTCACTGACCAACAGGCCCAACGCCTGGCTCGCCAACAGAGTGCGGGACGCTTGATCGCCGAACTGCTGATCGACTGCGCCGCCTGCCGCCGCAGCGTAGCCAGCGACGCCGAGCTGGAACGCGAAGCCATCAGTGAACTGCGCAACGCGGTGCGCCAGCGCGAGCAGCGTTGCGTCGAGGCCCTGCTCAAGCTCTACGCTTTCAGGCCCCAGGACGCTGCCGCCAGCGATCTGCCGCTGCTCGACGGGCGCTGGGGCGACGACCTGTTCAACCCCGAGACCCTCAAGCAACTGGGCGTGCGGGTCGGTGGCGGGATCGCGGCGGGCGCGGCGGCCGGGGCCGGCGTCGACTTGCTGGTGGGCGGCCTGACTCTTGGCGCCGCCGCCCTGGCCGGGGCCATTGTCGGCGGCACCCTGCAAACCGCCCGCAGCTATGGCAACCGGCTGATAGGCAAGCTCAAGGGGCAACGGGAACTGACGGTGGACGACAGCGTGCTGCGCCTGTTGGCCCTGCGCCAACGCCAACTGCTGCAAGCTCTCAACCAACGCGGCCACGCGGCGATGGACAGCATCCGCATCGCCACACCCCAGGACAAGACCTGGCGCGAAGGCAAGCTGCCCGAAGCCCTGAACAAGGCCCGGGCGCATCCGCAGTGGTCATCTCTCAATCCCCAGGCGCGGTTGAGCCAGGCGGAGCGACAGGAGCAGATTGAGCAGTTGGCGCAGCGGCTCTAAGCGACACAGCGCCTGTGGCCACGTACACAAAATCCTTTGGCAAGCACACAAACCCTGTGGCGAGGGAGCTTGCTCCCGGTGGGTTGCGAAGCAACCCTGAAACCTGACACCTCGCTGTGTCAGGCCAACCGCGTCCAGGCATTTTGGGGCCGCTTCGCAGCCCAGCGGGAGCAAGCTCCCTCGCCACAAAAGCAATCAATCAGTCGTTGATCAAGGCTTTGAGGGCCGCTGCCGCGTCAGCCAATTCCAACTCATTGAACACCCGCACGCCATGGCGCTTGAGCAACGCAGCCGTCACGCCTTCACCACTGACTTTCACACCACTGAAAGTCCCGTCATAGGTCAGCCGATTGCCGCACGACGGGCTGTTGGCCTTGAGCACGGCGATCTGGATGCCATGGGCACGCACCAATTCCAGCGCTTGATTCGCACCAGACAGAAACTGCGCACTCACATCCTCGCCTTCGGTGGTAATCACCGCCGCCTGGCCGTCGAGCACTTGCCCGCCCTGCCCGCCAGGAATCTCCGCCGCCGCCCGAGGCGTAGGCAAGCCGCCGGCGACTTCCGGGCACAACGGCACGACCCGCCCCTCGTCGAGCCATTGCTGGAGTTGATCGAACGGCCCACTGGCACCGCCGTCGTAGCGCACGCGATGCCCGAGCAGGCAGCGACTGACCAGGATCTTTTCCATCGTCAGAACAACTCGTTGCCGCGACGGCGGAACCAACCGGTCAAGGACAGGCGATCGCGGGTGGCGGGCAGGACTTCATGGGGGATGTCGCCCGACAGGAACACCACCAGGCAACCGCCAATGGGCACCACGTCGTGCTCCACGCCATCGTCCAGGTACATGCGTAACTGGCCGCCGTGTTCCGGCAACCAATCGTCGTTGAGGTAGAGCACCGCCGACACCGTGCGCCGGTCGTCATCGCGAAAGCGGTCGACGTGCTTGAGGTAGAACGCCCCCGGAGGATAGAGGGCGAAGTGACTTTCGAAATCTTCCAGGCCCAGGAACAGCCCTCGATTCATCGCCTCGCGCAGGCTGTCCATCAGCACCAGGTATTGGTCGCAGGCTTGCGCCTGGCCGGGTTCGATCCACTGGATGCGATCACCCCGGATGCCTTCGCGGATCTCCGAGAACGGCCCGCGCCCGACCGCTGCCGGAGCCAGTTCGCCCTCGGCGGCACGCTGGCGGCATTCGGCCGCCAGGGCACGGGTCAGCGCCTGCGGCAGGAAGAGGTTCTGCTGCGACCAGCCGCGCTCGGCCAAGTCGTCGACGATACGTAACAGCAGCGGGTGATCAGAAGGTATTTGCATGGCGCGCATAGTATGCCTGTGCCTGCAAAACCGACAGCGACGCTCGGCAGGTTTTTTGCCGCCAGATAGCACCGCCGTACGAACTTGATACGAATTCTCGACAAGACCCCACACCCCACGGAGAATAGTCGGCTGCTGACAGGAGTCCCTATGCGCCGTTTGCTTTTCTCACTGTTGATGTTCTGCGTTTTGCCCGCCTGGGCAGACAGCTACGACCAGTTGTACAAGGTCGCCGGTTGGCCGGAACAGCGGGCGCATTTCAATGATGCCTTGAGCGCCGCCCAGCAGCGCTACCAGAGCAGCCTGCCGCCGGCGGTGTTCCAGGCGCTGGTGAACAACAGCAATCAACGTTTCGCCCCCCAGGCCATGGACCAGCGGGCCGAGGCGCAAATGCGCAGGAATCTTCGCGACCCTCAAGCGGCCCTGAACTTTTTCCAATCACCTTTGGGCCGCAAGGTCGTGGCGGCCGAGTTGCTGGCGACCCGACGCGATCAATTGGCGAAAAACGCCAAGGGCCTGCCGAAGATGCAAGCCAGCGACAACCGCCTGTTGATCATCGGTCACCTGGCCCAGGCCCTGCCCGCTCGCGAGGCCGGCGCCGAAGTCAGCCTGGCGATCGCCGGCGTGGCAGCCGACAGCCTGAGTTCGATGATCCCGGGGCTCTTGGGCGCTGGTCAGGCCCAGGGCATGTTGAACGGCCAGCGCCAACGGCTGATGGAACAGATCGGCGCGGACCTGAACAACACGCTGCTGTACGTCTACCGTGACCTCACGGATACCGAGCTGGAAGAGTTCGCCACCTTCGCCGAGTCGACCGAGGGCCAGGCTTATTATCAGGCGGCTTTGGCAGCGATCCGGGCGGGGTTGGCGGTGGGGCAGAATCTCGGGCAGTAGCTCTTCTGTGCCCCTGACACCGCTATCGCGAGCAGGCTCGCTCCCACACTGGGTCTGCGACGATTACAAAACCTGGGTTCACTTAAATACCCTGTGGGAGCGAGCTTGCTCGCGATGGCAATAACCCAGTCACCGCCGAACCCGGCTCATCCGCTTCGTCAAAAACCCAAACATCTCCTTCCGTATCGCCAGCGCCTCATTCGCCAAATGATGACGCCCTTCGGGCAACATCAATATCTGCGGCCGGTCGAACTTGCTGCGCAGCACTTGCAGGTTGTGCACCCAATCCACCGTCATGTCCGCCTGCCCCTGCACGATCAACGGCTGGCGCGGGCTGCTCGGGGCGGCTTCGATACGCTTGATCCATTGCCCCAACGCACCCACCCAAGCGGTGGGCAGGCGCAGAGGTTGCAACGGGTCGGCTTGCAGGAAGGGCAGGAACTGCGGGTCGGTGGAGTTCTCGCTGAAACGCCGGGCGATACCGGTCACGAACGGCTTGAGCAGGTAATAACTCAGGCGCGACCAACCCCAGGCCCGCGGTCGCACCAGGGGTGACAGCAGGATGACCTGGCCCTGGGCCGGGCTCTGTGCGCCTTGGTTAAGCACGTGATCGACGACGATGGCCCCGCCGGTGCTTTGGCCGCACAGGTGCCAGGGTTGCGGCAGGTCCAGCGTCCCGGCCTCGGCCAACAGACCCTGCAAGGTGGCCTGGTACTCGGCAAAATCCTCGATGCTGGCGCGTTCGCCACTGGACAGGCCGTGGCCCGGCAGGTCGCAGGCGATCACTGCGAATTTCTGCTCCAGGGCCCACTCGATCAAGTGCCGGTAAAGCCCCATGTGATCGTAGTAACCGTGGAACACAAACAAAGTCGCCACGGCTTTTTCCGGCCACCAGACCTGGCTGACCAGTTCATAGCCTTTTATCTCGAAACACCCCAACCCCCTGCGCAACGCACGTTGGGGGAAGTCCAGCCCATAGAACCGTTGATAAGCCTGTGCTTGTTCCGACAGGGGTTGCCACTGTGCCAAGGGTTGCAGGCTGGCACGCAGGAGATCGGGGTCGAAAGTGACAGGCATCAAGGTTTCCAGGCATGGGCGCATCGCGCGAAACAGACTTTACAAGCCTGCGATATTCATCTGTCGCGGCAGGCATGGCAAGCTACGCGGC
This sequence comes from Pseudomonas sp. FP2300, assembly GCF_030687595.1. Taxonomy (NCBI): domain Bacteria; kingdom Pseudomonadati; phylum Pseudomonadota; class Gammaproteobacteria; order Pseudomonadales; family Pseudomonadaceae; genus Pseudomonas; species Pseudomonas sp. FP2300. The sequence continues at coordinate 6,465,419 of NZ_CP117440.1, forward strand.
TTCAGAGGATCGACTCCATGCGCCCATCCCACCGCACGACCTTGCTCGCCAGCCTGCTTGCCCTCGGATGCGCCATCGTATTGTGGGCGGCCTACGACTGGTTCCAGGGCCGTTTCCTGCGGGCTTTCAGCCAACACACCGCGGTGTTTTCCGGCGATCCTCTACGCCTGCCTGTCGATCTGGCCGGCCCTGGTGCGATACGCCTGGTGCACTTCTGGGACCCGGCATGCCCGTGCAACGTCGGCAACCAGCAGCACCTTTCCGAGCTGATCGATAAATATGTACCGCAAGGCGTCGAGTTTTATGCGGTACAAAAAGCCGGCAGCCAAGGTCGGCTGCCGGCCACGTTGAGCAGCTTGAAAACCCTCTCGGCGCTTCCCGGATCGAACCAGATTCCCGCCAGCCCGGCCGTGGCAATCTGGGATCGCAGCGGCAAACTGGCGTACTTCGGCCCCTACAGCGAAGGCCTGACCTGCAACTCGAGCAACAGCTTCATCGAACCGATTCTGGAGGCATTGAGCATTGGCCGGGAAGTTGATGCTACTCACACGTTGGCGGTGGGCTGTTACTGCCCATGGTCGGTTTCAAACTGACAAATTAACTACAACACGTATTGCCGGCTTGCTCTTGGGCGACGCCACAAAGTTGAGCCCAGTACTCGCCTCTAGAGCTCTTACTCAAAGTAAGGGCCTGAGTTGAACCGTTTGTCGGATCCAATTTTTCCCAAAGACGCGATTGCCCCTCCTTTTCGGCCTGTGCCCCGTGCCAGGCGGGTTGTGCAGGGCATTTGACGCCTGCCGACCGTTTAGCTGAATCGATTAACAGCGGCCGTGCCAGCATGAACTTTTTTTTAATCTCTTCTCTAAACCTCGTAACCAAAAAAATGTTGATTTCCAGTGCAGTCGCGCGGCGGCGCTAACTCGAGGAAGTTTCACACGCCTTTTCATCTTTCAACTTGTCGACCTTCCTAAACCAAACAAGAATGGAATCGTCAGTGATGCAAAAGCTGCTATGCGCTGCACTTTCCAATCCCCATAAAGAAGACGCCCTCAACCTCGAGGCGTTTGTCCAATGTGTCGCCCCGCTCATGATCGACGTGCTGCTGCGCGGCGAAACTGGCACCGGTAAAGACACGCTGGCAGAAAAGATCCATCGCATGTCGGGTTGCTCCGGCAAGTTCGTTGCGATCAACTGCGCCGCCATCCCCGAAACACTCGCCGAGAGCCAGCTCTTCGGGGCCAATACCGGCGCGTATACCGGCGCCAGCCAAAATCGCGCGGGGTTCGTCGAAGCCGCGCATAACGGCACGTTGTACCTGGACGAAATCGACAGCATGCCGTTGGGCCTGCAAGCCAAGCTGCTGCGTGTCCTGGAGTCGAGGACGGTCCAGCGGCTGGGCTCGACCCAGAATATCCCGGTGAACATGCGGGTCATCGCCTCCGCCCAGTGTCCACTGGGGGAAATGGTCGAACGCGGCGAGTTTCGCCGGGACCTTTATTTTCGCCTGAACATCATCAGCCTCAAGCTGCCCCCTCTGCGCAGCCGCAAGGAACGCATCGTGCCGCTGTTCCAGTCGCTGGTGCGGCGGGAGGCCCAGGCACTTGACCGACCCTATGTCGCTCCCTCACCAGCGCTGTTGCGCCAACTGCTCGGCTACTCCTGGCCTGGAAACATCCGCGAGCTGCAATCCGCCGCCAAGCGATATGTGCTTGGCTTGCCGGCACTGCCCCGCGCAGAACCACTGGAACACAACAGTTCAACGCTCAAGTTGAAGGAGCACCTGCAGCAGTTCGAGAAAATCCTCATCGAGGACTGCATGCGCCGCCACCATCATTGCATCGACAAGGTCATCGCCGAACTGGGTATCGCCCGGCGCACCCTGTATTACCGAATGAAGTGCCTGCAAATATCGACGAGTTGAGTGGGATCGGTGGAACCGTTTACGCAACGGTCGCCACTTAACCATCGAGACGCTCACGATCGTCTCGCCATTCCACAACCCGGAGATACGACTATGAGTTTTGGTGGACTTTCTCTCGCGGCTTCCACGGCTGCCATGCAGCAGATGGACGCGACCTCGGCTGCGATGACAACCATGAAATCCGAATTCGACCAGAAGAAACTGGTCGCAGACACCATGAACGCAATCGCGGCAGGGTCGATGGACACCGCAACCAAAGCCATCACCGCCATGGGGGAGGCATCCAAAGGCATACGATTCTGACCCATCCGCTTCAGTCCCCGCTTCGGCGGGGCAACCTCAAGCGCGATGCGCAGGAGGCCCTATGCACATTGACTTGCCAGACAGCCTTCGTGCTCTCAGAGACCTGTCCCATGACGAGCCCACGCGGCGCCCTGCCCAGACTCCACCGGGCCTGGCGAACGTGGTCGCCGAGCACCTGGCATTGCATGGGGCCGGCGACCGGTTGCGGGAGTCGCTCGTCCAGTGGGGCGACGAACAGGGTTCGACGAGCGGACAGTCTCGCTTTGGCTGGCGCAACCCCCAGGACAGATTGGCCGCAGAGACCGAAGACCCTTTGCGCCTGGTGCTGGAAGACATCCTGGAAGAGATCAACAGCGGCACCGGTTCCAATCTCGACGTGGACATCGATGACGCCTATTCCAATGAAGACCTGTTCAACGATCTGGCCCAGATGTTCGCCCATCGCCGGCAACCCATCGGTGACAATGATCTGGACAGCCAAAGCGATTTCGGCAGTGCCAACAACCCCTTCTGTGGCGCCTTGTTCGGTGCCTGGGAAATGGAGGGCGATCACGCCACGCGGCGCGGTCGTCATGACGCGAGCCTGTCGCTGCTGCTCAAGATCATCGCGGTCCTGGGCCGAAGGAAACTGTTGACGCTACTGGACATCGACGAAGGTGACGGCCAGGCGCGCTATGAACCGGACGACCAGGACCTGTTGTTCGAGATCGCGGCATTCATGGACCAGCACCCGACGCGCTATCCCCCACCGGCGACCCTCGATGCAGAACGGTGGACATGGACCGAACGCATTGCCCGCGGCACGGCACTGGACGCTCGCGAAACTCGCTTGTTCCAGCTTGCCCTGGAAGAGCTGGATTTCGCCCTGGCCCGCCTTGCCGGCCAACAGGCCCCGATACGCCAGCGCGTGCGCCGCAGCCGGGAAGAAATCGAGTTTCACCTGAGCGTCACCGGTAGCGCTCGCAACGTCTTGAGGCTGATGTGCGCCTGAAGGCACCCGCTCTTTGAATTCCAGCCATTGAAACAGGAGATATTCCGTGGACGTACATGCCATCGACCCCAGCAACCTCGCCTCCACTTCCGCCAAAACGAGCGCCAGGCCACAGGCCAGTGCCGAAACCAGCGATGTCAGTTGGTTCAACGCACAAATGCGCGAGAATGCCCCCGCCCCGGACAGCGAAAACAATGTCGCGGCACGCATCATTGACTCGTTGTCGAGTCGCTCCGGCGAATTGCAGCGTCTGGATGATCGCGCCAACCGCGACATGATCAAGGCCGTCCGCACCGCCGACCCGCAAGATATGTTGCAGTCGAACCGGTCGTTATCATCCTTCCACCTGGAAAGCCTGATGACCGCGAAAATAGTCAGCAAAGGCTCCCAGGCCATCGAGAAGCTCACCAATCTTCAGTAAAGGGAAGGCCGGTCATGTCCATGCGCGCGTTCTCAACACTGTTGCTGTGTCTGCTGCTCACCGGTTGTGACGAACGGACGGCGCTGCACAGCCATCTTTCCGAGCAGGATGCCAACGAAGTGATCGCCGAGTTGGCGAACAAGAACGTGGAGGCGAGCAAGCAAGTCGATAAAGACGGACTGACCGTACTGGTCGAGCCTGCCGACATGAACAGCGCCGTCCAAGTCCTCGAAGCCGCCGGCCTGCCGCGTCGGTCCCGCTCCAGCCTGGGGGAGATCTTCCGCAAGGAGGGGGTCATTTCCACGCCGATGGAAGAGCGTGCCCGCTACATCTACGCGCTGTCCCAGGAGCTCGAATCGACGCTTTCACAAATAGATGGCGTGGTGCTCGCCCGGGTCCATGTGGTCCTGCCGGAACGGGTGGCCCCGGGTGAGCCGGTCCAGCCCGCATCGGCCTCGGTCTTCATCAAGCACACCAGTGCCCTGGACCCCGACAGCATTACCCCGCGTGTGCGTAACCTGGTCGCCAGCGGGATTCCCGGCATGGCCGACGCCACTCAGAACCCGACCAAGTTATCGGTGGTATTCGTGCCCGCCGCACCCTATCAGGAACAGCGCAAGATGGCGTACTTCGGCCCCTTTCTCATGCAGGCCGATGACATCGGTTACTGGCGAGCGGTGACCGTGGCGGCAAGCATCGCCTTGCTCGCCATCCTGATGGGCGCCCTCTATGGCCTCTATCGACTATGGCGCCAGGGCGTGTTGGTGCTGCCACGGTTTCTCGAGCACAAGCTCGCCAAGCCAGCCGGAGCGCCCGCCGCACCTCAAGGCAGTGCGACACCTGGGCTGTTTGCCGTGAAACCCCCGGGGGCCAAGCCCGGCAGTAACGGTACCGCCGCATGACGGCGGAAATTGAATGGGTTCGCTGGTGGAGCCTGGCTTGGCGCGAAGCAGACCGGGACTGGTATTCATCGACGCTTTGCCTGCTGACCGCACCGCAAATCGACGCCCTCGCCCGGGGGCACCATGCCGCGCTTGCACGTAGCTTCGGCATGACCCCGTGCATGCCACCCCAACCCAGTCCGGCGCTGCAATCACTGTTCTGCGGTACACCGCGGACCTTGTTCCTTGCCTGCGAATTGGTGGCGAGCACTTGCGCACCGTTAACGGCAACGCCGGCACTTTCCACGCAAGACCGGGCCTGGTGCGAGCGCACCGCCAAAGCCCTGCGGCCGGGACACTGGCTCGAACAAGGCCAGGATCCGCTCGCACTGCTGCGCGCCTGGCTGGGTGAACGGGTCTGGGAACGTGCGCGCCTGGCGTTCCCACGCGACAGAATCATCACCATCGAATCGGTGAGCGCCCCTCAACCGCCAGCCGCCAAGCTGAACACGCTTTGGCAGTCCGCCTGCTGGAAGGCTGAGCAAAGCCTGGCAGCCCCGGCCACTATCCAAACGGAGAAACACGATGCTCGCTCGGCGTTCGCTTGAACTGCGCCCCGATGGCCAAAGCCTGTCGCAGCCCTATATCGCCCGCGAAACCCTGGTGGATTGTGCCCGCGCGCAGGTCGTCCTCGAACAGGCCCAGGCCCAGGTTGCGCAATGGCTTGAACGCGCCAGCACAGAGGCGGACGCGTCCGTGCTTGAGGCTCAAGCTCGATTCTGGGAAAAGGCCGAGACCTTGCTCGCCGCCTGGGAAGCCCAGCGCCAAGCCATGTGGGAGCGGATCGAGACAAGCGCCGCACACCTGGTCAACGAAGCCCTGGGGACGCTGTTGAACGAGGTCCCGGAGCAGGCACGTATCGATGCGCTCGTCCGCCAACTGGCGTCGCGCCAGGACGACCCGGTCAGCGCCACCCTCCGCTGCCATCCCGAAGACCTGGCGAGCCTGACGCAGAGCCTGGGCACCGATGGCAAGCGCCCCTGGACACCGGTGGCGGATGCCGACATGGAACGACATCAACTGAAGCTGGAAACGCCAGGCGGCACATTCCTGCTCGACTGGCCCTCCGCTGTCAAAGCCTTGCGCCTGCCTGATCCACCACACATCCCTGCAAACTGACCCACCGCTATCGCGAGCAGGCTCGCTCCCACAGGGGATTTGTGCTGGCTGCAATGTCTGTGAACACCCCGGAAAAACTGTGGGAGCGAGCCTGCTCGCGAGACGGCGGCACATCCAACATCACCGCAAGCTGACCCAACGCTATCGCGAGCAAGCTCGCTCCCACAGGGGATTTGTGCTGGCTGCAATGTCTGTGAACACCCCGGAAAAACTGTGGGAGCGAGCCTGCTCGCGAGACGGCGGCACATCCAACATCACCGCAAGCTGACCCAGCACAGTCACCCCCAACGCCAACTGACCCACCATCAACACAAGCAAACCACACTTCCCCAGGTTTTTTTCCTCATATGCGCGGAACCGCCAATGGCATGACCACCACTCACATCGTGAACATGCCTAACCCAGAGGAACCGCCCATGTCTTCCGCCGATGCCGTCCAGCGCCGCCTCGACACCTACTTCCAACGCGCGACCGACAACGTCAACAACGCTGCGATGAACGCGGCGGAAACGCAGTCGCTCGACGACATGCATTCATTCCTGACCAGCATGAACGGCATGTCCGTCGCGGTGAACGCAGCGACTCAACAGACCACTGCCCATCACAACCTCGCCAAGGCGATCATCGATGCAATGCCATGAGCTGCGAACACAGCTCACCCGCTGGAGCGCCAGCGTCGATGGCCCGGAGCACTTCGGCCTTGTCATCGACGATGGCGAGGCGACCTTCAGCAAGCTCGACGAGGCCTTGCTGGTATCGGTCGAGCTGACCGTCCCGATGACCCATGAGGTGGTTCTGGAAGACCTGCTTCGGCTGGCGCACCCAAGCCTCTCGCGATTTCCCGGCGCGCTGGCCCGTTCGCCGCAGGACGGGCGTTTATGGCTGCTGACGCAACTGGCGCCGGACGGGCACATCGACGACCTCATCGAGGCACTCGAAGCACTGCTCAACCAGCGCGATACCTGGCAATCCATTCTCAATAAAGACCAACGTGCCGCTGCGGCGCCTGTAGCGCGACGCCTCTCGCACTCTCACTTGCTCGGAACAGGAAACCGCCATGCCTAACAGGTGGCTTACGCCGTACCGCTTGATGACCGCAGGCAAGGTACACCTTGGCCAGTCGATCCCACGCCCCTGGGCAAAACCTTCGCTGGTCGCACTGGCATTGATCGGTGCGCTGGGCGCGGGCCTGCCGGCACAGGCGGCCATACCGACCGACTGGAAGAACACGCCTTACGCCTACGACGCCCAGAGCACACCGCTGGCCAAGGTACTCGGCGATTTCGCCAACACCTTCGCGGTGCAACTGGTGATCGATGGCACGGTGAAAGGCACCGTCGACGGGCGGATGCGCGCTGAAAGTCCCCAGGCGTTCCTCGACAGGCTCGGCCTGGAAAATCGCTTCCAGTGGTTCATGTACGGCAACACGTTGTACGTCAGCCCCTTGCAGAACCAGGACTCCACGCGCCTGGAAGTGTCCGCTGACGCCGTACCGGACATGAAGCAAGCCTTGACCGACATCGGACTGCTGGATTCGCGTTTCGGCTGGGGTGAATTGCCCGACGAAGGCGTGGTCCTGGTATCCGGCCCGGAACGCTATGTACGCCTGGTGACGCAGTTTGCCGAAGCACGCAAGACCCCCGAGGAAAAACAGGAAGTGATCAGCTTCCCATTGCGCTATGCCACCGCCGCCGACCGCAACGTCAAGTACCGCGGCGAGACACTGGTCATTCCCGGAGTCGCCAGCATCCTGAAAGGTTTGCTGGAAAGCCGCAGCGCCGTGTCGGGCGGCATGCAGACGGCCTCGCCCCAAGCGTCGTTCCAGAACATGCAGGCCCAGCAATCGGCGACCATGGGCAACATCGAACAATTGGCATTGAACGGCATGGGGCGCCCGAACACCAACCGCGTACCGTCTGGCGCGAGCGGCGGTGGAGGCGGCCGGGGCAAGATCCGCGTCGAGGCCGACGTGCGCAACAACGCGGTGCTCATCTACGACGCGCCCAAGCGGCGGGAAATCTACACGCCGTTGATTCGCGATGTGGATGTACCGCGCAAGCTGGTGGAGATCGACGCGATCATCCTCGACATCGACCGCACGCAATTGGCCGAGCTGGCCTCGAACTGGAACGTCGAGAGCGGCGATCTGATCGGTGGAGCCTCGATGATTCGCCCCGGCGCCAGCTCGACGGTGTTCATTCAGGACTACGGCGATTTTTCCGCGCAACTGCGTGCCCTGGAGGGCCGTGGCCTGGCCTCGGTGGTGGCGAACCCATCGGTTCTGACCCTGGAGAACCAGCCGGCGGTCATCGACTTCAGCCGCACCGAGTACATCTCCGCCATCGGCGAGCGCGTAGCCACCGTCGAGCCGATCACGGCGGGCACCAGCTTGCAGGTCGTGCCCCATGCCATCGAGACCGGGGGGCGCAATCAGATCCAGATGTCCCTGGACATCGAAGACGGCCGCATCGAACCCTCGGAGGTCGGCCAGCAGACGCCCAGCGTACGTCGGGGCGTGGTCAGCACCCAGGCTGTCATGGGGGAAAGCCGGTCGCTGGTGGTCGGCGGATTTCATACCGAAGAGACCGGCGACAACCTCGAACGGGTGCCATGGCTGGGTCGCATCCCGCTGATCGGGCCGCTGCTGTTTTCCTCGACCACCCGCGAGACCAGCCGCCGCGAACGGGTCTTCATCCTGACACCGCGCCTGATCGGCGACCAGGTCGACCCGGCCCGCTATATCTCTGCCCTTGACCGCGAACAGGTCGACAGCGCCATGGCCCGCCTGGAAGAGCGTCGCAACGGCACCCGTCCCATCGGCCGTATCGAAGTCAGCGATGTGCTCGCCCAACTCGCCGACGGCAACATTCCGGCCACGTTCAAACAGGCTGCGTCGATTCCTTATTCGCCCGACACCTTGTGCGCGCTGCAACCCGGGCTATCGCTGGACGCTGCACGGGCGCAATGGTTCGCAGGTGCCGATTACGGCATCGCCGTGGGCGTGGTACGCAACGACGGCCAGCAGCGGTTGCGCTTCGACGAGGCGAGCTGCGGCAGCCGCTGGGCCCTGGCCACCTCCGCCTGGCCGAAGGTGTGGCTCGAGCCCGGCGAGGAAACCGAAGTGTTCGTGGTCATGAAACAACCCACGCGCACGCCAGGCGGCGAGCGCCCTTCTCTTCTGCAAACCAGCGCGAGGACCCTGCCATGAGTCGCACACCACTGTTGCTCGTTTTATTGCTGAGCCTGCCGGTGTTCGCCGGCTGCGCGAACCGCTCGGGCTGCCAGGGCGATGCCTGCAGCCGCGCCGAACCGGACAACGGTCGGCTGGTGATCTGGTGGTCGCCCGGCATGCGCGGCGGCCTTGGCTCCCCCGAACACCCACTGGACCATACGGTCGTCCCATTGGAGAACTGAAACGCTATGTCTTTTTCGGTACACAGCGTGAGCACTCGCCAGGCCTTCCAGAAGAACATCATCGCCGGCATCGCGACGTATTGGGAAATAGCCCCGGGCATTGAATTCTGTCTGCGACGCGAGCCTCACAGCGTCGGGCTCGCCTTACAGATACAAAGCCAGGCGCTACGCACAAACCAGATCCAGCATGCGCTCGAACGACGCTTCGCCCACCCGACCGACTACGCGCAGCTGTTCGTGTTTCTCGATCCGCAGCGAGCGCTCGTGGTCTGGCAGGCACTGCCCGAGGCGCCGCTGTCCACTGAACTGCTCGATGAAATCCAGTCCAGGCAGTTGTCGCTGCTGGGCCTGGAGGAGCTCGACGATTACTCGGTCACTTATTGAACGACACGATGACCCCTCTTTGGGGACATGTTTAACCTGTGGCGAGGGGATTCATCCCCGCTGGGCTGCGTAGCAGCCCCAAAGAGCTGATCACATCAACCTGATACACCACGGTGGCAGGTTCAGGGCTGCTTCGCAGCCCAGCGGGGATAAATCCCCTCGCCACAACGGTTCATGACATTTTTTGCATTGAGGGAGGTTTCCATGACTGTCGCACCGCTTGCCCAGCGCTTGATCTCGGCCCTCGCGCAACACCTGCACGCGGACTTGCAACTGGAAGGTGGCGTGTGTGCGCTGTATGACACGAGCAACCGCGAAGCCGTGGTCATCGAGCTGCCCGATCACGGCGACGTCGCTATCCTTCATTGCTCGATCGATGTCCCTGCCCACGCCCCCGGCCTGCACAAGCGCTTGCTGGAGCTCAACTTTCGATTGGACCTGCTCGGCGGCAGCTGGCTGGCGCTGGACGATAAGGGCAGCGTTCGCCTGTGCGCCCATTGCCCGCTGGCGATGCTCGACGAGGCGCGGTTCTGCCATTGGATCGTGGGTTTCATCGCCCAGGTCGGCGAGGTTCGTGCGCGCTTGGCGGTGCCTGCAATGCCCAGTGGCCCGCGTCCGGCCTCGCTCAACGCAAGCCGCACCCGACTGGGGTAGACGGTGGTTGGTGCAGATGCACATCGGCCCCATCGGACAACACCCCCGGGGTCGATGTACACCCTCCACCTTATCGAAGCTTCATCGCCTCGCCACCCTCCTGCATGACTTTCCTCGCGCTGTCCATGAAGCCCTTGGTCACCTCGGTCACCGTATCGCTCATCAGCTTGGCCATGTCGGCGGAGCTTTTAATCAGCATCATGGCGCTCTGGCGCTCTTCCATCTTCATCTGTATATCGAACTGCTTTTCCATCAACTCCTTTTGACGGGTTTCCATCTCGCTCATGAAAGAGTCCGGAGTGCGCGATGCCGAAGTGGCGCTGGACGTTTGCGCGTCATCCAGCGGTTGAGCTTCATTCGGCGCCGCCGCGTGGTTGGCGTCCCGCGTGCGGGTACGGCCACGTTGATGCACCGCAGGGGGCGTCGAGGAGGAGCGTCCCCGTGTGTGCAGGCTTTGGCTGCCCTGGCGCTGCTGCGCCTCACGGGGTCGTTGGCTCAGCGAGGGCGAGCGCGAGGGCGATAAGCTGTCGGCGCCGTGCAGGGCACCTGTGCCCCTTAGGGGGTTCGTCAGGGAACTGGGATCAGGCATGGAAAATCCTCCACGAGTCGATGTGTGGTGAGCACTGTCGGCAGGCCGGTATCGGCCGGACGAACCTGGCTCACTACCTGAGTGGCAACCACATGTGCATCGGTTCCATCGACCTCAACGCAGGTTCAATTCCGGAATCTCGATCACCTCGCCCTTGGCCTCGTCATCCAGCTCGCGCAGCACCCGATAAATGTGCGCAACCGCCTGGAGCGTTTCCCGAGGGATATAACCGCCGACGTCTTCGCGGTAGATCGTTCGTGCCAGCCAGATGCACTGGATGACCGGGACCCGCGCCGCCTTGGCCCGTTCGATCAGCGCCCGGGCCTCGGCATCGACGCCTTTGACGATCAGTTGCGGCAGCGGCGTTTCCTCGGGGCGATACAAAAGCGCCACGGCAAAGTGGGTGGGGTTGACCACCAGCATGTCGGCCTCCTCCACCGGCTTGGTTTCTTTGTTGACGGGCTGGTCGACCAATTGTCGGGCCAGGCTGCGGCGATGCATTTTCACGTGCGGGTCGCCTTCCATTTCCTTGAACTCCTTGCGCACCTCCTCCTCACTCATGCGCAGGCGCTTGGCGAAGAAATATTTCTGCAGGCCAAAGTCGAGAATCGCCAGCACCAGCAATACACCCAGGCAAACGTGCATGATGTGCCGAAACAGGCTGGCCAACCCGCGCCAATAGCTGTGCAAATCACCGTTGACCAGGCTGATCAACGAGCCGAGTGCCGGCAGGGTCACCAGATAAATCACGCTACCGATAAACACGGCCTTGACCAATCCCATGAACAGGTTGATCAGCGCCTGGCCGGAGAACATCTGCTTGGCCTGGTTCATCGGGTTCAAGCGGTTCGGGTCAGGCTGCAGGGCTTCGGGGGCAAACAGGAAGCCGAACTGTATCCAACCGGCCACCAGGCGCGTGACGATCGCCAGCCCCACGGTCATCAAGGTGAAATTGAGCAGCACGCCTCCAGCATGGGCCAAGGTTTCCTCGAAGGCCCGTACGAAGTCGACATCCAGCCGGTGCAGCGGGAACGCCACCAGGTCTTCCAACGCCTGCATGCTGTCGTCGGCCTGGGTCAATGCCACTTCGGTGATCGCCGCGAGCACCAGCAGGCTACTCAAGTCCTGGCTCTGGCCGACCTGGCCTTTGTTGCGCGCGTCGCGAATCTTCTTGGGCGTCGCCCGCTTGGTCTTTTCGCCACTGTCTTCGCTCATGGGCGAAGCCCTCCTTCAGGGCGCCTGCAACAACAAATGGAGCAGATGCCGGATTTCGCCATAGCGGCCAAGACGGCCCGTCATCGCGTCCCACAGGGTGGGCAGGTAGAACAGCAGGAAGCCCAGGCCAATCAGGCTCTTGGCCGGCATGGCGAGGACGAATACCTGCAATTGCGGGCTATACAGGCTGAGCAGCGCCAGGCTGAACTCCACCAGCAACAGCAAGCCGATAAAGGGCGCCGCGTAGAGCATCATGTGCATGAACATTTCGGCGAGCAGCCCGAGAAACACGCCGAAGCCATCCGCACCAGGCAATGGAAACCAGACGGTGGGCGACCACACCAGGTAGCTGTCCCAGATCACCTGGGTCAACGTGCCAATGCCCAGGGTGGCGACCAGCAGCAAGATCGTCATTTCCTTGAACAGGTGGCCCAGGGGCGTAGTGTCGGTGCCGAGCGCCGGGTTCAACTGACCACCGATGAGCGCGCCGCGCTGGTTGTCCAGCAAGGCGCCCACCGATTCGTACAACCAGAACGGCATCGCCAGCAGCACCCCGAGCAAGAAACCCAGCACCAGCTCCTTGAACATCAAACCGGCCAGGGACAGCCAATTGACCTGGGCGTCGATCAGCGCCTGGCGAATACCGGGCGCCGGCAACATGCCCAGGGCAAACACCACGGCATGGCGCGGCAAGCCTCGCAGGTGCTGGAAGCAAAACACCGGGACCAGGTAAGCGACCGGGTAAATGCGCGCCATGCCGAGCGCGATCGACAGCAGCAAGTCGAAGTACGGGACGAAAGCCTGGGCCGTCATCAGGTGTTGGCCATCATTTCGAATGCCCGGCGCAGCAGTCCCAGCAATTCCACGCCGATCCAGCGACCGGTGACCAGCAAGGTCAGCCCGACCGCCACCAGCTTGATGCCGAAGGGCAAGGTCTGGTCCTGGATCTGCATCAAGGCCTGCACCAGGGAGGTCAACACGCCGACGATCACCGCCACGATCAAGGGCGGCGCGGAGAGCAGGACCACCAGCAACATGCCTTCCTTAAACAACGTCAGCGCGTCCATCGCACGTCCTCAAAGATAGGAATAGAAGAGGCTGTCGAGCAATTGCGTCCAGCCCTGCACGAGGACAAAAATCAGCAGCTTGAGCGGCAATGAAATGGTCATGGGCGCGACCATCTGCATGCCCAGCGCCAGCAGCAGGTTGGATACGATCAGGTCGATGACAATGAACGGGATGTAGATCAGGAAGCCCATCTGGAAGCCGGCCTCAAGCTCCGACAGCATGAAGGCCGGGATGAGTAGCATCAGGTCGTCGCGACTGGCCTGCTCGGCGCGTTCCTTGGGCCACATCCGCTGGGTGTTTTCCAGCAGGTGAGCGAGGATGTCCGGGTTGGTATTGCGCGACATGAACGCCTGCAGCGGTTTTATCGCGTTCAGGGCAGAACCTTGCAGTGCCTCGGTACTGCTGAAATCCAACGGTCGCTCCTTCAACTCTTCGGCGATGTTGTGACCGACCGGCGCCATGATGAACAGCGTCGCGGCCAGCGCAATGGCATACAGCGCCATATTGGGCGGCACTTGCTGCACGCCGATGGCGTTACGGGTGATCGTCAGCACGATGGCTATCTTGAGAAAGGCACTGCAGATGATCAGCAGCAGGGGGACCAACGAGATCCCACCGATGAACAGCGCCAGCAGAAAGGGGTCGACCCCCTGGAAGCTCATCCAGCCACATCCACGCGAGCGATCTGCAGGCCCAACCGGCCATCGACCTCCACCAGCTCGCCATGGGCCAGGGCCCGTTCGCCATAGAACAGCGCCGCTGTTCCCGGTGTCACGCCCTGCACTTGCAGCACCGCGCCGGGCGCCAGGTTGCGCAGTTCGCCCAGGGTCAGGCTCAAGTGACCGCAGCGGATCGTAAGCGCCAGCGGCAGGTCGTCGAAGCGCTCGGGCAGATCGGCAGCAGCCGGTTCCATCATCGGCGCCTCCTCGGTTTCAGCGGCGGCATAGTCCAACGCCGGTTGATCGGCCGCCTCGGGGGCCTGGGCCTCAGGTTCGTAGCGGGCGGTATCGTCCCAGTCCGGCGTCAGGATGTCGGTGTCGGCGGTGGTGCTCATAACGGTCTCCTCCAGAGCGAGCAAGGTCAGGCGCAACGGTGCGGCACGGCTGTGTACCCGCACCTGCAAACAATGCCGGCCCAGGCGAATCAGCCCTTGGCCGGATGAGTCGAACAAGGCGGTTTCCGGCACCAGCACATCACCGGGACGCAGCGCCGCCAACTGCCCGGCAGCCAGTGCCAGGCGTCCCAGTTCCAGCGGAACATGCAGCGCAAAACCGTCGACCCCTGGTGCGGTACGCCGCTGCCAAGGGGCGGCGCGAAGCAGCCCCAGCAGGACCGAACCGGGCATTTGCAGATGGCTCGTGACGCGCGCCGCCCCCAGTCTCACGTCGAGCCGGCAGGCGATGCCGGGCACGGCAGGCTCGGCCGTTGGCTTGAGAAAGCCGAAGGCCAGGCGCAGGGGCTCGCTCAGGGTTTGCTGGAACAGCGACCAGAACCACGTGTCGTCCGGGCCGGGTTCGGCGGGCAAGACCACCGGGCATTCCCCGAACAGGCTGAGCACCGCGCCGGGCTCATCCAGGGTGAAAGCACCATGGGCACAGGCCAGCGCACACGGCGCCCCCCCAGCCACGTCGCCGCCCGGGGTCAGTTCCAGCAGGCCCGTGTCACCCGCCACCTCGAAGGGCAAACTGACGCCGATCCCCAATAGCCGCCGGGCGGTGGCGTCCTCGATGCCCACAAGCGGTAGCGCCAATGCATGGACGGTCATATCGCGCCTGCCTCTTCTTCCCGCGCCACGCGCACGCTCACCGGCTGGCCCAGGCTCTGGGTCAGCGCGTCTTCGAGGCGGCCGGCTCGACTCGACAACCGCGCCTGTACGTCTTCATTTTCGCTGTTCAGGCCGATGTCCCACCCGGACGCCCCGCCCAGCCGCCGGGCGGACACCTTGATGCGGCCCAGATTGGGCAGGTGCAGCAGCAGGTCCAATTGCTGGTCGAGCGTGGCGCGCAAGCGTGGCGTGAGCTGGTCGACAAACGCCTCCACTTCGCTGTTCTCCAAACTGACCAGGCCCGCCAGCGAACCGGTGCCCGCGGTGTCGTCCTGGGTACCGCCCCGTGGCGCATCGACCCACTGGCGAAACCAGTAACCGTCACTGCGTCCCGCCATTACGTCGGGGTCGAGCCCGGTTGTAGACACAGAGTCACGCGCCGCCGGACGGATGGCCCGGCTCACCTGGGCGGGCGGTTGCTCATACGCCCGAGGCGAATGCCGAACGGGAGCGGCCGGGGGGTTGTTGTGCGGTGTCGGCCCACTGCGCACGGTACGGTCATTCATCGCTGGGGATCTCCACCAAGTGCTCCATCATTGCGCTGAGCTTTTCCAGATCACGCCGGCGCCCTTGTAGCCGCTGCTGGGCGGCGGCCGTGTGCTGTGCCTGCTGCGCCTGTTCAGCGTCCAGTGCCTGCAATGCCTGCGCTTGCTCGGCCAGCTCGCCGATCAAACGTCGCTCCTGGGTACTCCAGGCATTGAGTTCACTCACGCTCAGCGCCCGGCCACAGTGCTCGCCATACAACGCTTCGCGCTGCACCGTCTGCTGCTCGCTGGTCGCCTGCATGCGCGCCCGCGCGGCGACCACCGCCGCTTCGCGCTCGCGCAAAAGCTCACGCTGTTGGCGCCATACTCGTTCAGCTTGCGCTTCACGGTGGCGGCGAATCGGCGCCAGGGCGTCCAGATCAACCCGGGACATAAGCGGTCAACTGCTGCAGGTGAGCGAACGTGGACGCGAACGGCTCCGGCTCACGCAGGTCCTGGCGCAGGAAGGCGTCCAGTGCTCCATGGGACTCCACCGCCAGGTCGGTCAAAGGGTCGGCGCCGGCCTGGTATTCGCCCAAGCGCAACATCAGTTCGATTTGCTCATAGGCCGACAGCAATCGACGCAGATTGATGCCCGCCCGCAGGTGCTCTGCCTCGGCCACGTTGGCCAAGGTTCGCGACAGGCTGGCCAGCACGTCGATAGCCGGGTAGTGGCCGCGCTCGGCGAGCTTGCGCGACAGCACGATGTGACCGTCGAGCAGCGACCGCACTTCATCCGCCACTGGATCGTTCATGGAGTCCTGCTCGATGAGCACCGTATAGAACGCGGTGATGGCGCCCTCGTTGGTCAACCCGGCGCGCTCGACCAGGCGCGGCAGCAAGCTGTAGACCGACGGTGGCAGGCCGCCGCGCCCCAGCGGCTCGCCGGCGGCCAGGCCGATTTCACGTTGGGCCCGGGCGAAGCGGGTCAGCGAATCGATGAGCAACAGGACGCGCTGGCCTCGGGCACGAAAGCCCTCGGCCAAGGCTGTCGCGGTGAACGCCGCACGGGCCCGTTCCATGCTCGATCGGTCGGAGGTGGCGCACACCAGGACCGCACGGGCACGCAGTTCATCATCCAGCTCATGGTCGAGGAACTCGCGCAGTTCGCGCCCACGCTCACCGATCAGGCCGAAGACGATGACATCGCAGTCAACGTTCCGGGCAATTTCCGCCAGCAGCGTGGTCTTGCCGCAACCGGCGCCGGCGAACAGCCCCACACGCTGGCCTTCACCCAGTGTCAGCGGCCCGTCGATGGCCCGTACGCCGGTCATCAAGGGCCGTTGGATACGCGGCCGCGCGGTGGGCGCCGGGGCCTCGCCAATCACCTGTGAAGCTTGCAGCACGTGTGGTCCGGCAAACGCCCCGGCGCCGCCGTCCACCAGCGGCCGGCCGAAGCCATCCAACACCTGGCCCAGCAACTGCGGCCCCACGCACACCCGATGGGGCATGCCCAACGGCTCCACCGCCGCACCGACCCGGACGCCTTCCAGGCCGCCCAGGGCGCTGAGCAAGGCATCGTGCTGGTCGAAGCCGACGATCTCGGCGAGCAGCGGCTCCCGGGCGTCGCGCTCGACTCGGCAGAGGTCGCCGATCTGTGCCCCTGGCAATCGGCACTGCAACAGGATGCCGCTGACCCGCTGCACCCGCCCACGCACCATGACCGGCGCGAAGCGACGCAGGTGCGCCAGTTGCCCGGCCTCCCAGGCCGCCAGTCGCGCGATGGCCGCCTGCGTCATCACCACGTGACCTCGTAGCGTTGGTCACCCTCGAAGGTGACTTTGCCGCTGTCGATGGCGGTCAAGCGCAGGCCATCGATCTGGTCGCCCAGGAACAGCCGACGTCCATCGGCCGTAACCACATGGCCACGCTTGCCACCGACGATCTGGGCGATCTGGAACGGCAGCTGCGTCAGTCGCTCCTTCACGCTGGCCGTGATCCCGATTGGCGTCTCGTAACGATCGTGGAAACGCTCGATCAAGCGCTCGACCATCGCCAGGCGTGGGCGCGGCAGTTCGCCCACCAGGACCAACTGGTCACCCTGGCTCTCGACCCGCACACCAGCGCCCAGATCACGCTCCTGCAACATGCGATCGAGTTCCAGGCGGACCGCCTCGACATTGTCCAATGCCACTTTGCTGTGCTTGAGCTGCTGGGCCGGGCTGCGCGCCACAGGCTGCGCCGGCTGGCTGGTAAAGGCCCAGGCGCTGGAGGCAACAGTAATCACCGCCGCGGCGATTGCCAGGCGCTTGGGCCACGATGGCCGCACGACGGGTTTCGGGGTTTCCCGCGCCGTCGTCAGATGCGCAGCGTCATCCAACGCCGCCTCTTCGGGCCAGGGCTGATCGGCCGGGGCCAGGCACAGCCAGACGCCTGCCACGGCAAACGGGGCATTGCTCTGCAAGGGCTCGGCCGGCGCCCAAGGTTGGCCTTGTCCATCGCAAACCGTCCCCTCCAGCAGCTCCAGCAGCCATTGGCCCTGCACCTGCCGCAGGCCAACGTGACGCCCACAGATGCCCGGATCGTAAAGCGCCAGGTCGGCATCCTCCGCCGCCCCGATCACCCATTGCTCGCCCACCAGCGGCAACGCCGCACCTCGGTGCAGACCACTCAAGACACGCAGTTCGAACATGGCCAGTTCCTCAAGGGGCGACAGACGCTCGCCCACATTCCGGTTGTACGACGGGGCACCGGCGGCGCCCGTCCTCTGTCACAGCCAGGCCATCGACCGCACCTGGATTTGCATCGTTACGTGGAGGCTGCGCTGCCGGCGCGCCAAGACCTGCCGTCACGCCGCGTCCTCCACTTGTAGTTTTTCCTGCTCGAGGTCAAAACGCCCCAGCACGGTGACCTGGGCATTGCTGTGCAACTCGCTGAAAGCGAGCACGGGCACGTGATTGAATTCGTCGCGCAACAAATCGCGCAGCGGTGCCCGCAGGTCTTGCGCCACCAGCAGCACGGCCACGCGCTTGGCGCGCAACGGGAAGCCTTCGCGCAACTGCATGACCAAGGCGCGGGTATGCAGGCTTTCCAGGGCAAAAAAGGTTTCCGTCTGGGTCTGGCGCAGCGCGTCGCGCAACAGGCCTTCGGTTTCCGGGGTCAACAGCCACACGTGCAGGCCGTCTTCGTCGCGGTACTGGTGATAGATCTGCGACTTCAGGGCGATGCGTGCGTAGTCGGTCAGCGCACCGACGTCACGCTCGTGCTGCCCATGCTCGATCAGCGACTCGGCGATCAGACGCACCGCTCGCAGCGGGACACCTTCGCCGGCCAGGCGCTGGAGCACGGCGGCGAAACGGGCCAATGGCATGGTTCTCTGCAGCTCCTGCACCAGCTCGGGCTGACCCGCTTCGAGCCAACTGAGGATCGACTTGCTCTCCTGGAGTCCCAGGAATTGCGGGCCCGTGGCAAACATGGCGCGGCTCATCCGTTCCACCAGTAATTCGCCGGCAGGCACCGCCTCCACTCGCTCGTCCGCCAGCAGCGGATCGTCAGGCGTCAGCCATAGCCACTGATGCTCGTCACGCACCTCGCTGCCGACCTGCACGTCGCGCGGTTCGAACGGCAGCGGCCCGCGCGCCACGGCCACACGTTCACCGAAAGTGGCGCGCAGCATCGGCACCTCGTGCACGCAGAAGCGGAACTCGTCGTCCTCCAGCAGCACGCTGTATTCGATCTCAAAGGGCGGCAGGGTCAGGCCAAAGCCAGCCACCAGGGCATTGCGCTTCTTGCGGATCGCCTGGATGACGTCCTCGGCCGCCGCGTTGCCTTCCATGGCTTTGGAAAACTGCAAAAGATAGGCTCGGGTCGGGTCGAAGCTGCGCAGGTCTTCGGCACCGTTTTGTGCCGGGGCGATGACCTCCGTCGGCTGGTCGCCCTGGCGTGCCTGCCGGGCACGCGCGTACAACTGGAGGATGCCTGCGGTGCCGGTGATCAGGGCAATGACAATGAACACCAGCGTCGGCATGCCGGGCAAGGCCGCAAAGCCGAGCATGCCCACCGACGCGATCACCCAGGCCTTGGGTTCGGCGGTCAACTGCTGGGCGATTTCCTTGCCCACGCTGCTACCCGCCGGCTGCCCTTCCGGCGACACCCGGGTGATGATCATGCCCGCGGTGAGGGAAATCAGCAGTGCCGGAATCTGCGCGATCAGACCATCACCGATGGTCAACACGGCATACAGGTGCATCGATTCGGACGCGCCCATGTCGTGCTGCATCATGCCGACCGAAAAGCCGCCGATGAGGTTGATCACGACGATCACCAAGCCCGCGATGGCGTCGCCCTTGACGAACTTCATCGCCCCGTCCATCGCACCGAACAGCTGGCTTTCCTTGTTCAATTCCTCGCGCCGCCGCCGGGCTTCGCTGACATCGATCAGGTTCGCCCGCAGGTCGCTGTCGATGGACATCTGTTTGCCCGGCAACGCGTCCAGGGTGAAACGCGCCGCCACTTCGGCGACCCGCTCCGACCCCTTGGTGATCACCAGGAAGTTGACCACCGTCAGAATGAGGAAGATCACCAACCCCACCGCCAGGTTGCCGCCCACCACGAAATTGCCGAACGCCTGGACGATATGGCCGGCGTCGCCCTGGAGCAGGATCAATCGGGTGGTCGCCACCGACAATGCCAGCCGGAACAACGTGGTCAACAGCAGCACCGCCGGAAACGAGGAAAACGCCAGCGGCCGTGGCAGGTACAGCGAGAGCACGATCAGCAGGCAGGAGATACAGATGTTGATCGCGATCAGCGCATCGACCACCGCGGTCGGCAAGGGCAGGATCAGCATGAAGACAATGCCCAGCACCACGAACGCCCCGACCACCTCGATGCGCCGCACCGCTTCGTTGGCGACTTTGTTCAACAGGGCGATCATGAGCGCGCTCCAATCACCGGCGCAGCGGTCTGGCTTCGGGGCTCGCCACGGGAACGCTCATCGAGCAGCACCAACAGATTCTTCAACGCGGTCTGTCGGCTTTTGCCATCACGCCAGAGGGGCAGCGGCAAACGCTTGAGCAAGGGATACAGGCCGTTCAGGGAGACCAGTTGGTCGCGCTCCTGGTCGCCCCCCAGCTCACGCCCGATGCGCCGTACTTCCGCCGCTGACAGGCCACTGCTGACAAACCCCAGCATGCGCTGGAGCAACAACACGGCGGTGAGCTGGCTGGCCGGACAGCTGTAGGCCAGTTGCTCCAGCAAACGGCGACAGCTGTGCAGGACACTGCCCAGTTGCGTCGAGGCCGCCAGGCCGATCAACAACGTGCGCAACAGCGCGGTAGGGCGTGAAGGCGTATGCGCGGCGATGTCGTCAGCCAGTGCCCGGCGCATCATGTCCAGCCCCGGCACGAACGCCGCCTCGCCAAACAGGCCAAGCAATGCTTGCATCATGGTGGGCAATGACTGCTTGAGCACCACGGTGTCGTAGTAGAGCCGCCGTACCGCCTGGCGCAATTCGGGATCGCCGCCCGCAGCGCGCAATGCCTCGGCGATGTTCATGCCCGCCTGGATCTGCGCGCCATAACGCTCGCGCAATAGCTGCAGGTAGTCGCGAGCACGCTGGGCTTCGACGAGACGCCCTTGCACCTCGGCATCGCGCAATGTTTGTTGCAGGATCAGGTCGGTACGGGCCGGGTCTCCACCAGTGGACTGCACCACTTCTTCAAGCACCGGCTCGCCACACAACAACAGACCCGCCTGGGCGGCCATGGCCCCCAGGCTCTGCTTGCCTGGATGACCGAGTTGGTCGTACCACTCCTCCAACTGCTCGCGCGTCTCGACCCGCACCTGGCCCACCTCACTGCGAGCATTGCGAATGCGCCGCTGGCTCAGCGCCTTGGTATTGCGCTCCACGTGATGGCTGAAGGTCATGCCGACCTCCTCCATCGAATTGGACTGCACGGCCTGGAACGATTCGACAGGCTTGCCCATGCCCACGACGGCCGAAGCGGCCTGGGCAAGATTGACGGCAATACGCGCATTGGTCGGGGCTTCTACTTTCATGATGGCCGTGAGCATGGTTTCGGACGCTCAGTGGGTGGCGGTGATCCGGCATTCGGTTCCATCGGCGACCATGGCCTTTTCTGACCGGTTCGAGAGAGCTTCCCGACCAAGCGTTCGCTCGGTGCAATTTCATGCAGTGGGGCTTGGGACGGCTGTGCATGCCCTTGCACAAATAGAGCAAAAGCACTAGATAAAAACACTTATTTATCAAATAGATAACTAACAAATTTGGCTTGGCACAGGTCCTGCTGACAGGGGAAACGTCGACATTTGCATCGACGCTACGGAACCTACTCAGAGGGATTTATTGATGAACAGCCTGAATCTCATGGCCCCCCCGCAAACCTCCCCGGCACCCACGGGTGCGCCAGGCATCTGCTTCGGCGAGGAACGCAAACTGCGTCTGTTTGTGCAAAAACGCGTACTCAACCAAGACGACGCCGACGACATCATCCAGCTCACCTACCTGGAAGCCTGGCGTAACCAGCAGAAGTTCAAAGGGCTGGCAAAGCAGGACACTTGGTTGTGCGGTATCGCCCTGAACCTGATCCGCAACCATTTCCGCCGCTTCTACGCACAGCCGCCGCTGAGCACTTTCGATGAAAGCGAGTTCAACGAGTCCAGTGACGACATTGATCTGAGTGAACTGTGCGACAACCGTCGGTTGCTGGACCGTACGCTGATCGCCATGGACGCACTGCCCAAGGACATGCGCGATACCCTGTGGACCGCCGTGGACACCGAAAGCAGCTATCGCGACGCTGCCGAACGGCTGGGCGTACCCATTGGCACCGTGCGTTCAAGGTTGTTTCGCGCGCGTGAACAACTCAAGCGAAGCGTCTACGGAGAAGCCCGGCCATGACTCAGAATCGTTTGAACAGCCGGCCCGACCTGCCACGCGGCGTGCGCCGCTACACCCCCGACGACTTGCCGGTGATGACAGATATCTTCAACGAAAGCGCTCTGGGGGGGACCAGTTCCCCTGTACTCAGAGCGTTTTCCCTGAAGGAAATGACGTTCTTCGTCGACTGTTTCGTCAAGGAGGGCGATCCGATCTACGTGCTCGAACGCGCTGGCGAAGTCGTCGCCTGGTTGATCGTCAATCGCTTTTGCTGGGGTGCCCAGGCCTGTCGATTGACCGGTGAAGTGTCGATCTACGTGCGCAACGACCACATCGGCAGCGGCGTCGGCATTCGCCTTGGCCAAGCCGCGGTGGTGTTGGCCAAACGGTATGGTTTCGAGACGCTGGTGGCCTGGATCATCGAGCACAACGAGGCCAGCAAACGCGGCGTACAAGGGCTTGGCGCGACGCAATGGGGACGCTTTCCAGGGATCGCCCGGTTCGCGGATAACCGTGCCGACGTTGTGCTCTATGGACTGCACCTGACGCCAAGCGACACGATACCCACCACCCTTTCAGCGCCGGCGCAAAACGAGGAGGTCAGCCTGGCGTGAGTCCACGGCTCGTCCGGCGGGACGTTGGACGAGCCGTTTTTCTATCCGGCAAAGGCCTGTGCCACTTTCTGCACAGGTCACAAACAACGTTACTCACCCAGGGTTTATTCGGTCCATTGTGGCGAGGGAATTTATCCCCGCCGGGCTGCGCAGCAGCCCCAAAAAGGTTGACTGCGACCAGCCAGGCACGCCACGGCGGCAGGCTTCAGGGCCGCTTCGCAGCCCAACGGGGATAAATCCCCTCGCCACACATTCATACGCCCTCTCAAGTAAACCGCATGCACCGTCACCAGGGCTTCTCCCGGCAAGCAACCGCTTCAGTCCACCGACCAACACACCGGCAACGCCTCCGGCCCCCTGAAGTTGGGTACGTAGCGCCAACGCACGGCGCCGGGATCGACCGCCAATTGCAGCCCGGGGCAACGCCGAAGAAGCGTATTCAATGCAATTTCCAGCTCCTGCCGGGCCAGCGAGGCGCCCAGGCAGTAGTGAGTGCCCTTGCCGAAAGACATATGTGGGCAGACCGGGCGAGCGATGTCGAGCGTGTCAGGATTTGCACACAGGGCTTCGTCACGATTGGCCGACCCCACCACCGCCATCAGCAGTTGCCCGCGCAACAAACGCTGCCCGCCCAGTTCGGTGTCACGGGTGACGAAGCGGACCATCGCCCGCTCCACCGACGAGTCATAGCGCAAAAGCTCTTCGACCGCGCCGGGCATCAGCGCCGGGTCGTCACGCAAGCGCGCCAGCGCCTTCGGGTGCTGCACGAGCATGTGCACGGCATTGCCGATCATCGACGCCGATGTTTCGTGCCCGGCGATGATCAACAAAGCGATCATGCTGCACAGCTCACTTTGGCTGAGCCTGCTGCCCTCTTCCTCGACCTGCACCAACGCCGAAACGAGGTCGTCGCCCGGCTGCGCCCGACGCTGGTCGATCAACGCAAGCATGTAGCCGGCGAATTCGTTGTAGCAACGCTGCAACTCGCTCAGGTCGTGGCCCACTTGCTGGACGATCATGTGGGACCAGCGGCGGAAATCGTCACGGTCTTGCGCGGGGACGCCAAGCAATTCGGCGATGACGGTGATCGATAACGGGAATGCATATTGGCTCACCACGTCCATTCGCCCGCTCGACCGCACGGGCTCCAGCAACGTCTCGGCGATCTGCTCGATACGCGGCCGCAGGGCGTTCACCGCCTTCAACGTGAAGGCCTTGTTGACCAGGCGACGCAAGCGGCGATGACTGTCGCCATCGCGGTTGAGCATGTGTTCGTTAAGGAACGCGATCGATTGCTCGCCACCGAGCATCGCGGCGAACTGCGCATCGATCCGCGACGGGTCACGGGCGAAGCGCTCGTTATCCAGCAGCACCTCCTCGACCTCCCGGGCTCCGGTGACGTACCACATCGGCAACTGCCCTTGCGCCTGGCTGAGGAACACCGGGGCCGCCTGGCGCAGCGCCGCATAATGCCGATAGGCCTCGCCGCGAAACGCGTCGCTATTGAAATCAAGGGTACGCTCGTAAGCCATGAACACTCTCCGGGGGCATGAATCGTTGCTCCTTGAGTGGCAGGGCTGACCAAAAAGATCCCTGTGGGATCCGGACCTGTCGGTGAACCGTTTGCACGACCAGCGTCACTCAAGGAAAAACACCAACCCTTGCGTGGAGCTGACATGACGCGTGCACTTGCTATCCATGGTCAATGCGACACTCGTTTCGAACCGGTCAAAGAGGCGTTTATCCGGCTGATGCAAAGCCCTTTCGAACGCGGTGCCGCCCTTTGCATCCAGATTGACGGCGAAACCGTTATCGACCTGTGGGCCGGCATTGCCGGGGCGGAACCGGACAGCCATTGGCAGCGCGACACGCTGCTCAATCTGTTTTCCTGCACCAAGCCCTTCACGGCGGTAGCGATCATGCAACTGGTCGGCGAAGGGCGGCTGGATCTGGACGCGCCGGTCTGCCACTACTGGCCGGCCTTCGCCAACGCCGGCAAAGCGTCGATCACCCTGCGCCAGGTGCTTTGCCACCGCGCCGGGCTGCCGGCGCTGCGCACGCCCCTCGCACCGGAAACCCTCTACGACTGGAACACCATGACGGACCTGATCGCCGAGGAGCATCCCTGGGCTGCGGCGGGGGAACAGCAGACCTATTCGCCCTTGCTGTTCGGCTGGATCCTCGGCGAGCTGCTACGCCGGGTGGATGGCCTGACGCCGGCGCAAAGCATTCACCGACGCGTGGCAGTGCCGCTCGGGCTGGATTTCCACATCGGTCTGGACGACGCGACCATCGCTCGCTGCGCCTACATGGCGCGCACCAAAGACGAGATCGACGATGAGGCCTTTGGCCGGGTGCTGAACGACGTGCTCACCGCGCCGACCGCCATGAGCGCCCTGGCCTTTGCCAACCCGCCGATGGTGCTGGGGCGCAGTAACGAACCCGGCTGGAAACGCATGACCCAGCCGGCGGCCAACGGACACGGCAATGCCCGCAGCCTGGCGGCGTTCTACACCGGCCTGCTCGACGGGCGCCTGCTGGAGTCGCCGCTGCTCAACGAAATGCTGTGCGAACACAGCGCCGAGTACGACCCGACCATCCAGACTCCAACCCGTTTTGGCCTGGGCGTCATGCTCAACCAGCC
The DNA here is from genome assembly GCF_030687595.1 of Pseudomonas sp. FP2300. Taxonomy (NCBI): domain Bacteria; kingdom Pseudomonadati; phylum Pseudomonadota; class Gammaproteobacteria; order Pseudomonadales; family Pseudomonadaceae; genus Pseudomonas; species Pseudomonas sp. FP2300. Next base: position 6,490,887 of record NZ_CP117440.1, read on the forward strand.
GGATGTGGCGAACGGCAGTTATGGCATGGGCAACGAAGCGTTCGGCCACATGGGCGCCGGTGGCACCATCGGCTTTGCCGACCCTGAACGCGGGGTGGCGTTCGGCTTCGCCTGCAACACCATTGGCTCCTACGTCTTGATGGACCCCCGCGCACGCGGCTTGGCCAATGTCGCGATGGGCTGCCTGTAGATCCCGGATGGAAGAATCAGTAGCCCGGCTGGCGCGGATCGATCGTTCCCACGCTCCTGCGTGGGAATGTCGCCAGGGACGCTCCGCGTTCCGCTTCTGGAAGGTGACGCAGAGTGTCACAGGATGCATTCCCACGCAGAGCGTGGGAACGATCGATATGGGGGGATGATCGGCTCAAACTCCTGGCGGCGCGGCCACCTCCGCCACCTGCGGCTCGGCCCCTCCAGTATCGGGTGCGGCGACCACTTGCTCTTCGCTACCGGCCACGTGGGGCAGCGCCGCCTTGGCGATCATGTCCGGTTGAGCCAGCAACCTGCGCGACGCTTCCAGGGGCATCAACAAGCGCCCCCTGGCCCGGCCACGCGCGGCAGGGTTGAGCATGCGCAACTCTCGCTCATGAACACCGGACAACAGCGCGAGGTGCGCCAGGTCCACAGGCTGCGCCAAGGCAACCATCTGGAAGTACGGCTGGTCAGCGATGGGCGCCAGGCTTACGCCATAGTCCGCGGGCGCATTCACCAGTTGCGACAGCGCCAGCAACCGCGGCACATAGTTCTGGGTCTCGCCGGGCAACGACAGGTTCCAATAGTTGGTCGCCAGGCCACGGGCGCGATTGCGCGTGATGGCGTCGCGCACCCGCCCTTCCCCGGCGTTGTAGGCCGCCAGCGCCAGCAGCCAGTCGCCGTCGAAGTAATCGTGCAGGTAGGACAAATAATCCAGGGCAGCCCGCGTCGATGACGGAATGTCCCGGCGCTCGTCGTAATCGCCTCGCTGCTGCAATTGGTAGCGGCGCCCCGTGGCGGGAATGAATTGCCACAGGCCCAAGGCTTGGGCCGGCGATTGGGCATTCGGATTGAACCCGCTCTCGATGGCCGGCAGCAGTGCCAGTTCCAGCGGCATGTTGCGCTTGTTCAGCTCGCCAACGATGAAGTGCAGGTAACGGCTGCCGGCACGCCCGGTCTGGGTGAGAAAAGCCGGGCGATCCATCAGCCAGCGGCGCTGCTCATCGACGCGCGCTACGCCCTGGGTCTTGGCCTGCAAGGAAAACCCCTGGCGCATGCGCGCCCACAGGCTACCGCCGCTTTGCGGGGCTAACTCGCCGATCTGGATGATGGTGTCCGTAGGCGCCGGCTCCAACCAGCGCAGTTGCGAGCGGTAAGGCTCGTTGGCGTAAGGATCGCCGATGGTCAACTGCGGTTCGAGGTGCTGGCAGCCATACAGCAAGGTCCCCATGGCCAGCATGGACAACCCTTTGGGGACGAATCGAAGGGCCGGCAAAGGTGCAAGTGATCGGGACATGGGCGGTCAACCTTGAATGAGGTGGCGCCATTGGGTGGCAGATCACAGGGCAGCGGTTCCACGCAGGTCACCCGGCGCGCCGGCATCGGGCGGCAGCGGCGCTCGGTTGGAACCGAAATGCCGCAGGTGTCACTCACCATGGGCAGCAGGCGCTCGTCGGCGCCTGGATGACAATACGAGGTCAATCATGGCGTCACCCACCTATTGCAAGCTGATCGATCAGCTTTGCGCCCTCACGATGATTCCAACCCCGTCAGCGTTCTACGAACAGGCGAACCTGTCGGTCAAGGATGTCGACTTTTCCCTGAAACACACCCCTGGCGTGGGCGAGGGAGATGTCTTCATCTACTGCAGCTTCGGGCCGTTGCCCGTGGCGAATCGCGAAGCGGTCCTGCAACGGTTGCTGGAAACCAACCTGTACCTGCTGAGCGGGGCGTTCTGCCCGTCCCTGTCTTACAACCGCGACAGCGAACAGGTGATCCTGATCGGCCACGTTCCCCTGGAAAACCTCGCGGCCGAACGCCTGCTCGGGTTGATGGGCGGTGCCGCTGAAATGGCGCTGATTTGGCGAGATGGCTACTTCTTCGACGGCGCCAGCCCAAACGACGCCGCCAAGGCTACCCAGCACAAACCCACCCCCCGTAGCACCGGGCTCAACAGCGCCCTGTCAATCTAGGAGAGCACGACATGCCAGATTTATCAGTAGGACGAAGCACCGGCTCGGCGGCGTTGCACCAGCAGGACGACCGCATAATGCCGGTGGGAACCAGCCTGTCCGAACAGGTTCGCCCCTCCACCAATCCCCTGGTGCCTTATCACTTCGAAGGACAAGCGACCGACAAGACCCAGCAAACACTCAGGACCCGGCAGCAACGCCTGACAGGGCTGGTCAACAGCCTCGGCAAGAAAAACCCCGAAAGCGACCCCATCGGCTATGCACGCGAGCACATGACCCTGGAAGGCACGGTATTGGGCTATGCGCCCGGCACAAGCTATCAAGACATACAAAAGCACCTGGCCGAACTCGGCGGCACGCCTCACCCGATGCTGTCGGGCCAGGAAGAAACCGAAGCATTCGTCCAGGACTTCAACGAGTACCTGGGCAAGAACGACAAGGACAGGAAGGAAAGCGGTGGCTTCGGCGCGGTCTGGGACAAACACTGCGCACGCGTGGGCGATACCCTCGGCGCCTACCATTCGTTATGCCAGGAAGTGATCGACAATACACCGGAAGGTGATCGCCAGCCTCTGCAAAACAGTCATGACGCCTTCCGCGGTTACGCAAAGGGCGTCATGCAAGCCATGACGCAAGAGCTGCCCACGCGCTTGAATACCTTCATGGAAAGCCGAATCGAGCATACGCGCAGTGCAATGAACAACGAGGGCCTTTCCCAGCCCGAACGAGACCAGGCGACCACTGAACTGAACCAGCTGCTCAAGGTTCAGGAGGAGTTTGAAGACTTTCAGGAAAATGAGGACAGCAAGCCTAGCGAGCTGACTAAAGCGACGAAGGAAAACGAAACGTTGGACACGGCGCTGAAGAACGTCGGACGCCAGGACTATGTTGCTGACCTCAAGACCACGAGCGGTTTTGTAACCGGCCTGGCGGTGTTCGCCGGGGCGGGGATCCCGCAGGGCGTGGCCTCTGCGGGCCACTTTGGCGCAATCACTGCGTCGATCGATGAGACAATGGCCGACGCCTCCTACGGCAAGCATGTCGCGGCGACCTCGACTGTCCTTGGCACCGCACACAAAGTGATCAGCGACGGCATCCGTCCATTCGTCCAGGTCGTGGTCGACAAGACCATCGGCGCGGGTCTGGCAAAGGTCGATCCGCTGGCGGTGTACCCCAAGGCCTTGCAAGTCGTCACGCAGAACGGGCAGCGGGTCGCCAACCCTGCACTCAATGCGCGCAATCTCGCGCAGGAGCAACAGCGCAACGAATTCACGCTCAAGCAGAACGCGAACAACTTCGGCACCGCGAGCGGCGACTTCACCGGCTACCTCGCCTTCGGTGCCGCTCACGCAGTGCGGGACACCATCGACCAGTTCACCTCAGTCAACGCTGGTGGCATCGTCGCCCGCACAGCGGCCTCCGCCGTAGGCGGCACCTTCATGGCCGGCGGCCAGGCCGTGGCAAAATACGCCCAGACCCATGGTGACGAGGAGATTCCTACCTACCGGGTCACCAAGGAAAACCGCAACTGGAGCGAACTCCTGCCCAAGGCGTTTTCCGAAGCGACAGGAAAGCTCAACCCACTCAACATGGCCAATGTCAGCGACCTCACCAACCGGATCGTCGGCGTGGGCGAAGGGATCGCCATGCGCACGGCGGTGGGCGACGCCGCCGCGGTGGGTGAGGATCCGGAAGTGCGGGAAAAAATGGAGCAGATCGTCACGACCTTCTTCTCCTCCGGCCTGACCCTGCTCCCATTCTTTGCCAATAGCGTGGCGGCACCGCTCGAAAACAAGGCGCTGGCCGGCAAAGACGACCTGACCCAGCGAGCCAAGGTACCGCTGCAAAACGTTGCACATCCAAACCGGGACAGCCTGCCCCACACCCAGCCCGCAGGCTGGCGGCGGGACCTTGAAAACACCTACCACGTGACGCGCGGCCTTACCCAGATCATTCCGCAAGCCACTATCGCCGGGCTTAACCTGGGGGCCGACAAGATTCAGAGCATGGCAACACGGCCTAAAAATCCTGGCGCCGGCGACAATATGGAGCTGGCGGAACGCGGCGAAGCGCGGCCCCAGGGCGGGCCGTCCAATGAAACTGCACCTACCCCCCGGCCAAGCTGATGAACCCGTCGGGCCTTCCTTCGATGGCTCGACGGTCAACGGCTGAAACCTCCCTTCTATAACCGGCCGCAGGAGCCCCCTGCGGCCGGCCCTCGCGACACACGCCGACTCACATCCCTTTGCGCTTCGACGACGGCAGACGTGATTGCTGTGCCGATCAACGATAGCCTTGCGATTCTCCGCGCCGCTTATACTCCGACCCGCACGACGGTCTGGAGCAAATCCCTCCGACGGGCGATACGCCGGGAAGCAGCCGTATGCTAAACAGGGAATCAACAGCGAGACCATGGGACCGCTGTCACCAGAATAAGGAATCACCATGAAGCGCACCCTCATCGCCTTCCTGTCACTGGTCGTCACCGCGATCATCGTCGCGGGCGGCTACCTCTACAGCAAGCAACCCACCCGCCAGGGCACGGTGCAGTTGCAAGGGCTGCATGGCTCGGTGACGGTGCGCTACGACGAACGCGGGGTGCCGCATATCCGCGCCGAAAACGAAACCGACCTGTACCGCGCCCTCGGCTATGTCCATGCCCAGGACCGGCTGTTTCAAATGGAGATCATGCGTCGCCTCGCCCGTGGCGAGCTGGCCGAGGTGCTGGGCCCCAAACTGCTCGACACCGACAAGTTGATGCGCAGCCTGCGCATCCGCGAGCGCGCCGCGACCTATGTGACCGAACAGGATCCACAATCCCCGGCCTGGATCGCCATGCACGCCTACCTGGACGGGATCAACGCCTATCAGGACAGTCACACCCGGCCGGTGGAATTCGATGTGCTGGGCATTCCCAAGCGCCCCTTCACCGCCGAAGACACCGTGAGCATTACCGGCTACATGGCCTACAGCTTCGCCGCCGCGTTCCGTACCGAACCCCTGCTGACCTACGTGCGCGATGTGCTGGGTGCCAACTACCTGAACATTTTCGACCTCGACTGGCAGCCTCAGGGCGTGCTGGCCGAAGGTCGCAAGGGTGGCCTGCCGCTGGCCGCCGCCGACTGGAAAGACCTCAATGCCCTGGCCCGCCTGAGTGAGCAGGCCCTGGCCGACAACGGCCTGCCGCAGTTCGAAGGCAGCAATGCCTGGGCGCTCTCCGGCAGCCGCACCCACAGCGGCAAGCCTTTGCTGGCCGGCGACCCGCACATCCGTTTTTCCACGCCTTCGGTGTGGTACGAGGCGCATTTGTCGGCCCCAGGCTTCGAGCTCTACGGGCATTACCAAGCACTGCTGCCCTTTGCGACGCTGGGCATGAACCGGGATTTCGGCTGGAGCATCACCATGTTCCAGAACGACGACCTGGACCTGGTCGCCGAGAAGATCAACCCGGACAATCCCGAGCAGGTCTGGTATCGCGGCCAATGGGTCGACATGATCCGCAGCGAACAGCAGATCGCGGTCAAGGGCCAGGCGCCGGTGACGCTGGTGCTGCGCCAGTCGCCCCACGGCCCGATCGTCAACGATGCCCTCGGTGCGAACGCCGGCAAGACCCCGGTCGCCATGTGGTGGGGGTTCCTGGAAAGCCGCAACCCGATCCTCGAAGCCTTTTACCAGCTCAACCGCGCCGATACCCTCGCCAAGGCCCGTGGCGCTTCGGCCAAGATCCACGCACCGGGGTTGAACGTGGTGTGGGCCAACGCCAAGGGGGACATCGGTTGGTGGGCCGCCGCGCAACTGCCCAAGCGGCCGGCCGGCGTGAAGCCCGGCTTCATCCTCGATGGCAGCAGCCCGGAGGCGGAAAAGGAAGGCTTCTATCCATTCAGCAGCAACCCGCAGGAAGAGAACCCGGCGCGGGGCTACATCATCTCGGCCAATTTCCAGCCGGTGCCAGCCAGCGGCATCGAGATCCCCGGTTACTACAACCTCGCCGACCGTGGCCAGCAACTCAACCAACAGCTCGGCGACAAGCAGGCGAAATGGGACCTGGAAACCACCCAGAAACTGCAACTGGGCACCACCACCGCCTACGGCCCTCGCCTGCTTGCGCCTTTGTTGCCGGTGTTGCGTGACGTGGTCAGCGACCCTCAGGAGCGCAAATGGGTAGAGCAACTGGCACAGTGGCCGGGCGATTACCCACTGGACTCCACCAGTGCAACGCTGTTCAACCAGTTCCTGTTCAACCTGGCCGACGCGGCCCTGCACGATGAGCTGGGCGACGGTTTCTTCGACACCGCACTGTCGACCCGGGTGATCGACGCGGCCCTGCCACGCCTGGCGGCCTCCGGGGACTCTCCATGGTGGGATGATCGCACGACCCTTGGCACGGAGACCCGCGCCGACACCGTGAAAAAGGCCTGGGACAAGAGCCTCGTTCACCTGAAGGCCACCCTCGGCGAAGACGCCACGCAATGGCAATGGGGCAAGGCCCACACCTTGACCCATGGCCACCCGCTGGGCCTGCAGAAACCCCTGGACCAGATCTTCAACGTCGGCCCGTTCGCCGCGCCGGGCACCCACGAAGTGCCCAACAACCTCTCCGCCAAGATCGGCCCGGCACCGTGGCCAGTGACCTACGGGCCTTCGACCCGGCGCATCATCGACTTCGCCGACCCGAGCCACAGCGTCACCATCAACCCTGTCGGCCAGAGCGGCGTGCCGTTCGACAGGCATTACGAGGACCAGGCCGAGGCCTACATCGAGGGGCTGTATCACCAGGCGCACCTGGCCGAGGAAGAAGTGACGGCCAATACCCATGGCACCTTGAAACTGCTGCCGGCCCGGGCGCCCTGAATCGGGCGCGCAGGTCTTTTTCATCACCACCCGGGCTTGATCGTCATGGATGGTCAAGACTACAGGGGCTAAATCCCGTCTCTTCCATAGGAGTCAACGCTATGTTCAATAACTGGTCCGAACTGCTGCCCACCATCAAGAGCGCCTTTGGCGCCCTGGGCAAGAGCAATCCGAAGATGGTCAAGGCTTACATGGCCCTGGACGAAGCCGCGGCTGAAAACAACGTGCTCGATGCCAAGACCCGTGAACTGATCTCCATCGCCGTGGCCATCACTACGCGCTGTGACGGTTGCATCGGCGTACACACCGACGCCGCCATCAAGGCCGGCGCCACCCGCGAAGAAATCGCCGCCACCCTGGCCACCGCCGTGTCATTGAATGCCGGCGCGGCGTACATCTACTCCCTGCGAGCCCTGGAAGCCCATGACGCGTTGAAGAAGTGAGGGGCTGACACCTACGCCAGCGCGCCGAAATTCAGCCTGAATCGCTGCGGCGTCACGCCCAGCCTGCGATTGAATACGCTGCGCATGTGCTGGGCATCACGAAAGCCGCATTGCCAGGCCACGGTCTTGAGCGGGGCGCGGGTGCTTTCCAGCATTACCCGCGCCGCGTCCACCCGGGCCTGCTCGACGAACTCCGCTGGCGTGACCTTCGCTTCCCGGGTGAACACCCGAGAGAAGCTGCGCGGGCTCATGTTCACGGCATTGGCCAGGTCGGCGATGGTCAGGTCACCGTTCAGGTGCGCCAGTACATAGGCCTGGACCTGGGCCACGGTGGACGTCGGCTCAGCGTGGGGTGCGAGAAAAGGACTGAATTGCGACTGCCCGCCCGCGCGCTGGGTAAACACCACCAGCCGCTTGGCGACACTCAGCGCCACGTCCGGCCCATGGTCCTGGGCCAGCAGGAACAACGACAGGTCGATGCCTGCGCTGACCCCGGCGGAGGTGTAGAGCTGGCGATCCTGCACATACAAACGATCCGCTTCGACCCGGGTCGAGGGACACAGCTGCGCCAGCGCCGCGGCGTCACCCCAATGGGTGGTGACGGTCCGCCCCTCCAGCAATCCAGCCCGGGCCAGCATGAAAGCGCCATTGCAGATCGACCCAAAGCGCCGGGCCCGTCCACAGGCCTCCCGCAGCCAGGCATCGAATCCTGCCCCAAGGTGCATGAACGGCAGCTGCGGCCCGCCCGCGACCAACAGCAAGTCGTAGGCCTGCCGAGCCTCGCTGAAATGCCGATGGGCATTCAGGGACAAGCCGTTGGAGCAGGACATTGCGCCTCGCTCGGCGCCGATCACTTCAAGCCGATAGTGGTCCTCGGCGACCAGGAACCGATTGGCTTCGCTGAACACGTCCATGGGCCCGGTAACGTCCAGCGACTGGACGCCAGGGAATACCACGACGGCGACGACTTTCTGCATGGTGCTCGCTTGCCTTCGAGTGGAACGACTCCAGCACCCTAGCCAATTCGCGTCCCGGAAGCCATCTGGCACGAAACCCAGGTTTATTGGCAAGGATCGCAGCCATGGGAACATTGTCCGGCTACCTTGCGGCGAACAGACTGGAACCCTCGGCGCCGCACTGGCCCATCGTCAAGAGGAGAACAGCATGAACAGCATCGCCGGCATCAAGATCCCCGACAGCACCCTCGCCCGCGCCACCACCGAATACATCCGCGATATCGAATCCGACTTGCTGTACCACCACTCCCGCCGGGTATTTCTGTTCGGCGCCTTGAGTGGCCAGCGTCGGCAGTTGGCCTATGACCCGGAGTTGCTGTATGTCGGTGCGATGTTCCACGACCTGGGCCTGGTGGAGGGTTATCGCAGCGATGATGAGCGCTTCGAAGTGGATGGTGCGAACGCGGCCGCGGCGTTCCTCAAGCCCTACGGGTTGAGCGATGACGACATTGAGCAGGTGTGGCTGTCGATTGCCTTGCACACTACGCCGGGCGTACCCAAACATCTGCGCCCCACGGTGGCCCTGGTGACCGCTGGCGTGGAAATGGACGTGCTGGGCATGGACTACGCCGCGTTTCCCGCCGCACAGCGCGACGCCGTGGTGCACGCTCATCCGCGTGGGGAAGGGTTCAAGGAGTGCATCATCTGCGCCTTCGCCAACGGTTTGCGGCATCGTCCGCAGACCACCTTTGGCAATGTGAAGACCGATGTGCTGGTGGATCAGGAGCCGGGGTTCAAACCGATGAACTTCGTGGAGGTGATCCGTACTTCGCCTTGGCATTCGTAGCCAGCACGCCCCACCGCTATCGCGAGCAGGCTCGCTCCCACAATGGGATCTGCGTTCGACCGCGGATTTGTAGGCGAACAAAAAACTGTGGGAGCGAGCCTGCTCGCGAAAGCGATGCATCAGCCAACATGAATGTTGGATGTACCTCCGTCTTCGCGAGCAAGCCCGCTCCCACATTAGGCGCCAGTCTCGGGTCAGACCGGTGCGGTCTCGGCCCGGCGGACTTCCGGTTGTTTCCAGGAGTCGGCGGCGCTTTCTTCGATGGCTTGCTGGATCGCGCGCTTGCGATTTTCTTCGGCGCGACGGCTGAAGTACCAGACCAGGAAGGTCACCAGCGACACGGCCAGCAGGATCAGGCTCGCCACGGCGTTGATTTCCGGTTTTACCCCCAGGCGTACCGCCGAGAATACTTCCATCGGCAAGGTCGTCGAACCAGGGCCGGAAACGAAGCTCGCCAGCACCAGGTCGTCCAGGGACAACGCGAAGGACATCATGCCCCCCGCCGCCAGTGACGGCGCGATCATCGGGATGGTGATCAAAAAGAACACCTTCCATGGCCGCGCACCGAGGTCCATGGCCGCCTCTTCGATGGACAGGTCCAGCTCACGCAAGCGCGCCGAGACCACCACCGCCACATAGGCCGCGCAGAACGTGGTGTGAGCGATCCAGATCGTGACGATGCCACGTTCCTGGGGCCAGCCGATCATCTGTGCCATGGCCACGAACAGCAGCAACAGCGACAGGCCGGTGATCACTTCCGGCATCACCAACGGCGCAGTGACCAGGCCACCGAACAGCGTGCGGCCCTTGAAGTGGGTGATGCGGGTCAGCACGAAAGCCGCCAGCGTACCCAGGGCCACTGCGGCAATCGCCGTGTAGCAGGCGATTTCCAGCGAACGCACCACCGAGCCCATCAACTGAGTGTTGTCCAACAGGCCGACGTACCACTTGATCGACCAACCGCCCCATACCGTCACCAGTTTCGAGGCGTTGAACGAGAAGATCACCAGGATCAGCATCGGTGCGTAGATGAACAGCAAACCCAGCACCAGCATCAGGCTTGAAAAACTGAAGCGCTTCATTCCTTGCCCTCCATTTCTTTGGCCTGACTGCGGTTGAACAGGATGATGGGCACGATCAGGATCGCCAGCATCACCACTGCCAGGGCGGATGCCACCGGCCAGTCGCGGTTATTGAAGAATTCCTGCCACAGCACTTTGCCGATCATCAGGGTTTCCGGGCCGCCCAGCAGTTCCGGGATCACGAACTCGCCCACCACGGGGATGAACACCAGCATGCAACCGGCGACGATGCCGTTCTTGGACAGCGGCACGGTGATTTTCCAGAAACTGTTGAAGGTACTCGAACCCAGGTCCGACGCGGCTTCCAGCAGGCTGGGGTCATGCTTCACCAGGTTGGCGTACAACGGCAGGATCATGAACGGCAGATAGGAGTAGACGACGCCGATATAGACCGCCAGGTTGGTGTTGAGGATTTGCAGCGGTTCGCTGATCCAGCCCATGCTCAGCAAGAAGCCGTTGAGCAAGCCGTTGTTGCTGAGGATGCCCATCCACGCATAGACGCGGATCAGGATCGCGGTCCAGGTCGGCATCATGATCAGCAGCACCAGCACCGTTTGCATCTCTTTACGGGCGTTGGCGATGCCATAGGCCATCGGGTAGCCGATCAGCAGGCACAAGACGGTGCTGATCAGGGCCATTTTCAGCGAGCCGAGGTAGGCGGCGATGTACAACTCGTCCTCGCTCAGCATCGCGTAGTTGGCGAGGTTGAGCAGCACCTGCAGTTTCTGGTCGACGTAGCTGTAGATCTCGGTGTACGGCGGAATGGCCACATCGGCTTCAGCGAAGCTGATCTTCAGGACGATGAAGAACGGCAGCATGAAGAACAGGAACAGCCAGAGGAAGGGCACCCCGATGACCAGTTGGCGGCCACCGGGCGTTATTCGGTCGAGTCGGCGTTTGAATTTGCGCATGTTCATGAGCGAAGCACCACGCCGCTGTCGTCTTCCCACCAGACGAACACCTGGTCGCCCCAGGTCGGCCGCTGGCCACGGCGTTCGGCGTTGGCGACGAAGGACTGCACCAGCTTGCCGCTCGGCAATTCGACGTAGAACACCGAGTGACCGCCCAGGTAGGCGATGTCATGGACCTTGCCGCTGGACCAGTTGTTTTCGCAAGTCGGCTGCTCGGCGGTGACCAGCAGTTTTTCCGGGCGAATGGCGTAGGTCACGGACTTGTCCTGCACCGAGGTGCTGATGCCGTGGCCAACGTAGATGTTGCGGTCCAGGTCCTTGCAAGTCAGCACCGCGTGGCCTTCGGCGTCGTCCACCACTTCGGTCTCAAAGATGTTGACGTTGCCGATGAACTCGCAGACCAGCCGGCTGGTCGGGGTTTCGTAGATGTCGATCGGGCTGCCGATCTGGGCGATCCAGCCCAGGTGCATGATCGCGATGCGTTCGGCCATGGTCATGGCCTCTTCCTGGTCGTGGGTCACCATGACGCAGGTCACGCCGACCCGCTCGATGATCTCCACCAGTTCAAGCTGCATTTGCGAGCGCAGCTTCTTGTCCAGGGCACCCATCGGTTCGTCGAGCAGCAACAGCTTTGGCCGCTTCGCCAAGGAACGGGCCAGGGCCACGCGCTGGCGCTGACCACCGGAAAGCTGGTGCGGCTTGCGCTTGGCGTACTGGCTCATCTGCACCAGCTTGAGCATTTCGGCCACGCGGGCATCGATCTCGGCCTTCGGGATCTTGTCCTGTTGCAGGCCGAAGGCGATGTTCTGCGCCACGGTCATGTGGGGGAACAAGGCATAGGACTGGAACATCATGTTGATCGGCCGCTCATAGGGCGGCATGTCGGTGATATCCACGCCGTCGAGGAAAATCCTTCCCTCGGTGGGCCGCTCGAAACCGGCCAGCATGCGCAGCAAGGTGGATTTGCCCGATCCCGAACCGCCGAGCAAGGCGAAGATCTCGCCTTTCTTGATTTCCAGGGACACATCGTCCACGGCAATCGTCTCGTCGAACTTCTTCGTGACCCGGTCGATTTTGACCAGCACCTGCTTGGGTGTCTGGTCGCCCTCGAGGGCTTTCTTATAGGCGCCGGAGGCAACTGCCATTTACGAAACTCCCACAGAATTTGCAGTTCGCCCCACGCGGACGAACCTAAGAGTGTTGACGTTATTTACCCGACTTGACCTTGGTCCAGCTGCGGGTCATGAGTCGTTGGATCTTGGGCGGCAACTCGGAGTTGACGTAGAGCTTGTCGACGACCGCTTGCGGTGGATAAACCGCTTCATCGGTGCGTACTTTCTGGTCCATCAGCTCGCCAGCCTTCGGGTTTGGATTGGCATAACCGACGGTGTCGCTGACCTGGGCGATCACCTCAGGCTTGAGCACATAATTGATGAAGGCATGGGCCTGCTTGACGTTGGTGGCATCACGCGGGATCGCCAGCATGTCGAACCAGAGGTTGCCGCCTTCCTTGGGGATCACGTAGGCGATTTCGACGCCTTTGCCGGCCTCGCTGGCGCGGGCGCGGGCCTGGAAGATGTCGCCGGAGAAGCCGGCGGCCACGCAGATCTCGCCGTTGGCCAGATCGGAGATGTACTTGGAGGAATTGAAGTAAGTCACGTAAGGCCGGATCTTGAGGAGCTGGGCCTCGGCCTTCTTGTAGTCTTCAGGGTCTTCGCTGTTGGGATTCAGGCCCAGGTAATTGAGCATCGCCGGGATCATCTCGTCGCCCGAATCGAGGAACGAAACGCCGCAGCTGGACAGCTTCTTGATGTTTTCCGGCTCGAACAGCATGGCCCACGAGTCGATCTTCTCGACGCCCAGGACTGCCTTGATTTTCTCGACGTTGTAGCCAATGCCGTTGGTGCCCCACAGGTAAGGCACGGCGTACTGGTTGCCCGGGTCGTTCTTTTCCAGGCGCTTGAGCAGCGCAGGGTCGAGGTTGGCGTAGTTGGGCAACTGCGCCTTGTCGAGCTTCTGGAACGCCCCGGCCTTGATCTGCTTGCCCAGGAAGTGGTTGGACGGCACGACCACGTCGTACCCGGTACGCCCGGCCAACAACTTGCCTTCCAGGGTTTCGTTGGAGTCGAACACGTCATACACCGGCTTGATGCCAGTGGCTTTTTCGAAATCCGCCAGGGTGGTCTCGCCGATGTAGTCCGACCAATTATAAATATGCACGGTGGAGGCAGCCTGGACGCTGACGGCGAGCGTCAGGCCGGCACCGGCCAGCAAGGCGTTGCGTAACAAAGAAAAGACTGGCACGTGGAGGTCCTCTTAAATAGTTGGGCCCAAGTTGCCCCCGTCACTTGGCCAAGAGAGGCCCTGCAACAAAACCGGCGCGCAACTTACCCTCGATAAACCGATCCAGCAAAACTTTTAGTTATTTAATTGCTCCTGTTGCCGCCGCCGCGATGACAGCGACAACAGGAAGATGCTTCCGGCCGGCTTACTTACCGGATTTGATCTTGGTCCAGCTGCGGGTCAGGATCCGCTGGGTCGCGGACGGCAGATCGCTGATGGCATACAGCTTGGCCTTCACTTCATCCGATGGATAAATGCTCGGGTCACCGGAGATTTCCTTGTCCACCAAAGCGGTGGCAGCCTTGTTGCCGTTAGGGAAGCGCACGTTGTCGGTGATCTCCGCCATGATTTCCGGCTGCATGATGAAGTTCATCCATTTATAGGCGGCTTCGACATTCTCGGCATCCTTGGGAATGGCGACCATGTCGTAGAACGAACCGGCACCTTCCTTGGGAATGGTGTAGGCCACTTTCACTTTGCCGCCAGCCTCGGCAGCACGGCTCTTGGATTGCTCGATATCACCCGAGTAGCCCACGGCTACGCAGATGTTGCCGTTGGCCAGGTCGGAAATGTATTTGGACGAGTGGAAGTAACCGATCGATGGACGCAACTTGAGGAACAGCGCTTCGGCCTCGGCCAGTTGCTTCTTGTCCTGGGTGTCGGTCGGGTAGCCAAGGTAATGCAGGGCCACCGGAATCATTTCGGTTGGCGAATCGAGGAAGCTCACGCCGCAGCTCTTGAGCTTGGCGATGTTCTCCGGCTTGAGCAGGGTGTCCCAGGAATCGATCTTGTCCACGCCCAATGCGGCCTTGACCTTCTCGGGGTTGTAACCGATGCCGATGGTGCCCCACATGTAAGGGAAGGCATGTTTGTTGCCCTGGTCGCTGGCATCGCCGACAGCCTTGAGCAGGTCGGTGTCCAGGTTCTTCCAGTTCGGCAGCTTGGACTTGTCCAGCTCCCGGTAGACACCGGCCTTGATCTGCTTGGCCAGGAAGTTGTTCGACGGCACCACGATGTCATAACCGGACTTGCCGGCCAGCAACTTGGCTTCCAGGGTTTCGTTGCTATCGAACACGTCGTAGACGACTTTGATCCCCGTTTCTTTCTCGAACTTGGCAACAGTGTCCGGCGCGATGTAGTCGGACCAGTTGTAGACGTGCAGCACTTTATCGTCCGCCTGAACGGCACCCGCCATCACGCCCATCAGGGACATGGCGAGGAGGGTCTTGCCAGCTATCTTCATACCTAATGTCTTCATGCCTAATGCCTTCATGAAAAAGTGCTCCAGTTATTCTTCTTAGCCACAGTTCAGTAGCCGACTCTCTGGCAACTTGAACAGGCGGTAGTCTGGCAAGTTACAGGGCAGGCTTTCAACACAAGCCCGGCCTTTTGTTCACGCCGGGCGAGGCCCTTGCAGGCACCTCGCTCAGAGCCTAGCACTTAGCCTTGCAACGCACTGAGCGTCAGGTCCAGGCATTGCCGCGCCTTGGTCACCAACTCATCGATCTCGGCCTTGCTGATTACCAGTGGCGGCGCAATGATCATGGTGTCACCCACCGCGCGCATGATCAGCCCGTTATCGAAACAGAACTGCCGGCAGATCATGCCCACGCCCTTGCCTTCGTAGCGCTTGCGCGTGGCCTTGTCCTGGACCAGTTCGATCGCACCCAGCAAACCGACCCCGCGCACTTCACCCACCAGCGGATGATCGTTCAGCTCCCGCAAACGCTTCTGCAAATAGGGTGCCGTTTCAGCATGGACACGCTCGATGATCTTTTCGTCGCGCAGGATGCGGATATTTTCCAAGGCCACCGCAGCGGCCACCGGGTGACCGGAATAGGTAAACCCGTGGTTGAAGTCACCGCCTTCGTTGAGCACCGCGACCACGTCGTCGCGCACGATCAGACCGCCCATGGGGATATAGCCGGAGGTCAGGCCCTTGGCGATGGTCATCATGTGCGGTTTCAACCCGTAGTGATCGGTACCGAACCACTCACCGGTACGGCCGAACCCGCAGATCACTTCGTCGGCCACGAACAGGATGTCGTACTTGGCGAGGATTTCCTTCATGCGCGGCCAGTAGCTGTCGGGCGGCACGATCACGCCGCCGGCACCCTGGATCGGCTCGGCGATGAAGGCACCGACGTTGTCCACGCCGATCTCCAGGATCTTTTCTTCCAACTGGTTGGCCGCCCAGACGCCGAACTCTTCGGGGCTCATGTCGCCGCCTTCACCGAACCAGTAGGGTTGGGCGATGTGGACAATGCCCGGGATCGGCAGGTCGCCCTGTTCGTGCATATAGGTCATGCCGCCCAGGCTCGCGCCGGCCACGGTCGAGCCGTGATAACCGTTCTTGCGGCTGATGATGACTTTTTTGTTCGGCTGGCCCTTGATTGCCCAATAGTGGCGGACCATCCGTAGCATGGTGTCGTTGCCTTCGGAGCCGGAGCCGGTGAAGAACACGTGATTCATGCCTTCAGGGGCGATGTCGGCGATGGCTTTGGACAATTCCAGCACCGGCGGGTGAGCGGTCTGGAAGAACAGGTTGTAGTACGGCAGCTCGCGCATCTGCTGGCTGGCGGCATCGGCCAGTTCTTCGCGACCGTAACCGACGGCCACGCACCAGAGCCCGGCCATGCCGTCGAGGATCTTGTTGCCTTCACTGTCCCAGAGATACACGCCTTTGGCGTGAGTGATGATGCGCGGGCCTTTCTCTTTGAGCTGCTTGAAGTCGCTGAACGGCGCCAGGTGGTGATCGTTGCTCAGGGCCTGCCATTCACGGGTTTGCGGGTTATTGCGGGTCATGCCAATTCTCCTGTTATCGGTGGGGGCGAAGCTGCCTCAGGCAGCTCCGCCCGGCGCTTCAGACGGCAAAGAGCAGGAATTCCCGCTCCCACGAACTGATCACGCGCTTGAAGTTTTCATGCTCGGCCCGCTTGACCGCGACGTAGCCTGTGATGAATTTCTTGCCCAGGTATTTCTCGATGGTGGTGCTGTTTTCCATGCGTTCCAGAGCGTCTTCGATGGTCAGCGGCAAACGCAGGTTGCGGCGTTCGTAGCCTCGGCCCACCACCGGCGCGCTCGGGTTGATGCCTTCGACCATGCCGATGAAGCCACACAGCAGGCTGGCGGCAATCGCCAGGTACGGGTTGGCATCGGCGCCCGGCAAGCGGTTTTCCACCCGACGGTTCTGCGGCCCGGCATCCGGCACGCGCAGGCCCACGGTGCGGTTCTCTTCGCCCCACTCCACGTTCACCGGTGCCGAGGTGTCGGGCAGGAAGCGGCGGAACGAGTTGACGTTGGGGGCGAACAGCGGCAACAGCTCGGGAATGAACTTCTGCAGGCCACCGATGTGGTGCAGGAACAGATCGCTCATGGTCCCGTCGTCATTGGAGAAGACGTTCTTGCCGGTTTCCTTGTCGATGATGCTCTGGTGCAAGTGCATCGCGCTGCCCGGCTCGCCGGTCATGGGCTTGGCCATGAAGGTGGCCGCCACGTCATGCTTGAGCGCCGCCTCGCGCATGGTGCGCTTGAACACCAGGATCTGGTCGGCCAGGGACAGGGCATCGCCATGACGGAAGTTGATTTCCATCTGCGCCGTACCGTCCTCGTGGATCAAGGTATCGAGGTCCAGCTCCTGCAATTCGCACCAGTCATAGACGTCTTCGAACAGCGGGTCGAATTCGTTGGCCGCTTCGATCGAGAAAGACTGACGACCGGTTTCCGGGCGGCCGGAACGGCCAATGGGCGGTTGCAGCGGAAAGTCCGGGTCGTCGCTGCGCTTGGTCAGGTAGAACTCCATTTCCGGCGCGACGATCGGCTGCCAACCCTTGTCGGCGTAGAGCTTGAGCACCTTCTTGAGCACGTTGCGCGGCGACAGCTCGATGGGATTGCCCTGCTTGTCGTAGGCGTCGTGAATGACCTGGGCGGTGGGCTCGATGGCCCAGGGCACAAGGAACACTGCGTTCTCGTCCGGGCGACAGATCATGTCGATGTCGGCTGGGTCGAGCAGTTCGTAATAGATGTCGTCTTCGACATAGTCGCCCGTAACGGTCTGGAGCAGAACGCTCTCGGGCAGGCGCATGCCTTTCTCGGCGATGAACTTGTTGGTCGGCGAGATCTTGCCCCGGGTGATACCGGTCAGGTCGCCAATCATGCATTCGACTTCTGTGATCTTATGGTCTTTCAACCAATCGGTGAGCTGGTCGAGGTTGTTACTCATAAATGCCTCTAGGCGTGAGTTTCCTGACTGCTATTAGTCGTCAGGCGTTGTTTGACGCATCGGCGTCGCGTTGTGTTGCCCTTGCTCGGCAGGCATCGCCAAATGCCTGGAAAATCGCAAGGTAGTGCGGGTTAGAGCTTACCTCCCATTCAGGGTGCCATTGCACACCTAAAGCAAAAGCCTTGCCTCCTGGCACCGAAACAGCCTCGATCAGGCCATCGGGCGCCACCGCTTCGGCCCGTAACCCGGGCGCCAGCCGCTCGATGCCCTGGCTGTGGATCGAGTTGACCTCTATCAGTTGGGGCAGACCCAGGCCTGCCAGTACACCGCCGGGCTGGATATGCACGGCGTGGGCAGGACCGTATTGGACATCCACCGCTTGAGTGTCGTCTTCACGATGATCGATGAAGGTTCCGACTTCATGAACTTTCTGATGCAGGCTGCCGCCAAAGGCTACGTTCATCTCCTGGAACCCACGGCAGATGCCCAGCACCGGAATGCCGGCAGCGACAGCGGCGCGGATCAGCGGCAAGGTGGTGGCATCCCGTGCAGGATCATGAGCAGTGCCCGGCGCGCTGGCGGGGCCCTGATAATGAAAAGGTTCTACATTAGAAGGAGAGCCGGTAAAAAGAATGCCGTCCAGGGCGTCCAGAATATCGGACGGCGTGAACAGATCCGCCAGGGACGGAATCAGCGCTGGCAAGCCCTTGGCGGCTGTCGCGACAGCCCGGGAATATTTATCGCCACTGATGTGATACGCATGCAGACCAATCTGCCTGGAGCAGGTGGTGACGCCGATTAACGGCAGGCGAGACATGAAGCACCCCGGTATTATTGCTGTTATGGGTTTGAATCGAGCTTAGCCTTGTTCATTTTTTTACACAACACCCCCGTAAAAAATACAACACGGCCCGCTCAAGCCTGCGGGCGCCAAGCCCGACAAAGGGGAAAAAACGCCCTAAATTGCCTCAAAAAAGCCCCACAGGTGCTTTTTTAGGGCAAAAAAGGCCCTGCTTGACTTCGGCATGCCGTTCGGGTTGACTGGGTTTCGAAGAGATCAATGATTGATATTTTTAACAACAAAGGTGTTGCATCATGTCGGTACCCCCGCGTGCCGTTCAGCTTAACGAAGCGAACGCGTTCCTTAAGGAACATCCTGAGGTTCTGTACGTTGACCTTCTGATTGCGGATATGAATGGTGTGGTGCGCGGCAAGCGCATAGAACGCACCAGCCTCCACAAGGTTTACGAGAAAGGCATCAACCTGCCGGCCTCCTTATTTGCCCTGGATATCAATGGCTCTACGGTGGAAAGCACCGGCCTGGGCCTGGACATCGGCGATGCTGACCGAATCTGCTATCCAATCCCTGACACCCTGTGCAACGAGCCTTGGCAGAAGCGCCCCACCGCGCAACTGTTGATGACCATGCACGAACTCGAAGGCGAGCCTTTCTTCGCCGACCCGCGTGAAGTCCTGCGCCAGGTCGTGACCAAGTTCGATGAACTGGGCCTGACCATCTGCGCCGCATTCGAGCTGGAGTTCTACCTGATCGACCAGGAGAACGTGAATGGACGCCCACAACCGCCCCGCTCGCCGATCTCCGGCAAACGCCCGCACTCGACACAGGTCTACCTGATCGATGACCTCGACGAATACGTCGATTGCCTCCAGGACATTCTGGAAGGGGCCAAGGAGCAAGGCATTCCCGCCGACGCCATCGTCAAGGAAAGTGCCCCGGCGCAGTTCGAAGTGAACCTGCACCACGTGGCCGACCCGATCAAGGCCTGCGACTACGCGGTCCTGCTCAAGCGCCTGATCAAGAACATCGCCTACGACCATGAAATGGACACCACCTTCATGGCCAAGCCGTATCCGGGCCAGGCGGGCAATGGTCTGCACGTCCACATTTCGATCCTGGATAAAGAGGGCAAGAATATTTTTGCCAGCGAGGATCCCGAGCAGAACGCCGCACTGCGTCACGCGATCGGCGGTGTGCTCGAGACCCTGCCCGCGCAGATGGCTTTCCTCTGCCCGAATGTCAACTCCTACCGTCGTTTCGGCGCACAGTTCTACGTGCCGAACTCGCCGACCTGGGGCCTGGACAACCGCACCGTGGCCCTGCGCGTTCCTACCGGCTCGGCCGATGCCGTGCGCCTGGAACATCGCGTTGCCGGCGCCGACGCCAACCCGTACCTGCTGATGGCCTCCGTGTTGGCGGGCGTGCATCACGGCCTGGTCAACAAGATCGAGCCCGGTGCGCCGGTGGAAGGCAACAGCTACGAGCAGAACGAGCAAAGCCTGCCGAACAACTTGCGCGATGCCCTGCGCGAGCTGGACGACAGCGAAGTCATGGCCAAGTACATCGACCCGAAATACATCGATATCTTCGTGGCCTGCAAGGAGAGTGAGCTGGAGGAGTTCGAACACTCCATCTCCGACCTTGAGTACAACTGGTACCTGCATACCGTGTAAGCGGTTGCGGTAAAAAGAAACGCCGCAGGCCTTATGGCCTGCGGCGTTTTTTTATGTATTTGGGTGAATGGCCGCCTTCGGCGGATCGCGAGCAAGCTCAGCTCCCACAGGGGTTCTTTGTGATCATTTGACCTGATTCACAATGTATTGCTCTATGGGAGCAAGGCTTGCCCGCGATGAGGGCTCGGCAGACAACACAGAAATCGACTCGTACAATGCCCGGCAGCCCCGCAGGAGAGCTTCATGACACGCATCGCCACACCCCGCAAACCCCGCGCACGCAGCCAGGCCCGGATCGACACCATTCTGGATGCCGCCCGTGCGCTGCTTGCCGCCGAAGGCGTGGCCAGCCTGTCGATCTACAGCGTCGCCGAGCGCGCCGGGATCCCGCCCTCTTCCGTGTACCACTTCTTCGCCAGCGTCCCGGCCCTGCTCGAAGCCCTGACCGCCGACGTCCACGCCGCCTTTCGCGCCTGCCTGCAAGCACCGATCGACCATGCCGCGCTGAACCATTGGCACGACCTGTCACGGCTGGTGGAGCAGCGCGTGCTGACCATCTACAGCCAGGACGCCGCCGCCCGCCAATTGATCCTGACCCAGCATGGCCTGACCGAAGTCACCCAGGCCGACCGTCAGCATGACCTCGAACTGGGCGCCCTGATGCATAAGGTTTTCGACCACCATTTCGAGCTGCCAAGCCTGCCCGGCGACGTCGACGTGTTCGCCCTGGCCATGGAGCTGGGCGACCGTGTCTATGCACGCTCGGTACAACAACACGGCCAGATCACCCCGCGCATGGCCGAAGAAGGCATGCGGGTGTTCGATGCGTACCTGGGGCTGTATCTGCCACCGTATTTGCCCAAGCGCCCTGATTGATCGTTCCCACCCAGAGCGCGGGAACGAAAAAGCCCCGAAGGGCTCACGCCGTCCGGGGCTGTGGGTGGAGCATCGCTCACAACTTGGCGATAGACACCTCGGTGGATTTTACGAAGGCGATCACTTCGCTGCCGATCGCCAGCTCCAGCTCTTTGACCGAGCGTGTGGTGATGACCGAAGTGACGATGCCCGAAGCGGTCTGCACATCGATTTCCGACAGCACGTCGCCTTCGACGATTTCCTTGATGGTGCCTTTGAACTGGTTGCGTACGTTGATGGCTTTGATAGTCATGGTGTCGATTCCTGTCTGGATGAAGTTATTGCGCCCAACGCAGTTGCGTGGGCAAGGGTGAAACGGGTTCGGGTTCCGGCGGTTGGCCGGGCAAGGACAGCACTCGGTTGAGGACTTCGGTTTCCAGGCTCGCCAGGCGATGAGAGCCGCGAACCCGTGGGCGTGGCAGGTCGATAGCCAGGTCGAGGCCGATCTGGCCGTCCTCGATCAGGATCACCCGGTCGGCAATCGCCACCGCCTCGCTGACGTCGTGGGTCACCAGCAACACGGTGAAGCCATGCTGCTGCCAGAGGTTTTCGATCAGTTGCTGCATTTCGATACGGGTCAGGGCGTCCAGCGCCCCCAAGGGTTCGTCGAGCAGCAACAGGCGTGGCTGATGAATCAGCGCACGGGCCAGGGCCACCCGCTGTTTCTGTCCGCCGGAAAGCGCCGCCGGCCACTCATGGGCGCGGTCGGCCAAACCCACCGCTTCCAGTGCTTGCAACGCTTGGGGACGCCAGTTGCCCTTTAGCCCGAGGCCGACGTTATCGATGATTTTTTTCCAGGGCAGCAATCGCGCTTCCTGGAACATCAACCGCGTGTCCTGTTGCGCGGCACTCAACGGTGCCGAACCCGCCAGCAATTGGCCGTCGGTGGGTTGATCGAGGCCGGCCAGCAAGCGCAGCAAAGTACTTTTGCCACAGCCACTGCGACCAACCACGGCCACGAACTGCCCGGCCGGGATATGCAGGTCGATGTCACGCAGCACTTGGCGCGAGCCGAAGGTTTTTTGCAGCTTGCGCACCGCCAGCGGAATGCCTCGCAGCAGGCGCGGAGGTTGTTGGGCGGTCATGCGGCACCTCCCTTGTTCACTTGATACGCCGGATGCCAGCGCAGCCAGACTCGCTCAAGCCCGCGGGCCGCAAGATCGGCCAATTTGCCCAGCACGGCGTACAGGAGAATCGCCAGCACTACCACATCGGTCTGCAGGAACTCCCGGGCATTCATCGCCAGATAACCAATACCGGAACTGGCCGAGATGGTTTCCGCCACGATCAACGTCAGCCACATGAAGCCCAGGGCAAACCGCACGCCCACCAGGATCGAAGGCAAGGCGCCCGGCAGGATCACTTGGCGAAACAGGCTGAAGCCGGACAAGCCATAGCTGCGGGACATTTCCACCAGCGCCGGATCGACGTTGCGAATCCCGTGATAGGTGTTGAGGTAGATGGGAAACAGCGTGCCCAGCGCCACCAGGAAAATCTTCGCCGACTCATCGATGCCGAACCACAGGATCACCAGCGGAATCAGCGCCAGGTGCGGGACGTTCCGGACCATTTGCACGGAGCTGTCCAGCAAGCGTTCGCCCCATTTCGACAAGCCGGTGATAAAGCCCAGGGTAAGGCCGATGCCGCCGCCAATCAGGAAACCGACCGCGGCCCGCCAGCCGCTGATGGCCAGGTGCGTCCAGATTTCGCCACTGCGCACCAGGTTCACCCCAGCTTCGATCACCGCCACGGGTGCCGGCAGGATCCGCGTGGATAACCAACCCGCCGACACCGACAGTTGCCAAACCGCCAGCAATAGCAGCGGCACCGCCCAGGGCGCGAGATTGTGGATAATTTTCTTCATGGCCGCCTCAGCTCTGGGACGCGGCTTTGGGAAGAATATCGTTGGCGACCATTTCACCGAACGGGCTCACATAGCCCTGGCTCTTCGGCAACTCCGGGCGCTCCACGTCCAGGTGCGGGAACAACAGTTCCGCCACGCGATAGGACTCTTCCAGGTGTGGATAACCGGAGAAGATGAAGGTATCGATGCCAAGGTCGGCGTATTCCTTGACCCGCGCCGCCACGGTCGGACCATCACCCACCAACGCCGTTCCGGCACCGCCGCGCACCAGGCCGACACCGGCCCAGAGGTTGGGACTGACTTCCAGCTTGTCGCGACTGCCACCATGCAAGGCGGCCATGCGTTGCTGGCCCACCGAATCGAAGCGCGCCAGGGAGGCCTGGGCGCGGGCGATGGTGTCGTCGTCCAGGTGAGAGATCAGCCGGTCGGCCGCTTGCCAGGCTTCGGCGTTGGTTTCCCGCACGATCACATGCAGACGGATGCCGAAGCGTACGGTACGGCCGAGCTTCGCGGCCTTGGCCCGCACTTGTTCGATCTTTTGCGCGACGGCTGCGGGTGGCTCGCCCCAGGTCAGCACCATTTCCACCTGTTCGGCGGCCAGGTCCTGGGCAGCTTCCGACGAGCCGCCGAAATACAACGGCGGACGCGGTTGCTGGATCGGCGGATAGAGCAGCTTGGCGCCCTTCACGCTGATGTGCTCACCGTCATAATCCACAGTCTCGCCTTCCAGCACCCGGCGCCAGATGCGGGTGAATTCCACTGACGCCTGGTAGCGTTGCTCGTGGTCCAGGAACAAGCCGTCGCCAGCCAGTTCATCCGGGTCGCCGCCAGTCACCAGGTTGAACAGCGCACGTCCGCCGGACAGCCGGTCGAGGGTCGCGGCCTGGCGCGCCGCCACCGTCGGGGAAATGATCCCGGGGCGCAGGGCAACGAGGAACTTCAGGCGCTGGGTCACCGGAATCAACGAAGCGGCCACCAGCCAGGAATCCTCGCAGGAACGCCCGGTGGGAATCAGCACGCCGCCGAAACCCAGTCGATCCGCCGCCTGGGCGACCTGCTGCAGGTAGCCGTGATCGACGGCGCGGGCGCCTTCAGCGGTGCCAAGGTAATGGCCGTCGCCGTGGGTAGGCAGGAACCAGAAAATATTGAGGCTCATGGAGTGGTCTCCTAAGGAATCGAATTACTGCGCTTTCGCAACGGCCGCCGGCGGCGTCCAGATCACGTCCTTGATGCTCAAGGGCTTGGGAATCAATTTGAGCTGGTAGAAGCTGTCGGCGATTTTCTGCTGCGCCGCCACCACTTCCGGCGTGAGGAACAACGCCCCATAGCCTTGGCGTTTCACCGACGTCAGGGTGATGTCCGCCGGTAGGCCGAGCAGTGGCGATACCTGCTTGGTCACGTCTTCAGGGTTGGCCTTGGACCACTCCCCCACTGCGCGCACTTCTTCCACCAGCGTCGTGATGACCTGGGGATTTTTTTGCGCATAGGGTTTGGTGGCGAGATAGAACTGGTGGTTATCGACGATGCCTTTGCCATCACGCAGGGTGCGTGCCTGCAACTGTTGTTCAGCGGCAGCCTGGTACGGATCCCAGATCACCCAGGCGTCCACGCTGCCACGTTCGAATGCGGCGCGGGCGTCGGCCGGCGGCAGGAAAACGGTCTGGATGTCGGAATACTTGAGGCCGGCATCCTCCAGCGCCCGCACTAACAGGTAGTGGACGTTGGAGCCTTTGTTCAACGCGACTTTCTTGCCCTTGAGGTCTTGCACCGACTGGATCGCCGACCCCTTGGGCACCAGGATCGCCTCGCTGGTAGGCGCTGGCGGTTCGTAGGCGACGTAGAGCAGATCAGCGCCTGCGGCTTGGGCAAATACCGGCGGGGTTTCACCGGTCACGCCGAAGTCGATGGAACCGACGTTCAAGCCTTCCAGCAGCTGCGGACCGCCGGGGAATTCAGTCCATTGCACATCCACGCCTTGGGCGGCGAGACGTTTTTCCAATGAGCCCTTGGCCTTGAGCAGCACCAGGGTGCCGTACTTCTGATAACCGATCCGCAAGGTTTCGGCTTGGGCTTGGGTGATGACGCCGAGGGACACAGCCGCAGCAAACAGAGCGACCAGCCCGCGACGCAAAATGACAGTGCGCATGGCGCCTCTCCTTTTTGCTGTGGGGTTTTGGCTGCACCTGCTTGGCCGTTGGCGGCTGAGTAAGGTGAGTTGAATCAGTGGTGTTCCGGGTTCAAATGCTCCAGCGAGCACTCAACAAACGTTCGTTCAATACACTGGGGTCCAGCGGCCTGGGCCGACGGGCCATGGCGCTGAAAAACTGTTCCAGCGCTTCGTCCAGGCGCTGTTGCAGGGCCGGCGCCAACTGCGCCTGGGCGCTGCCTTCGCCATAAGCGATCTGGCTGTCTTCGGCAAAGATCCCGTGGAGCATTTCCTGGGCCTTGAGCGCCGACAACACTGGCTTGAGGGCGTAATCCACCGCCAGCATGTGGGCGATGCTGCCGCCGGTTGCCATCGGCAACACCACTTTATGGGCCAGGGCGCGCTCGGGCAGCAAGTCCAGCACGGTCTTCAGCGCACCGGAGAAAGACGCCTTGTACACCGGCGTGGCGATCAACAGGCCGTCGGCATTTTCGATTTGCTGGAGCAGATCGACCACCTTCGGGCTATCGAAACGGGCATGAAGCAGATCTTCGGCCGGGAAATCGCGCACCTGATAGCTCACCACCTCCACACCTTGTTGCTGCAACCAGCGTTGCGAGCGCTCCAGCAGCACCCCGGAGCGGGAGCGTTGGCTGGGACTGCCACCAAGTGAGACGACCAACATGCCTACCATTCCTTAACTGTCACGTGCGATTCGCGGCGGGCGATCTCGCTGCATGGGTCAAACCATAACAGGGGATTCATATATCTTTAAATCATATTTATTCATTTGGTTATTCGATATGGAGATATATAAATTGCCTTATTCAAGGCATTAAAAAAGGCCGTCGGAACGGCCAAAACCCTTGGTGCACAGAAATCCCTTTGTGGGAGCGAGCCTGCTCGCGATGGCGTCGGATGCCAGCAGCGATGTCGACTGATAGACCACTATCGCGAGCAGGCTCGCTCCCACAGGTTCAGGTTTTGCGTCAGCGATTGGGCTGCGGGGTGAGGCGCAGGTAGGGCTTCACGGCGCGGTAGCCCTTGGGAAAGCGCTGCTTGAGTTCCTCTTCATCCTTGAGCGACGGCACGATCACCACTTCATCACCGTCCTGCCAGTTGGCCGGGGTGGCGACTTTGTAGTTATCGGTCAGTTGCAGGGAATCGATCACGCGCAGGATTTCGTTGAAATTGCGCCCGGTGCTGGCCGGGTAGGTGATGGTCAGACGAATCTTCTTGTTCGGATCGATCACGAACAGTGAACGCACGGTCAAGGTGTCGCTGGCGTTGGGGTGGATCAAGTCGTACAGGTCCGATACCTTGCGGTCGGCATCAGCCAGGATCGGAAAATTGACCACGGCGTTCTGGGTCTCGTTAATGTCCTCGATCCACTTGTGGTGCGAGTCCACCGGGTCCACCGAAAGAGCAATGGCCTTGACCCCGCGCTGGGCGAATTCGTCCTTGAGCTTGGCGGTCAGGCCCAGCTCGGTGGTGCATACCGGCGTGAAGTCCGCCGGGTGGGAAAACAGCACACCCCAGCTGTCGCCGAGCCATTCGTGGAAGCGAATCTTGCCGGCGCTGGAATCCTGTTCGAAGTCGGGGGCGATGTCGCCAAGTCTGAGGCTCATGGTGCGGCTCCTGGATGAGGTTGTTGTGAGCCCAACTTTGCACCGGTTTTGATTGCTTTAAAAAGAATAAATATCCATTTATCTAGATCTTTAGTGAATATAAAAAACTGTTCACTGGCACCATTCCGCATACCGGCCCAAGATCGATTCCGAGGTTTCGAGAAGGCCTCGAGTTGCTGAAAGAGGAGAAGTTTCGAGGAAGGCTACAGGGGTGGGCCCGACTCGAAAACGTAAAAGCCCCGCCCGGCGTGTTGCCGGGCGGGGCTTTTTTTGTTTTGTACCCACACTACGGAAATTATTGAGGCGATTTCAGGACGAGCGGCTAGGATAGGCAGGATGAACACTCAAGCCTTGCTGACTCATCTGCAAAACCATCTCCCTGGACTGCTGGCGGTTTACCTGTTCGGTAGCCATGCACAGGGCACCGCTGGGCCTGACAGTGATGTCGATTTGGCTGTGCTCTTGTCCGGCGAAGTTGATCCTGTGTCGTTATGGCAACTTTCAGGTGATTTGGCGGATATCGCCGGCAGTCCGGTGGATCTGATCGATCTACGCGCGGCAACGACCGTCATGCAATACCAGATCGTGACCCGAGGCCAGAGACTCTGGGCCAGAGACGTACAGGCGGGATTGTTCGAGTGTTTCATTCTCAGCGAAAAAACCGCTCTCGATGAAGCTCGGGCGGGATTGCTCAAGGATATTCAGGAAGAAGGCAGCGTGTATGGCCGATGACGTACTGATCAATAAAGCCGCCAGTATCGAACGTTGCGTCGCCAGGGTACGGGAGGAATACGAGAAGGATCCCGCTACGTTTGCCACCGACTTCACTCGCCAGGATTCGGCAGTCCTGAACATTCAGCGTGCGTGTGAAGCGGCACTGGATATGGGACAGCATTTGATTCGCCGTGAACGACTGGGTGTCCCGCAAAGTGCCCGCGATACATTCGAGTTGCTTTTCCAAGGGGGCTGGATGCAAGAGGGTCTGGTGAAAAACCTGAAGAACATGGTGGGTTCAGGAATATCGCCGTGCATGACTACCAAGCCCTGCAACTGCCGATCATGGTCGCGATCATCACCGGACATCTGGATGATTTTCTAGCGTTCAGCGCATTCATTCTGCGTAAGGACGCGCTGGAGTCCAAGGTATAAAGCGAGCTCCGGCTCGTTGAGCCAAAAACGCAAAAGCCCCGCCCGGCGTGCTGCCGGGCGGGGCTTTTTTTACTTCGCTGTCTCGTCCTGAATAAGGTTTACACCTTCTGACCTATCCTCAGGAGGAACCAATGGATTCAGGAAGAAGGCGTAGTCAGCGTGATTACACGCTGGGCTTTAAATTGGCGGTTGTCGATCAGGTTGAAAAGGGCGAACTGAGTTATAAAGAGGCTCAACGGCGTTATGGGATTCAGGGCCGGTCGACTGTGTTGGTATGGTTACGCAAGCATGGGCGGCAGGACTGGAGCCAAGGCGCCTCCATTCGTGCCCAGAGGAACCGACCGATGGCCGAGCCAAATTTGCCGCTGACACCAGAGCAGCGAATCAAGGAGCTGGAAGAAAAGCTGGCCCTTGCCAACCAGAAAGCCCAATTTTTTGAAGCTGTCGTTGACGTGCCGAAAAACGATTACGGTGTTTCTGTCGTAAAAAAGCGATCCGGCAAGTCCTCAGCCAAGGGCAAATCGAAGGCCTGAGTGTCACCAGGGCTTGCCAGTTTCTGGGCATCTCACGGCAGGCGTATTACAAGCGCAATCGAGCTTACGACGCGCAAGCTAGCCATGCGCAAAAGGTGCTGGGGTTTGTGCTGGAGGCACGCCTTGAAATGCCTCGGTTGGGCACCCGTAAGCTGCATGGGCTAATGCAAGCCGAACCTGAACTAACGCAAACGGTAGGCCGAGATCGATTGTTCGATATTCTGCGAGACCATCGACAACTGGTCCCACGCAAACGCGCTTATCACAAGACTACCGACAGTCATCATCGCTTCCGTCGACATCCGAATCGGCTCAAGCCCGGCCCTGACCAAGTCACTGCCACCGGCCCGGAACAGGTGTGGGTGGCGGATATAACCTATTTACCGACCGAGCAAAGCGTCGCTTACGTAAGTCTGGTCACTGATGCGTTCTCGCGCAAAATAGTCGGCCATCATGTGCATGAAAGCCTGCATACCGAGTCAGTCATCCGGGCGATGACGAAAGCTCTTCGACACCGAAGAACCAATCAGCCACTGGTACATCACTCCGATCGGGGCTCGCAATACTGCTCTGATCTCTACCAAAAGCTGCACGCCAAGCATGGCGTCAGGTGTTCGATGACGGATGGCTACGACTGCTACCAGAATGCCCTAGCGGAACGAGTGAATGGGATTCTGAAAACAGAATTTCTTTTACACCGTCCCAAAGACCTCGCCCAAGCCAAGCGCATGGTTGAGGAATCGATAGAAATCTATAACCGTAAGCGACCTCATTTGGCCCTGAAATACAAAACGCCCGATGCGGTGCATCGGGCGTTTTGAGACTGAAACAGGTGTAAACCTATTTCAGGACTAGACACGCTACGTCTTACATGAAGTTGTAAGTGTAGTTGAAGATCAGGCGGGTCTGATCCTGGCTGTCGCCTGCACCGCTACTACGGTAGGTACCCTGACGCAGGGTAGTGCCGAAGCCTTTCAACGCGCCCTGCTGGATTACGTAATCCACACGCATGTCGCGTTCCCACTCGGAGTAATCGCTTGCGCCGTTGGCGGTTTTGACGTCGTCACCACGCAGATAGGCAACCGAGGCCTTCAGGCCTGGAACGCCCAAGGAAGCGAAGTCATAGGAGTATTGGCCGAAGGTGGTGTTTTCACCTGCGCGGACAAACCCGTTGATCATGCTGTCGGTGAACAGGTAGAAGCTCGCGCCGCCGGCACCTTCGGGACGACCGTTGCCGTTAACCACGCTGCCCTGGTTCAGGTATACGAAGCCACCGTCATCACCGACTTGCTGGTGACCCAGCAGGAAGGCGCTGCCGCCGAGGGTGTAAGTGAACATGGCGCTCCAGGTCTTGTTATCGACCTCGCCCGCATGCTTGGCATAACCGCCGTTGTTGTTGAACCGATAACCCGCGTCGCCGTTGCGACCATCGGAACTGCTGTCGAAGTAACGCAGGTCCGTCTTGAAGGATTGACCTTCGCTGATCGGGAAAACATGCACCGCGCCCAGGAAGTGTTGCTTGTAGTAATCCTGCAGGTTGGCGTAGTAGTACTGCAGCGTCAGGTCTTTGGTGACCTTCCAGTCAGCACCGCCAAAGCGGAACTGGTTGCTGTCCTGGGTACCGCCCGCCACTGCCAGGCCGGTGCTGTTGCTCGATGCACGGCCTGTGGCGTGTTCCAACTGACCAGCGTTGAACGTGACGTTGTCGATTTCCTTGGAGGTGATGGTCCCACCTTCAAAGGTTTGCGGCAGCAGACGGCTGTCGTTGGAAACCAGGATCGGCAGGTTAGGCGCCAGGGCACCGCCCAGGTGGGCCTCGGTCTTGGAGAAAAGCGCCTTTACGTTACCGGACAGACGGCTCCAATCATGTACCGCCGAACCATCCGTATCAGCTGGCATATAGGAACCGTTGTTACGGCCACGACCGCCATCGAGACGAATACCAACCAGTGCCTGAGCGTCGATACCGAAACCCACGACACCTTGCGTGAAGCCGGACTTGTAGTCGAACTTGAGGCCGGTGCCCGTTTCGCGCAGATCCTCGCTACCCGTTTCATGGTTGTCGTTATTGAAATACAACGTACGAGAACTGACAGACGCCTTGCTGTCTTCGATAAAACCAGCGGCGCCTGCCTGCTGCGCCAAAACCCCAACGGCCACAGCCAGGGCCAAGGTGGACTTCTTCATGCTTCGCTCCTCTCGTTTTCTAATTCTTGTGTGTCTTTGGTTCCGGATCGAACGCCCGGATTCCGCGGATGCGCGATTAGCGCCAGACCGTGACTGACAAGTCAATCGTAACCATTTGTGAGTACGACTATGGTCTAACCCCCACTACACCGGTCCGCAGGATAATGGATTCTCTATAATTCCAAAAAGAATTGTTTCAACAGTTTTCAGCTCTTTTCGACATATGGTTGCCATCAAAGCGTCATCAAGCCGAGACAAGGCTTATCGGCGCCGTTGAGGAATCCTGAAGCGTGTTTCGTCGCAACGGTGGTCAGGCGTACCAACGCTCGTACATGCCGCGATCTTGAGCCCTCCCAGACTAGTCGCTCATTGTCTGAAATCAAGAAGACCGCGGCAGCACGGGTTTTTAGACGGGTCGCTCAGAGCGCTTTTTCGAAGATCTTCGAATTACGCTGATAGTTGTAGAGCGACGCCCGCGCGGCCGGCAGACGGTCGACGCTGCTGGGCTCGAAACCGCGTTCGCGGAACCAGTGGGCAGTCCGGGTCGTCAGTACGAACAGCGTCTTGAGCCCTTGGGCGCGGGCCCGGGTTTCGATCCGTTCCAGCAGCTCATCGCCCCGGCCACCGTGGCGGTACTCCGGGTTCACTGCCAGGCAGGCCAGCTCCCCGGCATCCGAATCGGCGATCTGGTACAGCGCCGCACAGGCGATGATCATGCCTTCGCGTTCGACCACGCTGAACTGTTCGATCTCGCGCTCCAGCACTTCGCGGGAGCGACGCACCAGGATCCCCTGCTCTTCCAGCGGGCTGATCAGGTCCAGCAGCCCGCCGACATCCTCAATGGCCGCTTCGCGTACCACTTCGAATTGCTCCTGGGCCACCAGCGTGCCGCTGCCATCGCGGGTGAACAGCTCAGCCAGCAGCGCACCGTCCTCGGCATAACTGACGATATGGCTGCGCGCGACACCGCCACGACAGGCCTGGGCCGCCGCATCCAGCAGTTCGGCCTGATAGTCGCTACCCAAGCGCTGCATATGGCCCGGAACCTGTTGCGGACGCAATTCGCGAACCAGCCGCCCGTCCTCACCGATAAGCCCCTGCTCGGCCCCGAACAGCAGCAGCTTGTCGGCCGCCAGGTCGATGGCCGCCCGGGTGGCGACGTCTTCGCAGGCGAGGTTGAAGATCTCCCCGGTGGGTGAATATCCCAACGGCGACAGCAGCACGATGGAGCGTTCGTCCAAAAGGCGATTGATGCCCTTGCGATCGACCCGACGCACTTCACCGGTGTGGTGATAATCCACGCCTTCGAGCACACCAATGGGACGTGCGGTGACCAGGTTGCCGCTGGCGACCCGCAGCCGCGAGCCCTGCATGGGCGAGGACGCCATGTCCATGGACAGGCGTGCCTCGATAGCGATGCGCAGTTGGCCGACCGCATCGATCACGCATTCCAGTGTGGCGGCATCGGTGATGCGCATGCCGTGGTGATAATGGGGCGTCAGCCCCCGTGCAGCGAGGCGGGCCTCGATCTGCGGGCGCGAACCGTGGACCAGCACCAGGCGCACGCCGAGGCTGTGCAGCAGCACCAGGTCATGGACGATATTGCCGAAGTTAGGGTGTTCCACCCCGTCGCCGGGCAGCATGACGATGAAGGTGCAATCGCGGTGGGCGTTGATGTAGGGCGAAGCGTGACGAAGCCAATTGACGTATTCGGGCATGAACCTGGACCTGTAATAAATAACAGCCAAAAAAAGACGAAACAGAACGCACAACGGGCTGGTGGTTATCGTCGGAACAGGCTTGGCGACACGCGCGCTCTCCTCATGTGATGAATACGGGCCCGCAAGGGGGCAATTTAACCGGCCGTGGCCGGCGTCAGACAGTAATGACCGATCAACTGCCGCAACAGCTGTACGGTAGGTAGCAAACGTGACATTTCAAGGTACTCGCCCGGTTGGTGGGCACAGGCGATATCGCCGGGACCGAGTACCAGGGTTTCGCAGCCAAGGCGCTGAAGATAAGGCGCTTCGGTGCCGAACGCCACTGCTTCGGCTCGATGGCCGGTGAGTCGCTCGGCCACCCGTACCAGTTCGCAGTCCTCGACCTGCTCGAACGGCGGCACTTCGGGGAACAGCGGGGCGTAGTCGATCTTGACCTTATGGCGCTCGGCGATGGGGTCGAGCTTCTGCTGGATCGCCGCACGCAACACTTGCGGGTCCATGCCGGGCAAGGGCCGCAGGTCGAATTCCATGGAGCACTGCCCGCAAATCCGGTTGGGATTGTCGCCGCCGTGGATGCAGCCGAAGTTCAGGGTCGGCTGCGGTACGGTGAACTGCGGGTTACGGAATTCACGCTGCCATTGCAGGCGCAGGCCACGCAGTTCGCCCATGGCATCGTGCATGGCTTCCAGCGCGCTGTGGCCCAGGCTCGGGTCGGAGGAATGACCGCTGCGCCCAAGAATATCGATGCGCTCCATCATCACGCCTTTGTGCAGGCGAATCGGCCGCAGGCCGGTCGGTTCACCAATCACCGCCGCGCGCCCCAGTGGTCGTCCGGCATCGGCCAGGGCCCGGGCGCCGGCCATGGAGCTTTCTTCGTCGCAGGTGGCGAGGATCAGCAGCGGCTGCTTGAACGGTTGGTCCAGCAGCGGCTTGACCGCTTCAATGACCAGGGCGAAAAAACCCTTCATGTCACAACTGCCCAGGCCGACCCAACGGCCATCGACCTCGGTGAGCTTCAACGGGTCGGTCTGCCAAAGCGCGGCGTCGAACGGCACGGTGTCACTGTGACCCGCCAGCACCAGGCCGCCGGGACCGCTGCCGAAACTGGCCAGCAGGTTGAACTTGCCCGGGCTGACCTGCTGGATATCGCAGGAGAACCCAAGCTCCGTGAGCCAGCCTGCCAACAGCTCGATCACGGTGCTGTTGGACTGGTCGAGCCCAGGCTGGGTACAACTGACCGAAGGCGCGGCGATCAGGGCAGCGAATTGATCTTTTATGGACGGCAAAGGCATCGCTGACTCCGGGCTTACAGATTGATGTCCATCATAGAACCATCTGGCGCAAGGAATAAACCGCCGCAGCACCTAGGGTGGACGAGTCCTGTACACTGCACGACCTTGGCAGCCACACCTTCCCCCGGCTGCACACCCGATCCCTGGATTTTCCGGCCATGCAGAAAGAAACCGAAATCAAACTCCGCGTCAGCCGCGAGACCCTGGCAGCCTTGCGCGAGCATCCGCTGCTGAAAAAACGCAACAAGAGTGGCTGGGAACGCCACGAACTGATGAACCAGTATTTCGACACGCCAGAGCGTGACCTGGCCCGGGCCAAGGTCGCCCTGCGCTTGCGTCGCGACGGCGAAGACGTGATCCAGACCCTCAAGACCCGCGGCCAGAGCGTCGCCGGCCTGTCCGAGCGCAATGAGTACGACTGGCACCTGCCCAAGGCCAAGCTCGACCTGAAGAAGCTCGACGGCGAATGCTGGCCCGAGGCCTTGACCGAACTGGACAAGAAAACCCTCAAGGCCATCTTCACCACCGATTTCGTTCGCGAACGCGCTGAAATCGCCTGGGGCCGTGGCAAAAGCAAGGTGGTCATCGAAGCCGCCCTGGACCTGGGCCATGTCGTGGTCGGCAAGCAGAAGGAAGAGATCTGCGAGCTGGAGCTGGAGCTGCGCGAAGGCGAACCCGCCGCCCTGCTGGAACTGGCAGCCGAACTGGCCGCGACCCTGCCGTTGATGCCTTGCGACATCAGCAAGGCCGAGCGTGGCTATCGCCTGTATGACGCAGGCAGCTATGCCCTGAGCCTGCCGGCCCCGCAACTGACCGCCGAAACGCCGCTGGACGACGCCTTCGCCGCGCTGAGCTGGCATTTGCTCGGCAGCAGCCAGCGCCTGGCCGAGCAATACCGCTTCAACGGCCACTGGCGCCTGTTGCAGGACTGGGTGGAAAACCTCGCCGAACTGCGCGCCCTGCTCAGCAGCCTCGGCCAGGCCGCGCCGCGCCAATCGACCCACGACTTGCGCCTGGCCCTGGACGCGTTGCTGGAAGACTGGCGCCCGCTGGTCCAGGCCGGCCTGGATGATGAAGACGTGCGCAAGGCCGCGCCGGAACAGTTCCTCGAAGAGCTGCAAGACCCGCGCTGGGGCCTGTTTTCCCTCAACACCTCACGCTGGCTGCTGGCTCGCAGTTGGGCCGCCGAGCGCAACACCCGTGGCAATCGCCAGGGCGCGGCGCAACTGGGCAGTTGGCTGTCGCGCCTGCTGGGCGAAGAGTCCTCGTCCCTGCAATTGCAACGCTATCAGCAGCAGCCGGAAGACCTCGCCGAGCAACTGCCGCGCATCGAACGCATCCAGGCCTGGCTCCACCACGCCCGTCATGTGCTGGAGATCCCGGAAATGGACCGCCTCTACGGCGAGTTGAACAAACTGGCGCAACTGGCCAACCAGCCGATCACCGACGAAACGCTGGATGCACGCAAGCAACAGGCGATTGCGGTTTACCAGAATCGGGCTTGGAAGACTTTGCTGCGTCTGTAACATCGCCATCGCGAGCAGGCTCGCTCCCACATGGGATCTCTATTTGCCGAAGATCCATTGTGGGAGCGAGCCTGCTCGCGATGTGGCCAGCACAGACACCGCAGGACAGCTCAGCGCACCACCGGCAAACTCGTCGTCGACTTGATCTCCGACAGCGCCACGATCGAGTTCACCTCCTGGATCCCCGGCACCATCGACAGCTTCTCGAAAAAGAATCGCTCATAGGCCTCGATATCCGCCGTGACGATGCGCAGCAGGAAATCCACCGAGCCCATCAGCACGTAACACTCCAGCACCTCGGGAAAGCCGCGAATCGCCTCGGTGAACTCGGTGAAATTCGAACGTCCATGGGCGTTGAGTTTGATTTCGGCGAAGATCTGCGTATTGAGGCCGATTTTCTTGCGATCCAGCAGCGTCACCTGGCCGCGAATGATGCCCTCCTCCTTCATCCGCTGGATCCGCCGCCAGCACGGCGATTGCGACAAACCCACCTGCTCGGCGATCTGCGCACTGGACAGCGAGGCATCTTCTTGCAGCAGTGCCAGTATCCTGCGGTCGTAGCCGTCCAACTCACTATGCATAATCAAACCCACAATGATTGATTTAGAGAATCAGGCAATTCGAAACACCGCCAATTTCACGCATCTTAGATAAGAAATACCCCACGACGCATGTAAATATTTCTCCCGCCCCCAAGGAGACCGAACATGCCCCCACTCGAAGCCGTTGCCCTTGCCCCGACCCGCGCCGATGCCTGGCACGCCGCCAATACCCATTGCCGGGCGCGGTACCAACTGCTGGCCGAAGCCGAGCCGGATTTACTGTGTCGGGCGTTGAACCTGTTTGCCTTGCAGGGCCTGACGCCGCAGCAGGTTCATGTCGAGCGCCTCGACGATCTGCTGTCGCTGGACATCGTCATGGACGGGCTGAGCTGGCACCGTGCCCAAGTCATCGCGGAAAAATTACGTAACTTGATCAGCGTCTGCTCGGTGGACCTGCAAGATGCTGATATTGCACGGGTTGGGCCGGCCCAAGCAGCGGGATGAACCTCCACGGGCAAGATTTCGCAACGCATTGGTCGGGTAGTGGCCCAACGGTCCATAGGGTCGGGACTATTCTTTTGCACACCGAGCGAGGACGCCGAAGCGTCTGTATCGCGGCTTTGCTGCAATTGTCCAATAGGAACCCGCATGTCCACCAAACACGCCACTCAGGACCGCTGGCTGGACCTCAACGATCTGCTGCGCCAACTGGTCGCCCAGGGCTTCATCAGCCAGGATTCAGCCGAAACCGCGCTTAACGCCCGCCGACGCCACAGCGCCAATGCCCAGTTGCATCCCCTGGAGTTCATCGCCAACCAGCACCTGGACGACCTCAGCCGCCCCGGCAAGCGCCTGGACCTGGAGAGCCTGACCCTATGGTTGTCCCAGCAGGCCGGCCAGCCCTACATGCGCATCGACCCGTTGAAAATCAACGTCGCGGCCGTGACGCCCTTGATGTCCTATGCCTTTGCCCAGCGTCACAAGATCCTCGCGGTGGCGGTCGATCGTGACGCCGTCACCGTCGCCAGCGCACAACCTTACGTCAGCAGTTGGGAAGCCGACCTGACCCACGTGCTCAAGCTGCCGATCAAGCGGGTGGTCGCCAACCCGGTGGACATCCAGCGCTTGAGCGTGGAGTTCTATCGCCTGGCCAAATCGGTCAGCGGCGCCACCACGGTCGACCAGCAGCCGAGCAACCTGAGCAATTTCGAACAGTTGCTCAACCTGGGTGCCAGCGACCAGGAGCCGGACGCCAATGACGCCCACATCGTCAATATCGTCGACTGGCTGTTCCAGTACGCCTTCCAGCAGCGCGCCAGTGATATCCACATCGAACCGCGCCGCGAGCAGGGCACCGTACGGTTTCGCATCGACGGGGTGCTGCACACCGTCTATCAGTTCCCGCCGCAGGTCACGATGGCGATCGTCAGCCGCCTCAAGAGCCTGGGGCGGATGAACGTCGCGGAAAAACGCAAACCCCAGGACGGCCGGGTCAAGACCAAGACCCCGGACGGCGGCGAAGTGGAATTGCGCCTGTCGACCTTGCCCACGGCGTTCGGTGAAAAAATGGTCATGCGGATCTTCGACCCGGAAGTGTTGCTCAAGGACTTCGACCAGCTCGGTTTCTCCGCCGACGACCTGCGCCGCTGGCAGGACATGACCCGCCAGCCCAACGGCATCATCCTGGTAACCGGGCCTACCGGTTCCGGCAAGACCACCACCCTCTACACCACCCTCAAGAAACTGGCGACGCCGGAAGTGAACCTCTGCACCATCGAAGACCCGATTGAAATGGTCGAGGCATCCTTCAACCAGATGCAGGTCCAGCACAACATCGACCTGAGCTTCGCTGCCGGGGTGCGGGCACTGATGCGACAAGACCCGGACATCATCATGATCGGCGAGATCCGCGACCTGGAGACCGCTGAAATGGCGATCCAGGCGGCGCTCACCGGGCACCTTGTGCTGTCGACGCTGCACACCAATGACGCGCCGAGCGCCATCAGTCGCCTGCTGGAGCTGGGTGTGCCCCATTACCTGATCAAGGCCACCGTGCTCGGGGTCATGGCCCAGCGGCTGGTGCGCACCCTATGCCCGCAGTGCAAGGCCCCCCTGACCCTGGATGAAGATGACTGGCAGACCCTGACCCGGCCCTGGCAGGCACCGCTGCCGAGCAATGCCCAACAAGCCGTCGGTTGCCTGGAATGCCGCGACACCGGTTACCGCGGCCGCGCCGGCGTCTACGAAATCATGCAACTGACCGACAGCGTCAAGGCCTTGATCCACCCCGACACCGACCTGTTGGCGGTGCGCCGCCAGGCCTTCAAGGAAGGCATGCGCAGCCTGCGCTTGTCGGGGGCACAAAAGGTGGCGGCTGGCTTGACCACAGTCGAGGAAGTGCTGCGGGTTACGCCACAGAGCGAGCAGAAGTAGTTGTGGCAGCACCTGTGGCGAGGGGATTTATCCCCGCTGTGGGAGCAAGGCTTGCCCGCGATGAAGATAACGCGGTCTCCCTGGGAAGCAAGGCGCCTGCATCGCGAGCAAGCTTTGCTCCCACATAGGGAAGATAGTGGCCGCTTGCCCTACACTCAGGGCTCGCAGGTCCATCTCAATTCGCACAGGGAACCGTCATGCAGATCGGTAGCGTACTTCTACTTTTCATCGGCCTCGTGGTCGCCATCCTGTTCATGGGTTTCAAGGTCGTGCCCCAGGGCTACCAATGGACTGTCGAGCGGTTCGGTCGCTACACCAACACGCTCAAGCCCGGCTTGAACATCATCATCCCGGTGATGGATCGCATCGGGCGCAAGATCAATGTCATGGAAAGCGTACTGGACATCCCGCCCCAGGAAGTCATTACCGCCGACAACGCCACAGTGCAGATCGACGCCGTGTGCTTCTTCCAGGTGGTCAATACGGCCCAGGCAGCCTACGAGGTCAACAACCTCGAACACGCCATCCGCAACCTGCTGCAAACCAATATCCGCACCGTGCTGGGGTCCATGGAGCTGGACGCGATGCTGAGCCAGCGTGACGGTATCAACGAAAAACTGCTGCGCACCGTCGATGAAGCCACGGCGCCATGGGGCATCAAGATCACCCGGATCGAGATCAAGGACATCAGCCCACCGGCCGACCTGATGGCCGCCATGTCGGGACAAATGAAAGCCGAACGTATCAAGCGTGCCCAGATCCTCGAAGCCGAGGGCCTGCGAGCGTCGGCGATTCTCACCGCCGAAGGCAAGAAGCAGGCGCAAATCCTCGAGGCCGAGGGCAGCCGCCAGGCCGCGTTCCTGGAGTCCGAGGCCCGCGAGCGCCAGGCACAGGCCGAAGCACTGGCCACCCAGGTGGTGTCCCAGGCGATTGCCGACGGTAATGTCCAGGCCGTGAACTATTTCGTCGCGCAGAAATACATCGATGCGCTGGGCAAGCTGGCTTCGGCCAACAACAGCAAGGTGATTCTGATGCCGCTGGAAGCCAGCCAGGTCATCGGTGCGGTCGGCGGCATCGGCGAGATCGTCAGGGCCACCTTCGACAGCAAGAAAGCCTGAGGCGCGCCTATGTGGGAATTCCTGCAACACATGTCGTATTGGGACTGGCTGGCGCTGGGTGTCATCCTGCTGATCCTTGAAGTGTTCGGCGCCGGCGGCTACTTGCTGTGGATCGGCATGGCCGCCGCCGCGGTCGGCGTGCTCACGTTCATCCTGCCGCAGATGTCGTGGGAGATGCAGTTCCTGTTGTTCGGCCTGTTCGCCATCGCAACGGCACTGTACTGGTGGCAGCGCCAGCGCAGCGCTGTGCGCCAAAGCGACCAGCCGCACCTGAACCT
Organism: Pseudomonas sp. FP2300; assembly: GCF_030687595.1. Lineage (NCBI taxonomy): Bacteria > Pseudomonadati > Pseudomonadota > Gammaproteobacteria > Pseudomonadales > Pseudomonadaceae > Pseudomonas > Pseudomonas sp. FP2300. Next base: position 6,530,511 of record NZ_CP117440.1, read on the forward strand.
GCGCGGCCAGGAGCTGATCGGCAAGGTTTTCCCGGTTCATGAAGCGATTGTCGATGGCCGTGGCAAGATCAAGGTGGCCGACAGTGTCTGGCTGGCCAAGGGGCCCGAGTCGGCCGTTGGCACGCGGGTCAGGGTAGTGGCACAGGAAGGTGCGGTGCTGCAGGTGGAACGGGCTGACTGACAAGTCATGGAACTGAATAGAGGCGCAGGTAATCCAAAGTCATAGTTAACCCAGTGGAGTCACCTATCATGCGTCTCAAACTTGCTGTCGCTACCCTAGCCTTGCTGTCTCTTCCTGTTGGCTCGGCAATGGCCGACACGTTTTGGCGTAACGTCATCTCATCCGGCGCGACCACCGGATCCACCTACCTGACCTTCAAGGATCACAAGCTGATCGTCGCTGCCCAGGACGATGCCGGTAGCTTCGTTGCCAGTGATGGCGGTATTCGTGGCCCCTACCTGGAAGCGGCGATGCAAAAAGTTCGTGCCGACAACCCAGGCCTGCAAGCCACCGACATGGAGCTGGCCAACGCGATCCTGGCGAAAAACGCCGTCGCCCAGGACTGATTCCCGCCCAATAAAAAATGCCGCTCGATTGAGCGGCATTTTTTTGCCCGGTGAACATCCCAAGGCTGCCCCCAATATCCTGTGGGAGCGGGCTTGCTCGCGAAAGCGGCGTATCAGTCAACAATACTGAACCTGACACACCGCTTTCGCGAGTAAGCCCGCTCCCACATTAGATCCGGGTTATTCGCCGATAGCGGACTTATAGCCGGCCGCGTCGAGCAACTTGTCCAAGTCGGCCTTGTTCTCTGGCTTGAGCTTGAAGATCCAGGCGCTGTACGGATCGGAGTTCAGCAGTTCCGGAGAACCGCCCAACTCCTCGTTGACCGCGATCACTTCACCTGCAATCGGGGAATAGATATCGGAAGCGGCCTTGACCGACTCAACCACACCGGCCTGGTCATTTGCGGAAAACACCTTACCAACCTCGGGCAACTCGACAAATACTACATCGCCCAAGGCTTCCTGCGCATGATCGCTGATGCCCACGGTGACGCTACCGTCAGCTTCCAGGCGTGCCCACTCATGGCTTTCGGCAAAATGCAAATCGGTAGGGATAAAACTCATACTCTGTGTCCTCAAGAGAAGTGTCAGCGGCCAGCGGCCCGCCGCAAAAGGTTAGATCAGGGTTTTGCCATGGCGGACGAAGGTCGGCTTGACCACCCGTACCGGATACCACTTGCCGCGAATTTCTACCTCGGCACGGTCGGCGGTAGCCATCGGAACACGTGCCAGGGCGATCGACTTGCTAAGCGTAGGAGAAAAACTACCACTGGTGATCTCCCCTTCGCCAACATTGGCGATGCGAACCACCTGATGGGCGCGTAAAACGCCGCGTTCTTCCAGCACCAGCCCGACCAGTTTGTGCTGCACGCCACTGGCAAGCTCGGTTTCCAGCGCACTGCGCCCGATGAACTGACGGTTCGCCGGTTCCCAGGCGATACTCCAGGCCATGTTCGAGGCCAGCGGGGAAACGTCTTGGTGGATGTCCTGGCCGTAGAGGTTCATGCCGGCCTCCAGGCGCAAGGTATCGCGAGCGCCAAGGCCGATGGGCGAAATGCCGGCACCTACCAGGTCGTTGAAGAAACTCGGCGCCTCCTGGGCAGGCAGGACGATTTCCAGGCCATCTTCGCCGGTGTAGCCGGTCCGGGCGATGAACCATTCGCCGTCGGCGCGACCTTCGAAAGGCTTGAGTTGCTGGATGATTTGCCCACGCTGTTGCGTCACCAGTTCAGCGATCTTCTGCCGGGCCTGGGGGCCCTGGATCGCCAGCATCGCCAGTTCGGGGCGCTCATGCAGCTGCACATCGTAGTCACCGAGCTGTGCCTGCATCCAGGCCAGGTCCTGGTCGCGGGTCGAGGCGTTGAAGACCAGCCGATAACCGTCTTCGACACGGTAGACGATCATGTCGTCGACGATGCCGCCGCGCTCATTGAGCATTGCGCTGTACAGGGCACTTCCTGCGTCCTGCAAACGATCGACGTCATTGGCCAGCAAACGCTGGAGCCAGGCCTTGGCCTGGGCGCCTGCGACATCGATCACGGTCATGTGGGAGACATCGAACACACCGCAGTCGCGACGCACCTGATGGTGTTCTTCGACTTGCGAGCCGTAGTGCAAAGGCATATCCCAACCGCCAAAATCGACCATCTTCGCGCCGAGGGCGAGATGAAGGTCATACAGAGGCGTACGCTGTCCCATGGGTTTCTCCTTCCGGGCTTGGCGAAGGTGCGGACGGGCACTGCGTAGCGCGAACGCCTGAAAAAAGGAGTTTTCTGACGCTCTCAGTTGCCCGGTCCGACAGACGGACCGCACCGAATGCCGCGCATTGTAGCCGCATGAGGTAGGACTGGCACCTAGCTGTTTCGATGGGCCGAACGTCGTATCAATCCGATGACCGGCAATAACCCAACCAACACCAGGGTCAGCGCCGGCAGCGCGGCCCGGGCCCACTCCCCTTCGCTGGTCATTTCGAAGATCCGCACCGCCAGCGTGTCCCAGCCGAACGGGCGCATCAGCAGGGTCGCGGGCATTTCCTTGAGCACGTCGACGAACACCAGCAACGCCGCGCTCAAGGTGCCGGGCAACAGCAACGGCAGATACACTTTGAAAAACAGTCGTGGCCCACTGACCCCAAGGCTGCGTGCCGCTTCGGGCAAGGACGGGCGAATTCGCGCCAGGCTGCTCTCCAACGGTCCGTAGGCCACGGCCAGGAAGCGCACCAGATACGCCAGCAACAGTGCCGACAGGCTGCCCAGCAACAACGGCTTGCCTGCACCGCCGAACCAGGTCGACAGCGGGATGACCAGCTCACGGTCCAGAAAGCTGAATGCAAGCATGATCGACACCGCCAGCACCGAACCGGGCAAGGCATAGCCCAGGTTCGCCAGGCCGACGCCAGCACGAATGGGGCGGGTCGGCGCGAGCCGCCGGGCGAACGCCAGCAACAAGGCGACGCAAACGGTGATCAGGGCGGCCAGGCCTCCCAGGTAGAGGGTGTGAAGGATCAGCCCGGCATAACGCTCCTCCAGGTCAAAGCGACCGCGCTGCCAGAACCACACCACCAACTGCACCACCGGAATGACAAATGCACAGGCAAAGACCAGGAAGCACCAACTGCTGGCTGCCACGGCCTTGAGGCCGCGCAACGTGTACAGAGCCTTGACCCGGGGCCGCTCGTTACTGGCTCGGTGGGCACCGCGGGCCCGGCGTTCACCGTAGAGCACCAGCATCACTGCCAGCAACAACAGGCTGGCCAGTTGGGCGGCGCTGGAGAGGCTGAAGAAGCCGTACCAGGTCTTGTAGATGGCGGTGGTAAAGGTGTCGAAGTTGAAGACCGATACCGCGCCGAAATCCGCCAGGGTTTCCATCAGCGCCAGCGCCACGCCCGCACCGATAGCCGGCCGGGCCATCGGCAACGCCACGCGCCAGAACGCCTGCCACGGCGACTGCCCAAGCACCCGGGCAGCTTCCATCAACCCCTTGCCCTGGGCCAGGAAGGCACTGCGCGCCAGCAGATAGACGTAAGGGTAAAACACCAGGACCAGCACCAGGATCACCCCGCCGGTGGAGCGCACCCGGGGCAGGCGCAGGCCGCTGCCGAACCATTCACGCATCAGCGTCTGCACGGGGCCGGCAAAATCCAGCAGGCCAACGAAGACAAACGCCAACACGTAGGCCGGAATCGCGAACGGCAGCATCAAGGCCCAGTCGAGCCAACGTCGCCCCGGGAACTCACACAGGCTGGTGAGCCAGGCGAGACTGACACCCAGTAACGTCACCCCGAAACCCACCCCGAGGATCAATGTGAGGGTATTGCCCAACAGACGTAGCATCTGGGTGTCCCACAGGTGGGACCAAATCTGTTGGTCGATGCTCTGCCAGGACAGCAGCAGGACGCTCAGGGGCAACAGGACCAGCGCGGCGATGGCGAAGACCAGGGGGTACCAGCGGCGTTGGGCGGGGTGGGCCAAGGAAAACTCTCATTAAACAAATAGTCACGTGGCGAGGGAGCTTGCTCCCGCTGGGCTACGAAGTAGCCCCCAAAGTTCCGGACCATGGCCTGCAGATACTCTGGGAGGGCTTCGCCCTCCAGCGGGAGCAAGCTCCCTCGCCACATGTTATCAATGAACTGAACAGGACTGGTCTCAGTTCCAGCCAGCGCGATCCATCATGCGAATGGCTTCAGCCTGGCGTTTACCCGCGACTTCCACCGGCAGGGTATCGGCCTTGAACTTGCCCCAGGCTGCCACTTCCTTGGAAGGCTCCACCTTCGGATTGGCCGGGAACTCCTGGTTCACGTCGGCGAAGATGCTCTGCGCCTCTGGCGTGGTCATCCATTCCACCAGCTTCTTCGCGGCCTCCGGATGCGGTGCATGCTTGGTCAAGCCAATACCCGAAAGGTTGATGTGCACGCCACGGTCGGCCTGGTTCGGCCAGAACAGCTTCACCTTCAGGTCCGGCTTCTGCTGGTGCAAGCGGCCGTAGTAGTAGGTGTTGACGATGCCAACATCGCACTGGCCAGCATTGATCGCTTCAAGCAGTGCAGTGTCGTCGGAGAACACGTCGGTGGACAGGTTCCTGACCCAGCCCTTGAGGATTTCCTCGGTTTTTTCCGCCCCGTGGGTTTCGATCAGCGTGGCGGTCAGGGACTGGTTATAGACCTTTTTCGAAGTCCTCAGGCACAAGCGGCCTTCCCACTCTTTGCCAGCCAACGCTTCATAGGTGGTCAATTCGTTCGGTTTAACCCGGTCGGTGGAGTAGACAATGGTCCGGGCCCGCAGGCTCAAACCGGTCCAGGCGTGGGAAGAAGCACGGTATTGAGAGGGGATGTTGGCGTCGATCACCGGGGAGGTGAACGGCTGGAGAATGCCCATCTGCTCGGCCTGCCAGAGGTTGCCGGCGTCGACGGTGAGCAGCAGGTCGGCGGTGGCGCTCTCGCCTTCGGCCTTGATCCGCTGCATCAGCGGCGCTTCCTTGTCGGTGATGAACTTCACCGACACGCCGGTCTTCTTGGTATAGGCATCGAAGACTGGCTTGATCAGCTCGTCGATACGCGAGGAGTAGACCACCACCTCATCGGCGGCCTGGGCAGCAGTCGTACCGATCAGGGTCAAGGCGAGGGCGGACAGCAGGCGCTTGGGTGCCGACATGGGGGCGGTCTCTCGAGGATGAAGTGCGCAAATGATAAGGACTCACATTTGGCTTCTCAATCGAACAGTGGGTGGACACATTTCCAAATGTTGCAGCTATGAGATGTGCTGTGTTTTTGCATCCGCAATCGCGGGCAAGCCTTGCTCCCACAAAAGCTCGTCCCACAATGCACACCAGTGGGAGCAAGGCTTGCCCGCGATGAGGCCTTTGGCCCCAACAAAAATCTAAGCCTTGGCCAAATCCGGCAAATCCCCAATCAACCCCAGCGCTTCGCGCACGAACAGCGCCTTGGCCTCAGGCATGCGGTCTACCAGCTTCAGCCCGGTATTACGCAACCAGCGCACCGGCAACGGATCGGCCTGGAACAACCGCTCGAACCCCTCCATGGCCGCCATCAGTGCCAGGTTATGGGGCATGCGTCGCCGCTCGTAGCGGCTCAACACCTTCACATCCGCCAGCCGTTCGCCACGTCCAGCCGCTTGCAACAGCACTTCGGCCAGTACGGCGGCGTCGAGGAAACCCAGGTTCACGCCCTGCCCGGCCAAAGGGTGAATGGTATGGGCGGCGTCGCCGATCAGCGCCAGCCCTTCGGCCACGTAACGCTTGGCATGCCGTTGGCGCAGGGGCACGCAAAGTCGCGGGTCGGCACTCACGACCGTACCGAGCTGGCCTTCGAAGGCCCGTTCCAGTTCGTTGCAGAACGCTGTGTCGTCGAGCGCCATCAAGCGTTGCGCTTCACCAGGGGTGGTGGACCAGACGATCGAGCACCAGTCGTGCTGGCCATCACGCTCAAGTGGCAGGAACGCCAGCGGACCGTTGTCGGTGAAGCGCTGCCATGCCGTCATTCGATGGGGCCGGGCGCTACGCACGCTGGTGACGATGGCGTGGTGCAGGTAATCCCATTCCCTCGTCGCCACACCGGTCAGGCGCCGCACAGCGGAATTCGCACCGTCGGCGGCAATGACCAGCGGTGCTCGCAAGGTGCGGCCATCGGCCAGGGTCAGCAGCCAGTCGTCACCGGAACGGCGCATCTGTTCCAACCGGGCATTGGCCAGCAGGCCCAGGTCGCAGTCATGCAATCGATCCAGCAGGGCGTCCTGCACGACGCGGTTTTCAACGATGTGCCCAAGCGCCTCGGCATGCAGGCTGGCGGCCGAAAAATGGATCTGCCCAGTGCCGCTGCCGTCCCAGACGTGCATATCGGTGTAGGGGCTGGCCCGCCGGGCGGTGATACCGTCCCAGACGCCCAGGCGATCGAGAATCCGCTGGCTGGCCGTCGACAAGGCACTGACCCGGGGCTCGAACGCGGCCTGGGCATCGAAGGGTTTGACGCTCATCGGGCTGCCGTCGAGCAGCAGCACTTGCAGGCCACTGCCCTGCAACGCCAGCGCCAGGGCGCTGCCGACCATACCGGCGCCGACAATCAGCAGATCTGCACGCAATTCCATGCTCTAAGCCTGTTTTGCTGGCGACATCAGCCGCCCATGAAAAGAAATGACAGCCCCGTCCTCAAACATCGGGACGTGTCCCCAGCCCCATGGCCTGGCGGGCGAACCAACGCTTGGCCGGAGGCAGCAGGTCGAGGCCCAGCAGGCCGAGGTTACGCCCCAGGGACACCAACGGCAGGCTGCTGGCGAACAAGCGCGTGACCTGGTCGGAAAACCCGACGGTCAGGGCCTGATCCATTCGCTGGCGCTCGCGGTAGGCTTGCAGCACGGCAAAATCCCCAGGCTCGCTTTCGCTGTCGAGCAAGGCATCGGCCAGGGCCTGGGCGTCGCGCAGGGACAGGTTGAACCCCTGCCCGGCAATCGGGTGCAGGCTGTGGGCGGCGTTGCCGAGGATCGCCAAGTGCGGACGTACCTGCTCTTCGGCCTCCACCAGTGCCAGCGGATACAGATGTCGCACGCCCACCTGCTTCAGCGTACCCAGGCGATAACCGAACACACCCTGCAATTCGCTGAGGAAGCTGCGCTCGTCGAGGGCCGCCAGCCGTTGCGCGTCCATGCCCTGACGGGTCCAGACCAGCGCGCAACGATTCTCCGGCAGTGGCAACAAGGCCATCGGGCCGTCATCGGTGAAGCGTTCGAAGGCCATGCCATTGTGGGCTTCGCTGGGGGTGATGTTGGCAATCAACGCACTCTGGTCATAAGGCCGATTACGCACGCCGACGCCCAGTTGCTCGCGCAGCCCGGAGCGGCCGCCATCAGCCAGTACGGCAAGGTCGCACTCCAGGGTGGTTTCGTCGTCGAGGGTCAGGCGATAACCGCCGACCAGCGGTTCCATCCGAGTGACCTGCGCCGGGCAGCGCCAACTGACCACTTCGTTGTCCAGAGCTTGCCACAGGCACTGTCCGAGCCAGGCGTTCTCCACCACGTAACCCAGGGCCGGCACGCCTTCTTCCATGGCCGACAGGCGCGCCGTGGAGAATCGCCCGCGATCGGACACGTGGATCTGTTTGATCGGCTCGGCGCGACGGGAAATTTCCTGCCAGACGCCCAAGCGTTGATAGATCTGCCGGGCCCCGTAGGACAACGCCGAAGAACGGGCGTCGTAGCTCGGCTGCCAGGCATGGCCGGGGGCGAAGGGCTCGATCAGCATGATCTTCCAGCCCCGGGCCTTGGCACCGGCCTGCAGCGCCAGGGCCAGGCTCGCACCGACCAGGCCGCCGCCAATGATCGCCAGGTTGACCCGGCTCATGCCGCTTGAGTCCGGGCGGCGGCCATCAGGGCCTCGATGTCGGCGACCGTTTTCGGCACGCCCTGGCTCAGGATTTCACAACCGGTTTTGGTCACTACCACGTCATCCTCGATGCGCACGCCAATGCCGCGCCATTTTTTCGCTACGCTGCGGTTGTTCGGGCTGATGTAGATGCCCGGCTCCACCGTCAGGGTCATGCCGATCTCCAGTACCCGCCACTCGCCGCCGACCCGGTACTCGCCCACGTCATGCACGTCCATGCCCAGCCAGTGGCCGGCGCGGTGCATGTAGAACGCCCGGTAGGCTTCGCTGGCGATCAGCTCGTCCACTTCGCCTTGCAGCAACCCCAGGCGCACCAGGCCTTCGGTAATGACCCGGACTGTCGCTTCATGGGCCTGGTTCCAATGCTTGTCCGGCGCGATCTGGGCAAACGCGGCTTCCTGGGCGGCCAGCACCACTTCGTAGATCGCCTTCTGCTCGGGTGAAAACTTGCCACTGACCGGCCAGGTACGGGTGATATCGCTGGCATAGCAGTCGATTTCACAGCCGGCGTCGATCAGCACCAGATCGCCATCCTTGAGCGGCGCGTCGTTCTGCTGGTAATGCAGGATGCAGCTGTTGCGCCCCGACGCGACGATCGAGCCATAGGCCGGCATCTTCGCCCCGCCCTTGCGGAACTCATAATCGAGCTCGGCTTCGAGGCTGAATTCATGCAGCCCCGGGCGAGCCGCCTGCATCGCCCGGACATGCGCCTGGGCGGAAATCCGCGCCGCTTCGCGCATCACTTTCACTTCTGCCGCCGATTTATACAGGCGCATGTCATGCAGCAGATGATCCAGGGCAACGAATTCGTTCGGCGGCTGGGCACCGAGGTGAGCCTTGGAGCGAATCACGTTGATCCACTCCATCAGGTGTCGGTCGAATTCAGGGTTGCTGCCCATGGCCGAATACACCCGGTCGCGGCCTTCGATCAGGCCCGGCAGGATGTCGTCGATGTCGGTGATGGGAAATGCGTCGTCGGCACCGTAGTCACGGATCGCGCCTTCCTGGCCGGCGCGCAGGCCATCCCACAACTCACGTTCGGCGTTGCGCTCGCGACAAAAGAGGATGTATTCGCCATGGGCCCGGCCGGGCATCAGCACCAGCACCGCTTGCGGTTCGGGAAAGCCGCTGAGGTACTGGAAGTCGCTGTCCTGGCGGTAGACGTGCTCGACGTCGCGGTTGCGGATCGCAACGGCGGCGGCGGGCAGGATTGCGATGCTGTTGGGTTCCATCTGCGCCATCAGGGCCTTGCGGCGACGGCTGTATTCCGATTTCGGGATATGAATCATGGGCAGACGGTGTTCCCTCTAAAAATTAATGCAAGGATGGCTTGGGGGCCGCTGCATCGGTTTTCTTGGTCTCGGTGAACAGCAGCAATGGCGCGACCCGCAGGTACTCCATCACTTCCATGTAGTCGCTTTCGCCGTCATCGGACTCTTCCAGGGCATCCTGGACCTGGGAGATCGCCGCCAAGTCCTGCAACACTTCCTTGGCCTCTTCGCTCAAGGCGTATTCGCGGCGGGTCAAGCCAAAGCCGGCGAGGAAGCCCTGGCACCACTGGCCCAGCGCAGCGGCGCGTTCGGCCAGGGGGGCGTCGTCAGTGGGCAGCAGCAGGACGACGGTCATGTCGTCGCTGGTCAGTTCGCCCTTGACCATTTCCTGCAGGCCGATGAGCGCGTTACGGACGTTGTCCGCCGGCTCGCCTTCCAGCAGCTCGGCGGCGTCGGCCAACCAGCCGTTGGCATCGAAACCGGCGCCGGCGCAGCTGCGACCGAGCAGCAGGCCATGCAGTTCGGCAGGCGAGACAGGATGACCGCTGGTGCTCAGCAGGGTGGCGAATGCTTGATACGGGGAATTCTGAATGGGCATGGGCAGCTAGGCGCCAGACGGCGCTATGTCTAGAATGGAGGCCTTGTATCCTACATCGACAGACTCGCCAAGACTATCAGAGGCTGTACGACCTACATCCCTCCATCAGACACAATCTTCAGTGGACACAATGGAAGACACCGACCTGCAAGCGCTGATGGCCAGACTCGAGTTGCTAATTGACCGGGTCGAGCAACTTAAGAGCCAAAACGGACTCCTATTAGCTCAGGAAAAGACCTGGCGCGAGGAACGCGCGCACCTCATTGAAAAAAACGAAATCGCCCGGCGTAAGGTCGAATCGATGATTTCGCGCCTCAAGGCCCTGGAGCAAGACTCATGAGTTCAAGCAATAGCGTTACCGTGCAGATCCTCGACAAAGAATATTCGATCATCTGCCCCCAGGAAGAGCGCAGCAACCTGGTGAGCGCCGCCCGTTACCTGGACGGCAAGATGCGCGAGATCCGCAGCAGCGGCAAAGTCATCGGCGCCGACCGCATCGCCGTGATGGCCGCCTTGAACATCACCCACGACCTGTTGCATCGCCAGGATACGCCAGACGTACAGGTCAGTGGCTCGACCCGTGAACAGGTGCGCGACCTGCTCGATCGGGTGGATCTGGTGCTCGCCACCGATCCAGACGTCAGCAAGGGCTGATTCGCGAGGCTGCCTGGGGTATACTCGCCTCACTCCCTGGGGTGCTTGCCAGTTGGTGATGTCCCTGAGCCGATACGCACAACCACGGGGGTTGCACGTTGGGGCCGGTGTGCATGTCCGCTTGACGGAAAGCCTTAACGCCCCCTGCAACTTCCACCTTGAACTTTCGGGTTCAAGGGCTAAGCCGACAGCGGTTCATCCGGGGAGCCTGACTCCAGACAATGCCAGTCCATGCGGACTGGCATTGTCGTTTCTGGCGCAGGCATTTCTGAGCGTCCTGTTTTGCGGTTACGCTGTGCTCCGTCGCCGACTCCGTGAAGCATCGATATGACCGAACCCGCGCTGCTGCCCCGCCCGCAACTTCGACGCCTGCTGCGCCAGGCCCGTCGTGCCCTGACACCCGCCCAGCAACGGCAAGCCGCCCGCGGGCTGTACAGACAACTGGCCCAGCATCCGCTGTTTCGCCGTGCGAAACACATCGCCCTGTACCTGCCCAACGACGGTGAGATCGACCCGCGCCTGCTGCTGCGCGCGGCCCAGCGCCGGGGCAAGGCCACTTATCTGCCGGTGCTCAGCCCGTGGCCACAGACCAAGATGGTGTTCCAGCGCATCCACGCCGGCGAAAAAATGCAGCCCAACCGCTTTCGTATTCCTGAACCGCGCAAGAACATCGCCCGACAGCGCAAGGTCTGGACATTGGATCTGGTGTTGTTGCCACTGGTGGGGTTCGACGATGCGGGAGGCCGGCTGGGCATGGGCGGTGGCTTTTATGACCGTAGCCTGGCGTATCTGGCGCGACGCAAGCAGTGGCGCAAGCCGACGCTATTGGGGCTGGCCCATGAATGCCAGAAAGTCGAACGATTGGCGCAGGCAAGCTGGGACGTGCCGCTGCAGGGAACGGTCAGCGACAGGCATTGGTATATCGCGGGGTAGGCGCCGCGGTAATCAGCGGCGCCAGGAAAGCAGGCTCAGCGTTTGAGCGATGGCGCGGGTTGGGTGATATCCACCGGCGCCTCGGTCTTGTTGGCCCACAGGCTTTGGGCGTAACCCGTGGTCACGACACCCAGACCGAACAGAATGACCAAGATCCACAACAAATCCGGTTTGCGTTTCATCGATTGCCCCCCTCAAGGCATATCACACACGATGACAGCAGCGGTTTTCTTATTGGCCGTGCAGCAGCGTCAAGCTTGGAAGGCCGGCATTTTGCGGCAACCTGCGGCGACACGCAAACTCTGGCGTCAACCGACTGTCGGTTTGTCATAAAATCGCTGAACTATTTTTTTCAACACCGCCAAGGAGTAGCAATCATGGCCTATTGGCTGATGAAATCCGAGCCCGACGAATTATCCATCCAAGGTTTGGAAAAACTCGGCCAGGCCCGCTGGGACGGGGTTCGCAACTACCAGGCGCGTAATTTCCTGCGGGCCATGGCGGTGGACGATGCGTTCTTTTTCTACCACTCCAGCTGCCCCGAGCCAGGCATTGCCGGAATCGGCCGGATCGTCCGCGCGGCCTACCCTGACCCAACGGCGCTGGAACCCGACAGCCATTACTTCGACCCCAAGGCCAGCCCGGATAAAAACCCCTGGACCGCGATCGACGTGGCCCATGTCGAGACCTTCCCCCGCGTGCTGAAGCTCGACTACCTCAAGCAACAGACTGCCCTGGCTGAAATGCCGCTGGTGCAGAAAGGCTCGCGGCTGTCGGTGATGCCTGTCACGGCCGAACAATGGGCAGCGGTCATTGCGCTACGCTGATCGCCGATGAGTTGATGGATATCAAGCGCGGTCGGTCGTTGATCCTGCAGACTTCGATGCTACAGCCGCAGGATGCCGGACATGTCGACGAACCATCGTACCTCTCGCTTTTTTGCCCTCGCCTTGATGACCGTGTTGCTGGCCGCCGGCGGTTTCGGCTATTGGAAATCGCGCCACGATCGCCTGCCGGAAGGCCTGAGCATGGGCAACGGCCGCCTTGAGGCCACCGAGGTCCAGATCGCCAGCAAGACTCCCGGGCGCCTGGCCGAAGTTCAGGTCGACGAAGGCGACAACGTCATCAAGGGCCAAGTGCTGGCGCGCATGGACACCCGCACCCTGGAGGCCCAGCGCAACCAGGCCGAGGCCGAAGTCGTGCGGGCCCGGCAGAACCTCGCCGCCACCGAAGCCAACGTGCAACTGCGCCAGAGCGAACAATTGCTCGCCCATCAAGAACTCAAGCGAACCCAGGAACTGTTCAAGCGCGGTTACGCCAGCGGCCAGGTCCTCGACCAGCAACAAGCCAGCGTCGACACCGCCAACGCTGCGGTCAACGCCGCCCGGGCCCAAGTATCGGCGGCGAATGCGGCCATCGGCGCGACCCTGGCCCAGGTGGCCCAGCTCACCAGCGAAATAGATGACAGTACGTTGCGCGCGCCCCTCGACGGTGTGATCCAGTTGCGCCTGGCCGAGCCCGGTGAAGTGCTGGGGGCAGGCGGTCGAGTATTGCTGATGATCGATCCGAACGACCAATACATGAACCTCTATCTGCCGGCGTCGGTAGCGGGGAAATTGGCAGTGGGCGACGAAGCGCGGCTGTTGCTCGACGCCCTGCCCGAGCGACCGTTACCAGCCAAGATCAGCTTCGTCGCGGCCAAATCCCAGTTCACCCCGAAAGAAGTCGAGACCCGTGATGAGCGGCAGAAACTGGTGTTCCGCGTCAAAGTCCGCCTGACCCGCCCCGGCGAAGTGCCCCAGGCCAAACCCGGCATGCCCGGCGCCGGCTATGTACGCACCGCCCCCATCGACTGGCCGGCCAACTTGCAATGAGCGCCCCCGCCGACGAGGCATTGCGCGCCTCGGGTCTCGAACACCGCTACGGCCAGCATGTGGCGCTGAGCGATATTACCTTCAGCCTGCCCGCCGGCACTCGCTGCGGCCTGATCGGCCCGGACGGTGCCGGCAAATCGAGCCTGCTGGGTCTGATTGCCGGGGTGAAGAAGCTCCAGCACGGCCAACTGGACGTGCTCGGCGCCTCGATCGATGATCGACGCCATCGCAGCACCCTCTACCGACGCATTGCCTTCATGCCTCAAGGGCTTGGGGGCAACCTTTATCCGGACCTGTCGATACGCGAGAACATTCAGTTCTTCGGCACGCTGTTCGGGCTATCGCGGGCAGAATGCGAACAACGCATGGGCACCTTGTTGCTGGCCACCGATCTGCAGCGTTTTGCCGACCGTCCGGCGGGCAAGCTGTCCGGCGGCATGAAACAAAAGCTCGGCCTGTGTTGCGCGCTGATCCATGAACCGGATCTGCTGATTCTCGACGAACCCACCACGGGTGTGGACCCGCTGTCCCGCCGACGCTTCTGGGAACTGATCGAGGACGTGCGCCGACAACGGCCGCAACTGACCTTGCTGGTCGCCACGGCGTACATGGAAGAGGCCGAGCAATTCGAGCACTGCTTGATGCTCGATAACGGTCGCTTGATCGCCAAGGGCTTGAGTGCGGATCTGGCCAAGGTTTCACCGGACGGCAAGCTCGATTCGGCCTTCACCCATTTCCAGGGCGGCAGCGGCCATGACGCCGAACCGCTGGTGATCCCCCCCAGGACCGCCGACACTACCGACATTGCCATCCAGGCCCACGACCTCACCTTGCGCTTCGGCGATTTCACCGCTGTCGATAACGTCAGCTTCGCGATTGGTCGCGGTGAAATCTTTGGCTTCCTGGGTTCCAACGGTTGCGGCAAGACCACCACCATGAAGGTGCTGACCGGGCTGATCCCCGCCAGCGAAGGCAGTGCCCGGCTGCTGGGCAACCCGGTCAACGCCAAGGACCTCGCCACCCGCAAGCGAGTGGGGTTCATGTCCCAGAGCTTTTCGCTCTATGGCGAACTGAGCGTGCGCCAGAACCTGGAACTGCACGCCAAGCTGTTCGATCTGCCCACAGCGGACAGCCGCCAGCGCATCGACGAACTGATCCAGCGCTTCAACCTCCAGGAACTGGCGGACCAAACGTCCGGCGCGCTACCTCTGGGCCTGCGCCAGCGTCTGTCCTTGGCGGTGGCGGTGTTGCATCGCCCGGAAGTCCTGATCCTCGATGAGCCGACCTCAGGTGTCGATCCGGCGGCGCGGGATGATTTCTGGCGGCTGTTGATCGAGTTGTCTCGCGAGCAAGGCGTGACGATTTTCCTTTCCACGCACTTCATGAACGAGGCCCAGCGCTGCGATCGCATTTCGCTGATGCACGCCGGCAAGGTCCTGGCTTGTGACACGCCGGCGGCCTTGCAGGCGCAGTTCAACGGCCAGACGCTGGAAGCCGCGTTCGTCACCTGCCTGGAAAACGCCCAGGGCCAGACGCAGCAAGACGCCGCCCCCGTGACCCTCGACAGCGCCAACGCCCCCCGGGACCGGCGCGGCCTGAGCCTCGGTCGCCTGTGGGCCGTCGCCAGCCGGGAAGGCAAGGAGCTGCTGCGCGACAAGGTGCGGATGGCATTCGCCTTGCTGGGCGCCTTGTTCATGATGGTGGTCTTCGGCTTCGGTATTTCCCTCGATGTGGAGAAACTGGCCTTCGCCGTGTATGACCAGGACCAGAGCCCGCAAAGCCGTGCCTACCTGGAAGCGTTCCGCAGCTCACGCTACTTCGAGGAGCAGCCGATCATCCGCGACGCGAAGGAGCTGCATCGACGTTTGCAGCGCTCGGAGATCAAGCTGGCCCTGGAAATCCCCCCCGGTTTCGGTCGTGACCTTTACGCCGGCCGCCAGCCGACGGTGGGCGCCTGGCTGGACGGCGGCATACCGTTTCGAGCCGAGACCAGTCGCAACTACGTCCAGGCGGTGCACCAGGCCAACCTTGAGCAACTGGTTGAATCCAACAGCCGCGCGCCCATCCGGCAACCCAGTGCGAAGCTGGAGACGCGCTTTCGCTATAACCAGGACGTGGTCAGCGTAAACGCCATCGGCCCGGGGGTCATGGCACTGATCCTGGCATTCATTCCGGCCATGTTGACGGCGCTGGGCATCGTGCGGGAGAAGGAGCTGGGCTCGATCACCAATTTCTACGCCACGCCGCTGACCCGCCTGGAATTCCTGCTGGGCAAACAAGCGCCCTACCTGGCGGTCAGCCTGATCAACCTCGCCCTGCTGACAGCGATGAACCGCTGGCTGTTCGGCGTGCCGTTCAAGGGCAGCGGCCTGACGCTGGCGGTGGGCGGCCTGCTCTATGTACTGGCGACCACCAGCATGGGGCTGCTGATCTCGGCGTTCACCCGCACCCAGATCGCGGCGATCCTCGGCACCATGATCATCACCAGCCTGCCGACCATCCAGTTCTCGGGGCTGATCGTGCCGCGCTCATCCCTGGAGGGTGCCGCTTCGGTGATGGGCCAGTTGTTTCCCGCTGGTTACTTCCTGGATATCGCTGTCGGCACCTTCACCAAGGCCCTGGATCTGCGCCAGCTATGGCCGCAATGCCTGACGCTGGGCGGGTTTTTCCTGGGCTTCACCGGGCTCAGCCTGATCATGCTGAAAAAGCAGGAGGCCTGATGCACACGCTTTCACATATCTGGCGTCTTGGGCTCAAGGAACTGACCAGCCTGAGGTACGACTCTGTTCTGCTGCTGTTCCTGGGCTACGCCTTCACGGTGGCGATCTACATGCCGGCCGCCGGCTCAGTGATCGGCGTGCACAACGCCAGTGTCGCCATAGTGGACGAAGACCAGAGCCATCTCTCGCGCCAACTGGCCCAGGTCCTGCAACCGCCGGAGTTCCAGAGCCCTGTGGCATTGCCCTACGCCGAACTGGACAAGGTCATGGACAGTGGCCGCTACACCTTTGTCATCAACGTGCCCGCCAACTTCCAGGCCGACCTGCTCGCAGGACGCGAACCGACGCTGCAACTCAACGTCGACGCCACGGCCATGAGCCAGGCGTTCATGGGTGCCGGCTACATCGGACGGATTTTCCAACAGGAACTGACAACCTACGCCGGCCAGGCACAAACGAGCGAAGCAACGCCCGTGAGGCTGACCACGCGTTCGCTGTTCAATACCAATCTGGAAGGTGGCTGGTTCCTGGCGGTGATCCAGATCGTCAACAACATCACGATCCTGGCCATCATCCTGACGGGTACCGCGCTGCTGCGCGAGCGCGAGCACGGCACCCTCGACCACTTGCTGGTGCTGCCGCTGACAGCATTGGAAATCATGCTGGCGAAAATCTGGAGCAACCTGCTGGTGGTGGTGCTGTGCACCTGGGCGTCGCTGGAAATCATCGTCAAGTTCGCCCTGGGCGTACCACTTGCCGGCTCCATGGTGCTCTTCCTGCTGGTGACCGCACTCTACCTGTTCGCCAGTACCGCACTGGGCATCTTCCTCGCCACCCTCGCCCGTTCGACGCCGCAATTCGGTTTGCTGGCGATCCCGGTCATCATCCCGATGCTGCTGTTGTCGGGCGGCAGCACACCGCTGGACAGCATGCCGCAATGGTTGCAATGGGTGATGCAAGGCTCGCCCTCGACGCATTTCGTCAGCCTCAGCGCGGCGATCCTGTTCCGTGATGCCGGCCTTGGCGTGATCTGGCCAGACCTGCTGGCACTGGCGGCCATCGGGCTGTTGTTCTTTGCAATCGCCCTGGGCCGGTTTCGGAAAAGCCTGGCGTCTTGACGAAAAAAAGCAGCCTTGGGCAGCGCCTGGAGATCCGGGCACTGCCAAAGGCTGCGATAAAGGCGGTTTATTGAATGATCAGGTTGTTGAACAACAGATCGTCGACCATCGGCTTGCCGGTTTCGTCGTTCATGACCTGCTGGGTCTGCTTCAACGCTTCCTGGCGCAACTTTTCCTTGGCTTCGAGGTTGTTCATCGTCTCGGTGGTCTGCTGGGCGAACAACGCCACCAGCTGGTTACGAATCAGCGGCTCGTTGGCCTTGACCGCCGCAGCCGCGGCGTCACCGGTCACGCGCAGGGCCACATCGGCCTTGTAGACCTTCAGCTTCGCCGTACCGTCCAAGCCATAGTTGCCCACGAACGGTGGGCTGAGGGTGATGTAACTGACCTTCGGCGCCTCGCCTTCCTTCGCTTCCTTGCCCTCTTCGGCCATCGCCGCCACAGGCAACGACAGGGCCAGCATCAACATGATCCACGCTTTCACAATTGATTCCTCATCCGGTTTGCGGCCCAGCATACCGCCCCGCCGTTCAAGCACAAGCTTATGGCCGGCTATCAGGGCGGAGCATGCTCGTTGACCCGTTGTCTCTCACACCTACACTTATCGGCCATCACTCCCAAAGGAATAGCCCTGATGAAAGCCGTGCTGTGCAAAGAATTCGGCCCCGCCGAATCGCTGGTGCTGGAAGACGTCGCCAGCCCCGTCACCAAGAAGAACGAAGTGCTGCTGGACGTGCATGCCGCGGGGGTGAATTTCCCTGACACGCTGATCATCGAGGGTAAATATCAATTCAAGCCCCCCTTCCCGTTTTCCCCCGGCGGCGAAGCGGCGGGTGTCGTCAGCGAGGTGGGAGAGAAAGTCAGCCACTTGAACGTTGGCGACCGGGTGATGGCGCTGACCGGCTGGGGCAGCTTTGCCGAACAGGTGGCGGTGCCTGGCTATAACGTGCTGCCGATCCCCGCGTCCATGGACTTCAACACCGCGGCCGCCTTCAGCATGACGTACGGCACCTCGATGCACGCCCTCAAGCAACGGGCCAACCTGCAACCCGGCGAAACCCTGTTGGTGCTCGGCGCCTCTGGCGGCGTTGGCCTGGCGGCCGTGGAAATCGGCAAGGCCATGGGCGCCCGGGTGATCGCCGCCGCCAGCAGCGCGGAGAAACTCGCTGTGGCAAAAGCGGCCGGCGCCGATGAACTGATCAACTACAACGAAACCAGCCTGAAGGATGAAATCAAGCGCCTCACCGACGGCCAGGGCGCCGACGTGATCTACGATCCGGTGGGTGGCGACCTGTTCGACCAGGCCATCCGTGCCATCGCCTGGAACGGTCGGCTGCTGGTGGTCGGCTTCGCCAGCGGGCGCATCCCCGAACTGCCGGTGAACCTGGCCCTGCTCAAGGGCGCCGCCGTGGTGGGCGTGTTCTGGGGCTCCTTCGCCCAACGCCAGCCCCAGGACAACGCCGCCAACTTCCAGCAATTGTTTGCCTGGTTTGCCGAGGGCAAGCTCAAGCCGCTGGTGTCACAGGTGTACCCGCTGAGCAAGACCGCCCAGGCGATCAATGACCTGGGGCAGCGCAAGGCGGTGGGGAAGGTGGTTGTGCAGGTGCGCTAGCCCTTCTGTTGCGACGCGAGTCAATTCAGGCTCACGTCGCGATGTAAAAACGTCGCAGGCACACCTCCTTTTGCCAAACGTGGAGCTCTCAACGTCCACTGCCCGCCCCAAAGCCGTTGCCCCTACGAAGGCCGAAAACCTCCATGGCGGCGCTGAAGTAACGATTCTTACAACGGCATGTTCTTATGTCTGAGCGACATGTTCACAAATGAACGTCTTTTCTCCAACGTTCTGCTGTCCGAGCGATTAAAAGCAATGCTATTTTCGGTAACGAAACTGTAACATTCGCATTCGCAGCCATAAGAATAATCTGGAGCCCTTGAATGTTTGCTTTCTTTCGTCCTGCCGCCCATCAGGCGCCCCTGCCTGAAGAAAAAATAGACAGCACCTACCGACGCCTTCGCTGGCAGATCTTCGCCGGGATCTTCATTGGCTACGCCGGCTATTACCTGCTGCGCAAGAACTTCTCCCTGGCCATGCCGTACCTGATCGACGAGGGTTACACCCGTGGCCAGCTGGGCCTGGCCATGTCGGCCATCGCCATCGCCTACGGGCTGTCGAAGTTCCTGATGGGCCTGGTGTCCGACCGCTCCAACCCACGCTACTTCCTGCCCTTCGGCTTGCTGGTCTCGGCGGGGGTGATGTTCGTGTTCGGTTTCGCGCCTTGGGCAACCTCCAGCGTGACCATGATGTTCATCCTGCTGTTCATCAACGGCTGGGCCCAGGGCATGGGCTGGCCGCCAAGCGGACGGACCATGGTGCATTGGTGGTCGCAGAAAGAACGCGGCGGCGTGGTGTCGGTGTGGAACGTGGCACACAACGTCGGCGGCGGCCTGATCGGCCCGTTGTTCCTGCTGGGAATGGGCTGGTTCAATGATTGGCACGCGGCCTTCTATGTGCCCGCCGCTGTAGCGCTCGCCGTTGCCGTGTTCGCCTTCGTGACCATGCGCGACACCCCGCAATCGGTGGGCCTGCCGCCGATCGAGAAATACAAGAACGACTATCCGGAAGGCTACGACGCCAGTCACGAGAACGAATTCAGCGCCAAGGAAATCTTCGTCAAATACGTGCTGCGCAACAAAATGCTCTGGTACATCGCCATGGCCAACGTATTTGTCTACCTGCTGCGCTACGGCGTGCTGGACTGGGCGCCGACCTACCTCAAGGAAGCCAAGGGCTTCACCGTGGACAAGAGTTCCTGGGCCTATTTCTTCTACGAGTGGGCGGGTATTCCCGGCACACTGCTGTGTGGCTGGATGTCGGACAAGATCTTCCGCGGCAACCGTGGCCTGACGGGCATGGTGTTCATGGCCCTGGTGACCGTGGCAACGCTGGTGTACTGGCTGAACCCGGCCGGCAACCCGACCGTCGACATGATCGCCCTGGTTTCCATCGGTTTCCTGATCTACGGCCCGGTGATGCTGATCGGTTTGCAGGCACTGGAACTGGCGCCGAAGAAAGCCGCCGGTACCGCCGCAGGCTTCACTGGCTTGTTTGGTTACCTGGGTGGTTCGGTCGCGGCCAGTGCCGCCATGGGCTACACCGTGGATCATTTCGGCTGGGACGGTGGTTTTGTGCTGCTGATCGGTGCCTGCCTGCTGGCGATGGCATTCCTCGCGCCAACCTTGTGGCACAAGCAAATCGCCAGTCAGAGCCGCGAAGCGGTGGCCTGATCCAGCGCTGATTTGCAGCGCTTGAGCCGCGCCTCCAGATTCCGATCTGGCATGGCGTGGCTACGCAGGGCGTGGATGGTCTGCTCGACGTAATCGCGAGTGGTGCCGTAACGCCCGCAAGCGCTTTCGAACACCTGGCTCAGCACATGGTCCGGCAAGTTGCCGGCATAGCTGGGCAGGTGCCGCTCCAATACAAACCCCAAGGCTTGCACCCGGCTGCCATCCTCGAGACGGCAACTGAGCCAGTGCGGGCGATAGGACGGGACCGGCATCTCGCGCTGCCAGAGGGCAAACAGCGAATCCTCGAGATTCTCCTGCGGCAACCGGTAGGCGAAACCGCTGCACGAACCGCCGCGATCCAGCCCGAACACCAACCCCGGCAACTCCGGCGTACCACGGTGTTCGTGAGACCACAGGTACAAACCGCGATGATAACCATGGACCCGGCCACGCATCCGCTCCACCGCCGTGCATTCCGGCCGCCAGATCAATGAACCGTACGCGAACAGCCAGACCGGACCGCCCTGGTGGAGACTCATGGTCGATTGCATCGAGGCGAGCAATTGCTCACGGGTCAGTTGAGGCCCCAGGTCGAGCCTTGGTGGGTACAAGGCACAGGTAATGGCGGATTCGATAGCGGTCATGGCCGGTAGCGGTTGGCTCCTCGCAGGTTGAAAAGTAAATGGGGGACGTCATGGGGTTGACGTTCACGGGGATCAAGGCAAGTTAAATGCCATCCACTCCCTATATACGTTATCGGTATCTGGCCCAAGGACTAAATATCGAAACGAAATATATGAAGTTATATCGATGAGTGGACAGTGGCGAGGGAGCTTGCTCCCGTTCGGTTGCGCAGCGACCGCAAAGTGTCGGGGCCGCTACGCAGCCCAGCGGGAGCAAGCTCCCTCGCCACAAAAGCACTTCTCAAGAGGGAGGGGGTGCGGTTTATGCCCGCGGCGCATACGCAAACACATCGGCACGCATCTGGTGGGCGTCCATCCCGGCTTCCACCAGCGCATCGAGCGTGGCGTAGATCATGGCCGGCGAGCCACTGGCATAGACGTGGACGCCGGAAAGATCGCTGATGTCCTCGCACACGGCTTCATGGAGCATTCCGCAGCGCCCTTCCCAACCGCACAAATCGCTGACGACTTTGTGCAGGAACAGGTTCGGCAGTTTTTTCCATTCATCCCAATGCTCGATTTCATAGAAATCTTCCGGCCGCCGCACGCCCCAATACAGATGCACCGGATGCTTGAAACCGGCGGCCCGGCAATGCTCGATCAGGCTGTGCATCTGCGCCATGCCGGTGCCGGCGGCGATCAATACCAACGGGCCGTCCGGCAGTTCGGATAAATGCGTATCACCAAAAGGCATTTCGACGCGCACGCTGGGGTTGCGTCGCAGTTGCTCCAGCAGCGCCTGTGCACTGCTTTCGCGCACCAATACATGCAACTGCAGTTCGCGCCCGGAATGCGGCGCCGAGGCCAGGGAGAACGCCGATTTTTCGCCGTTTTCCCGTTCGATCATCAGGTACTGCCCGGCGTGATAACGCGGTGGCTTGCCCGCCGGCGCACGCAGGCGCACTCGCCAGACATCGCCCCCCACGTCGGCACACTCGATCACCTGGCACGCCAGGTTGCGTACCGGCAGTTCACCCGGCGCCAGCACGCCATCCCACAACACCACGCAGTCCTCCAGCGGTTCGGCGATGCAGGTGAAGATCTCACCGTGATCGCGCACCTCGCCAGCCTGTTCCACACGGCCCTCCACCAGCAACGCACCACAGACGTGGCAGTTGCCGTTGCGGCAGCTTTGCGGGCATTCGTAGCCCAGGCGCCGCGCGCCATCGAGAATCCGCTCGGCGGGCCGTATCTCCAGCACCGCCCCGGAAGGCTGCAAGGTTACACGCATCAATCTATTCCTAACTGATTCCAGATGGCATCGATCCGTTGGGTAACGGCTTCATCCTTGACGATAACCCGGCCCCACTCACGAGTGGTTTCACCGGGCCATTTATGCGTGGCATCGAGCCCCATCTTCGAACCCAGGCCAGACACCGGCGAGGCGAAGTCGAGGTAGTCGATCGGCGTATTCTCGATCATCACCGTATCGCGCTTGGGGTCCATGCGCGTGGTGATGGCCCAGATCACGTCGTTCCAGTCCCGTGCGTTGATATCGTCGTCGGTGACGATAACGAACTTGGTGTACATGAACTGTCGCAAAAACGACCAGACCCCAAGCATGACCCGCTTGGCGTGCCCCGGATACGACTTCTTCATGGTCACCACGGCCATCCGGTACGAACAGCCTTCCGGCGGCAGGTAGAAATCGGTGATTTCCGGAAACTGCTTCTGCAGGATCGGCACGAACACTTCGTTCAGCGCCACGCCGAGAATGGCCGGTTCATCGGGCGGACGGCCGGTGTAAGTGCTGTGGTAAATCGGCTTGATCCGATGGGTGATGCGCTCGACGGTGAACACCGGGAAGCTGTCGACTTCGTTGTAGTAGCCGGTGTGGTCGCCGTACGGGCCTTCATCGGCCATTTCGCCGGGATGGATCACCCCTTCGAGGATAATCTCGGCGGTGGCCGGTACTTGCAGGTCATTGCCACGGCACTTCACCAGCTCAGTACGGTTGCCGCGCAACAGGCCGGCGAACGCATATTCGGAGAGGCTGTCCGGCACAGGCGTGACGGCGCCGAGGATGGTCGCCGGGTCCGCGCCCAGGGCTACCGACACCGGGAATGGCTGGCCGGGGTGTTTTTCACACCACTCGCGGTAGTCCAATGCACCGCCGCGATGGCTCAGCCAGCGCATGATGACTTTGTTGCGGCCAATCACCTGCTGACGATAGATGCCCAGGTTCTGGCGGTCCTTGTTCGGGCCTTTGGTGACAGTCAGGCCCCAGGTGATCAGCGGCCCCACGTCGCCCGGCCAGCAGGTCTGCACCGGGAGCATGGCCAGGTCGACATCGTCGCCCTCGATCACCACTTCCTGGCAGATCGCGTCCTTGACGACTTTGGGCGCCATGGCAATGATCTTGCGGAAAATCGGCAGCTTGGACCAAGCGTCCTTCAGGCCTTTCGGCGGCTCGGGCTCCTTGAGGAACGCCAGCAGCTTGCCGATTTCGCGCAGCTCGCTGACGGCTTCGGCCCCCATGCCCAAGGCCACGCGCTCCGGCGTGCCGAACAGGTTGCCCAGCACTGGAATGTCATAACCCGTCGGGTTTTCGAACAACAGCGCCGGGCCTTTCGCGCGCAGGGTGCGGTCGCAGACCTCGGTCATTTCCAGGACGGGGGACACCGGCACCTGGATGCGCTTGAGTTCGCCGCGCTGTTCCAGACCGCTGATAAAGTCGCGCAAGTCGCGATACTGCATGCAAAAGCCTCATGGTGGCCGTGGCGTTCGGGGGCCCGAGTTTAACGCCGCCCGTCCAGAATAGTGAATGCACAGATAGCAAAAAGCCGGGTTTCCCCGGCTCTTGCTGGCCTGTCTTGGCGATTTACTTGCGTTTCATCGACAGGAAGAACTCATCGTTGGTCTTGGTCGTCTTCAGCTTGTCGACCAGGAACTCGATGGCCGCGACTTCATCCATCGGATGCAGCAGCTTGCGCAGGATCCACATGCGCTGCAACTCGTCGTCGGCGGTCAGCAACTCTTCGCGGCGCGTACCGGAACGGTTGATGTTGATGGCCGGGAACACACGCTTCTCGGCAATACGGCGATCCAGAGGCAGCTCCATGTTGCCGGTGCCCTTGAATTCCTCGTAGATCACTTCGTCCATCTTCGAACCGGTTTCAACCAGCGCGGTGGCGATGATGGTCAGCGAACCGCCTTCCTCGATGTTCCGTGCGGCACCGAAGAAACGCTTCGGTTTTTCCAGCGCATGGGCATCGACACCACCGGTCAGCACCTTGCCGGAGCTCGGGATCACGGTGTTGTAGGCACGGGCCAGACGGGTGATGGAGTCCAGCAGGATCACCACGTCTTTCTTGTGCTCGACCAGGCGCTTGGCCTTCTCGATCACCATTTCGGCAACCTGCACGTGGCGGGTCGGCGGCTCGTCGAACGTCGAGGCGACCACTTCGCCGCGCACGGTGCGCTGCATCTCGGTCACTTCTTCCGGACGCTCGTCGATCAGCAGCACGATCAGGTGAACTTCAGGGTTGTTACGGGCGATGTTGGCCGCGATGTTCTGCAGCATGATCGTCTTGCCCGCCTTCGGCGGCGCCACGATCAGGCCGCGCTGGCCTTTGCCGATGGGTGCGCACAGGTCGATGACACGACCGGTGAGGTCTTCGGTGGAACCGTTGCCGGCTTCCATCTTCATGCGCACGGTCGGGAACAGCGGGGTCAGGTTCTCGAAGAGAATCTTGTTCTTCGCGTTTTCCGGACGGTCGAAGTTGATGGTGTCGACCTTGAGCAGCGCGAAGTAGCGCTCGCCTTCCTTCGGAGGGCGGATCTTGCCAACGATGGTGTCACCGGTGCGCAAGTTGAAGCGACGGATCTGGCTCGGCGAGACGTAGATATCGTCTGGGCCGGCAAGATAGGAAGCGTCTGCGGAGCGAAGGAAGCCGAAGCCGTCCTGGAGAATCTCCAGCACGCCATCACCGGAGATTTCCTCGCCGCTTTTCGCGTGCTTCTTGAGCAGGGAGAAAATCACGTCCTGCTTGCGCGAACGGGCCATATTTTCTATGCCCATCTGTTCGGCCAATTCGAGCAGTTCGGTAATCGGCTTTTGCTTGAGTTCAGTCAGATTCATATAGGAATGACGTAATCATTTATGGAGGGGGGAAATTAAGCTTTTGGCTTAATGAGGCCGCGCCGCAGAGAAGGCGACAGGATCGCGTACTTATTCGAAAGGAGAGCGTCGGCGACGGCTTGCAGGGGGCAATGGAGAAACCAGTGCGGGGCCGAATGTACCACCTGGGTTTGCAAGCGTCTAGCCCCGAATAACGAAAAAGCCCCGCGATTTGCGGGGCTTTTTCAGTGGCATTCGGCGCTTAGATGTTGGCGTCGAGGAAAGCAGCCAGTTGCGACTTCGACAGCGCACCCACTTTGGTGGCTTCGACGTTGCCGTTCTTGAACAGCATCAGGGTCGGGATACCACGCACGCCGTGCTTGGCCGGAGTCTCCTGGTTTTCATCGATGTTCAGCTTGGCAACGGTCAACTTGCCTTTGTAGGTCTCGGCAATCTCGTCCAGGACCGGGGCGATCATTTTGCAGGGACCGCACCACTCAGCCCAATAGTCGACCAGTACCGCGCCTTCGGCCTTGAGTACGTCAGCCTCGAAGCTAGCGTCGCTAACGTGTTTGATCAGATCGCTGCTCATGGAAATCTCCGGGGTTGTCAGCAAAAAAACGTGGCCCATCATAGCGGCCCTTCCCAGGTTCAGGAAGCCGCAGTTGATTGAGTCTCGCTATGGCGGTCAATGGCGTTGGGTATCGCCGCCGTCACGAAGCAGTGGGGGCGACGAAGGAAATCCCGGTACGCAGCGCAGCGTTACGTACATGTTCCTGCATGGCTTTTTGCGCGGCGCCCGAAGCGCGACGGGCCAGGGCGCGAAGGATCTTGCGATGCTCCTGCCAGGTCTCCATCGCCCGCTCCGCCCTGATGAACGGTAGTTTCTGGCTTTCCAGGAAGATGTCGGCGCTGGCGGTGAGGATGCTCAGCATCGCCTGGTTGCCGCTGGCCAACAGGATCCGTCGATGAAATTCGAAATCCAGTCGTGCAGCGGCGTCGAAATCCCCGATCTTCAATTCCCGGCGCATGGCCTCGATATTGTCTTGCAGCGCGTCGAGCTCGTCGGCGCTCAGCGTTACCGCCGCCAACCCCGCCGCGAAGCCCTCCAGGGCGTAGCGCAACTGGAAGATATCCACCGGCGAGGCCTGGGCCGCGAAGGGCCAGCCCGGCGCCGATTCGTTGCGTGGAGCCTCCACCGGTGCCTGCACGAACACCCCCTTGCCCGGTTGCACGCTGATCATGCCCAGGGCACTCAGGGACGAAAGCGCTTCGCGCAACGACGCTCGACTCACGCCCAATTGCAACGCCAGATCCCGTTGCGACGGCAGCGCATCGCCCGGGCCGAAGCCTTCATCGACGATCAGTTTGCGGATGGCTTGCAGAGCCACTTCAGGAACGGCACGAGCGATGGAATTCATGATTTTTCAGACGAACCGGGCCAGTGAGCGACTAGTTGTAAAGCTATTCGTCGCGCCCGGCAAGTCGTGCCCCAGCAGGGTTCGGCGACAAATAGCGACGCCCGATAAAGGTGCGAAATGGGCCGGAACTGTTCAGACCAGTAAGACCGCTAAAAACCAGCAATTCCGTGGCTTTGGCTGAATAAAAGCTTGCTTGGCATGGCCTGTGCTCTGTCCGAACGCAGAAATCACATCACCGATTGCGGAGATTCGCCATGATTCAGCGTTGCAGCGCCCTGCTCACTGCCCTGTTTGCCAGCCTGATGCTCTGCCAGCTACCCGCCCACGCCGATGGCCTGGAAGACGTGGTCAAGCGTGGCACCCTCAAGGTCGCCGTGCCCCAGGACTTTCCGCCATTCGGCTCGGTGGGCCCGGACATGAAACCCCGCGGCCTGGACATCGACACTGCGAAGCTGCTGGCCGACCAGCTCAAGGTCAAGCTCGAACTGACGCCGGTCAACAGCACCAACCGCATCCCGTTCCTGACCACCGGCAAGGTCGACCTGGTGATTTCCAGCCTGGGCAAGAACCCGGAGCGTGAGAAGGTCATCGACTTTTCCAGCGCCTATGCGCCGTTCTACCTGGCCGTGTTCGGTCCGCCCGACGCGGCGATCAATGGCCTGGATGACCTCAAGGGCAAGACCATCAGCGTCACCCGTGGCGCCATCGAAGACATCGAGCTGACCAAGGTCGCCCCCGAAGGCGTCACCATCAAGCGCTTCGAAGACAACAACTCGACCATCGCCGCCTACCTGGCCGGCCAGGTCGACCTGATCGCCAGCGGCAACGTGGTGATGGTCGCCATCAGCGAACGCAACCCCAAGCGTGTCCCGGCACTGAAGGTGAAACTCAAGGACTCGCCCGTGTATGTGGGCGTGAACAAGAACGAGCCGGCGCTGCTGGACAAGGTCAACCAGATCCTGGCCACCGCCAAGTCCGACGGCAGCCTGGAGAAAAATTCCCAGACCTGGCTCAAGCAGCCGCTGCCGGCCGATCTCTGACCGTCGCTTGAGAGGCTGAGCATGGCTTATCAGTTCGATTTTCTGCCGGTGGTGCAAAACACCGAGCTGCTGTTGCGCGGCGCGCTGTTCACCCTGGAACTGACGGCCATCGGCGCGTTGCTCGGGGTCGGCCTGGGCATCGTCGGGGCCGTGGTGCGGGCGTGGAATATTCGCCCGTTCGCGGCGATCTTCGGCGTCTACGTGGAATTGATCCGCAACACGCCGTTCCTGGTGCAGCTGTTTTTCATCTTCTTCGGCTTGCCGTCCCTGGGCCTGCAGATTTCCGAATGGCAGGCCGCAGTGCTGGCGATGGTGATCAACCTCGGCGCCTACTCCACCGAGATCATCCGCGCCGGTATCCAGGCCATTCCGCGAGGGCAACTGGAAGCCGCCGCGGCCCTGGCGATGAGCCGCTTCGAAGCCTTCCGCCACGTGGTGCTGCTGCCCGCGCTGGGCAAAGTCTGGCCGGCCCTGAGCAGCCAGATCATCATCGTGATGCTCGGCTCGGCGGTCTGCTCGCAGATCGCCACCGAAGAGTTGAGCTTCGCCGCCAACTTCATTCAGTCGCGCAACTTCCGCGCCTTTGAAACCTATGCGCTGACCACGCTTATCTACTTGTGCATGGCACTGTTGATCCGCCAGTTCCTGAACTGGGTGGGTCGTCGCTGCCTGTACAGGAGCAGCACCGGGAGCCGCCCATGAGCGATTTCACTTTCTGGGACGTGGTGCGCAACCTGCTCACCGGCCTGCAATGGACCCTGGCACTGTCGCTGGTGGCGTTTATCGGCGGCGGTGTGATCGGCCTGCTGATCATGGTGTTGCGCATTTCCAAGCGCGCCCTGCCCCGCAACATCGCCCGTACCTACATCGAGCTGTTCCAAGGCACGCCGTTGTTGATGCAACTGTTCCTGGTGTTCTTCGGCGTGGCCCTGGCCGGGGTGGAGATTTCCCCGTGGATGGCGGCGGCGATTGCCTTGACGCTGTTTACCAGCGCCTACCTGGCGGAGATCTGGCGCGGTTGTGTCGACTCGATTTCCAACGGCCAGTGGGAAGCTTCGGCGAGCCTGGCCCTCAATCCGCTGGAACAGTTGCGCTACGTGATCCTGCCCCAGGCCCTGCGCATCGCCGTGGCGCCGACCGTGGGCTTTTCGGTGCAAGTGGTCAAGGGCACCGCGGTGACCTCGATCATTGGCTTTACCGAACTGACCAAGACCGGCGGCATGCTCGCCAACGCCACGTTCGAGCCGTTCATGGTGTATGGCCTGGTCGCCCTGGGTTACTTCCTGCTCTGCTACCCCTTGTCCCTCAGTGCGCGCTACCTGGAAAGGAGACTGCATGCCTCTGCTTAGAATTACCGCCCTGCATAAATACTATGGTGATCACCACGTGCTCAAAGGCATCGACCTGAGTGTCGAGGAAGGCCAGGTGGTGGCGATCATCGGCCGCAGCGGCTCGGGCAAATCCACCTTGCTGCGCACCCTCAATGGCCTGGAATCGATCAACGACGGCGTGATCGAAGTCGACGGCGAATACCTCGATGCCGCCCGCGCCGACCTGCGCAGCCTGCGACAGAAAGTCGGGATGGTGTTCCAGCAGTTCAACCTGTTCCCGCACCTGACCGTCGGCGAGAACGTGATGCTCGCGCCGCAGGTTGTACAAAAAGTGCCCAAGGCCAAGGCCGCCGAGCTGGCTCGGCAGATGCTGGAACGGGTCGGCCTCGGCGAAAAGTTCGATGCTTTCCCGGAGCGCTTGTCCGGCGGCCAGCAGCAACGGGTCGCGATTGCCCGCGCGCTGGCCATGTCGCCGAAAGTGCTGCTGTGCGACGAAATCACCTCGGCCCTGGACCCGGAACTGGTCAATGAGGTGCTCAGCGTGGTGCGGCAACTGGCCAAGGAAGGCATGACCCTGATCATGGTCACCCATGAAATGCGTTTCGCCCGGGAAGTGGGCGACAAACTGGTGTTCATGCACCAGGGCAAGGTGCATGAGGTGGGCGATCCCAAGGTGCTGTTCGCCAATCCGCAGACGGCGGAGCTGGCAAACTTTATCGGGACGGTGGAACACGCCTGATCTTCGCTGCCTAAAGAGGCTCCTGTGGCGAGGGAGCTTGCTCCCGCTCGATTGCGCAGCAATCGCAGGATCTGCCCGCCCATGTATTTCTGGTGTACCGGGTTGATTGGTTTTGGGGCTGCTGCGCAGCCCAGCGGGAGCAAGCTCCCTCGCCACTAAGCCCCCCCTGCAAGCTGCTCTGGCTCAAGGGTTTGGATCAGGCGCGTTGGCGTAAGCGGTCGATCGTGGCAGGATGGCGAGGTTATCGACCGAGACTTTTTGCCCATGCCGCCATCCCAAGCCAAGAATCTGTCCCTGATCGCTGCCATAGACCTGGGCTCCAACAGCTTCCACATGGTCGTCGCCAAGGCCCAGAACGGGGAAATCCGCATTCTTGAGCGACTCGGCGAGAAGGTCCAACTGGCCGCTGGTATCGACGAAGAGCGCAAGCTGAGCGAAGAATCCATCCAGCGCGGGCTCGATTGTCTCAAGCGGTTCGCCCAACTGATCAACGGTATGCCCCTGGGCGCGGTGCGGATCGTGGGCACCAACGCTCTGCGCGAGGCGCGCAACCGTGGCGAGTTCATCCGTCGCGCCGAAGAAATCCTTGGCCATCCGGTGGAAGTCATCTCCGGTCGTGAAGAAGCCCGCCTGATCTACCTCGGCGTTTCCCACACCCTGGCCGACACCCCCGGCAAGCGCCTGGTGGCGGACATCGGCGGCGGCAGTACCGAATTCATCATCGGCCAGCGCTTCGAGCCGCTGCTGCGCGAAAGCTTGCAGATGGGCTGCGTCAGCTACACCCAGCGCTATTTCCGCGACGGCAAGATCACTCCGGCTCGCTATGCCCAGGCCTATACGGCGGCGCGCCTGGAAATCATGAGCATCGAACACGCCCTGCACCGCCTGACCTGGGATGAGGCCATCGGCTCCTCGGGGACCATTCGCGCCATTGGCCTGGCACTCAAGGCCGGCGGACATGGCAGCGGCGAAGTCAATGCCGAGGGCCTGGCCTGGCTCAAGCGCCGACTGTTCAAGCTCGGCGATGTGGACAAGATCGATTTCGAAGGCATCAAGCCCGACCGCCGGGCGATTTTCCCGGCGGGCCTGGCGATTCTGGAAGCGATTTTCGACGCCCTCGAACTGCAACGCATGGACCACTGTGAGGGTGCCCTGCGCGAAGGCGTGCTGTATGACCTACTGGGGCGTCATCACCACGAAGACGTCCGTGAGCGCACCCTGGGTTCGCTCATGGAACGCTATCACGTCGATCAGGAACAGGCGGTACGGGTCGAGCGCAAGGCGTTGCATGCCTTCGACCAGGTGGCCGATGACTGGGATCTGAACGACGGAGTCTGGCGCGAACTGCTGGGCTGGGCCGCCAAAGTGCATGAAGTGGGCCTGGACATCGCTCACTATCACTACCACAAGCACGGCGCCTACCTGATCGAGCACTCGGACCTGGCCGGTTTCTCCCGGGAAGACCAGCAAATGCTCGCGCTGCTGGTACGCGGCCATCGACGCAACATTCCCAAGGATAAATTTGCCGAGTTCGGCGATGACGGCATCAAGCTGATTCGCCTGTGCGTGCTGCTGCGCTTCGCGATCCTGTTCCACCACATTCGTGGCACCCAGGAAATGCCGCAGGTTGTCTTGCGGGCCGATGGCGATGAGTTGGATGTGCTGTTTCCTGAAGGCTGGCTGGAAGAAAACCAACTGACCCAGGCCGACTTCGCCCAGGAAGCCGACTGGCTGACCCGGGTTGGGATTGTGCTGAACATCCACTGAATCCAGCAACAACACCTGCCCCTGTGGCGAGGGAGCTTGCTCCCGCTGGAGGGCGAAGCCCTCCCAAGACTTGGGGCTGCTTCGCAACCCAGCGGGAGCAAGCTCCCTCGCCACAAAAGCTGAGCCCTGCCCCCCTTCCACCGTTTTTAACGAACCGCCAACACCGGGCTGCTCAAGCGCTCCAGCAAGGTCGCCTGGGCACTGCGCGGGTTCTGGTTGCCGGTCGGCGTGTTGCGGATGTAACGACCATCCGACTGCAAACTCCAGCTGTGGGTGTTGTCAGTGAGGTAGCTTTCCAGCTCTTTCTTGACCCGCAGGATCAGCTTCTTGCCTTCCACCGGGAAGCAGGTCTCGACCCGCTTGTCGAGGTTGCGTTCCATCCAGTCGGCGCTGGACAGGAACATCTGTTCCTCGCCGCCATTGAGGAAGTAGAACACCCGGGTATGTTCCAGGAAGCGGCCGATGATCGAGCGCACATGGATGTTATGGGAAACCCCCGGGATGCCCGGCCGCAGGCAGCACATGCCACGCACCACCAGGTCGATGCGTACGCCCGACTGGCTGGCCTTGTACAACGCACGGATGATCTTCGGATCGGTCAGCGAGTTGAACTTGGCAATGATGTGGGCCGGCTTGCCGTCCAGGGCGAACTGCGTCTCCCGGGCGATCATGTCGAGCATGCCCTTTTTCAGGGTGAATGGCGCATGCAGGAGTTTCTTCATGCGCAGGGTCTTGCCCATGCCGATCAACTGGCTGAACAGCTTGCCGACGTCTTCGCACAAGGCATCGTCGGAAGTCAGCAGGCTGTAGTCGGTATACAGGCGGGCGTTGGCGGCGTGGTAGTTACCGGTGCCCAAGTGGGCGTAACGCACGATTTCACCGGCTTCACGGCGCAGGATGAGCATCATCTTGGCGTGGGTCTTGAAGCCGACCACACCGTAGATCACCACCGCGCCGGCCGCTTGCAGGCGGCTGGCCAGTTGCAGGTTGGACTCTTCATCGAAGCGCGCGCGCAATTCGATCACCGCGGTGACTTCCTTGCCGTTTCGTGCCGCGTCCACCAGGGCGTCGACGATTTCCGAGTTGGCACCGCTGCGGTACAGGGTCTGGCGCACCGCCAGGACGTGTGGATCCTTGGCGGCCTGGCGCAGCAGGTCGACCACCGGCGTGAACGACTCGAACGGGTGCAGCAGCAGGATGTCCTGCTTGCTGATCACGCTGAAAATGTTCTCGCTGTTTTGCAACAGTTTCGGGATCTGCGGCGTGAACGGCAGGTATTGCAGTTCAGGATGGCTGTCCAGGCCGGTGATGCTGAACAACCGGGTCAGGTTGACCGGGCCATTGACCTGATACAGCTCGGTCTCATGCAGGTTGAACTGCTTGAGCAGGTAGTCGGACAGGTGTTTCGGGCAGGTGTCGGCCACCTCCAGGCGCACCGCGTCACCGTAGCGACGGGAGAACAGCTCGCCACGCAGGGCACGGGCCAGGTCTTCGACGTCCTCGGTGTCCACCGACAGGTCGGCGTTACGGGTCAGGCGGAACTGGTAGCAACCCTTGACCTTCATGCCCTGGAACAGGTCATCGGCGTGGGCGTGGATCATCGACGACAGGAACACATAATTGTCGCCAGGACCGCCGACGTCTTCCGGCACGCGGATGATGCGCGGCAGCAGGCGTGGCGCCGGGATGATCGCCAAACCGGAATCGCGACCGAAGGCGTCGATGCCTTCCAGCTCGACGATGAAGTTCAGGCTCTTGTTCACCAGCAGCGGGAACGGGTGCGTCGGGTCGAGGCCGATCGGCGTGATGATCGGCGCGATCTCGTCGCGGAAATAGCGGCGCACCCAGGTCTTGATCTTGGTGTTCCAGTTGCGGCGGCGGATGAAGCGCACCTGGTGCTTTTCCAGCTCCGGCAGCAGGATGTCGTTGAGGATCGCGTACTGACGGTCCACATGGCCGTGGACCAGTTCGCTGATGCGCGCCAGGGCCTGGTGCGGCTGCAAGCCGTCGGCGCCAGCCTGTTCACGGGCGAAGGTGATCTGCTTCTTCAGGCCGGCGACACGAATCTCGAAAAACTCATCCAGGTTGCTGGAAAAGATCAGCAGGAATTTCAGCCGTTCCAGCAGCGGGTAGGACTCGTCCAGCGCCTGTTCCAGCACGCGGATGTTGAACTGCAGTTGCGACAGCTCGCGATGGATGTACAGGCTGCTGTCATCCAGGTTGGGAATGACAATCGCCGGGGCCGGGGCAGGCTCGATGACGGCCGGTGGAGCAGGCTCCATCTCCGGCGGCGTCTCGGCTATTTGCTCGACCACGGGTTGAGCGTCTTTTACGGCAACTTCGGAGAGTCCTTCGGTATTCATCGCAAGTTCCTGGGAGGCTATTTCTGCTCTCGTAACAATTGGGCGGCGCGCACGGCAAAGTAAGTCAGGATGCCATCAGCGCCTGCGCGTTTGA
Organism: Pseudomonas sp. FP2300; assembly: GCF_030687595.1. Lineage (NCBI taxonomy): Bacteria > Pseudomonadati > Pseudomonadota > Gammaproteobacteria > Pseudomonadales > Pseudomonadaceae > Pseudomonas > Pseudomonas sp. FP2300. The sequence goes on from NZ_CP117440.1 coordinate 6,564,418, forward strand.
AAGCGGTCAAGGACTCCAGGATCACCCCTTCGCCCAACCAGCCGTTCTGGATCGCGGCCATGTGCATCGCGTACTCGCCGCTGACCTGATAAACAAAGGTCGGTACTTTGAATTCGTCTTTGACCCGGCAAAGAATGTCGAGATAAGGCATGCCCGGCTTGACCATGACCATGTCTGCCCCTTCTGACAAGTCAGCCGCCACTTCGTGCAAGGCTTCCTGACTGTTGGCCGGGTCCATCTGATAAGAGGCCTTGTTGGCCTTGCCCAGGTTCAGGGCCGAGCCGACCGCGTCGCGGAACGGGCCGTAATAGGCGCTGGCGTACTTGGCCGAGTAGGCCATGATCCGCACATTGACGTGACCGGCCACCTCGAGGGCTTCGCGGATCGCCTGGATGCGTCCGTCCATCATGTCCGACGGCGCTACCACCTGGGCACCGGCCTCGGCGTGGGACAGGGCCTGCCTGACCAATGCATCGACGGTAATGTCGTTCTGCACATAGCCTTCTTCATCGAGGATGCCGTCCTGCCCGTGGGTGGTGAACGGGTCCAGCGCCACATCGGTAATCACCCCCAGCTCGGGGAAGCGCGCGCGCAGGGCACGGGTCGCGCGTTGGGCGATGCCCTCGGGGTTCCAGGCCTCGGCGGCGTCCAGAGACTTGAGCGTCGGGGGCGTGACCGGGAACAGCGCCAGCGCCGGAATGCCCAGCTCGACCCAGTGGGCGGCTTCTTCGAGCAGCAGATCGATGGTCAGGCGCTCCACCCCCGGCATCGACGCCACCGCTTCGCGACGGTTCTCACCGTCCAGCACGAACACCGGCAGGATCAAGTCATTGGTCGTCAGCACGCTTTCACGTACCAGCCGACGAGAGAACTCATCACGGCGGTTGCGACGCAGGCGGGTGGCAGGGAACAGACGATTGGCGGGGGTAAAGCTCACGGCAGACTCCTGAGCCCGTGCTGACGGGCGAGCGTGACAGTTATAAGCGCCCATTATGACGAAGACATTACAGTTATGTGCACCTGCGTCCTGTCGTCGCAGTTATTGTCTTTGTAGGAATTGTTCACGTCGAGACACATTTCGATACTTTCCTGAATGTGCCTGAAGGGTTAGGCTGCGCGTTCATTTCGCCAGCACCCAGACAATGCTCCAACAATTTCTGCACGACTTCGGCTACTTGGCCCTGTTTATCGGCACGTTCTTCGAAGGCGAAACCATCCTCGTGCTCGCAGGTTTTCTGGCGTTCCGTGGCTATATGGACATCAACCTGGTGGTGGTCGTGGCGTTCTGCGGCAGCTACGCGGGCGATCAGCTGTGGTATTTCCTGGGCCGCAAGCACGGCCGCAAACTCTTGGCGCGCAAGCCGCGCTGGCAGTTGATGGGCGATCGTGCGCTGGAGCATATCCGCCGACATCCGGACATCTGGGTCCTGAGCTTTCGCTTCGTCTATGGCCTGCGCACGGTGATGCCGGTGGCGATCGGCCTGTCAGGCTATCCGCCGGGCCGCTACCTGTTGCTCAACGGCATCGGTGCGGCGATCTGGGCCACGGCGTTGGCCGCTGCCGCGTACCATTTCGGCGCGGTGCTCGAAGGCATGCTGGGCAGCATCAAGAAGTATGAGTTGTGGGTACTCGGCGCGCTGCTGGTGCTGGGCCTGGTCCTGTGGCTGCGCCGACGCATCAAGAATGCCCGGCTGGCCAGGAAAGTCCTCGAAGCCGAACGCCTGGAACAAGCCCGGTCCGGCGAACCTACGACGCCCACCGAGTAAACCGGGCGCGGCAGCAATACAGCCCGATACCGCTGAGCAGGCTGTAGCTGAGCAGCCCGACCCACGCCACGGGGCTGGCCGGCCACAACCCGGCCAGTGGCGCCAGGCACACCAGCGGCAGGTTCGAGGCCAGCCGCAATAGCTCCAGCCTCAGCGCCCACGGGCGATTCTCCAGGGCCACGCCCAACACGAACAGACCGAACGCCACCGCGCCCCAACCCAACACCAGAGCGGCAACCGGCAGGCTGGTTTCAAGATTCATCAAATAACTGCCCAGGGCAATGTAGGCGCAGAACTGCAGCGCCACGTACCACTGCTGGCGTGCGTCCAATGGCACTTCGAATTTGCGGAACTGGCTCAGGTCCGGCTTGTTCAGCGGGTACTTGGCCGCGACGTCCGCCGGACGCCAACCGGTGGGCATGAACCAGATCCGCAGCTTGTCCCACCAACGCCCGGCCCGCCGCGCATCGGCCCACAGTTGCGCATAGAACTGCAGGTTGGCCCACAACGGATTCCAACTGGCCAGCGGCGTGGTCACGCCAAAAACCACCGGCTCGTTGTCGTCTTCTTCCTGGAAGGTGCCAAACAGACGGTCCCAAATAATGAACACCCCGCCGTAATTGCGATCCATGTAGAGAGGGTTCTGTGCATGGTGGGCGCGATGATTGGACGGCGTAACGAAGCACCACTCCAACCAGCCGAGCTTGGGAATGTGCTGGGTGTGGACCCAGAACTGGTACAGCAGATTCAACGCCGCGACGCTGACGAAGACCATCAGCGGCACGCCCAGTACGGCAAGCGGGACGTAGAAGATCCAGCTCAGCAGGAAGCCGGTGCTGGTCTGGCGCAGCGCGGTGGAAAGGTTGTAGTCCTCGCTCTGGTGGTGCACCGAATGGGCGGCCCAGAGGATGTTGCGTTCGTGACCCATGCGGTGCAGCCAGTAATAGCAGAAGTCGTAGGAGACGAAAGCCATCACCCAGACCCAGGCCTGGTCGGCGGGCAATTCAATCACCGCCAAGTGTTCGAGCGCGAAGGCGTAGGTCACCAACCCCACACCCTTGGTCAGCAAACCGGTGGTGGTCGACAGCACGCCGGTGCTCAAGCTGTTGATCGCGTCTGCCACGCGGTAGTGGCTCACGCCCCGCCAGCGATCTGCCAGCAACTCGACGGCGATCAGCACGAAGAAGAACGGCACGGCATACAGGATGAAGTTCATGACGCAACCCGGGCATGCAAGACAGGGAGACAATCGGCAGATTAGGTGTAGCTGGCCGATCCCCCTATGGCAACGAGTGACAAATTAGTAGACATTTAACGCCATGAATCTGGAGAAAAGCCCATGAGCAAAAAAATTGCAGTGATCCTTTCCGGCTGTGGCGTGTATGACGGCGCCGAGATCCACGAAAGCGTGATCACCTTGCTGCGCCTCGATCAGCGCGGGGCACAGGTCCAGTGCTTCGCTCCAAACATTGCCCAATTGCATGTGATCAATCACCTGACCGGCGAGGAAATGCCCGAGAGCCGCAACGTGCTGGTGGAATCGGCACGGATCGCCCGTGGCAACGTCAAGGATTTGCGTGAAGCCCGGGTCGAGGACTTCGACGCCCTGATCGTACCCGGTGGTTTTGGCTCGGCGAAAAACCTCTCCAACTTTGCCGTCGAAGGCCCAGGCTGCACCGTCCAACCAGAGGTCCTGGCCTTGACCGAGGCCTTTGCCGAGGCGGGCAAACCGGTCGGGCTGATCTGCATCTCCCCGGCCCTGGCGGCAAAGATCTACGGCCCGGGGGTGACCTGCACCATCGGCAACGACCCGGACACGGCGGCAGCCGTGGGCAAAATGGGCGGCACTCATGAAGACTGCGCGGTGACCGACATCGTCGAAGACCGCGCGCGCAAACTGGTCAGCACCCCGGCCTACATGCTGGCGCAGAACATCAGCGAAGCGGCCTCGGGCATCAACAAGCTGGTGGACCGGGTGCTGGAACTGACGCACGAGAACGACGCCTGACACCGCCGACTCTTTCCTGTGGGAGCGAGCCTGTTCGCGATAGCGCCGGCACAGGCAACATGTTGATTGGCTGATCCACCGCCATCGCGAGCAGGCTCGCTCCCACAGGGGGTTATGCGCAGGGTTTATGGCATTCGGGCCAAACGCGTCAGGATCCGATCCAGCGCATTGGCAAACCCCTGCTTGTCCCGCTCGCTGTACGCTGCCGGGCCGCCGCCCACGTGGCCCTGTTCACGTAAATCGGTGAACAGGTTGCGCACCGCCAGCCGCTCGCCCATGTTCTGGGCATCGAACTCCTTGCCTCGCGGATCCAGGGCCGCGACGCCCTTCTTCACCAACCGATCGGCCAAGGGCACATCACTGCAGATCACCAGTTCACCCGGCTCGGCATGCTCCACCAGGTAATCGTCCGCCGCATCAGGGCCGCTGGGAACCACGATCAGTTTCACGCAGGCCAGGGCCGGCTTGATCTGCGGTTGACCGGCCACCAGCACCACGTCGAACCGGCGCTTGAGGGCAAACTTGACCACCAATTCCTTCGCGGCCTTGGGGCAGGCGTCGGCGTCGATCCATACGCGCATTGAATGGTTTCCTCTAGATTAAAAGCATCGCGGGCAAGCCTTGCTCCCACAAGCCTTGCTCCCATAGCCTGCGGGAGAAAAGCTTGTGTGGGAGCAAGGCTTGCCCGCGATTATGAGCGCAGCGAATGCTTTTCAGGAGACCTGGACCCGACGCTTCTCCGCCACCCAACTGCGCCCATACAGCACCACGATCGCCAGGATCGCCACCACTTGAGCGGTCAGCGAATAGGCATCGGCATGAATGCCCAGCCAGTCGAAGTCGAAGAACGCCACCGGATGGGTGCCGAAGATCCCGGCTTCCTGCAACGCCTTCACGCCATGCCCGGCGAATACCACCGACAGTGCACACAACAGTGCCGCGTTGATGCTGAAGAACAGCGCCAGTGGCAGTTTCGCCGAGCCGCGCAGGATCACCCAGGCCAGCCCCACCAGCAACACCAGCGCTGTCGCGCCACCGGCCAACACCGCGTTGTGCCCGGCGGGGCCTGCCTGCAACCACAGGGTTTCGTAGAACAGGATCACTTCGAACAGTTCACGATAGACCGAGAAGAACGCCAGGATCGCAAAGCCAAAGCGACCACCACCGCCTACCAGGCTGCTTTTGATGTAATCCTGCCAGGCCGCTGCGTGGCGCCGGTCGTGCATCCACACCCCTAGCCACAGCACCATCACACTGGCGAACAACGCCGTCGCGCCTTCGAGCAATTCACGCTGGGCACCGCTGACGTCGATCACATACGCCGCCAGCCCCCAGGTCGCCAGGCCGGCCAACAGCGCCAAGCCCCAACCGATGTTGACGCTGCGCACGGCCGACTGCTGGCCGGTGTTGCGCAGGAACGCCAGGATCGCCGCCAATACCAGGATCGCTTCCAGCCCTTCGCGCAACAGAATCAGCAACCCGGAGATGTAGCTCAGCGACCAGCTCAAGCCATCGCCGCCCAGCAGGTCGGCGGACGCCTTCAACTTGGCCTTGGCCGCGTCCAGACGCTGTACGGCCTCTTCCACCGGCAAACCGTCCTGCAAGGATTGTCGGTAGGCCATCAGGGACTTTTCGGTGTCCTTGCGCACGTTGGCATCGACGTTATCCAGCGAACTTTCCACCAGCTCGAAACCTTCCAGGTAAGCCGCTACCGACAGGTCATAGGCCTGGTCGTGATCACCGGCACGATACGCCGCGATGCTTTTGTCCAGGGTGGCGGCGGTGTAGTCGAGCAACTGCGCCGGGCCGCGCTGCACCTGTGGTGGCTGGGCACGCTGGGCACGGAAGGTGGCCGCTGCCGCCGGACCTTGCGCAGCCAGGACTTCCAGCGGGGTCTGACGTGCAAGGTCAGCAAGATTGTAGGTCTGTTCACTCTTCGCGGCCGCCGGGTCGGCGCTGAAGCTGGCGATGTAGGTCGCCAGGTCCCAGCGCTGACGGTCGTCGAGCTGATCGGCGAAGGCCGGCATGTCGGTGCCTTCGATGCCCATGCCGAGGGTGTTGTAGATCGCATAGAGACTCAGGCGATCCAGACGCTGGACGTCGCGCAAGTTGGCGGGCGGCGGCTCCAGGCCGACACCGGCGGGACCGTCGCCGGCACCGTTGGCACCGTGGCATACCGAGCAATTCTGCGCGTATAGCGGCGCGCCGCGGGAAGGATCCGGGGTGATGACCGGCGCCTGGCTGACTTCATACGCCACCGCCAGCCTGGCACCCAGTTGCCGCGCCAGGCGGGCGACATCACCGCCGTCCTGGCGCTGGGTGATCGCACCGCGCAAGGCGCCGATGCCTTGGACCAGCTCAGTCTTCTCCGGCTTGGCCGGCAGCCCGGCGATCAACCCTTCCAGCACCTGGATGAATTCCAGCTGCTCGCGGTATTCCCCGTTTTCGATGACCTTGCCCGCTTCGACTGTCGCCGGGTAATCCGCCCCGATGTAATCCAGTAAATGCAGGGCCTGGGGAGCACCCTCGACGGTGTCGGCCAGCAGCGGAGTGCTGCACAGCGCAAGCAATGGCAGTGCAAGCCAGGCCAGGAAACGGAACGGCGCAGTCATGAATGACTCTCAGTTGGAAATAAGAAGTAACACATTGTTCACTTCCAATGGCTTTGGCTCAAGAGCTGATGTGTTTTGGCGGCACATTTTCATCGGATATTCATGCTTTGTAAGTGATGTCACAAAAACAGCATTTAGAGATTGAAAAGCCATTACATAGCCAAGCGCCATGTTTATAATCGCCCGCCTTCTTATTATTCGACGGCATAAAAGCTCCTCCTTTTATGAGGAACTGACAGCGTCCCGACGCTTGTCCGTGGGATCGCTCCAGCCCGACCCGCACACCACGGCTGTTACTCAGGGAAGAAATGTTCATGGCATCCCGTGCCGTTTTTTCGGTCGCCCTCGGTGCGATCACCTTGTTGTCCGGCTGCTCGGCCTTTCGCAACTACGACAGCGAATTGGCCCAGACCAACCAGCAACTGGCGTCCGGCAACGTCGACGCGGCATTGACCCTGCTGGAAAAGAACAACAGCAGCCAGGACAAGGACCTGCTGTATTACTTCGAGAAGGGCGAGCTGCTGCGTGCCAAGGGCGACTTGTCCGGCAGCCAGGTGGCCTGGACCAGCGCCGATCAGCAGGTTGGCCAGTGGGAGGATGCGGTCAAACTCGACACGGCCAAGTACCTGGCCCAGTTCGGCAGCTTCCTGGTCAACGATAAAGTCCGCCGCTACGAAGGCTACGACTACGAAAAGGTCATGCTGACCACGCAGATGGCGCTGAACCTGTTGGCCGTGAATGACTTCGACGGCGCGCGGACCCAGATCAAGAAGACCCACGAACGCGAAGCGGTGATCGCCGACCTGCGGGACAAGGAATACCTCAAGCGCGAGGAAGACGCCGAGAAGCAAGGGGTCAAGACCGAATACAAGGACCTCAAGGGTTATCCGGTGGCCAGCCTCGACGCCCCGGAAGTGGTCAGCCTGAAAAACAGTTACCAGAGCGCGTTCAGCCATTACCTGGCCGGCTTCGTCTATGAAGCCCTCGGTGAAAAAGACCTGGCCGCGCCGGGTTATCGCAAGGCCGCCGAACTGCGCCCCAACACGCCGCTGCTGGAGCAAGCCCTGCTCAACCTCGACAAGCCTGCCGCCAAGAACGATGACAGCGACATCCTGATCGTGGTGCAGAGTGGCCTGGCACCGTCCCGGGATTCGATCCGCATTCCCCTGCCCTTGCCGATCAGCGGCAACCTGGTCATCACGCCTTTGTCGTTCCCTGTGATCAAGCCTGATACCTCCACTGCCCCCGTCGGCCAGATCGGTGTCGACGGTCGTCAGCTGGACCTGACCCAACTCAACAGCACCACCGCCATGTCCCGCCGCGCGCTGCGCGACGACATGCCGGGCATCATCCTGCGCACCACCGTGCGCGCCATCACCCGTGGCGTGGCGCAGAAGCAGATCAACGATACCAACCCACTGGCCGGCCTGGCCGTCGGCCTCACTTCGGCGGTACTCGAAGGCGCTGACACCCGGACCTGGCGCACCCTGCCCGACTACACCCAGGTGGTGCGCCTGCGCCTGAAGAAAGGCGAACACCAGGTCACCTTGCCAAGTTCGGTGGGCGGCTCGGTGGTCAAGGTCACCGTCGACCAGCGCTACCAGGTCATCAGCCTGCGAGCAGTGGGGAACCAGGTGTTCGCCGGTGGCCTGGCTGCCCAGGTAATGCCCAGCGCCAACCCGACCGCCATTGCCCTCAAGCAACCTTAAGAACGGAGTCTTGTTCACATGCGTTTAAAACTGATCGCCGTCGGCGCCCTGGTCTTGCTGGCCGGTTGCGCCACCCCGCCGCCACCGGAGCCGGGCAGCGCCGCCAGCAAGGTCGTGGCGATGGGCAAGACCAAGAACATCGTGGTTGGCGCCATGCGCGTAGCCCGGGAAAACGGCTACCTGACCGTCAATGTCCAGTTGAGCAACACCAGCTACAACAACAAGACGATGTACTACCGCTTTGCCTGGCTGGGGCCGGAAGGCTTCCCGATCGCCGAGGAAGAAACCTGGAAAAGCCTGACGCTGTACGGCGAACAGACCAGCTTCCTGCCGGCCATCGCACCGACGCCCAAGGCGGTGGATTTCCGTTTGGAAATCAATACCCCATAAGACAGATGCACATTCCTGTGGCGAGGGGATTCATCCCCGCTGGGCTGCGTAGCAGCCCCAATTTTCAGCGAGCGCTGCGCACTCGAACGGGGATAAATCCCCTCGCCACAGACCTTTTATCCAGTTTTCGAGAGACCCCACATGTTCGTACGCATTTCGTCCATCGCCCTCGCCGTCCTGCTGGTCAGCGGCTGCGCCAACAACTCGCCGGTCCTGGGCAACAAGAACATCAGCTACGGCGATACCAAGGCCGTGGAAACCGTGACCAACGAGTTCGGCTCCACCGACCTGCAAATGATCGCCGAGTCCATGACCCGCTCCCTGGCCCAGTCCGGCATCCTGCAGGGGCGTCCGGTGGTCCAGGTCTATGACGTGAAGAACAAGACCAGCGAATACATCGACACCCGCGAAATCACCACCAGCATCAAGACCCAGCTGATGAAAACCGGCGCTGCCCGTTTCGCCAGCGACAACACCGCCATGGACAGCCAGGTCGACCAGCTCAAACTGCAGAACCAGAGCGGCCTGTACAAGAAAAGCACCGTGGCCAAGACCGGCAACATGATCGCGGCCAAGTACCGTCTCGAGGGTTCTATCAGCTCGATCGTCAAGCGCAGCAGCGACTACAAGGACGTCTTCTACAAATTCAGCCTGCAATTGATCGACGTCGAGAGCGGTCTGGCCGAGTGGATGGACGAAAAAGAAATCCGCAAGACCACGGAGCGCTAAGCCATGCGCACATGGATAGGCATCATGGCCCTGGCCTGCGCATTCAGCGCGCAGGCGGCCCCCAAAGTCGCGGTGACCGACCTTGCGTACCAGGAGCGAGTGGAGGAATACATCCACACCGTTTCAGCGCAGAGCAACTTCCAGGCGAACCCTTACAGCGCCAGCGCTTCCTCGAGCTACGACGAGATGGAAGCCACCAGCAGCTACATCGAGCAGGGCGAGCTGCGCAAGTTCACTGGCGACATCAAGGGCGAGATCCTGCGCAGCGGGATGTTCCAGCTGACCCAGGGCACGCCCCACACGGCGGCGTCCAACGGCGACGTCTATGACGTGATCAAGCGCATCAAGGCCGGGAACTTCAAGGGTGCCGACTACGTGCTGTTCGGCACGGTGTCGGACATCGACTTCACCCGCGACATCAACGAACTGGCCAATACCGACAGCTACTCGGCCGTACTTGCGCTGACCCTGGTGGCGGACTTCAGCCTGATCAACACCAAGACCTACGAAATCACCTCGGCCTTCACGGCCATGGGCGAAGGCCAGGACACCAAACTGTTGAACCACCGGGACGTGCACATCAGCCTCAACCGGCCACGGGTGGTGCGCGATGTGTCCAAGGCCTTGGGTGAAGACGTGGCACGGCAGTTGAGCGAACAGTTGGCTGGGCCGAGCTACGAACAACCCCGCGAGCCTGCACAACGCAACAACCTGCCACGCGATAGCGCGCCGGTGATTTTGCGCTGAAGGATTCAGCGGATTTGTGGTGAGGGGATTTATCCCCTCGCCACAGGTTTCGTTCGGTGTTAAACCGCAGCCCTGCGAATCGTCGCCAAAAAACCCGCCGCACCGATGAACAGGCCAGCGAAGACGCGGTTCATCCGCCGTTGCTGCTTGGGTGTGCGCAACAGACGCAGGACTTTGGACGCCAGCCCGGTGTATCCGGCCATGACGATGAGGTCGACGCAAATCATGGTCACGCCCAGGATCAGGTATTGCTTGAGCAAGGGGGCATGGGGATCGATGAACTGCGGCAGCACCGCCAGCATGAACACCAGGGCCTTGGGGTTGCTGATGTTGACCAGGAAGCCTCGAAACACCAGCGCCAGAGGATTGCCGATCGGCCGCACAACGGCCTCATCGCTGATATCGCCGGGGATGGCGCGCCACTGCTTGATACCCAGGTAAACCAGATAGGCCACGCCGAACCACTTGATCGCATAGAACGCGGTGGCGGACGCAGTGAGGATCGCGCCAACACCGGCGGCGACGATCACGATTTGCAATGCCAGGCCCAGTTGCAGGCCCAGGGCATTCCAGTAGCCACGCCAAAAACCGTAGCGCAAGCCACTGGACATCGATGCAATGGCACCGGCGCCCGGGGAAAGACTGATCACCCAGCATGCGGCGAAAAACGCCAGCCATGTTTCCAGCACCATCGCACACCTCGGCTCAGACTCGTCGAAAACGACTAAGCTAATGCGCCGCCGCGCGCTTGACTACCGCTTTTTTGCAAGGACAACCCATCGGGCCAAGGCCGGATTACTCGACGAAGCCGCCGACCGGAAACGCCTCGCTGCCACGCCAGCGGCGCACCGAGCGCTGGAAGAACAAGCTGTTGGGTACTTGCACCATGGCGCTGCCGGTGCCGAGCTCCTCGGCTTCGATCAGCGTGGTGTAGAGCAGGTTGATCGCCACCACGCGTCCCTTGATGCCGGGTTTGTCGGTGGTGTCCACCAGCTCGACCACATCGCCCAGGCGAAACGGTCCGACGGTGTAGATCAACACGGCGCAGAACAGGTTCGACAACACGCTCCAGATGGCGAAGAACGCCACCGCTGCCACCGCGACAAAACCCGACAATGCAGTCCACAGTACCGTCGCCGAGACGCCCAGGCGTTCGAGCACCACCAGCACTGCGCTACCCATGATCAACCAGCGCAGCACACCTCGCAGGATGATCACCAACTGCGGCGGAAATGGGTAACGCTCACCCAGGCCTGTAAGGGCCCGCGCCACGACACGCTGCGCGACATAACCGGCCAGCAGAATCAGCAGGATTTGCACACCGAGCCAGATCGGCTCGATCCACATGACAGGTACAGGCAACGCCAACGCTTCCATCAGGACAACGCCTCCAGCTCCGCTTGCAGGTTTTCCAGCAGTTCCAGCGCTTGCATCCACGCCTCCTCGAGCTCCGCTTCCCGAACCTTCAGCTTGGCTTGCTCCGCCAGCAGGTCACGCAATTCATCCTTGCGCGCCGCCTCGTAAAGACCGCTATCGCCGAGGCTGGTTTCGATCTTTTGCAGTTTTTCATGCAGCTTGCCCAACTCGGTTTCGAGCTTGTCGGCCTCGCGCTTGTGCGGCGCCAGTTGCTGGCGCAATGCGGCGGCGGCCTGGCGCTGGGCTTTCTTGTCGGTCTTGTCCGGGTTGACCGGTGTGCTGCTGACCGGCGCGTTGCGCTGGCGGTACTCCACCAGCCAACGGGCGTAGTCCTCCAGATCGCCGTCGAACTCCTCGACCTTGCCGTCGGCCACCAGGAAGAAATTATCCGTGGTGCTCTTGAGCAAATGCCGATCGTGGGACACCACCAGCACCGCCCCACTGAACTCCTGCAAGGCCATGGTCAGGGCCAGGCGCATCTCCAGGTCCAGGTGGTTGGTCGGTTCGTCGAGCAGCAACAGGTTCGGCCGACCCCAGGCGATCAACGCCAGCGCCAGGCGCGCCTTTTCGCCGCCAGAGAAATTCAGCACCGGCTCGTCGATACGTGCGCCGCGGAAGTCGAAACCGCCGAGGAAGTCACGCAGGGTCTGCTCACGCTCGGTGGGCGCCAGGCGTTGTAAGTGCAGCAGTGGGCTGGCCTTGGAATCCAGGGAGTCAAGCTGATGCTGGGCGAAGTAGCCGACCACAGTGTTCTCGCCACGGGTCAGGCGCCCGGCCAGCGGCTCGAGTTCGCCGGAAAGGTTTTTGATCAGGGTCGACTTACCGGCACCGTTGGGGCCCAGCAGACCGATCCGCGCACCCGGGGTCAGTTGCAGCTTGACCTTCTCCAGCACGGTCTTGTCGCCATAGCCCAGGCGCGCGTCGGACAGGTCGATCAACGGGCTGGAGATCTTGGTCGATTCGCGAAAGACAAAATCGAACGGCGAATCGACATGGGCCGCAGACAGCTCTTCCATCCGCTCCAGCGCCTTGATCCGGCTCTGGGCCTGGCGGGCCTTGGTGGCCTGGGCCTTGAAGCGGGCGATGTAGCTTTCCATGTGCGCACGCTGTGCCTGTTGCTTCTCGTAGGCCTGCTGTTGCTGGGCCAGGCGTTCGGCACGAGCGCGCTCGAAGGCGCTGTAGCCACCGCGGTACAAGGTCAGCTTGCGCTGATCGACATGGGCGACGTGATCGACCACGGCGTCGAGGAAGTCACGGTCGTGGGAAATCAGCAGCAGCGTGCCAGGGTAGCTCTTGAGCCAGTCTTCGAGCCAGATGATGGCGTCGAGGTCCAAGTGGTTGGTCGGCTCATCGAGCAACAGCAGATCCGAAGGGCACATCAAGGCCTGCGCCAGGTTCAGGCGCATCCGCCAGCCACCGGAGAAATCCCCGACCTGGCGATCCATCTGCTCATTGGTAAAGCCCAGGCCGGCGAGCAATTTGCGCGCGCGGGCATCGGCGGTGTAGCCGTCGGCACTGTCGAGTTCCGCGTGCAGGCGGGCCTGTGCGGCACCGTCGTGGGCCGTTTCGGCGGCAGCCAGGTCACGTTGCACCTGGCGCAGGCGCAAGTCGCCATCGAGCACGTAGTCCACTGCCAGGCGCTCGAGGGTGTCGACCTCCTGGCGCATGTGGGCGATACGCCAATCGGCCGGCAGCAGGCAATCTCCCGAGTCTGGGTGCAACTCGCCGCGCAGCAAGGCGAACAGGCTCGATTTGCCGGCGCCGTTGGCGCCGATGAGGCCGGCTTTGTGGCCGGCGTGCAGGGTCAGCTCGGCGTCTTCTAGCAGACGTTGCGGGCCACGCTGTAAAGTCAGGTTCTGAAGTCGGATCATAATGGCGGCGGAGTCTACCAGCTTCGCTCGCAACTGGCGCGAGTAGCACGATGTCCCCTGACCTGTGGAGTTTTTCCCTCGACCTCTATGCCAAGCCTGGCGTAGAGCCTGCCTGCCTGGCGTCGCAGGACGCCGGCGCCAACGTCTGCCTGCTGCTTTGCGGCCTGTGGCTGGCGCAGCGCGGCGTGGCCTGCAATGAGCAAAGGCTGCGCCAGCTTCGACAATTGGCCGAACCGTGGGATGCCGAGGTGGTGCGGCCCCTGCGCACGCTTCGCAGCCAATGGAAAACCGGCGCCCTCCAGGACACGGCACTCAATGACCTGCGCGAACAGGTCAAGCAACTGGAGTTGGCAGCCGAACGGCAATTGCTGGAACGATTGGAAGCGCTGGCCAAGGATTGGCCTGGAGCACAACAGAACGATTCAGCGCAATGGCTGCAAGGGCTGGCGGCGAATGCCGGACCAGCGAGCCGCGACGCGCTGCATCAGCTGCGCGTCGCGGTGTCCGGCACTTAGGAAGCGCTGGTTGGGGTGCTGCTGGTGCTCGGCGCAACGGCGGCGGATGGGCTGGGCGCCGCGGCCGGAGTGCTGGCGGTTGGAGCAGGTGCCGCAGTCGGAGCCGGCGTCGCTGGCTTGGCTGCTGGTGCAGTCGAGGGTTTTGCAGCGGCTGGTTTTTTCACGGTAGGTTTGGCGGCAGGTTTGGCAGCGGTCGGCTTCGCGGCAGCTGGTTTGGCAGGCGCTTTAGCAGCAGCCGGTTTGGCCGCCACTTTGGCGGGGGCTTTGGCAGCGACTGGCTTGGCAGCCGTTTTCGCAGCAGGCTTGGCAGCAGCCGTTTTGGTTGCCGCAGGCTTGGCAGCTGGCTTGGCGGCGGCAGGTTTGGCAGTGGATTTCACAGCCGCTTTTGCAGCGGGTTTAGCGGCAGCGGTTTTCGTCGCGGCAGGTTTGGCGGCGGCGGTTTTAGCGACAGGTTTGGCTACAGCTTTTGCCGCAGGTTTAGCAACAGGTTTAGCAGCAGCTTTTACAGCGGGCTTGGCGGCAGCAGGTTTAGCGGCAGCAGGTTTAGCGGCCGCGGTTTTTGCGGCAGGCTTGGCAGCCGCCTTGACGACTGGTTTTTTGGCCGCAGGTTTTGCAGCACTGGCAGCGACGGGTTTGGCGGCAGGCTTGCTGGCAGCTTTGGCCGGTGCCTTGGCGGCAGGCTTGGCAGCGACTTTGGCCGGTGCTTTTGCCGCAACGGGTTTAGCCACCGGCTTCTTGGCCGATACAGCGGCAGGCTTGGCAGCACGAAGTGTCAGCGCCTTGCCTGCGGCTTCTTGCACACGACCGACACCCTGGGCCAGTTTCAGGCTTTCCTGGGCATCGCGTTTGAGTTGCAGAATGTAGGCACGGGTTTCGGACTGACGATCCTTCAAGGCATCAAGCAGGTCTTCGAGTTCTTTCACGACATCTTTGGCCTTGGCTTGCGCCTTGGCCTTGCCAGCGGTGGCTGCGTCTTGCAGTTTGGTGCGCGACTTGTGCAGTTTTTCCTGCGCTTTGCCGCGTTGTTTTTCCAGCTTGGCGAGCAGTTTCTCAGCATCAGCCAGAGCTTGGGAGCAGGCATTTTCCAAATGTTCGAGCAAGCTGCCCGAGAGTTGTTGGAGCAAGTGCAACGGAGTGTTTACAGGCTTCTTGGTGGCCGACATGGTTTACCTCCTGACTGACGTAAGTGCGGCTCATACTAGACCTCTGCTACAACCGCCGCTAGGGCATGTTGACACTACATAAGACGTTGCGTTGCAAGAGACGAAAAATCTTCTGCGTCAGCGTCCAGGCAATCCACCTTTATAGAGATCGGCACTGGCATAATTCCTCGATTCGAGGCCGGAGAGCACACATGTCGCGTCACCTGTTTTTATTCCTGTGCATGGTTTGCTCCACGGTCCAGGCCGTTGAAAAAACCAGCGCAAACGATGCTCACGATCTGGCTTATAGCCTGGGCGCCAGCCTCGGTGAACGCCTGCGCCAGGACGTGCCGGACCTGCAGATCAAAGCCTTGGTCGAGGGTTTGCAACAGGCCTACCTGGGCAAGCCGCTGGCCCTGGAAGATGAACGCATCGAACAGATCCTGGCCGAGCACCAGGCGCAATTGAATGCACCATCGACCACGCCGCAGATTGAAGCCGCGCTGAAAACGGAGCAGAAATTTCTCAACGAAGAAAAGAACCGACCCGGTGTCCAGCAACTCGCCGACGGCATTCTGTTGACCGAAATCAAGCCAGGCCACGGCGCGAAGGCCGGCCCTCACGGCAAAGTCCAGGTGCTTTACACCGGTCGATTGCCGGACGGCACCGTATTCGACTCCAACCGCCAGGCGCAGTGGTTCAACCTCGACAGCGTGATTGACGGCTGGCGCACTGCACTGCCGCAAATGCCGGTAGGTGCGAAATGGCGCTTGGTGATCCCTTCGTCCTTGGCCTATGGCGCCGAAGGGGCAGGAGATGTGATCCCGCCGTTCACGCCACTGGTGTTTGAAATCGAGTTGCTGGGCGCGACCATCTGACCCTGGCCCAACGAAAAACGGCGCGCAATGCGCACCGTTTTTTCATGACCGCGAAACCCTCTCAGGCCTGGACCGCAGCTTCTTCCTTGTGGGCGTTGTGCAGCACTTCGATCAGGCAGTCTTCCAACTCGAAACGTTCGTGCAGCAAGCCGCCCAGCTCCTTGAATTTTTCCGCGACGCACTTGCCTTCATCGCACAGGTCGTTGAACGCCAGCAGCTTTTCGGTGATGACATCGATGCGCGGGTAGATCTGCTCGGCGAGCTCCAGGCCACGCTTGTCGTTGAAAGCCTTGGCCTCGCCCGTCAGTTGTTCGTAGATCTCGAAATGACCGGCAGACACATAGTCGACCAGCACACCGCAGAACTCCTGCAAGGGTTTGCGGCTTTCGCTCAGCGCTTCAGGCTTATCGCCGAGGGCATCATAGGCCCGAACCAATTCGTGGCGCTCCTGCAACCAGCGATCGATCAGCAGATGCACTCCACCCCAGCGTTCCTGCGCATTCTGACAACTTTCGAGCATGGTGATTTCTTCCCTTGTGAGTCATGCCACTCGCAGCCTGTGCACGCCTGATGATCAGGGACAAGCCAGACACAACATGATCGAGCGGCACAATTCCAATAACACGTGCGGGCCAGATTATGCCCGCACGACAATGGCTTCAAGGTACGCAGGAGATAAAGTTCATACAAGTGTTTAATCCAGGGCCCGGACCAACTGCGACGTATCGCCGCGAAGCGGTCGTACCAGAGCACTCCAGACAAGGCGCAGCAGCAGATAGGTCATCGCGCTGGATACCGCGAGGAAAAACAACAGGCTCCATTCGGGGATGCTCAGGTCAAACAGCGTCCAGGTGATATTGGCGCAATCGACAGCGCCATCAAGGACGCGGTGCAACGCGCACCACCAGGAATCCGTCGGCTTGAGCTGGGCAATACAGTCGGGCAACGGTTCGAACGAACGGCTCTGTATCAGAACCTGGCGCCATGCCAGGGTCATCCCCACCACCACAAAAACCAACCCCGCCGCCCCATACAGGAGACTGCCTCGTTGCCCTGGACCGTGTACGCATGCCACGAGGTTGTTCGCCAGGAACAGCATCAGGCACAACCGCTGCAAGACACACAGGCTGCAAGGCATCAGGCCGACCGAATACTCCAGATAAGTGGCGATGCCCAAAGCCAGGGCCGCGGCGATGGAAGCCATGAGAAACAAGAAGCGTGAGCTGGCCAAAGACATGGCGGTTCCGTAACAGAAGAGACAAGTAGTTACGGTAGAGGAAAGCCCTCGGGCCTTTCAAGGCAGGCCCGCGCAGACACTTCACCAGGGATGTAGGGAATTCCCGACAGGTCGAAGAGGATTCAGCGCACCCAGCTGTAGGACTTTGCTGAAGGCATGGCCAAAGCCCCAGAAACAAACAGATATCACCTATGGGAGCAAGGCTTGCCCGCGATGAAGACGACACAGTCTTTCAGAAACCGAGGCACCGGTTTCGCGAGCAGGCTTTGCTTCCAGCCATGGGGGCACCGCAATGTCTCATCTCAAGTGGACATGACCTTAGCCGGGATCGGAACCGGCAACGGTGCGGCCAACAGACGCTCATCCAACAGCCCCAACCCCTCCTGGAACAACTGATTGCTGCGCTCGGCGTCCCCCAGTTGCGCCAGTAACCGCGCCAGTTCGGCACAGGCTTCGGGATTACGTTGTACGCGCAAACTGTTTTCCAGGTAATCCCGCGCCTTGCCCCACAAGCTGTTTTGCAGGCATAGGCGCCCCAGGGTCAGCAGCAGGCTTGGATCGGCCGGATGGTCCTTGAGCCAACCTTCGGCCGCTTGCAACTGGCGGCTCGGATCACTGCCACGAACCAACCCGTACAGGCGCGCCAGATGGCTGTCATAGTGACGCTTGAGCGCACCTCGCAGCACCTCTTCGGCCTCGACCTGCGCGCCCAACTGGCGCAGTTGCTCGGCATAGGCCAGCACCAGCGCCGGCTCCTGGCGCTGGGCCGAGGTCAGTTGTTGCCAGGCGCGATTGAGCGACTGCAAACCGACGCTGCCGTCCTCCTCGCGGTGGGCTGCCAGGGTGAGGTTTTCGCCCCAGGCGCGACGTTCCAGTTCAGCCAATTCAGCCGGCGGCAGGACCTTGTCCTTGCGCAACTCCGGTAACAGCCGGATCACCGCCGACCAATCGCCGCGCTGCTGATGCAGGCGTTGCAGTTGGCGCAGGGCCTGGACGTTATGGGGATGGCGCTCGTGCATGGCCTGCAGTGTGCTCAAGGCGCCGTCCGTGTCACCGCGATCGGTCTGCAGTTGCGCGTGCGTCAGGGCAATGGCCAGTTCCGCCTGAGGCTGACGCTCCAGGGCGCGCTCCAGCAAACTGTCGCTCTGTTCGTAAAGACCTTGTTCGTTGGCCGCGCGGGCGGCACCGAGGTAATACAGCAGCGGCTGGCGCTCGGCTTCGGCGGCGCGATGCAGGTGTCGCTGAGCACTGGCCCAGCGACCTTCGGCCAGATCCAACTGACCGTGCTCGATCGCCACTTGCACCCGCCGGCTGCGGTTGCGCCGCGACCACGGGTTGACCACGCCACTGGACGTGGTCACCAGGCCGATCAACGCCCTCAGGCCTCGCCACACCAGCCAGAGCACTGCCACCAAGGCCAGGGTGACCCACAGGCCCGCTTCATAACGGAAGTTCTTGTACGCCACCAGCACGTAACCCGAATGCTCGGCAATCGCCACGCCCAGCAAAGCAGCGGCAGCGATGACCACGAACAGAATCACGTAGAGACGCTTCATGGCGTGGCCTCCTGCGCGCCAGGCGCGGGCAGCGGCTTGACCGATTCCTGGGCATTGAGGTTGCGACGCTCGAGGTAAGCCTGGACGCTGCTCAGCGTGCCTGTCAGGTCCGGGGTGACCACCGTCACCGGTTGCTTGGACAGTTCACCTACGCGTTCAAGCATGATTTTGCTTTGCGGGTTGTCCTGGTTGAAGATGTTCTTCAACACGTCCCGTGCCTCGGTCAGCGCCTGGGTGTATACCGGCGCCTGACCATTGAGGGCGGCCCATTGTGCCTGCTCCAGCGCCAGGCTCAAGGCCAGGCGCACTTGCACAAGGCTTTGCCCGGCCAGCAGCGGACGAACATTCTCATCCGCGTTGAAGTCGATACGGATATAGCGCGAGATCTGGTCCCACCACTGCGCCCAACGACTGGCGCCATCGCCATCGGCGGTCAGGCCCAGCAGGGATTCACCACGGTCCTTGTACTCGGGGGCCAGCTCGGTCAGTTGCAGCACCTGGTCGCGCAGAGCACCCAGTTGCAGGAACAGGCCGGTGCGATCCGGTTGTTCGGTACTGCGCAACGCGGCGAGGGTCTTGGCCAGTTGCTCGCGGGCGGCGAACGAACCGGGGTCGTTCTGCTCGCGCAGGATTTCGTCAGCACCCTGGACCAGCGCCTGGGCACTGTTGATGTCTTGCAGGGCCGAAAGACGCAGGCTGGCCAGGCGCAACAGGTGCTCGGCCTCGGCCAGGCGCCAATCCTTGCGGCTGGCACCGAGCACGGTTTCCAGGCGCTGGTTCAGGCGCTGCTGGTCACCTTGCAACTGGGCCACCAGGCGCCGCCGCTCCTCCAGCTCTTCGGCCGGGGGCAATTGCGCCAGACGCTCGCTCAAGCGTTGCTCGTTGAGCTTGAGGGTCTGGGCCTGATCGTTCAGCGCCTGGACCTGGGCGGACTGCTGCTGGTTATTGGTTTGCAGGTGACGCACCTGCCACACGCCCCAACCGCCTACGGCTACGCCGGCGGCCCCGAGCAGCAAGGCAACAATGGCCAGTCCGTTGCCGCGCCGCGGCGCCATCGGGGGCGGGGGCGGGGTTTCAACCGGCGCATCGATCGCTGGCTGGTCTAGATCTTCTTTTGGCAAGGCTGTTTCGCTCACGTATCCATCCTTTGCATTAGAAAACGGCACGGAGTGTTCCCGTAGCGCCGCCAGCAAAGCCGCGGCATTGGCGCCACGGCAATCCACAACTGTTCGGGCCCCGGCGGCACGCGCCATCTCGGCAACCCTTGGGCTTGGAACAAACAACGGTAACCGCGCCAGGGCCGGCCACGCATCGCCGGCCAGCCGCTGCAGATGCTCGAAGCCCTGCCCACTGCTGACCACCAGTGCGTTCAAGCGTTCCGCTTCAACTTTCGCCGGCAACGCCCCTTCGCCGTAATTGGGCAAGTGGCGGCGGTACAACTCCAGATAATCGACACTAGCACCTTGCTCGCGCAAACGCTCTGCCAGCAAGCCACGCCCGCCTTCGCCCCGCACAATCAAAACCTTGGGTTCAGGCCGCGCAATAGCCTGGCGCAAGACCAAGTGCTCCAGCAAGGCTTCGCTGTCGTCGCCGTTATCGGGATAAAAAACCGTGAGGCCGGCATCGATGAGGATCTGTCCGGTGGCGGCGCCCACACTGAACCATGGTTGGTCTGGAGGCTGGGGCCAGTACTGGCGCAGCAGCTCGACGCACAGGCGTGCGGCAGGTTTGCTGACCACGATCACGGCACAGTATTGGTCCAGCGCCTGGAGTATCGCTCGCCCGGCCTCGGACAGCGGGACCGGCTCGATATCCAGCAAGGGCAGGCTGCTGCTGTAGACTCCCGCTTCGGCCAGGACAGCCGCCAGCGCCGACGACTCGTCCGCCGGCCGGGTGAGCAGCAGCCGCCAGCCCGTCACGTGTGGCCGGCCTCGCCGTAGACCGCCTTGAGGATGTCGCCTGCGCCCTGGCCCAGCAGGTCTTGCGCCACCCGCACGCCCAACGCCTCGGCATCGTGGCGCGGCGCCCGGGCTTCGGCGCTGAGCAGCCGGCCACCGTTGGGATCTCCTACCAGGCCGCGCAACCAGACTTGTTCGCCTTCCAGCACGGCGTAACAGGCGATCGGCACCTGGCAACCGCCATTGAGATGTTTGTTGAGGGCGCGCTCGGCGAACACTCGCGTGGCGGTGTCTGCATGGTGCAGCGGTGCCAGCAGGGCGTGGATTTCGCTGTCGGCGCTGCGGCACTCGATGCCCACCGCCCCTTGTCCACCGGCCGGCAGACTGTCATCGACGCTGATGGCCGAGGTGATGCGATCTTCAAAGCCCAGGCGAATCAGGCCGGCGGCGGCGAGGATGATCGCGTCGTACTCACCGGCATCGAGCTTGGCCAGGCGCGTGTTGACGTTACCGCGCAGGAAACGGATTTGCAGGTCCGGACGGCGAGTCAGCAACTGTGCCTGGCGACGCAGGCTGGAAGTGCCGACCACACTTCCGGCAGGCAGCGCTTCAAGGCTGGAAAACGTGTTGGAGACGAACGCATCGCGGGGGTCTTCCCGTTCGCAGATGCAAAAAAGGCCCAGGCCTTCGGGGAAGTCCATGGGCACGTCCTTCATCGAGTGCACGGCGATGTCGGCTTCGTTGTCCAGCAACGCGGTTTCCAGCTCTTTGACGAACAGGCCCTTGCCACCGATCTTCGACAGCGGCGAGTCCAGCAGCTTGTCACCGCGACTGACCATGGGCACCAGGGTCACGATCAGGCCGGGATGGGCCGTTTCCAGGCGGGCTTTGACGTATTCGGCCTGCCACAGGGCCAAGGCGCTTTTACGGGTGGCGATGCGGATCTCGCGAGGGGACATGGATCAATCCGTACTTAAAAGATACGGCAGATAATAACAGCTCAGTCAAAACCGCTTTGATTTGAATCACGACCCCAAGGCCTCCCTGGCCGCCAAATCCTGGAAATGAAACGCGTTGAACGCCTTGGACCGCCGCGCTAAAGCTGCTGCATCATCTTGCGAACCCCGGCCACGTGCCGCCGGCTGACAATCAGCGCATCGCCATTGAGGCCCTTGAGGAACAGCTGGAAGTGCCCAAGGGGGGTGCGTTGCAAACGCTCGATACGCTCGCGGGCCACGAGGGCGTTGCGGTGGATGCGTACGAAACGCTCGCCGAACTCGTCTTCGAGGGCCTTGAGTGGCTCATCCAGCAACACCTCGCCACTCTCATGGCGCAAGGTCACGTATTTATGGTCGGCAATGAAGTAGACGACCTGGTTCAACGGGATCAGCTCGATGCCTTTGCGGGTGCGCGCACTGATATGGCTGCGCGGGCCGCTGCCGCTTTCGGCGGCGGGACGGGTCAGCGCCGCCAGTTGCACGCGGTTGGGCCGCTCGGCCTTGCGCAAGGCCTCGAGCAACGCCTCGGACGCCACCGGCTTGACCAGGTACCCCACGGCACCGGCTTGCAGCACCTCGGGCGGAAAATCGTCCCGGGTGGTACAGAACACCACGGCGGGCGGCGACTCTCGTTCGCACAACTTCGCCGCGACCTGCAGGCCGTCCAGGCCAGGCATGCGAATGTCGAGCAGCACGATATCCGGCTTGTGGCTGTCAATAAGGGCCAATGCCTCTTCGCCATTGGTGGCGCTCGGCTCCAGGACACTGTAACCCTCGAGCTCGCCAACCATTCGGCTCAGGCGCTCGCGGGCCAGTGGTTCGTCATCAACGATCAGGACATTCATATTGCGCTGGATTCCTGCGTGAGTCTCGCACAAGGATAGCGTAGACAGGGGAAGTGACATCCGTCACCGCGATCCACGCTAAGACTCGCTCGAGGGCCAAAAAGTGCCGCGAGGCGGTTGCCTATCTTTACCAGCGCTTGACGACCGATGCCCGAGGCCCGTTGTCGCACGGCGTCGCCGTAGGGATTGTTAACTGTCGATCTGACCAATATGAGCCCCCCTTCTTAATCTATCGCCCGCTGCGCCATGGATGGAAAAGCAAAAGTCCTACAGTCCACTGTAGACGGTTGCCACGACGATATTGCTCAATCGAAAAATATCGTTGTGCCAAACCCCTGTTGGATCCCAGGGTTCTATCGAAAAACCTGCCGACCAGTGCCAGCGCCAGTCCCGGCAACCCTGCTATCATCCGCCGCAGCCTTTAACCGCTAATTTCTCCACAGCCGATCACGAGCGAATTCATGAGCACTGACAAGACCAATCAGTCCTGGGGCGGCCGCTTCAGTGAACCCGTCGACGCCTTCGTCGCCCGCTTCACCGCCTCCGTCAACTTTGACCAGCGCCTGTATCGCCACGACATCATGGGTTCGATCGCCCACGCCACCATGCTGGCCAAGGTCGGCGTGCTGACCGATGCCGAGCGCGACAGCATCATCGACGGCCTGAAGACCATCCAGGCGGAAATCGAGGCCGGCCAGTTCGACTGGCGCGTCGACCTTGAAGACGTGCACATGAACATCGAAGCGCGCCTGACCGACCGCATCGGCGTGACGGGCAAGAAACTGCACACCGGCCGCAGCCGCAACGACCAGGTCGCCACCGACATCCGCCTGTGGCTGCGCGACGAGATCGACCTTATCCTGGCCGAAATCACCCGCCTGCAAAAAGGCCTGCTGGAGCAAGCCGAGCGCGAGGCCGAGAGCATCATGCCGGGCTTCACGCACCTGCAGACCGCCCAACCTGTAACGTTTGGGCATCACATGCTGGCCTGGTTCGAAATGCTCAGCCGCGACTACGAGCGCCTGGTGGACTGCCGCAAGCGCACCAACCGCATGCCCCTGGGCAGCGCCGCGCTGGCCGGCACCACATACCCGATCGATCGTGAATACACCGCGCAGTTGCTG
Organism: Pseudomonas sp. FP2300; assembly: GCF_030687595.1. Lineage (NCBI taxonomy): Bacteria > Pseudomonadati > Pseudomonadota > Gammaproteobacteria > Pseudomonadales > Pseudomonadaceae > Pseudomonas > Pseudomonas sp. FP2300. The sequence goes on from NZ_CP117440.1 coordinate 6,587,859, forward strand.
GGCTTCGACGCCGTCGGCGGCAACTCGCTGGATAACGTCTCGGACCGCGATTTCGCCATCGAATTCTGTGCCGCCGCGAGCATCGCGATGATGCACCTGTCGCGCTTCTCCGAAGAGCTGGTGCTGTGGACCAGTGCGCAATTCCAGTTCATTGACCTGCCCGACCGCTTCTGCACCGGCAGCTCGATCATGCCGCAAAAGAAAAACCCCGACGTGCCAGAGCTGGTGCGTGGCAAGAGTGGCCGGGTGTTCGGTGCGCTGATGGGCCTGCTGACCCTGATGAAAGGCCAGCCGCTGGCCTACAACAAGGACAACCAGGAAGACAAGGAACCGCTGTTCGACGCCGCCGACACCTTGCGCGACTCGCTGCGCGCCTTCGCCGACATGATCCCGGCCATCAAGCCCAAGCACGCGGTGATGCGCGAAGCGGCTCTGCGCGGCTTCTCCACCGCCACGGACCTGGCCGATTACCTGGTGCGCCGTGGCCTGCCGTTCCGCGACTGCCACGAAATCGTTGGTCATGCCGTGAAGTACGGCGTGGACAGTGGCAAAGACCTGGCGGAAATGAGCCTGGACGAGCTGCGCAAGTTCAGTGACCAGATCGAACAGGACGTGTTTGCCGTGCTGACCCTCGAAGGCTCGGTCAATGCCCGTGACCACATCGGTGGCACCGCGCCGGCGCAGGTCAAGGCAGCGGTGGTACGCGGCCAGGCGTTGCTCGCCAGCCGCTAAAAGCCAAAAGCATCGCGAGCAGGCTCGCTCCCACAGTGGAACTTCAGTGAACACATGATTTGTGAACATGGAGATCAAATGTGGGAGCGAGCCTGCTCGCGATAACTCACTTCAAAACAGCACAAAACTCACTTCTTGGCAGCGATCTTCGCCAAAAAATCCGGCATCGCTGCCTCTCTATCCGCAGCGATCCGCTGCACGTTCGGGTTCCGCTCCAAACGCTCCATCAGTGCCTTGGCCGCCGGCATGTCCGCGAGCAAATCGATATCGAAGAGTTTCTTGCCCACCTGCAGGGCCAGCGAAAGACTGTAGAAGAAATACAGATCGGCAATGCTCAGACTATCCCCTGCCACATAAGGCGAGAATTTGCCGTGGCGGCCGAGCGAGGCGAACCCCAGCAGCAATTCGGCCCTGGACTTTTCCTTGATGGCGTCGGCGACCGACATGCCGAAAAACGCCTCGCCATAACAGGCTCGTCCCGGCAGCTCGATGTACAACTCGATTTCCCGGCACAAGGCCAATACCTGGGCGCGCTCGAACGGGTCGGCTGGCAGCAGGGCCTTACCCGGTTGGGTTTGCTCGATGTATTCGAGGATGACGCTGGTCTCGTTGATAAAGCCCTGCTCGGTCTTCAGCACTGGCACCTTGCCGCGGGGGCTGATGGCCAGGGCTTCAGGGGTCTGGCTACCGTAGAACTGCACTTCTTCGAAGGGCACGCCCTTCTCCAACAGCGCCAGCTTGACCATGTTGTAGTAGTTACTGACAGAGAAACCATAAAGCTTGAGCATTACAAAGCCTCCAGGCCGTGCGGGGTTGGCAGCCTTGCGTTATAGACCGCCGGGGCATTTCTTGCCAGGCGCATCACGCCGCTGAATGCAGGTAAACTGGCGGCCTTTCTTACAGGAGCCGGCCATGAGCGAGCCAACCGACATCGACAGCGACGAAGAAGAATTCGTCGAGAACACGCTGATCCAGGCCATCGAAAACCAGATCGAAAGTGAAAACCCGCCAGCGGCCAAGGCCACTTTCAATAAGTTGACCCTGGTGGGTTATGAGCGCGAAGACATCCTCAACCTGATGGCCCATGTGCTGGCGGTGGAGATCGATGCGATCCTGGAAGAGGATCGTGCGTTTAATACCGAGTGGTACGAAGCCGCCTTGCGCGCCTTGCCTGAGTTGCCGCCGGAAAAGAACTGAACGACAGGCAAACACACCCTGTGGCGAGGGGATTTATCCCCGCTGGGGCGCGAAGCGGCCCTAAAAAATTGGCCGCATTACGATTTTGGGCCTGCTGCGCAGTCCAGCGGGGATAAATCCCCTCGCCACGGATGTATTTGCCTGACAGAACACTGGCCCCCCTCACCCAAAACAAAAAAAGCATGCCTCTAAGACTGGACAGCTCGGCCGAGTGCGCTCACCTTAGTAACGCTGTCGACCAAATTCCTAGAAAGTCTGGAGTCCTTATGTCGCTTACCCCTGAGTTGGTTGCCGAACTGGAAATCCTTGCACTCTTCAACCTGGACAGTTCCCAGGAAGGCCTGAAAATTCATCAGACCGCTGCCCCTAAAGCGATTGCCGCTGCCCAACGCTTGTACGAGAAAGACCTGATCACCCAGCCCGACGGTGGTTACCTGACCAGCCTGGGACGGGACGCCGCCCAAAATGTCCAAACCGTCCTGACGATACTCAGCGTTCAACAAGAAGCCGCCTGATCCCCCTGCCGCCCACGGAAATCTCCTCTACGGGATTTCCGCAGGCGCACTGGCGCCCGGCGTAAAAAACCGGCATCAAAATCCTGTTTTCAGCTTAAGTATTCCCAAGACCGGGCGCTAACCTGCCATCACCCCACGTTCGACGCCGCGAGCCGGTTTGAGCAGACATGACCCGCAATCACGAAATACGCCCCGATCTGGACGAGGGAATCGACCGCAAGGTCTTGAGCCAGTTGCGCGCACGTTTCCTCAAGCTCAACACCGTGCGGATGGAGCGCGCCCTCGAAGGCCTGTCGCCGCGCCAGCAAGGCGTGTTGACGTTGCTGCCGCTGTTTTTTCACGTCAACCACCCGCTGCTGCCCGGCTACGTTTCCGGCAGTACCCCTGCCGGGCTGTCGAACTACGAGCCTGACGCCAATGTCCTTGCCGAAGCCCAGCGGCTGACCCGCTCGTTTTCCTACAAGCCCCGGCACGGCAGCAATCCACCGCGACCGATCCTTGGCCTGTTCCTGATGGGCAGCCTCGGCACCCTGGCCCAGGCCGACCAGAGCGACATGGACGTGTGGGTGTGCCACGGGCCGGACCTGAGCGACGATGAACTGGCCGAGCTGCGCAAGAAATGTCAGTTGCTGGAGATCTGGGCCGCGACCCAGGGCGCCGAAGCCCACTTTTTCCTGATCGACCCGGCGCGCTTCGTGCGGGGCGAGCGGGACAACCAGCTCAGCTCCGACGATTGCGGCACCACCCAGCATTACCTGCTGCTGGACGAGTTCTACCGCACCGCGATCTGGCTGGCCGGGCGCACGCCGATCTGGTGGCTGGTGCCGGTCTATGAAGAAGAGAATTACGAGCAGTACACCCATACGCTGATGTCCAAGCGTTTCATTCGCGCGGATGAAACATTGGACTTGGGGCACCTGGCCTACATTCCGCCGGGTGAATTCGTCGGTGCCGGGCTCTGGCAGCTCTTCAAAGGTATCGAGTCGCCCTACAAGTCCGTGCTCAAGCTGCTGCTGACCGAGGTCTATGCCAGCGAACACCCGAACGTGCGCTGCCTGAGCCTGCGCTTCAAGCAAGCCGTGTTTGCCAATCGCCTGGACCTGGAGGAGCTGGACCCGTACATGCTGGTTTACCGTCGCATCGAGGAATACCTCAATGCCCGTGGCGAACCCGAACGCCTGGAGTTGATCCGCCGCGCGCTGTACCTGAAGGTCAATCGCAAGCTCACCGGCCAGGCGCGCAGCAGCGGCTGGCAGCGGGTACTGCTCGAACGACTGGCCCGGGAATGGGGCTGGGACCAACGGCAACTGGCGCTGCTGGACAGCCGCAGCCAATGGAAAGTCCGTCAGGTCAGCCACGAGCGGCGGGCACTGGTCAACGAACTCACCCACAGCTACCGCTTCTTGACCCAGTTCGCCCGTACCGAAAAAACCGTCAGCCTGATCAACAAGCGCGATCTCAATGTGCTTGGCCGGCGGTTGTATGCCGCCTTCGAGCGCAAGGCCGACAAGGTCGAGTTCATCAACCCCGGCATTGCGCCGGACTTGGCCGAAGATACCCTGACACTGGTGCAGTCGCCGAACAAGAAAGAACCGGGGCAGAACCAGTGGGGCTTGTACAACGGCAGCCTCAACGCCCTGGAGTGGGAGAACTTCGCGCCGATCAAGCGCTGCCGCGAGTTGCTGGAACTGCTGACCTGGTGCCATCGCAACGGCGTGATCGACAGCAGCACACGCCTGGCGCTGCACCCCGGCGACAGCGACCTGAGCGAGTTCGAACTATTCAACCTGCTGGGCAGCCTGCAACAGACCATCGCCCTGCCCCTGACCACGGTGGACGAAGCACAACTGCTGCGCGCCAGCGTGCCCAGCGAAGTGCTGATCCTGGTGAACGTCGGCGTCGATCCGCTCAAGCACCACCGCGACCTGAATATCCTGATGACTACCGAGCGCACCGACTCCCTGAGCTATGCCGGGGTCCGCGAGAACCTGGTGCTGACCCTCGACCAGGTCACGCTCAACAGTTGGAATGAGGTGCTGGTCAACCGTTTCGACGGCGAACACGCCCTGCTCGACTGCCTGCGCGATTACCTCAACGACCTGCCCGTCACCCAGCGCCAGCCACGCTTGCAGGTGCGCTGCTTCTGCCACAACCGCGCCCAATTCATTGCCCGGCGCGTCGAAGAAGTCATCGAAACGGCGCAGACCCTGCTGTTGAGCAGGCTCAATCACCGCTACCTGCTTCAGGTCCAGCAGCACTATCACGTGCTGGAGCTGGTGCCCGGCCAGGTCAATCACGTGGCACTGGGCAGCTTGTCGGCGCTGATGGATTACCTGGGCGAGGAACTGACGGCCTACAGCCCCTTGCAACTGGACCCGATGGCCCTGGAAGACCATGACCTGGCGCTGATCCTGCCCATGGGGCAGCCCGAGTGCATCCAGGTGTTCTATCGCGTCAGCGAGGACGAAGCCGATCTGTACGTGCTCGATGAATTCAACGCGCTGTGGCAGCAACATGTGCCTTATCACGACGAACAAAGCCTGCTGGTGCCTTTGCAGCGTTTCTTGCAATCGGTGCTGTACCGTCGCGACGCCCTGCTGCCGCTGGACGCCGCCCAACCGCTGACCCTGGAAACCCTGTATTACCAGTTACTGCCCTCAGGCAACGGCCGGGCGCGGCGGATCGAAGCGCGGCAAGCGCCCCAGACACCGGTCAACAAGCCGTTCTATGACGTCCAGGCGATCATCGGCAAAGCGGCGCACGGGCAGGTGCATGTCACTCTGTACTGCGATCAGCAGGAGTTTTCCGAACTGGAACATGGCGACCAACTGTTCCGCGTGGTCGCCAGGGAGATCGTTGAACAGCGCCGCGAAGCCCAGCGCTATCGCTGCTACATCACCGACCTGGACCTCTCGGGCCTGGTGGGCGACGGGTCCTGCTCAAGCAATTTGTACCTGCGCTACAAGGCCGACCTGGAACGCGCGCTGAACGAGGCGCTGGCCTTGGTCTGAAGCACCGGCACTCAGAGGTGGAAATCACCGCCGGCTTCAGGCTGGTACTCGACCTCCAGCAACGTCAGCTTCAGCGTCTTGCCACCCGGAGCCGGCCAGTCGATGTGCTGGCCGACCTTCAGGCCCAGCAATGCACTGCCCACCGGTGCCAGGATCGAGATCCGGCCTTCGTCGGCATTGGCGTCCTGTGGATAGACCAAGGTCAGGTGATAATCCTTGCCGTTGCTTTCTTCGCGACAGTGCACACGCGAGTTCATGGTCACGACATCGGCAGGTACTTCTTCGTGGCCCACCACGTTCTCGGCGCGATCCAGTTCAGCTTGCAACGCAATCACGCCCGGCAGCGTTTCATCAAGACTGTCGATCAGGCGTTCCAGACGCTGTACGTCCAGGCGGGTAAGGGTGATGGAAGGTGCGGTCATGATCCAGGCAGACTCCTTTCTTCTGCACAAAAAAAGCAAAACCCCGCCACAAAAAGACGGGGTTTTCACGAGCCTCGATGGGTTGAGGCGTAGCCGGACACTATCACAGCTCAATAAATAAACAAGTCAGGCAGGATCTGCCCATTGTCATGAGGGGGCAGAGTTACTGTGGCGAGGGGAGTGTGGGAGCAAAGCTTGCTCGCGAAACAGGCGCCTCGACTTCTGAAAGACCGCGTCGCCTCCATCGCGGGCAAGCCTTGCTCCCACACAGCGGGGCGATGCGACACTTCCCGTCCCTCGCCACAATGATCACACCAGGGATTTGCGTTTAGCCGCCTCGGCACAGATCACCCGCCGCCGCTCGTCGTCGGCCGAGCGCCATTCGCGGATATGTTCCACGTGGCGCAAACAACCGAGGCAGAACTTCTGTTCATCCAGCTTGCACACGCCGGTACACGGCGAAGACACCGCGGGGCTGACATTACTGTAGAGCGGCTTGGCTGGGCGCGCCTGGGCTGTCTGGCTCACGCCGTCACAGGCCTTCGAAATCGAGTTTCACGCCAGCCTGCTGATCGACGATGCGCTCGAGCATCTCGCCCAATTGTTCTTCGCTCTTGTCGCACATCCAGCGCTCGCTTTCCTCGTCGTAGTCGAAATGGAAGCCACCGGACACCGCCGCCAGCCACAACTGCCGCAACGGCTCCTGGCGACTGAAGATCAATTGGCTGCCGTTTTCGAACTTGACGGTGAGTACACCGGCGGAGATTTCCAGGTCAATGTCCAGGCCACTGTCATCGAACACATCCTCCAGCGTTTGCTGGGTCGCATCGACCAGGTCGTGGAAACGGGCTTCAGTCAAACTCATTGCGGCAACCTCGAAAATGTCTGCTCATGCTCAAGCGCCGCAAGATACGGACGCCGCCCGGCGAATGCAAAGGATATACCGATCAGCGACCACAGTGCCGCCGGACGGGCGGCCCGTTGCATAGGCAAGCTGCCGGGTGGCCGGTATACTCCGGCGCAATTAAAGCATTTTCAAGGATTTCGCCATGAAGCGCCTGATCTCTTCCCTTGCTGCGCTCGTCGCGGTTGCCTGCCTCGTGACAGCCTGTGGTCAAAAAGGTCCGCTGTACCTGCCTGATGACAGCAAGTCCCCTGAAGAGCAGGCCAAGTCGTCGCAAGCCAAATCCCACGCGCACGACACCCACACCACTTACTAAGGGAACGCCATGGACGCTTTTAACTACCGTGGCGGGGAGCTGTTCGCGGAAGGGGTTGCCCTGTCCGCGATCGCCGAACGTTTCGGCACGCCGACCTACGTCTATTCCCGTGCCCACATCGAGGCCCAGTACCGGACGTTCGCCGATGCCCTCGACGGCATGCCGCACCTGGTGTGTTTCGCCGTCAAGGCCAACTCCAACCTGGGCGTGCTCAATGTCCTGGCGCGCCTGGGTGCCGGTTTCGACATCGTCTCCGGTGGCGAGCTCGAGCGTGTGCTGGCCGCTGGCGGTAGCGCCGACAAGATCGTGTTCTCCGGTGTCGGCAAGACCCGCGAAGACATGCGCCGCGCCCTGGAAGTGGGCGTGCACTGCTTTAACATCGAATCCACCGATGAGCTCGAGCGCCTGCAAATCGTCGCCGCCGAGCTGGGTGTTCGCGCACCGGTCTCCCTGCGCGTGAACCCGGACGTCGATGCTGGCACCCACCCGTACATTTCCACCGGTCTCAAGGAAAACAAGTTCGGTATCGCCATCGCCGACGCCGAAGACGTGTACGTGCGCGCCGCTCAACTGCCGAATCTGGAAGTACTGGGCGTCGATTGCCACATCGGTTCGCAACTGACCACCCTGGAACCGTTCATCGACGCCCTCGACCGCCTGCTGGCGCTGGTCGACCGCCTCGGCGATTGCGGCATCTACCTGCGTCACATCGACCTGGGCGGCGGTGTCGGCGTGCGCTATCGCGATGAAGAGCCGCCACTGGTGGCCGACTACATCAAGGCCGTGCGCGAGCGTCTGGAAGGCCGTGACCTGGCGCTGATGTTCGAACCGGGCCGCTACATCGTGGCCAACGCCGGCGTGCTGCTGACCCAGGTCGAGTACCTCAAGCACACCGAGCACAAGGATTTCGCCATCGTCGATGCGGCGATGAACGACCTGATCCGCCCAGCGCTGTACCAGGCCTGGATGGACGTCACCGCCGTGCGCCCTCGCGACACCGCGACCCGCAGCTATGACATCGTCGGGCCGATCTGCGAAACCGGCGACTTCCTGGCCAAGGGCCGGGAGCTGGCACTGGAAGAAGGCGATCTGCTGGCCGTGCATTCGGCCGGTGCCTACGGGTTTGTCATGAGTTCCAACTACAACACCCGCGGCCGCTGCGCCGAGGTGCTGGTGGACGGTGATCAGGCATTCGAAGTGCGTCGCCGCGAGACGGTAGCCGAGTTGTTTGCCGGCGAAAGCCTGCTGCCGGAGTAAAACCATGCTGCTGCGTTTTACCAAGATGCACGGCCTGGGCAATGACTTCATGGTCCTCGACCTGGTCAGCCAGCACGCGCACATCCTGCCCAAGCATGCCAAGCAATGGGGTGACCGGCACACCGGCATCGGTTTCGACCAGTTGCTGATCGTCGAGGCGCCCAACAACCCGGACGTGGATTTCCGTTATCGGATCTTCAATGCCGACGGCTCGGAAGTGGAACAATGCGGCAACGGCGCGCGCTGCTTCGCCCGCTTCGTGCTGGACAAGCGCCTGACCGCCAAGCGACATATCCGCGTCGAGACCAAGAGCGGCATCATCGAGCTGGATGTGCGCAGCGACGGCCAGATCGGCGTCAACATGGGCGCTCCGCGCCTGGTGCCAGCAGACATCCCCTTCCAGGCACCGGCCCAAGCGTTGAGCTATCAGGTGGACGTCGACGGCACCCCGGTGGAACTGGCGGCGATCTCCATGGGCAACCCCCACGCCGTGCTGCGAGTGGCCGATATCAACAGTGCCCCGGTGCATGAGCTGGGGCCGAAAATCGAGCATCATCCGCGCTTCCCCGCACGGGTGAACGTCGGTTTTCTGCAAGTCATCGACCGCCATCGTGCACAATTGCGCGTCTGGGAACGCGGCGCCGGGGAAACCCAGGCCTGCGGTACCGGCGCCTGTGCCGCTGCAGTCGCTGCGATCAGTCAGGGGTGGATGGATTCGCCATTGTTGATCGACCTGCCCGGCGGGCGCCTGTCCATCGAATGGGCGGGCCCTGGCCAACCGGTGATGATGACCGGCCCGGCAGTGCGCGTATACGAAGGACAAGTTCGTCTTTGAGTGAGCCAAACCCATGACCGACCAGCCACAGGTTCCAGCCCCACAGCCCGACGAATCCCCCAGCCTTCCAGAAGCCGCGGCCGTGGCGGCCTATCTGGAGGCTCATCCGGATTTCTTCGTCGAGCACGAAGAACTGCTTGCGACGATGCGCATCCCCCACCGGCGCGGCGATACCGTGTCGCTGGTGGAACACCAGATGAAAATCCTGCGCGAGCGCAACATCGAAATGCGCCATCGTCTTTCGCACCTGATGGACGTGGCCCGGGACAACGACCGGCTTTTCGACAAGACCCGTCGGCTGATCCTGGCCCTGATGGACGCCAGCACCCTCGAAGACCTGGTCATGAGTGTCGAAGACAGCCTGCGCCAGGATTTCCAGGTGCCCTTCGTCAGCCTGATCCTGTTTGGCGACAACGCCATGCCGGTGGGCCGCTGGGTAACCCACGCCGAAGCGCAGACAGCCATCGGCGGCCTGCTCACGGAAAACAAAAGCGTCAGCGGTAGCCTGCGCGAGCATGAGCTGGACTTCCTGTTCGGCGAAGAACAACGCAAGCAGATCGGCTCCACCGCCGTCGTCGCCATCGCCCACCAGGGCGTGCACGGCGTGCTGGCCATCGCCAGCCGCGATCCGCAGCACTACAAGAGTTCGGTGGGCACGCTGTTCTTGAGCTACATCGCCGAAGTCACCGGCCGGGTGCTGCCAAGGGTCGCCGGTTCGCTGCGCTCGGTACGCTGATGATGGAACGGCAACTGGACGCCTACTGCGAACACCTGCGCAGTGAGCGCCAGGTGTCGCCCCACACGCTGTCGGCTTATCGCCGCGACCTGGAAAAAGTCCTGGGCTGGTGCCAGAAGCAGAACATCGGCAGCTGGGCGGCCCTGGACATCCAGCGCTTGCGCAGCCTGGTCGCCCGCCTGCATCAACAGGGGCAATCCTCCCGCAGCCTGGCGCGGCTGTTGTCGGCGGTGCGTGGCCTGTATCACTACCTCAACCGCGAAGGCTTGTGCGATCACGACCCGGCCACCGGCCTGGCGCCGCCCAAGGGCGAACGCCGGCTGCCCAAGACCCTCGATACCGACCGCGCCCTGCAATTGCTTGAAGGCGCCGTCGAGGATGACTTCCTGGCACGACGCGACCAGGCGATTCTCGAGCTGTTCTATTCTTCCGGCCTGCGGCTTTCGGAACTGACGGGGCTTAACCTGGATCAACTGGACCTGGCCGATGGCATGGTCCAGGTGCTCGGCAAGGGCAGCAAGACACGCCTGCTGCCCGTCGGCCGCAAGGCCCGCGAAGCCCTGGAGCAGTGGCTGGCGCTGCGGGCGCTGACCAACCCCGCCGACGACGCGGTCTTCGTCAGCCAACAAGGGCGGCGCCTGGGCCCGCGGGCGATTCAGTTGCGGGTCAAGGCCGCCGGTGAACGCGAGCTGGGACAGAACCTGCACCCACATATGCTCAGGCACTCCTTCGCCAGCCATCTTTTGGAATCGTCCCAGGACCTGCGCGCCGTCCAGGAGTTGCTCGGCCACTCGGACATCAAGACCACACAGATCTATACCCATCTGGACTTCCAGCACCTGGCGACGGTCTATGACAGTGCCCACCCCAGGGCCAAACGCATCAAGGGCGACGAATCATGACCATCGAGCTCATCACTTTCGACCTGGACGACACCCTGTGGGATACCGCCCCGGTGATCGCCAGCGCCGAAGCCGTACTCCGCCAATGGCTGACCGACAACGCACCGAACCTGGGCGGCGTACCGGTGGAGCATCTTTTTTCGATTCGCGAGCAAGTCTTGCGCGAAGAGCCCGGCCTGAAGCATCGCATCAGTGCATTGCGCCGACGGGTGCTGTTCCGCGCACTGCAAGAGGCCGGCTACGATCAGTGGCAAGCGTCTGAGCTGGCGGACGAGGCATTCGAGACGTTCCTGCATGCCCGTCATCAACTGGAGGTTTTCCCCGAGGTGCAGCCCACCCTGGAGATCCTGGCCAATCATTTCGCCCTTGGCGTGGTCACCAATGGCAATGCCGACGTGCGGCGCCTGGGGCTGGCGGACTATTTCAAGTTCGCCTTGTGCGCCGAAGACATTGGCATCGCCAAGCCTGACGCCCGACTGTTCCACGAAGCCCTGCAACGCGGCGGCGCCACGGCGCAGACCGCCGTGCACATTGGCGATCACCCGGGCGATGACATCGCCGGCGCCCAACAGGCCGGCCTGCGCGCGGTGTGGTTCAACCCGACGGGCAAGGCCTGGGAGGCCGACCATGCGCCAGATGCGGAGATTCGCAGCCTGACCGAACTGCCGGGGTTGCTGGCAGGTTGGCATAGCCAACCCTGAACCCACTACTCTGTAGCCGCCAACCCCCCTTTGCGGGAGCGAGCCTGCTCGCGATGGCGGCGGCACATCCAACATCAATACCAGCAGACCCACCGCTATCGCGAGCAGGCTCGCTCCCACAGGTCCGAGACTTTATCTGGCCCATGAAAAAGCCCGCAGCGACGGCGGGCTTTTTCAGCAAGCAAGAAGCAGAAGCTCAGATAGGGCGGCTGCCGTACTTGTTGTCCGGCTTCTTGGGCGGATCAGCGACCACGTTGGCCTCCACTTCCTGCACCTTACCGCCCCTGGCCAGGAATTCCTCCATGGCCTTGGCGAGCGCATCACGCTCCTTGTTCTTGGCCTCTACGCTCGGCAACTCGTCGACCGACACCGCGGCCTTGGCCTTGCCTTTGGCGGTAGGAACCGGAACATCGGCCCCATCATCGTCGGCTACGTCTTCAGCCGCCGCTTCAAGGCCTTCTTCGGTCTCGTCTTCGTCGCCCACTTCGAGGTCGTCGTTTTCCAGATCATCGTCGCTCATGTTCTACCTCATGACTTGCGAAAAGCAGATTAGTTATAGCCCAGCTTCGCCATCTGTTCGAAGGCTGCCAGAAAAAATTCAACATCCGCCGGCAATCAGCGGTTATGCCCCTTCACCGTACAAGGTGGCGAGGACTTTACGAGCACCGCCGTGATCACGGTGCTCGCCCAGATAAACACCTTGCCAGGTACCCAATGCCAACCGTCCTGCCGTGACCGGCAGGCTGAGCTGGCAACCGAGCACACTGGCCTTGAAGTGCGCCGGGAGGTCGTCCAGGCCTTCGTCGTTGTGCTCATAGTCGGCGGTTCCTTGTGGGATCAGCCGATTGAAAAATCGTTCGAAGTCTCGACGTACCGCCGAATCGGCGTTCTCGTTGATGGTCAACGAAGCCGAGGTATGCTGCAGCCACAGATGCAACAGACCGACACGACACGCCTGGAGTTCAGGCAGGCCGGCAAGCAATTCGTCCGTCACCAGATGAAAGCCCCGGGGCCTTGCCCGCAGGGTTATCAGCGTCTGTTGCCACATACAGATCTCCGCACGTTCGGCGCGCATTCTAGCGCGCTCTGGGAAAAAACAAAGGGCCTAATATTCTTGCTTCGATGTAAGCCTTTGGCGGTACAAAACCCCATGTCGCATCCACAACAAAAGGCGTCGGGAAAACCGCCGCGTCCTGTGAGCAGTGACAAATTCCAGACAAAAAAATGCCCGGCGAACCGGGCATTTTTTATTGCGTGTGCTTACAGGTTGTAGCCACGTTCGTTGTGTTGGGCCAGGTCCAGGCCCACGGCCTCTTCTTCCTCGGAGACACGCAGCCCCATGACGGCGTCCAGCACCTTGAGAATGATGAAGGTGACGATCGCGGTGTAGACCACGGTGAAAGCCACGCCCTTGAATTGAATCCACACTTGCGCACCGATATCGGTCACGGTGCCGAAGCCACCCAGTGCCGGTGCCGCGAACACACCGGTCAGGATCGCGCCGAGGATACCGCCAATGCCGTGCACGCCGAAGGCGTCCAGGGAGTCGTCGTAGCCGAGTTTGCGCTTGAGGGTGGTGGCGCAGAAGAAGCACACCACGCCCGCCGCCAGGCCGATGACCAGGGCGCCCATCGGGCCCACGGTGCCGGCAGCCGGGGTGATTGCAACCAGGCCGGCCACCACGCCCGAGGCGATGCCCAGTGCGCTTGGCTTGCCGTGGGTGATCCACTCGGCAAACATCCAGCCCAGCGCCGCGGCGGCGGTAGCGATCTGGGTCACCAGCATCGCCATGCCGGCGGTGCCGTTGGCAGCGACTGCGGAACCGGCGTTGAAGCCGAACCAGCCAACCCACAGCATCGCCGCGCCCATCAGGGTATAGCCCAGGTTATGCGGCGCCATCGGCGTGGTCGGGAAGCCTTTGCGCTTGCCCAGTACCAGGCACGCCACCAGGCCGGCGATACCGGCGTTGATGTGCACCACGGTGCCGCCAGCGAAGTCCAGCACGCCCCAGTCCCACAGCAGGCCGCCGTTACCGGACCAGACCATGTGGGCGATCGGTGCATACACCAGGGTGAACCATACGCCCATGAAAACCAGCATGGCGGAGAACTTCATCCGCTCGGCAAACGCACCGACGATCAGCGCTGGAGTGATGATGGCGAAAGTCATCTGGAAGGTAATGAACACTGCTTCAGGGAACAGCGCCGCCGGGCCGGTCAGGCTGGACGGGGTGACGCCTGCCAGGAACGCTTTGCCCAGGCCGCCGACAAAGGAGTTGAAGTTGACGACGCCCTGCTCCATGCCGGTGGTGTCGAACGCGATGCTGTAGCCATAGATGACCCACAGGACGCTGATCAGACCGGTAATGGCAAAGCACTGCATCATCACGGAAAGAAGGTTTTTCGACCGGACCATGCCACCGTAGAACAGTGCCAGGCCGGGAATGGTCATGAACAGTACAAGAATCGTGGCCGTGAGCATCCAAGCGGTGTCGCCGGAGTTCAGGACTGGGGCTGCCGCTTCTTCTGCCATGGCCAGGCCTGGCATTGCGAAGGACAACAGGGCTCCTAGCCCTGCGAATTTACGCAGAGTCATATTGTTTTCTCCTGGGGCGTTGGGTTTGGCGGCTTAGATGGCGTCGGTATCGGTTTCGCCGGTACGGATGCGGATAGCCTGTTCCAGATTGACCACAAAGATCTTCCCGTCACCGATCTTGCCGGTGTTGGCGGCCTTGGTGATTGCCTCGATCACCCGGTCAAGATCCTTGTCGTCAATGGCGACATCAATCTTCACCTTGGGCAGGAAATCGACCACGTATTCCGCGCCGCGATACAGCTCGGTGTGACCTTTCTGCCGACCGAAGCCTTTGACCTCAGTAACGGTAATGCCCTGCACGCCGATCTCGGACAACGACTCGCGCACGTCGTCCAACTTGAACGGCTTGATGATGGCAGTGACTAGCTTCATGAAACTTTCTCCCGAATTGGTGGACTTGCCCCAGGAAAACAAACCCGACTCAAGTCTAAGCGCAGTGCCTGGCTTTGTAACGCATCGTCGGCCCAAGTTGCCCGACAGGTGCCAGTTAACCGATCCTGACGAAACTCCCCGTTCCGCCTGCTGCACTGCATTCGTCACAGCGACTGCATCAGTGCATGGGTCATCAGCCTCTAAGCAGAAACCTTGCCATCTGTACCCAAACCCTCTGATTTCAGTCTCTTACCCACCGTGCCCGCTTGCTCCGCCCCACGAACCGCAGCGATACGCACAACAACAGTGCGACGATGCCCGGCCTCGTGCGCGAAAAGCGTGCATCCTTGCTTGCAAATTGACTATAGACACTGCGTGGTACACTGCCCGCCATTGTTTTCAGGACACTGCATATGCTTGCGCCCAAAGACCTCCTCGACGCCCTGAGCGGCCACGCCTCCCGTATCTTGAGTGGTGACACGCCGCTGCCCAAGAGCGAAATCGAAAGCCAGTTCAAGGCTCTGCTGCAAAGCGGGTTCAGCAAACTGGACCTGGTGAGCCGGGAAGAATTCGACAGCCAGATGGTCGTGCTGGCCCGGACTCGGGCGCGGCTCGAAAGCCTGGAGGCCAAGGTCGCGGAGTTGGAAGCGCGACTGGCTCCGGCCCAGGAATAAACCGCACGCCGGCGACATACGCCCGGTAGCCCAGGCGTATTCAGCCCGACGGGTCAGAGACGGAAACGGCCAACCAGTGTATTGAATGACAGGGCCAGGTTGGACAGCTCCTGACTCGAAGCGTTGGTCTGGTTCGCCCCAGCGGCGGTCTGGGTCGAGAGATCCTGGATATTCACCAGGTTGCGATCAACCTCCCGGGCCACATGGGCCTGCTCCTCGGAAGCCGTGGCAATCACCAGGTTACGGTCATTGATCTGCGAGATGCCGTCGGCGATCTGCTCCAGCGCCTCGCCCGTGGCCCGGGCCAGGCTCTGGGTCTCGGTCACCAGCGCCTGGCTCTTGCCCATGGCATCGACCGCGCTGTCGGCACGGTCCTGCACCGCGTGGATCATGCTCTCGATTTCACCGGTTGACGCCTGGGTGCGTGCCGCCAGGGCGCGAACCTCATCGGCCACCACGGCAAAACCGCGGCCCTGCTCCCCGGCGCGAGCCGCCTCGATGGCCGCGTTGAGCGCCAACAGGTTGGTTTGTTCAGCGATCCCGCGGATCACATCCAGCACCTTGCCAATATCGCGTACCTGAACGGCAAGATCCCTGACCAGGCCGGTGGACGAGGTGATTTCCTGGGTCGCAGTGTCGATCGCCTGCACCGCGCTACGGGCCTGATCACGTCCCTCGCTGGCCTGTGTGCTGGTCGATTGCGAAGCCTGTGAAGTGGAGACCGCGTTGCGGGCCACCTCCTCGACCGCTGAAGTCATTTCGGTCACGGCGGTAGCGGCCTGCTGGATTTCGTCATTCTGCCGGATCAAGGCACGACTGCCATCATCGGTGACCGCCGTCAGCTCCTCGGCGGCAGACGCCAATTGGTCCGAAGCGTTGGCAATCTGCTGGATGGTGGCCTTCAAACTCGTCTGCATATCGCCCAAGGCCTTGAGCAACTGGCCGGCCTCATCGCGACTGTTGCTGGTGATGTGCTGAGTGAGATCGCCCTGGGCGATGCGTTGTGCGCAATCGACCGCCACGGCAATCGGTCGACTGATCAGGCGACTGATAAACATGCCCAACAGCAGCGCGGCGATAAACGCCACGACAATGCCGCTGTACAGCACGGTCTTGGCCGTCGCCTCCTGCTGCGTGGCGGCCTTGGCGTCTTCGCTGATCTGACGGTCATTGGAGTCGATCATGATGGTCAACTGGTCCATCACCTTGCGATAAGTCTTCTGCAGGTCACCCAGCAACAGGGTGCGACCGTTCTCCAGGTCGCCAGCCGCCATCATCGCCACGTACTGCTGCACCATGGCCTGGTAGACCGGCCAATCCCGGGCCATCTGGTCGCCAGCGATGCGCTCGTCTTCAGCCAGGTTGCCTTTGCGGTAATCGGCGAAAGCCTTTTCGCTGGCCAACTGATTGGCTTTCATCGAAGCGAGAAACTCATCCTTCATGCTCTGCGGAGCATTGCCGGCGGTAGCGACATACAGTCGGTACATGTCGCGCGTCTGGCCGACCGCCTTGGTCTTGGTCTGCGACGTATTGGCGACCGAGACCAGGTTGTTGTTGAACACCCCCTGCAAACGTGTCGACAGTGCGGAAACCCCACTGACGCCAAGCATGCCCACGGCGAGCGTGATCAGGGCGCAGAGGAAAAACGAGGTGATCAGTTTGGTTGATAATTTTGCGTCATTGAGCCAGTTCATCGGTGGATCCTCACGGGATGCTGGTCCAGCAGCCCTGCTATGTGTGCATTTCCCTGCCCCGCGTAACGCCAGGTAAAGGGCCTGTGTCCAGACTCCATCGCCGCTGATATAAACCTCGAGCAAGACGTCGTACAACATCACAAACGTACAAGCTAAATTCCCTGCTCGCCTTCAAACTTGATGGAGCGACCTCCTCGCTTTTTTGCCCATTGCGCTCACAACGCCATAGGCCAAATATCTTCTGAAATACTTGAGATAGAGACATTTAATGAAAAAATTAAATGATGGCTTATAGCCATATTTCTTGAGAAATGTTACATCATGTGACACATTGATCACAACATAAGACATCGTATGACTTAGGCCATTTCTATGAAATGAACCTAAGAACGTGCATCGAAGCCCCACCGTGAGGAGTTACACATGCATCCGCAGAGGATGGGTCAGCCATTGCCCGGTGTGCGCAAGGCCAAACCCGTGAGGAAGAAGCTTGCAGAGTGCCTGGCCCTGATAACGATCAGCCTGGCAGCCCATGGCGAAACGCTCGATACCAGCGCCTCGCCCGGCAAGCGACTGGCAGTGGCCGCCGATTGCGTGGCCTGCCATAGCACCCTCGGCGGCAAGCCCTTTGTCGGCGGTTATCCACTCAACTCGCCAATGGGCGTCATCTACTCAACGAACATCACCCCTTCCAAGACCGCCGGCATCGGCCAATACACTCAGGCAGACTTCGCCCGCGCCGTGCGCGACGGCGTGACCCCGGACGGCACCCACCTGTACCCGGCGATGCCCTACACCTCCTACGCAAAGATGACCGACAGCGACGTTGCCGCCCTGTACCAGTACTTCATGGATGAAGTCACGCCGGTGGATACGCCCAGTCCCAAGACCGAACTCGACTTTCCGTTCAATATCCGCGCCTCGATGCTCGGCTGGAACGCCCTGTTCCATAGCCAGAAACGCTTCGAAGCGGATCCGGGCAAGTCCGCGCAGGTCAATCGCGGTGACTACCTGGTCAACGCACTGGCCCATTGCGACACCTGCCATACCCCGCGCAATGCCCTGATGGCAGCGGATAACGCCAAGGCGCTTTCCGGCGGTTCACTGGGCGCCTGGTATGCACCCAACATCACCTCGGACAAGACCAGTGGGATCGGTGCCTGGTCGAGCGATGAGCTCGTTGCCTACCTGCGCACCGGTCATGTAGGGGGCAAGGCACAGGCGGCCGGCCCCATGGCCGAAGCGGTCGAGAACAGCCTGCAGTACCTTGGCGAAGATGACCTCAAGGCCATCGCGGCCTATCTGCTGCAGACCCCACCGATCGCTACCGGCGAGCAACAGGCCCGCCATACCTTCGGTCAGGCCTCGAACGACGAACTCAGCCTGCGTGGCGGCAAGCCGCAGGACAATCCGGGCTGGCACATCTTCAGCGGCACCTGCGCCAACTGTCACCAGGCCAACGGCGAGGGCACCCGTGAATATCCGTCACTGTTCCACAACACCGCGACCAGCCGCCGCGACAACCTGATCGCGACGATCGTCTACGGCGTGCATCGCGAAGTCGACGGCGTGGCAATCGACATGCCGGGCTTCGGTCCCGGTGCGCTGTTCACCGATCGTCTCGACGACCAGCAGATCGCCGACGTCAGCAACTACGTCGTGTCCCGCTACGGCAACGCCGGATTGAACGTGACTGCCGCCGATGTGGCACAGGTTCGCGAAGGCGGACCCAAGGCCCCCATCGCAGTGCTGGCACGCTACAGCGTACCGGCACTGGTTGTGCTCGGCCTGCTGATCCTCCTGGGGCTTTACAGGCTCAAGGCTCGTCGCCGGCTGCAGGAGGCCTGAGCAATGGACACTTCAATGACCGACAAACACATGCCCGTTTCATCTACCCCCACCAACCACCTATCCCGCCGCGGCCTGCTGCGCGGGTCGGTCACCCTGGGCCTGGTGGCCTTGGTCGGAGGCCTCGGCCCCTGGCAATCGGTGATGGCCGAGGGCGACCAGGACTTTATCGCCCTGTCGCAATTCCTGGTCAGCCGTCCGGTCAACCCGGTCCTGGCGGCGCGCTACTACCGCGCCCTGAGCCGGCGCGCACCGAACTTCAGTGGCAATGTCGGCGCCCTCAGGCAACTGGTCGACGGGCAGGGCTTCAAGCATGTGGATGAATACCTGGCCCAGGCCAACCCGGACCCATCGTTGAAAGCGACGGCCACCAGCATCATTTCGGCCTGGTACCTGGGCATCGTCGGCGAGCTCGCCGATGCCGAACTGATCAGTTACTCCGAGGCGCTGATGTATCGCCCGACCCACGGCATTCTCATCATTCCAACCTACGGTGGCGGCCCCGACTCCTGGGGCGCCAAGCCAGCCGACACGCAGGATTTCAAACTATGAGCAGCGTTGTTTACGACGCCGATGTGGTCGTCATCGGCTCCGGCGTGATGGGTGGCTTGATTGCCAGCGAGCTGGCCAAGTCGAACAAGTCCGTGATCGTTCTCGAAGCGGGCCCGCGGGTGAACCGCCGCGACATCGTCGAAACCTTCCGCAATGCGCCGGTCAAGCTCTCACTGGCCAATGCCAAGCTGCAAGGCGCCGGTTCGCCCTATCCAAGCTTGCCCCACGCACCTTCCACCTATGGCGACTACCTGCAGCAGGTCGGCCCGGTGAAGTACAACACCTCCTACCTGCGGGTGGTCGGCGGCACCACCTGGCACTTCGGTTCCTCGCTGTGGCGCATGCTGCCCAACGACTTCCGCCTCAACGCCCTCTACGGGCGCGGGCGTGACTGGCCAATCAGCTATGACGAATTGGAGCCTTTCTACGCCCGCGCCGAGACCGAGCTGGGTGTGTCCGGGGTCGACGGCCAGGATGAAAGCGGCCAGGGTGGCGCGGCCTATCCACCGCGCTCGATCCCTTACCCGATGGAAGGCCTCAAGCCCAGCTACATGTTCAAGCGTCTCTCGAGCCTGTTGAGCAAGGGCGGCTACAACCCGATCCTCGAACCCAACGGACGCGCCACCCGCCCCTATGGCAAGCGTCCGCCGTGCGCGGGCAACAACAACTGCAACCCGGTCTGCCCGATTGCCGCCAAGTACGACGGTTCGATGCACATCGACGAGGCCGAGCGCCATGGCGCCAAGGTCCTGGACAACTCGGTGGTGTACCGGATCGAGGCCGGTGACGACGGCAAGATCACCGCGATCTGGTACATGCGCCCGGACAAGACCCAGCATCGCCTGACCGCCCGCTACTTCGTGCTGGCGGCCTATGGCATCGAATCGCCGAAGCTGTTGCTGATGTCCACGTCCGAGCGATACCCCAACGGCATCGCCAACACCTCCGACCAGGTCGGCCGCAACCTGATGGACCACACCGGCGTGAGCATGAACGTGATGACCAAGGAGGACATGTGGCCCGGCGAGGGACCGACCCAGTTGCTGGTCTACCTGAACAGCCGCGACGGCGCCTTCCGCAAGGATTACCCGAGCTACAAGATCAAGGTGCGCAACACGGTGCCCACCTCGCAGATCACCACCAACCTGATCGCCAAGGGCGTGCTGGGCTCCAAGCTCGACGAACAGATCCGCCTGCAGTCGGCGCGCTCCTTGAACTGGGCAGTGGACTTCGAAACCCTGCCGCTGCCGGAAAACCGCGTCACTCCGAGCAAGACCCGCTTCGACGCGATTGGCCTGCCGGTGCCGGAGATCTACTACAGCGTTCCCGACTACTGGCACGCGGGCAAGGAAAAGGCCTTGGAGGACCTCAAGCAGTTCGCCCACCTGCTCGACGCCGACATCCTCAGCACCGACGTCAACTTCCAGAACCGTCAGCACATCATGGGCACCACCATCATGGGTAACGATCCGAAAAACTCGGTGGTCGACCGCGACTGCCGCAGCCACGACCACGCCAATCTGTTTATCGCCGGGACCAGCGTGATGCCGTCATCATCCTGCGTGAACCCCACGCTGACAGGGGCCGCACTGAGCATACGGATCGCCGATCAATTGCTGAGGGAGGTGTAAAGCCTGTTCAACCCTCCGCCGCCCGCTGAGAGGGGGCCGGGGTCAGCGGCAGCTCCAGGCTAAACAGCGCGCCGCTGCCCGGCCCGGCACTCTGCGCGGTCAGATCGCCCCCCATCTCGTGCGCCGCCAGAATGCAGCTGTGCAAACCAAAGCCGTGGCCGTCGACACGCGTGGTGAAGCCGTGCTCGAACACCCGCGCCAGGTTGTCCTGCGCAATCCCCTCGCCGTTGTCCTCGACCTCGACCCGCACGCGCCCATCGTCAACGACCTTCAGGCGCAGGATGATCTGCGGCGGCCGATTCGTACCCGCGTCCAGCGCCTGCTTGGCATTGTTGATCAGATTGACCAGGATCTGCAGCACTCGGTGCTTGTCCAGCGGCATTTGCGGGATATCGATGAATTCCTTGATCAGCGTGATGTGGTGGCGGGTCAGGGATACATCGCAAATGCGTACGACATCCTCGACCAACTCTCGCAGCGAGCCCGGCTCCAATACGCTGGAGTTGCCGGCGTAGGACTGCTGGGTGGCGACGATTTCCTTGATATGGTCGATTCTGCGGGTCAACTGCGCCAACTCGGCGATCATCGCCTGCTGTTCGATGGCCAGCGCATCGGCCAGTTTGTCGAGATAGTCGGGTAGCGCGCGACCTTTAGGGTCGCTGCTGATGAAATCGCCGAGGTCATCGGGATGCTCCCTCATCAGTTGGACGACCTTGGCTACTCCTGGGCCCTTGGATGTATGCACCTTCTCGTACAGGACCTGGGCTGACACGTTGACGCTATTGAGCACATTGCCCACGTTGTGCAGCACGTTGGTGGCGATCTCCGCCATGCCGGCCCGGCGGGCGGTGGTGACCAGTTCGGCCTGCGCCTCGCGCAACTCGTCGTTGACCTTGGCCAATTGCTGCGGGCTGGGAATCTTCAGCGCCGCCGGCACCAACCGGACCAGCAGGATGGCGGTAATCACGGAGGCAATCGCGGTGATCACCTTGACCAGCGCCGACAGCCAGTAATAGGGCTGCCAGATAGTCAGGATCTCCATCACATGGCTGGTGCCGCAGGCCAGGATAAACACGCCAAAGGCCGCCAGCATCCAATCGAACGGCACATCCTTGCGCTTGTGGATAAAGTACAGGAGGGTGAAGGGAATGGTGACGTAGGACAAAGTGATCAAGCCGTCGGCGATCACATTGGTCCACAGCAGGTCCGGACGCCACATATAGCAATGCCCGTGGGGCATGAAACGCTTGTCGGTTAACAGAGCCAGCAGATCGTTCATGGCCACTTCCTCCCTGTGCCGTTGATACAGCCAAGTGCCGACTAGGCAAATCGGAGTCTAGGCCGGTCCCGGGCATTTCGCTTGGGCGGGTGAAGGATGGCATTTGCTGAATCGTATCGCGCTTGCCGCCCCTCGACTGTCACTGACTGTCGCAACATCCTGCCAAATTTTCCTCCCTCAATTTCCGCGCCCACGTTCATCCCCACGACTAACCTTCGAGAGCCGCAGGACGCGGCGCCCCCTTCACTCAAGGAACGATTCATGTCGCTCGCCATTGTCCACAGCCGTGCCCAAGTCGGGGTCGAGGCTCCTGCCGTTACCG
Organism: Pseudomonas sp. FP2300; assembly: GCF_030687595.1. Taxonomy (NCBI): domain Bacteria; kingdom Pseudomonadati; phylum Pseudomonadota; class Gammaproteobacteria; order Pseudomonadales; family Pseudomonadaceae; genus Pseudomonas; species Pseudomonas sp. FP2300. The sequence continues at coordinate 6,610,354 of NZ_CP117440.1, forward strand.
TTGAAGTTCACTTGGCCAACGGCTTGCCATCGCTGACGATGGTGGGTCTGCCAGAGGCGGCGGTAAAGGAAAGCAAGGATCGGGTGCGCAGCGCGATCATCAATTCGGGGCTGAATTTCCCGGCGCGGCGCATCACCCTGAACCTGGCTCCGGCAGATCTGCCAAAGGACGGCGGGCGCTTCGACCTGGCCATTGCCTTGGGGATCCTGTCGGCCAGCGTGCAGGTGCCAACCCTGACGCTTGACGATGTGGAATGCCTCGGTGAGCTGGCATTGTCCGGCGCGGTGCGTCCGGTGCGCGGGGTGTTACCCGCGGCACTGGCGGCGCGCAAGGCCGGGCGCATGCTGGTGGTGCCACGGGCCAATGCCGAGGAAGCCTGCCTGGCCTCCGGGCTGAAGGTGATCGCCGTGGATCATCTGCTCGAAGCGGTGGCGCATTTCAACGGTCACACGCCGGTCGAGCCTTTCGTTTCCAATGGACTGCTCTCGGCCAGCAAACCCTACCCCGACCTGAATGAAGTGCAAGGCCAGGCCGGGGCCAAGCGGGCACTGCTGATCGCCGCCGCGGGAGCTCATAACCTGCTGTTCAGCGGGCCACCGGGCACCGGCAAGACACTGCTGGCGAGCCGTTTGCCGGGGCTGTTACCGCCGTTGGCGGAAAGTGAGGCCCTGGAGGTCGCGGCCATCCAGTCGGTGGCCAGTTGCGTGCCGTTGAGCCATTGGCCGCAACGGCCGTTTCGCCAGCCCCACCACTCGGCTTCCGGTCCCGCGCTGGTGGGTGGCGGGTCAAAACCGCAGCCAGGGGAGATCACCCTCGCCCACCATGGCGTGTTGTTTTTAGATGAACTGCCAGAGTTCGACCGCCGGGTGCTGGAGGTCTTGAGGGAGCCGCTGGAGTCTGGGCACATCGTGGTTTCTCGTGCCCGCGACCGAGTCCGCTTCCCGGCGCGTTTCCAGTTGGTGGCAGCAATGAATCCCTGCCCCTGTGGATACCTAGGCGAGCCCAGCGGCCGTTGCTCCTGTACGCCAGACATGGTGCAGCGCTACCGCAATAAGCTCTCCGGCCCCCTGCTGGACCGCATCGACCTGCACCTGACGGTCGCCCGCGAGGCCACGGCGTTGAATCCCAAAAGCGAACCCGGTGCCGATACGGCCACCGTCGCCGAGCACGTGGCCGAAGCCCGGGAACGCCAGCAAAAACGCCAGGGCTGTGCCAACGCATTCCTGGATCTGCCGGGCTTGCGTCGGCATTGCAAACTATCCGCACTCGATGAAACCTGGCTGGAAACCGCTTGCGAACGACTGACCCTGTCGCTGCGCGCCGCCCACCGCCTGCTCAAGGTCGCCCGTACGTTGGCAGACCTTGAGCGGGTGGATCGGATCAGTCGGGAGCACTTGGCCGAGGCGTTGCAGTATCGGCCCGCTACGCCCTGAAGTGCGTCACGGCTTGCTCAGGTCCACCAGCGGCGTACCCCGCACCTCGGTTTCCCGGCCACCCTGGATTTCATCGATGCGTTTGAGGGCTTTATCCACGGCGCCCTTATCCGCCAGCAGGCTGTAGTGGATCTGGAACTGCTTGTGCTCTTTCGGCGCGATCATGGGAACCAGGCCCAGTGGTCGCTGATACCGGCGGTTATAGGAAAAACTGGTGCCTGGCTCCAGCCCGGTCACGTAGCCCTGGCCCTGGGTATCGGTGTTTTTCCACAGGGAGAACACGGGAAGCGTGCTGGTGTTGAAGCCCACCGATACCCCGAGGCTGCCGGCCTTGTTGTGCAGCACGGTAAGGGTGTCGCCCTTGGCGTCGGCGTAGGGCACGACGTTATAGACGGTTTCGTCGTAATCCTTGGTCGGGGCCCGGTAGGTTTGCCAATCGGGCAAGTCGCCCTTGGCCTTGTCGTTGAACGGCGAGACCTGCTTGACCGGTGCCGCGAAACGAGCGCCCTGCTCCAGGAACGGCGTGCTGAAATTGCTGTGGTAGAGCGCTTGGTATTCCTTAGGGTAATCGCCGTTGTTGGTCAGCGTGTCGTTGAGCGCGAACGTCACACTGCCGGGCTCGGTGACCAGTTCGGTCTGCACCGAGAAATCGACCTTCTTGAACGCCTGCTCCTTCAACTCGCCCCGCAGGGTGATGGCATAGGGCGGTTTTTCATCGATGTGCAAGGTGACTTTGTTGGCCGGAATATTGGCGGCGCGACCATGCAGGGTCAGCAGCTCGCCATTGTCCATGCCGGGATGCCCGACCCATTCGTAGCCGCAGCGGGTGACCAGTTCGTTGAAGCCTTCGAGCCACCCCAACCCGCCTCGGCCGTTGAGCTCGATGAACGCCGGGTTGACCACTTCCTTGACGGGCGAGTCCCAGCCCATGCGCACGTCACCGACCGACGCCTGCAGCACATTCATGCCACGGGTCGGGACGACTGAAAGCTTCAGGGTGCCGTTGTCGATGTCGACCACACTGACGCCTTCCTGCCGGCCACCATGCAAGGTGCGCATCGTCACGGAAAAGGGCTTGCCGGTGTTCACGCCGAGTTGCTGGCTGGTGATTTGCCAGGGTTGGGCGGCTTTATCGGTATCCAGCAGGACGTAATCCCACGCCATCGCATGGGAGGCAGCGCCCAAGGCGCCAAGGGTAACGAGGAGTTTGAGCGGAGTCATGGACGCGACCTTTTATTGGAGTTGTGCGGTTTTTATAGTCTTGAAGAAACGTTTCAGCAAGCTTAAAAACAGCAATACCCTTAAAAAAGGCACGCTACAGGATCGGCAGTTCTGTGGGAGCGAGCTTGCTCGCGATGGCGGTGGGTCAGGTTGAGAGGATGTCAGCCGGACAACCTGTGGCGAGGGAGCTTGCTCCCGCTGGCCTGCGCAGCAGGCCCCCAGCATGCTGGCAGGCAAACCGCGTTGTCTGGTTTTACGACTGCTGCGCAGCCGAGCGGGAGCAAGCTCCCTCGCCACAGGGGATGGGTTGGCTTGAGGTGCTGTGGTGGGCTGAGAGGACGGTGATAAATGCTCGCCCAATCGCGAGCAAGCTCGCTCCCACAGGGGTTGTGGGTGAGCTTGCTCGTGACGGCGGTGCTGGAAGCCTCAGCGGAACCGATCGACCTCTTGGCGCAGGTCCTGGGCCAGTTTTTCCAGTTCCTTGGCGGTGAGTGCCAGGTTCGAGACCACTTGCCGCTGTTCGCTGTTGGCCATGGCGATGCTTTGCAGGTTACTGCTGAGCAAGGTCGCAGTACTGCTTTGTTCCTGGGTGGCGGTGGTAATCGCCGCAAATTGCTGGCCGGCCGAGCGACTTTGCTCGTCGATGCGCGCCAGGGCCGAGGCCACGTTGGCGTTACGCGACAGGCCTTCCTGCATCAACAGGTTGCCCTGCTCCATCGTGCTGATGGCATTGCCGGTTTCCTGCTGGATGCTGTTGATCATGCTGGAAATTTCGTCGGTGGCCTGGCGGGTGCGAGATGCCAGGCTGCGGACTTCATCGGCCACCACGGCAAAACCACGGCCCTGCTCGCCTGCGCGGGCGGCTTCGATGGCGGCGTTCAAGGCCAGCAGGTTGGTCTGCTCGGCGATCGAGGTGATAACGCCAACGATACCGCCGATTTCCTGCGAACGCTGGCCCAAGGTATTGATGACCGTGGCGGTGCTGTTCAGCGCACCGGCGATCTGTTCCAGGGACGACGACGCTTCATCCATAGAGGTCCGGCCAATGCGGGTTTGCTGGGCGTTTTCCTGGGCCAGGCGCTCGGTGTTGCCCATGTTGTCGGCAATGTTCAATGAGGTCGCACTGAACTCTTCCACCGCGCCGGCCATGCTGGTGATTTCGCCGGACTGCTGCTCCATGCCTTCATACGCCCCACTGGACAATCCGGACAGCGCCTGGGCGCGGCTGTTGACCTCCTGGGAGGCCTTGCGGATGTGCTCGACCATGGTCGACAAGGCCTGGCTCATCTGGTTGAAGGCACGGGCCAACTGACCGATCTCATCATGACTCGACACATTCAAGCGCACGCTCAGGTCGCCAGCGCCCAAGGCTTCGGCCTGGCGAACCAGATCGCCGAGTGGCGCCAGTTTGCTGCGCAACAGCCACATCGCCGAGCCCACCGCCAACAACATCGCCAGCAGGCTGCCAATGGCCAGCTGAGTACCGACGCTCCAGGTCACGGCGCGGATCTCGGCTTTCGGCATGCTCGCCACCACCGCCCACGGCCCGCCCTCGAACGGTACGGCAACGCTGTAGAAATCTTCGGCGGTATCGGTCCAGAACGCCCCCTTGCCCGGTTTCTTGACCAGCCCAACGATGGTCGCGCTCGCCTGGTCCAGCGCCTGCACGCCGGCCGGCGGCACCAGCCATTTGTTCTGTTCATCCAGCAAGGCCAGCGAACCGGTCTGGCCGATGCGGAAGCGCTTGAGGTTCTCGAACTGCGCATTCTGCGCGTCGGTGTAGTCGAAGCCTACGTACAACACGGCAATGATCTTGCCGCTGCTGTCGCGTACGGGCGTGTACTGCGACATGTAGAAGCGTCCGAAAAGCAGGGCTCGACCGATGTAGCTCTGCCCGCTGATCACCGGACCGTAGGCAGGGCCGGCACGGTCGAGCACGGTACCGATGGCCCGCGTACCGTCCTGTTTGCTGACTGAGGTACTGACGCGGATGAAATCGTCGCCGCTGCGCACGAAAACCGTGGCAACCCCGGCGGTCATCGCTTTGAAGTCATCCACTTCCTTGAAGTTGTTGTTCAACACTTCGCCGCCCAGGCTCAAGCCGGGGGTTTGTACGCCCGCCACCGTCACCGGCTGGTCCGGATGCACGCTCAGGCCGGCGCTGAAGCGCTTTTCGAACAGGCCGGCCAACCGTTGAGTACTCTCGCGCAAGGTACTGTGGAACGTATTGAGCTGATCGGCCATCAGACGCGCTTCGCTGGCCAGGTGCTCTTCACGGGTGGCGAGGTTGGCAGTGTCCAGCGAACGCAGGGCGAAAACGGTACTGCCGGAGATCACGATCGCCAATATCACAGCGAGGGCAAGGCCTAGCTGTGAGGCGATCCGGGCACGGGGTTGAGACATGACGGCTCCTGGCCGAGAGACCGGATCATCCTGATCACGCTCGCACGCTCGGCATTCTATTCGGGTGAGGTGAAAGTTGGCCCTTTCTGCACGAAGGTTCCATGCTCACGGATTCGGCGGCAAAGCCAAATACTTGAGCGGTTCGCAAGGATTAATGCCAAGCGGCTATCACGCCAACTACAACGTTTCAGCCCAGGCGCTCGACGTCGGGTAATTGCATGGCCTTTACTTCACCCTGAAGGAAGTCGCTGAGCCGGCGCAAACGTTCACCACCCGGACGGGTTTTTGGCCAGACCAGGTAATAGTGTTCACCGCTGGCGACTGCGGTCGGCCATGGCAAGCTCAGGCGCCCCTGGGCGACATCCTCGGCCACCATCAGCAGGTCGCCCATGGAAACACCATAGCCGCGTGCCGCCGCGATCATGCCCAGCTCCAGGGTATCGAACACCTGTCCCCCCTTGAGCGAAACCTTGTCGGACAGGCCCATGCGTTGCAGCCAGTTGCGCCAGTCCCGGCGATCCGGCGTGGGGTGCAGCAATTCAGCGCTGGCCAACCGCGCCACATCCCAGGGCTGGTCATTCAACAGGTTCGGCGCGCCCACCGGGATCAACTCCTCGGGAAACAGCAAACTGGCCTCCCAGTCGGCGGGAAAGTGCCCGTTGCCCAGCAATACGGCGCAATCGAAGGGCTCGACGTTGAAGTCCACCGAGTCGATGTCCATCCAGGCACTGGTCAGCTGCACCTCGTTGCCGGGCTGCAAATGCCGGAAGCGACTCAGGCGCGCCAACAACCAGCGCATGGTCAGTGTGGAAGGCGCTTTCATGCGCAGGATGCCATCCTCGCCATGCAAGGTATGACAGGCCCGCTCCAGCGCCATGAAGCCCTCACGTACCCCCGGCAACAGCAACCGCGCCGCCTCGGTCAGTTGCAGGTTGCGCCCGCTGCGCTGGAACAGCCGGCAGGCAAAGTGATCTTCCAGCGTGCGAATGTGCCGGCTGACCGCGCTCTGGGTGATCGACAGCTCTTCAGCGGCCCGGGTGAACGAGCTGTAGCGCGCCGCGGCTTCGAATGCCCGCAGCGCATAAAGAGGCGGAAGACGACGAGACATCGCAAAAGCTCCATGGCGTTGTTTGCCAACCCTACCAGAAACCCATCCAGCATGAGTTTTAATCATGCCAGCGATCTTTTTTATCCTTTTGTGCAATCGGCCGAGAGCGCCGAGAATCGTCGCTTTACTGCCTTGTTTGAACATGGAGCGTGATGATCATGCGGCATCCTGTGCGTACCGAACTCTGGGCCATCCTGCGGCTGGCGGGGCCGTTGATTGCCTCACAGTTGGCGCACATGCTGATGGTGCTCACCGACACCGTGATGATGGCGCGCCTGAGCCCCGAAGCCCTGGCCGGCGGCGGGCTCGGGGCGGCCACCTATTCGTTCGTGTCGATCTTCTGCATTGGCGTGATCGCCGCGGTGGGCACCCTGGTCGCGATCCGCCAGGGCGCGGGCGATGTCGAAGGCGCGACCCGGCTGACCCAGGCCGGGCTGTGGCTGGCCTGGCTGATGGCGCTGATGGCCGGGTTGCTGCTGTGGAACCTCAAGCCCGTACTGCTGATGTTCGGCCAGACCGAAACCAACGTACTCTCCGCCGGACAGTTCCTGCTGGCGCTGCCGTTCGCCCTGCCCGGCTATCTGAGCTTCATGGCCCTGCGCGGCTTCACCAGCGCCATTGGCCGGGCCACACCGGTCATGGTGATCAGCCTCGGCGGCACGGTGGCCAACTTCCTGCTCAACTACGCGCTCATCACCGGCATGTTCGGCCTGCCGAAACTCGGCTTGATGGGGATCGGCCTGGTCACGGCCATCGTCGCCAACTGCATGGCCCTGGCACTGGCCTGGCACATCCATCGGCACCCGGCCTACCGTGCCTACCCCCTGCTCGACGGCCTGTCGCGGCCCAATCGCCAATACCTCAAGGAACTGTGGCGCCTGGGCCTGCCGATTGGCGGCACGTACGCGGTGGAAGTCGGGCTGTTTGCGTTCGCCGCGCTGTGCATGGGCACCATGGGCAGCACACCGTTGGCCGCCCACCAGATCGCCCTGCAAATCGTCTCGGTGGCGTTCATGGTGCCGGCGGGGATGTCCTACGCCATCACCATGCGCATCGGCCAACACTACGGCGCCGGGCAGTTGCCGATGGCGCGCCTGGCCGGTCGGGTCGGGATTGGCTTTGGCGCGGCGGCCATGCTGGCGTTCGCCATGGTGTTCTGGTTGCTGCCCCATCAATTGGTCGGCCTGTTCCTGGACCACGACGACCCGGCGTTCCGCGACGTGATCAACCTGGCCGTGAGCCTGCTGGCCGTGGCGGCATGGTTCGAGCTGTTCGACGGCACGCAAACCATTGCCATGGGCTGCATCCGCGGACTCAAGGACGCCAAGACCACCTTCCTGGTAGGCCTGGGGTGCTATTGGCTGATTGGCGCGCCGGCGGCGTGGTGGATGGCGTTTCACCTCAACTGGGGGCCGACCGGCGTCTGGTGGGGCCTGGCCCTGGGGCTGGCCTGCGCGGCCGTGAGCCTGACAGCGGCGTTTGAATGGAAAATGAAACGGATGATTCGCAGTGAGCCTGGGCAGCAACGTTTCGAGGTCGTTCAGACTGAATGAGCATCCCTTGTGGGAGCGAGCCTGCTCGCGATGGCGATGTGTCAGTCAATATAGCTGCCGACTGGTCTACCGCTATCGCGAGCAGGCTCGCTCCCACAGGAATTTGTATTAGCTCATTTCCAGTGTGGACTGCTGATTGCCATCGAATGTCAGGTATTCAACCAATTCAGGCAGCGGCAACGGCTTGCTGATCAGGAAGCCCTGTACCTGGTCGCAACCAAAGCCGCGCAGCAGGTCCAGTTGCTCCCGGGTTTCCACGCCTTCAGCCACCACCTCCAGGTTGAGGTTGTGGGCCAGGTTGATCATGGCGTGCACCAGCTTGCGATTCTCTTCGCGCTGCTCCATGCCGCCGACGAAGCTCTTGTCGATCTTGAGCAAGGCGATGGGCAGGCTGTTGAGGTGCACGAACGAGGAGAACCCGGTGCCGAAGTCGTCCAGGGAGAAGCGCACCCCCAGGCGACCCAGGGCATCCATGGTCTGCTTGACTAGCTCGCTGCGGCGCATGACGGCGGTTTCGGTGAGTTCGAATTCCAGCCATTGCGCCTCGACCCCCCGTTCGGCAATCAGTCGGCTCAGGGTCGGCAGCAACTGGCTGTCCTGGAACTGCCGGAACGACAGGTTGACTGCCATGTGCAACGGCGCCAGCCCCCGTTCGCGCAGGGCCTGCATGTCCCGCAGCGCCCGGGAAATCACCCAGTAGCCCAGTGGCACGATCAGGCCGCTCTGTTCGGCCAGCGGCACGAACTCACTCGGTGGCAACAATCCGCGTTCGCCATGACGCCAGCGCACCAACGCTTCGAGGCCGACAATGTGGCCGCCATCGAGGTTCAGCCGTGGCTGGTAATGCAGCTCCAACTCGTCACGGCGCAGTGCCCGGCGCAGTTCGCTTTCCAGGTCGGCGAGGCTGCGGGCGTTGCGGTTGATGCGCTCGTTGAAGATATGAAAGGTGCAGCCCTGGGTGCTCTTGGCCTGCTGCATGGCGATGTGGGCGTGCCACATCAGCGGATCGGCGCCGGCCTGGGCACGAGCGTGGGCAACGCCCAGGCTGCAACCGATCAGCAGGCTTTCACCGTCCACCCAATAGGGCTCGGCCAAGGCTTCGGTAATGCGCTCGGCCATCCACTCGGCCCGTTGTGGCGCGCGGCGGGTGTCGATCAGCAGGGCGAATTCATCGCTGCCCAAGCGCGCCAATTGATCGCCGGCCTCGAGCGAGCTCTTGAGTCGCGACACCACTTGCAGGATCAAGCGATCACCGGCCTGATGGCCAAGGGCGTCGTTGGCGTGACGGAAGTTGTCCAGGTCCAGGTGACCGAGGGCCAGGCCCCGGCCATCGTTTTCCGCCAGACGTGCCGCCAGCAGCGTCTGGAAACCCTGGCGATTGGCAATGCCCGTCAACGGGTCCTGTTCGGCAAGGCGCTGCAAGGTGTTTTCCAGCACGCCACGTTCGCGCACATGGCGCAGGCAACGACGCAGGGTCGCGGTGTCGAGGGCATCACGCACCAACCAGTCGCTGACGCCGTCGGGGGCCAGCGCCGGTTCGTGCTCAAGCAACAGGATAGTGGGCAGGCTGCAACGGCCCGGCGCCGGTTGTAACGCCGCAACGGTCAGCAGTACCGCGTTGCGGTTATCTTCGAACAGGCTGCTGACTGACTCCCAGCTCGGGGCGCTGATCAACACGACCGAGGGCCCCATGGGCGCCAGGCACTCGCGCAATATTGCTGACCACGCAGGCTCTTGGGCCAATAACAGCAAACGCAAGGGTTCGACAGGCGTTGACAAGCTGACTCCCTAGACTCTGCAAGGTGGTAGGCGCCGGGCATTATGACGCGCCGATGGGCAATGACCAATGCCAATGGTTCTCAAACACGCGCTTTCGGTGGTTTTTTCCACTCGAAATCCTGTGCTGGACGCAATTGGCCCCACATCCTGCGTGAAAGTAGCAGAAGCGGCAAATGACAATGCGGTGTGCGTCACAAGTCGGACAGAGCAGCACAATTCTCTGAGCCTGTTAAAATGCCGGCCCATTTCGCAAACGAATCCCTGACTCTGTCATGTCCCGACTCAATCCCCGGCAGCAAGAAGCCGTGAACTATGTCGGCGGCCCTCTTTTGGTGCTCGCCGGCGCAGGCTCCGGCAAGACCAGCGTAATCACCCGCAAGATCGCGCACCTGATCCAGAATTGTGGCATCCGCGCCCAGTACATCGTCGCCATGACCTTCACCAACAAGGCCGCCCGGGAAATGAAGGAGCGGGTCGGCGGCCTGCTGCGCGCCGGTGAGGGCCGTGGCTTGACGGTTTGTACCTTCCACAACCTGGGCCTGAACATCATCCGCAAGGAACACGCGCGACTGGGCTACAAACCGGGCTTCTCGATTTTCGACGAGACCGATGTCAAGGCCCTGATGACCGACATCATGCAGAAGGAATACTCGGGCGACGACGGCGTGGACGAGATCAAGAACATGATCGGCGCCTGGAAAAACGACCTGATCCTGCCGCCAGAAGCCCTGGAAAACGCCCGCAACCCCAAGGAGCAGACCGCCGCCATCGTCTACACCCACTACCAGCGCACGCTCAAGGCGTTCAACGCGGTGGATTTCGACGACCTGATCCTGTTGCCGGTCAAGCTGTTCCAGGACCACGCCGACATCCTCGAAAAATGGCAGAACAAGGTCCGCTACCTGCTGGTGGACGAATACCAGGACACCAACGCCAGCCAGTACCTGCTGGTGAAGCTACTGATCGGCAAACGCAACCAGTTCACCGTGGTAGGCGACGACGACCAGTCGATCTATGCCTGGCGCGGCGCGCGGCCGGAAAACCTGATGCTGCTCAAGGAAGACTATCCATCGCTCAAAGTGGTGATGCTGGAGCAGAACTACCGCTCCACCAGCCGCATCCTGCGCTGTGCCAACGTGCTGATTTCCAACAACCCCCACGAGTTCGAAAAGCAACTGTGGAGCGAAATGGGCCACGGTGACGAGATCCGCGTGATCCGTTGCCGCAACGAAGACGCCGAAGCCGAGCGCGTGGCCATGGAAATCCTCAGCCTGCACCTGCGCACCGACCGGCCGTACAGCGATTTTGCGATCCTGTATCGCGGCAACTACCAGGCCAAGCTGATCGAGCTGAAGCTGCAGCATCACCAGATCCCTTATCGCCTGTCGGGGGGCAACAGCTTTTTCGGACGCCAGGAAGTGAAGGACCTGATGGCCTACTTCCGCCTGATCGTGAACCCGGACGACGACAACGCCTTCCTGCGGGTGATCAACGTGCCGCGCCGGGAAATCGGTTCGACCACCCTGGAAAAGCTCGGTAACTACGCCACCGAGCGCAAGATCTCGATGTACGCCGCCACCGACGAAATCGGCCTGGGCGAGCATCTGGACAGCCGCTTCACCGATCGCCTGGCGCGCTTCAAGCGCTTCATGGACAAGGTCCGCGAGCAGTGCGCCGGGGAAGATCCGATCTCGGCACTGCGCAGCATGGTGATGGACATCGACTACGAGAACTGGCTGCGCACCAACAGCTCCAGCGACAAGGCTGCCGATTACCGCATGGGCAACGTCTGGTTCCTGATCGAGGCGTTGAAGAACACCCTGGAAAAAGACGAAGACGGCGACATGACGGTCGAGGACGCCATCGGCAAACTCGTACTGCGGGACATGCTCGAGCGCCAGCAGGAAGAGGAAGACGGCGCCGAAGGCGTGCAAATGATGACGCTGCACGCCTCCAAGGGCCTGGAGTTCCCCTATGTGTTCATCATGGGCATGGAAGAGGAGATCCTGCCACACCGCTCCAGCATCGAGGCCGACACCATCGAAGAAGAACGGCGCCTGGCCTACGTCGGGATTACCCGGGCGCGCCAGACACTGGCCTTCACCTTCGCCGCCAAGCGCAAGCAATACGGCGAAGTGATCGACTGCGCCCCGAGCCGCTTTCTCGATGAACTGCCGCCGGACGACCTGGCCTGGGAAGGCAACGACGACACGCCGACGGAAGTCAAAGTCGTGCGCGGCAACAGCGCCCTGGCGGATATACGCGCGATGTTAAAGCGCTAGAATCGACTACTTTTTCCACCACGCTTTTTACCCAATCCAGACGCTGAAGACGTCACCAGAGGAGGCTTCATGGAAGCCCTGCACCAGAAAATTCGCGAGCAAGGCATCGTGCTTTCCGACCAGGTTCTGAAAGTCGACGCGTTCCTCAACCACCAGATCGACCCGCAGTTGATGAAGCTGATCGGCGATGAATTCGCGGCGCTGTTCAAGGACTCGGGCATCACCAAGATCGTCACCATCGAAGCCTCGGGCATTGCCCCGGCGATCATGACCGGGCTGAACCTCGGCGTGCCGGTGATCTTCGCTCGCAAGCAACAGTCCCTGACCCTGACGGAGAACCTGCTGTCGGCCACCGTGTATTCGTTCACCAAGAAAACCGAAAGCACCGTCGCCATCAGCCCGCGCCACCTGACCAGCAGCGACCGGGTGCTGATCATCGATGACTTCCTCGCCAACGGCAAAGCCTCCCAGGCGCTGATCTCCATCATCAAGCAGGCCGGCGCCACCGTGGCCGGGCTGGGGATCGTGATCGAGAAGTCGTTCCAGGGGGGGCGCGCGGAACTGGATGCCCAGGGCTACCGTGTTGAATCGTTGGCTCGGGTGAAGTCCCTGGCGGACGGTGTCGTCACCTTCATCGAATAACCTTGTGGGAGCGAGCCTGCTCGCGATAGCGATTTGTCTGTCACATCAATGTGCCCGACAGACCGCTATCGCGAGCAGGCTCGCTCCCACAGTGGAATGTGCGCACCGTTAAGGCGCGGTGGCCTTGAGCCCGGCAAGCAACAACCGCTGGAACAACTCCTCCTTCAGTCCTTCGGGATTGGTCAACTGCATCCGCTCCAGATGCCCGGCAAACTCCCAGGGCTGCGGCGCATCCAGCGCCGCCTTGCCCAACTCCAGAATCTCGGTGAGCTTGAACTTGCTCTTGAGCCAGTTCAGTGCCCGCAACAGGTCCCGCTCTATCGCGTCGAAATCACACCCGAGCGGGTACTCCGGAAATAGATTCGGGTGCCGCGCCTGGATGGCCTGTAAACGTTCCGAGGTGTTGTCCGCGAATCGTGGGTCGAGACGGAAATCCTTCGGCAACTTGCCGGCTTTTTGCGCCTGTTCGATCAATCCCGGCTGGAAACGTGAATCGCTGATGTTCAGTAGCGCCTCGATCACCGCGGCATCGGTCTTGCCCCGCAGGTCGGCAATGCCGTACTCGGTCACCACAATGTCGCGCAGGTGCCGGGGAATCGTGCAATGGCCGTACTCCCAGACGATGTTCGAGCTGATCTCGCCTCCGGCCTCACGCCAACTGCGAAGGAGCAGGATCGAACGCCCGCCCTCCAGCGCATGACCCTGGGCGACGAAGTTGTACTGCCCGCCCACGCCGCTGAGCACCCGCCCATCTTCCAACTGATCGGCCACCCCGGCCCCCAGCAGGGTCATGGTGAAGACCGTGTTGATGAAACGGGCATCGAGGCGCTGCAGGCGCTTGAGTTGCTCCTGGCCATACAACTCGTTGATGTAACTGATGCGGGTCATGTTGAATTCGAGACGACGGCTTTGCGGCAACTCGCGCAGACGGTCGTAAAAACTTTGCGGGCCGAGGAAGAATCCGCCGTGTATGCAGATGCCGTCAGGTTGCGCCGCCTCGTCCAGGGTCCCGGCGTTGGCCCGTTCCTGGGTCGGTTCGTCGGGGTAGACCTTGCGCCGGATGATCCCCGCCTCGGCCAGTACCAGCAAACCGTTGACGAACATTTCGCTGCAACCGTACAGCCCTTTGGCAAACGGCTCGACGCCGCCCTCGCGCTCGATCAGTTGCGCCCACTGGCTAAGGTTCAGGTCCGCCAGCAACGCCTGGTAACCAGCGTTATCGGCCTGGCGCGCCAGCAGGGCCGCCGTCAATGCATCACCCATGGAGCCGATGCCGATCTGCAGCGTTCCGCCGTCGCGCACCAGGGTACTGGCGTGCAGGCCGATCAGATGATCCTGGAAGCCCACCGGCATGTTCGGTGTAGAGAACAATGTGTGATTGTCCTTCTCGTCGATCAGCAGGTCGAAAGTGTCGATGCCGACTTCCGCGTCGCCCGGCATGTAGGGCAAATCGTTATGTACCTGGCCGACCAGGAGGATGGTCTCCCCGGCCGCCCGGCGCTTGGCGATCATCGGCAGCAGATCCAGGGTGATGTCCGGGTTGCAGCTCAGGCTCAGGCGATCCGGGTGCTGTGGGTCGCTCGCCAGCAACTGCGCCACCAGGTTCAAGCCGGCCGCGTTGATGTCCCGGGCCGCGTGGCTGTAGTTGCTGCTGACGTAGTTCTGCTGGGCCGACGCGCTGTGCAACAGGCTGCCGGGCTGCATGAAGAACTGCTCGACCCGTATATTGGCCGGCAGGCTGTCGTGGTGCAGGTCGGCCAGGTAATCCAGTTCGGGGTAATCACCGAAGACCCGTTCGATAAAGGGTTCGAGGAAGCGCTTCTGCAAACCATCGCCCAGGTTCGGCCGGCCCAGGCTCAGGGCGGTGTAGATCGTCAGCTGTCGCTCGGGCAGTTGGGCGATGCGCCGGTACAACGCGTTGGCGAACAGATTGGGTTTGCCCAGCCCCAGGGGCATGCCGAGGTGAATATGCGCGGGCAGGCGCTGGAGCACGTCATCCACCGCCTGTTCGATTGAACACAACTGCACCATCGGACCCTCCTGGACATTCCATGAATGTGGGTTGGACCGAGCTTGCCGCGTCTTGGTTGCGATGAACAGCCCTGGCAAAACAGCGGACGCAAAAAAGCCGCTCGTAAGCGGCTTTTTTGTGAAGGATGTCGGCGTATTACAGGCCAGACATCTCTTTGATGGCGCCCTTGAGGTCGTCATCCGAGCAATCGGCGCAGGTGCCTTTTGGCGGCATGGAGTTAATGCCGGTGATGGCCTTGGCCAGGATGCCGTCGAGACCGCCCTGGTGATCGGCGCGCTCTTTCCAGGCAGCCTTGTCACCGATTTTCGGCGCACCCAGCAGGCCCGTGCCATGGCAAGCGTTGCAGTGTTTCGCAATCACATCAGCCGGCTTCTTGGCACCACCCGCGCCGCCAGCGGCAGTGGCAACTTCCATGCCCTTGCATTCTTTCCCCTGAACGCAGACCTGGCCGACCGGTTCAAGGCGCTTGGCGATTTCGTCGGTGGTCGCCGCTTGGGCACTGACTGCCCATAGGGCCAATACGGTTGCTGGTGCAGCCAGCATTTTCATAATTAGGTTCACGCGTACACCCTCAATGGTGGCTAGTCACGCCTGCGGCCACGGTTTGCAGGCGGGCGCAAGTATAGCGGTAAGCCCGTCACACTGAAACAACCCCAAAGTCGTAAGGGTCTTGTTTGCAATGTCGGCACATTCTCCGTGTGCCTTTGCCCGGCGGGCCTGGCGCCCTTTTTCTAGAAATTGGCCGGTGTGGCTGCGCTGATCAGTCGCGCCGGCACATCGAACGGATTACGGAAACGGTGGGGCTTGGTGCTTTCGAAATAGTAGCTGTCGCCAGCTTCGAGTACGAAGGTCTCGACACCGACCACCAGCTCCAGCCGCCCTTCCACCAGGATCCCGGTTTCCTCGCCCTCATGGGTGAGCATCTCTTCACCCGTGTCGGCGCCCGGCGGATAGATTTCGTTGAGAAAGGCAATCGCCCGGCTCGGGTGTGCCCTGCCCACCAGCTTCATGGTCACGGCGCCGTCGGAGATGTCGATCAGTTCGTTGGCTTTGTAGACGATCTGGGTCGGTTTCTCCTGAAGGATTTCTTCGGAGAAAAACTCGACCATGGACATGGGAATCCCGCCAAGGACCTTACGCAGCGAGCTGATCGAGGGGCTGACGCTGTTCTTCTCGATCATCGAAATAGTGCTGTTGGTGACGCCCGCGCGCTTGGCGAGTTCACGCTGGGAAAGGCCTTTGAGTTTACGAATGGCTTGCAGTCGTTCACCGACGTCCAATGCTGGAGCCTCCAGGGAATCAGGTTGTGTGGAAAGTGAGCGTTATCATGGCGACAGCGTTCAGTATTTACAACACTTTGACCCGAATCCTGTGCGGTGAAGCGACTTTCGGTAGCGCGCGCCGTGCGTCAATGCCCGGAATAGAGCCGTGGCACCCGCCGCAGATTGCAGAAAATCTGATAGGGAATCGTGTCGGCGGCCTTGGCGACGTCACTGGCGAGGATGTTCTTGCCCCACAACTCCACAGTCGAGCCGAGCCCGGCCTGGGGGATATGGGTCAAGTCGACAGCCAGCATGTCCATCGACACCCGCCCGACCAACTGGCTGCGCTGCCCCTCCACCAGCACCGGAGTACCGGTGGGGGCCTGGCGTGGGTAGCCGTCGGCATAGCCCATGGCGACCACGCCAACCCGGGTCGGTTGCGTGGTCACAAAACGGGCACCATAGCCCACCGGTTCGCCGGCGGGCAATTCGCGCACACTGATGATCTTCGACTCCAGGGTCATCACCGGTTGCAGGCGCGAGGCGACGGCATTGGGCTCGTCAAAGGGCGTGGCACCGTAGAGCATGATGCCCGGGCGCACCCAGTCACTGGGTATCTGCGGCCAGCCCAGCACCGCTGGTGAGTTGCGCAGGCTGATCTGCGCCACCAGGCCCTGGCGGGCTTTGTCGAATATCGCCAGTTGCTCGGTGCTGCTGGGGTCGTGCAGTTCATCGGCACGGGCGAAGTGGCTCATCAAGACAATCTTCGCCACCTTGCCACTGGCGAGCAGACGACGGTAGGCGGCCTGGTAGTCCGCCGGATGCAGGCCAACCCGGTGCATGCCCGAATCGAGCTTGAGCCAGACAGTGATCGGCTGGCTCAGCGCGGCTTTTTCAATCGCTTCGAGCTGCCACAACGAATGCACCACGCACCAGAAATCGTGCTCGACGATCAGCGGCAGTTCATCGGCTTCGAAGAACCCTTCCAGCAGCAGGATCGGCCCACGGATCCCGGCGGCCCGCAGTTCCAGGGCTTCTTCGATGCAGGCCACGGCGAACCCGTCCGCCGTTTCCTGCAGCGCCTCGGCGCAACGCACCGCACCGTGCCCGTAGGCGTCGGCCTTGATCACCGCCAAGGCCTTGGCCCCGGTGACTTCGCGGGCCAATTGGTAATTGTGACGCAGGGCTTGAAGGTCGATCAGGGCACGGGCTGGACGCATGGCGGCAGACTTCTAGGCGGTCATTGAATAAAAAACCGGCGCCGGCTGACAGCATAACCACCAACAGCGCCGGGAGAGGGATCGTTTGGCCGGTATTACGGCAGCGCAGCCACGACGGACAGCTCCACCAGAATCTCCGGCTCGCACAGCTTGGCTTGCACCGTGGCGCGGGCCGGGGCGACGCCTTTGGGCAACCATTTGTCCCAGACGGCGTTCATGCCTTCGAAGTGCGCCTCGATGTCTTTCAGGTAGATCGTCACCGACAACAGACGGTTCTTGTCGGTCCCGGCCAAGTCCAGCAAGCGCTCGATGTTGGCCAGGGTCTCACGGGTCTGCTGCTCGATACCGGCGCTCATGTCGTCGCCGACCTGCCCCGCCAGGTAAACGGTGCCGTTGTGCACGACAACCTGGCTCATGCGGTCATTGGTGAGCTGGCGCTGGATTGACATGTTTTGCAGACTCCTGGTGTTTGCTGCCATAACGGGAAATATCGAGGCCTTCGGCGCTGATCTGCGGTTTTTTCTTCGCCATCAGGTCGGCCAACAGGCGACCGGAACCACAGGCCATGGTCCACCCGAGGGTGCCGTGACCGGTGTTCAGGAACAGATTCTTGAAGGACGTGGCACCCACGATCGGCGTGCCGTCCGGGGTGGTCGGGCGCAGGCCGGTCCAGAAACTCGCCTCGGCCAGATTGCCGCCCTGAGGATAAAGGTCGTTGACGATCATCTCCAGGGTTTCGCGCCGACGCGGGTTGAGAGACAGGTCAAAACCGGCGATTTCCGCCATGCCGCCCACCCGAATGCGGTTGTCGAACCGGGTGATCGCGACCTTGTAGGTTTCGTCGAGGATGGTCGAAGTCGGCGCCATCGCCGGATTGGTGATCGGCACGGTCAGGGAGTAACCCTTGAGCGGATACACCGGTGCGCGGATCCCGAGGGGCTTGAGCAATTGCGGCGAATAGCTGCCCAGGGCGAGCACATAGCGGTCGGCGGTTTCCAGCTTGCCGTCGATCCAGACACCGTTGATGCGGTCACCGGCGAAGTCCAGGCGCTGGATATCCTGGCCGAAGCGAAATTGCACACCCAGCTTCGTCGCCATTTCCGCCAGGCGCGTGGTGAACATCTGGCAATCGCCAGTCTGGTCGTTGGGCAGGCGCAAGGCGCCAGCCAGGATGTCGGTGACATTGGCCAGGGCCGGTTCGACCCGGGCGATGCCCGCACGGTCGAGCACTTCGAACGGTACACCGGACTCTTTCAACACCGCGATGTCTTTCGCCGCGCCATCGAGCTGGGCCTGGGTGCGGAACAACTGTGTGGTCCCCAGGCTGCGGCCTTCGTAGGCAATGCCGGTTTCGGCGCGCAGCTCGTCCAGGCAATCACGGCTGTACTCGGACAGGCGCACCATGCGCTCCTTGTTGATGGCATAGCGGCTGGCGGTGCAATTGCGCAGCATCTGTGCCATCCACAGGTATTGGTCAATGTCGGCAGTGGCCTTGATCGCCAGCGGCGCATGGCGCTGCAGCAGCCATTTGATGGCCTTGAGCGGTACGCCCGGCGCGGCCCACGGCGAGGCATACCCCGGCGACACCTGGCCGGCATTGGCGAAACTGGTTTCCATCGCAGGCGCTGGCTGACGGTCGACCACCACCACTTCGAATCCGGCCCGGGCCAGATAGTAAGCACTGACGGTACCGATGACGCCGCTACCCAATACCAGAACGCGCATGTTGATGCCCTCATCGCGGATAACCGCTGACGTTTGTTGTACATAGCTCAGATGGGCGCAGTGTAAGAAAGATTAGCCAGTGCTTTTCACTATATAAATGCCTATATTTGGCGAGAATTCTCGGCAATAACCCTTTTTACGGAGGCGCATCCCCTGTGCGTACCAACACCCAGACCAAACGCGAGCTGGACAAGATCGACCGCAACATCCTGCGCATCCTTCAGGCGGACGGACGAATCTCCTTCACCGAGCTGGGAGAAAAGGTCGGCCTTTCCACCACGCCTTGCACCGAGCGGGTACGGCGCCTGGAGCGCGAGGGCATCATCATGGGCTACAACGCCCGGCTCAACCCGCAACATTTGAAGGGTAGCCTGCTGGTGTTTGTCGAGATCAGCCTCGATTACAAATCCGGCGATACGTTCGAAGAATTCCGGCGCGCAGTGCTGAAGCTGCCTCACGTGCTGGAATGTCACCTGGTGTCAGGGGATTTCGATTATCTGGTGAAAGCACGGATTTCCGAGATGGCTTCGTACCGCAAGCTACTGGGAGACATCCTGCTCAAGCTGCCCCATGTGCGCGAATCCAAGAGCTATATCGTCATGGAAGAGGTGAAGGAGAGCTTGAACCTGCCGATTCCGGATTGAGCCTGGCTTAAGGCAATGGTTATCTGGACGGCCGCTTTCGCGAGCAGGCTCGCCCCCACACAGAGATCCATTGTGGGAGCGGGCTTGCTCGCGAAGGCCGCGACTCGGTATCGCTGCCTGCTAGACCAACACCTGCCGGTTGCTGGCCATGTATTCATGAATCTGCTGCTCGACCCGCGGATGAATCAGTTCCACCGGCCGCCGCCCATTGGGGCATGGCAGGGTCGCCGTGGTGCCGAACAGCCGACAGATCAGCGGTCGCTCGTCATACACGGTGCAACCGTTGGGGCCCAAGTGCACGCAGTCGAGCGCGTCCATGGCCGCGTCCTGTTCGGCGCGAGTCTTGCGGGGCAAGCGGGCCATTTCCTCGGGCGAGGTGGTCACCGGACCACAGCAGTCATGGCAGCCCGGCACGCACTCGAACGTGGGAATCTGCTGGCGAAGCGTGCGGATTTTTTGACTGTTGCAGCTCATCGAGGCGGCTACCGGGAAAGATGGTCCGGGATTTTGCCTTAAAAGCCACGGGCCAGACAGCGCCAACCGACCGGTGTTGCCCAGGGAGGAATCCCCGGCTTATGCTCCGTAAAATTTCTCAAACACAATAATCAGGATTACGCACATGAACGCCCGTGTTCAGCAACCTGTCCCGAGCCACGCGCACGCCGCCTCTTATTACGCCGCCAGCAGCCTGCCGCAACCGGACCATCCGGTATTGCAGGGGGAGTTGGTGACGGATGTCTGCGTCGTGGGTGGTGGGTTTTCCGGGTTGAACACGGCGATCGAACTGGCCGAGCGCGGCCTGAGCGTAGTGCTGCTAGAGGCGCACAGGATCGGCTGGGGCGCCAGCGGGCGTAACGGCGGTCAACTGATTCGCGGCGTCGGCCATGGTCTCGATCAGTTCGAGCCGATCATTGGTGCCGACGGCGTACGCCAGATGAAGCTCATGGGCCTTGAGGCCGTGGAAATCGTCCGACAACGTGTCGAGCGTTTTCAGATTCCTTGCGACCTCACTTGGGGTTACTGCGACCTCGCCAACAAGCCCAGCGACCTGGAAGGCTTCGCCGAAGATGCCGAAGAGCTGCGCAGCCTGGGCTATCGCCACCAGACCCGGCTGCTGCAAGCCGACGAAATGCACAGCGTCGTGGGTTCGGATCGCTACGTCGGCGGGTTGATCGACATGGGCTCGGGCCATCTGCATCCGCTGAACCTGGCCCTGGGCGAAGCCGCCGCCGCGCAGCAACTGGGAGTCAGGCTGTTCGAGCAATCGGCAGTCACGCGTATCGACTACGGCCCTGAAGTGAAGGTGCACACCCAGCAGGGTTCGGTTCGCGCCAAGACGCTGGTACTGGGCTGCAACGCCTACCTCAATGGACTCAATCCGCAACTGGGCGGCAAAGTGCTGCCGGCCGGCAGCTACATCATCGCCACCGAACCCTTGAGCCAAGCCCAGGCACAGGCGTTATTGCCACAGAACATGGCGGTCTGCGATCAACGCGTGGCGTTGGACTACTACCGGCTTTCGGCGGATCGACGCCTGTTGTTCGGCGGGGCCTGCCACTATTCCGGCCGGGACCCGCAGGACATTGGCGCCTACATGCGTCCGAAGATGCTCAAGGTATTCCCGCAGTTGGCGCAGGTGAAAATCGATTATCAATGGGGCGGGATGATCGGCATCGGTGCCAACCGTTTGCCGCAGATCGGCCGGCTCAAGGACCAGCCCAATGTGTATTACGCCCAGGCTTATTCCGGCCATGGCGTGAACGCCACGCACCTGGCCGGCAAATTGTTGGCCGAAGCGATCAGCGGACAGCACAGCAGTGGCTTCGATCTGTTCGCGCGGGTCCCGCACATGACTTTCCCCGGCGGCAAGCACCTGCGATCGCCGCTGTTGGCACTGGGGATGTTGTGGCATCGGTTGAAAGAGTTGGTTTAAAGAGCTTCACCACGACTGACGACGCTATCGCGAGCAAGCCTTGCTCCCACAGGTCACGTTCATATCTGTGGGAGCAAGCAAATCTGTGGGAGCAAGGCTTGCCCGCGATAGCAATCTCAGGCCCCACACCGCTTCAAAGCCGCCAGAACGGTTTCAACCCCTCCTCCCGCGCCTGCTCCCGGCTCAGCCCGATATCACGCAACTGTTCGGGTGTAAGTTCCAACAAGGCTTTGCGTGTATGCAGACGATGCCAGAACAGGGCCCAGCGGCTCAGGTCGGACGGCGCATTGCGCAACATTGCGTCGCGCAGCCCATTCTCCTGCCCTGCCGCCAGTTCCTGACTGTGTAACGTCAGCCGCACATCGCTCAAGCCGTTCATTTTGATCGCTCCTGTTTACTTGGGTAGCCAGAGGTTTCATGATGCGCGGACAGTCAAAAGCAATACAGATTCAACCTATTTATTTTATAAGCATACAGATTCGGTTTCTGCGCCACTGAATCGTCATTTTCCAACCCAACTGTATCGGTTGCAGTTGTCCATCTCATCGGGAGTGCACCATGACCCTCTACGTGAACCTCGCCGAACTGCTCGGCACCCGCATCGAACAGGGCTTCTACCGTCCCGGCGACCGGCTGCCCTCAGTGCGGGCATTGAGCACGGAACATGGGGTCAGCTTGAGTACGGTGCAGCAGGCCTATCGCGTGCTGGAAGACAGCGGGCTGGCAATGCCGAGACCCAAGTCCGGCTATTTCGTACCTGTGGGTCGCGAACTGCCAGACCTGCCGGTGGTAGGCCGTCCGGCCCAGCGTCCAGTGGATATTTCCCAGTGGGACCAGGTGCTGGAACTGATCCGCGCCGTACCCCGCCCGGACGTGGTGCAACTGGGACGCGGCATGCCGGATATCAATTCGCCGACCATGAAACCGCTGCTACGCAGCCTGGCGCAGATCAGCCGCCGACAAGACATGCCTGGCCTGTATTACGACAACATCTACGGCAACCTCGCGTTGCGCGAACAGATCGCCCGCCTGTCGCTGGATTCCGGCTGCCAACTGGGCCCCAACGATTTGATCGTCACCACCGGCTGTCATGAGGCCCTGTCGGTCAGCATCCGCGCCACCTGCGAACAAGGCGATATCGTCGCGGTGGACTCACCCAGCTTTCATGGAGCCATGCAAACTCTCAAGGGCCTGGGCATGAAGGCTTTGGAGATCCCCACCGACCCGCTCACCGGCATCAGCCTGGACGCACTGGAACTGGCGCTGGAGCAATGGCCCATCAAGGCCATACAGTTGACCCCCAGCTGTAACAACCCGCTGGGCTACATCATGCCCGACGCTAATAAACGCGCGCTGCTGAACCTGGCACAGCGTTTCGACGTGGCGATCATCGAGGATGATGTGTATGGAGAATTGGCCTACACCTACCCTCGCCCACGCACCATCAAGTCCTTCGATGAAGACGGCCGCGTCCTGCTCTGCAGTTCTTTTTCCAAGACCCTGGCCCCAGGCCTGCGAATTGGCTGGGTCGCGCCGGGCCGGTATCTGGAGCGGGTGCTGCACATGAAATACATCAGCACCGGCTCCACCGCGCCACAGCCGCAGATTGCCATTGCCGAATTTCTCAAGGGCGGACATTTCGAACCCCATTTGCGCCGGATGCGCACGCAATACCAGCGCAATCGCGACGTGATGATCGATTGGGTCAGCCGCTACTTTCCGTCGGGCACCCGTGCCAGTCGCCCGCGGGGCAGCTTCATGCTGTGGGTCGAGTTGCCGGAAGGCTTCGACACATTGAAGCTCAATCGGGTCCTGCTGGACCGAGGCGTGCAGGTCGCAGTCGGCAGCATCTTTTCGGCATCGGGCAAGTACCGCAACTGTCTGCGGATGAACTACGCTGCCAAGCCAACGGCGCAGATCGAAGAGGCCGTACGCAAAGTGGGCGCCGCTGCCATCGCGTTGTTGAACGAAACCCAGCGCGACGTCGTCTGAGCTTTATCCAGGGAAGCAGTACCCAACAGCCGATCAACGCAAACAAGCGGAACGCTCCTACGTGAGATCCAGATCGATCCTGCCTTCGCTTTTGTTAGTCGCCTCGCTGCTGGGCGGCTGCGCCAGTTTTGATATCAGCCGCGAGCCTTCCCAAGCGTTGCCAGCCGCCGAATCCTCATTCGGCCGCTCGGTCCAGGCCCAAGCCGCGCCCCATGAAGGCCGTTCCGGCTTTCGGTTGCTCTCCGACAGCACCGAAGCCTTCACCGCCCGGGCCGAGCTGATCCGTCATGCCCAAAGCAGCCTGGACCTGCAGTATTACATCGTCCACGACGGTATCAGCACGCGGATGCTGGTGGATGAACTGCTCAAGGCCGCCGACCGGGGCGTGCGCGTGCGCATCCTGCTGGACGACACCACCAGCGACGGCCAGGATCAGATTATCGCGACCCTCGCCGCGCACCCGCGGATCCAGATTCGCCTGTTCAACCCCCTGCACCTGGGCCGCGCCACCGGCGTGACTCGTAGCCTCGGGCGCCTGTTCAACCTGTCGTTGCAGCATCGACGGATGCACAACAAGCTGTGGCTGGCGGACAACAGCATGGCCATCGTCGGCGGCCGCAATCTGGGCGATGAGTATTTCGACGCCGAACCCAACCTGAACTTTACCGACATCGACCTGCTCGGCGTCGGGCCGGTAGCCGAACAACTGGGGCACAGTTTCGACCAATATTGGAACAGCGCCCTGAGCAAGCCCATCGAACAGTTTCTGTCTCCTCGCCCCACGCCCAAGGACCTGGCCAACAGCCGCCTGCGCCTGCAAGAGTCCCTGGAGCAGACCCAGAAGGAAAACCACGCGCTCTACCAGCAACTGACCGCCTACAAGACCCAGCCGCGCCTGGATACTTGGCGTGACCAGTTGATCTGGGCCTGGAACCAGGCGCTGTGGGACGCGCCCAGCAAAGTGCTGGCCAAGGACGAGCCGGATCCGCAACTGTTGCTGACCACGCAACTGGGGCCCGAACTGACGGGGGTCAGCAAGGAACTGATCATGATTTCCGCCTACTTCGTCCCCGGCCAGCCAGGTTTGGTGTACCTGACCAGCCGCGCCGATGCCGGGGTGTCGGTGAGTCTCTTGACCAACTCCCTGGAAGCGACCGATGTGCCAGCGGTGCATGGCGGCTATGCGCCGTATCGCAGGGCGCTGCTGGAACATGGCGTGCGCCTGTTCGAGTTGCGACGGCAACCGGGCGACAAAGGCAGCAGCCCTCACCTGTTCTACAGCAAATCCTACGGCGAATCGGATTCCAGCCTGCACAGCAAGGCGATCATCTTCGACCAGCAAAAGTCCTTCATTGGCTCGTTCAATTTCGACCCGCGCTCGGTGCTGTGGAACACCGAGGTCGGCGTATTGGTGGACAGCCCGGAGCTTGCCGGCCAAGTCCGCGAGCTGGCCTTGCAGGGCATGGCGCCAGCGCTGAGTTATCAGGCTCGGCTGGAGAATGACAAGCTCGTATGGACCACCGAAGACAACGGCCAGACCCACGACCTGGGCCGCGAACCGGGCAGTTGGTGGCGCCGGTTCAATGCCTGGTTCGCCACGACCATCGGGTTGGAGCGGATGCTTTAGGCCCGGGCCGCTTTTGTGGCAAGGATGTTCAGGCCGTTTGTGTCGCCCCGAATGCCCCTTGGCGCAACAGCAGGATCACCAAGCCGAACGCCCCCGCCGCCATGAACAAAGGCAGCGCATGCCCACTGATCCATTGGCTGCCCGCTCCCGCCGCCAGCGGGCCGATCAGGCAACCGAGCCCCCACAACTGCGCGACATGAGCGTTGGCCCGTACCAGTGCATCGTCGCGGTAACGCTCGCCGATCAGGATCAGCGACAAGGTGAACAAACCTCCCGCGCTGGCGCCGAACAGCACCCACAGCGGCCAGATCAACAGGGTATCGATCAAAAGCGGAACCGCCAGGCTCGATAACGTCAGTGCCACCGCGCACCCCGTCAACAGCGCCCGGCGAGACACTCGATCGGCCAGGGCGCCAATGGGCAATTGCAGCAAGGCATCGCCGACCACCACGGTGCTGACCATCGCCAACGCAATGTCAGCGCTGAAGCCCTGGCGCAAGCAGTAGACCGGCAGCAACGTGAGGATCATCGCCTCGAACGCAGCGAACAACGACACCGCCCAGGCAATCGCCGGCAAACCTCGGCAAAACGTCCACAAATCGCCAAACGTGACGCTGCCGGCCTCGCTACTCGGTGCCCCGCTGCGGCCCAGCAACAGCAAGGGTGCGATCAACAGCAGGCCGACACCCACCCAGAAGCCGTAGTCATGATCGGTTCCAAGCGCTCCCAGCAGCAACGGGCCGGCCAACTGGCTCAGGGCATAGCTACTGCCATAAAGCGCCACCAGCCGTCCGCGCCATTGCTCAATGACCAGTTGGTTGATCCAGCTCTCGCCGAGAATGAACACCAGGGTCAGGACCACGCCAATCACCAGGCGCAGCACCAACCAGACCGGATAACTGGGCAACAGCGCCAGCAATCCGATGGACAGCGCCCCACCCCACAGGCACAGGCGCATCAACCTCGCCGTGCCGAACTGCGTCGCCAACCGACTCGACACCTTGGCCCCGAGCAACACCCCGACAGCCGGCATCGCAGCCATCACGCCAATGGCGAACGAGCCATAGCCCCAGCCCTCGAGACGCAGCGACACCAGCGGCATGCTTACGCCCAGGGCCAGGCCGACACTCAGGACAGACGCCAACACGGCGAAATAAGTCGCCCAACGCATTTCCACGCTCCTGTGGAGAGTTATCGATTTTTCAGGCATCACTACAAAACAATGTGGGAGCGAGCCTGCTCGCGATGCGGAGCAACATTCAACTGAATCGTCGACTGTCATACCGCTATCGCGAGCAGGCTCGCTCCCACAGGGAGATCAACACTGCATGAAGCCCCCGGTCACCCTGGGGGCCATCACCGTTACAGCTTGATCCAGGTCGCCTTCAGCTCGGTGTACTTGTCGAACGCATGCAGCGACTTGTCGCGGCCGTTGCCCGACTGCTTGAAGCCACCGAACGGCGCGGTCATGTCGCCACCGTCGTACTGGTTGACCCAAACGCTGCCGGCACGCAGGGCCTTGGCCGTCAGGTGGGCCTTGGAAATGTCCTTGGTCCATACCGCCGCAGCCAGGCCGTACGGCGTGTCGTTGGCGATCTGCACGGCTTCCTCGGCCGTGTCGAAGGCGATGACCGACAGCACCGGGCCGAAAATCTCTTCCTGGGCGATTTTCATCGCGTTGCTCACGCCATCGAAAATCGTCGGCTCGACATACGTGCCGCCGGTTTCCTCAAGAATGCGCTTGCCACCGGCCACCAGCTTCGCGCCGTCGCTGTGACCGGCCTCGATGTAGGACAGCACAGTGTTCATCTGCTGAGTGTCCACCAGTGCGCCAACATTGGTAGCTGGGTCCAGGGGGTTGCCGGGCTTCCAGCCCTTGAGGGCTTCGATCACCAGCGGCAGGAAGGTGTCCTTGATAGAGCGTTCCACCAACAGCCGCGAACCGGCAGTGCAGACTTCGCCCTGGTTGAACGCGATGGCGCTGGCGGCGGATTCGGCAGCGGCTTGCAGATCCGGGGCATCGGCAAACACGATGTTCGGGCTCTTGCCGCCGGCTTCCAGCCAGACACGCTTCATGTTGGATTCGCCGGAGTAAATCATCAGTTGCTTGGCGATCTTGGTGGAGCCAGTGAACACCAGGGTATCGACGTCCATGTGCAGGGCCAGGGCCTTGCCGACGGTATGGCCGTAGCCCGGCAGTACGTTCAGCACACCTTTCGGAATGCCGGCTTCGATCGCCAGGGCAGCGATACGGATGGCGGTCAGCGGGGATTTTTCCGACGGCTTGAGCACCACCGAGTTGCCGGTGGACAGCGCCGGACCAAGCTTCCAGCAGGCCATCATCAGCGGGAAGTTCCACGGCACGATAGCGCCCACGACGCCCACCGGCTCACGGGTTACCAGGCCCAACTGATCGTGCGGGGTGGCCGCCACTTCGTCGTAGAGCTTATCGATGGCTTCGCCGCTCCAGCTCAACGCTTGAGCTGCGCCTGGGACGTCGATGTTCAGCGAGTCGCTGATCGGCTTGCCCATGTCCAGGGTTTCGAGCAGGGCCAACTCTTCGGCGTTCTGCCTGAGCAGGCCGGCGAAACGAATCATGGTGGCTTTGCGCTTGCTTGGCGCCAGGCGCGACCAGACGCCGGAATTGAAAGTGGCGCGGGCGTTTTCGACGGCACGCTGGGCGTCGGCAACGTCACAGCTGGCGATCTTGCCGAGCAGGCGGCCATCGACCGGACTGAGGCAATCGAAGGTTTCGCCGGACACCGCATCGGTGTACTCGCCGTTGATAAAGGCACGGCCTTCGATCTTCAGGTCGCGGGCGCGTTGTTCCCAATCGGCACGAGTCAGGGTGGTCATGCGTGTGTCCTCCTCTTATTGAGTAAGAACGCCGCGCAATGCGCAGCGCTCAACGAATTCTGCCCGGCCAGCCTGTTTCCCGCGCTGTTTTCGGCGCTATCTTCGGCACAGGGCACCCGCCACCCTAAACCAGCGGCTGGTCATGTTTCAATATATTTGACATAACGCCGGTAAACGGCCTTGCGATGTTCGTTTTAATAAACATAGACTCGAAACCTTCCAAGCCATCACCGGGATCTACCGCATGAGCATTCAGGACATCGTCGATTTCAGCCAGGCCAATACCCCTGCCGAACGCTATCGCCCGGACGCGGCCAAAGTGTTCAAGGGCGATCCCGAACAAACCGTGTTCAACCACTACAGCAGCCCCTGCGGGCAAATGAATGCGGGCGTATGGGAAGGCGCCGTCGGTCAGTGGATGGTCAACTACACCGAGCATGAATATTGCGAGATCGTCCAGGGCGTTTCCGTGCTGCGCGACGACGATGGCAATGCCAAGACCTTGCGGGCCGGCGACCGTTTTGTCATTCCAGCGGGGTTCAAGGGCACCTGGGAAGTGCTGGAGTCGTGCCGCAAGATCTATGTGGTCTTCGAGCAGAAGGCTTGAGCCCCGCTGAAAAAGCCGCTGACACTCTTTCGCTGGTCGGTGACCACCACTGCAGATGAAACTGCCCCCCGGGCGCCACGCATTTTATCGTCACAACGGCAACGCACAGGACGTGCGGCCGAGCCGACAGGTGAGCGCCCCAACTCTATGACTATTTGCAAGGAGGCAACATGCCCGTCTTACCCGATCAAGGCGACACCGTCGTCATTCCCATGCCGACCGATCAATGCGATCTCGCCATCGCCCAATACACCATCGGCCAAAAATGCACCCCTGAACTGCTTGAAGAAGTTCGCGCCCTGGCCAATGGGGCTCCCGTGCGCGCCACGGGCCCGAAGTATCCTACGAGCTGGGATCTGCGCCCGCGACGCATCAACCTGCACACCAATGCCGACAGGATCATTGTGAGCATCAACTGCGGCTGATCGACTTCACACGCACAACAAAAAAGGCCCGTATCTCGCGATACGGGCCTTTTTCGTAAGAAGGGAAAAATCAATTACTTGATTTTGCCTTCCTTGTAGATCACGTGCTTGCGAACAACCGGATCATATTTCTTGATCTCGATTTTGTCCGGGGTAGTACGCTTGTTCTTGTCGGTAGTGTAGAAGTGACCAGTACCGGCGCTCGAGATCAAACGAATCAATTCACGCATGATTAGCTCCCTTAAACCTTGCCATCGCGACGAAGTTCGGCCAGCACGACACTGATGCCACGCTTGTCGATGATGCGCATGCCCTTGGCAGATACGCGCAGACGCACAAAACGTTTCTCTTCTTCAACCCAGAAGCGGTGATGCTGCAGGTTCGGCAGGAAACGACGACGGGTTTTGTTGTTTGCGTGGGAAATGTTATTCCCAGTCACCGGACCCTTACCGGTAACTTGACAGACTCTCGACATGCCTCAGCCCTCTAAAACCACATGCCCAACCCGGCATGGGTTGGCCGCTTAATCTCTCAGTCATTTGGCGCCAGGCGCCGCGTTTCTTTAAGGGTCTTACCGGCTACACCTACAGTGAAGGAACCGGGCCCCTAGAAAAGAGCGCTGCTTTATACCAGAAAGACCACAGCGCAACAACAGCCGATGTGATTTGTCTTCACCGGGAATGCTCGACCAACCGCCCCGGACGGCTGGAGTAAAGGCCGGCGCGGCCCGTTACCACTCGTCGCTGCGCGCAGGTTTTTTTCACCCGCGACGGTTTTGAGCCATCAACGCGCCGGCGCAGAGTGCCGGAAAATGCAAAAAGGGGATAGTCATTTAGCGACGAGCCCACTAGGGTAGGCCTTTTCCAGACTGCACTCGCAGATGGGCCTTCGACTTGCACAGGAAACCGACCATGCGCCTCGCTGCCCTACCATTGTTGCTCGCCCCTCTGCTGATTACCCCGCAGGCCTTGGCCGCCGCCCTGAGCGTCTGCACCGAAGCCAGCCCGGAAGGGTTCGATGTCGTCCAGTACAACTCCCTGACGACTACCAACGCCTCTGCCGACGTGCTGATGAACCGCCTGGTGGATTTCGACACCGCCAGCGGCAAGGTGGTCCCCAGCCTGGCCGAGCACTGGGAAGTCTCGACCGACGGCCTGACCTACCTGTTCAAGCTACGCCCACAGGTCAAGTTCCATCGTACCGAGTACTTCACGCCGCGCCGCGACCTGACCGCCGAAGATGTGAAATTCAGCTTCGAACGCATGCTCGACCCGGCGAATCCTTGGCACAAGGTTGCGCAGAGTGGTTTCCCCCACGCCCAGTCCATGCAGCTACCCGCTCTGATCAAGAAAATCGACGCACTGGACCCGTTGACCGTTCGCTTCACCCTCGATCACGCGGACTCGACCTTCCTGGCGACGTTGAGCATGGGCTTTGCCTCCATCTATTCGGCCGAATACGCCGATCAGTTGCTCAAGGCCGGCACACCGGAAAAACTCAACAGCCAACCGATCGGTACCGGCCCATTCATTTTCAACCGATTCCAGAAAGACGCCTCAATTCGCTACAAGGCCAACGCTGATTATTTTGGCGGCAAGCCCCAAGTGGACCCGCTGGTTTTCGCGATCACGCCGGATGCCAACGTTCGCCTGCAGAAACTGCGGCGCAATGAATGCCAGATCGCCTTGTCACCCAAGCCACTGGATGTACAGGCCGCCCGCCAGGAGCCCACGCTGAGCGTGGCCCAGACCGACGCCTTCATGACCGCGTTCGTGGCGATCAACAGCCAGCATCCGCCGCTGGACAAACCTGAGGTGCGTCAAGCCATCAACCTGGCATTCGACAAGGCCAGCTACCTCAAGACTGTCTTCGAAGGCACCGCCGAAGCCGCCAATGGCCCCTACCCGCCGAACACCTGGAGCTATGCCAAGAGCCTGCCGGGCTACACCCATGACCCAGCCAAGGCTCGTGAATTGCTGGCCAAGGCCGGTTTGAAGGAGGGTTTCCAGACCACCATCTGGACTCGTCCATCCGGCAGCCTGCTGAACCCCAACCCCAGCGTCGGCGCGCAACTGCTGCAGTCCGACCTGGCGGAAATTGGCATCCAGGCCGAAATCCGCGTGATCGAATGGGGCGAACTGATCCGCCGCGCCAAAGCCGGCGAACATGACCTGCTGTTCATGGGCTGGGCGGGCGACAACGGCGACCCGGACAACTTCCTCACACCGCAGTTTTCCTGCGCAGCGGTCAAGTCCGGGACCAACTTCGCCCGCTACTGCAACCCGGACCTGGACAAACTGATCAGCGCCGGCAAGACCACCGGCGAACAGGGTGTGCGTGCCAAGCTCTACGAACAGGCACAGGCGCAGATCCAGCAACAGGCCCTGTGGCTGCCGCTGGCCCACCCAACGGCGTTCGCGCTGACCCGCAAGGATGTGCAGGGTTATGCGGTCAGCCCGTTTGGGCGGCAGGATTACTCCAAAGTCAGCCTCAAGTAACCCCGGCCCCCAGAGCCCCGCCGGGGGAGCCTGTGGGAGCAAAGCTTGCTCGCGATGACGCCATCACATACAACCCTTGTGTTGGCTGTAAAACCGCTATCGCGAGCAAGCTTTGCTCCCACAAGGGATTATTCAAGCCTGACCGGGCCTACATCCACCCATACTCCGCCATCGACAGCGGCTCCCCCTCGCCAACGATGAAATGATCGAGCACCCGCACATCGATCAGCTCCAGCGCCTCCTGAAGCCGTTCAGTGAGCACCCGGTCGGCCTGGCTGGGTTCGGTATTGCCGGAGGGATGGTTGTGGCACAGGATCAATGCAGCGGCGTTATGGGCCAGGGCACGCTTGACCACCTGCCGGGGATAGACGCTGGCGCTGTCGATGGAGCCGCGAAACAACGCCTCATATGCCAGCACCCGATGCCGGGAATCCAGGAAAAGACATCCAAATACCTCATGGGGCTCGTGGCGCAGCATGGCCTTGAGGTAGTCCCGCACTGCCAGCGGACTTTCCAGTACAGAATCTCGTCGCAGGTTTTCGGCCAGATGCCGACGGCCCATTTCGAGCACAGCCTGCAACTGCGCGAACTTCGCCGGCCCCAGGCCCAGGTGCGCGCTGAAGGTGCGCAGATCGGCCTCCAGGAGAATCCGCAGGCCGCCGAACTGATGCAGCAGATGTCGCGCCAGGTCCACCGCACTTTTCCCGGACACCCCCGTGCGCAGGAAAATCGCCAACAGCTCGGCATCCGAAAGACTCGCCGCCCCCCACTCCAATAACCTCTCCCGCGGCCGCTCGGCCGTCGGCCAATCCCGAATACTCATGACATCTCCCTGATTGTGGCACCGCTGTTCCATAGCGGTCGCTGTGATATCGTAGCCCATCTTTTTTGCAGGCGATTTGCCCCTGGCAGCGGCCAAGGGGGTCACCTCGCACTGACCACTGAAATCGAAAGGCAGGCCTATGCAGCGGCTGTATCGGAAACGCATCGTTCTGGGCGTCGGCGGCGGCATTGCCGCCTACAAGAGCGCCGAGCTGGTTCGCAGGCTTATCGACCAGGGCGCGGAAGTACGGGTCGTCATGACCCGCGGCGGCGCTGAATTCATCACCCCGCTGACTATGCAGGCCCTGTCCGGGCACCCGGTCCACCTGGATTTGCTCGACCCGGCGGCAGAGGCCGCCATGGGCCATATCGAACTGGCCAAGTGGGCCGACCTGGTGCTGATCGCCCCGGCTACCGCCGACCTGATCGCCCGCCTGGCCCAGGGCATCGCCGATGACCTGTTGACCACCCTGGTGCTCGCCACCGACGCGGTAGTCGCCGTGGCGCCGGCCATGAACCAGGCCATGTGGCGCGACCCGGCCACCCAGGCCAACCTGCAATTGCTCCAAAGCCGCGCCCTGAAAGTCTTCGGCCCGGCCTCTGGCAGCCAGGCCTGCGGCGATGTCGGCATGGGCCGCATGCTTGAAGCCACCGACCTGGCCCAGTGCGCCGCCGACTGCTTCCAGCGCCAGGCCCTGACCGGCAAGCACGTGCTGATCACCGCCGGGCCGACCCAGGAAAACATCGACCCGGTGCGCTACATCACCAACCACAGCTCCGGAAAAATGGGCTTCGCCCTGGCCGAAGCCGCCGTGGAAGCCGGCGCCCGGGTAACGCTGATCACCGGCCCCGTGCATTTGCCGACCCCGGACCGGGTCACCCGCATCGACGTGGTCAGCGCCCGGGACATGCTCGCCGCCTGCGAAGCAGCCATCCCGTGCGACCTGTTCATCGCCTCGGCGGCGGTAGCGGACTACCGCCCGGAAGTAGTCGCCCCGCAAAAATTGAAGAAAGACCCTACAAGCGGCGACGGCCTGCTACTACAAATGGTGCGCAACCCGGACATCCTGGCCAGCATCGCCACCCGCCCCGACCGCCCGTTCAGTGTCGGCTTCGCCGCCGAGACCGAACACCTGCTCGATTACGCCGCGCGCAAGCTCAAGGACAAGAATCTGGACTTGATCGTCGCCAACGACGTCGCCAACCCGAGCATCGGCTTCAACAGCGAAGAAAACGCCTGCAGCGTGATCGATCGTCAGTTGCATGCCACACTTTTCGCCCAGACCAGCAAGAGCAAGATCGCTCGCCAACTGATCACTTTTATCGCCGAACGGCTGAACCAGGTTTAATTTTCATGCACGCTCTACAAGCCAAGATTCTCGACCCACGCATCGGCAACGAATTCCCGCTGCCGCAATACGCCACACCGGGCTCCGCCGGCCTCGACCTACGGGCCATGCTCAAGCAGGACACAATCCTGGAGCCGGGCCAGACCCTACTGATCCCTACCGGCCTGTCGGTGTACATCGGCGACCCGGGCCTGGCCGCGCTGATCCTGCCACGCTCGGGCCTGGGCCATAAGCACGGCATCGTACTGGGCAACCTGGTAGGCCTGATCGACTCCGATTACCAGGGCGAACTGATGGTCTCGTGCTGGAACCGCGGCCAGACGGCGTTCAACATCGCCGTGGGCGAACGCATCGCGCAGTTGGTGCTGGTTCCGGTGGTCCAGGCCCACTTCGAATTGGTCGAAGAATTCGACGAAAGCCAGCGCGGTGCCGGTGGTTTCGGGCATTCCGGCAGCCATTGACCGGCGGTTTCAGGCCGGGCGTCCTGCCCGGCCCGTTTATTAAGCTTCTATTTCAGGACAAAAAATGCGCAATGGCTTTCTGCTAGGTTTCCCACCCGGAATCAATGTATTAGGCGAGCGAGGCCGGGGTAACGCTGTCTCATGGCATTTTCCCACCACGAACTCTCTGTCAAAAACGCCGTCATACCCTTCAGCTTGAGCCTGCCGACGCCCATCGTCGGCCTGTCCAGTCACCTTCCTGATAGAGCGCCCCGCCCATGAACACCCCAGCCGCAATCGCCCCGATCTTCCCTGAAAGCATTTTCCGCGCCTACGACATCCGTGGCGTGGTACCGGAAACCCTCACCGCCGAAACCGCCTACTGGATCGGCCGCGCCATTGGCTCCCAGAGCCTGGCCCAGGGCGAACCGAACGTGTGTGTCGGCCGTGACGGCCGTCTGTCGGGCCCCGAGCTGGTCGAACAACTGATCAAAGGCGTTGCCGACAGCGGCTGCCACGTCAGCGACGTGGGCCTGGTGCCGACCCCGGCGCTGTACTACGCCGCCAACGTGCTGGCCGGTAAATCCGGCGTGATGCTCACCGGCAGCCACAACCCGTCGAACTACAACGGTTTCAAGATCGTCATCGCCGGCGACACCCTCGCCAACGAGCAGATCCAGGCCCTGCACACCCGCCTCAAGACCAACGACCTGAGCAGCGGCCAGGGCAGCATCACCAAAGTCGATATCCTCGAGCGCTACAACGACGAAATCGTCAAGGACGTGAAACTCGCCCGCCGCCTGAAAGTGGTGGTCGACTGCGGCAACGGCGCGGCCGGCGTGATCGCCCCGCAACTGATCGAAGCCCTGAACTGCGAAGTCATCCCACTGTTCTGCGACGTGGACGGCAACTTCCCTAACCACCACCCGGACCCGGGCAAGCTGGAAAACCTCGAAGACCTGATCGCCAAGGTCAAGGAAACCAACGCCGACCTGGGCCTGGCCTTCGACGGTGACGGCGACCGCGTGGGCGTGGTGACCAATACCGGCAGCGTGGTGTTCCCCGACCGCCTGCTGATGCTGTTCGCTCGCGACGTGGTGGCGCGCAATCCGAACGCCGAAATCATCTTCGACGTTAAGTGCACCCGTCGCCTGGTGCCGTTGATCAAGGAATATGGCGGTCGTCCATTGATGTGGAAAACCGGTCATTCGTTGATCAAGAAGAAAATGAAACAAAGCGGCGCCCTGCTGGCCGGCGAAATGAGCGGCCACATCTTCTTCAAGGAGCGCTGGTTCGGTTTCGACGACGGTATCTACAGCGCCGCGCGCCTGCTGGAAATCCTCAGCAAGGAGAAATCCACGGCCGAAGAGCTGTTCGCGACCTTCCCGAACGATATTTCTACGCCAGAAATCAATATCCATGTGACCGAAGAGAGCAAATTCAGCATCATTGATGCACTGCACGACGCTCAATGGGGCGAAGGCGCCGAACTGACCACCATCGACGGTGTGCGGGTCGACTATCCCCACGGCTGGGGCCTGGTTCGCGCATCCAACACCACACCGGTGCTGGTGCTGCGTTTCGAGGCCGACAACGAAACCGAGCTGCAGCGCATCAAGGATGTGTTCCACAGCCAACTCAAACGTGTTGCACCTGATCTCCAACTACCGTTTTGATTTTTTGAAGCACTACCGGAGCCCTGAATGACCCTCGAACGCGAAGCCGCCGCCAACACCGCCAAGGTCCTGTCCGAAGCGTTGCCTTATATCCGACGCTACGTCGGCAAGACCCTGGTGATCAAATACGGCGGCAACGCGATGGAAAGCGAGGAGCTGAAAACCGGCTTCGCCCGCGACATCGTGCTGATGAAGGCCGTGGGCATCAACCCGGTGGTCGTACACGGCGGCGGCCCGCAGATCGGTGACCTGCTCAAGCGCCTGTCGATCGAGAGCCACTTCATCGATGGCATGCGCGTCACCGACGCGCAGACCATGGATGTGGTGGAAATGGTCCTGGGCGGCCAGGTCAACAAGGACATCGTCAACCTGATCAACCGCCACGGCGGCAGCGCCATTGGCCTGACAGGGAAGGACGCCGAGCTGATCCGGGCGAAAAAACTCACCGTCACCCGCCAGACCCCGGAAATGACCCAGCCGGAAATCATCGACATCGGTCACGTGGGCGAAGTGGTCGGCATCAACACCGACCTGCTGAACCTGCTGGTCAAGGGCGATTTCATCCCGGTCATCGCGCCAATCGGCGTGGGCGCCAACGGTGAGTCGTACAACATCAACGCTGACCTGGTGGCCGGCAAGGTTGCCGAAGCGCTGAAAGCTGAAAAGCTGATGCTGCTGACCAACATCGCCGGCCTGATGGACAAGTCGGGCAAGGTCCTGACCGGGCTGTCGACCCAGCAGGTCGACGACCTGATCGCCGACGGCACCATCTACGGCGGCATGCTGCCCAAGATCCGTTGCGCGCTGGAAGCGGTACAGGGCGGCGTCGGCAGCTCGCTGATCATCGACGGCCGGGTGCCGAATGCGATCCTGCTGGAAATCTTCACTGATACCGGCGTGGGTACATTGATCAGTAATCGCAAGCGTCCTTAAGCGATTCCTGTAAAAAAAGACCCCGTTCAACCTGGTTGAGCGGGGTCTTTTTTTGCCTTCCTCCCTGTGGGAGCGAGCTTGCTCGCTCCCACAGGGAGATTGCGCAGGTCTATTAGACGCCGAACTGCGCCCGATAAGCCTCGACCGCCGGCAAATGCTGCTTGAGCTGCGGATCGTCGGCCAAAAACTCCAGCACCTGGTTCAGCGACACGATGCTGATCACCGGGATGCCGAAGTCGCGCTCCACTTCCTGGATCGCCGACAGTTCACCGTTGCCGCGCTCCTGACGGTTCAGGGCGATCAGCACGCCGGCGGCCTTGGCGCCTTCCTGGGAACCGATGATCTGCATCACTTCGCGGATCGCGGTGCCGGCGGTGATCACGTCGTCGATGATCAATACTTCGCCAGTCAGTGGCGCGCCCACCAGGCTGCCGCCTTCGCCATGGGCCTTGGCTTCCTTGCGGTTGAAGCACCAAGGCAAGTCACGGCCGTGGTGTTCGGCCAGGGCGACGGCAGTAGTGGCGGCCAGCGGGATGCCTTTGTAGGCCGGGCCGAACAGCACGTCGAACGGGATGCCGCTCTCGACGATGGCCGCCGCATAGAAACGGCCCAACTGCGCCAGGGCTGTACCGGTGTTGAACAGGCCGGCATTGAAGAAGTACGGGCTGGTGCGCCCAGACTTGAGGGTGAACTCACCGAAGCGCAAAACGCCGCGATCGATGGCAAAACGAATGAAATCGCGCTGATACGCCTGCATGAAAAAAAGCCTCAAATACCGCGGATTTAGCTAAATAGGTACACGCCGTGTATCATACACGCACGTGATTTTTGGGGCCATTTATGCGGATCATCAGTGTGAACGTCAATGGTATTCAGGCTGCAGTCGAGCGTGGTTTGCTCAGTTGGCTGCAAGCACAGAATGCCGACGTCATCTGCCTGCAGGACACCCGCGCCTCCGCCTTTGAACTTGACGATGCAGCCTTCCAACTGGATGGTTACTTCCTTTATGCCTGCGATGCCGAAGTCCCCGCCCAGGGTGGCGTGGCTTTGTACTCGCGGCTGCAACCGAAGGCTGTCATCAACGGTCTTGGTTTCGAGACGGCGGACCGCTACGGGCGCTACCTGCAAGCCGATTTCGACAAGGTCAGCATCGCGACCTTACTGCTCCCTTCGGGGCAGAACGGCGATGAAGATTTGAATCAGAAATTCAAGTTGATGGACGATTTCGCCCGTTACCTGGATAAACAGCGGCGCAAACGTCGCGAGTACATTTATTGTGGCTCGCTGTACGTGGCGCAACAGAAGCTGGATATCAAGAACTGGCGCGACAGCCAACAATCTCCTGGCTTCCTGGCGCCGGAACGGGCCTGGATGGACGAGATCATTGGCAACATGGGCTATGTCGATGCCCTGCGTGAAGTCAGCCGTGAAGGTGATCAGTACAGCTGGTGGCCGGACAACGAGCAGGCCGAGATGCTCAACCTCGGTTGGCGTTTCGACTACCAGTTGCTGACGCCTGGGCTGCGCCGTTTCGTACGCAGCGCCCGCCTGCCGCGCCAGCCACGGTTCTCGCAGCATGCGCCGCTGATCGTGGATTACGACTGGACCCTGACCATCTAAGTCTATCCGCGACATCCCGCAGGTCGACTGCCTAAAGAAAATGCCCGTTTCGCAAGAGACGGGCATTTTTCATGGAGCACGCTAGCGCGTCGAACATCAAGCCGCGGCAAAAAACGGCAGGGCAAGGTACAACTTGATGACGATGACGTTAATGATATCGATGAAGAACGCCCCCACCATGGGCACCACCAGGAATGCTATCTGCGAAGGTCCGTAGCGCTGCGTCACTGCCTGCATGTTGGCGATGGCCGTCGGCGTGGCACCCAACCCGAAACCACAATGCCCTGCCGCCAATACCGCGGCATCGTAATGACTGCCCATGAGCCTGAACGTCACGAAAATCGCGAATAGCGCCATGACCAATGTCTGGGCCGCCAGGATAATAAAGATCGGCAAGGCCAGTGAGGCCAGGTCCCACAACTTGAGTGACATCAAGGCGATCGCCAGGAACAGCGACAGGCTGACATTGCCGAGCACGGACACTTCTCGCTCGAATACTTGATACAGGCCCAGTGCCGAAAGCCCATTACGTAGGACCACTCCCACGAACAAGACGCAAACGAACGTCGGCAATTCGAAAGCCGTTTCGTGGAGCTGATCATTCAAGAGCGTACCGGCCAACAGACTGACCGCGATCAGGGCGAGCGTCTCGATGAACGAAAACGGCGTGATCGAGCGCTCTTTGTTCGGCTGCTCGAAGCCCTTGGGCACCCGGGGCTTTTCTGGCTCAAGGCAGCCGGGTGACTGGACACGCTTGATGAGCAGGCGAGCGACCGGACCACCGATCAAGCCACCCAACACCAAGCCGAACGTTGCAGAAGCCATCGCCAACTCGGAGGCGGAGGCCAGGCCGAACTTCTCACTGAACACCGTCCCCCACGCTGCGCCGGTCCCGTGACCGCCCGACAAGGTGATCGAGCCTGTCAGCAACCCCATCAGCGGATCGAGCCCCAGCGCTTTTGCGAGCCCGATACCCATGGCGTTCTGGACCAGCAGCAGCCCGACAACCGCTAACAGGAAAATGCCCACGACCCGCCCGCCTTTCTTCAGGCTGGCGAAGTCCGCACTCAGGCCAATGGTGGCAAAAAACGCCAGCATCAACGGTGTTTGCAGTGAAGTATCGAATCGAACTTCAACTTCAAGCCCCCGCAAAGCCAACAGGGCCAAGGCAACTACCAGGCCACCCGCCACAGGCTCAGGGATATTGTAGGCGCGTAGAAAACCAACACGCGTAACAAGCCCACGCCCCAGTAACAGCACTAAAGAGGCGGCGACAAGTGTTCCATAGAAATCGAGTTGAAACATGAATGTTTATCTTCGGGTATATATTCAGGGGCGAACTTTTTACCTGGGCACGCCGCTTGAACAGGTTGATTGCCTCAGCATTGATTGGCTTTGAATTCAAGGACCTTCAATGGTCTGAATATATCGAAATATTTCTGAGGGAATATAACGTGGAGCAACTCTATCAATCGACGAGCGCTATTGCCAAGCACATGGACCGCATTGGAACTTCGTGAGTTGTGACTAAAAGTTTAAGAGCAATACATATACGCGCACGATAACGCGCCAGGCAATTGGATGCCGTATATGGAGAGAAACATTTTTTATAAAAAACAATGCCCCGATAAGTCGGGGCATTGTTCTTGAATCGCAGCGTTGATCGTTATTTGACCAAGCGCCAGGTAAACGGATACCGATACGGATGCCCCTCATTGGCCTTCACGCCACCGATGATGGTCAACACCAACGCACCGATGGCCACCAGGCCGAACAGGAAGAAGCCGATCACCACGACCATCAGCAACAGGCAGATCGCCGAAGCAATGGCAACGGTGATCTGGAAGTTCAACGCTTCCTTGCCCTGGGCGTCGATGAACGGGTCGGACTCGCGCTTGAGCTGCCAGAGCACCAGCGGCCCGATCAGCGTACCGAACGGAATCCAGATCCCCAACAAGGCGGACAGGTGACAAAACATTGCCCATTGACGTGCCTCTTTGCTCGGCTGGGGCAGCAGGACTTGCTCATCACTCATGACACTCTCCTTGTCTGAAGCGTGGATCGATCAGTCAGCCAACGCGGCTTTTTGCAGTTCGAAGATCTCGTTCATGCCTTTCTTCGCCAACTCCAGCATAGCGTTCAATTCTTCCGGCTGGAACGGTGCACCCTCGGCGGTGCCCTGAACCTCGATGAAGCCGCCGGCACTGGTCATGACCACGTTCAGGTCGGTCTCGGCGGCGGAATCTTCCAGGTAATCCAGGTCCAGCACCGGTTCACCCTGGTACATACCCACGGAAACGGCGGCGATCATTTGCTTGAGCGGGTCGCCGCCCTTGAGGCCGCCGCGCTTCTTGATCACTTTCAAGGCATCGACCAGGGCGACCATGGCCCCGGTGATGGACGCGGTACGCGTACCGCCGTCAGCCTGGATCACGTCGCAATCGACATACAGCGTCACATCGCCCAACTTGGACATGTCCAGCGCGGCGCGCAGCGAACGGCCGATCAGGCGCTGGATTTCCAGGGTACGACCGCCCTGCTTGCCACGGCTGGCCTCGCGCTGGTTCCGCTCGCCTGTGGCGCGCGGCAGCATGCCGTATTCGGCGGTCAACCAGCCCTGGCCCTGGCCCTTGAGGAACCGTGGCACGCCGTTTTCGACGCTGACGGTGCAGATGACCTTGGTATCACCGAATTCGACCAGTACAGATCCCTCGGCGTGTTTGGTGTAGTTGCGGGTAATGCGGATCGAGCGAAGCTGATCGGCAGCGCGACCACTTGGACGTTTCATAGGGAACACCTGTACAGAGGACGGAAAACTGCCGAGCATTATAGAGCCGTGAACCGTCATAGGGCAGTTAAACGTAGCGCAGCTCTAAAAGCCGACACGAGCGAAGCTCCTCAAAGGCCCGCCCGACGGGTTGCAGCGCTTTGTCACATGCCCGGTTTGGGGCCAGGGGCTCACTGCGCTACAATCCTGCGCCTTTGCTGCCCTTGGGCTTTTATTTACAGATCCCAGGCCCACGACCACCGTCGTGCCGGCCTGCATTGCGAGGAACCTCCATGGTGCACAGCATGACCGCCTTCGCCCGCGTCGAAAAGGCCGGGGTCCAAGGCACGCTGAGCTGGGAACTGCGCTCGGTCAACAGCCGTTACCTGGAGCCGCACCTGCGCCTGCCCGAATCCTTTCGCGACCTCGAAGGCGGCGTGCGCGAGGCACTGCGCCAGGGCCTGTCCCGGGGCAAGCTGGAATGCACCCTGCGTTTCACCGAAGAAAGCACTGGCAAAGCCCTGCAAGTGGACCGCGAGCGCGCCGCGCAACTGGTCGCAGCAGCCGAAACCGTTGCCAGCCTGATCAAGAACCCTGCGGCCCTGAATCCGTTGGAAGTCCTCGCCTGGCCCGGCGTGCTGGTGGGTGATGCGAGCGACCCGCAAGCGCTGAACGCCGAGGCGATGGCGTTGTTCAATGAAGGGCTCAGGGAACTCAAGGCCGGCCGCGAGCGTGAAGGCGCGGAGCTGGCCCGGCTGATCAACGAGCGCCTGACCTCCATTGAGGAAGACGTCAGCACCCTGCGCGAGCTAGTCCCGCAGATGCTCGCTACCCAGCGCCAGAAAGTCCTCGATCGCTTCGCCGACATGAAGGCCGAGCTGGATCCGCAGCGCCTGGAGCAGGAAATGGTCATGCTCGCGCAAAAGAGCGACGTGGCCGAAGAACTGGATCGCCTGAGCACCCACATCATCGAAGTTCGCCGGGTGCTCAAGTCCGGTGGTGCGGCCGGTCGCCGCCTGGACTTCCTGATGCAGGAACTCAACCGCGAAGCCAATACACTGGGCTCCAAAGCCTTCGACCCGCGCAGCA
Source organism: Pseudomonas sp. FP2300 (assembly GCF_030687595.1). Classification (NCBI taxonomy): domain Bacteria; kingdom Pseudomonadati; phylum Pseudomonadota; class Gammaproteobacteria; order Pseudomonadales; family Pseudomonadaceae; genus Pseudomonas; species Pseudomonas sp. FP2300. The sequence continues at coordinate 6,652,292 of NZ_CP117440.1, forward strand.
CCCAGGCGGCGGTCAACCTCAAGGTGTTGATCGAGCAAATGCGCGAACAAGTGCAGAACATTGAGTAAGGCTAACCCGACATGACCCACAGCACCGGCACTCTCTACATCATTTCCGCGCCCTCGGGCGCCGGCAAGACCAGCCTGGTCAAGGCACTGATCGATGCCGAGCCGCAGATCCGCGTCTCGGTCTCGCACACCACCCGCGCCATGCGCCCGGGCGAAGTCAACGGCGTGAATTATCACTTCGTCGATCGCGAAGAATTCGTGAAGATGGCCGAGCACGGCGACTTCCTGGAGCGCGCCGAAGTCTTCGGCAACCTCTATGGCACTTCGCAAAGCTATCTGCAGCAGACCCTCGACGAAGGCCACGACCTGATCCTGGAGATCGATTGGCAAGGCGCCGAGCAGGTGCGCAAGCTGATGCCCCAGGCCCGTTCGATCTTCATCCTCCCGCCGAGCCAGCAGGCCTTGCGCCAGCGCCTGACCAACCGTGGCCAGGACAGTGACGAAATCATCGAAGGCCGGATGCGCGAAGCGGTCAGCGAAATGAGCCATTACGTCGACTATGATTACCTGATCATCAACGACGATTTCGCCCATGCACTGGACGACCTGAAGGCGATTTTCCGCGCCAGCCAGTTGCAGCAGAAACGCCAACAGCAACGTTTCGGCAAACTATTGGCCGAACTGCTGGGCTGAACAGCCCTTCCCAAAACCGCTGCGACGGCTTTACATTGGTACTCGCAGCGCGCCGAGGGGTTTGGTTAAAAAATCAGCGCTTCCCTAAACGCTGGTGTTTTTTTAAACTGTCGAGTCCGCTCGCCCAACCGGGCAGCGCGCATATTGCATTCGCTCCGAGGAATACCATGGCCCGCGTAACCGTTGAAGACTGCCTAGAACACGTGGAAAACCGCTTTGAGCTGGTCATGCTCTCTACCAAGCGTGCCCGTCAACTGGCCACCGGTGGCAAAGAGCCGTTGGTCCAGTGGGAAAACGACAAGCCTACCGTGGTAGCGCTGCGTGAAATCGCCGAAGGCCTGATGAGCTACGAGTTCATCGCCAACGCTGAAATCGTCGAAGACGAACCGCTGTTCGCAGCGTTCGAGGACGAGTCCAACGAGGCGGTCTAAGCCTATGCCTGGTCGACGTAGCACGGCGCGGGGTCACAGCAAACGGCAGGAGTCATCATCATGCCGAGCATAGACGCCCTCGCCGATCGCTTATCGGCCTACCTCGGCACGGACCAGGTCAATCTGGTCCGCCGAGCCTACTTCTACGCCGAACAAGCCCACGACGGCCAGCGCCGCCGCAGCGGCGAGGCGTACGTCACGCATCCGCTTGCGGTGGCGAACATTCTTGCCGACATGCACATGGACCATCAGAGCCTGATGGCGGCGATGCTGCATGACGTGATCGAAGACACCGGCATTGCCAAGGAAGCGCTGCAAGCGCAGTTCGGCGAAACCGTGGCCGAACTGGTCGACGGGGTCAGCAAACTGACCCAGATGAACTTCGAGACCAAGGCCGAGGCCCAGGCCGAGAACTTCCAGAAAATGGCCATGGCCATGGCGCGCGACATCCGCGTGATCCTGGTCAAGCTCGCCGACCGCCTGCACAACATGCGCACCCTGGAAGTCCTCTCCGGCGAAAAACGCCGGCGCATTGCCAAGGAAACCCTGGAAATCTATGCGCCCATCGCCAATCGCCTGGGCATGCATGCGATCCGCATCGAGTTCGAAGACCTCGGTTTCAAGGCCATGCACCCGATGCGTTCGGCGCGGATCAACCAGGCCGTCAAGCGCGCCCGGGGCAACCGCAAGGAAATCGTCAACAAGATCGAAGAGTCCCTGAGCCACTGCCTGGCGATCGACGGCATCGAAGGCGAAGTCAGCGGGCGGCAGAAACACCTCTACGGCATCTACAAGAAAATGCGCGGCAAGCGTCGGGCCTTCAACGAGATCATGGATGTCTATGCGTTCCGGATCATCGTCGACAAGGTCGATACCTGCTACCGCGTACTCGGCGCTGTGCATAATTTGTACAAACCGTTGCCGGGGCGCTTCAAGGACTACATCGCAATTCCCAAGGCCAACGGCTATCAGTCGCTGCACACCACGCTGTTCGGCATGCACGGCGTACCGATCGAAATCCAGATCCGCACCCGTGAAATGGAAGAAATGGCCAACAACGGCATCGCCGCCCACTGGCTCTACAAATCCAGCGGTGACGAACAGCCCAAGAGCACCCACGCCCGCGCCCGGCAATGGGTCAAGGGCGTGCTGGAAATGCAGCAGCGGGCCGGCAATTCCCTGGAGTTCATCGAGAGCGTGAAGATCGACCTGTTCCCGGACGAGGTCTACGTCTTCACGCCCAAGGGCCGGATCATGGAGCTGCCCAAAGGCTCCACCGCCGTGGACTTTGCCTATGCGGTACACACCGACGTCGGCAACAGCTGCATCGCGTGCCGGATCAACCGCCGCCTGGCGCCGTTGTCCGAACCGCTGCAAAGCGGCTCCACGGTGGAAATCGTCAGCGCGCCCGGCGCCCGGCCGAACCCGGCGTGGCTCAATTTCGTGGTCACCGGCAAAGCCCGCACACACATCCGCCATGCCTTGAAACTGCAACGCCGCTCCGAATCCATCAGCCTTGGCGAGCGCCTGCTGAACAAGGTGCTGAACGGTTTCGACAGCGCGCTGGACAAGATCCCGGCCGAGCGCGTGCAAGCGATGCTCCACGAATACCGCCTCGAACTGATCGAAGACCTGCTGGAAGACATCGGCCTGGGCAATCGCATGGCCTATGTCGTCGCCCGCCGCCTGCTCGGCGAGGGCGAACAGTTGCCAAGCCCCGAAGGCCCGCTGGCGATTCGCGGCACCGAAGGCCTGGTGCTCAGCTATGCCAAGTGTTGCACGCCGATCCCGGGCGACCCGATTGTCGGCCACCTGTCTGCCGGCAAAGGGATGGTGGTGCACCTGGACAACTGCCGCAACATCAGCGAAATCCGCCACAACCCGGAAAAATGCATCCAGCTCTCCTGGGCCAAGGATGTCACCGGCGAATTCAACGTCGAGCTGCGGGTCGAGCTGGAACACCAGCGCGGCCTGATCGCCCTGCTGGCCAGCAGCGTCAACGCCGCCGACGGCAACATCGAAAAAATCAGCATGGACGAGCGCGATGGCCGCATCAGCGTCGTTCAATTGGTGGTCAGCGTGCACGACCGTGTGCACCTGGCCCGCGTGATCAAGAAACTGCGTGCCCTGACCGGCGTCATCCGCATCACCCGGATGCGCGCATAGCGTCGCGTACAGGCCTATTGCTTACAAGGAGTCATCAATGACCAAGACCGTTATCACCAGCGACAAGGCCCCAGCCGCCATTGGCACCTATTCCCAGGCGATCAAGGCCGGTAACACCGTGTACATGTCGGGCCAGATCCCGCTGGACCCGAAAACCATGGAGCTGGTGGAAGGCTTCGAAGCCCAGACCGTGCAGGTATTCGAAAACCTCAAGGCCGTGGCCGAGGCAGCTGGCGGTTCGTTCAAGGACATCGTCAAGCTCAATATCTTCCTCACCGACCTGAGCCACTTCGCCAAGGTCAACGAGATCATGGGCAAGTACTTCGACCAACCTTACCCTGCCCGTGCCGCCATCGGCGTGGCAGCCCTGCCAAAGGGTGCGCAGGTTGAGATGGATGCCATCCTGGTCATCGAGTAATAAGGCCGGCGCAGCGTCTCCCGCTGCGCCGTTTTCGTCTTGAAAGGATTCCACCATGCGCAAAGCGCTTGCTCTCTCGCTGGCAGCCCTGCTTCTGGGCGGCTGCGCCAGCGACCCAGCCGACCGTGACATCAGCGGCACCTGGATCAACCAGGCAGCCATCGACGCTGCCGCCAAGGGCGGCCCGCTTCGCGAAGCGCTGCAGGGCTATGGCCCGAACCTGGAATGGGACGTCAACACCCGGGCCGGTCAGGCGCGCTACACCAACGGTTTTGAAAACGTCGAAGGCAAATTGCTGGGCGAAGAAGACGGCGCGTGGAAAGTCGATTTCTACGGCAGCTCCGCCAGCGAACTCAAGCGTGACGGCAACCAGTTGAGCCAGGCCGCCACCGAGAACGAGCCACAGCAAGTGTTCGACCGCGCGACAATCCAAGTGCCGGAAGGCGCACCAATCGGCGCCAGTTTCGAGCGCGCGCTGTATGCTGCCTACCTCGGTGGCACCTGGAACATCGTCAACGGCCCCGGCCAAGGCGCCAGCGTGCAATTCCAACCCGACGGCCGGGTCAGCGGCCTGCCGGGTGCCGATCGCTACGCCTTGTGCCTGGCCGGCGATTGCGCCTCCATGAGCGGTGGCAACGACAACATCTGGTTGCAACAGAACGGCCAGGGCAACACCTGGATCTTCGCCCGCGATGGCAAGAAGCTGGAAATCTTCCAGACCGTCAACGCGGCGCTGGCCGATGAAATGCCTTCGTTCACACCGGGCACTCGGCAGTGGTTGCTGGAAAAGCAGTAAGAGATAGGGCGCTTTGAAATAACTGTACGAGCGCCCCCTCCCGGCAAAGGTTCACGCGCGAGACGGAACAGGTTTTTTTCTACCCAGGCGGATCAGCTCATTGGAGAAACACAGCCCAATGATGATCAGTAGTGCACCCGGGTACAGGCTTTCGCGCGGCACTTCATTGAGCACAACAAATGCCAGCAGTGCGGCGAACAGCGGCTCGGTCAGCTCCAAGGCTTGCACCTGGGATGGCTTGAGGTACTCGATTGCCTTGGTGGTGCAGAAAAAGCCGAGGATAGTTGGCAGCGCGGCCAGCGCCAGCAATGCGGCAATCGCCCAGGGCGACAGCTCACCGATCACGAAGCCGTCGGCCGAAGCCGGCATCAGCAAGTACAGACTGCCGAAGAACAGCAACTGACGAGTGAAGTGCAGCCCACCGGACACGCCCATCCGTTTCATGGCTACCGAAAACGCCCCATAGCCGCAGCCCGCCATGGACGCGAGCGCAACGCCTTGGAGCGTGAAGCCCTGCCGCAGATCGGCACCAAAGATCACCGCGATTCCGGCGATCGCCAAGGCGGCACCCACAGTGGCGTTCGCGGTGATCGCATCCTTGAGGATTATGCGTCCGAGCACAATCGAGGAAATGGAAGCACTGGCCATCAGCATCACGACTACACCCGCCGCAGCGTAATGCCGATAGGCAGCCGTTTCGAAGTGGAACAGCACAAAGATACCGAGAAACGCGCAGATCGCCGCCTGGGTCCATTTGGCCCTCGTCGCCGGACGCTTGATAAACAGCAGCAAGGCCGAGAGCAGCAGACAACCCAGGACGGTCTTTATGACGGCGACACTGCTGGCGGTGAAACCATTGCTCATGAGCACTTTGCTGAGCACGCCTATCGTGGCGTTAAGTGCGGCGGCGGAGAGTGCAAAGATAACGCCTTTGCTGAAACTGGCTTGCATTGATGACGGTCCTTGTCGCTGCTAGGTCGTTCGATAGGATGTTGGCCCACATCGACGACGCAAAAGATGACTGAAACGGTTGCGGGTGGCCTGCAGATCACTCTTGGTTTTGGCAAGCAACGGATAATGCTCGGCGAGCTCGATGAACCAAGTCAAGGCCTGGAAAGTACTCAGGACGGCAAGAGCCCATAGAGGACTAGCCCTTGGCGCCGAACCACATCATCGAGCACACGCCGAGCGGGCCCGTGTCAGCAGCGCCCTTCGAGAATCGCCGCATACCCCTCGCGAAAACTCGGATAACGCGGCGTCCAGCCCAAGGCCTTCGCCCGGGCATTGCTGCAGCGCTTGCTGCCGGCGCGGCGGACACTGGCGTTTTCGGCCCATTGGGTAACGCCCAGGTATTCACGCAACCAGCCCACCACGTCGGCCAGCGCGGCGGGGGCGTCGTCGACGCCGATATAGCAGTCTTCCAGGGCTTTGCCCTGGCGATCGGCCTCCAGCAGGAAGGCCAGCAGCCCCGCCGCGTCGTCGGCGTGGATGCGGTTGGCGTACAGGGGCGGATCTTCCACCACGCTATAGCCCTGACGCACCTGGCTCAACAGCCATTCACGCCCCGGGCCGTAGATGCCGGTCAGGCGCACGCGGCTGGCCGGGATGCCGCTGTCCAGCGCCACTTGCTCGGCTTCGAGCATCAGCCGACCGGAGTAACCGCCAGCGACGGTTGGCGAGGTTTCATCCACCCATTCGCCCTGCTGCTGCCCATAAACACTGCTGCTGGACACAAAAAGCAGACGCTTGGGCCGCTGGCCGTGCTGCTTCAACCAACCCAACACATGCTGCAAACCTTCGACGTAAGCCGCGCGATAGCCCGCTTCGTCATGGTCGGTGGCCGCGGCGCTGTACACCAGGTAATTCAGCGACCCCGTGGGCCAGTCGTCGGGGCATTGCTCGCTGAACAAATCCCCCGCCACCCCGATGACGCCAGTAGGCAGGCTCGAAACCGTACGCCGCAGACCATGGACCTGCCAGTGTTCGGCCACTAACTGGCTGGCCAGGCGGCCGCCGATATCACCGCAGCCGGCGATCAAAACAGAAGGCGCGGACATCAAGAACTCCTCTGGCAAAGCCTCAGACTAGCCTTCGCAGGGGACGAGCGGCTAGCCATGCGACAAAAAAAGTAACTGTATTACTTTTGTTAACAAGAATTAATTGCAATAATGCCCACCACTTTTGTTCTCGGCCCACGAGGCCTGGAAGAACATCAACCTTCTTTTTCCTCTCAGGTCCGGCCAGCATGAAACGCTCTCTATCCCCCGCTTCGCCAACCAATCGACCTCGTGCCTGGAGCACGGTAGCCGCCCTGCTGTTCAGCCTGCTGCTGGCTCCCACCGCCGCCTTCGCCGATGCACAGACACCTGCCACGAACCCGGCCACCGCGCCGGCGGCGGTACAGACGCCTGCCGACCCGGCCGCTCCCGTTGCGACGCCTGTCGCCACCGACCCGGCCCAGGCCGTCGAGGCCGATGCACCTGAAGTGCTCGAAGCCGACAACTCCCTGGGCATGGCCCATGACCTGTCGCCATGGGGCATGTACAAGAACGCCGACATCATCGTGAAAATCGTGATGATTGGCCTGGCCATCGCCTCGATCATCACCTGGACCATCTGGATTGCCAAAGGCTTCGAGCTGCTGGGGGCCAAGCGTCGCTTGCGCGGCGAAATCGCCGCCCTGAAAAAAGCCACCACCCTCAAGGAAGCCAGCGCCACCGCCGCGAAGGAAGGCACTCTCGCCAACCTGTTGGTGCATGACGCGCTCGAAGAGATGCGCCTGTCGGCCAACAGCCGCGAGAAAGAAGGCATCAAGGAGCGCGTGAGCTTCCGCCTAGAGCGCCTGGTTGCCGCTTGCGGTCGAAACATGAGCAGCGGCACCGGGGTGCTCGCCACCATCGGCTCCACCGCGCCGTTCGTCGGCCTGTTCGGCACCGTGTGGGGCATCATGAACAGCTTCATCGGCATCGCCAAGACCCAGACCACCAACCTCGCCGTCGTCGCGCCCGGCATCGCCGAAGCCCTGCTGGCAACGGCATTGGGCCTGGTCGCGGCGATCCCGGCCGTGGTCATCTACAACGTCTTCGCCCGCTCCATTGCCGGCTACAAGGCCCAGGTTTCCGACGCCTCGGCCGAAGTCCTGTTGCTGGTCAGCCGCGACCTCGACCACCTGCCGCCCGAGCGCGGCTCGCAACCGCACATGGTGAAAGTGGGGTAATCGGCCATGGGCCTGCATTTGAAAGAAGGCGCAGACGACGATCTGGCCGAAAACCACGAAATCAACGTCACGCCGTTCATCGACGTGATGCTGGTGCTGTTGATTATCTTCATGGTCGCCGCCCCGCTCGCCACCGTGGACATCAAGGTTGACCTGCCGGCATCGACGGCCAAGCCCTCGCCACGGCCGGAAAAACCGGTGTTCCTCAGCGTCAAGGCCGACCAGCGCCTGTTCCTGGGCGAAGACGAGGTCAAGGCCGAAACCCTCGGCGCGACCCTCGACGCCAGGACCCAAGGCAAGAAAGACACGACGATCTTCTTCCAGGCCGATAAAGGCGTGGACTACGGCGACCTGATGAGCGTGATGGACACGCTGCGCAGCGCCGGCTACCTGAAGGTCGGTCTGGTCGGACTCGAGACGGCGCGGCAGAAATGATCACGATGCGCCAAAAGCTGACGCGCTACAGCGGTAGCCTGGTGGTGGTGCTGGGCGTGCATGCGCTCGCCATCGCCCTGGCGCTGAACTGGACCTCGCGCCCGCCCATTGAATTGCCTCCCCAGGCGATGATGGTCGAGCTGGCGCCAGTGCCGGCCCCGCCACCGCCGGCACCGCCGAAAGTCGTCACACCGCCACAACCTCCCGAGCCGGTCGAAGAATTGCCGCTGCCCAAGCTGGCCGAAGCGCCGAAGCCGGAGATTTCCGTGCCCAAGCCGGTCAAGCCCAAGCCCAAGCCGCAACCGCCCAAGCCCAAACCGGTGGAGAAAAAGCCCGAGCCGCCGAAGGAACAGCCGTCGGAGCAGAAGCCGAGCGACACCCCGCCGACTCAGTCACTGGCCGAGAAGTCCGCGCAACCGGCGCCTGGCCCGTCGCCTGCGCAATCGGCTGCCAAGGCTAATTGGCAAGGCACGCTGTTGGCGCACCTGGGCAAGTACAAGAAGTACCCGCCCAGGGCCCAGCAGATGAACAAGGAAGGCACCAACCGCCTGCGTTTCGTGGTGGACGCCGAAGGCAACGTGCTGTCATTCGAACTGGTGGGCAGCTCCGGCACCGACTTGCTCGACCGGGCCACCCTGGAAATGATCCGCAAAGCCCAACCGCTGCCCAAGCCGCCGGCGGAGCTGCTGACCAACGGCACCATCGAACTGACGGCTCCGTTCGTGTACTCCATCGACAAGCGCCGGCGTTGATCTCGATTACCAGCCCCTGCAATAGGGCTGGCAATCGAGGGCAAAGGTATTACCTGTGGGAGCAAAGCTCGCTCCCACAGGTAATACGCATTAGACAGTGTCACACCGCGCCCCCAGTCTGATAACGTGCGTCTATCGATTGCAGCCGGTATGCTTGGCTCGCAACTTCACGGACGCTCGCCATGACCCTCACAGAATTACGCTACATCGTGACCCTCGCCCAAGAGCAGCATTTCGGCCATGCGGCCGAGCGTTGCCATGTCAGCCAGCCGACGCTGTCGGTGGGTGTGAAAAAGCTTGAAGACGAACTCGGTGTGCTGATTTTCGAGCGCAGTAAAAGCGCCGTGCGCCTGACCCCCGTGGGCGAAGGCATCGTCGCCCAGGCACAAAAGGTCCTGGAGCAGGCCCAGGGTATTCGCGAACTGGCCCAGGCCGGCAAGAACCAACTGACCGCCCCGTTGAAAGTCGGCGCGATCTACACCGTCGGCCCGTACCTGTTCCCGCACCTGATCCCGCAACTGCACCGGGTTGCCCCGCAGATGCCGTTGTACATCGAAGAAAACTTCACCCATGTGCTGCGTGACAAGCTGCGCAACGGCGAGCTGGACGCGATCATCATCGCCCTGCCGTTCAACGAAGCCGACGTCCTGACCCTGCCGCTCTACGACGAGCCGTTCTACGTCCTGATGCCGGCCCAGCACCCCTGGACTCAGAAAAAGAACATCGACGCTGCCCTGCTCAACGACAAGAGCCTGCTGTTGCTGGGCGAAGGCCACTGCTTCCGCGACCAGGTGCTCGAAGCCTGCCCGACCCTGACCAAGGGCGGCGAAGGCGCCAAGCACACCACGGTGGAGTCCAGCTCCCTGGAAACCATCCGTCACATGGTCGCCTCGGGCCTGGGCATTTCGATCCTGCCGTTGTCGGCGGTGGACAGTCATCACTATGCCCCCGGCGTGATCGAAGTCCGCCCGCTGACGCCACCGGCGCCATTCCGCACCGTGGCCATCGCCTGGCGCGCCAGTTTCCCACGGCCCAAGGCCATCGAGATCCTCGCGGACTCGATTCGCCTGTGCTCTGTGGCCAAGCCGCCCGCTGGCAAGTAAGCCACGGCCATGACTGAGCTGTCGAAAGTGCCGGTCACGGCACTCAAGGGTGTCGGTGAAGCCATGGCCGAGAAACTGGCCAAGGTCGGCCTGGAAAATCTCCAGGACGTGTTGTTCCACCTGCCCCTGCGTTACCAGGACCGCACCCGCGTGGTGCCCATCGGCCATTTGCGGCCAGGGCAGGACGCGGTGATCGAAGGCACCGTCAGCGGCGCCGATGTGGTCATGGGCCGGCGCCGCAGCCTGGTGGTGCGCCTGCAGGACGGCACCGGCGGTCTCAGCCTGCGCTTCTACCACTTCAGCAATGCACAAAAGGAAGGTCTCAAGCGCGGCACCCGCGTGCGCTGCTACGGCGAGGCGCGACCCGGTGCCTCGGGGCTGGAGATCTATCATCCGGAATACCGCAGCATCACCGGCGACGAGCCGCCACCGGTGGACGAGACCCTGACCCCGGTCTATCCGCTCACCGAAGGCCTGACTCAACAACGCCTGCGCCAGCTCTGCCAGCAAACCCTGACCCTGCTCGGCCCCAGCAGCCTGCCCGACTGGCTGCCCACGGAGCTGGCCCGGGATTATCAACTGGCGCCGTTGGCCGATGCGATCCGCTATCTGCACCACCCGCCCGCCGATGCCGACGTGGACGAGCTCGCCCTCGGCCATCACTGGGCCCAGCATCGCCTGGCGTTCGAAGAACTACTGACCCACCAGCTGTCGCAGCAGCGCCTACGGGAAAGCCTGCGCTCCCTGCACGCCCCGGCCATGCCCAAGGCCCAGGATCTGCCGGCTCGCTACCTGGCCAACCTTGGTTTCACCCCCACGGGCGCCCAACAGCGGGTCGGCAACGAAATCGCCTACGACCTGAGCCAGCCCGAGCCCATGCTGCGGCTGATCCAGGGCGATGTCGGCGCCGGCAAGACCGTGGTCGCCGCCCTCGCCGCGCTCCAGGCTCTGGAGGCGGGTTACCAGGTGGCGTTGATGGCGCCCACCGAGATTCTCGCCGAACAACATTTCATCACCTTCCAACGCTGGCTCGAACCGCTGGGTATCGAAGTCGCCTGGCTGGCCGGCAAGCTCAAGGGCAAGAATCGCGCAGCCGCCCTGGCACAGATCGCTGAAGGCGCACCCATGGTGGTCGGTACTCATGCGCTGTTCCAGGACGAAGTGCAGTTCAAGAACCTGGCCCTGGTGATCATCGACGAACAGCACCGTTTTGGCGTGCAACAGCGCCTGGCCCTGCGGCAGAAAGGCGTGGGCGGCCGGATGTGTCCACATCAGTTGATCATGACCGCCACGCCGATCCCGCGAACCCTGGCCATGAGCGCCTACGCCGACCTCGACACCTCGATCCTCGACGAACTACCGCCGGGCCGCACGCCGGTCAATACCGTATTGGTCACCGATACCCGGCGGGTCGAAGTGATCGAGCGCGTACGCAGCGCCTGCGCCGAAGGGCGCCAGGCCTATTGGGTGTGTACGCTGATCGAAGAGTCGGAAGAACTGACCTGCCAGGCCGCTGAAACCACCTATGAAGACCTCACCGCCGCCCTCGGCGAGTTGAAGGTCGGGCTGATCCACGGGCGCATGAAACCCGCCGAGAAAGCCGCCGTCATGGCTGAATTCAAGGCCGGCGCCCTGCAACTGCTGGTCGCCACCACGGTGATCGAGGTGGGCGTGGACGTGCCCAACGCCAGCTTGATGATCATCGAGAACCCCGAGCGCCTGGGCCTGGCGCAGTTGCACCAGTTGCGCGGCCGCGTCGGTCGGGGCAGCGCCGCCAGCCATTGCGTGCTGCTGTATCACCCGCCACTGTCGCAGATCGGTCGGCAGCGGCTGGGCATCATGCGCGAAACCAACGACGGCTTCGTCATCGCCGAAAAAGACCTCGAATTGCGCGGCCCCGGTGAAATGCTCGGCACACGCCAGACCGGTCTGCTTCAATTCAAGGTAGCCGACCTGATGCGCGACGCCGATCTGCTCCCTGCCGTACGCGACGCCGCCCAGGCGCTACTGGAACGCTGGCCCGACCACGTCAGCCCGCTGCTGGATCGCTGGCTGCGTCATGGGCAGCAATACGGCCAAGTGTGAGCACGCGCTCAGTTTTCCGGACGCGCGTACTGGACAAGCTGGTTATACTGACCAACTTGTAGGAAAACGGATACAGACCATGACAGAAGCTGCCCTCGTCCCCGAATCCCCGCACGCTCCGTCTGTTATTCGGCTGCTGCTCGAGAAATTAGGCATCGGCTTTGACGAAGTGCTCGAACGCCCCGGCCTCAACCCCGCCCGCAAAGTGCAGGCAGTGTTGCTGCACGATGCCGTTGGCGCGCTCATGGTGCTGTTTCCGCAAAGCCAGCTGCTGGACCTCAATCGCCTGGCCGAACTCACCGGCCGCAAGCTCACGGCGGTGCCGACCGAACGCCTGGAGCGCATGCTCGGCAAACACAGCCTGAGCCTGCTGCCCGGCCTGCCGGCACTGACCAGCTCGCCGTGCCTGTACGAAGAAAGCCTGCTGCGCGAACCAAAGCTGTTGATCAACTCCGGCGAGCCAGGATTGCTGCTGGAAGTCACCAGCGAAGCGTTCAAGACCATGCTCACCAAGGCCAGCGCCGCGACATTCGGCGAAGCCGTGAGCAACATCACCCCCAACCTGGACCGCCCGCACGACGACCGCGCGGAAATCACCCAGGCTGTGCAAGCGTTTACCGCGCGGCGCATCCAGCAACGGCTGGAAGAAACCATCGAGATCCCGCCGCTGGCCGAAACCGCGCAAAAAATCATCAAGCTGCGGGTCGACCCCGACGCCACCATCGACGACATCACCGGTGTCGTGGAAACCGACCCGGCCCTGGCCGCGCAAGTGGTGAGCTGGGCCGCATCGCCCTACTACGCCTCGCCCGGCAAGATTCGCTCGGTAGAAGACGCCATCGTCCGCGTCCTGGGCTTCGACCTGGTGATCAACCTGGCGCTGGGCCTGGCCCTGGGCAAGACCCTGAGCCTGCCCAAGGACCACCCGCAACACACCACGCCGTACTGGCACCAGTCGATCTACACCGCCGCCGTCATCGAAGGCCTGACCCGCGCCATGCCCCGCGCCCAGCGCCCGGAAGGCGGCCTGACCTACCTGTCCGGGCTGCTGCACAACTTCGGCTACCTGTTGCTGGCCCACGTCTTCCCACCGCACTTCTCGCTGATCTGCCGGCACCTGGAGGTCAACCCGCACCTGTGCCACAGCTACGTGGAACAGCACCTGCTGGGCATCAGTCGCGAGCAGATCGGCGCCTGGTTGATGCGCTACTGGGACATGCCCGACGAACTGGCCACCGCCCTGCGCTTCCAGCACGACCCGCACTACGACGGCGAATACGCCGCCTACCCGAACCTGGTGTGCCTGGCCGTGCGCCTGCTGCGCTCGCGCGGTATCGGCTCCGGCCCGGACGAGGAAATCCCCGATGCACTGCTCGAACGCGTAGGCCTGTCTCGGGACAAGGTCAATGACGTGGTCAGCAAAGTGCTCGAGGCTGAAGTGTTGTTGCGGGAACTGGCTTCGCAGTTCAGCCACTGACCGCTGATGCAGGCAACTGAGCTTTGTGGCGAGGGGGATTTATCCCCGCTGGACTGCGAAGCAGGCCCAAAAGACTGACTGTGGTGAGCCTGCATAACCGGGATAGCAGGTTTCAGGGCTGCTTCGCAGCCCAGCGGGGATAAATCCCCTCGCCACAGATGTCAGCAACCGCTCAAACCTTCGCTTTCGCCTTCTTCGGCTTCAAATACTTGGTCAGCCCCTGAAACCAGATCACCAACGCCGGGTTGCCCTTGATCTGGATCGACTTGTCCTGAATCCCCGTCATGAACGCCAGTTGCTTGTTCTTGGCCTGCATCGTGGCGAAGCCATAGGCGGCGTCCTTGAAGGCGATGGCGAAGGCAGGCTCCGGGTAAGTGCCGGACCGGCTGGTGATGCGCTGGTTTTTCACGGTGAAATGCCGGGCGACCTTGCCGTCCAGGGTTTGCAGTTGAAACACCAGTTCCTTATCGCCCAACTGCTGCTGGAACGCCGGATTGGTCCGGCTGGCCTTGCCCATCAACAACCCCAGCATCCACAACAGAAAACGAAATTTCATGGGCACCGCCTCGTGATGAAAGATGAATGGCTGGCAGTTTAGCGATTCTTCGGCGTAACGCCATCATCGGATCGCTTTAGCGGAAGATAAGCTTGTTTTCGCGAAAGATGACTGCCAAGTCACGAAAAAATCAAAAGATCGCAGCCTTCGGCAGCTCCTACATCAATTTCCGTAGGAGCTGTCGAAGGCTGCGATCTTTTGACCCTTTTTCCCCGCCAAACCCTCGGACATTTCCTTCAACACGCCGGGCTGTTCATGAACTAGGCAGCGCTTTGAGGTGCGGCTAACCTCTGTTCGTCATCGCAAAAAACGGTGACACGGACGTGCAAGTCCGATCTAGGAACGCATTCGTTATGGCTATTCGCCGAGCATTTTTTTATGCTCGCCGACTGTTATGGCGGCTGCGCGTGGGAGACTTTCGGGTCTGCCGGGTTCCTGGACCGGTCTTGCACACCTACGTACAGCTGCCACCTATTTTTCGACGTGCAATCGGAGGGTGCCGGCTCCACTTCCAGGAAGCTTCATTATGTTCAAAGCAACTCCGAATCCCCCGCAAAGCGGCCACAAATCCCGCGTCGAAGCGCAGGAAGAAAAAAAGCTCGAAGACGCCGCCACCCGCGCCCTCGACTACTACCTCAAGCCCCAGCCCTCCTCCCCACCTGAACCCGACAAAAACCAGCTCTTCATCGTCTCCCCTCACATCGACACCGAAACCCTGCTGGCCAACGCCTCCGAAGACCTGCAATCAATCAGCACCATCGCCGCCGACCTGGCTGACGACGTGGATGACTCACGCCGCTGCGTCGCCCTGGCAATCAGCCGCATGGCCGATGGGGTGCAGTTGTTGGTTGAGCGGGCGTTGGATCATTTGGAAGCAAAGGAAACGGCGGCGCCTGGCGCCAACGGGTAGAGCTTTGCATTGAGGCAGGCTGAGCCGACGCCATCGCGAGCAGGCTCGCTCCCACAAATGGATCGGGGTACATCCGGGAAAAACAGGTCGGCTGTCAGGCCACCTTCGCGAGCAAGCCCGCTCCCACAATTGGACTGGGTACACCCGCAAGAGCAGGTCGGCTATCAGGCCGCCTCGCGAGCAAGCTTTGCTCCCACAGGTCCAGCTCAAACAAGTCTGATGGGTGTACACCCCACAAGAGCCAGGCCGGCTATAAGGCCGCCTCGTGGTGGACGTTGATCTCGGCGCCCCGTTAACCACGATGGCCGAACGCAGGTATTGCGGAGTGGGCATCCCGGCATGGATGCCGGGATAGCCGCGCTGGGCCATGGATGGCCCTTCGCGGCGGGCCCACGGAGCAATGCCGGAGTGAGGGCACACCGAGCCTAGGCGAGGTGCCGAGTGGTGGGGCATGAGCGCTTTGGTTACTTTCGACTGGGCCGGCTTCCGGGCTTTTCGAAAGTGACCCGCTGTAAGAGCGGAACCATAAGTGGCCGTTACCGCAGCAATGGATATGTACCCGGTCAACAAAATCCTGGCCGGCTGTCAGGCCGCCATCGCGAGCAGGCTCGCTCCCACAGTTTGATCGAAGTACAACCGGGAGAGACAGGCCGGCTATCAGGCCGCCTCGCGAGCAAGCTTTGCTCCCACAGGGGATTGAGGAGATGGCACAGATATTTCAGCCAGCACAAAACAAAAGTGGGAGCGAGCCTGCTCGCGATGGCGGAGTGTCAGTCGACATCAATGCCAACTGAACCAACGCTATCGCGAGCAAACTCGCTCCCACAGGTTTTGGCGGCTGATCAATGATCAGCCACAGTCACTCAATCAAACATTCGGGCAAGGAACCGGCGCCCAATCGCCCAGGTCCGGGTTCTTGCACATGCTGTTGACCTGAGTGGTACCCGCGCTGGCAACCTGCTTGCTTTCATCCTGCTTGGCCTTGGCGGTCTGCAGGGTCTTCTCGGTGGTCACCGCTTCCTTAGGTACAGTCGGCAGGTCTTTCTTCTTCGCCGGTTGTACGTTCTTGTTCTTTTTCTTGGTGCTGGTCGGAGCCACGACCGGCGTAGTGTCAGCAGTAGCCACAGTCACCACGTCAGTACGCTGCACACCCACTTGCTGCAGATCTTTCTCATAGGCCTGGGTGTAATTGTTCAAGTCTTCGGAAGCTTTACCGTTGACCGCAACGATCAGGTCGTTCGACTCTTTCAGGCCAGCGACGATTTCCGCCAGGCGCTTGCGACCTTCAGTGTCGTTGACAGTCTTGGCCTTGCGATCGGCGACCAGTTTGCTGAACGCATTCTGGTAGCACTGCTGCGAAGTCCGGGCGTAGGCGGTGCTACGGTCGATGTCGGAGACGCTCTTGTTGACGTCGGCGGCGTAGGACGCGATGCGCTGGTTGTCATCGGCGATCTGCTTCTGGCGCTCGGTGTAGTAACCGGCTGCACCACCGGCCAGGGCGCCGCCAGCAGCGCCGATGGCGGCGTTGCGACCACGATCTTCCTTGTCGGCGGTCAGGACGCCCAGCAGCGCACCACCCACCGCGCCGACGGCTGCGCCGGTGACCACGGACTTGGTCATGTTGCCTTCGGTGGAGCGCAGGTGCTGCACCGGCTCGTAGCAGTTAGGGTAGTACTCGACCTTGGTGCTCGAGGCGACCTTGGAGGTCGGCGACGTGGCGCAGCCGGTCAGTACGGTACTGAAGCCGACAGCGACCATCAGCAAGTGACGCTTGGAACCCGAAGCAAAAGGTTTACGGGAGAAAAGCATAGTTGTGTTCTCGTTTTAAGTTTTGACCAGCTCAGCTCGGCCCTATCGCCGCCTGAGTCCCTTCCAAGCTCGCTGACAACGAATACTCAAGACCGCTGAGCGTTCGATGCGAGCAATTCCTTCAATATCACCGCCGGGTCGGCGCGTTTTTGCTGACGATAGTCCCCGACGTGACGAACGAATAACGTTGCGCGCGCCACCAGGCTCTTGCCCAGTACCGGCTTGCGCTCCAGCTCCTCCTTGATGCGTTGAAACTGCGCCTGGATCACGGCATCGGTGTAGCGCGTGCCGGTGGCCAGGTTGTCGATGTAGATCGCCACCGCGCCATCCAGCGCACTGCGACCGTTGTCGATGGCCGTGGCGAACAGTTGGGCGCTGGCCTCGTCCTTGGCATCCAGGGCGACTTGCCGACTGTTCTGCAGATTGGTCAGGCGAATGTTGTAGTTGTTGACGGTCTCGGCCACCAGGGCCGACGACTGAATCAGGTTGCCCGCCGCTTCCTCGCGCTGCTGGGCGATGAGCGAGACGTTGCGCTTGAGTTCTTCGTTGACCAGGCCCAGTTCGGCTTGCAGGCGTGGGTCGACGCTGGCGGCGATGATGCTGTCCAGGCGCTTGGTCGGGTCCTCGGCATCGTCGATGGCATCGGTCAGCGACGCCAGCCGGCCTTCTTTCTGCCACTGGGCAAACAATTCCTTGTAGCGCGAACGCGGCGCCGACAACGCCCCGACCGCCACCCGGAAGCCCGTGGTTTCGTTGCTTTGCTCGGTGCCATCGGCGGCGAACAGCGGGTATTCGCGGCGCATGCCGGTGAACAGCGTGCCCTCGCCTTCCAGGTAGTTGCCGCCCTTGACCACGAAGCCGCCATAGGCGCCCTGGCGGCGACCAGCGTGCACCAACTGGAAGGATTCCTGGACCATTTCGGCGGCGTTGCCAACCACGTCGAACAGGCCAATGGGGTTCGGCAGCTTGGTGCCGATGGGCATCAGCCGCGCGGCCTGGCCGGTGCCGCCGGCGACCTGGTTGAACACCGCCCAATCGGCCAGCGGCCCGTCGCTTTCGCTGCCTTCCAGGCGCCGGGGAAACAGGCGCCCTTCCAGGTCCTGACGGCTCACGGCCTGACCGCCACGGGCGGCGAATTCCCACTCCACTTCAGTGGGCAAACGTACGAAACCCAGCCCGCCGTCTTCGGCGGAGGTGCCGCGACCGCTCACCGGCAGCAGGTCCTTGTGGTATTTCATCAGCCAGGCGCTGTACACCGCCGAGAAACGCTCAGCCTCGAACTTCGACAGTTTCACCTTGGGCAAACGCCCGGCCACGCCTTGAGGCAAATCGGCTTGCAAGGTTTCGCAGGCCGGGGCCGGCTCGCCACTGGCCAACGATTGCGCCTGGGCCATGACCTGGGCGTATTGACGAACGGTGACTTCGTACTTGCCGATGAAGTACAGCATCGGTTTGAGCGGCGTCTTGGCGTCGGTCTTGGGCATCAACGGCGTGATGGTTTTGTTCCAGTCCGTGGGCAGGTCCTTGAGGGTGAACTGGCCGTTGATGAAGTCGCGCCGGTAGCCGGAAATGAACGACTGCTGGTAACCGGCCTCGCCCTCGCTGAACGGATAGCCGAGGCTGATTTCACGGTCATCCAGGGTGCCCTGGGCGAGGATATAGACGTAGCGGAACACCATCTGCCCTTCGCACGGCAGCGGCAGGCTGACGTCATCGGGCAACGGCTTGGGATTGTCGAGCTTGTCGCTGCCTTCATCGGCCCAGACCAAACCGGCCAGGCTCAGCGCCACGGCGGCGCCCAATAACTTATACATCGCGAATTCCTTCACACGCCTGGATGCGCGCCACGCGCCAGCCACCACAAGCCGCCGCCACGGCGCTGACGCCGAGCACGGCCACCAGGGCCAACGCGTAATGACGCACCAGCAGATGGCTGGCGTACTCGCCGGGCATCTGCGCAAATAAATGGTTCAGGCCCGACTGCGCCAGACCGTACAGGCCGGCACTCAGCAGGGCCGCAAAGGTGGCGCTGTAGAGCGCCTGCAACACTACAAATAACAACAGCGCCGCCGTGGAAACCCCCAGCAGGCGCAACACTGAAAGCTCCCTGCGCTTGCGTTCGACCGCCGCCAGGGCGCCGGCAAAAATCGCCGCGAACGCACCGGCCAACGCCAACCCGGCAATGATCCAGAAGACGATCGACAGATTGCGGCTCAACGATTGCACTTGTGCGATGGTCTGGGCCTGGGTCGACACCAGCAGGTTCTGCCCAGCGAAATACTGGCGCAGCGGCTCGACGTCGCCGAGGTTGCGGGCGTATAGACGAAACGCCGGGTAGACCCGCTGCCCGCTCACGCCAACCGCATCCCCCGGCCAGCCGAACGCGGGCACGGCACGACCGTCGCGGTAATCCTCGGCCGCCTCCAGCAACGCCAGCGGCGCAAACAAGCCGTCCCGGGCAAAGGCTTCCAACGGCAACACGTGCAACACCTGCACCCGCGTACGCTGCGCCTCGCTGCGACCGGCCACCTGCCGGCCAAAACTGGCCTGCACCCAATCGCCGGCCTTGGCCCCGAGCTTTTCAGCGGCAGTCTGGCTGAGCACCACTTGATCCAAACCCTGAGGCACCGGCAGGTGATCGAACAACGGATCGTTGGCCGCGGTGGGAATCATCTCGACCGTGACGACCGAAGCATCGCTGCTCAAATCTGCCGTGGCGGCGATCTGCCGAGTACGTGGCAAGGCAAACGCAACGTCGCCGCGCTGGCTCAATTGCTCGACGAACTCGGCACTGAAGCGACCGCCGCCCAAGGGGATGATTTCCCGGGTGGCCGGATCGTTCTGCAAGCGCTCGGTGAGACTGCTGACCAGACCGAACTTCAGGCCGAACAGCACCAGCAACGGCGCCACCACGGCCACCAAAGCCAACACCGAACAGGCCGACAGCCAGGCATCGTTGCGGTAATCCTGCCAGGCCAGGGAAGCCACCAGCGCGCCGCGCATCAGCAAGCCTCCCCGAGGGTGGCGGTGACACCGCCGTCTGCATCGCGGCGACAACTGATCCGCCGCACCTGCAAACCGCTGGCACGGGCCAGCGCTTCGTCGTGGGTGGCGACCACGCAGCACACGCCGTGTTCACGGGCCTGGGCCACCAGCAACTGCATGACGCGCTCGGCGTTCAGCGGATCGAGGGCGGCGGTCGGTTCATCGGCCAGCAACAGCCGCGGAGCATGGGCCAGCGCCCGGGCACAGCTGACCCGCTGGCGCTGGCCGACGGACAAATCCGCCGGTTTCTTGTCCAGTTGATCGGCAATATCCAACTGCCCAGCCAGGCGCATCACGCTGCCGTCATCCTTCAAACCCAACAGTTTTCGCGACAACTCGATGTTGTCGCGCACGTCCAGGAAGCCCAACAGGCCGCCGGTTTGCAGAACATAACCCAGGTGACGACTGCGCAGCTCGGCCAAGGTGCCCTGTTGCGACCCACGCCACAATTTGGCGATGTCCAGGGGCGCATTGGCAGGGCTGAAGTCGAACCGCCCAGCCTGATCCGGTGCCAGCACCAGCGCCAGCAGATCCAGCAAAGTGCTCTTGCCACAGCCACTGGGCCCGACCACCGCCAGTTGTTCACCGCCGCGCAGTTGCAGCCGTGGAATCACCAGGCTGTAGCGCTGGCTGCCGGCGCCCCGGCTTTTGTGCACTGCGCTCATGTCCAGCATCACGGCAGCGTCGACAACGGAACGCGGTACAAGGCGTCACCCGGCTCGGCATCACCGAAGCGCACCCAGTTCGCCACGTCGTTGTGGAAGGTTTCGTAGAGACGGATTTTCGAATCCAACTCGTCGATGAAATCTTCCTGCTCGGCCACGCTCAAGGACAGCCACAAGTCCTGGGTCATGTTCAGCGACTTGCTGCGGTACGGCAGCCCTTCGAGGTACTCGCCGAGAATCCCGCCGTCGGCCAGGTTGCCGCCCTTGCGCAAGGCCGACGGATCGCGGCTCATGTAGGCACTGGCGCTGGCGATTTCCTGGAAGAAATCCTTGGGCGAACTCTGGGTCTTGCGGGCCGCGTCGACGATCAGCTTCAGCGATTGCTGCAGGTCGTTGAGTTGCAGCTTGGTCAGCATCACGCAGACCTGGAACGCTGGCAGCGCCGGGTTGGTCAGGTCACGGTCGGCGGTCCAGGCACTGACCAGTTGCGGCGCCTGGCTGGCAGATTTACGCCCCAGAAAGTCCATGTGCATCGCGTAGCCGACCGCGGCCGACTTGTCGGCCAGGCTCGGCGCGGCGCTCAGCAGCGGCACGGCTTGCGGCTTGTTGCTGCGCACCTGATGGACCAGGTCGGCGAACACCGAGCCGATCTCGTCGACCCGCTCGCCGAACTTGCGCACGTCGGCGCCCGCCACTGGAATGTACAGGTCGCCGATCTGCGGGTTGGCGTCGGCGGTCAGGGTGCGGTATTGGCTCTGGGCGCCGGCATGGGTTTTCTTGCCGGCGTCGCTGAGCAGGTGCAAAGCGTATATCTTGATCTGCTTGCCCAGCGCCGCCTGGCGCACTTCGGCCTCGTTCATTTGCGTGGCGGCAAACGGATCGTTCTTGCGCAAGGCACCGGCGTCGGTGACCAGCAGGATCAAGCGCCCGCCGTAACCGGACCAGTCCATGCCTTCGACGGCTTCCATGACCCCGGCAAACGCATCTTCGTTGAACGAATGGCTCGACACTGTCGACGCCTTGACCTGCCGCGCCAGCTCCATGAAGCGTTGCGGGTCGCGGCCCTGTTCCAGGGTGATCAAGGTCTTGGCGACGTATTCCAGGCCCGGGGTTTTCTTGATGCTGCTGCGGAAACCCACCATGCCGAAGCTGACGCTGTCCAACTCGCCACGCTCGGCGATGCGGGTCTGCAGCTCGTGGACTACGTCGCGGACCTGGTCGATATAGGGCTGCATCGACACCGTGGTGTCCACCACCAGCACCACGGCGGTACGGAACGCGTCGGCGTTGGCGGTGGTGATCGGCGTGTTGCTCGAAGCCTTGGGGGTGTTGCCAGGATCGATGGAAGCGACATTCAGTAACTGCACCGGCTGGCCGTTCTCATCCATGCTTTCGCGGGAATCGAAGATCGGCAACAGATAGAACTGGCTCTGCGGCACGGCGCTGGCGGCCGGTTCCAGGGCCAGCACTTGCTGGTCCTCCTGCGGGCTCTGCTGGGCCTTGAGCAGCACGTTCTTGGCCGCCGAAGGGTTAGCCAGCAGTTTTTCCACTTCGCCAGGCTGACGCAGGAACATCACCGGCGCCCGGCCGGAACGTTCGGTGAACTTGAGCACCAGGCTTTGCTTCCAGTCGCTGACCTGGGCCGCGGGCAACCAGCCGTCGCTGCGCCCATCGGTGGCGGCGCCGACACGCACCCACGCGCTGCCGTCCACATCCTTGCGCTGATACACGTACAGCACGGAAAACGCCGGCAGCGCCTTACCCGGCGCAGCGCCCGGTGCGTCGGCGAGCTTCGCCCCCGGTTTGCTGAGCACGCGCTGGAACAGGGTTTTCTTGCCGGCCATCAACAGCGGACGCTGGCCGCCATCGGCCTCGGTCGCCACGGGCGGCTGAGCCGGAGGGGCAACGGGTGGCTTGACCGCTGGCACTTCCGGGGTCTTCGGCGGCTTCACTTCCGGCGGCTTGACCGAAGTGTTCGTGGCCACTGGCGTCTTCGCCTCTTTGCCATCGTCACCGGCCAACCACCAATACCCCGCGCCCCCCAACGCCAGCGCCACGGCAACCGCAACGGCGGCCAGGGCGAACACCGGCCCCTTGCGCTGCTCCGACACCGAGGATTGAACCACCGGTTTTACTGGCGGCGGAACGGGCTTGGGCTGCGGTTGAGACTGCGGCGGTGAGTAAGCCGGGCCACTGGGAATGTCGATGGACATTGGCGTCAAACCCGCCAAGTCATCAACCGGCTTGGGGGTTTCCGGCAGTTGCAACGACAACGGCCGGATCAGCGTCGCTTCCGATTCCTGAGGCAGGTTATCCAGCGCCCGCAGCAACGCCGCCGCATCCGGGAAACGCTCCGCCGGATCCTTGGCCAGCAGCTTGCGCAGCACATCCTGGTAACGGCCATGGTGCACCGGCAATTCCGGCAACGGTTCGGTCAGGTGGGCCAGGGCCGTGGACAGCGCATCGTTACCGGTATACGGCAGTTTGCCGACGAGGATTTCATAGAGCACCACGCCCAGGGCATACAGGTCGGCGCGGCCATCAATGTCCTGCCCGCGGGCCTGTTCCGGGCTCATGTAGCTGGGCGTGCCGACCGCGAATCCCGCCTGGGTGAACTGGGTGCGGTCGTCCAGGGACTTGGCGATGCCGAAGTCCGAGAGCACCGCCGTGCCGTCGGCGCGGAACAGGATGTTGGCTGGCTTGACGTCACGGTGGACCAGGCCCAGCCCGTGGGCATAACCCAGGGCCGAGGCGATCTGGCGAATGTAGGTCAGGCCCTGCTCCGGCGACAGGCCATCGGCGATACGCTCCTTGAGCGTGCCGTTGGGCAGGTATTCCATCGCCATGTAATACAGCTCACCGACGTTGCCGATGTCATGGATGGTGACGGTGTGCGGGTGCGACAAGCGCGCCAGGGTCTTGCCTTCGCGCAGGAAACGCTCGCAGAACGTCGGGTCGGCGGCCAGCGCGGCGGCCATGACCTTCAACGCCACCTTGCGCTCCAGCGAACGCTGGGTCGCCAGGTACACGCTGGCCATCGCACCTTCGCCGATCGGCCCTTCGATGTCGTAGCCGGGGATGACAATGTTCAGGGTCAAGCTCATGACGGCACCTTCACGACAACCACGGTGATGTTGTCCGGCGCGCCGCGCATCAGGCCCAGGGACACCAGGCTGCTGGCGATTTCACCGGGTTCGTCGTGGCTCAATACTTCGCGGATTTCGTCGTCCTCCACCGTCTTGGTCAGCCCGTCGCTGCACAGCAGGTAGCTGTCGCCAGGCACCAGCAGCAGTTCAGTCAGCGCCAGGTTCAGTTGCGCCTCGACGCCAATGGCCCGGGTGACGATGTTGGCCCGTGGATGGACCCGCGCCTCGGCTTCGCTGAGCAGGCCGCTGTCCTGTAAGTCCTGGACGTAGCTGTGGTCCCGGGAGATGCCTTCGAGCACGCCGTCGCGCAGGCGATACAAACGACTGTCACCGGCCCACAGGCACATGCCGCGCAGATCGCGGACGGCCAACACCACCACGGTACTGCCCATCATCGTCACGCCACGGTTGGCGGTTTCTTCCCGCACGGCGGCGTTGACCCGCAGCAGGTCGCTTTGCAGCGCCGCGACGTATTCGTCCAGCGAACGGCCCACGGCGATGCTGCGCAGGCTGTCGACGATCAGGCTGCTGACGTAATCGCCCGCCGCGTGCCCGCCCATGCCGTCGGCCACGACCCACAGGCCGTTTTCCGGCAGGTCCAGGCAGGCGTCTTCGTTGACCTGGCGGACCATTCCGACATGGCTCTTGCTTGCTGACTTGATTGCTTTTCCGGCACTTGGACGCATCTACACAACACCTTCTTGGCCGAGCAAAAATTGCGCAAAATCAGCGGCTGCCGGCAATCCCTGGCAGCGCATCAAACCCGGGGCAATGCGCTCCGATCCCTGGCCCCACCACAGGCTCACACCTTCGCAAGCCGCCTCGGCCAGGGCGCTCATGCGCTGCTGCGGGTCGGTGGCATCGAAGCGATGCAGGCTGGCAAAGCGGCTGCTGGACGTGCGCGGCAAATACATCGGGCTGCCGAGGGTCTCCAGCTGTTCGTTGAACGCCTCGAAACTGGCCTCCACACTCAACGTGCTCAGCAACAGGTTCTCGACCCGCTCGAACCACTCGTCCGCACCGCCCACCACCGACGCCGGGTCCGCGTCGGGCTCCAGCAATACCGCGACGGTCAGCGGGAAATAACGGCCGACCCGGTCGATGCTCGGCATCACCACACCGACGGCGGCGTCCGGGCCACACACCCCGGGCGCGACCATGAAGCGCCACAGCGGGCTGACCAGATAGGCGTCCAGCCAACGCTCGCCGAGGCTGCTCTGGCTGGCGAGCAAACCCGCCGCGAGCCACGAATCCCACGGGCCGATAAACCCCTGGGGCAAGCCACGGCTGACGAAGTCGCCGCGGCTGGCCAGTTTTCCGTAGAAGCCCGGCGTACTCATAGCCGCTCCGGCAGGCTGAAGCCGCTGAGCACCCGGCTCTTGAACGGGTTGAAGGCGCTGTTGGCCCGCAGCTCATAAGAGGCGCTGGCGCCATCGACCCTCAGCCGCAGGTTGAAGCGATCCGGCGAGTTGCCGGCGGTCAGGTCCGATTGCTCCAGCAGCCGGAACCAGGCCCACGGCCCGTCCAGGGTGATGCCGGAGCGACCGCTGGACGACGGCGGCATGATCGAGATCCGCACCACGCCGATGCTGCCCGGGTTGGGCCATTGCATGGCGGTCGGGCGGCTCGGGCCGTGGTCGTAGCTCAGTTGCTGGCCGTCGAGGTCGAGCAGGAACTGGGTGATGGTCGAGTCCATCGCCACTGGCTTGAGCTCGAAACGCACCATCGGCTGCGTGCCGCCGGAACGGAAGAACGCATCGCGAATGGTCGCCGCGCGCTGGAAGGTCTGCAGCACGCCAGGGGCGATGCCGAGCTTCTGCGCCGCGCCCGGCTGCCAGCGCCAGGTCGGGGTCGAGGTGTCGACGTAGGGCTGCAGGTACTTGCGGAAGTAGTTGTCCATCACCCCGCCAACGCCGAAGAACTGACCAAAGTCATCGAGGGTGGCGTCCCGCGCACTGCCCGGCGACATCGGATAGCGCCCGGCCAGGGACTGGCGATAGATGTTCACCACTTCACTGGTCCAGGCGGCGTTCAGTTGATTGCGCACCCCGCCCATCATGCTGTTGGTGGTGGAATTGACCACCGACTTGACCAGGCCCTGCACCAGCGGCGGCTGGCGTTCGGCATTAAGGCTGACGCGCGTAGCGGCGGCTGTTGCCTGGTTCTTGGCTTCGCCGAGCAAGGCGTCGCCACTGGCACCGACCATGGCGCTGACCTGCACGTACAAGGCGTTCATGTCTGCCAGCAAGCCGTCGATGGCCGCTGGTTCGCCTTCGCTTTTGCTGACAATGCTGTTGAGCTCGGCGAAGTGCGCGGTGATCGGGTCATCGCTTTGCGCCGGTGCGTTTTGCGTTGCCTGCTCCTGGCCGAGCAAGCTGCCCAGGCGCTCCTTGAGCTTGTCCACACCGCCTTCCACTGGCGCACCTTGGGCGGCCAGCAGGCGTTCATCCTGTTGCAGGTCGGTTTCCTTCGCCACCGCCACCAACAGTTTTTTCAACGGTGAAGTCGGGCCGGAAATCACCCGCAGCACATCGGCGGCCTGGGCCACACTGGTGATCGGCACAAAATCGATGTCGGCCAGCAAGGCGTCCCATTGGCGCAGGTAGTCCTGGAAATACAGGCGACGTACATCGGCGGCCAGGCTGGCGACGTTCTGCTGATCGGCCTCTTCGTGGCCCAACACCCATTGCTCTTCGGCCAGGGTGCCGGTCTGGCTCAGGCTGGTGAGCAAGAAGCCCTGGCGATAGCCCTTGACCGTGAAGAACCCGCTCAGCGGCTCGCCCAACGGCTTGCCGCTCTTGCGGCTGAACACCAGCGCGGCGTCACGTCCGGCGGCTTCGTTGATGCGGAAGTCCGGGATGCCTTCAGGCAGTTTCTGGCGTTTGATCCGGTCATACACACGTTGGGCCACCGGCAATTGCTGCAACTGCCGGCGCAGGTCTTCGACCAGGCGCGGGTCGAGGCGCGCCAGCGGCGGACGCCGCTCGAACAGTGCCTGCAAATGCGCGGTCAGGGCCTGGCGCTGCTCGGCCGGCAAGTCGCGCGGCAGGCTGCGGTCCCAATCCAGGGCGATCCAGGCCTTGATGAAGTCGGCATCGTAATGCTCGGTGTCGGCGAGCATCAGATAGGCCTTCAAGCCTTCGTAGAGGAAGTCCGAATTGCCGCCGCTGTGCAGTTGCTCTTCGATGCGCGTCAGCAGGCGTGGGGCGAACACGGCGATCAGCAACTTGCGATAGACGCTGCCGGACTCGGCTTCGAGCATGTCGCCCTGATACAGGCCCAGGCCTTCGGCCCAGCTCGGGGCGTCGTCGGCCAGGTGTTTCACGGCGTTGAGCAACGGCAACACGGCAAGGACATCCCGTTGCGCCGGGCTGAGGTTCTGCACGGTTTGCCCCAGGGGTGCGACTTTCTGGTCAACCTGGGCGATGTAGGCCTGGTTGGCGCGATAGCTGACCCACCACAACGTGCTGACCACCAGCACCAACACCACGGTGGAAGCCAGCACACCGCGGGCAATCCATTTGCGCCGACGCTCGACTTTCGGATCGACGCCCACCAGCCCGCGCTCGGCGAACGCCACGGCGGTGAAGAGTTTTTCGATGAAGTAACTGCGCCCGGTGCCGGTCTGGCGTGCCAGGTGCTGACGGTCCAGGTTCATGCTCTGGGCCATGGAGCCGATCAGGCGATCGATCGGGCTGCCTTCCTGGGTGCCGCTGGTGAAATACACGCCGCGCAGCAACACGCGCTCTTCGAAAGCGTTGGGTTTGAACACGCCTTCGAGGAAGCTTTGCAGGCAATCTTTCAAGGCACCGAACTGCTGCGGGAAGCCGTAGATCAGGTCGCGCCGCGCCGGGTCGCGCTCTTGTTGCAGGCGTTCCACCAGACGGTCGTTGAGGCGCTGCTCAAGGCCGGTGAATTCGCTTTGCAGGTGCGCCAGCGGGCTGTCGTTGCTCTTGCCATCGTCCAGGGCAAAGGTCATGCCCCAGACCTGGGCGCGCTCTTCCTTGCTCAGGGTATCGAAGTACTCCATGAACCCGGGCACGAGGTCGAGCTTGGTCAGCATCAGGTAGATCGGGAAACGCACGCCCAATTGGGTGTACAGCTCCTGGATCCGCAAGCGAATCGCCGCGGCATGGGCGGCACGTTCGGCGTCGCTGCCCAGCAACAGGTCGGACAGGCTGATGGCGATAAACGCACCGTCAATCGGGCGCCGGGCCCGTTGTTTTTTCAGCAGGCCAAGGAAACCCAGCCACGCGGCTTTGTCGATGGTCGCGTCACTGTCCTGGGTGGTGTAGCGGCCGGCGGTGTCGAGCAGGACAGCCTGGTCGGTGAACCACCAATCGCAATTGCGCGTACCGCCGACGCCGCGTACCGCACCGGCGCCCAGTTGCGCGGCCAGCGGGAAATGCAGCCCCGAGTTGACCAGCGCGGTGGTCTTGCCCGAACCCGGCGGGCCGATGATCACGTACCACGGCAACTCGTAGAGGTTGCGCCGCTCATCACCGCCCAGCTTGGCTTTCTTGAGCAGGGCCAGGGCTTCGTCCATGCGCTGGCGCAGGGTTTCGAGCTCTTCGGCGGTGGCGATGCTGGTGGGATCGGGCGGAGTTTGCGCGGCCAGGCTGCGCATCACTTCGGCGGCCTGCCGGCGCGCCTGGATAATGCGGAACACCCGGTAGGCGATCCACACCGCAAACACCAGGATGATCAAGGCCCAGCGCCGGCCTTCGGGCACCAGCCAATCGAGCAGCGGGCCCACGAACCAGATGATCAGGCTCAGGGCGATCAGCCCCAGCAACGGAATGACCCAGCGGGTCATAAAACTGAAAAACGCCTTCACTCGACCCCCTCCGCCAATACTGTGATTTCAACCCGACGATTGCGCGCACGCCCCTCTGGGGTGGCGTTGGACGCCAACGGTTCGGTGTCGCTGCGGCCTTCGGCGCTGAAGCGCTCGGGCTGCCCGGTCTTGGCCGAAAGAATTTGCAGCACCGATTGGGCCCGCGCTTCGGACAAGGCCCAGTTGGACGGGAACCGGAGGGTGGCGATCGGCCGATTGTCGCTGTGTCCGGTCACCAGGACCTGGCCCTTGACCTTGCGCACCGCATCAGCGATGCGCAGCATCAACGGCTGGAAATCGTCCTTGATGCTGGCGCTGCCCGAGGCGAACAACTCATCGCCACGGATGGTCACCACCGAGCGATCGACGGCGTCTTCCACCGCAATGCGGTTGGCCCTGATCTCATCGGCGAGGAAACCGGCCAGGCGTGGTCGCTCGACCACCTTGGGCTGCACCACGGGACGGTCGATGGTCTGCACCGGGATTTCGCCCAGGAAATGAATGTTCTTGAACACCGGCTCGGCATCGGAAGCCAGCTTCATGCGCAGGCCGAACAGCAGCGCCAGCAACAGCGCCGCGCCGATGGCCACGGCGATCCACGGCGGCATGAATTGCGCCAACCGGTCGCGGGCCACGGTAACGCCGCGCCAGTGCGGCGACAGCTCGCGCTCGTAGTCGCCACGGGCGCTGCGGATCACGCCAGCGGTGCGCTCACGCAAGGCTTCCAATTGGCTGCGACCGTCGTTCATCACCCGGTAGCGCCCTTCGAAACCCAGGCACATGCACAGGTACAACAGCTCCAGCAAATACAAGCGCTCGCGGGGGCTTTGCAGGCAGTGCTCCAGCAGCTGGAAGACCTTCTCGCCGCCCCAGGCTTCGTTGTGCACGGTGATCAACAAGCTTTGCTTGCCCCAGTCACTGGTGCCGCCCCACGGGGTGCTCAACACCGCTTCGTCCAACGCGGTGCACAAGGCGTAACGGGCCAGCAACACGTCGTTGCGCACCACGCCGGCGGCCTCGGCGCGCTCTTCGAACTGGCGCAGATAGGCCAGCAGTTGCGCGCGCAAACTGGCCGGTGCCGGATGGGCAATGGTGTTGCGCAGGCGCGTCAGCAAGGCCAGCAGCGGGCCGGCGGCGCTCTCCAGCGGGTTGAGGCCCTCGGCCTTGCCGGTCAGGACCGGCGCGGCCGGCATCGACAGCGGCGCAGGCTGTGGACGACCCGGATCCGGACGGCCAGGGTCCGGGCGAAATGGATCGGCGCCGCGGCCACCGGGCGTCGGCATGAACTGGGTACGATCGTCGTTGCTCATCGCGGTTTATCCTCGGATCGCCCAGAAAGCCAGGTTCAGCCCTGGGAACTGGCCGGCGATGTGGAACGCAAAGCCGCCGGAGTTGCTCAACTGTTGCCAGTGGTCGCTGCCCCGGTCGAGTTCGTAGTAGGTGGAGCCGGCGTGGTACGGCAACTGCCGTGGCGCCACCGGCAACGGCAGCAGGCCGATGCCCGGCAGTTGCAGGTTGACCAGGTCGCGGATGTGCTCCACCGAGCCGACTTTGCTCTGTTGGCCGAAGCGGCCGCGCAGGGTTTCGGCCGGCACGTCGGCGCGCACCACCAGGATGAAGCTGGCGCTGTCGAGCAAGGTCTTGTCAGCCAGCATCGCCACATGGATGCCGTAGGCTTTCTCGACAATCGGAATCGGCGTCGCCTTGCTGTCGATCAGCATCGACAGGGCTTCGCGCAGGGCCTGCATCACCGGGGCGTAGCTGAGCGCCAGGTCATCGTGCTGGTAAGGCGGGTATTGCTGCGGTCGTCGCCCGGACGCGGTGAACGTGGAGAACTCCCCGGCCAGGCTCACCAGTTCGCTGTAGAAGCGCTCGGGGTGCAGCGGGCTCAACTGGCTCAGGTGCTGGATCAGCGGCTGGGCACGGTTGACCAGTTGCAGCAGCATGAAGTCGGCAATCTCCGAGGCGCCACCGGCACCGGACGCCACCACCCGCCCGGCCAGGGCTTCGCCGCGTTGATGCAGCAGGCCCAGCAGTTCGCTGCGAAACGCCGCCAGCGGCTTGGAGGCAATGACATCCAGCAACGGTGGGATGTAGGCATCGTCGAGCACCAGGGCGCGGTCGGCGCGCTTTTCCTTGATGCGCACCACGCCGATGGCGGCGTAGTCGCCAATGCCATCCTGCTCGGTCAACAACCGCAGGGCCCGGGAGCCGAGGGCGACCGGCGCGCGGTTTTCGAACGGTGCATTGTCGTCGCGCACTTCGCAGACCTGGCTCACATAACGCGCGGCGCCGAGGTCTTCGCCTTCATCCACGGTGTCACGGGCGCCGGCGCGCTTGAGCGGCAAGGCCAGGTACACCAGGCCGTCGCGCAGGTTGTCGTCGACGTTCAGTGGTGTAGGCGCCAGGTCATCCTGGGGAATGTTGAAAGGCGTGCCGTCCGGCAACAGACCGCGGGCAGAAATGATCGCCAGCTTGCCCTGGGCCAGCAGGCCCTGGTCGATCAGCAATTCGGAAAAACCCCAGGCGCCGGCCGACAATGGGCGGCTGCGTGCGTCGATGAGGTTTTCCAGGTAACGGTCATGCTGCTGGAAGTGCTGCGTTCCAATGAACATGCCTTCCGACCAGACCACGCGATTGTTCCAGGACATGGGGGCTCCGATTGCTTATTGGGCAGGGCTGGATGGGGGGACGACGACGGCGCTGCGCACGGCGCGCACATCGAGGCTGATCTGGTATTCGGTGTATTCGCGGGCCGGGACGTTCATCACCGTGCGCCACAGCGACTGGTCCAGCTCGCGATAGCCCACCAGTATTCCGATGTGCCGTGTGGCCGGGTCGAGGTCGCGTTGCAGGCTCAGTTGCTGGCCGGGCTGGATCAGCACCTCGTCCTGGTCGATCAGGTCGGCGCCCAGGGTGGCCTGGGCCCTTTCGGCCAGGGCGAAATAATCGGAACGGCCGAAGGTCGCGGCATTTTTCAACTCGAAAATGCGCACCCGGACCGGGGCCGGCTGGCCGGTGGCGCCGGGGTTGAGGCCGGCAATGGCATGGA
This sequence comes from Pseudomonas sp. FP2300, assembly GCF_030687595.1. Taxonomy (NCBI): domain Bacteria; kingdom Pseudomonadati; phylum Pseudomonadota; class Gammaproteobacteria; order Pseudomonadales; family Pseudomonadaceae; genus Pseudomonas; species Pseudomonas sp. FP2300. Next base: position 6,683,893 of record NZ_CP117440.1, read on the forward strand.
AATGCAGCTCGATGGCGGCGGTGTCGGCCTCAGCTTCTTCGGGCTGGGGGTTGGCCGCATCCTTGGCGCACGCCGTCAGCAGAAGCGCGGTGGCGACTGCGAGTAAAAACCTGGGAATCATCCTGCGTCCTCAATGACGTTTGAGCTATCCGTTGTGTGTCGATCAATCTTGTTATGGGACGGCGCCGCTCAGCGGCGTCGCTGTCGCGTACTGTGTTCTTCGTAGGCGCGGCTGAACTCGCGACCGAACAGGTCCTGGAAATCCTCTTGGGCTTCCCGGGAAATGTTGCTGTAGAGCTCGGTGAACTGCTGCCAGTACTGGGCCTGTCGCGAGCCGCTGAAAATACCCGAGAGCCCACCGGGCTTGGCCATGCGTTCTTCCAGTTGCGCCGGTTCGAAGCGCGCCAGCAGATGCTTGATCGCCGCTTCCACACCGGCCATCACCGCCAGTTGGTGGGCACGCAGGTCATCGAAACTGTCACGCACCGCCGCGTCCGGGGCCATGAACGCCTGATTGCCGTGGCGCAATAGCAACAGCAGCGCTTCATCGACATTGGGAGCGAATTTCAGCGGGTTGTTTTCCACCGGCTGGATCATCGTCTGCTGAATGCGGAACTCGCCCTTGAGGCTGCTGCGGGCGCGCAAGACATCGATCAGGCCTTCGACCATCAACCGATAACTGCGGCCGATGCTTTCCATCTGCGCTTCGGCCTGGGCCTTGTCCAGGCGCAACTGGTCCAGCCCGGCACCGCGCAGGAACGCCTGCAGCAAGTCGGGTTGGTTGGCCTCGACCGGGGCAACCGGAGCAACTGGAGCAACTGGAGCAACTGGAGCAACTGGAGCTGCGACCGGGGGCTCGACGCGGGTGACCGACGCTTCAGGCACGGAGGCCGGCGGCGGTGCGCTGATTTCAGCAAAGATGTCGGCGAGCGGAGCCTGCGCAGCAGGCGTCGCGACCGGCTCAATCACAGGTGGTAGCGGCACAGGCGGCGGGGCCACGGGCTGCGGGGCCACCGCCACTGGCGCAGGCACAGGCTTGTCGCTGAACGGGTCCCAGTCATCCGGAATCACCGAGGCAGGCGGCGGCATCACGGGTTCGACCACAGGCGGCGGGGCCGATCGGGAAATCGGCGTCGGTGGGCGGAAATCGTGTTGCTCGGCCGGAACATGGTCAGGCTGGGTGGCGGGCGGGACACTGGACGGGCTCAAGAAATCGAACAGGTCCGGCAAGGTGTCCATGGCCGAGCCACCCTGGAAATGCGCAGGCGAAGCCACTTGAATCGGCGATGGCGTATGAAGCGGCGACGGCGTATGCGCGGCGGCGCCCTGGCGCCCCATCAAGGCCTCGAAACTGCTGGGGGATTCGGCGAACGGGTTGCTGTCGGTGACCGGCAGGTTGAAATCGACGCGCGCCTGGATTTCATAATCACCGATGCGGATCACTTCGCCGTCTTGCAGTGGCTCGCTGTTGCCCTTGCGCAGGCGCACGCCGGCCTTGACCAATTCCACACCATTAGTGCTGTTATCGGTTAAATAATAACGCCCGTCTTTGTATTGGATAACGCAATGTTTGCCGGAAACCAGACGCTCGGGGTCCGGTAATACCCAGTCATTATCGATATTGCGGCCAATTGCCATCACCCCCTGATCCATGGACTTTTCAGAACACTGGCCTGGGGTGATCTTGTGATAACTAGTGATAGTCAAACACAGCGGCATCTTGCCTCCTTGCTGAATACATCGCGCGCGGGCGGGTTACGTGAGGATTCATGCCCTGACTACCCACCCACAACCTTGCCAACCACCGCGAAACGGCTTTTTGCCAGCATGATTGCTGATCATAACCGGCTTGCGTGACAAAAACCCCACGTCAGTTGCCGCTTCGACCACTGGGTCGGGCAGGCTGTTAAGCGCATCACAACTGTTACAGAGGGGCTACACTGGTGAAATAGCTTACCTTGACAAGCGATAAGTACTACACCAAAAATGCACAACTTCTTGAATATAGATGATGGCACTTTAAGATCATTGCGAATCTAAAGGGCCATTATCGTCAAGGAACATGTGAAGTTTCATCCGAAACTTGCGTGTGAACTGCCCGACTTCTTCAAGCGGGTGATAGGGAGATCGATCCAAGTGGATGTGCCTTTGTTGCTCGCCGCCGTTTCCGCGACTTCGCCGTGCGGTGAAGATCTGGAATATGACGCGGATTTCCTGCGCCTGGAACGCGACTCCCGGGGCCAACCCGAGCGCAGCATGGGCGATTCGATCCTGCCTGCCGAACCTCCTGAGTGGCGCAGCATCCAGCAGCAGAGCCTGGACTTGCTGCAACGCAGCAAAGACCTGCGCATCACCCATTTCCTGCTGCAAAGCTCCCTGGCCTTGGAAGGCATTCCGGGGCTCGCCCGCTCGCTGACGTTGATCAGCGAATTGCTCAAGCAATACTGGGCCGAGCTGCATCCGCGCCTGGACGCCGATGACGACAACGACCCCACCGTGCGCATCAATGCCCTCGCCGGCCTGACGTCCGATGTCACCATTCGCCTGCTACGTGAAAGCCTCCTGGCCCGTTCGCGGACCTTCGGGGCCGTCAGCCTGCGCGCCGCCGCCAACGCCAGCGGCCTGCAAAGTTTCCCGGATGAAAACCTCGGCGCCGAACAGCTCGCCGGGGCCCTGCTCGACAGCGACCCCGAGCAATTGGAAATCACCCGTGCCGCCCTGCTGGAAGCCCGCAGCGCCGCCGAAGCCATCGAGCAGCAGGTCAGCGACCAGGTCGGTTCCGCCCAAGGCGTGGACCTTGGCCCGTTGAAGCAACCGCTGAAGATAGCCCTGCAGATTCTCGGCCAGTTCGCCCCACAGAGCGGCGACAGCGCCCTGTCCGAGCCTGTCAGCGACAGCGGCACCGCAACAACAGAATATGCCAGCGCGCCAAGCGCACCGCGCAACACCAATAACAGCACCAGCACCGTCAGCGGCGAAATCAACAACCGCGACGACGTGCTGCGCAGCCTGGACCGGATTCTCGCTTACTACACCCGTCATGAGCCCTCCAGCCCGCTGCCGGTGCTGTTGAACCGGGCCAAGAATCTGGTGCACGCCGACTTCGCGGCCATCGTGCGCAACCTGATTCCCGACGGCATGAGCCAATTTGAAAACCTGCGCGGCCCAGACAGCGAATAAAAAGCGAGCGGATCACGCAGTCACGTCACCGGTACCCCCGATGACGCCAACACCGTCGCTCAAGCGACCAGGAGCAGCAACGTGGCGAAGCAAAGTTCTCAGAAATTCATCGCGCGCAACCGCGCGCCTCGAGTGCAGATCGAGTACGACGTCGAGCTCTACGGCGCCGAGAAAAAGGTCCAGTTGCCCTTCGTCATGGGCGTGATGGCCGACCTCGCCGGCAAGCCCGCCGAGCCTCTGGCACCGGTGGCCGACCGCAAGTTCCTCGAGATCGATGTCGACAACTTCGACTCGCGCCTCAAGGCCATGCAGCCGCGCGTGGCGTTCCATGTGCCTAACGAACTGACCGGCGAAGGCAACCTGAGCCTGGACCTGACGTTCGAAAGCATGGACGACTTCAGTCCGGCGGCCGTAGCCCGCAAGGTCGACTCGCTGAACAAATTGCTCGAAGCGCGCACCCAGTTGGCCAACCTGCTGACCTACATGGACGGCAAGACCGGCGCCGAAGAAATCATCATGAAGGCGATCAAGGACCCAGCGCTGTTGCAGGCCCTGGCGAGCGCGCCGAAGCCAGCACAGGACCAATGATCATGACTGACAATACAGCCCGCGAAGGCGTGCAAAACCTGGGCGCCACCGAAGAAACCAGCGAGTTCGCCTCGCTGTTGCTGCAAGAGTTCAAGCCCAAGACCGAGCGCGCCCGCGAAGCCGTCGAGACGGCCGTGCGCACCCTGGCCGAGCAGGCCCTGGCGCAGACCGACCTGGTGTCCAACGACGCCATCAAGTCGATCGAATCGATCATCGCCGCCATCGACGCCAAGCTCACCGCCCAGGTCAACCAGGTCATCCACCACCCCGACTTCCAGCAGCTGGAAAGCGCCTGGCGTGGCCTGCACTACCTGGTCAACAACACCGAGACCGATGAGCAGCTCAAGATCCGCGTGCTCAATATCTCCAAGACCGACCTGCACAAGACCCTGAAGAAATTCAAGGGCACCGCGTGGGACCAGAGCCCGATCTTCAAAAAGATGTACGAAGAAGAATACGGCCAGTTCGGCGGCGAGCCTTACGGCTGCCTGGTGGGCGACTACTACTTCGACCAGTCGCCACCGGACGTGGAACTGCTGGGCGAGCTTTCGAAAGTCTGCGCGGCCATGCACTCCCCGTTCATTGCGGCGGCATCGCCGACCGTGATGGGCATGGGCTCGTGGCAGGAACTGTCGAACCCGCGCGACCTGACCAAGATCTTCACCACCCCGGAATACGCCGGCTGGCGCTCGCTGCGTGAATCGGAAGACTCGCGCTACATCGGCCTGACCATGCCGCGCTTCCTGGCGCGCCTGCCGTACGGTGCCAAGACCGATCCGGTGGAAGCCTTCGCCTTCGAAGAAAACACCGACGGCGCCGACAGCTCCAAGTACACCTGGGCCAACGCCGCGTACGCGATGGCGGTGAACATCAACCGTTCGTTCAAACACTTCGGCTGGTGCTCGCGCATCCGTGGCGTTGAGTCTGGCGGCGAAGTGGAAAACCTGCCGGCCCACACGTTCCCGACCGATGACGGTGGCGTGGACATGAAGTGCCCGACCGAAATCGCCATCTCGGACCGCCGCGAAGCGGAACTGGCGAAGAATGGTTTCATGCCGCTGCTGCACAAGAAAAACACCGACTTCGCTGCCTTTATCGGCGCCCAGTCGTTGCAGAAACCGGCCGAATACGACGACCCGGACGCCACCGCCAACGCCAACCTGGCCGCGCGCCTGCCGTACCTGTTCGCCACCTGCCGGTTCGCTCACTACTTGAAGTGCATCGTGCGCGACAAGATCGGTTCCTTCAAAGAGAAGGACGAGATGCAGCGCTGGTTGCAGGACTGGATCCTCAACTACGTCGACGGTGACCCGGCGCACTCCACCGAGACCACCAAGGCCCAGCATCCATTGGCTGCCGCTGAAGTGATCGTGGAAGAAGTCGAAGGCAACCCGGGGTACTACAACTCCAAGTTCTACCTGCGCCCGCACTACCAGCTCGAAGGGCTGACCGTGTCGCTGCGCCTGGTATCGAAACTGCCGTCGGCCAAGGGCGCGTAACAACCAGTTGAACGGTACGCAGTAAGAAATGTGGGAGCGAGCCTGCTCGCGATAGCGTTGGATCAGTCGCTACATGCGTTGCCTGACACGCCGCCATCGCGAGCAGGCTCGCTCCCACAGGGGATCTTCAGCAGTTTGGAGATCACCCTGACTCCGCTCGGAGAAACAGATTTCGCAAGGTCAGCGTCAACCAAACAATGTGGTTAGAAACCACACAGGGAGAAAACATGGCTGTTGATATTTTCATCAAGATCGGCGACATCAAGGGCGAGTCCATGGACAAGGCCCACAAGGACGAGATCGATGTCCTGAACTGGAGCTGGGGCATGTCCCAGTCCGGCAACATGCACGTGGGCAGCGGCGGTGGTGCGGGCAAGGTCAACGTCCAGGACCTGTCCCTGACCAAGTACGTCGACAAGGCGTCGCCGAACCTGATGATGCACTGCGCCAGCGGCAAGCACATCGACAAGGTCAAGCTGACCGTACGCAAGGCCGGCGGTGAAAGCCAGGTCGAGTACATGATCATCAACCTGGAAGAAGTGCTGGTCACTTCCCTGAGCACCGGCGGCTCGGGTGGCGATGATCGCCTGACCGAAAACGTCACCCTGAACTTCGCCAAGGTGCTGGTGGACTACCAGCCACAGAAAGCCGATGGCACCAAGGAAGGCGGTCCGGTCAAGTTCGGCTGGAACATCCGTCAGAACGTCAAGGTTTGATCGAACGCGCCCCCGGCGCCACGCGCCGGGGGTGTTTGGTGCTTGCTCGAATCCAATTCTTTTCCACCCGGTATCTGAGTCATGGCCAAGCCTTCGTTTGTCAATTTGTGGAAAGCGTATTCCGATCTGCTGGTGGCCCATCCTGATGCAAAACCTTGCGACGGACCCTGGGCAAACCAATGTGCGATTCGCATGAGCATCACGCTCAATACCGAGCTGACCATCAAGGTCAACAAGTCCACCTACACCGAACCCAAGTGTGCCCATGAACACGCCAGGGGCGCCGAATCGCTGGCGAACTGGCTGTGGAAACATCACCTGGGACGCCCGTTGATCCTCGGCGGAACTGCCGCGGACCGACGCAAGCTGCAAGACAAGACCGGCCTGATTTTCTTCAAGGATTGTTTCCCGCAAATGGGAGAGTCCTCGGAAAGTCGCACCGGCGATCATATCGACCTCTGGAACCGTGGCCTGACCCTCGGGTATGACGATCCGGCCTATCGATCCCGAGCGATCTGGTTCTGGGAGCTCCTATGACCAAGGCTCACTGCGCGATATGGGTCGGCTGCCTGCTAACCAGCCTGACCGCCTGTGCCCAGCAGCAACCCCCGTCGGCAGCGTCCACCGCAGCGGTGGAACATGTCGTCTCGATGGGTGGGCAAACCCTGGTGCTGGAGAACGACCAGGCGCGCTGCGCGCTGCGCAAGCCCGACCAGACCCTGATGCCACTCGACTTGGCGTGGCCCTGCCAGTTCACGGTCGATCGACAAGGCAAACCCCACGTCGAGACCTTCGGCAACGTGCCCATTGTCATCGTTGTCCATGTGGCAGGTGGCCCTCAAAACAATCAGGAATGCCGCTCCGAGTACCGCGCCATACGCCAGATCAATGGGCAACTCGAACCCTCGGTAATCGCCCGCAATGCCAGCTGCATGCGCGGCACAGGTGACCAGAAGAATTACACGGGCCTATTCACTTGGTAACCGAAATCGCCACCCGTGATCGCCTGCAACCGTCCCTGCTGGACCGGCTGACCGACGACGATCCGACCAACCCGAAGGAAAGCGCCGACAAGCGCGTGCTCTCCCTGACCCAATTGAAAGCCTCGGTGCTGCGTGACCTGGCGTGGCTGCTCAACACCACCTCATTGCTCAGCGCCGATGCCACGCTGCATACCCCGGCGGGCACCTCGGTGGTGAATTTCGGCCTGCAGGCCCTGGCCGGCAACAGTGCGTCGAACGTCGACGTCTCGGCCCTGGAAACGCTGATCCACCAGGCTATCGCCACGTTCGAACCGCGGATCCTGCGCCACACCCTACGCGTGCGTGCCAGGGCAACCGCCGAGATGAACCACAACGCCCTGAGTTTCGAGATCGAAGGCGATCTCTGGGCCCAGCCCGTGCCGCTGCGCCTGATGCTGCAAACCGACCTGGACCTGGAAACCGGCCACGTGCGCGTGGTCAATGCCGACCAGCGGAGACGCTCATGAACCCGCGCCTGCTGGAGCTGTACAACCAGGAACTGCACCACGTGCGCGAAAGCGCGGCGGAGTTCGCCAAGGAATACCCCAAGATCGCCAGTCGGCTGACGTTGTCCGGCATGGACTGCGCCGACCCATATGTCGAACGCCTGCTGGAAGGCTTTGCCTACCTGACGGCGCGGGTGCAACTCAAGCTCGATGCCGAATACCCGACCTTCACCCACAACCTGCTGGAAATCGCCTACCCGCATTACCTGGCGCCAACACCGTCGATGACCGTGGTGCAGATGCAGGCCGACCCGGACGAAGGCTCGCTGAGCAGTGGTTTTCCGCTGCCGCGCGATACAGTCCTGCGTGCGGCCCTGGGTCGCGAAACCCAGACCTGCTGCGAGTACCGCACCGCCCACGCGGTAACGTTGTGGCCGTTGCAGGTCAGCCAGGCCGAATATTTTGGCAACCCGTCCGCCGTGCTCGGGCGCCTGGCCGCCAGCGAACCAAAAGCCAAGGCCGGCCTGCGCATCACCTTGCGCACCGGCGCCGAGTTGCCGTTCAACAGCCTGGCCCTGGACAACCTGCCGCTGTACTTGAGCGGCGCCGACGAGCAACCCTTCCGCCTCTACGAGCAACTGCTGGGCAACGCCTGCGCAGTGTTCGCCCGCAAGCCCGGCGGCAATTGGGTCGAACGCCTGCCGCAAGACGCGCTGCGCTCACGTGGCTTCGACGATGCCGACGCCGCGCTGCCGGTGGTGCCACGGGCCTTCCAGGGCTATCGCCTGTTGCAGGAATACTTCGCCCTGCCCCACCGCTTCCTGTTTGTCGACTTCACCCAGTTGAGCCGCGCGGTCAAGCGTTGCGACGGCCAGGAACTGGAGTTGATCGTGCTGTTCGACCGTCACGATCCAAGCCTGGAAGGCAGCGTCGGTGCTTCGCAGTTCCTGCCGTTCTGCACCCCGGCCATCAACCTGTTTCCCAAGCGCCTGGATCGCATTCACTTGTCGGAGCGGGTCAACGAACACCATGTGATCGCCGACCGCACCCGGCCGATGGATTTCGAGGTGCACTCACTGAGCGGCCTCACCGGCCACGGCACTGGGCCGGAGCAGCCGTTCCTGCCGTTCTACGCCGTGCGCGATCCGTCCCGCTACGGCCGCGACCAGGCCTACTACACCGTACGGCGCGAGCCGCGCGTGCTGTCCAGCGACCAACGGCGCAACGGCCCACGCTCGACCTACATCGGCAGCGAAACCTTCGTCAGCCTGGTGGACAGCCAGCAAGCGCCCTATCGCCACGACCTGCGCCAACTGGGCGTGACCGCGCTATGCACCAACCGCGACCTGCCGCTGTTCATGAGCGTGGGCAGCGGCAAGACCGACTTCACCCTGGCCGACAGTGCCCCGGTTGGCGCGGTGCGCTGCGTGGCCGGACCGAGTCGCCCACGGGCCAGCCATGCCCACGATGCCAAGGCCTGGCGATTGATCAGCCAGTTGTCGCTGAACTATTTGTCGTTGAGCGAACAAGGCCAAGGCGCCGCCGCCCTGCGCGAATTGCTGCGCCTGTACGGCGACAGCAACGACGCGGCGCTGCAATTGCAGATCGAAGGTCTGCGCGAAGTCAGCAGCAAGGCCTGCACCCGGCGCTTGCCGATGCCCGGCCCGATCGTGTTCGGTCGGGGCCTGGAGATCACCCTGGAATTCGATGAAAACGCGTTTCGCGGCACCGGGGTGTTCCTGCTCGGCGCCGTGTTCGAGCGCTTCCTGGCACGCTACGTGTCGATCAACAGTTTTACCGAGACGGTGATCCGTACCACCGAACGCGGCGAGATCATGCGATGGAAAGCCAAGCCCGGACGTCGTCCGACCCTGTGAGTACCCTGGAGGCGATGCACCAGGAACCCTGGGAATACGACTTCTTCCAGGCGTTGCGGCGCATCGAGTGCGAATCCCCCGAGCTGCCGCGCCTGGGCCATTCCCTGCGCCTGGCCGATGACCCGTTGCGCCTCGGACAACAGGCCGATTGCACCTTCGCCCCGGCCACCCTCGCCTCGGTACAACCGGGCGGCGACGGTACGCCAGCGCGCCTGGAGCAATTCTTCTTCGGCCTCGGCGGCCCCAACGGCCCGATGCCGCTGCACATCACCGAGTACGTGCGCGAGCGCCAGCGCAACAACGCCGACAGCACCAGCAAACGCTTCCTCGATGTGTTTCACCATCGCCTGCTCAGCCTGTTCTACCGGGCCTGGGCCGAAGCGCGGCCAACGGTCAGCCATGACCGCCCGGACGATGACTATTGGTCGGCGCGCCTGGCCGCCCTCAGCGGCCGGGGCATGCCGAGCCTGCTCAACCAAGGGCTGATCCCCGACACGGCGAAGCTGCACTACAGCGGCCACTTGGCGGCACAAACCCGTTACCCGGACGGTTTGAAGGCAATTCTCAGCGAGTACTTCGGCCTGCCGGTGGAGATCGAAGAATACGTCGGCCAATGGCTGGAGCTGCCGGAACGTAGCCGCGTCGGTGTCAGCGCTCATCAATTGGGCGTGGACTTCTGCCTGGGCCGCTACGTGTGGGATCGCCAGCACAAATTCCGCATTCGCCTGGGGCCACTCAAGCTCGTCGACTACATGGGCATGCTGCCCGGCAGCCAGCCGTTCAACGAGCTGGTAGCCTGGGTCGCCGAATACCTGGGCCACGAACTGGACTGGGACCTGAACCTGGTCCTGGAGCAGCCTGAAGTCCCGGCGCTACAACTCAACGGTCGTTTCCGCCTGGGTTTCAACACCTGGCTGGGCCGTCCCGAAACAGATGCCAACGATTTAATACTGGCCCGGCATTACGCCGAACAGGCCAACACCTCACAGACCTCAAGGAGCCATGAGCATGGGTGAAATCAGTCGCGCCGCGTTGTTCGGCAAACTCAACAGCGTGGCTTACAAAGCCATCGAAGCCGCCACCGTGTTCTGCAAGTTGCGCGGTAACCCTTATGTGGAACTGGCCCACTGGTTTCATCAGTTGCTGCAACTGCAGGACTCGGACCTGCATCGCATCATCCGCCAGTTCAACATCGAGCCGGCACGCCTGGCCCGTGACCTGACCGAAGCGCTGGACCGTTTGCCACGGGGCTCGACGTCGATCACCGACCTGTCCTCCCACGTGGAAGAAGCCGTGGAACGCGGCTGGGTCTACGGCAGCCTGATGTTCGGCGAAAGCCAGGTGCGCACCGGTTACCTGGTGCTGGGCATTCTCAAGACGCCAAGCCTGCGCCATGCGCTGCTGGGCCTGTCGTCGGAGTTCGACAAGGTCAAGGTCGAAGCCTTGAGCGAGCGTTTTGACGAATACGTCGGCGACTCACCGGAAAACGCCCTGACCGCCAGCGACGGCTTCAATGCCGGCGCCGTGCCCGGCGAAGCCAGCGGCGCCATGGCCCCTAGCGCCATGGGCAAGCAGGAAGCCCTCAAGCGCTTCACCGTCGACCTCACCGAACAGGCCCGCAGCGGCAAGCTCGACCCGATCGTCGGGCGTGACGAAGAGATCCGCCAACTGGTGGACATCCTCATGCGCCGCCGGCAGAACAACCCGATCCTCACCGGTGAAGCCGGCGTGGGCAAGACTGCCGTGGTCGAAGGCTTTGCCCTGCGCATCGTCGCTGGCGACGTGCCGCCGGCCCTCAAGGACGTGGAACTGCGCAGCCTCGACGTTGGCCTGTTGCAGGCCGGCGCAAGCATGAAGGGCGAATTCGAACAGCGCCTGCGCCAGGTTATCGAAGACGTCCAGGCCTCGCCCAAGCCGATCATCCTGTTCATCGACGAAGCCCACACCCTGGTGGGTGCCGGGGGCGCCGCCGGTACCGGTGACGCAGCCAACCTGCTCAAACCGGCCCTGGCCCGCGGCACCTTGCGCACCGTGGCCGCCACGACCTGGGCCGAGTACAAGAAGCACATCGAAAAAGACCCGGCCCTGACCCGGCGTTTCCAAGTGGTGCAAGTGGCCGAGCCGTCGGAAGACAAGGCCCTGCTGATGATGCGTGGCGTGGCCTCGACCATGGAAAAACACCACCAGGTGCAGATCCTCGACGAAGCCCTGGAAGCCTCGGTCAAGCTGTCCCATCGCTACATTCCCGCACGGCAGTTGCCGGACAAATCCGTGAGCCTGCTGGACACCGCCTGCGCCCGCGTCGCCATCAGCCTGCACGCCGTGCCGGCCGAAGTGGACGACAGCCGTCGGCGCATCGAAGCGCTGGAAACCGAGCTGCAAATCATCGCCCGTGAACACGCGATTGGCGTGGTCATCGGCAGCCGCCAGACCCAGACTGAAAACCTGCTGAGCAGCGAGCGCGAACGCCTGGCCGAGCTGGAAAGCCGCTGGGCCGAAGAGAAAACCCTGGTCGACGAACTGCTCGCCACCCGCGCCACCCTGCGCGAGCGCGTCGGCGTGGTGGACAGCGAGGATGGCAGCGAGACCAGCCACGAACTGCGCGAGAAACTGGTGGACCTGCAGCAGCGCCTGACCGCCCTGCAAGGTGAAACCCCGCTGATCCTGCCGACCGTGGACTACCAGGCCGTGGCCTCGGTGGTCGCCGACTGGACCGGTATCCCGGTGGGCCGCATGGCCCGCAACGAACTGGAAACCGTGCTCAACCTCGACCAGCACCTGAAAAAACGCATCATCGGCCAGGACCATGCCCTGCAGATGATCGCCAAGCGCATCCAGACTTCCCGCGCCGGCCTCGACAACCCGAGCAAGCCGATCGGTGTGTTCATGCTCGCCGGCACCTCCGGCGTGGGCAAGACCGAAACCGCCCTGGCCCTGGCCGAAGCCATGTACGGCGGCGAGCAGAACGTCATCACCATCAACATGAGCGAGTTCCAGGAAGCCCACACCGTGTCTACCCTCAAGGGCGCGCCACCGGGCTACATCGGCTACGGCGAAGGCGGCGTGCTGACCGAAGCCGTACGGCGCAAACCGTACAGCGTGGTGCTGCTGGACGAGGTGGAAAAAGCCCACCCGGACGTGCATGAAATCTTCTTCCAGGTGTTCGACAAAGGCGTGATGGAGGACGGCGAAGGCCGAGTGATCGACTTCAAGAACACCTTGATCCTGCTGACCACCAACGCCGGCACCGAGTTGATTGCCGACGTCTGCAAAGACCCGCAAAACGTGCCCGAGCCGGAGGACATCGCCAAGGCCCTGCGCCAGCCGCTGCTGGAGATTTTCCCGCCGGCCCTGCTCGGTCGCCTGGTGACGATTCCGTACTACCCGCTCAGCGACGAGATGCTCAAGGCCATCACCCGCCTGCAACTCAACCGCATCAAGAAGCGTGTGGAGAGCACCCACAAGGTGGCCTTCGACTACGACGACGCGGTGATCGACCTGATCGTCTCGCGCTGCACCGAAACCGAAAGCGGCGGGCGCATGATCGACACCATCCTGACCAACAGCCTGCTGCCGGACATGAGCCGCGAGTTCCTGACCCGCATGCTCGAAGGCAAGGCCCTGGCGGGCGTGCGGATCAGCGCCGTGGATAACGAATTGCAGTACGATTTCAGCGACGCGGCCTGACCTGACAGGAACACAGTCACTTCTGTGGCAGATATCCCTGTGGGAGCGAGCCTGCTCGCGATAGCGGAGTTACATTCAACATCAATGTTGACTGACACACCGCCATCGCGAGCAGGCTCGCTCCCACAGTTGGGATTGCGTTGCTTCAGCAATTACAACCTGCACGAGACACTCGATGTTATTCAACCAAGCCACACGCCTGGCCAAGATCACCAGCCCCCTGGGACCCGAGGTGCTGTTGCTCAAGGACATGGGCGGCGGTGAAGAGCTGGGCAGGCTGTTCAACTACGAGTTGCAGCTGCATTCGCTGGACAACGCCATCGACCTCAACCAGTTGCTCGGCAAGCCCATGTGCGTGAGCCTGCAACTCGATGGCGGTGGCGAGCGGCACTTCCACGGCATCGTCGCTCGTTGCAGCCAGACGTCGACCAGGGCCAGTTCGCCAGCTATCAGGCCACCCTGCGCCCATGGTTGTGGCTGCTGACCCGCACTTCCGATTGCCGGATTTTCCAGAACCTGACCATCCCGCAGATCATCAAGCAGGTGTTCCGCGACCTTGGGTTTTCCGATTTCGAAGACGCCTTGAGCCGGCCTTATCGCGAGTGGGAATACTGCGTGCAGTATCGCGAGACCAGCTTCGATTTCGTCAGCCGCCTGATGGAGCAGGAAGGCATCTACTACTTCTTCCGCCATGAACAGGGCCGGCATGTGCTGGTGCTGGCCGACGCCTATGGCGCCCACACCAAGGCCCCTGGCTACGGCTCGGTGCCCTACTACCCCAAGAATGAGCAACAGCGCGAACGCGACCATATCCACGACTGGCACCTGGCCCAGGAAGTCCAGCCCGGTTCGCTGGAACTCAACGACTACGATTTCCAGCGCCCCAGCGCGCGCATCGATGTGCGCTCGGCCATGCCGCGTCCACATACCGCTGGCGATTATCCGTTGTATGACTACCCTGGCGCCTACGTGCAAAGTACCGACGGCGAACACTACGCCCGCACCCGCATCGAAGCCTTGCAAACCCTGCACGAACAGGTCGAGCTGGCGGGTAACGCCCGGGGCCTGGGTTCGGGGCATCTGTTCAGTCTCACCGGCTTCAGCCGCCAGGACCAGAACCGCGAATACCTGATCGTCGGCGCCCGCTATTACATTTCCCAGGAAAGCGGCGAAACCAGCGGCGGCGCGCCGTCGGCCCAGTTCGAAAGCAGCCTGACCTGCATCGACGCCCAGCAAAGCTATCGCCCGTTGGCGACCACCCATCGTCCCATCGTCAAAGGCCCGCAGACTGCGTTAGTGGTCGGCCCCAAGGGCGAGGAAATCTGGACCGACCAGTTTGGTCGGGTGAAGGTGCATTTCTATTGGGACCGTCACGACCAGTCCAACGAAAACAGCTCGTGCTGGATTCGTGTGTCGCAGGCGTGGGCCGGCAAGAATTGGGGCTCGGTGCAGATCCCCCGCATTGGGCAGGAGGTGATAGTCAGTTTCCTCGAAGGCGATCCCGACCGGCCCATCGTCACCGGTCGTGTGTATAACGCCGAACAAACCGTCCCCTATGCATTGCCCGCCAATGCCACTCAAAGCGGCACCAAAAGCCGTTCGAGCAAGGGCGGCACGCCGGCGAATTTCAACGAAATTCGGATGGAAGACAAGAAAGGCGCCGAGCAGCTGTACATCCACGCCGAGCGCAACCAGGACATCGTGGTCGAGGTGGATGAGAGCCATTCGGTGGGCCACGACCGTAACAAGAGCATCGGCCACAACGAAACCGTACGGATTGGCGAGGACCGACTGCGAGCGGTACAGCGCAACGATGCATTGCTCGTCGGCGGAGCCAAGAGCGACAGCATCAGTACCCAATACCTCGTGGAAGCGGGCTCGCAGATTCGACTGGTGTGCGGCAAAAGCGTGCTGGAGTTCAATGCCAGTGGCGAGATCAACATCTCGGGCACGGCGTTCAACATCTACGCCAGCGGCAATGGCAACATCGACACCGGCGGGCGTTTGGACCTCAACTCCGGAGGCGCAAGCGCCGTAGACCCCAAGGGCAAAGGCATCAAGGGAGTGATCGATGCGGCGGTAAAAGCTTTTTTTCCGGCAAAAGCCAAGGGCTGAGGTTCACGGCCGGAACAACCGTGGCGAGGGAGCTTGCTCCCGCTTGAGTGCGAAGCGCTCACCAAAAAGGGCTGCTACGCAGCCCAGCGGGAGCAAGCTCCCTCGCCACGGGTTCATCGTTACCACCCACGCAGAACCTATGTTCGCGGTGGACCAGGGTATATTGAAATTTCACTCATTCGTAAGCCGGTATTGACCGGGCTGCGTCCACGCGACTCGCAAATATTTACCGCTCAGCAATTGCTCGTCACGAAGATATTCAAAAACTTCGGAGGGACACCACTCCTTGCCCGCCGAAAAGGCCACGCCCAGTGAACGGAGTGCGTCGAATACCTTAGCCTTCTGCCTGTTGTCCGCGACCTGAAAAACGTAGATGTCTTTCTGCGCCGCAGTCGAAAACCCGATAGCGCGTAGGGGCGAATCCAACGCGTTATCGATGACTTGAACACGAATCACGTCGCCGTCCGCTTTTTCCACGTACGCTTTCAGCACATCATTAATCACTGACAAATACCTCGGTTAAAGTTTTAATGCCGTTCGCATCCTTTGTCGGAATCGACTCGACGACCATCTCCGGGGCGCCACCCGGCAAGTGTTTACCTGGCCCCAGGAAATACTGGTTTCCTTCCATCGGGCTTCTCGGCATCCGCCCCACGAGATCATCGACCTGCCTGATCTTGAAGCCGCCTTTAAGCGCATCTTTTTCCAAACCAAAGGCGCGTTCCAGTTCCGCCGCTTTTTTACCACTGATGGTCACCTTGGAACGCCCCGAGAAATTTCCAATAACATCGGTGATGCCTTTCTTATCAGAAACAAAAGTACCGGCCCGGCCAATCGTCGGATAGGCGTCCCACGCCGTCGGGCTAATGTTGAACCCTCGATTGTCCTTGAGCATCTGTTCCTGTCGCTGACGAGCCAAGATCGTCCGCTCGGCCGCAGTCATGGGCCTGCGTGCCAGCTTCGGCCCGGCACCGAGCAGGGCCATCCCTGCCACCCCCTGAAACAAGTCCCGATATCCGGGGCCGAGACGATCGCCCAAATCCCCCAGCAGTTCCATGCCGGCATACAGCGCACCACCGACGGCCAGGGCGCCGAAGAAAGCGGCGGCTCCGGCAAAAGCCGCAAGCAACAAGGCTCCGCCCGCCGCCAACAACCCCAACGCCTCCAGCCCGGTGTGCATCCAGCCTTCGAGATCCAGAACAAACGCCACCGACACCGTCGGCCCACCGATGAACGTATTGGGACTGCCGGTCTTGATGTGCGCGCCGCAAACCATTTTGCTGTGCAAACGTGCGGCGGGTTTGCCATTAATGAAGACCGTGGCGCTGCCTTCGGCGATCAGCACTGGAAAGGGCCAGATCGGATGGTTCATCGGCAGCCCGGTGCAGGAAGACGAAATGTCTTCGCCCGCCCGCATGGCATTGCGGTCGTTGATGTAGACGTTGAAGCTGCCCATTATCAACGCCCCCGTGGTGGGCTCAGGCAGGTTGAAGATGGTGGAGAGGCCTTTGACGATCTGGAACATCGACAAGCCGCCCGCGGCAATCGAGCCGGCCATGATGGCCAGGGCCACGCCGCCCGTGGCGACAGTCGCGGCAACGACCGCGGCACCGATCAAGGCACCGGCCACGGCACCGGCGACCATCGCGGCCATCCCGAAGCCATGGGCTATTTCGTCACCCAGACGTGCTGCAGCCTGTGCATCCATTGCGTGCATCTACCTTACTGATTTTGTATGACTGCACAGAGAGACGTATTGGATGACTCAGACGCTCGATGGGCGGGATTTGAGCAAGCGCATCGCCGGCCTCCCCTGCCCTTCGACGATCAGATGGCGGTGCCGCGGTTCGTTCCAGGTTGGACAATCAACAGCTCGTCCAGCTCGCGCTTTTTGCAACGCGCCACAAACGGCAGCGCGGCATCCGGGTCACGCCTGAACAGCTCAAAGGTCGCCTGGTTGATTTCATAATATTCCTCGTAGTCGGCCATGCCGTTGCTGACCGGTATGGACACGTAGAACCGACCCGAGTCCTGCTCGATGCCCACGGAGAACATGTGTTCGCGACTGACCAGAACATCTTGAAATTTCATGACTTGCCTACCTCTACCGTCATAATGGCGTCCAACTGAAGTCTTTGGGCAAGATGCCTCCGGCATCGATGACCGCCTCGCTGGCGCCGGTCGGCAGCTTGCCGCCAGGAATCCAGAACTCGTTGGCACCGGCCTCGTTACCTGAAGGAATCCGCAGGTTCATGTCTTTAGGCGCGGGAATATCGACCCGCACAAGGGTACTACTTTCCAGGGTATTTTCTGGAAGCCCAAGCGCCTTCTCCAATGCCCTCTTGTCGCCCTTGGCATTGGCAATCAATTGATCGGCTTCAGCCTTGGGCATCAGGAACGTCGTGCCGTCGCGCTGGGCGATGCCGTACTTGTCCAGGTTGGCCTTCGTAGTGAAGCGTGAGGCACCGTTCTCGAACTGGGCCAAGTGTTCTTTCACATACTGCGGTGACAGGTACGTGTCGGCATCGGGTCGAGACCCCTTCGGCATGGCCAGGATGTCGGCCTCGGTCACGCCAGGCTTGTACTTGGGCGGCGGCAGTTCGGCAGGCTTGGCTGCCTTCGCCATTTTCGGGCTCAACCCCAGCATGGCCATGCCGGCGACACCTTGCAGCAGGTCCCGATAGCCTGGCCCCAGACGGTCGCCCAAATCGCCGAGAAGCTCCATGCCCCCCAGGATCAGCCCGCCTATCACCACGAATTCGACGAGGACGGCGATACCCGCCATGGCCGCCATGACCAACGCAGCACCGGCGGCCAACAACCCCAACACTTCCAACCCGGTATGCATCCACCCTTCGAGATCCAGGACAAACGCCACCGACACCGTCGGCCCGCCGATAAACGTATTGGGGCTGCCGCTCTTGATATGGGCACCGCAGACCATTTTGCTGTGCAGGCGCGCCGCCGGTTTGCCGTTGATGAAGACCGTGGCGCTGCCTTCGGCGATCAGTACCGGGAAAGGCCAGATCGGATGGTTCATCGGCAGCCCGGTGCAGGAAGACGAAATGTCTTCGCCCGCCCGCATGGCATTGCGGTCGTTGATGTAGACGTTGAAGCTGCCCATTATCAACGCCCCCGTGGTGGGCTCGGGCAGGTTGAAGATGGTGGAGAGGCCTTTGACGATCTGGAACATCGACAAGCCGCCAGCCGCAATCGAGCCGGCCATGATGGCCAGGGCCACGCCGCCCGTGGCGACGGTCGCGGCAACGACCGCGGCGCCAATCAAGGCACCGGCCACGGCACCAGCGACCATCGCGGCCAACCCGAACCCGTGGGCTATTTCGTCACCCAGACGTGCCGCAGCCTGTGCATCCATTGCGCGCATCTACCTTACTGATGTGTATGCCTGCTCAGTGGGACGTGTCGATGCTCAGACAATCGGAGGCTGTGGCTTGAACGAATGCATCGCCAGCTTCCAGGCCGGCTCGTGATAGGCGAAGTCGGTCGGTGTGGTGGTCAAGGTGGTGATCAGCACCGATGGCTTACGCTCGATGAACACCTGGCGCAGCATCAGTTCACGCCCCTCGCGTTGCCAGGTGTAATCCAGCAACGTGGTGGTGTGCCCCTGCAGCACCGTGTCCCAGCGCTGAACCAGCTTGAAGCCGGGCAGTTGCTGCTCTGCGCTTTTGAGCTGGCGGTCGACGTATTCCGCGAATGGCGCGTCGCCCTGGGAGGCATCGCGGCTGATGACGAAACTGGCTTCTTTAGCAGGGCCGACTGCCGGCAGCTTGAAAATATTGATGCTCTGGTCCTGCCAGGCATCGGGAATTTCGAGATCGGCTTCTTGAATGCGGTAAGAGGTCACAGTAATCGCTTTCCATGGACGTGAGGTGACGCGCGAAGGAGCAGATATTCAAGTAATGCCTGGTAACAATCAAGAACCGGGTTCCTCTGCCCCAAGTAACGAACTACATTATGCGATCAGCGTCACTACTCTGGCGATTTCATGCCTGTGCACGCGCTGTCAAAGGGCGTGATCGCTTGATCTTCAACGTCAAAAGCCGGCAATCTTGCGCAGCGTCAAATGGACTGCGACAGCGATAAGGACAACCGATGCTATTCAACCAAGCCACACGCCTGGCCAAGATCACCAGCCCCCTGGGACCCGAGGTGCTGTTGCTCAAGGACATGGGCGGCGGTGAAGAGCTGGGCAGGCTGTTCAACTACGAGTTGCAGCTGCATTCGCTGGACAACGCCATCGACCTCAACCAGTTGCTCGGCAAGCCCATGTGCGTGAGCCTGCAACTCGATGGCGGTGGCGAGCGGCACTTCCATGGCATCGTCGCCCGCTGCAGCCAGAACGTCGACCAGGGCCAGTTCGCCAGCTACCAGGCGACTTTGCGTCCGTGGTTGTGGCTGCTGACCCGCACTTCCGATTGCCGGATTTTCCAGAACCTGACCATCCCGCAGATCATCAAGCAGGTGTTCCGCGACCTGGGCTTTTCCGATTTCGAAGACGCCTTGAGCCAGTCCTACCGCGAGTGGGAATACTGCGTGCAGTATCGCGAGACCAGCTTCGACTTCGTCAGCCGCCTGATGGAGCAGGAAGGCATCTACTACTTCTTCCGCCATGAACAGGGCCGGCATGTGCTGGTGCTGGCCGACGCCTACGGCGCCCACACCACGGCCCCCGGCTACGGCTCGGTGCCCTACTACCCGAAGAATGAGCAGCAGCGCGAACGCGACCACATCCACGACTGGCACCTGGCCCAGGAAGTCCAGCCCGGTTCGCTGGAGCTCAACGACTACGATTTCCAGCGCCCCAGCGCACGCATCGACGTACGCTCGGCCATGCCCCGCCCGCACACCGCCGGCGACTATCCGCTGTACGACTACCCTGGCACTTATGTGCAGAGCCAGGACGGCGAACACTACGCCCGCACCCGCATCGAAGCCTTGCAGACCCTGCACGAACAGGTCGAGCTGGCGGGTAACGCGCGAGGCTTGGGCTCGGGGCATCTGTTCACGCTTACCGGCTTCAGCCGCCAGGACCAGAACCGCGAATACCTGATCGTCGGCGCCCGCTATTACATTTCCCAGGAAAGCGGCGAAACCAGCGGCGGCGCGCCGTCGGCCCAGTTCGAAAGCAGCCTGACCTGCATCGACGCCCAGCAAAGCTATCGCCCGTTGGCGACCACCCATCGTCCCATCGTCAAAGGCCCGCAGACTGCGTTAGTGGTCGGCCCCAAGGGCGAGGAAATCTGGACCGACCAGTTTGGTCGGGTGAAGGTGCATTTCTATTGGGACCGTCACGACCAGTCCAACGAAAACAGCTCGTGCTGGATTCGTGTGTCGCAGGCGTGGGCCGGCAAGAATTGGGGCTCGGTGCAGATCCCCCGCATTGGGCAGGAGGTGATAGTCAGTTTCCTCGAAGGCGATCCCGACCGGCCCATCGTCACCGGTCGTGTGTATAACGCCGAACAAACCGTCCCCTATGCATTGCCCGCCAATGCCACTCAAAGCGGCACCAAAAGCCGTTCGAGCAAGGGCGGCACGCCGGCGAATTTCAACGAAATTCGGATGGAAGACAAGAAAGGCGCCGAGCAGCTGTACATCCACGCCGAGCGCAACCAGGACATCGTGGTCGAGGTGGATGAGAGCCATTCGGTGGGCCACGACCGTAACAAGAGCATCGGCCACAACGAAACCGTACGGATTGGCGAGGACCGACTGCGAGCGGTACAGCGCAACGATGCATTGCTCGTCGGCGGAGCCAAGAGCGACAGCATCAGTACCCAATACCTCGTGGAAGCGGGCTCGCAGATTCGACTGGTGTGCGGCAAAAGCGTGCTGGAGTTCAATGCCAGTGGCGAGATCAACATCTCGGGCACGGCGTTCAACATCTACGCCAGCGGCAATGGCAACATCGACACCGGCGGGCGTTTGGACCTCAACTCCGGAGGCGCAAGCGCCGTAGACCCCAAGGGCAAAGGCATCAAGGGAGTGATCGATGCGGCGGTAAAAGCTTTTTTTCCGGCAAAAGCCAAGGGCTGAGGTTCACGGCCGGAACAACCGTGGCGAGGGAGCTTGCTCCCGCTTGAGTGCGAAGCGCTCACCAAAAAGGGCTGCTACGCAGCCCAGCGGGAGCAAGCTCCCTCGCCACGGGTTCATCGTTACCACCCACGCAGAACCTATGTTCGCGGTGGACCAGGGTATATTGAAATTTCACTCATTCGTAAGCCGGTATTGACCGGGCTGCGTCCACGCGACTCGCAAATATTTACCGCTCAGCAATTGCTCGTCACGAAGATATTCAAAAACTTCGGAGGGACACCACTCCTTGCCCGCCGAAAAGGCCACGCCCAGTGAACGGAGTGCGTCGAATACCTTAGCCTTCTGCCTGTTGTCCGCGACCTGAAAAACGTAGATGTCTTTCTGCGCCGCAGTCGAAAACCCGATAGCGCGTAGGGGCGAATCCAACGCGTTATCGATGACTTGAACACGAATCACGTCGCCGTCCGCTTTTTCCACGTACGCTTTCAGCACATCATTAATCACTGACAAATACCTCGGTTAAAGTTTTAATGCCGTTCGCATCCTTTGTCGGAATCGACTCGACGACCATCTCCGGGGCGCCACCCGGCAAGTGTTTACCTGGCCCCAGGAAATACTGGTTTCCTTCCATCGGGCTTCTCGGCATCCGCCCCACGAGATCATCGACCTGCCTGATCTTGAAGCCGCCTTTAAGCGCATCTTTTTCCAAACCAAAGGCGCGTTCCAGTTCCGCCGCTTTTTTACCACTGATGGTCACCTTGGAACGCCCCGAGAAATTTCCAATAACATCGGTGATGCCTTTCTTATCAGAAACAAAAGTACCGGCCCGGCCAATCGTCGGATAGGCGTCCCACGCCGTCGGGCTAATGTTGAACCCTCGATTGTCCTTGAGCATCTGTTCCTGTCGCTGACGAGCCAAGATCGTCCGCTCGGCCGCAGTCATGGGCCTGCGTGCCAGCTTCGGCCCGGCACCGAGCAGGGCCATCCCTGCCACCCCCTGAAACAAGTCCCGATATCCGGGGCCGAGACGATCGCCCAAATCCCCCAGCAGTTCCATGCCGGCATACAGCGCACCACCGACGGCCAGGGCGCCGAAGAAAGCGGCGGCTCCGGCAAAAGCCGCAAGCAACAAGGCTCCGCCCGCCGCCAACAACCCCAACGCCTCCAGCCCGGTGTGCATCCAGCCTTCGAGATCCAGAACAAACGCCACCGACACCGTCGGCCCACCGATGAACGTATTGGGACTGCCGGTCTTGATGTGCGCGCCGCAAACCATTTTGCTGTGCAAACGTGCGGCGGGTTTGCCATTAATGAAGACCGTGGCGCTGCCTTCGGCGATCAGCACTGGAAAGGGCCAGATCGGATGGTTCATCGGCAGCCCGGTGCAGGAAGACGAAATGTCTTCGCCCGCCCGCATGGCATTGCGGTCGTTGATGTAGACGTTGAAGCTGCCCATTATCAACGCCCCCGTGGTGGGCTCAGGCAGGTTGAAGATGGTGGAGAGGCCTTTGACGATCTGGAACATCGACAAGCCGCCCGCGGCAATCGAGCCGGCCATGATGGCCAGGGCCACGCCGCCCGTGGCGACAGTCGCGGCAACGACCGCGGCACCGATCAAGGCACCGGCCACGGCACCGGCGACCATCGCGGCCATCCCGAAGCCATGGGCTATTTCGTCACCCAGACGTGCTGCAGCCTGTGCATCCATTGCGTGCATCTACCTTACTGATTTTGTATGACTGCACAGAGAGACGTATTGGATGACTCAGACGCTCGATGGGCGGGATTTGAGCAAGCGCATCGCCGGCCTCCCCTGCCCTTCGACGATCAGATGGCGGTGCCGCGGTTCGTTCCAGGTTGGACAATCAACAGCTCGTCCAGCTCGCGCTTTTTGCAACGCGCCACAAACGGCAGCGCGGCATCCGGGTCACGCCTGAACAGCTCAAAGGTCGCCTGGTTGATTTCATAATATTCCTCGTAGTCGGCCATGCCGTTGCTGACCGGTATGGACACGTAGAACCGACCCGAGTCCTGCTCGATGCCCACGGA
This sequence comes from Pseudomonas sp. FP2300, assembly GCF_030687595.1. NCBI lineage: Bacteria > Pseudomonadati > Pseudomonadota > Gammaproteobacteria > Pseudomonadales > Pseudomonadaceae > Pseudomonas > Pseudomonas sp. FP2300. The sequence continues at coordinate 6,707,126 of NZ_CP117440.1, forward strand.
GAACATGTGTTCGCGACTGACCAGAACATCTTGAAATTTCATGACTTGCCTACCTCTACCGTCATAATGGCGTCCAACTGAAGTCTTTGGGCAAGATGCCTCCGGCATCGATGACCGCCTCGCTGGCGCCGGTCGGCAGCTTGCCGCCAGGAATCCAGAACTCGTTGGCACCGGCCTCGTTACCTGAAGGAATCCGCAGGTTCATGTCTTTAGGCGCGGGAATATCGACCCGCACAAGGGTACTACTTTCCAGGGTATTTTCTGGAAGCCCAAGCGCCTTCTCCAATGCCCTCTTGTCGCCCTTGGCATTGGCAATCAATTGATCGGCTTCAGCCTTGGGCATCAGGAACGTCGTGCCGTCGCGCTGGGCGATGCCGTACTTGTCCAGGTTGGCCTTCGTAGTGAAGCGTGAGGCACCGTTCTCGAACTGGGCCAAGTGTTCTTTCACATACTGCGGTGACAGGTACGTGTCGGCATCGGGTCGAGACCCCTTCGGCATGGCCAGGATGTCGGCCTCGGTCACGCCAGGCTTGTACTTGGGCGGCGGCAGTTCGGCAGGCTTGGCTGCCTTCGCCATTTTCGGGCTCAACCCCAGCATGGCCATGCCGGCGACACCTTGCAGCAGGTCCCGATAGCCTGGCCCCAGACGGTCGCCCAAATCGCCGAGAAGCTCCATGCCCCCCAGGATCAGCCCGCCTATCACCACGAATTCGACGAGGACGGCGATACCCGCCATGGCCGCCATGACCAACGCAGCACCGGCGGCCAACAACCCCAACACTTCCAACCCGGTATGCATCCACCCTTCGAGATCCAGGACAAACGCCACCGACACCGTCGGCCCGCCGATAAACGTATTGGGGCTGCCGCTCTTGATATGGGCACCGCAGACCATTTTGCTGTGCAGGCGCGCCGCCGGTTTGCCGTTGATGAAGACCGTGGCGCTGCCTTCGGCGATCAGTACCGGGAAAGGCCAGATCGGATGGTTCATCGGCAGCCCGGTGCAGGAAGACGAAATGTCTTCGCCCGCCCGCATGGCATTGCGGTCGTTGATGTAGACGTTGAAGCTGCCCATTATCAACGCCCCCGTGGTGGGCTCGGGCAGGTTGAAGATGGTGGAGAGGCCTTTGACGATCTGGAACATCGACAAGCCGCCAGCCGCAATCGAGCCGGCCATGATGGCCAGGGCCACGCCGCCCGTGGCGACGGTCGCGGCAACGACCGCGGCGCCAATCAAGGCACCGGCCACGGCACCAGCGACCATCGCGGCCAACCCGAACCCGTGGGCTATTTCGTCACCCAGACGTGCCGCAGCCTGTGCATCCATTGCGCGCATCTACCTTACTGATGTGTATGCCTGCTCAGTGGGACGTGTCGATGCTCAGACAATCGGAGGCTGTGGCTTGAACGAATGCATCGCCAGCTTCCAGGCCGGCTCGTGATAGGCGAAGTCGGTCGGTGTGGTGGTCAAGGTGGTGATCAGCACCGATGGCTTACGCTCGATGAACACCTGGCGCAGCATCAGTTCACGCCCCTCGCGTTGCCAGGTGTAATCCAGCAACGTGGTGGTGTGCCCCTGCAGCACCGTGTCCCAGCGCTGAACCAGCTTGAAGCCGGGCAGTTGCTGCTCTGCGCTTTTGAGCTGGCGGTCGACGTATTCCGCGAATGGCGCGTCGCCCTGGGAGGCATCGCGGCTGATGACGAAACTGGCTTCTTTAGCAGGGCCGACTGCCGGCAGCTTGAAAATATTGATGCTCTGGTCCTGCCAGGCATCGGGAATTTCGAGATCGGCTTCTTGAATGCGGTAAGAGGTCACAGTAATCGCTTTCCATGGACGTGAGGTGACGCGCGAAGGAGCAGATATTCAAGTAATGCCTGGTAACAATCAAGAACCGGGTTCCTCTGCCCCAAGTAACGAACTACATTATGCGATCAGCGTCACTACTCTGGCGATTTCATGCCTGTGCACGCGCTGTCAAAGGGCGTGATCGCTTGATCTTCAACGTCAAAAGCCGGCAATCTTGCGCAGCGTCAAATGGACTGCGACAGCGATAAGGACAACCGATGCTATTCAACCAAGCCACACGCCTGGCCAAGATCACCAGCCCCCTGGGACCCGAGGTGCTGTTGCTCAAGGACATGGGCGGCGGTGAAGAGCTGGGCAGGCTGTTCAACTACGAGTTGCAGCTGCATTCGCTGGACAACGCCATCGACCTCAACCAGTTGCTCGGCAAGCCCATGTGCGTGAGCCTGCAACTCGATGGCGGTGGCGAGCGGCACTTCCATGGCATCGTCGCCCGCTGCAGCCAGAACGTCGACCAGGGCCAGTTCGCCAGCTACCAGGCGACTTTGCGTCCGTGGTTGTGGCTGCTGACCCGCACTTCCGATTGCCGGATTTTCCAGAACCTGACCATCCCGCAGATCATCAAGCAGGTGTTCCGCGACCTGGGCTTTTCCGATTTCGAAGACGCCTTGAGCCAGTCCTACCGCGAGTGGGAATACTGCGTGCAGTATCGCGAGACCAGCTTCGACTTCGTCAGCCGCCTGATGGAGCAGGAAGGCATCTACTACTTCTTCCGCCATGAACAGGGCCGGCATGTGCTGGTGCTGGCCGACGCCTACGGCGCCCACACCACGGCCCCCGGCTACGGCTCGGTGCCCTACTACCCGAAGAATGAGCAGCAGCGCGAACGCGACCACATCCACGACTGGCACCTGGCCCAGGAAGTCCAGCCCGGTTCGCTGGAGCTCAACGACTACGATTTCCAGCGCCCCAGCGCACGCATCGACGTACGCTCGGCCATGCCCCGCCCGCACACCGCCGGCGACTATCCGCTGTACGACTACCCTGGCACTTATGTGCAGAGCCAGGACGGCGAACACTACGCCCGCACCCGCATCGAAGCCTTGCAGACCCTGCACGAACAGGTCGAGCTGGCGGGTAACGCGCGAGGCTTGGGCTCGGGGCATCTGTTCACGCTTACCGGCTTCAGCCGCCAGGACCAGAACCGCGAATACCTGATCGTCGGCGCCCGCTATTACATTTCCCAGGAAAGCGGCGAAACCAGCGGCGGCGCGCCGTCGGCCCAGTTCGAAAGCAGCCTGACCTGCATCGACGCCCAGCAAAGCTATCGCCCGTTGGCGACCACCCATCGTCCCATCGTCAAAGGCCCGCAGACTGCGTTAGTGGTCGGCCCCAAGGGCGAGGAAATCTGGACCGATCAGTTCGGCCGGGTGAAGGTGCATTTCTACTGGGACCGGCACGACCAATCCAACGAAAACAGCTCCTGCTGGATTCGTGTGTCGCAGGCGTGGGCCGGCAAGAATTGGGGCTCGATGCAGATCCCGCGCATCGGCCAGGAAGTCATCGTCAGCTTCCTCGAAGGCGACCCGGACCGGCCGATCATCACCGGTCGCGTCTACAACGCCGAGCAGACCGTGCCCTACGACCTGCCGGAAAACGCGACCCAGAGCGGCATGAAGAGCCGTTCGAGCAAGGGCGGCACGCCAGCGAATTTCAACGAAATCCGCATGGAAGACAAGAAAGGCGCCGAGCAGTTGTACATCCACGCCGAGCGTAACCAGGACATCGTGGTCGAGGTGGACGAGAGCCATTCGGTCGGCCACGACCGCAACAAAAGCATCGGCCACAACGAGACGGTGACCATCGGCAACAACCGCCTGCGTATCGTCAAGCAGGAGGACATCCTCTCGGTGGGCCAGCGCAAGACCGACAGCATCAGCCAGAGCTACGTCATCGAAGTGGGCGAGAACCTGCGCCTGGTGTGCGGTGAAAGCATCCTGGAGCTCAACGCCAGCGGCCAGATCAACCTGACCGGCGTGCAGATCAGCTTCTACGCCAGCGGCGATGCCGAGTTCAACACCGGTGGCGTGCTGCACCTGAACAACGGTGGCGGCCCGGGTGCCACGCCGGACGGCCAGGGTGTCAAGGGCAGCATCGATGCCAACATCAGCGCCGCGTTCCCCAAGGGCTAACTTCGAGATTTATGCGCCATGACTTACCGTCTCAATGAATTCCAGCTCCAGCTGCCGCCAAGCGAGTTGCTGGACGCGACGATCAACATTCTCAAGTTCCCCGAGCTGGGCACCTCCTTGATTGTCAGCCGCAGCCTGCTGGCCGAGGGCGAGACCCTGCAAAGCAACCTCGACGACCAGCTCAAGCGCCTGGAAAAACAGGTCCAGCAACTGCGCTGCCAACCGGGCGCGACCGTACGCGTGGGTGCCAACCAGGAAGTCGAAGCCATCGAATTGCGCAGCCAGTTCAACAAGGGCAACGAAAAGGTTTTCCAATATCAGCTCGCGCTGGTACTGCCCGGCACTCGCAAGATGCTTGCCCTGAGTTATGTGAAAGCAGAGAAACTGGGCGATGCCGAAGCGGCGCATTGGGCGACGATCAAGGGGTCGCTGGTGTTCGACACTCCGGCCTGACACCCCATCCCTGTGGGAGCGAGCCTGCTCGCGATAGCGGTGGGTCAGGCACTGATGAGGTTGACTGAAAGGGCCCCATCGCGAGCAGGCTCGCTCCCACAGGGGTTTGGTGGCGTCAAGGAAGTGGAAGGCATCATCGCTCCCACAGGGACAAACCGAAGCGGATCAAGCGCCTGAAAATGGCATTAACGAGCATGCCGTAACCCACAAGGACAACAGGCGCAATGGAAGGCATCAAATTGCTTGAACACACGGTCATCAACCACCTGAGCACCCTGCATGTCTGACGCGCTCTGGGCCGCCCGCCTGGGCGATGCACTGAACCACACATCGATGATGGCCGACATTCTTGGCGGCGTATTGGAGGTGGCGGCCAACATCGCGATCACCGCCCTGGCGACCGCCGCCGTGGTCGCGGCCACGGGCATCACCGTCGTCACCGGCGGCCTGGGCTGCTTCGTCCTGGGCCTGGTGGTGGGCACCGTCGTCGGCCTGGCCATGAGCAAGACCGGGGCCGACAAAGGCCTGAGCAATTTATGCGAGGGCATCGGCAACGCCCTCTTTCCGCCCACGGTGCAGGCCAACATCCTCACCGGCTCCAAGGACACCTTTACCAACAACATCCCCTCGGCCCGCGCCGCTGGAGCGGTGGTTTCCCATGTCGCGCCGGCCGGCACCGAACTGGAAATGCCCGAGCCGGAAGAAGAGCCTAGCTACCTGGACATGGCTGGGAATTTCTTTTCGCAGATGTGGCGCCCCACTGTCGCCTCGCCCGCCCCCGGTACGGAGACCCGGCCGGAAGATCTAGTGATCTGCACCAAGCACCCACCCATGCCACCGCAGTTCATGGCCGAAGGCTCAGACAAAGTCACCATCAACGGCCAGCCCGCCGTGCGCAGCGGCGACCGCAGCACCTGCGATGCGACGGTGGTGTCCTCCGGGTTGATTTCGTCCAACGTGACCATTGGCGGCGGTTCGGTGGTGGTGCGCGAGATCCGCAGCGGCAAGACCCCGGGCGTGGGCCTGGCGGTCACGGCGCTGCTGATGCTCAAGGGTGGCAAGGGCAAGTTCTTCAGCAAACTGCCGTGCATGCTGGTGGGCGGCGCGGTATCCATGGCCGCCAGCAGCGCGGCGAACGCGGCCGCCAACGCTGCCATGGGCTCGTCGAACCCGGTGCATGCCGCCACGGGCGCCAAGGTACTGGGCGGTGACGAAGACCTGGATTTCGTCTTGCCCGGCATCCTGCCGATTGACTGGCAGCGCGTCTACAACAGCCGCGACGAGCGCCGCGACAGCCTGTTCGGTGCCGGCTGGAGCGTCGCCTACGAAGTCCAGGTGGACATCCTGCCCCACCCCGACGGCGGCGAAACCCTGATCTACACCGACGAACAGGGCCGCCCTATCGACATGGGCTCCATCCCCTTGGGCGGCGCGGTGTTCAGCGCCGGCGAAGGCCTGGCCGTGCGCCGCCATGTGAACGGGCAATTGCTGATCGAAAGCGACAACGGCCTGTACCGTTTGTTCGAACCTTCGCCAGCCAACCCATCCCACCTGCGCCTGAGCCAACTGGGTGACCGCAACGACAACCGCATCCACCTCGACTACGACGACGCCGGACGCCTGGTGCGGCTACGCGACACCTTCGACCTGGTGCACGTCGAGCTGATTCGCGAAGGCGAGCGCGTCACCCAGATCGAACGCCTCTACCCCGACCAATCCCGGGAAGTGCTGGTCAGCTACGCCTACGACGCGGCGAACACCCTCGCCGAAGTGCGCGACGCCACCGGCCAGGTACAACGACGCTTCAGCTACGACGCCGGGCAACGGATGGTCGAGCATCAGTTGCCCACCGGCCTGCGCTGCTTCTACGAATGGGCGCTGATCGAAGACCAGGAATGGCGCGTGGTGCGGCACTGGACTGACGAAGGCGACGCCTACCAGTTCGACTATGACCTCAAGGCCGGCATCACCCGCATCAGAGACAGCCTGCAACGGGTCAGCATCCGGCACTGGAACAGCCAGCACCAGATCATCCAATTCAGCGACAACCTCGGCCAGACCTGGTTGTTCGAATGGAACGATGAGCGCCAGTTGCTCAGCGCCACCGATCCACAGGGCGGACGCTACACCTATGGCTATGACGAGGCCGGCAACCTCAGCCAGTCCAGTGATCCGCTCGGACGCATTGAGTCCGTTTTATGGCTCGATCATTGGTCGTTACCGTTAGTAGAAACCGACGCCGCCGGCAACAACTGGCGATATGAATACAATCGCCGCGGCAATTGCATTCGCGAAACAGACCCTCTGGGCCTCGTCACCCAATATCGCTACAACGCTCATGGGCAAATCATAGAAATTGTCGACCCGACCGGCAAAAGCAACACCTTGCGTTGGAACACTCAAGGGCAACTGGCTGAACATATTGACTGCTCCGGGTATTCGACAAAGTTCAGCTATGACCATCGCGGTTATCTACAGGTCATCACGGATGCTCTTGGCGAGCGCACTGTCTATGAACATGACTCCCGCGGCCGCCTGCTGCGTTATCAGTTGCCTGATGGCCGCGTCGAACACTACTTGCGCGACGCCTGCGGTCAACTCACCAGTTACATCGATGCGGCCGGTCATACCACCGTCTATCAGCACGATGGGCGCGGACAGGTTCGCCAACGCATCGACGCCCATGGAAGGTCGGTTCAATTCAGCTACGACGCCTATGGACGCCTCCAGGCGCTAACCAACGAAAACGGGGAAAGCTATCGATTTGCCTGGGACGCCGGCGACAGAATGATCGAGCAACAGGATCTGGATGGCAGCGCCCGACGTTATGCCTACGACGGGCTGAATAACGCCATTCGCGAGGCCCATTTCCCTGCCCCTTTTGGCAATGGTATGGCGCTGGTATCCAGCGGCCCAATAGAGCCCATCATTCATCACCTTGAACGAGATGCTGCCGGACGGCTGATTGGCAAAATAACGGCAGACGGCCGAACCGAGTACACCTACGACACTGTGGACCAACTCATTGCCGTCACCTTTACAGATAATCAGGGCAACCAACAAAACCTGAGCTTTGCCTACGACGCCATCGGGCAACTGCTGGAAGAGCAAAGTTCGGCTGGCCGCTTACGGCATCATTACGATGAACTGGGCAGCTTGATACAAACGCAGCTACCGGACGGCCGTCGACTCAATCGGTTGTATTACGGCAGCGGCCATCTGCACCAACTCAATATTGACGGACAGGTGATCTGTGATTTCGAGCGTGATCGATTGCACCGTGAGGTCCTTCGCACTCAAGGACGACTCATCACCCGTAGCGAATATGACCGGGGCGGACGCGTGCGTTCGCGCCTGCAACGTCATGCGGACCAGTCGACGCTATTGCCGCCTGTGGCGCAGAAACAATTCAACTACGACCCCAATGACAATCTGATCAGTCGCCTCGACCAGACGCCCAGCGGTGATCGCCAACGGTTGCTGCACTACGATGCGACGGGGCGCATTCTCGCCAGCCAAGACAATGTCCAAGGCCCGAGCGAAACCTTCGCCTACGATGCTGCCGCCAACTTGCTGGACGGGCCTCAACCCGGCGCCGGGCTCGTGGTGCATAACAAATTACTGACCTATCAGGACAAACGTTATCGTTACGACGCCTTTGGCCGGATGATCGAAAAACGCAGCGGTGGCCATCTGGTGCAACGCTTTGTCTACGATGCCGAGCACCGTTTGATCGAGGTGCATAACCGCAGCGGTTCCCAAGATACGGTCGTCAGGATGACCTATGACCCACTGGGTCGTCGGACGGCAAAAACCGAACATGACAGTCGTGGTTATCCACTGGGTGAAACACGCTTCATCTGGGACGGTTTGCGACTGCTTCAGGAACAAAAAAACAGCCAGTGCAGCGTTTACCTCTATGACACGGACAGCCACGAACCACTCGCTCGAGTGGACGGCCTCGGTGCTCAACAAAACATTCACTACTACCACAATGATCAGAATGGGTTACCGGAACAGCTCTCGGACGCCAAAGGCGACATCGTCTGGCAAGCGCGTTACCGCGTTTGGGGCAATACCGTTGAGGAAGTGCGTGAGCCTCATTACATCGAAGAACAGAACCTGCGTTTCCAAGGCCAATATCTGGACCGAGAGACAGGCCTGCACTACAACACGTTTCGTTTTTACGACCCGGATATCGGGCGGTTCACGACACCCGATCCCATCGAACTGCTGGGCGGAATCAACCTCTATCAATACGCCCCCAACCCGCTCGGCTGGATAGACCCGTGGGGCTGGTCCTGCCACGGCAACTCGAAAACCAGTCGCAAAGCGCAACATGGTTACGAGATCGTGGACACGCGCACGGGTAAAGTCGCCAAAACCGGCGTGAGTGGCGGCAAGATAAAAACAAACGGAAAATCTGTTCGCGCCGAGACCCAGGTTAGGAAATGGAACGCAGAACCGGGTAACACGGGACGTTACGAATCCAGAGTCATCAAAAAGGTGCCGGCCGGCCCAGGTGCTCGTTGGAAAATCGAGCATTGGGAGCGAAGAAATGCGAATCGACGCAGGCAGGAACTAGACCCAGCGAGGCATTCAAGACCATGATCTTAAAAGAAATCTACCTGTACCCCGACCTGGGCGAATTCGGCGACGAAATTATTCATCCGTTTCGCGACCAAAGCCGATCGATTTGCAATTTTCTTGAGCGCCACCTGAGTGCAGAAAAATTCGAAACGCCGAATTTCAAGAAAATCTGTTTTGTCGGCACCCGCCAAGCCGTCAATGAGCCCTATGTAAACTCCAGCGGCGCGCTCATCGTCAATGTTGGCCTGGATACCGAACTGTATAAAAAATGCACATCGGTCAAAGAGCTCAATGAGTTCTTCATACAACTGTTGTTGGAAGGCCTGGAAAAATGCCGCCCACACATGACCTTGCCTGACGATCTGCTGAAAAACGCAATGGATGAGTTCCGCCGCAACCACTATAAAAACGAGTGGACCTTCAAGCAGAAAAAAATAAAAGGGTCGGACTATGTCTGCGCCCTGGAGTGCCAGTTAACCATCGATTGCTTCCTCATGAACCTTAAGGTCTTGAGGAAAAACACACCGGTACTCGACAAAGAAATTCTGCGAACCGCGCCTGACGAAATAGCATTCGGTCCGTACCTCAAAGACCTCAAGGAAGAAGGCGGCAGAATAAAGGTCATCGACAAATCGGGCGTGGCCTTCTACACCACCACGGTTGCTAGCCTGGACAAGCTTTGACATCCATATGCCGATCGAGCCAACGGATGAGCATGAAGTGATTACCCCACGAGGCTCGCTCAGGTCTACGCCATGAGTATGGAAATTCGCAAGCATCTGGAAGTGGAATTACTGGCGGCGCTGAAGCAAACAACGTCACCCCACCTGGACCTGAAGGCCAGCAAAAACAAACTTGGCCTGCTCGTTGCCAAGGAAAAGCTTGGGGAAATCTACGTTCAACACCTGACCAAGGCCGACGGTTATTACGCATCCCCTCAGGCCATTAGCGCCACTGTGCAAAAAATAACCGAACGACTCGAAAAATTTTACCTGCCCAAGGCCGAGCACTGCGTTCTGGGTACGCCCGCATTAATCGATGACGTGTTGGCCGAGCCAGATAACTATGCGTTTCCATTCCTGACGATTGTGTTTGCGGCGCACAAAAATAATCTGAGCCTGGATTCGGATGTGCTCAAGAAAGCCCTGGCGACTAAAGCAATATTTGGGAACAAACAGTTCGATCTGGCGCTTGCGAACAAACTACTCGGCGCAGGTTAAACGCAAAACCCCGTGGCGAGGGAGCTTGCTCCCGCTGGGCTGCGCAGCGGCCCCCGCTTGTTGGAAAAAGAGGTCATGGGTTGGCCTCCCAGAAAATTCTTATGCTCCACTCGGTCGCGGACATCGACTCCATGAGCTATACCAAAGTGCCATCAGCGCCATGCAAAGGGAGCCATGCGCCATGAAGGGGACTTTGTTAGGTTTAATCGTTGTGTCTATCGCCGGATGCGCCAACCTGAACAGTATCTACCGGACATTCGATGTCTCCCGCGGGGAAAGCTCCATGAGCGATATCCGACAGCGAGCCATACTGGTTGCCCCCAATGAGAACATCACCAAAAAATACGACGCGACCGGAAAGCTCGTTTCGCAGGAGTACAGAAAGAACGGGGTGTTCGTTTGTGCAGAACCAAGCCCCGACGCAATGGCTTCCCTTGCTTATGAGCTGGCGGCAAAAGGGGGTTACCCAGAGAAGGCAAGCGGTGAATTGGCGTTCGCCATGCAGGACGGGGCCGCATTCACGGGAATACGTACACAAAGTATCCAGATGCTCCGGGATTTCGGCTACCGCTTGTGTGAAAGCTATATGTCTGGCGCGATAAGCGCCGCTCAATATGACCTTCTCATGAGGCGGCTCCAAAAAAACACGGTCGCCCTCCTGGCGATTGAGCAACTGACCGGAACAGTCAAAGCTCCTCCAATAGCCCTCACAACAAGTGGCCGGGCCGAAGCGACAAAATCACTTTCCGAACAGAGAGCTGAGCGAGAGAAGGTCAGCGATAGAATTACCGCCCTGGAAACCGAAAAAACGGCGGTAGACAAAAAAATCAGTGATGCCAAAAAAGCCAATGCCAACGCTGACACTTCGGAACTGGATCAAACCGCTGCGGGCCTAGCGGAAAAAATCAAAAACCTGAAAGACGATAGAAACGTTATCGACAGCGCAATAGCCGAAACAAAAGGTGTGATTGCGGATGGCGAAGTCAAGGTAAAAATAGAAACCACGGGCATGGGCAGCCAACGATCGGATGCCCACATTCAACAAATAGCGAAAACAGTCGAAGGCATCGTCAATAACATAGTGCTCGCCGACGATGAACAGCAGCTGTGCATGTCGGCTCTTTTGCTGCCGAACCCGAATGAAGGCCAGAAAAATTTCGCGGATTGGTGCATCAAGGTAATGCGCACCCAGGCTGAAGCCCGGGATGCCTTGATGAAAAATACAAAACTCAAGATGGACCAAGCACAGGCAGTTTTGGACAGTGGTGGGGCCAACACGGCAGAAAAAGACAAAGCAAGGCAGGACCTTGCCAACCTTCAGAAAGCGTTGGAAGGACTTGGGAAAGGCCCGGGACTGTACAGCCTGTCCTTGGATCCATAGCGCATCGGGGGCCTGTCGATATTGCTCGGTGCGCACGGGTAGCCAAAGGACAGAGGAACAAAACGAAGCGTCGAGCTGAACTGCCTCGACGCTTCGTTATTGATCGCGCCTAGCTATACCAAAAAATGTGAGTTCATTGCTGGCAAGCCGAGTATTGGACAACGTCGCCCCACGATAGCCGCGGCACCACCAACCCCGTGGCGAGGGAGCTTGCTCCCGCTGGGCGGTAACCTGCGGTTTCAGGGGCAGAACCTGGACCGGGAAGCCGGGCCTACGGGAACACCGACAAACCGCATCATTTTGCTGGCAGCGTGACGTTCCCGGCGCTGCGCCAGTTTCTTTTGCTGCTTGAAGATCACTTACCAATCAACTGATCCGGATTGAGCCCTATGGCCCGATACCCAATCGCCATCGGGCGCGGAAAGACTTGGGTCAACGTCACGCCCGAGCTGGAAACAGATTTCACCGCACCTGTAACCCCCGGCGCATCCGGTAAAAGGGCTTTGGATAGCTTGTCCACCTCAGCCTCGGTTTCGCCAATTTCCCGGGCAAGCTCGTTCATGGCCGTTTGCTGAGTCTGTGTATTCGGCTGGCCCTGACTGCTACCTTGCGTGGCAGGAGCCTCCTTCATCATCAATTTCATCTGATCACGCAAACCTGCCAGCTTTTCAAACCGCTCGACCAAAGCCTGAGTGCTAACGGCGAGTTGCGCCGACTGGCCCGCTGAGCTTGTGACGGAAATATCGATCGCGTTCGCGTAATACACTTCCGAAACCAGCAGCAGCTCCGGTTTCGAGCTATTGCCCTGTTTGTCGACGAAAGTTTGAAGCTGCATCATCCGGGCAACAACGCTTTGTAAGTTGCCAAACCCGTCCTTTGTCTTGAAGCCATTGCCGCCCAAGGCGCTCAGAAGATCAGGAACGTCCACCCTTATGACCGTGACACTCGGCACCGAGACCGTCATAAGGTAATCATCCTTGCCCACCACACTGCCCTTCGCCCCCACCGTTCCCGCCATCACATTTGCACCCATTCCCGACTCGACACGTGACCCGAACTGAAAAGCCGGGAACGCCGTGACGCGGTTGACTCTGAAGTCCGCCTCTTTATAGCCGCTGCATTTGAAGTGCGAATAGTTGATAGCCGTCGGCTGCCAGGGCGCTACCGTCTTCTCCCCTGCCGGCTCCCCGCCCTTGACCGGGTAGCCAGAGATTTGCGGCAACTCCGGGGCACTGCGGATCGACAGATACAGTTTGCACAGATCCAACGACCCTACTGGCGCCGGATAATAGGTGTAAAACGCCGAAGGCTTTTCATCAGAACGGCTTTTCCCGGGGTAGGTGGGGACCAAAAGAAAATTTCCCGGATACAGCCCCTCCTGCAACGGATATACCGCTCTAACACCCAGGTTCGCCACGCTCTCCGACCAAGTCTTGAGCATCGTGCCCGACTCCGGCCTGGAAGCACTGCACCCTCCGATAAGCGCCAGAACGGGGAAAAGAGAGATGAACGTCTTGAAGTGCATACGCCTCCGAGGGACATGAAGAAATAGCATGTCGCCATCACCGGTATAGACGTCAATGATTAAAACTCAAGAACCTGATTGGTCCTTGCTGCTGATCGAACGGGATCAAGCTGCTTTGCCATGGGTCGAGACCGGAAAAAGGGAGAGCAGATGCACTGCTGGCGAATCGAACGCTCGATAACGTCGACCGACGTTAGCCGCCACACCATCAACCTGCGGCGAGGGGATTTAGCAAAACGTCGCACCGCCCCGCTGGGCGGCGAAGCCGCCCCAAAAATGACGACACATTCCTACAGAAAAACCACTGCATCACCGGTGCGAGAGCAATCTCTGACCATGAATTCCAGGGCAATACGAAGCCTTGTTTATTCTCCCTCCACAACGCTTCCACCCAGCTACACATCCTTGCGCCATTGCCTACAACTACGCCAGAATCCGCCCGCTTGTGCGCCTTGCTCCCGGGTTCTATCGTTTCCCTGCCACTGCCCATCAGTGGTCGGGCTTGGCGGCCCGGTATACGAAAGGCGCAACAGCCCCTCAATATGATTGAGATGCCTCTGGCATTGGCACTCCTATGTTATGGCGGGTTGCGCAAGGATCCCTTCGGGGATGCCGGGTTCCTTTCGTTCCGGTCCGCCAACCTTGTGTAATCCGTCACCCCATCTGCTTGGCGGCAGACGGTGACGGTTCCTCTTACGAAAGGAGCTCCACCATGTTCAAAATCACACCGAATCCTCCCGAAGCAGATCAAAGCTCTGCGTCCGCTAAATCCAAAACGAAGAAACAAGACGAAGCAGAAAAGCGCGCCTTGGATTACTACCTCCTACCAAAACCGGAAAACTCGGAAGACGCATCCAAACCGGGCCAGCTATTCACCGTGGCAAAAAACGCCGACAACGAATGCCTGCTCGCCAACCTCAGCGAAAACCTGGCATCCGCCGACGCGATGATCAGCAACCTGGCCTTCGACCTCGAAGGCCCCCGCCGCCACATCGCCCTCGGCATCCAGCAACTGATCGAACTGAGTTCATTGCTGGCGAACCGCGTGCTGGATAACGTCGACCCACGCTAGCCGCTACACCACCCGTGGCGAGGGGATTTATCCCCGCCGGGCTGCGCAGCAGTCCCAAAAGGCCGGCGCAGTCTTCCAAACAGACCGCTCTAACTGGTCTAAGACGGCTGCGCCGCCGAGCGGGAGCAACCTTTCTCGCCATGGACCGCGTACATCTTGAGGCCAGTTATGTATGTACTGCCGCCTTCGCGAGCAGGCTCGCACACAGGGAGAGGGTCACCACCGGGACAACACACCACCCAAGACATCACGCAATCGAGCCGCGCCAATACGCCGCTGCCCCGGATCAAACGCCAGCGCCATACGCAGCGCCGGCCAGCTGTGTCTGGGCAGGTTGCGCGGCGCCTTGAGTGAGCGCTCCAACCGAGCATCGCGAGCCTGGGTGGCGGGTAAGCGTCGGAATGGGTGTTTGCCGCTCGCCAGTTCATACAGCACGCAAGCCACACCGTAGACATCGGCAGCGGCTGACAGAGGCGCACCTTCGAGCAGTTCAGGTGCCGCGTAACCGGGCGTCCAAGCGTTAAGGCGTTCACGATTCAGGTTTGGCAGATGCTGCGAAGGCCCCTCCTCGACCAGGCCCAAACCGAAGTCGAACAGGCGCAGGCCTTCTTCGCTCAACATGATGTTGCTAGGCTTCATGTCGCCATGCAGTACGCCGCGGCTGTGGGCGTAGGCCAGTGCATCAAGCAGCGGCACGGCGATAGCCTTCAGTTCAGGCCAAGGCACCCCCTGGGGCCGTTCACAAAGCAGTTTGTCCAAGGTCAGGCCACGCATCAGCTCCATGGTGATGAAGGCCCGTCGTTGGGCTGCATCCACTTCGAAGGTGTAGGGGCGCAGAATATTCGGGTGATGCAATCGCCGCATCAGGGCGAACTCGCTGTAGAGCAACGCACTGGCATCAGGTGACTCGTCGAATGCTTCACTGAGCATCTTCAAGGCAAGGTACGGGTCAGGATCAGCGTATTGTTCGTGCAATAAATCCCGTACGCGGTAAACAACGCCCATGCCGCCAGCGCCAAGCAAGCGTTCCAGGCGATAGCGGCCTGCGAGTATGTCCGGTGTTTCGCTGATGCAACGCTGGCTGGATATCGCAGTAGGTGCAGCGTTGGCGAAGGCGAAATACGTGGGATAGGCACCCTCTTCACTCACGGGCGGATCACCACGGCCGTCAGGTTATCCGGCGCCGTGCCACGCAAAACGTCGTCAAAAAGATGCTCTAACACCCTACGAGGCGAAGCCAGGTCCAAGGCTCTGCCAAGGGCCTCTGTGCCGAGGCCTTGGTACAGGCCATCACTGCACAGCAAAAACGTATCACCCGGCTGAACGTCCAGCTCCAGCACCTCCAGCGTCAACTCCGGCGCGGCACCGACCGCGCGGGTCAGTGCCTTGGCCGCAGGGTGGGCGCAGGCCTCATCGCGGCTGAAGTGTTGCCTGTCGATCAGTTGCTGTTGCAGCGAGTGATCCTTGGTCAGTTGGTACAAGCGTCGACCGCGCCACAGGTAACAACGGCTGTCACCAGCCCAAATGCAGACCCCGCGGTTTCCTTCCAGCAACAGCACCACCACGGTGCTGCCGATAATGCCGAGACGATCTTCGGTGACGGTAAGCTCCTGGCTCAGTCGTCGATTGATCCAGCGCAGGCATTGGCGCACCGCTTTCGAACGCTCCCCCAAGTCCCGGTACAGTGGCAGTTCCGTCAGGTTGGCAACGATCATCTGGCTGGCGATGTCACCGCCCGAGTGGCCACCCATGCCGTCAGCCACCACCCATACTCCCTGTTGTGGGCAGTCGAGAAAAGCATCCTCATTACGTGCGCGGGCTTTGCCCGGGTCGGTGCGCGCCGCGCTGTACCAGGGACTAGCCACCATCAAAGCTGCACCGGCAGACGAAATGTGCGGAGCACGCTCATGTCGAAAGGGTTCGGTGTGCGCTGGCTCGTCAGCAAATAATTGGCGCGCAGGCCACCCAGATCCGCCTTCAAGACGCGTACATCGCGCCCGGTCAGGTATTCGCTCTGCATCAAATCGAACAAACGAAACAGCGACCATGGCCCGGTATTTTTCTCGATACCCACGCCTCGCCCAACCATTTTGTCCAGCACCAGCGCGGTTCGGCCATTCTGCGCGTCGCTTGGCCAGGTAAACGCCACCGGCAGGATCGGACCGTGGCGATATTCAAGCATCTGGTCGCCAAAGCGGAATTCAGCACGGCTTACTGCCGGGTCCAGGGTGTACGGCTCAAGCTGGAACTGCACTTGTGGCTCGGTCGGGTTTTCGGCGAAAAAGCTCCGGCGAATGGTATGCGCTGTTGCCATCTGATCGAGATAGACCCGAGAGATCGGCAAGCTCTGCCCGTCGATACTGCGCAGGCGGTAGTCTCCCGCCGGACCGCTGACGAAGGGCTGCATATAATTGTCGAAAAAGCGACCGACGATGCCTTGGTCCTTGAAGAATTCTCGGAAATCATTGAGCGCCACGTCGCTGGCACTGTGGGCGCTGAACGGGTATCGCTTGTCGATTGCCTTGCCGTAAAAGCTGTACAGCTCGCTCTGATAACGCTGGTTCAGGTATCGATAAGAATCGCTGAGCACCAAACGCCAGCTGTCCTCGGCCAGCACGTTGAACCACCCACTGATTGGCCGCGGCAGGCGAGCAGACGCACTGCGCAGGTGACTCAACGCATCTCGCCCGCCGCCCATGCGGTGCCTGGCCAATTCGAACGCCGCTTGTTCCGGTGCACTGGCTCGGGCCAGGTTCGCCAATTGCAATTGCACCTCATCAAGGGCCCGCAAGACCTGGACCAGATCAGCCGTGGGCCCGCCCTCTCCATCCAGCAGGCGATGCAGCGGTTCGAAACGCCGTCGCAAGGATTTTTGTGCGTTGTCCGGCAGATGTTCGGTCAGGGACGCAGAAGCTTTCCCTGCCACAGCGGCTAGTTTTGTAACGGCATGTTCGCCCTTTCCGGCCGCTTGCGTCAGGTCGTCGAGTTGCTCGACAACCGCCTGGAGTCGAGTGTTTTCGCGCACCTGCACCAGCATCCGCAAAATCGGTGAATGAGCCGAAGTCAGCCCCGCGAGTTGCTCGGCGCCCTCAGCCGCATTGCTGACGGTTTGCAGGGTGATCTGACCGACCGCTTCGCTCCAGTGGTCGGCATAGTCACGAAAATACCGCTGTTCCAGTTCGACCATCAGGCGACGCATGTCCATGCCGCTGAGGCCCTCGCCTTCACCCAATACCCAGTTGTCCTGCAACAATTCGCTGATCAGCGCCGTCCCCTGAACCGAAAAGTAACGTTCGTAACCCTGGCGGGTATAAAAACCAGGAATCACACGATCGGTACCGACCAACAGCCCTCCTTGTGAACCCAAGTGTTGGCCGAGTCGATATGGCGGTAGATGGCTGGCCTGTTCGTGCAGCATTTTGTACACGACGGCGGCCAAGGACTCACGACGAAGGGCCTCTCGGGCCTGGGCTACCAGCGGTTCATTGAGTGCATGAATGAAGGGTAGCTCCAACAGGCGCGCGAAGTGAGCATTCAGGCCCTCCTGTAGCGCCGTGTTGCCGGGGTAACGAAGTGACCCATCGTTGGCCAGCCAATCCTTGAGCCAGGCAACATCTCGACGCTCTTGCAGACCCAGCATCAAGTACGCGCGCAGGCTGTTGAGCAATTGCTCGCGGTCACTCCAGTTGTTGCGGACTTGCTCTTCCAGCCTCTGCGCAACCTTCGGCAACAGTTGCGCCTGCAATTCACGCTCATAGGCCTCGGTCACCGCAGGGTTGCTCGCATCGCCCTGGTACAGGCCGGCACGCTCGTACAATGGCACGGCCCTGTAGGGTGGGAAAACCCGGGTGGCGTCGAAACGAATATCCAGTGACTCAAGCATTGCGGCCCAGTCATCAGCGTTCACTTTGACCGATTGCTGCTGGTCCCAGTGTTGCGCCAGCATACGCAAGCTATCCAGACGCTCGTGGTTGGCCGAAAAACCGTTCGCCCACAACAGCCCGCACAGGCCAACGACTGTCAGCGCCCCGAGGTACAAGGCCCGCTGTCTCCAATGGATACGACGGCGTTCGCGCTGAACGAGGTCAGTCAGATCGGCTTCCGGAAAAATCACCCGGCTGATCAAATGATGAATGAACCGCGAGCGTCGACCAGACACGGTATTACTGGCGCGCAAAGCCACGTTGCCGGGTTCGGCAGTCAGCTCCATTGTTCGACCCGGCAGCAATGCACAGGTCAAATAGAAACCACGCAGCGTACCGACGTTGCCAGTAAACGCCTGCTCGACCAGCAAACAAAGCCCGGCGCCGAGTTGTCCCAGTTGGTGAGGAAAATCAAGCATGCAGCTACGGCGTAGCGGGTCGCGCTCCTGATGCATGCGCATGATCATCTGGCTGTTGAGTCTATGCAGCAGCGCCTCGAACTCGGCACGTAACACGGCTACGTCACTGCCCCGCTGGTCTCGACTGAAGCTCGCACCCAACACCTGGTCGTTTTCCTCACGCGTCAGCGAATCAAAGAATTCATTGAAACCAGGCACGCTGTCCGCTTTGCTCAGGACCAGGTAAATCGGGACATCGATGTGCAGCCGCCTTTGCAGTTCCTGCAAGCGGCCACGAATCTGGCACGCCAGCGTGGTCATTTCATCTTCGCTGCCCAGCAACAGGATCTCGGTCGGAACCGTCACCAGTACCCCGTTCAACGGACGACTGCGGCGACGTTTGCGCAGCAGTTCGAGCAATACGGCCCAAGCGCTGCTATCGATATCACTGTCCGCCTGGGTCAGGTAGCGCCCGGCGGTGTCGATCAGCACGGCGTGCTCGGCAAAATACCAATCGCAATGACGGGTACCCGATATGTCGCCGACTGGCTTGCGCTCAAGCCTGTCGAGAGGGAACTCAAGGCCTGAACAATCCAACAGACGGGTTTTGCCGCTGGCGGGCGGGCCTATCAGCAGATACCACGGCAGATCGTTGCGCCAGCGGTCACTGCGGCCAGGATAGACGCTTGAGGACCTTAGCGAGGTTAAAGCCCGATTGAAGCGCGAGCGTACTTCGCGCTGCTCATCAATCCTGGCCTGGTACAGGGCCCGCGCATGCCCGGAGGCGTCTTGCTGGGCATTGGCGCTTGAACCGGCGCGCCCATTGACGAAAACCATGACCAGGCCCCAGCCCAGCAGAAGCACGCTGATGGTCAGCAATCGCGCCGTCGGGCTTGCCCAAAACTTGTAGTCATTGACGGCCAGAAGTGGCCCGGCGAACCACACCAGCAGCGCAACACAAAGCACCAGCAGCAGCGTCCAAATCCACGTCTGGCGCACCCAGGCACCGGCTTTCCTGAAAAGCAATTTCATGACACGTCCCTGTTTACGGCAGCGGCCGAGCGGCGGCCGGCTCTGACAGTTGATAAGGTTGCAGTACGCTTTGGCGTTGCTCGTTCAATACCCAGGCGAAACTCGAGTACATCACTCCCAGGCAGACCAAGGTAAAAACCGCCACTGTCCAGGCAGGGACAATGCGCACCGGACTGCGTCGCGCGCCATCGAATCCTTCCCAGCGAGGTGACAGTTCGCGGGGAATGTCGCCGCGGGTCTGGCAAATCAGCCGGTACAGGGCGTCGCGCAGGCTTTCGAGTTCGAGCATCCCGCGGGCCTGAACCCGATACTTACCCTCGAAGCCCAGGGATAGGCACAGATACAACAGTTCAAGCGTCGGCAGGTGCTTGATAGGGTTTTTCGACAGGCGCTCAAGCAACTGGAAGACCTTCTCGCCGCCGAAGGTTTCGTTGTGGAAAGTGCTGAGCAGGCTTATCTGTGACCAGCCGCCTCCTTGACCCCACGACGTGGTGACGATCGCCTCATCGATCACTGAGCAGAGCACGTAACGCGCGGCGATCAACTGACTGTTTTCAACACCGCCCTGCAAGGCACAGGCTTCGAATTGCTCCAGACCTCGCTTAAGTTCCCCTTTAAGGGCTTGCAGGTCCTCGCGTGCGCGGCCGTGTTTGAGCTGCACCATTTGCGAAAGCAATCCGGACGCCGCCGCGACCAGCGGATTCAGGCTGACATTGAGTGACTGGGAACGTGGCAGGTGCGCGGCGTAGATCATCCGCTCTTGCAACTGTTCGAAACGCGGCGGCGAAGCAGCATCGGTCAAGGGCCCGGAAGCAGGACGTTGTCCATGATGGTCGAGCAGGACGGTCGTTTCGTCCTGAGGATTTTCCTTATCCATTTCGTTCAATTCCTGATGGCCCAAAAATTCAGCTCAAGCTCAGCGAAATCACCGCAAACATGGAACGCAAAGCCTGCGGATCGCTTCAGTTGCGCCAGGTCTTCGGTATTGGGTTCAAGGATGAAATAGGTTTTGTTGGCGTGAAATGCGATCTGCCGCGGAGCCACGGGCAGAGGCCTGATCTTGATACCGGGCAGATGCAGGTTGACCAACTGGCGGATACGCTCCACCGAGCCAACCTTGAGGTTCGACGGCAATCGATGGCGCAGTTCTTCGCTGTCACAGTTGGCACTTGCCGCCAGTACGAACGAAGCCGTATCCAGCAGGGAGAGATCCTGCACTGGCGAGACGATGATTCCATACTGACGCGGCTGCAACTGCAGCTCGATCGCGTGCTGTTCGAGCACCATCGATAGAACCTGGCGAATCGCTTGCATCAGGCTTCGAAAACACGCGCCTTGGTTGCTGTGCTGGTAGCGGTGGGCCAGCGGTGGGCGTTTGCTGTCGCTGGAGAACGTCGCCAGGTCACCCAGCAGGGCCAGCAGCATTCGGTACAGCGTTTCAGGATGTACTTGCTCCAGGTCCAGATAATGACGCAGCAGCAATTCACTGCGATTGATCAGTTGCAGCATCATGAAATCGCCGACTTGCGCGCCACCTGCCTTGCCATTGAAACGGATCCGCTCGGCAAGGCTGTCGCCCCGATGAGCAAGCATGCCGATGATCTCCTTGAGGCACGACAGCAAGTAATGGGATGAGCGTGCCTGGATGAAGGTCGGCACAAAGTCCGGATCGAGCCTGATCACACCATCGGCCGTGGTATCCAGCACCTCACAGAGCTTGAGCTTCACAAACGCATGGTCGCTCTGTTGCTCGCCCAACAGCAGGCGCAGGTCCGGCCTTCCGCAACTGATCTGGCTCCCGCCGCAATCCCCGGCGTTGGAGTCGGTCACTTGTGTCTCGTAGATGGTGTAGCGCGCCAGCACGTCAGACTGCTCTGGACGACGGGACTCGATGTGATTGCCGGTCACCAATGGCAGAGCGAGGTAGATCGGTGTATTGCTGGTATTGGACGGTACCTCCAGGGCCAGCGGCTCGGCGTTGCCACCCAGCTCGAACAGACTTCCGTCCGGTAGCACCCCGCTGGCCTGGCTGACCACCAGTTGACCCATATTGAGAAATTGCACATCGATTTCCAGCGTCAGGAATCCCCAGGCGTAACTGGCCAGCAATCGGGTACGAACCTTCAACTGATGGTCGAAGTAACGATCGTTGTGTTGTAGATGCTGCGGACGCAACAGCATGCCTTCTTGCCAGATGACTTTATCGTGACTCATCGGTCATCTACCCTGGCCTGTCTTTCAAGTGTAGTGGCGACCCCATCCTGGTCGAGGATCAGGTTCGCTTCGGTCAACTGTGTCGCAACCACTGGCAGTGTGTAGCGCCAGCGAACATGTGGCAGGTCACGGTACGCCGCGATTATGCCGACGTAATGGCCATTCCCAGAGAGACCGAGCCTGAGCTCGACGGTTTCACCTGGACGCAGTTCCAGCTCTTCGCTGGAAACCAGGTCAGGGGCCAGTGTTTCCCTCGCGTGCTCATAGAGGCTGAAGAAATCTGAGTTTTCAAAAGCCACCGGATGCCTGAGTTCGAACAGCCGCACCACCACCGGCGATGGTCGCCCATTGATATCGGGGTTGAGTCGCTCACTGGCCGTCAGGGAGAGGTTGAGCTTGGTCATCGTCGAAAAGGGCGACAGCGCGGTGCAACCGGCCAACAGCAAGGTCATGGCCAGCGTCGTCAAAGGCTTGGATAAGTGCATCGTGCAGTGGGACATGGACGTCATCCGTGGTAATCGATTTGCAGGCCGGCAATCAGACGAACCTGTTCTTCATAGGTCTGGGCCAGGCGCAGTTCGCTTTTCAGCTCCGAGCGAGTACCCAGACTCTGTTGCAAACCCTGGATGCTTTGCTTGAGCAACAGCGCTGCGTTGATCGCCAGACCTTCGCGGGCCTCGCTGTCCAGGCCTTCGAGATCCATGCCCAAGGCGGTACCGAAGCGCTGCCAAAAAACGTCATGCGAATGATCAATAGCGTTGGTGGGCGGGACGGGCGCAGGCCTTGGTTCAACTGGCTCTTCGACCAGCTCCGGCAACAGCAGGCTTTCCCTGTCGATACGCGCATAATCCGCACGTCCAAGGGTGTCCGGTGGTACCGCCGTAGGATTTATCAGCTCGTCGATGTCCAGCGAGAGCCGCTCCTGTTGATCCAGCGCTTTGAGCGGGTCGAGTTCCAGGAAGGCATCGTCGGGAATAAGACTGTCGACCGGCATTGAGCGGCTGACTTCGGCAAAGCTGTTCGACGGCCCGGCGACCAGCCGCGCCAGGATCTCGAAATCACCCATGATGTAGGCGTCTCCGTCCTGTATCCGGACCGGTTCGCCCTTAGGCAGGCGCGCGCCGCTTTCGCGATGGGTCGTACCGTTACCACTGGTGTCGGTCAGGAAAAACGCGCCCTCACGGAAGCTGACCTGCGCGTGACACTTGGACAGCAGGCGGTCGCGGTCGGGGATCATCCAATGGCAACCCTCGCCCCGTCCTATTACTCCGCCGCCCGGCCCGAAGGTCTTGTGACACAGCTGTACAGGGACGAACTGGTTGGCGTTCAGCATTTCAAAAACAAGATCCATCTCTTAACGGCTCCTTGGGTCACTTGCCGCGATTGATCGCCTGTGGATCACCCAGAGGGCGATAATCACTGTCGTTGAATTTGTAGTTGCCACTACAACCGCCGAGGGTGAATGACATCAGGAGCGTCAGCAGAACGGTTCGCCAGGTAAAGAAAGGCATGGAAACTTCTCCAGTAATGAAGGGCCGGCTGGGATGGGTATGAGGGGCAAGGATCAATCATTGAAATCACTGCGCTGAACGTTCAGGCGCGCGAGACGATAGATCAGCGTGCGCAGCGGCAGGCCGAGTTCGCGGGCGGCACGTGTCTTGTTGCCTGCACTCTCGCGCAGGCAATCGATCAACAGGCCACGTTCTATCTGTTCCATCCGCTCACGCAGGTTCACGCGGCCGCGCTCGGATGGGGTCTGGATGTGCAGCGCAAAATGCTCGACGAGCAATTCGCCGCTCTCGCACAAAAGCACGGCCCTTTCCACGATGCTCTTGAGTTCACGGACATTTCCCGGGAAGTCGTAGGCAGCCAGGTGATCGAGTGCCGCGTCTGACCAGCGCACCGGATCGCGCCTCAGGAGTGTGCAAGCCTTATCGGCAAAATGCCGCGCCAGCTCGATGATGTCGCCGTCGCGCTGACGTAACGCTGGCAACTGAATTGGAAACTGCGCAAGGCGGTAATACAGGTCTTCGCGGAACTTGCCCTCCTCCATCAACTGCTTCAGGTCGCGATGAGTGGCGGCAATGATGCGCACGTCGACATGGTGAGTGTCGTTGGAACCCAACGGCCGGATTTCCCCTTCCTGCAACACTCGCAACAACTTCGCTTGCAGGGACAACGGCATATCGCCGATTTCATCGAGCAACAGCGTGCCGCCGTTGGCCGCGTCGAACAGCCCGGCACGGTCTCGGTCGGCACCGGTGAACGCGCCCTTGCGATAGCCGAAAAGCTCACTCTCCAGTAAGTTCTCGGGAACCGCCGCACAGTTCTGCACGATAAACGCCTTGGATCGACGCGGACCGTAATCATGGAGGACCCGGGCCACGACTTCCTTGCCGGTACCGGTCTCACCCCGCAGCAGGACGGTATAGGGGCTATGCAGTACTTTACTGAGCAACGAGCAGGTCTTGCGCATGGCGACGCTCTTGCCGATCAGGCCGTAACTGATACCGCTCGGCAAGCTTGTGGCATCGGACACCGACTCGTCGACAGGACCGCGCAGGCGCTGCAACAGATGCATCTGACCAAGTGCAAAGGTCCCAAGACGTCCCAGGGATTCAGCGACCCCATGCAAGTCGAGGTGCTGATTGCTGGCGCACAACAACAAGCCACCAACCTCATCCTGCGGGTCGACCAGGGGCACACAAAGCAGCGACTGCCATGGTGTGGCCCGCGCGGGCAGAAAACGGGTTTCGTGCACACTGTCACTTAGCGCGCCGAGGCATACCACACGGTTCTGGCGTAGGGAAAATTGCAACAATTGCTCAGCGTGATAATCGGAGGACAGGCTTTGCGGGTCACGAAATTGCACCAGGCCTTCCAGATACTCGGTGTTCATTTCCAGGCGGGCGCGAGTGGCATCGAGCAGGTACAACTGCACCAGTTCACAGCCACTGAGCCGCGCAACCCCCTGAATGAAATTCCCCACCAGCTCAGCACCGTCCACCAAGCGTGAAAGGTTGGAAAACTGCGCCAAAAGTGCCTCGGCATAGTCCAGCGGTTGCGAGAGTTTCTTGAACATCGCACCCACCTCAGGAGAACTCACACGCAATGCTGGCATCGCCGTTGAGCACGGCGTGTACATGCCGCAGCTGTTCGTCGCCGGCCATGGCCGCGAGCAACCGGTCGGCAACCAGCGGCATCAGGTGCAGGTCAAGCAGTTGGTCAATCAGTCGTGCGCCGCGATCATTGCGACTGCAACGCGCGACCAGATGGTTCACAAGTTGGCCGCAGTAACTGAAGCCCAAGTGACGACGGCGCAGCCGCTCGCCCATGCGGTCGAGTTTGATCGTCACCAGCTCACGCAACACCGGCCCGCTGACCGGGTAGTACGGCACCACGCACATGCGGGCTAACAGAGCGGGTTTGAAATGTTTACTGAGGATCGGGCGAATGGACTCTTCGAGGCTTTCGGCGCTCGGGTGCGCGCCGTTTTCGCACAGTTCGTCGATGCGCTCACTGCCCAGGTTCGACGTCATCAGAATCAAGGTATTGCGAAAATCAATCTCCCGCCCTTCCCCATCGTTGGCCAAGCCTTTGTCGAATATCTGGTAGAACAGGTTCAACACATCCGGGTCGGCTTTTTCGATTTCATCGAGCAGCACCACGCAATAAGGCTTTTTCCGCACGGCTTCGGTGAGCATGCCACCTTCGCCAAAACCAACGTAGCCCGGCGGTGCGCCGATCAACCGCGAAACGGTATGTTTCTCCTGGAATTCAGTCATGTTGAGCGTGGTGATGAAACGATCACCACCATAGAGCAAGTCGGCCAGGGCATGCGCCGTCTCAGTCTTGCCGACGCCACTGGGCCCCACCAGCAGAAACACGCCCACTGGGGCGTCGGGTTTGTTCAGGCCTGCGGCGGCGGCACGCATCGCGCGATCAAGCGCCTGTACAGCTGGCTCCTGACCACGAATACGCGCACGCAGGTCCGCCGCGAAACTGGCGACTTTCAAATTGTGCTCTCGGGCCAGTTGCGCCAGCGGTACACCGGTCCAGGCACTGATGACCTCGGCGACCAGTCGCGGGCAAACTTCGAAGCTGACCAAGCGCTCCTGAGCCTGCGCAGCCACCAACGTGCCGTGTGTTTCATGCAGCGCCGCTTCCAGGGCTTCGACACCGTGGGTTTGATCCTGCTCGGATTCCCGTGCCCTGGCCAATTGTTGACGAAGCGACAACAGGCGTTGCGCAAGAATACGTTGCTCGGTCCATTGGGTTTCCAGCGCTCGGCACTCGTCTTCGATGGCCTCCAGGCGGGCCTCCAGCGCTTCCAGCGCCTGAAGATCGATCGATAAACCGGCCTGCCCATCACGGCGCAGCGCCTGGCGCTGACGCTCGCCTTCGGCCAGCTCGCTGCGTATTCGCTCCAGGCTTTGCGGCGCAGCGGCCAGGCTGATGCGTACGCGAGCGCAGGCGGTGTCCAGTACATCCACAGCCTTGTCTGGCAACTGACGACCAGCCAGGTAGCGGGCCGACAATTGCGCCGCCGCGACCACCGCGTCATCACGCAGGTAAATGCCGTGACTGTTCTCGTAGACGCGGGCCAGGCCACGCAGGATGGTCACCGCCTCGCTGACAGTGGGCTCGTGCAATTGCACCGGTTGGAAACGACGGGCCAGGGCTGGGTCTTTCTCAAAGTATTTTTTGTACTCGGTCCAGGTAGTGGCCGCGATCGTGCGCAGCTCGCCCCGGGCCAAGGCTGGCTTGAGCAGGTTGGCCGCATCGGCGGCCCCCGCGCTGCTGCCCGCACCAACCAAGGTGTGGGCCTCATCGATGAACAGAATGATGGATTTCGGCGAAGTCTTGACCTCGTCGATCACCCCCTTGAGACGACGCTCGAATTCACCCTTGATGCCGGCGCCGGCCTGCAGCAGCCCCATATCCAGCGAAAGCAGCTCGACATCTTCGAGCACTGACGGTACTTCCCCTGCGGCGATGCGCAACGCCAGCCCCTCGACGATGGCGGTCTTGCCCACTCCAGCCTCACCGACCACGATTGGGTTGTTCTTGCGGCGACGAACGAGGATATCGATCATCTGCCGGATTTCACCGTCGCGACAAAGCACCGGGTCGAGCTGGCCTTCGCGGGCCTGCCGAGTCAGGTCATGGGTAAAGCGCGCCAGCAGGGAGTCGCCCGGTTTGGCGGTCTGATCGGCGACCGGTTGAGCCTGTTGCGACAAGGCGAAATCTTTCAACCGATCGATATTCAGCCGGGTGAGCAGCGCATGATAAGCACTCCCTGCGTAACGAAGCGGGTTGCGCAGCAACGCCAGGATCAACGCGGCTTGTCCGACCTGGCTAAGGCCCAGCTCGAGATTGGCCACCAGCAGGGCATCCTGTAACCATTGCACCAGCGCTGGGGCGAATACCGGGTTGCGCGAAGCACTGTGCCCCATCCGTGGTTGCAGGGCGGCGCTCAGTTCACCCGCGCTGACCTGGGCATCTTGCAAGGCTCGCGCGAGCAGGCCTTGCGGACGCTCCAGCAAGCCCAGCATCAAGTCTTCCACCAGGACCTTGTCTGCGCCACGCGCGATGCATTGCTCGGCCGAGCGCTCCAGATCGCTCCTGGTTTCGGCGTCCAATGCCTGAATCAGTTGCTGAAGGTCTACGTTGATCATGTCATCCATTCCTAGTGAATTTTGCTGCCGAGGATCACTACGCCATCGGCGCGCTCGTGCCCCAGCCAACTGGTCCATCCCAGGCGACAGGTATTCTGTTCACCCATGCACAGCTCACGAATTTCCTGCTGGCGCAGGACCAGGCGAATGTCATATTCGAGGGGATCACGCAGGGTGAATCGCACCAGCGAGCACAACGGCTGGTAACCGGTGCCGATGGGCAGGAATTCGTGAAAACGCTGCCAATCCAGTTCGCTGATATGGATCCGGAACTTGCCGCTGCGGTCGCGCACCCGTTCGCCGAGCACCAGGTCTTGGCTCAGCAGGCTGTTGGCGCTCCCCAGGCGATTGCGCTGTTCGCCAAGGATGTCCACGCGCCGCTCGATGCACTGTTCAAGGTTCAGTTCGGCATGCTTGAAGTAATAACGCAGCACGGCCTCTATCAGAGCCGCCGAATGAGCACGAAGACTCAGCAGGCCCAGGTACGGCAGCAGACGCTTCCAGTTCAGTTGGCTGGCCTTGCGAATGTCTTCGCCGCCCAGGCCGATCAGCGCAAACAGCTGCTCGGAAAACGGGTCTTGAGCACCGCTCTGAAAGCTTGCGCAATAACGATACTTGCGCCAGATCGGTAGCATCAGCCGTTGAAGGCGGTGATGGAAAACGTCGAGAAAGTCGCGCGTCGGATTGCCATCCCCCTCCCCCAAGGCCTGTTCACCATAGAACGCCGGTAGCGGCGACCCTGCCCCTACCAGGCTGACCAGATTCATGCTCAGGCGCGCCCGCACCTGGCCGTGCTCTTCGAAAAACTCCACACGATCAATGTCGCTGGCGGGGAACCCCAGGCTTGGGTTGGCTCGGAATTCCAGCCGGTCATACAGCGCGTCATCATCGAGCGCTGGATGAGCCTCGCGCAGCCGATCAACGACCAACAACACGGCCTGAAATAGCGAGTACTCGCGTATCCCTCGTGTCAGCACGCTTATAGAAGCGGCTGCTGGCCCATGCGGGGTGTCCATTGGTAGACCTCTCCTTGTGTGCTGTTCACCCGTAGTTCGTGGTACGAATTGAGGCTGGCATAAAGCGCGAAAAACTCGTTGAGGACCGACGCGAAGACGAACAGGTCGCCCTCGCCGATGTAACCCTGCGGGTCGATGGTCAGCTCGGTGCGCAAGCCACGAACCGGCAAGCCCCGGTGCAGACGGTCGACATGCTGGTGCCTGATCGACTTGAGCCCGTCCAGCAAACGCTTGCTGACCTTCTCTGTCTGTTCGTCGTAGTAACGCGGAAAATCATAGGTTTCGAGAATCACCTTGAGCGCATTGACGTCCGCCAGCGACAGGTAGTTGAGTGACATGTTGCTGATCAGCTTCCAGAGGAAATCGCGATTGAGCGGAGGGGCGAAGCTCGAAGTGACCGGACCTATGTTGCGGAAACTCAGTGATTCAGGGCTTTTCTCACCGGGCTGGTCGATGTCACCCGGCTTTAGCTGGCGCGGCAGGTTCTGGTTGGTGCACATCAACTCGATAGACAGGGTTTCATGGAGGTGAGTGTGGCGGACACCGAAGCCCAGGCAGGTGTCCAGGCCACCGTGCAGCAATGAAGGACGCTGACGAACGCTGTAGTAGGGTCTGCTGTGGGGCACATCGAAGCTTGAATCATGCTCGAAGGATTCGAACGGCACATAGGCCTGATAACCCAGGCCGCCGGGGTTCCAGCCAGTGACGCTTTCGACCGAAAACACGCCGCAGTGCTCCTGGTCATAATCGGCCGGCAGCAACAGATATTCGTCCTGTTTGCTGTCCAGGCGGATCGGCTGCGCGTCATGTTTGAACAGATTGACGATCGGCGTGCAGTACAGCTTTATGTTATCCAGTGTCGGACGCATCCGCTGGATACCACTTTTGCCAATATCGAAGCGCAGTTCCAGGCCCCGCATCTGTTCGACACTGCTGTGCGGTGCAATGTTGATCACGTCCAGGCCATGGATATCGACGAACAGGAACTTGTCCTGGAAAGCGAAATATTCCTGCAGGTAGCGATAGCCGCGAAAGGTATTCAGCGGATACGGGATCAGCGCTTCCTCTTCGGCAAAGCCTACTGGCTGGACACTAGCGGCTGGGATCCTGAACGTCATTGGGCTGCCGTCTGCCGCCTGCAAAGCTGCGCCAGCGCCGTCCAGCGGAATCAGCTCGATACCCTCGAGGTTGCGCAACAGACTGATGTAGAGCATCTGGCTGATGTAACGCTCGCCGGTCAGGTGCAGACGCAAATGGCTCAGTTGCAGTTCGCCCAAATGACCGTCGCAACACATCTCCAGACGCAGGCTCAACAGCGACCCATCCCCTTTCACTGAATAACTCAACCTGGTCAGATCAAGCGCCAGCACCTCGGTCGGGTAACACGTCAGGAAACGGCAACGCACCTGCTGGACAGGTTTACTTTCGACCGGCGTATCGCGTTCCACCCGCAACGCGGGGCCGGATCGCCGCTGCGGATCGAACTGCAAGATGCTGAAGGCTGGCAATGGCCGCATGTAGTTCGGCCACAATAGCTGCATCAGCGAATGGCTCAGCTCCGGCAATTGGTCATCGAGCTTCTGGCGCAGTCGCCCGGTCAGAAAGGCAAACCCCTCCAGTAGCCGCTCCACATCCGGGTCCCGTCCGGCCTGCCCCAGAAAGGGGGCCAGCGCTGGGTTACGTTCGGCGAAACACCGACCCAGCTGGCGGAGCGCCGTCAGCTCACTCTGGTAGTAATGATTGAACGACATGTATGGCTATCCTTGTCTGACCTTGACTTGGCCGCTGCCGTCCAGGCATGCGGAAAAACTGACCTGCCGCCTGACCCCCTCCACGTCCAGCAAAGCGTCGATGCTGAAGGACAGGCGAAGTTGATCGGCGTTACTGGGCATTGAAACGACACAGACATTCCTGAGGCGTGGCTCGTAGGTCTTGATGAAGATCTCGATCGCCTTGCGGGCCTGACTCCTCGCGTCGTGCAGGCTCAAGCGCATGTCATTGAGGTCCGGCAGCCCATAATCGGAGAGTGTCTGCACGCTACCCGCCCGGGTGCTGAGCATCTTGGCCAGATGCGCAGCCACCGATGTCACGACACAAACCTCGCGGTTCAAACCCGCGCGCTTTTCAGAATCACCTGCCAGGCGCTCGAAAAGGCTGCCATACGTCATGAGCGCGCCTACACCTTGTCCAGCTTGCCAACCAACGACAGCGTGAAATCGGCGCCCATGTACTTGAAGTGAGGCCGTACGTTCAGGCCAACGCGATACCAGCCAGGCTCACCTTCCACGTCACTGACAATGATCTTCGCTGCACGCAGCGGACGGCGGCCACGGACTTCGGCGCTAGGGTTCTCCTGGTCGGCCACGTACTGGCGGATCCAGTTGTTGAGCTCGCGCTCCAGGTCCGTGCGCTCCTTCCATGACCCCAATTGCTCGCGCTGCAGGACCTTCAAGTAGTGAGCCAGCCGATTGACGATCATCATGTATGGCAACTGAGTGCCAAGCTTGTAGTTCAGCTCTGCATGCTTGTCCTCGGCGCCGATACCAAAGAACTTCGGCTTCTGCACGGAACTGGCGGAGAAGAACGCAGCGTTGTCACTGCCTTTGCGCATGGTCAGGGAGATGAAGCCCTCCTCGGCCAATTCGTATTCGCGCCGGTCGGACACCAGCACTTCGGTCGGGATCTTGGTTTCGATTTCGCCCATGCTTTCGAAGTGATGCAATGGCAGGTCTTCAACCGCGCCACCGCTTTGAGGACCGACGATGTTCGGGCACCAGCGGAACTTGGCAAAGCTGTCGGTCAGCCTTGTACCGAATGCATAGGCGGTGTTGCCCCACAGATAGTGCTCGTGACTGTTGGCAACGGTTTCCTTGTAGACGAACGCCTTGACCGGGTTCTCTTGCGGATCGTAGGGGTTGCGCAACAGGAAGCGCGGGACGGTCAGAGCAAAATAGCGAGCATCTTCCGATTGACGGAAGCTCTGCCACTTGGCGAATTGCGGACCTTCGAAGTGGTCTTTCAAGTCCTTGAGGTCCGGCAGACCAGTGAAGCTCTCCAGGCCAAAGAACTTCGGACCGGCCGCTGCGATGAACGGCGCATGGGACATGCAGGCGACACTGGACACGTACTGCATCAATTTCACGTCCGGCGAGCTTGGGGACATGAAGTAGTTAGCGATGACCGCTCCTACCGGCTGCCCACCGAACTGACCGTATTCAGCGGTGTAGATATGCTTGTACAGGCCTGACTGCATGACTTCTGGCGAATCCTCGAAGTCGTCCAGCAAGTCGTCCTTGGAAACGTTGAGCATTTCTATCTTGATGTTTTCGCGGAAGTCGGTGCGGTCCACCAGCAGTTGCAAACCGCGCCATGCCGACTCCAATGCCTGGAATTGCGGGTGGTGGAGGATTTCGTCCATCTGGCGACTGAGCTTGGCATCGATCTCGGCGATCATGCGGTCTACCATGGCCTTCTTGACCGGCTCACCGCTGTTTTGCGGCTTGAGCAGCTCTTCGATGAACGCAGACACGCCGCGCCTGGCAATGTCGTAGGCGTCATCGTCCGGGGTCAGGTGAGTCTGGGCGATGATGCTTTCAAGAATGCTGTAGCCAGCGTTGTCCTGATCCTGCTGCTGTACTGCATGGGTACTCATGTTTCGGCTTCCTTGGCTGAAAGAATCAAGCGCTCTTCGCTGTGGTGTTCATACCCAGCTCATCCAGTACGCGGCGGCGGGAATCGTCATTGGCGAGTACACCTTCGATGGCCTTGCGAAACGCCGGTGCGTTACCCAATGGCCCTTTGAGCGCAACCAGGGCGCCACGCAGTTCCATCAGTTTGTTGAGTTCCGGCACCTGCTCGACCAGGCTCGCCGGGTTGAAATCCTTCATCGAGTTCACACGCAGTTGTACGGCCAACTCTTGAGTTTCGCTCCCGTCCTGAAGACGATTCGGTACGCTCAGGGTCAGGTTCAGCTCCTGTTTGGCCAACACTTCGTCGAAGCTCATCTTGTCGATGCCAATCGGCTTGCGGTCCTCGATCTTGCGTTCGTCCCTGCGGTGGGTGTAATCACCGATCGCCAAGAGTTTCAATGGCAGTTCAATTTCTTCCTGGGCACCGCCAGTGGCAGGCTTGAAGGTGACGTTGATGCGTTCCTTGGGGGCGATTGAGCCTTCTTTGGCCATGACTTTCTCCTTACAATTTGCGACCCGAAGGCCTATTCAATGACCCGTTCGAGGTCGAGGTGACACAACCTGCGATAGGTTTCTTCCTTGCACTCGCGTATGGAGTGGTTCTGGGGTAATAACTCGCAGCAGCTGTGCAATAAATGCAGCACCTGCAACTCCAGGGCGGGCTCCCAGGTATTCAGGCCTGCGTGTTGCAGTGTCTGGTCGAGGGCCTCCAGCTGGACTTTGGCGAGTTCGTATTTCCTGGCCGAGAAGCACAAGCGAGCCATCGCGAACCGCCAGAGGAAACACTCGCGTGCCCCAAGGGCGTTTTGCATGCCTTGCCTGAGCAATTGGACGGCGGGCTTGAGGCCATCCTTGGGCAGGATCGACTGGGCTTCTTCCAGCGTCAGCTCCCAAGGCGCATCGTTGTGAATGACATCGACTTCGTGTGTCGCGCCGGGGCTTTGCAGGTGAGGCATGACCTGGGCAGCGATCCAGGCCCGGGTGGCCGGATCGGCGAACGGCACACCGTCATGCCAGCGCAATTCGATAACGCCCGGCAGGCGCTGGATGAATAGTGCGAGATGGACCTCCACTTCACGCATGGCCAACTCGGCATTCAGCCCTTGCAGGCACTCCCAGGCAAGCCTCTGGCCATCGAGCCAGTACGGTGCCTTCGCCAGGCTGGCCTCGATCTCCACAAGCAGGTTCGCGTAATCGCCCCGTTGCAGGCTGTCCTGATAAGCCTTGAGTTTGTCCGCCGGCAGCCCACGCAGCGGCGTGATCTGCTCGGCGTTGCGCTCGGGCATGACGTCAATGGTCAGCCAGGTCAAAGTACGATTCAGACGCAGGGCGCGAACGTCGGTCGCTTTTTGCTTGAGCCACCAGATGCATAACGAAGCCGCGCTTTCCTGCTGGGCGCGTAAGGCCTTGTGGGCTTCTTTTTCGTTTTCGATCGGAGCGCCGGGCGTGAGCAGTTGGGTGGCAACTTGCTTCACCTGAGCCACTACCGTCCCGAGGGCACCCGCCTGCGGCAGGTTGTCAGTGGCACGCTGGATCATTGTGTTGAGGCGTCGACACAACGGCAGTAGCAGAGGAGCGTCATCACCCAAGTGGGCGGTGCAAGCAGCATCGAGCCCCTCAAGCTGTTGCGTCAGGTGACGGAACAGCGGCAACTGCTCCTTGATCGCCACGTCATCGCCCAACGCCTGCTCCAGGCGTGGCACCAACCAATTGATACTGGCCGCACGGGTTCGGCTTTTGGCCGGATGAATCTCAGGCCAATGGTCTTTACACAAGTACTGCAAAAGACAGAGGCCGGCCAACAGCCCTTGGAAAGACTCACGCTGATACAGCGCCCAAACCAACCAGGCCGCCACCCGCAGATCCTTCGACTGGGTACGCAACAGCGCTTCACATCCTTCACGGATCTTCAGCCAGTCGACCTGGCCGCTTTCGTGCATCGACTGGGCTTTGCCCAGCTCGCTTTCCAACGCCTCGTATTCATTCGAAAAACGCACGTCTGCCCCCGCAAAGTCCTCTTGGGAAATGGGAGCTTTGGCAAGAGCCAGACAATGGGCGGACAGTTTTCCGGAATACGACATTCACGACCCTGTTAAGAACAGTTCAGTTTGTGACACGGGTAGTTTTGGCGACATGATTAATCAAGGTAAATGTTCGGCTTCGCTTGTAGGAAGTTTCGCAAAAGTGCAATCAAGGCATACCCACAAAACTCACATCGCCTTCAATCAACCGAACGCTGCGAAGCATGCCAAGGTTTTAAACATAAAAAAGTAGGAACTTTCCTTTTTTTCAAAAAATTACCCCTTCGAAAATCCCCAATGCGAAAGTTTTTTCTGTCAAGGCTGAATACACAATCGAACCTCCTAAAAACCACTTCAAATCATTTCGCTCTCAACTCTTACTTGCTGCGAAGAGAACTCCTACATCCTTTTCTTTTTTTACGGGCCTCTGCGCACGCACCCAGCAGGACTGCTTCAATGTAATCAGGAGTCAAAGCCAACGCCCAAGGACCCTCGAATGTTCCACACCCCTGATTTACACGACTTCCATCTCACCATTCCTGACCTCGAATATGACCTTCAAGTGTTGGCCTTCGAAGGCTGCGAAGCCATCAGCACACCTTATTCGTTCGATATCGAGCTCGTCAGTGAACAACGCGATATGGACTTGGAGAACTTGTTAAACCAGCAGGTATTTCTTGCATTCAATAAACAGGGGCACGGTGTTCACGGGCTGATTTATCGTGTTGAACAAGGTGACAGCGGTAAACGCTTGACGCATTACAAAATAAGAGTGGCTCCACGACTGGCTTACTTGGAGCACCGCACTAACCAGCGCATTTTTCAACAGGTCAGCGTGCCGCAGATCATCACATTGATCCTCAAGGAACACGGCATCCTCACCGATGCTCATCGCTTCCAGTTGAGTGCAAGTTATCCGCCTCGTGACTACTGCGTGCAGTATCGCGAATCTGACTTGCACTTCATCGAGCGCCTGTGTCACGAAGAAGGCTTGCATTATCACTTCCAGCACAGTGACTCCGGTCACTACCTGGTATTTGGTGATG
Source organism: Pseudomonas sp. FP2300 (assembly GCF_030687595.1). NCBI lineage: Bacteria > Pseudomonadati > Pseudomonadota > Gammaproteobacteria > Pseudomonadales > Pseudomonadaceae > Pseudomonas > Pseudomonas sp. FP2300. The sequence goes on from NZ_CP117440.1 coordinate 6,742,380, forward strand.
ACCAGACCGTCTTTCCCCGACTTGAAGGCCGCACTGTTTACAAACACGGCAGCGGCATGGCTAGCGAGGAACCGGTCATCCATCGATTTGGCCTGCGACTGGAGACCCGGACCAGTCGCGTCACGCGCCGTGATTACGATTTCAAGAAATCGACATTCCTACTGGAGACTAGCTGTCAGCCTGGTATCAAAAAAAATAGGCCAGACTTGGAGGCCTATGATTATCCCGGTGACTTTACCCAGGAAAAACGCGGCAAGTCGCTGAGCCGCCGCGCCTTGGAACGCCATCGCGCCGACTACTGCCAAGCCGAAGGAAAGAGTAATCAGCCAGCACTGATGACGGGGCACTTCCTGAGCTTGAGTGAGCACCCACGCCAGGAATGGAATGATCTATGGCTCCTGACCGAAGTGCATCACGAAGGCAAACAGCCGCAGGTGCTTGAGGAAATAACGCCCAGCGACACTGGCAGGACTGCGGATCATTTCTATCAGGGCTATCGCAATCACTTCGTTTCCACGCCTTGGGATGCGGTCTTTCGTTCGCAGCGGGTTTACCAAAAACCACGTGTATGGGGCAGCCAGACGGCAATCGTCACGGGGCCCAAGGATGAAGAGATCCACTGCGACCCGTATGGCCGGGTCAAGGTCAGGTTTTTCTGGGATCGTGCGGGGCACTTCGACGATGGCAGCAGTTGTTGGTTACGAGTCGCCTCCAATTGGGCGGGCAACAGCTACGGGGGCGTCACGATCCCACGGGTGGGCATGGAGGTGTTGGTGACCTTCATGGAAGGCGATCCCGATAAGCCCTTGATCAGCGGATGCCTGACCAACAGCGCCAACGCTCCGCCCTACCCGTTGCCTGCGCACAAGACCCGCACCGTGTTTCGTTCTTGCAGCTCGCCGGGCAACAAAGGCTTCAACGAGCTGCACCTGGAAGACCGCGCCGGTCAGGAACTGATCTATCTGCGTGCCCAGCGTGACATGGAACAGAAGATCGAAAACGACAGCCGACTGGAGATTGGTAACGAGCGGCGGGAGACCATCAAGGGCAATAGCTTCACCGTCCTGCACGCCGAGGAACATCGGACCACCGCCGCCGACCGCACGGTCCAAGTCGAAGGCAATGACTACCTGCGCGTCACCAACCGCCACACCCGCGTCGATCAGACATTGGTGGTCGAGACCGGACAGCAAATACAGATCAAGGCAGGCGCTCATGTGGTCCTTGAAGCAGGTGCAACCCTCAGTTTGAAAGCCGGAGGCCAGCACATCGTGATCGACCACAGCGGTGTCTACAGCAGCAGTGAAATCCAGCTCGGCGGCGCCCCCATGGTCGGCGCCACCGCCTCATCATTTGCGCCTGGCTTGACGGATCCCTTGGCGGCGCCAGCCCCAGTGTTCGCCCCCACTCAACGCTCGCTGATAACGGCCAGCCAAGCAGCGGGATTGGATTTTTGTCCGATCTGCGAGGCCTGCCGCGGAGGGCTCTGCCCAACGGAAGTGGCCGCCGCATGACTCGCTCATTCCCCCATCAATGGTTGATCGAACAGCAACGCCTCGGCCACGCCTTGTGTGTCGTCCTGGACTCAGAAAATGAACACCACACGCGCCAGGCAATGCTCAAGAACAGTCGCCCCGACCAGTACCTGAGCGTGTACGGCCAAACGCTGGTCGCTGATCTCGCTGATCTCGCTGACGCCGGGCCCTTTGTCTTCACCTTCGATCGGCCCGGCGACGAGCACATCAATGAATTGCTCAACCGGCCGGACAGCCACTGGGGATGGCTCGCCAGCCTTCCAAAAGGGGGCCTGCCAACGCTGGTGGAGCACTGGCGTGAACGGCTGGTCATCGGAGAGCGCCCCCATCAGGCGTTGTACCGCTTCCATGACAACCGTGTCTTGGCCCGGGCGCTCAAGCACCTGCCCGTTGAAGCCTATCCGGCCTACCTTGGGCCAGCGATCAGTGTCTGCTATTGGCAGGGCACTCGCTGGTCAAGCACCTATAACCCGGCCCCTGGGACATACCCGGTGCCCGATTTTCCTCTTTGGCTGCAGGTGCCTGTTACCCCGCAACAAGCGATGCAGACTCGCCTCCTCAATGCCCGCCGCTTCCTGCTGGCCGAGCATGTCCTGGCCTTCGCCACACTGGCCGAGCAACAGGACCCGGAGGTGTGGTTGCGTGCCACGCTCGATCAGGCCGAGGCCTGGCACTGGCAAGCACCTGAGCAGCTGGAGTTCTTGCTGACTCAGCGCCTGCAAGCACCCACCGATACTCCGGTGTCGTACTGGCAAGTACGCCCAGCTGAAAGTCCCGATGAGCATTTTGAACGGGTGCGCCTGATGGCGGCGTTCTGGCAGGGAGATGCGCCGCTATGAAACAGGTTTTGCGCATTGCAAGTTTGAGCGGTCTGGCGATGTCGGCGGGGTGCGTCAACACACAGCCGAACACGTTTACTTTTACGGCAGATTTGCCGCCCGATTTTGCCTACGAAGCTGCGGTGTACTACGTACCTGCGCCAGGTGAAACCTGTACCGTCGAGACCCGGTATAACAAAGCGCCTGTGTTCAATAGGGAGTGGCGTAAGGCGTACAAGCCTGATTCCGAAATCGTTATTCGCCGAACCCGTATGGGTTGCCCCCTGGTGATCAGCCGCATTGAGCTCGAAATCTATTCCGCCTATGGCAAGGACTGGAGCGATATCAGTCACGATTCAGCCAACGTGGTGATTCGCGATGAGCTGGAAGCGCAATACAAAGGCATGTTCAGCGAAGCGGGTGAAAGCACTTTTTACGGCCAATGCCAGTGGCTGTTCCGTACTTCAGGCAAGCCCCGCATTCTCAGAAAAATCCTCGACTGCAAAAAAACCAACCCACAGGGCGAGCTTGGGCGTGGGCGTCCTTTCTCGGCGTACACCCTGGATCAACTGCCGGGTAAGACCGTGAGGATGAAAATCAAATTGGCGGACGAGGAAAGACCCGCCATTGGAGACACTTGGGTGAAAGTGCCTAACGGTTGGAAACGCTGCCTGGGCAAGCACTTTGAGGACCAGTACGCATTTTGTTATGGCAATTACCAGGACTTCAGCGGTTTTCAAATGCCCGACGGACAGAGATGCACTATTTACCCCGGTTGTACGGAATAAGGAGATCCGCGTATGACGTCATTGCAAAAAGAATTGGAGTCACGGCTGAGCCATCGCAATCTGACCTGCCCTGTGGGGGGTAAGTGGAGCAGTTTTCAGCTCGTCGATGAGTTTGGCTCTGGTGAGCCTTATGCAGGGCTGGCTTATGTCGCTACCGATTCAGAAGGACAAAAATACCCTGGCAACCTGGATGTCATGGGTGTCGGCAAGGTTAGCAACCACTATGCAGGACCAATTGCCCTGCTTTTTGATCAGACGTATCAGGGGTTTGAAGAGGTCTACTCATTTCTACAAACAAGACCGCACTACCCTCTCAAGATCACCGAACTACAAGTCCGCGCCGAGCAAACCCGTTACCTGAACCCAAACGCCACGCGCACCCGGGAAAATCCCGCACAAGCCTGTGCAGACGACTTCTTCCAAGTGGAAGTACGGCACCTGGTCAAGTACGTCGCGCATTTGCCTCCCGAGGTGTACCGCCATTATCCACTCCCTGCAGGGCCGGCACGTCTGATGGGCGAGCATGGCAAGCTCGGCGTGACCTTGATGCCGCAAAAACACACGGTGCTTGAAGTTCGACCGTTGCGCGCCTTGCGGCCCATGCTGTCCACCGCTCCCGAATTCTGTGCGCTCAACTTGTACCAATTGGCGCTCATGTCGACCTTGACCTATTGCCCCTTCGGCCAGACGCCTGACAAAGCTCCGATAAAAACACCGGTGAGCTTCACCGAGCAACCAAGCGTGGGCAACTGGTTCGCCGACGCCTTGGCGAAGTTCGAGGAACTCGGGAAGTTCTATCCGGAACAAACAAAACCCTACTATCCACTGTACGAGGAGGTGCCCTATTCCAAACGCCTGGAGATCGTGCCGTTCGACCCGGCCCTCTACGCGGTCAACGATCCGCAATTGGGTGTACATCAGGAGCATCCCGCCAAAGTCCATTTTCTCGACGACACCGACAAAGAAGAAAGCACTGATACCCAGGCCTACATCACCCACAACGACGAACTGATCCTGATTGCAGTACGTGGCACCCAGCAACCCGCAGACTTCCTGCGCGACGCCGATGCGCTCCAAGTACCGTTTGAAGAAGGGGTCGGCCAGGTGCATCGAGGGTTCTATGGCGCCGCCAAAACAACTGCGGCCTTCGTGACGAGTTATCTGGACAGGTTCTACGCAGGGCAAAAACTGCTGATCTGCGGCCACAGCCTGGGAGGCGCGGTGGCGTTACTACTTTCAGAGATGCTGCGGCGCAGACCGGAAGGCTACACCCTCCAGCTCTACACCTATGGCGCCCCCCGAGCCGCCGACGCCACCTTCACAAAAAACGCCGAAGCCCTGGTGCATTACCGAATGGTCAACCACAACGACCCGATACCCAGCGTGCCCGGCAGTTGGATGAATACCAAGGGCAGTGTTTATGGCACAGGGTTGGCCCTTACGTTCGCCAACGTACCAGTCGGCCTTTCCGTGTTCGTGGCGGGCATCACTAACTTGACGGGCGAGCCCTACGAACACCACGGCATCTTGCGGCACTTCCTGCCGGTGGAGTTCGATCGCAAGGAACGCTCTTCGATCCTGTGGATGCCCCATTGCGACACCATCACCCAACACGCCGCCTGCGAAGTCGCCCTAAAGCATAAACATGGCCTACCGAACCGTCCGGCATTACTGGCGCAACTCATCCAGACCGGCGATCACTTCATGCTCCCCAGCTACATTCCCGCTTGCTGGGCGACCTTGCGCCGCTGGCAGCAAGCGCACAGCAACGCAAGCTCACTGGTGACAAAACGCGAATATGAATGGATCGATCATGCTCTGACGCGGGTTACCCAACAATTGCGCGATGAAGAGCGCTACCTGGCTGGACGAGCAGCACCCAATGGTCGTAGCGACAGATCGATCAACATTGCGCTCATCCGTGAGGTGGACAAGCTGCACAGCACCCGTGCGCGCCTGGCGACGCTGCACGCCGCGTCGGTCAGTGAAAAAGACGTTTACGGGAGCTTGTCGGAACACCCCGAACAACTGGCACACAACCTGGCTCGCTGGCAGGCCCACCCGGAAAACCGAGTGGCCGAGCCGTTGGCTATGGCACCGCCCTTGGATGACGACAGTGAATTGATCTGCGGTGCTCACGGGTACGCTGTTGGTAAACCCTATGCGCTGGACCTCGATTCCATCGTCTGACCGGCAAGGGCCAACCGGTTTACGACGGCTGCGCCGCCGCTATCGCGAGCAGGCTCGCTCCCACCTGGGTGAGGCCCTGTTTGATCACATATTGATCGGCACAGCTTCGAACCGCACCCGTGGATGGACGATCCGGTCTTGGGCGCGGATCAGTTGCAATTCGTAGCTCGTGCAGGCCTGGGTTTCCAGCAGCACTTCATGCACCGCTGCGGCGGTGAATTCGAACGCGGCCACCAGGCTGTCGCCCAACAATATCCGCGCCAGGAACAACCCAGACGTCAGGTCGCCCACGCCCACCGGCTGACGCGGAAAGGCCAGCAGCGGACGGCGCAGGTGCCAACTGCCCTCGGCGGTCACCAACAGCATTTCGAAACTGTCATCGGGTTTGCCGGGGTAGGCCAGGTGCTTGACCAGGACCGCCTTCGGCCCACGGGCCAGCAACGCCCGGGCCATGGCCAGGCAGTCCAGTAATGACTGCGCCTTGCGCCCCGAAAAGCTGTCGAGCTCCAGTTGGTTCGGGCACATGAGGTCTGCCACGGCAGCGGCCTCTTCGAGGAGAAATTCGCTTACCTCGGGCGCCACGATGCAGCCCTTCTCCGGATGCCCCATGACCGGGTCGCACAGGTACAGCGCCTTGGGATTGGCAGCCTTGATCCGCGCCACGCCTGTCAGAATCGCCCGCCCCTGGGCAGCGCTGCCCAAGTAACCGGACAACACCGCATCGCATTGACCCAGCTCACCGATGGCCGCGATGCCTTCGACCAAGGCCGGGATCTGCTCTGGCGCGAGCACTTCGCCGGCCCACTGCCCGTACTGGGTGTGGTTGGAGAACTGCACGGTGTTGAGCGGCCATACGTTCACCCCGACCCGCTGCATCGGAAATACGGCCGCGCTGTTGCCAGCGTGACCGAATACCACGTGAGACTGGATGGCAAGCAGATGAGGTGTACGTTTCATGCGGGAAGTTTCCGTAAAACGATTGAAATTCAAGCCGCGCAGTATGCGACTAAACGCAGCCTGTACGACAGACCAGCGACACAGTTAAGCTGACCGCAACTTGTTGGAGCACTTCGTTCATGCTGACCCTTGGAAATATTTTCGTGCTGATGCTGCTGGCTACCGGCGGCGCCTGGCTGTGGCACAACCATGGCTTGCGCGAACGGGCCTTGGCGAGGGTCATGCAGCATTGTGCCAACCTCAAGATCGAGCTGCTGGACGGCAACGTAGCGCTGAAAAAAATCGGTTTCGTGAAGGATGCCAGCGGACGACGACGCCTGGCACGCGTCTACACCTTCGAATTCACCGTCACCGGTGAAAGCCGCCATTTGGGCACCATTACCCAGTTTGGCGCCCACAGCGCGCACATCGAGCTGGCCCCTTACCCGATGCCCTTCGAAGAAGCCCCGCCACCGCCAATTGAAGCGGTCCAGACCCGGCCCAGGGCTGAGGTCATCGAGTTGAGCCAGTGGCGCCAGGAACACAACAAGTGGAAGCCTTGAAACAGCGCTGACTCAGCGATGCCGACAATTCGCCAGACCGGCTTGCAGGCGATCAACGTCTTGCGCCTGATCGAAAATCAGCTCGATCCGAGAATCCTGACGCCATTCACTGGCTTGCCAGTCCAGTGCCGCCCCCTCCAACGCATTGGCTGAAACCCAACCGTCGAGGCTGTGGATAACCATCTTCGCCCGTTTCCAGTCTTGGCCTTGTAGCCATCGCGTCAGCGCCGCTGCGTCGAATGACTGGCTCGGGTGCCAGCGCCAACCAATGCTCCAGCCACCTTCCTGTTGCTGATACAGGCAGATCGGTTGCGTCGGGTCAAGCCAGATGGCGGGTATCTGGCCCAGGCTCTTGGGTAGATTCAAGTTATCCACAGCGCCGCTGCCCCGAGCCGCATGGCCTGGCAATCGCTCGATCGGCAGCGCGGCGTGTTGTGTCCAGTACAGCGCACGCCCCGAGAGTTGCGCCGTCACTTGGTCGCGATCGGCTTGCGTGAGGCTCTCGGACTTGTTCAGCACCAGCAGCCCGGCATCCGCCAGGGTCTGTCGCTGCGCGTCGGGCAGGGGCTTGCCGTCGGCCATCGCCCGGGCATCCAACACCAGCACGCAGGGTTGCACCGCCAGCACGCTGAGCCAGGGTGCTTCACTTAATTGCCTCATCAATTGTGCCGGGTGACCCAGGCCCGAGGGTTCGATGAACAGCCGATCCGGGCGGGCCTTGCGCAATAAACGCCCAAGACCGATCTGGAACGGCGCGCCGTTGACGCAGCACAAGCAGCCACCGGCCACTTCGCCCAGTGCGATACCATCGCCAGCCTGGGTCAGCAACGCGGCATCCAGGCCGATCTGACCGAACTCATTGATCAGCACCGCCCAGCGTTCATTGGCCGGGCGCTGGGCCAATAGGTGCCTGATCAGGCTGGTCTTGCCGGCACCCAAGGGGCCGGCGATGACATGGGTGGGGATGTGCTGCAACATAATCGACGGCTTTCGATGGAGGTGAAAATGCGAATGATCGGCTGGTTGTTACTGGCACTGACGTCGAACCAGGCACTGGCGCAAGCCTGTGTGGTTCACAGCCAGGCAGAGCGGCTCGATGTGAAAGTCTGCCAGCAGAACCGCAGCATTCCGCAGAAGCTGTTTGCCGAGGGCTTCTGCCAGCCAAACCTTGCCGGCCAGAAGGTCGAGGTGCAATACGTCGATCAGTGCCCTGGCGGCGCGTTCGGCGTTTGCAGCAACGCCCAGGTCGCCAATATGCCTTACCGCCAGGATATTCACTATTACGGCGTAGCGACCGATGCCGCTTATCTGCAGCCATTTTGCGAAGGGCAAAGCCAGGGCACTTGGCTCAAACCTTAGGCCAGCCAATCCAGCGTGAGGATCAACCGACGCTCTCCCGGCGCGGGCTCCGGCGAGCGATGGATCAAGCCAAGCCCCTCGTTACCGTGCCATTTTTCGCCCTTGAGCAACCCGACATCACCGCAACAAAACTGTTGGATGACCTGCGGATCAACGGGTTCGGCCTCAGGCTGTGCCAGGCGACGGCGGTCCATGGCGCCTTCCTTGAGCCACTGGCTGCCGACACCGGCATAGGTGGTCAGTAGCCGCACCGGCACGTGGTCAACGTGAAAGCGCGGGCACATTGCCTTGTCCAGCGTGCGCAAGCGCAAGCCGACACGTTGCGCACCCAACAGGCAGGCAAACGCACTGACCAGCCAGGTGACATCGGCGATGAAGCCCTCGTAGCCTTGCAGGTCGCTGAAGCCTGCCGCCAGGCCCTGTAGCGCCGGCGGGGTATCTTCTTCCGGCAGGTCGAGCACGCGTGATTCTGCCAGCGGCTGGTCCATCGCCAACACCATGGCCGCAAAATCGCTGATGTGTGCGGGAAGTTGACGCTGCCAGACCGCCAGGTTGGTGCCGTCTTCCAGGATCTGCGTGAAGATCCCTGGCGTATCACCGTGGGCCTGTCGTGCTCGCGTGGCCCTCTTAAGACTGGGCGCCAGCATCATGCTGCGACCTCTTCATGCCATGGGCCGAATGGATCCGGCAACAAGCGCCAGTTTTCAACGCCGAGGGCCATTTCCGCGTCGGTGAGCAGGCACGCGTCCAGTTCGGCGGTGAGTTGACTGAAGTCGATGTCCTGGCCGATGAACACCAACTCCTGCCGGCAATCGCCCGTGGCGGCGAGCCAGTGCTTCATGATCGCTGCTGTACTTTCCTCATCCTGCGGCCATTGGTTTTTCGGCACGAACCGCCACCAGCGCCCGGCGAAGCCATGCCGCATCAAGCCGCCGGCCTGGGACCAACTGCCCGCCTCCTCAGGTTTGCTGGCCAGCCAGAAAAAACCTTTGGAACGCAGGAGTTTGCCGTTGGGCCACGGACGGTCGATAAAGTTGAAGAACCGCTCGGGATGAAACGGCCGACGTGCCCGATAGGCGGTCGAGGCGATGCCATATTCCTCGGTTTCTGGCACGTGTTCACCACGTAGTTCCTGTAGCCAGCCAGGCGCCTGGGCCGCGCGCTCGAAGTCGAAAAGGCCCGTGTCGAGGATCCTGCCCAGTGGCACCTGCCCCATGACCATGGGAATGATCTGCGCCTGGGCGTTAAGGCGCTGCAAAATCGCGATCAATTCTTCCCGATCATGCTGGCTGATCAGGTCGATTTTGCTGATCAGAATCACGTCGGCAAACTCAATCTGTTCGATCAGCAGGTCGGTGATCGAGCGTTCATCCTCCTCACCCAGGGTTTCGCCCCGTGACGCAAGGCTGTCGGCGGCTTGGTAATCCAGCAGGAAATTCACCCCGTCGACCACCGTCACCATGGTGTCGAGTCGCGCCACATCGGCCAGGCTTCGGCCTTCTTCATCACGAAAGGTGAAGGTTTCCGCCACTGGCAGCGGTTCGGATATGCCTGTGGATTCGATGAGCAGATAATCGAAACGCCCCTCTCTGGCGAGCTGGCCGACTTCTTCGAGCAAGTCTTCGCGCAACGTGCAGCAGATGCAGCCGTTGCTCATTTCCACCAGTTTCTCTTCGGAACGACTCAGGGTGACATCGCGCTGGACTTCGCTGCCATCGATGTTGATCTCGCTCATATCGTTGACGATCACGGCAACTCGCAGATTGTCGCGATTACGCAGGACGTGGTTGAGCAACGTGCTTTTACCGGCACCGAGGAATCCGGAAAGGACGGTTACAGGAAGACGATTGGGCATCAGGTATATCCTCATCGGGCGGCCGCTTCGATTACGGCTCGTTTCCAGGGGGTGGCTTGGTTCAGGATCCAGGTGTTTTTATGTTATAGTATAACAGCTCAATTCAACCAGCCCCGCCGTCCCCCATTGGTCTGAGATCATCCATGCACAAGCTTCTGAAATTGGTATTGGCGAGCCCGTTGTTGCTGTGGGTGTTAAGCGCTTCGGCCCAAAGCCCGCTCCTGGCGAACTGCACCCGCAGTGCGAATTTGCTGGCGTGCGTGGATAGCCAAGGCAATGCCTATAGCGTCGCGACGGCTGGAAACACCATTTATTTGCGAGGTTTTGAAGCAGCCAGTCACCGCTATTGGGCGCAAACGAATAGCCGTTATGGTCAGCTCACATTTTTTACTGGCTTGGCATCGGATGGAGAAAGTTGGGTCGGGTACAGCCGGCGTGTGGGCTGGACGACCCTCAATCGTTTCTCAAGCTCAGGCGGGAGCGCGGGCGCATTTGTATGCGGACGCATGAACGGCTGCCAGGACTCTGCTCGCTGATGTTTCACGTGGAACGCGAACGCTTGGCGAGATGAAACTCCTTTCATGGAAAAGGTTTCTTAAAATTAACCGTTATACTATAACATCTAATTTTGAACCTTCGATGGACCTTGACCATGAACGCGTTAACCCTGCCCGACGTCGCTGCGCAGGCTTCACGTCAAACCCTACCTCTTGATTGGGTGGGCATGTGTGGCATCGCAACGCCGGTGTTGATTGACGGCCAGCGTCTGAGTGCATTGGCCGACGCGGGTGTCAGCCTCGATGACGGTGAGGCGCGAGGCATTCACATGTCGCGCTTATACCTGGCGCTTGAACTGCTTGAAGAGACGGCACTTTCGCCAGCGTTGTTGCGCCGAATACTGCAGCAATTTCTCGATAGCCATGAGGGCTTGTCCCACGCGGCATCACTCAGTGTGCATACAGATCTGCTCCTCAAGCGTCCGGCATTAATCAGCCCGCTGGTGGGTTGGAAAAGCTATCCAGTGAGCATCGAAGCTCATCTGAAAAACAGAATGTTCCACGTGGAACTGAAAATTCAGATCGCCTATTCCTCGACTTGCCCTTGTTCAGCCGCGCTTGCTCGACAGTTGATCCAGCAGCAGTTCGTCGACGACTTCGCTAACAAGCAACTTGAGCATGCCGAAATCCTATCGTGGCTGGGCTCATCGAACGGTATTGTCGCCACCCCGCATAGCCAACGCAGTACCGCGACCCTGGCCCTACGCCTGAACGCCAACGCAAACGAATTGCCGCTGCTGTCGCTCATCAATGAAGCCGAAGCAGCCCTCGGCACCGCTGTCCAGACCGCAGTAAAGCGCGCCGATGAACAGGCATTCGCCCTGGCCAATGGACAAAACCTGATGTTCTGCGAAGACGCCGCACGGCGATTAAGTACAGCCCTGAGTCGCTCCCCCGACATCGTTGCCCTAGATGTACGCGTCGTTCACGCCGAAAGCCTGCACGCCCATGACGCCGTGGCGCAAAGTCGCTGGACCCGAGGCGCGTCATGATCAACTGCCAAGCGCTACGCTGGGGTGCTCCCGGACAACCTCTCACGCCGCCACTGGCCATGGAGCGACCGGCCGGCAGCCTCACGGCGATCATCGGTGCCAACGGCTCTGGAAAAAGCAGTCTGTTGAAGGTGCTCGCAGGGCTGCAAAAACCGCTATCCGGTAAAGTTACCTTGGATGTTCCGCGGCGCGGCGGGGTTTCGTTCATGCCGCAGCAGCAACATCTGGATCGGCAATTCCCCATCAGTTTGCAGGAGTTGGTGGCCGCCGGCTCTTGGGGTAATCAACACACACCGGCAATACGCAGGCAGTTGCTCCAGAGCGTACTGACCGACTGGGCGCTAACCGGCCTCGAACATCGGCCGTTAATGGCGTTGTCTGGAGGCGAGCTGCAACGTGCCCTGCTCGCTCGCTTGAGCCTGGCCGAAGCGCCGCTGCTGTTGCTCGATGAACCCCACGCCGCCCTGGATGAACAAGGCCAAGCGCTGTTGTGGAAGCACATACATCGCTGGCATGCCGCGGGCCGGACCATCGTGGTGGTCTGTCATGATCTGGCAGCGGTACGCCAACACATCCCCCATACGCTGCTGATTCGCAGCACGGGCTGCGTACTGGGGCGCAGCGTCGACTTGATCGCCCAACAACCTCAGACGTGGGTGGCCTGATGCTTGCGGCCTCTCATCTCTGGCAACCGTTTCAAGAGTTTGTCTTCATGCGCAGGGCTTTGCTTGGCGGTCTTGTACTGGCGTGTAGCACGGCTCCATTGGGTGTATTCCTGATTCTTCGACGCATGAGCCTGATTGGTGACGCCGTGGCGCACGGCATTCTGCCTGGCGCCGCCCTCGGTTTCTGGTTTGCCGGGCTGAGCCTGCCTGCCTTGACCGTTGGCGGCCTGGGCGCGGGCTTGAGCATGGCCGGGCTCGCCGCCTGGATTACCCGGCGTACCGGTCTAAGGGAGGACGCCAGTCTCGCGGCGATTTATCCCATTTCCTTGGCGGCGGGCGTGTTGATCCTCGGCATGGCCGGAAAACGCCTGGACTTGCTTCACCTGCTGTTCGGCTCGGCATTGGCGGTAGACGGCCCGACGCTCACCGGCATGCTGTGGGTTTCAGGAGCCAGCCTGTTGGCGATGGCGTTGATCTATCGACCGTTGCTACTCGATACCCTCGACCCACTGTTCCTGCAAACCGTCAGCCGTCTCGGCCCGTTGGCCCATGGCGTGTTCCTGACCCTGGTGGTGTTGAACCTGGTGATCGGCTTCCAGGCCATTGGCGCATTGATGGTGGTCGGCCTGATGATGCTGCCGGCTGCTGCGTCGCGATTCTGGAGCCGTCGCCTGCCGCTCCTGATGTTGATAGCGGCGCTGTCTGGCTGCCTCTCCGTGTGGCTTGGCCTGTTGTTGTCCTTCTATTACTCACTGCCCAGCGGACCGTCCATCGTACTGGTGGCGGGTGCGTTGTACCTGCTGTCGGTGGTATTTGGTCCGGTGCACGGCTTGCTGCGCCGCCCGCCTTTGCTCACATCCCAATGAGGTATTTCCCGATGCGCGTTCTGCTCGTGCTAATCAGCCTGATGCTGTCCATGTCCGTGTCCGCCGCCGAAAAGCTCCAGGTGGTGACCAGCTTCAGCATCCTCGCCGACATGACCCGACAGGTCGGCGGTGAGCACATCCAAATCACCAACATGGTCGGACCGGACGCCGATGCACACACCTACGAACCGACGCCAGACGACGCCAAGGCATTGCTCAAGGCAAGACTGATCATCAAGAATGGACTGGGTTTCGAGCCGTGGCTGGATCGCCTGGTGACCAGCACCGAAACCAGCGCGCCGGTGATTAGCGCCAGCCGCGGCGTAATCCCGCGGTCACTGGATGAGGATGGCGAGACAATCCCCGACCCGCACGCGTGGCACAACCTGGCGAACGCCGAGCTGTATGTCAGCAACATCACCAAGGCATTGGAAGCTGCAGACCCGGCCAACAAGGCTGACTACGAGCGCAACAGCCAGGCGTACCTGAAGAAAATCTACGCCCTGCTCGCCGAAGCCAAGGCCAAGCTCGGCACATTGCCGGCCGGTAATCGCAAGATCGTGACCTCCCACGATGCCTTCGGTTACCTGGGCCAGGCCTATGGCATCGAGTTCATGGCCCCCCAGGGATTGTCCACGGAACGTGAACCTTCGGCGGCAGAAGTCGCGGCGCTGATTACCCAGATCCGTCAAGCGAAGGTCAAAGCGGTGTTCATGGAAAACATCAAGGATGCGCGCCTGCTCAAGCAGATTGCCGACGAGAGCGGCGCCCACATCGGCGGTACGCTGTACTCCGACGCCCTCGCAGCCAGCGGACCGGCCAGCACCTTCACCGGCCTGTTCGAATACAACCTCAACACGTTGTATGAGGCATTGCGTCGGCCTTGATCAGGCATTTGTGGGAGCAAGATTTGCTCCCACAGGTTGCCCCACGCGATTACTTCAAACGAGGTTCAAGCCCTCGGCTTGACCGTCCCGCAATCCTGCCCCAGCCACACCGCGCGCGTGTCGAGGCTGCCGTTCTGCTGGATGCCGGTGGCATTGAAAGTGCCGTTGACCTTGGTGGTGAATTCACGATCGCTCTGGAACGTCGCTACCCCGTTACCCTGGGCTTTCGGGCAACTGAAACGAAACTTCCACTGATTGCCGCTGCGTTCGGTGATCTGCTGCTTGCAACCTGATTGCGGGTCTTGCAGCGGGATGTCATTGGTTTGTACCTGCGCCGGGGTCAGGCAGACACGAATGCCTTTACCGCCCATGGTGATGCCCTGTTTTTCCAGCATCGCCCGTTGCTCCGGGGTCATCTGGGTTTGCAGCTGGCCGAGGATCAGTTGCAGATCCGGCAGGTTCTGGTTATCGACCTTCATGTTGCTGGTGGTCAGTTCCCACAAACCCGGCTGGAGCATCTGCGCCTGAGCCGCCATCGGAACCGACAAACCAATTGCCAAGGCCACACCCAGCAGACGAACATTCATTGCATAAACTCCAGAGGACAAGTGGCCGTTAGACGCCGCCCACAGGCTTCGGTTCAGGCTTGGGACGAGTGAATTAAATAGCGACATTCGCCATGGAACATGGTCTGTTAAGCATTGAAACTTCCGGAGCAAGGCTGCCCCATGGATTATTTTGGCCCGCATGTTTTCGGTTACTTGATCGCGCTGCTTCACACCCTGGGTTCCATCGCCGCCGTCCACGCCGTCCTGACGGTGCGCACGGCCCAAGGCTCGATTGCCTGGGCCCTGTCGCTGACGTTCATTCCCTATCTGACGTTGATTCCTTATCTGGTGTTTGGCCGCAGCACGTTCGATGGTTACATCAAGGCTCGCCGCCAAGCCAACGAAGAGATGCGCAGGGCAATCTCCGAGCTGAACTGGCGTCCCTGGGTCGAAGAAGCCCTGACCGCCCGCGCCTCCCAGGCCTACGCCTCGTTACGGGCCATGCCAAAACTGGGACGCACACCGTGCCTGGCGAATAACCAGCTGCGTTTGCTGATCAATGGCCCTGCCACGTTCGAGGCAATTTTCCAGGCCATCGAGCAGGCTCGACAGGCCGTGCTGATTCAGTTTTTCATCATCCATGACGACCGTCTCGGCCAACGCCTGCAAACCCTGCTCTTGAAGAAAGCCGCCGAAGGCGTGGCTGTGTATTTGCTCTATGACCGCATCGGCAGCCACTCCCTGCCCCACCGCTATGTACAGGCCTTGCGCGACGGTGGGGTCCATGTAAAAGCATTCGCCACCCGCAGCGGCTGGCTCAACCGGTTCCAGGTCAACTTTCGCAACCACCGCAAGATCGTGGTAGTGGACGGTGTGCTGGGGTTTGTCGGCGGACACAACGTGGGCGACGAATACATGGGCCAGAAACCGCCCCTGGCGCCGTGGCGCGACACCCATGTGCAAGTGCGCGGGCCGGTGGTGGCCAGCATGCAAGAGTCCTTCGCCGAAGACTGGTTCTGGGCGGCCCGTTCGCTGCCACCGTTGATCCTGCCCGACAGCTATCCAGACGACGGGGTGCTTTGCCAGTTGCTGGCCAGCGGCCCGGCCGATGCCTACGAAACCTGCTCACTGTTTTTCGTCGAGGCCATTCACGCGGCCAGCGAACGCGTGTGGATCACGACGCCCTACTTCATCCCTGACGAGGCGGTATTCGCGGCCTTACGCCTGGCGGTACTGCGCGGGGTCGACGTGCGCATCCTGCTGCCCTCGCGACCCGACCACAAAGTCGTCTACGCCGCGTCCAGCCTGTATGCGTTTGAAGCGGTGCGGGCCGGGGTGCGGATGTTCCGTTATGCGCCGGGCTTCCTGCATCAGAAAGTTGTGCTGATCGACCGGGAAATCAGCGCCATCGGCAGCGCGAACCTGGACAACCGTTCGTTCCGCTTGAACTTCGAAGTCATGCTGCTCACCGTGGACATTCCGTTCGCCACCGAGGTCGAGCAAATGCTTGAGCAGGACTTCGCCCAGGCCCAGGAAATCGACATACAGGAAAGCCGGGAAACCCATCGCCTTCAGAAAGTCGGCATGCGGGTCGCCCGGCTTATTTCCCCGATACTTTAAGGCGCGTAGATGTCGTCGCGGGTCCAGGGTAATTCGTGGCTACCGTCAGCGTGGGCCTTCACCGCCAGGATCTGGTGCAGATTGATCCAGCCCTTGGCGAACGCGTAGGCACAGCCGGCCAGGTACAAGCGCCAGATCCGCAGTGCCTGTTCCGGTACTTCCTTCGACGCGGCTTCGAGGTTGTCTTCCAGGCGCTCACTCCAGTGATCGAGGGTACGCGCGTAGTGCAGGCGCAGGCTTTCCACGTCGACGATCTCCAGTCCCGCTTCGCTGATGTGGGCGGAAATCATCGACAGGTGCGGCAGCTCGCCGTTGGGGAATACGTACTTCTCAATGAACTCGCCCGCGCCGCGCCCGACCGGACGCCCGTCGGTGTGCTTGGCGGTGATGCCATGGTTCATCACCAGTCCCCCCTCGCGCACAGCGCCGAACAGCGTCTTGCAGTACTGCTCGAGGTTGGCGTGGCCGACATGTTCGAACATACCCACGCTGACCACTTTGTCGAAGCGGCCGTCCTGGGGCAGATCGCGGTAATCCAGCAGTTGCAACTCGACCTGGTCCTCCAGGCCTTCGGCCTTGACCCGTTCCCGGGCCAGCGTCAGCTGCGCCTTGCTCAGGGTAATGCCGAACACCTTGGCACCGAACTCCCGCGCGGCATAACGCGCCAGGCCGCCCCATCCGCAACCGACATCCAGCAGGTAGTCACCCGGTTGCAGTCGCAGCTTGCGACACAGGTGGCGGAACTTGGCTTGCTGGGCCTGTTCGAGGGTTTCGCTGCCCGTCTCGAAATAGGCACAGGAATAGGCCATGTCGCTGTCGAGCCATAGCTGATAAAACGCGTTGGAAAGATCGTAGTGGTAGGAGATCGCCTTGGCGTCGGCTTCCTTGTCGTGGACCGAGCGCACCGGCTGGTTGTCGGGATCGTCCTCGACCAATGCCTGGCTCAACTCATCGCAGACCCGAATGACTTCGTGGATCGGACCTTCGAGCTCCAGTTTGCCCTCAACGAACGCCGCTCCCAGCGCGTCCAGGCTGGGATGAGTAAATTGCGCGACCATTTGTGGGTCCTTGACCACGATCGTGACACTGGGATCGGCACCCAGGGTAAATTCATGGCCGTCCCAGAGCCGCAGCCGAAGCGGCAAATGCAGATTCTGTAAGGCCGGTGGAAGTTGCGCGAGCATGAGTAATCCCCCCTTTTTTCAGACGTCTGAAATGAGGGTAGACCATCATAGAAAAATAGCAGGCTATCGAATTTATAGCCTTTCTCTATCACTGTCCCAAATTCACTCCTTGTGCCGGGTACGGCCAGTATGGGTACGCCCTCTCCAACAGAGACTGCAAGGGTGATGCACAGTTCGCCGAGCGTTATCCAACGGTTCCCTTCGCCTGGATTTTCAGCAGTGGCTCCTGGAACCGCAACAATCGCCCCGCATTACCTAACACTAGCAGGGTACTGAGATTGTGCAGCAACGCAGCGATCATCGCCCCCGCCGCGCCGAGCCAGCCGAAGGCGGCAAAGGCGACAATTGCCAGCGTCCAGCCCAGGCCGATGATCACGTTGACCTGCAACGTGCGCCGGCATTGGCGACTCAATCGCACGCAAGTGCCGAGGCGCCGCAGGTCGCTGCCGATCAGTACGATGTCTGCCGATGCCAGGGCGATGTCCGCACCGCCCGCGCCCATTGCGACGCCCACCACCCCGGCCTTGAGCGCCAGGGAATCGTTGATGCCATCGCCCACCACCATAGGGCGGAAACCATGGTCGATTTCGGCCATGACCCGTTTGAGTTTGTCTTCCGGCAAAGCCTGGGCTTGCAGATCGCCGATACCGACATCCCGCGCCAGGGTCGTGGCCACGCTCTGGCGGTCGCCGGTCAACAGCAACTGACGCCCCAGACCCAGCTCGCGCAGCTCGGCCATGGCAACCCGTGCCTCCGGCTTGACGCTGTCGGCCAACAACAGCCAGGCGAGAAATTGCCCGTCCAGGGCCAGGCCGGCAATCGGACCGTCGTGTTCAGGGACCGCTGATGTTTGAATCCCCAGCTGTGCAAACAATTCTGGCCGACCAAGCGCCGCTTCACCCTGCGCGGTCATGGCGACCACACCCAGCCCTTGGCGCTCATGGATATCCGTCAGCGGCAGGCAGTTTTCCTGTTCCACCAACCCTGCCAACGCGCGACTGACCGGATGGCTGCTGGCCGAACCGAGGCTGGCGGCCAACGGTAGCAGCAACGGTGCGTGAGCATCCTGGGCCTGTTCGATGGATTGCAGGCGCAGCACGCCGTAGGTCAAGGTACCGGTCTTGTCGACCACCAACGAGGTCAGGTCCGCCAGCTCTTCCAGGAAGGCCGAGCTGCGGATCAGGATCCCGTGGCGCGCCGCCACCGCGATTCCGGCAATGGCGGTGGCCGGCGCCGACAGCACCAACGCACAAGGACAGGCAGCTACCAATACCGCCAGCATCGCCTGGGCATCGTTGGTCACGAACCAGGTCACCGCCGCCAGCAGCAGCACCAATACCAGGTAACTGCCGGCGTAACGCTCCAACAAGCGTGTGATGGGTGGCTTGGAGCGTTCAGCGTTTTGCATCAGGGCGATGACTTTGCCCAGGGTGGATTCTTCACCGGTACGGGTCACCTCCAGGCGCAGCAGGCCATCGAGGTTGATCGCGCCACCGAAGACTTCAGTGCCGACCACAGCCTCCAACGGCACCGACTCACCCGTGATGGGCGCAGTGTCGAGGCTGGCCTGGCCGGACAACACCCGGCCATCGGCCGGCACCCGGTCGCCGGCACGCACCTCCACAATATCGCCGGCTCGAAGCGTCGCGTTGTCGACATCAATGATGGAACCGTCGGCTTGCACCTTGCGACCTTGGCTGCGGGTCAGTTGACCCAGGGCATGGATCGCCTCCTGGGAACCGATGACACTGCGCTCTTCCAGCACATGGCCGAAGATCATGATGATCGGCAACAATGCCGCCGTCAGCAGATCGCCGGTGGCCCAGGCACCGAGCATCGCCAGGGCGATGAGTTGGTCAGTGATCCCGTGCAGGCTCGGGTAACGCAAGCTGTACCAGGCCGAACGCATCACCGGCACCGCCACCAGCAGCGAGGCAAAACCCAACAACAGTTGGCTGACACCGCTCTGCTCCGGCGACCAGGCGCGCCATACCAGGCCCAATGCGAGCAGGCCGAGGGCGAGCATCGCCAAGGTCAGTTGCCGAGCGGCGACGCGTTGTTCAGCCGAGGACAACATCGGCACGGTGTTGGTTTGGGCGGTCATTGTCCGGCTCCCTGGATGATCAGGCGGGAATCGTCTTTCGGGTCGACCGTGGTGACGGAACCGGCCTGGCGAAGGATGGCGGGCATGCGTTCGCGATACAGGCGCAGCAGCATTTGCGGATCGCTGCCTTGGGTCTTCGCCAAGCCGAGTACCGTGGCCGTATCGGCCGAAGCCTTGGCGAGGCGCTCGCTGGCCTGGGCATGGGCGACTTGCACGGCGCGGTCGGCGTCCTGACGGGCGGCCTGAGTGAGTTTTTCCGCTTCAGTCCGGGCGTTGGCCACGGCTTTGTCGGCCTGCTGGCTAGCGGTCAGCACCGCGTTGAAAGCACTCACCGCCGGCCCGGGCAGACTCGATTGCACATCGACCCGCACCACTTCGATGCCCAGCCCCTGCCCTGTCGCCGCCAGGTCAGCCAGGCGTCGGTTAAGACCCTGCACCAGATCACCCCGCAAGCGTTCGCGACGCTCGGCAGCCTGGTTGTCGCTGCCCATCAGTTCGGGGCGCGCCACCAGGATGGTGTCCAGGTCCCGGGCCGCGGTCAGAGCCACGGCACTGCGGGTCGCCAGCCGGTCCAGGGCCGGCAGGACATGTTCACCTTGCAAGACGAAGGCGTAAGGGTCGGTGACCTTGTAGAACACCCGCACATCCAACTGCACCACACCGGCATCGCCGGTCAATAAATAACCAGAGCCGGCCAACGCATCGCTGACCGGCGTGGCGAAACTGGCCACGCGATCGGCCTGCAGGGCCGCATCCGAGCGCAGTAGATTTTCCACTCGCCGCTCAAGCACTCGATCCGCCGCTGGCAGCAGGATCACCTGTTCCACAGGACGCGGCCACGCCAACAAGAGGCCGGCATTCTGGATGCGATCCAAGGCACCAAAGTGCAGCACCACCGCGCGATTCTGCGGATCGATCTGCCGCACGTTGGAAAAGACCCAGGCCAATGCGGCCAGCACCGTGACGGCGTAAAGCGCCAGAAACGCCAGGCGCCCGGCTTGAATCCACGGGCTGGATAACTCGTTTGTTCCACGTGGAACCAAACTCATGGTTGTGTTCCACCTTTGCCTTCCACGGAAACAGGACCATCCACCAGGACACGGAATGGCGCGGCATCGGTGCGCAAAATCAATTTCGTGCCTGGGCTGACAACGGTGCCCAAGGTGTCCAGCGAACGTAGCAGGTTGTAGAGCTGTGGAGAGCCAGCGTAGGCCCGGCCATAAATTTCGGCCGCTTCTACCCGCGACTGCGCTTCGATATCGGCAGCCTTCACGGTAGCGTCAGCCTGCACGACTCGCGCATCACGTTCTGCGGCGGAGCGAATCTGCGCCGCTTCGCGCTTGCCGATGGCAGTGCGTTCGGTGGCGATGGTCTCGCGCTCGGCCCGCATGCGATCTACCGTCGCCGTCAGCGTTACCGAGGGCAAGGTCAGGCGCTCGATGCCCACTTGCAGCACCCGTACGCCGTAAGTGGTGAGCAACTGTTGATCGATCTGTTGACGCAACTGTGCTTCGAAATCGGCGATACGCACCTGACTGGCATCGGTGTTGACCAGGTTCGCCAGGTCAAAACTGGCAGCCGTGGTTTCCAACGCCGAGCCGACGAACGTACGGATCTGTCGTGCAGCCTCGTCCGGTTGGTTCTGCACCGCGCGCATGAAACGCTGCACATTGTCGGGGTCGCCCTGCACCTGCCAAGCCACGTACGCCTGGACGATGATCCGCAGCCCATCACGGGTACCGACATCCTGCAGGCCACTGGATGTGGTACGCAATCGCAGGTCCACCGGGATCGCCGCTTCGAACGGCGCCGGCAAGCGCCAACCGAGACCGGGTTGCAGCAGCACCCGTGCTGGGTTGCCGAAACGGGTGATGACGGTAGCCTCTCCCGAACGCACCTGCACCAGGCTCGCGGCTGCAACGGCAAACGCCACCAGCAGCGCCGCCCAGCCCATCCGCCGCCAGGGGAACGGACCGGTTTGCTGCGGATCGCCATGATGGTGGTGATGATGTCCATGATGATGACCGGCATGACCGTGATCGTGACCGGCGTGGTCGTGGTGACCGTGTGAAGAGGACTGGCTCAATGGGCAGCTCCTGGCTGGACAGGGTTACGCGGCGACGCGGGGTCTGCCGGCAGCGTGAAGGTTCGCAAGTCGATAGTCGGCGCGTTGCCGCTGCCGCCCAGGCGGTGATCGAGAATCAGCAACTGGGCTTTGCCAAGGCCCTGGCTCAGTTGGCTCAAATAATGTTCCAGCACAAAAGCGTGCCCTGCCGTGGCGTAGGCTTTGCGATCGGCGTTGAAACGCAAATCGGCAGCCTGGGCGGTCGCGTTGATTTCCCGAGCAGTGGCATTAGCCTGGTCATGGGCGATGCTGGCTTGTAGTTGTGCCTGGTTGGTCTGTTCCGCCGCCGCACCACGCTCGCGGGCGATCAGCGCCTGAGCGCCGATCTGCGCCGCCTGCACGCCGTGGTAGGCATTGGCCGCGCCGGCCGGCGGATGAATCGCCTCCACGACCGTCGCGAGGATTTCCACACCGCTATCGAGCGTTTGCAAGTCCGCCTGGACGGCGCGACCGATTTCGTCGGCCAGGCTGACACGGTCCGCGCCCAGCAAACCGTCCAGCGTGCGCGAAGCAAACTCATGCACCAGGATGCGGCTGGCGGTACTGCGGATCAGCGTCGGCACATCGGCGCTGTTGTAGGTCGCCGCCAGTGCCGCGGCGTCAGTCAGGCCGATGCGATAGACAAAGCGCACATCCATGTTGACGATCTGGAAGCTCTGCTGGTCGGCACGACGGCTGGCAATGACCTGGGACTTGTCGTTCACATGGCTGGCGTCCCACAGCCGATTGGCAATTGCCGGAGCCGGCCCCTCCGCCGGTTCAGCCTCGGCAACCGCCCGACTATCGACGACACTGGTCGCCAGTTCATGCACAACACCATTCTCGACGTTGAGCACCCTGCCCCACGGCCAAGGCAACGCAACATGCAAACCCGGGCCGAAGACCTCCACCGGTTTACCAAAACGCTCATAGATGCCACGCCCCTGCAGTGGCACTTCGTGCACGCCCGTCAACAACCAGCCCACCAACGCCACCAGCGCCAACACTGGAAAAAAAGCCCGGCGCATATAACTGAAGGCCCAGATCTGGCGCAGGTCGATGCCAAAACGGTTGTGCAGTTCATGTTGCAAAGCGAGCAACGGTTGCGGCGGCCAACGCAGCAGATCGGCGATGACACTTCGGCCCAACAGCGACGGTTCCAGGGCGTCCCGGCGCGGGATGAATAACGACAGCACGGCGCGCAGCAACAACTCTGCCGCCACCAGCCCCGGCAACAGCCCCATCGACACCGCCAGGCGCATCGGCCAGATGGACGTTTCTGCGGCGAACAAAAGGCACAAGGCGCCAAGCACCAGCACGATGATCGCCACTCGCGTCAGTTGCGCCAACGGCGGCGCTTCCGGCCATTCCACGGGGGATTGCTGGGCCAATTGCCGCTCGAACACCAGTAATCCGAACGCCAACAGCAACGACAGCACCGCCCCCACACTGGCCGAGACACCGAGGGCGGCAGCGGGCAGCGTCAAGTTCCAGGCTTGCTCCAGGCTCAGCAACACCAGCACTGCCCAACCGGCCAGCCACAACGCAGGCGCACCGATTTGCTTGAGCAGGCCGACCCAGCGTGCGCCGATTCGCTCCAGCAGCCGCTCATACCAACCCAGGTTATCAACAGGCTCGCTTTGCGCAGGCAAGTTATCCACAACCGGCAACAGCGCCCTGCTACGCCATTGCGTCACCCACCAGGCCGACTGCAAACCCGCTACCAACACCAAGAGTCCCGCAGCTTGGCTGACCAGCAGAGCCGGCCATAGCGATTGCGGTGAAAACACCCCGATAAAAAATGCCAGCACCAGGCCCAAACCCGCCACGCTTCCCAGGGCGAAGGCGATTTGCTTCAAGCGGCGCCCTTGGAACGACGCTCGCTGAAAACGCGGCCATTCGGCCACCTGTGTCCCTTCGACATCAAGATCGACTTGCATACCACCCCAGCACTCGTGGCGATCAAAATCCGGCCCGTGACAGATGCCACCGACACGCCGTTATATGCCGTTACCTTATAACGGTTCCTGTGAAATTTCCGTTTTGAATTCTTCATGACAAGGTCCGCGCCGACCTCTTGACTTAAGCCTTGACCGAAATCTCTGGAAACGCTCATATTACGAGCATAATTTTTTATCAGGCCAAGCGGGAGAACAGCGATGGGCAATTACGATGTGGTCATTCTGGGTGGCGGACCCGGAGGGTATAACGCGGCAATTCGGGCCGGGCAGCTAGGGTTGAAAGCCGCCTGTGTCGAAGGCCGAGCCACCCTCGGCGGCACCTGCCTGAACGTCGGCTGCATGCCCTCCAAGGCATTGCTGCACGCCTCGGAACTGTACGAGGCCGCCACAGGAGCGGAGTTCGCCAACCTGGGCATTGAAGTCAGCCCCACCCTCAACCTTGCGCAAATGATGAAGCAGAAGGACGAAAGCGTGGCGGGCCTGACCAAGGGCATCGAATTTCTGTTTCGCAAGAACAAGGTCGACTGGATCAAAGGTTGGGGCCACATCGATGGGCCGGGCAAAGTGACCGTCACCGGCGACGACGGCACCAAGACCGAACTCAGCGCCAAGGACATCGTCATCGCCACCGGCTCGGAGCCCATGCCCCTGCCAGGCGTGACAATCGATAACCAGCGCATCCTCGACTCCACCGGCGCCTTGTCCCTGAGTGAGGTGCCCCGGCATCTGGTGGTGATCGGCGCCGGCGTCATCGGCCTCGAACTGGGCTCGGTCTGGCGACGCCTGGGTGCCCAGGTCACCGTGGTGGAATATCTCGACCGCATCTGCCCGGGGGTGGATGGCGAGGCCGGCAAGACCTTGCAGCGCGCCTTGGGTAAACAAGGCATCCAGTTCAAGCTGAGTTCCAAGGTCACGGGCGCCGCTGCTTCGGCCGACGGCGTGCAATTGCACATTGAACCGGCGGCGGGCGGCGAATCACAGACCCTGGACGCCGATTACGTGCTGGTCGCCATCGGTCGACGGCCTTACACGCAAGGGCTGGGGCTGGAGAACGTCGGGCTGAGCCCTGACCAGCGCGGCATGCTCGCCAACCAGCATCACCGTACCGAAGCACCGGGCGTCTGGGTGATCGGCGATGTGACGTCCGGACCGATGCTGGCCCACAAGGCCGAAGACGAAGCCATGGCCTGCATCGAACAGATCGCCGGCAAGGCCGCCGAGGTCAACTACGCGCTGATTCCCAGCGTCATCTATACCCGTCCGGAACTGGCCAGCGTCGGCAAGACCGAGGAACAGCTCAAAGCCGAAGGCCGCGCCTACAAGGTCGGCAAGTTTCCATTCACGGCCAACAGCCGGGCCAAGATCAACCACGAGACCGAAGGGTTCGCCAAAGTCCTGGCCGATGAACGTACCGATGAAGTCCTGGGCGTGCACCTGGTGGGTCCGAGCGTCAGTGAGATGATCGGTGAATACTGCGTGGCCATGGAGTTCAGTGCCTCGGCCGAGGACATTGCCCTGACCTGCCACCCACACCCGACCCGCTCGGAGGCATTGCGCCAGGCGGCGATGAATGTGGAGGGGATGGCGACGCAGATGTAGGGACGACGCAAAGCGGGAATGAACACCTGTGGCGAGGGAGCTTGCTCCCGCTCGGCGGCGAAGCCGTCGTAGAACCGGCTGATGCGATTTGCCTGAAAATCGCGTCAGCCCATTTGGGGCGGCTGCGCCACCCAGCGGGAGCAAGCTCCCTCGCCACAGGCTGTGTTCGGCTGGCCGTTAGCTTAGCTGGCCGACATCCGCGCCTTGCGCCGGCGCCGACTGATCAATCCCAACGCCACTGCCACCACCAGCACGGCCCCGCCCACTTCCAGCCAAACCTTGTAAGGTCGCAGCGCCGAACGAATCGGGTCCAGGGCCTGGGTCACGTAGCGTTTGTTCGCTTTGCCGAAGTCCGGCTCCTGGCATTGATGACCGAAATCCCCGGCCCAATCCACATACGGACCTTCCTTCACATAGCGTTGATACAACGCGCTTTGCTCTTCAAGGCTGGAGTTGTACCCCACCGCTTTGCACAGCACCGCCGCAAACGCCTGGCTGGTATGCGGCAAATGATCCGCAGCCTGGCTGGCCAGCGCCGTGGCGACAAAGCGATAGTGATAACGCACATCCGGCTGCGCCGCGCTGGCTTGCTGGCGTTGCACTTCGCCTTCGGCCACCAGCGGTCCGACGCTCAGCTCGACCGGTTCCAGGCTGTAGTTGCCTCCCAGGCTGGCGTAATCCGGCGCCATCTCATAGCCAAGCAGTTCCATGCCCCACTCGCGAGCCATCCGGGACGCATGGAAATACGCCTCGGCCCGCCGGGTTGGCCACCATTTGGACTCGGCATCCTGGCGCAATTGCCCATAGGCACGGGCCTTGTTCTGCAGGTCCGCGTTATCGAAATAAGCCGGCGCCTCATCGAAGCGCCCTTCCCTCAGCAAGCGACGGCCCAGCAGATTGCGCAGGCTCGCGGCCACCGGCAGCGGCACGTAGTTGTCCCGATCCTCCTGGCTCAACGCCGGTGGCGCCGGGACTTGGGCGTCGACGTACTGCTTGAGCTCATCCACCGTGAGCACACGCTCGGCCACCGCGGCCGCGTCGTACCAATAGTTGCTCTGGCCGCGATAGAGCTGATCGAAGGCTTGCAGATAATCACCCCGCTGCAAGGCCAGGATCGCGCTTTCCCCTTCGACCCGGCACTTGGGCTGCACCGACTCGAAATTCCAATCCGCTGTGCGCCGCGGGCCCCAGGATTCATCGTTCGGAAAGGCCTGGGCCGCCTTGGCATAAGCCGCCGCCGCGGCCACCTTGTCGCCATCGCGCAATGCCAGCTTGGCCCGCACCCACCAGGCCAGGCCAGTGTCGGCGGCTTTTTGCACAAAAGCCTGGGCGCTGGCGTAATCGCCGTGCTGGTAACTCACCGCCGCCAAACGGTCGGCGTCGTCCAGGTTGTCCCGGGCGTTGGCCTGCAACAGTTCGAAGAGCCTTTTCTCGCCCGAGGGTTCTTCTCCGTCCCACCAGCCGACGCGGCTGAGCAAGTAGGCGGTGACCAGCCGCTGCACTGCCTTAGTCTTGAGCAATTCGCTCAAGCGCTCATCGGGCTGGACGCTCAAATCACCGGCCAATTGCAGCAACGAGCTGTAGCCGACCGCAGATCCTTGCAGGTTCTGGATCGCGTACAGGCCGATGGCACTGTCCCAGTCGTCAGCGGTGTAGGCCACCCGGGCTTCTTCGCCAAGGCTGGCGATGCCCAGCTCCAGCGGATCGCTGAAGCCGGCAATGCTCATTTCCCGGGCCTGGCGAAACGCAGCTCGCGCCTGGTCCTGCAAGACCACAGGGTCACCGCTGCCGGCCTCGGTGCTCACGGCGAACAATGCCCGGCCCAGGGAGTACGCGGCCCAGGTGCTACGCAACCGACGTTGGTCGGCCGGTAATGCCAGCAACTGCTGGAACGCTTCCACGGCGCGCTGATGCTCACCGATGTTAAAAGCCGCCGCGCCAATGGCATACAGACGCAGCTCACCGGGCAGGTTGGCCGCTTCGGCTGCCACCTGGTCGACATCGGTCAGGGCCCGCAGGCGCTCCACCACCGCTTGCTGCGGCGGGGTCAGGCCAATCTGCTCGGCCTTGGTGCGTTGTTCAACGTAGGAAGACTGATCGTCATAGCTGTAATCCGGGTTGCGCGTCGCCTCGGTGGCTGGCTTGAGCCCGGCAATCGCCTGGCCGAGTCGACTGACCTCGAAGCGAAAGCTGCCTTCGGGCAATTCGGCCAGCGATTGGGCGCGGTTATCCAGCAGGCGCATCGGGAAATCCGGCCCGCAGGCCAGCACCGGGCCCAGCGGCAGGCAAAGGCTCAGGCACAGCAGGTGACGAGGCCACTTACGGGTAAACATTGAAACCTCCTTGGTCGATTTTCGTACAGCGCGCCCAGCCGATGGCTCGTTGGCTGCCGGCAGCCAAGCGGCCTTCCTGAATGCGGGTGAAGGTAAGCAGTCCGGGGGTTTGTTGCAACGTATAACCGGCCAAGGCATCGACGCCGTCACACGCGCCCACGGCGAGCGTCAGGCGCTGGGGCCAGGGGCTGTCGAGATTGCCCTGGTTGACCAGACGAATATCGTACAAACCACCTTGCTCTCCCCACTGCAATGCCAGGCGACTGTCCAGATGATCGCCCCGGGCGACGGCACCGAGTGTGGTCAGGCTCCACGCCCGTCGGTCGCCGGCCAAGGGCAGGCGAAACCAGATCAGCCCGGCGAGATGTGGCGGCGGATCAGCCCGCAAATCCGCCGCAAGCCCGGCCACTTGCTGCGGATCGGCCAGCAGCTCCCGCCGCTCGCCACCGCGATCGATCGGCACTTCGCTTTCCACCACCGGCACGCCACTCTCCTGGGTCAGCAGCGCCACGCCGTAGGCCGGCAGGGCCAGATAAAACGGCCTCTGGGTGACCTTGCCCCAGCGTTGCGCCCAGTGCCGGGCCTGTTTCGGATCGAACAGTCCTTGCCGTGGGTCGCTCACCGCGTGGACCTGCAACACACTGCTGTCCACCGCTTCCAACAGCCCCGGCAATGCTGGACTGTCGAGCCAGGCCGGCAGCGCCGTGATGCTTAGCCGCAGATTGGCGGGCAGGACTTGCCGCAGTTGCCCGAGAAACTTTCCATAGGCCGGCAACCGTGCATTGCCGGCATCGTGGTCGATCTCTATCCCTATCGGCGCCAAGCCCTGGGCTTGCCAATCACTCAGCACTTGCTGGATTTGCGCGATCACCTCGTCCTGATCCAAGGCCTTGAGCTGGCCGTCCAGGCGAATCACGGCGATCAGCGGACGGCCGTCAGCCTTGAGCAGCGCCGGATCGATCCGCGCACGGCTCCAGCCCGCGCTGGGAAAAGCCTGCAACGCCAGCACCCGCAGCGCGGAAAAATCGCCCTGGCTTTGGCGCAGCGCCAACTCATGGGCAGGCGTCCATTGGCGTTGCCAGATATAGACCTGTTGATCGAGGGCCGGGGTTGGAGGCTTTTCGCAGCCCCCCAAAAGCAACATGGCGAGGGCCAGGGAGAGCCGGAAAAGAAACGTCATGAAGCCTTACCACCCATAAAGCCCGGCAGATTACCGCCACCCGCGTCGAAGAGAAACTCTGTGGCGAGGGAGCTTGCTCCCGCTTGGGTGCGCAGCACCCACCAAAAGGGGTCGCTTCGCAACCCAGCGGGAGCAAGCTCCCTCGCCACAGTAAGCGCCCTTGCCACAATGAGTGTTATGAAAGGCCACCAGGCTTACGCGCAATAATCACCTGACTCTTGGCCACCACCGCGTCCAACGCCTGCTTGATCTGCGCGCCACGGGGCGAGTTCAGCACGGCTTGCCAGGTGTCGGCCCAATGATTGAGCAACGGGTGGTCGGCGTTGCTGAAATCCACCTTGGCCTCCCAGAACAACAGCATCCACATCGACCAGTAGAAACCGTATTGGCTGTGGCTCAACACCTCCAGTCCAGCGTCGCTGACCATCGCCTTGAACTGCTCTTCGCTGATGATGCGGATGTGGTTGGGCTTGCGGAAATACTCCGGCGCGGCGATGTCTTTTTGCAGGTCTTCGGAACTGGGGTGCGGCACGCTCAGCAGGTACAGCGCGCCGGGCTGGCCGACCCGTACCAGTTCAGCGAGGAACTGCGCCGGGTCGTCGACATGCTCGATGACTTCGGTGGACACCACCCGGGTGGCCGTGGCGTCGGCAATCGGCAGCGGGTTGCAGTCGGTCACATGACACTCGACTTCGCGTGCAGGTGTGTCGCTCAAGCGCTGGCGAGTGGCTTCGACCTTGGCCGCATCGATGTCGGCGATGATGATCTTCGCCCCGCGCATCCCACAAAAATGCACGTTGCCGCCATCGCCGCAGCCCACGTCCAGCAGCGTGTCTTCAGGCGTCACCGGGAAACCGGTGAACAGTTCGCCGGTTTGCTGGTTGAACCAGCCGCTGAGCATCGCATCGTGCAGCCCGAGCATGTACGGATCGACCTTGTCGGCCACCGGCTCGGCAGGCGCGGGCGTGCCCGTGGTGAGTTTCTTCAAAAGGCTCAGCATGACGGGGCTCCAGAGACAGGAAGGACAGTTCGGGCGGCGGACAGGCGTTCAACCAGTTGGGCGCCACGATTGCGCATGGGCATTTCGACCCAGCGGTAGTTGAGTTCGCTCAACAGCCCGATCAGCGACAGGGCGCAAGCCAGGGCCAGCCAGGGATGGCTGGCCGGGTCCGGCGAACCCAAGGGCGCGAAACGAAACCACAACTCGCGCAGCAGGAAAAATACCGGGATGTGGATCAGGTAGATCCCATAGGAACGACTGCCCACCCAGGTCAGCGCGGTTTTCAATCGGCTGCGGGGCAACAGGTAATCCCGATCGTAAGAGGCCACCCAGACCAGCACGGCGCTGAGCACAGCAATGACCCCGAGCCGGTAGAACGACAAATTGAAGTGCTCGGTCGCGATCCAGGCCATCACGCTGCCCAGGGCCAGTACCAACAACACCCCCAAGGGCGGGCGGCGCAACCATGTGGGCTCGAAGCGCCAATAGCTGGACCGCAGGCTCCAGATCGACAACAACACCCCCAACGCCAAGGCATCGGTACGAATCACCGACAACCACAGCGCCCGCCAGGTGAAAAACTGCACCAGCACCACAGCCAGCAGCACCCACACCAGATAGCGGCGCGAGACGAACACCAGCAGCGGCAGGATCAAATAGAACTGCTCTTCCAACGACAGCGTCCAGTACACGAAGCTCGCGCCGTATTCATACCGCATGAACGCATCGGCAAAACGCAGGTTGGCGAATTGCAGGAAACCGGCCAGGGTCGCCTGCAGGTTGGCCTGCACGCTGCCAAACGCGCCGGATCGATTCAGGAAGAACACCGCCAACAGCACCAGCAGCAACCAGAGCCAGGCCGATGGCAACAGGCGAAACGCCCGGCGAATCCAGAACTCCCGGGTGACGGCCCAGAATTGCCGAGGGCTGTCGCAGCGACGCAATTGCGGGATCAGGCTGCGACCGATGACGAACCCGGATATCGCGAAGAACAGATCCACGCCCCACCACAGCTGGAAACTCTCGGCCAGGGCTGCCAGACGCGGCCATCCACCAGGAAACGGCATGCCTTGCAGGTGATGGAACAACACGCCGATCACCGCGACGGCGCGCAGCAACTCGATGTCCATGATCCGCTTGCTGCTCATGAAGTACTCCCGGAGAAAGGATCGGGTTTAC
Organism: Pseudomonas sp. FP2300; assembly: GCF_030687595.1. NCBI lineage: Bacteria > Pseudomonadati > Pseudomonadota > Gammaproteobacteria > Pseudomonadales > Pseudomonadaceae > Pseudomonas > Pseudomonas sp. FP2300. Next base: position 6,773,203 of record NZ_CP117440.1, read on the forward strand.
GCGCGATGATGACCTGGCTCTTGGGCATGAACCGGTCCAGCACCTGCTTGATCGCCAGGCCGTCGGGCTGCGCCAACAAGCCCTGCCAGAGGCTCGCCCAGCGCTCCATCAACGCGGGATACGGTGCCTGGATACGGTCGCGCACGGCACCCTCGAGGTCCCGGTCAGCCGCCTGTTCGCTGGCCCAGAAGAAAATCATGCCCATGACCCAGAAAAATCCGCTGGCCTGGCGATGCTCGATCACCAGCCCGGCCTCCTCCACCAGCGCAGCGAATCGTTCGGCGCTGAAAATCTGCACATGGTTGGGCGCTCGAAAGTAGCCCGGCGGTGCGATGCCTTGCTGCAAATGTTCGCCCACCGATGCCGGCACGCTGAGCAAATACTGCGCCCCTGGCCGGCCCATGCGCACCAGTTCGGCCATGAACGGCTCTGGCTCATGGATATGCTCGAGCACCTCCATGCAGACGATCTTGTTCGCGCAGCCATCGGCCAAGGGCAGCGGCAGGCTGTTACTGACCAGGCCCAGGAACGGCGCGACGGCCTGGGTCTCGACCTGGCGGGCCAGGTCACGCACCTTGTCCTGTTCGCTGTCGGTAAAGATCACGGACGCGCCCTGGCGCATCGCAAACAGCGTCGCCACACCTTCGCCGCAACCGACATCCAGCAAGGTATCGGCGGCCGTGATGGCAAAACCCTTGAGCAATTCGCCGGTTTCACTGCGAAACCAGCCATCAAGCATCGCGTCGTAGAGGCCAACATCCCGGGGCGAAACGGCCACCGCCGGCGGTGGTGAAGGCTCCACCGCGGGTCTGAACCCGGCCAGCCATCGCCGGATCATGGCTGCTGCGCGTTCCGGTGCCGCTCAGTCAGGTCTTCGAAAAACGCCCGCAAACGCTGCTCGGCGTTGGCCTGGCTGCAGAACCTCTCCAGGCTGCGCACGGCGTGGGCCGACATGCGGCGATAACGCTCGGGGTCGTTTTTGGCCACGTCATAACTGGCGCGGTAGGCCGAACACAGCGAGTCCCAATCGGTGACATAACGCAGGGTCCGGTACGCCGCACGCGGGTCGTGGGGCCAGGCAGTCAGTTCCTCGGTGGAATCCACCACGAAGGCGTTATCGTGGTCGATGTAGTCGGCCATGGCCGTGTTCAGCGGCGCGATCGCCGGACGGCCGCAAGACATGAACTCCATCAACGGCAAGCACTGTCCTTCGCCATAGGAACTGTTGACCACATACCGGGTGGCTTCCACCAGCCGCTCGTAGTCCGCATCCGCCAGGTAGCCATGTATCAGCACGATGCGGCAGCGGTACGACTGGTTCTTGTAGACGTGATGGAGCATGTCGGCGAGCGCGGCTGTGACGTCGTGATGCGTCAGCTTGAGCACCAGGGTTGCGTCGGCAACGTCGCGGAACGTCGTGCAAAACGCGCTGATCATGTCCTTCCAGTTCTTGCGCCCATCGTAAGGGTTGAACACCGAGGTATAGATCACGCCGTCCAGGAGCAACTCGCAATCCTGGGCCGGACCGTCCAGCACCAACGGCGTACCGGCCTGGTGCGCCGGCGGGCCATAAGGCCGCAGATCCGTGGTGCGGCTGTCGATCAACAGGCCACGCAATTGCAGGCGCATGTGATCCACCGTCGGCCGCTGGGCCAGCATCGCGCCGCGAGCGGCAAAGCGGTCCCATACCGGCGCCGCGATGGCGGCGATGGGGAAGTCCACGCCCATCACCTTACGAACGGACGTGACGGTGAAACTGGAATGGGTAATCGCCATGCCGGTTGCGCCCAAAACCACCCGCCAATCGTGCCGGGGCTCGCCCTGCCAGCTTTCGGTGGGAATGGTGCTGAACTCCCAGGCGAACACTGGAATCGTCGGGCAGGCGTAGTGGGCGGCGGTGCGATGAGGAGGTGAAAACGACAGGAATACGCAATCCTCGCCCCGCCCCAGGCAATCGGCGTACAGCTGATCGACCTCTTCGTCAGGCCGAGTCACTTCGACGACCCGCCCGAACCGCTCCAGCACCGGGCGAAACTCCTTGAGCACGAAGTAATAGCTGTACTCGGGCTTGCCGAGGTTTTCCAGGATGTTGCTCTGGTTGGTTTCCGAATAAATGATGATCAGCATGAGGCGGTACCTGCCTGGACCACCAGCGGCAACCTTTCGTCACAGCCCGGCGCAGCCAGGAAATCCGCCAGGCGCTGCTGTACCGGGGTGAACGCACAATAGCGACGCATCCGCTCGTTCGCGGCAACCGCCATGGCCTGATAGGCCTGCGGTTGGCGCTTGGCCATGGCGTAGCTCTGCTGGTAGGCGAGCTTCAATGAACCCCAGTCAGGCCGATGGCGCAGGGTGCGATACAAGATGCGCGAGTCTTCCGGCCAGATGGTCGGCTCGCGGCTGGACTTGACGATGAAGGCCACCTCGGCGTCGATGTAATCGCGCATCGCCGTGTGGTCCGGTGCGATGACCGGGCGGGCGCAGGACATGAACTCCATCAACGGCAGGCACAGGCCTTCGCAGCGGGACGCATTGACGTAGAAACTCGCGGCGCCATACAGCCGCGCGAATTGTTCGTCTTCCAGGTAACCGTGCATCACCACCACCCGGCAACTGAACGGCGACAGTTGGGACAGCAGCGTCAGCAGCTCGACGTAGTAGGTCGACAGGTCGTTCTGGGTCATTTTCAGCACCAGCGTGGCGTCCTCGACGTCGCGCAGGGCCCAACAAAAGGCGGTGATCAAGTGATGCCAGTTCTTGCGACCGTCATCGGGGTTGAACACGCTGACGTACACCACCCCGCTGACGTCGGTCTCCACCACCTGGCTGGTGTCCGGCAGGATGGCCTGGGGATGTTCCGGTGGCGCGGGCTCGGGAGTGGGCTCCTCGACGAACACCGGCGGCGGGGCCGGCCCTCTCAGGATCCTGCTGATCGCAACGCGTACCGGCACCGGTATCAGGTCGCGGACCGCCTCGCGATACCAGCACAACAGGTTGTGCTTGAACAGCCACACGGGGCCCTGCTCGGTCTTGCCGGTAAAAGCACGGATGACTTCACGCAGGTAATGGCGGGAAACGAATGCCCGCCGCCGCCAAGTCAGGGGCGGCGGCTCGATGATCGGTTCTGGTTCCGGTTCTGGCTCAGGCGTCTCTTCGATGATTGGCGCGATCAAGCCGTCAGCCGACAGCCCGAGCGGCCGGCTGTCGATGATGCAGCCCTTGATCTGCAAGGTCGTTCCCGGGTTGATCGGCAAGCTCGGGTGTTGCTCACGAACCGCCGCGAAACGCTCCCACAGCGGCGTGGGCAATACCAGTACCGGGAAATCCTCGCCCAAGGTCCGACGGATCGCCTCGGCTGTGTGGCTGGACAGGGTAATTACCCGGCCATGACGAGCCAGCATGCGGCTCCAGTCATGCCGCAGGTCGTCGTCCCAGTGCTCGGCCGGGATCGAATCGAACTCCCAGGCCACCACGCAGACCATCGGGCAAAGCAGGTCGAGCGGCGTCTTGTGCGGAGGGGAAAACGACAGGAACAAGCAGTCCTGCCCAGCCTGCTGCAATGTTTGATAAAGCGGATCGACCTCGGCGACCGACGACACCACATGCACCGGCCCCAGGCTTTCCAGCACGGGACGATAGGCCTTGAGCACGAAGTAATAGCTGTACTCAGGGCGACCGAGGCTCTGGCTGATGGAGTGATCGTTTACGTCCGAGTAAAGAATGAAATTCATGGCATCCCATCATGGCGCCGCCATCCCGGCAGCCCCACTTCATGACGGTCGAGTCACGCATCGAACCGGTCCGGAGGCCGCCGCTCGTCGTTCGTCTTGCTACCCGTCTCGTTCTTGTTTTTTTGTGGTCAGGCCCCCGGGGGGCGATCCGAAGATCGGCGCCAGGGGCAGCGTGACGAGGGGCATTCTAAACACATCCGCCAAGGGTTCGTGAACCGCTTGGCGAGAATAAACCGTCTATAAATATGAGAACTGACCGGTCACGGTTTGCCCTGTTGAAATTGCGACAAAATTGGCACAGATTGGCAACCAAACAACTACAACAAATGCTTCTCTAGGCTGAACGTTGAGTGATTTTTCCCCGATCTTACGGAAATTTCCCACTCAGTTCGCAATAGACGAAGCAACCGTCAAGGGAGCTGGTGCTTGAAAAAACGTCTGTTCGTTACGGGCCTCAGCGGTTTCGTGGGACGTCACATCAAATCTCGACTGAACGGTCATGATTCGGCGTGGCAGGTCATGCCTGTCGCTGCCCGCTACGACCTGACGGATGCCAAGACCCTGGAAGGCCTCTGGCCCGAGGTTCCCGACGCCGTGATCCACCTGGCGGGCCAGACATTTGTCCCGGAAGCCTTCCGCGATCCGGCGCGCACCCTGCACATCAACCTACTGGGCACCTTGAACCTGCTCCAGGCCCTCAAGGCCCGGGGTTTCACCGGAACGTTCCTGTATGTCAGCTCCGGTGATGTCTATGGCCAGGTCAGCGAAGAGCAACTGCCAATCACCGAACTGCAACCGCCCGCCCCACGCAACCCGTATGCCGTAAGCAAGCTGTCGGCCGAACTGCTGAGCCTGCAATGGGGCATGAGCGAAGGCTGGCCGGTGCTGGTGGCCCGCCCGTTCAATCACATCGGTCCCGGTCAGAAGGACAGCTTCGTCATTGCCAGCGCCGCCCGGCAAATCAGCCGGATCAAGCTGGGCCTGCAACCGGCTCGGCTACAGGTGGGCGATATCGACGTGACACGCGACTTCCTCGATGTCGGCGATGTGATTTCGGCCTACCTGACCCTCCTGGACAAAGGCGTCCCGGGGCAGATCTACAACATCTGCTCGGGCCGCGAGCAGAGCATTCGCAGCCTGATCGAACAACTGGGCGATATCGCCCAGGTCGATGTGCAACTGATCCAGGACCCTGCGCGTCTTCGTCGCGCAGAACAGCGTCGTGTCTGTGGTAGCCCAGCCAAGCTACGACAGGCCACCGGATGGACGCCTGAAACAACAACACAACAATCCTTGCGGGCGATCCTGTCCGACTGGGAGATACGGGTACAACAAGAATGAAAAGTGCATTGATCACAGGGATCACCGGCCAGGACGGCGCGTATCTGGCCAAGTTGCTGCTCGACAAGGGTTACAAGGTCCACGGCCTGGTGGCGCGACGAAGCAGTGACTCGCGCTGGCGGCTGCGAGAGATGGGCATCGAACAGGACATCGTTTACCTGGACGGTGACATGGCCGATGCCTGCTCGGTACAACGGGCCGTGATCAAGTCAGCGCCAGACGAGGTGTATAACCTGGCGGCGCAAAGTTTCGTCGCGGCCTCCTGGGACCAGCCGGTGACCACCGGAATCGTCGACGGGCTGGGGGTCACCCACCTGCTCGAAGCCATTCGCCAGTTCAGTGTGCATACCCGTTTCTACCAAGCCTCCACCAGCGAAATGTTCGGCCTGATCCAGGCCGAGCAACAGGACGAACACACCCCGTTTTACCCGCGCAGCCCCTATGGCGTGGCGAAACTGTATGGCCACTGGATCACCGTCAACTACCGGGAAAGCTTCGGCCTGCATGCCAGCAGCGGGATCCTGTTCAACCACGAATCACCGCTGCGCGGCATCGAGTTCGTGACCCGCAAAGTCACCGACGCCGCTGCGCGCATCAAGCAGGGCAAACAGCAGGAATTGCGCCTGGGCAATATCGACGCCAAGCGCGACTGGGGCTTTGCCGGCGATTACGTCGAGGCCATGTGGCTGATGCTGCAACAAGACAAGCCCGACGATTACGTGGTAGCCACCGGCGTCACCACCACCGTGCGCGAGATGTGCAGGATTGCCTTCGACCACGTGGGCCTCGACTACCGTGACTTCGTCAAGATCGACCCGGCGTTTTTCCGCCCGGCCGAAGTCGAGGTGTTGCTCGGCAACCCGGCCAAGGCACAACGCGTCCTGGGCTGGAAACCCCGGACCGACCTCGACACCCTGATCCGCATGATGATGGATGCGGACATGAAACGCGTCGCCAAGGAGTAGGCCATGCTCATTCCCGTGATTCTCTCCGGCGGTGCCGGGACGAGATTGTGGCCGGTGTCCCGCGAGGGTCATCCCAAGCCCTTCATGATCTTGCCCGATGGCCAGTCGCTGCTGGGCAAGACCTATCGGCGCGCCGCGGGGTTGTTCGATGGCCGCGGCGACATCGTCACCGTCACCAATCGCGAGTACTACTTCCAGAGCCGCGACCACTATCAAAGCGCCCATCTGGAGCGTTATCGCGGTCACTTCGTACTTGAACCCACGGGCCGCAACACCGCGCCGGCCATTGCCACGGCCACCCTCGCGGTGCAGGCCCAGCACGGTGACGACGTGATCCTGGTGGTCATGCCAGCCGATCACTTGATCCAGGACGAGGCCGCCTTCAAGGCCTCCGTGGAACACGCGGTGGAACTGGCTAAAAACGGCCACCTGGTGACCTTCGGCGTGCTGCCCTCGGCGCCGGAAACCGGCTTCGGCTATATCGAACGAGGCAAGCCCCTGGATACCAAGGGCGCTGCCAAGGTCGTGCGTTTCGTTGAGAAACCCGACTTGCAGACCGCCACGCAATATCTGGAAAGCGGTCGCTTCCTGTGGAACTCGGGAATGTTCTGCTTCTCGGTCAAGACCCTGCTGGCGGAGCTGCAAGCCCACGCCCCCGAGCTGCTGGAACAGGCGCGCGCCTGTGTCACGGCCAGTACCGCGGTGGAAACCTCAGGTTGTGTGCAGCAGGAATTATCCGCGGCGCACTTCACCGAAATGCCAGACATCTCCATCGACTATGCCCTGATGGAGCGCTCCGCCAATGTCGTGGTGATTCCGGCCGCCTTCGACTGGAGCGATATCGGTTCCTGGAGCGCCGTCGCCGACCTGGTACCCGCCGACGCACAAAACAACCGCGCCACCGGCGAGGCCCTGTTTATCGACAGCCAGAACAACTTCGTCCAGAGCGAAGGCCGTCTGGTGGCCGCCCTGGGCGTGGAAAACCTGATCATCATCGACACCGCCGATGCCGTGCTGGTGGCCCATGCCGACCGCGCCCAGGATGTTCGCCGCGTCGCCCGGCAGCTCAAGGACAAGGAACACGAAGCCTATCGCCTGCACCGCACGGTCAGCCGGCCATGGGGCAGCTATACCGTGCTCGAAGAGGGGCCACGCTTCAAGATCAAGCGCATCGTGGTCAAGCCTGGCGCGTCGCTGTCGTTGCAAATGCACCACCATCGCAACGAACACTGGGTGGTGGTCGAGGGCATGGCCAAGGTCACCAACAACGGCTCGGGCTCGCACCTGGTCGCCAAGAACGAATCGACCTTCATCCCCGCCGGCCACAAGCATCGCCTGGAGAATCCTGGTGTCATCGACCTGGTCATCATCGAGGTCCAGAGCGGTGAATACCTGGGGGAAGACGACATCGTTCGCTTCGAAGATCACTATGGCAGGGCCGTCTGATGCTGCTGGCCTTGCAACGCACACTGTGGAGCTACCGCGGCTTCGTCCTTGGCAGCGTCAAGCGCGAGTTCCAGGCACGCTATCGCAATTCGTTGTTCGGCGCGTTGTGGACAGTGCTCAACCCGTTGTCGATGATCCTCGTCTACACGGTGATTTTTTCCCACATCATGCGTGCCCGTCTGCCCGGGGTGGAAGACGGCATGGCCTACAGCGTCTACCTCTGTGCCGGGCTACTGACCTGGGGTTTGTTCGCGGAAATCACCACGCGCAGCCAGGGCATGTTCCTGGAAAACGCCAACCTGCTGAAGAAAATCAGCTTCCCCCGGATCTGCCTGCCGGTGATCGTACTGTTCAACGCCGGGATCAACTTCGCGATCATCCTCGGGCTGTTTCTCGGTTTCCTGCTGATCACCGGGCGCTGGCCGGGCATGACCTTGCTGGCATTGGTGCCGTTGCTGGCCCTGCAAGTGCTGTTCGCCGCCGGGCTGGGCATGCTGCTGGGGATTCTCAATGTGTTTTTCCGCGATGTCGGGCAGTTGTTCGGCATTTGCCTGCAATTCTGGTTCTGGCTCACGCCGATCGTTTACCCGATGACCATCCTGCCGCCGTCGATCCAGCAACTGCTCGCCTTCAACCCCATGACCGCCCTGATGCAGAGCTACCAGAACCTGTTTCTCTACAACCAGTGGCCGGTCTGGAGCTCGCTGGTGCCGTTGCTGGTGGCCGGCCTGCTGTTATGCACCTTGGGCCTGCGCATGTTTCGTCGACGCGGCGGTGAAATGGTGGATGAACTCTGATGGGACACTTGCGCGTCACCGGCCTGGGCAAAGCCTACAAGCAGTATCCGAACCGCTGGAGCCGGCTGTTCGAATGGCTGATCCCCTTTTCCCGCCCGCGCCATCAACTGCACTGGATCCTGCAAGGTGTGGATTTCGAGATCCAGCCGGGGGAAGCCGTCGGCATCGTCGGGGTCAACGGTGCCGGCAAAAGCACTTTGCTCAAAATGATCACCGGCACCACCCAACCGACCTGCGGCCACATCCAGTTGCAAGGCCGCGTCGCCGCGTTGCTGGAGTTGGGCATGGGCTTTCATCCGGACTTCACCGGCCGCCAGAACGCGTTCATGGCCGGTCAGTTGCTGGGCATGCAGGTGGAGGAAATCGAAGCCTTGATGCCCGAGATCGAAGGGTTTGCCGAAATCGGTGAAGCCATCGACCAGCCGGTGCGCACCTATTCCAGCGGCATGCAGATGCGTCTGGCGTTCAGCGTCGCCACCGCCCGGCGCCCGGATATCCTGATCGTCGACGAGGCGCTGTCGGTGGGCGATGCCTATTTCCAGCACAAGAGCTTCGAACGCATCCGCAGCTTCCGCAAGGCCGGCACCACGCTGCTGATCGTGTCTCACGATCGCTCGGCGATCCAGTCGATCTGCGACACCGCCATCCTGCTCGAACACGGGCGCATGGCCATGCGCGGCAAGCCGGAAGAAGTGATGGATTACTACAACGCGATGCTGGCCCAGCGCGAGGGCCAGGTGGTCCGCCAGGAGATGCTTGCCAACGGCCAGGTGCGCACCATTTCCGGCACCGGCGAGGCGGGCATCATCGATGTACAACTGCTCAACAGCCAGGGGCAGTCGGTGGAAGTGGCCGAGATCGGCCAGCCCATGGTGTTGCAAGTGCGGGTTGAAATCCGCCAGGACATCGAGCGGCTGGTGCTGGGCTTCTTGATCAAGGACCGACTTGGCCAACCCATGTACGGGATCAACACCCATCGCCAGGACAAAGCCGTGACCGACCTCAAGGCCGGCGAACAGATCACCTTCCGCTTCAGTTTCGACATGCGCCTGGGCAAGGGCAATTACTCCGTCGCGCTCAGCCTGTCGCGGCTGGACTCGCACCTGGACCGTAATTTCGAATGGCGCGACTACGGGTTGGTGTTTCACGTCATCAATAATCGCCAGGAGGATTTCGTCGGCTGTTCCTGGCTCCAGGCCGAAACCAGCATCCGGCGTTCGAGCCAGACTGCCGTCGAAGCGGTGCCGCAAAAGGAGTTGCCATGAGCCGTCTGTTGGTGGATTGCACCTATGTATACGACCACCCGAATGACAACTCCGGCATTCAGCGAGTGGTGCGCAATGTCATTCGCGAATTGCCGGCCAAGGACCAGGATCGCGAATGCATCCCCGTGGCGATGCTGCAGGGCAAGCTGTACGAAGTGAAAAGCCTGGCCCCCCTGCCTACGAATGGGTGGGATCTGGCCGGCCTGCGAGCACGCTTGGTACAGTTCGCCAATCTGTTCTGGCTCAGGCAGCGGACCCTCGAACGGCGGCGACCCTTCAGCCAGTCGATCTGGGCGCGCCGCTTCTTGTACGTTGCCTGCCGACTGTTCGCCCTGGGGTGCCTGAGCCTGCCCATTCGAATCCTCGATCGCCTCCTCAAGCGCAAGCCAGCGCCGGCGCGCAGCGTACCGCTGGCACATCGGGCCGGCGATCAACTGGTATTGCTGGACTCTTCCTGGCACTCAGGCTTCTTCCCCCTGGCCGAACAGCTCAAGCGCGATGGCGTCGGGATCATCTCGGTGATCTACGACCTGATTCCCCTGACCCATCCACAATTCTGCGACGCCGGACTGGTCAAGGTGTTCAACTATTGGTTCGACTGGATCGCCCGCACCGCCGACGGCTATATCGCTATCTCCACCACCATTCGTGACCAGCTTCGCCAGGAAATGGTCCGGCGCATCGGCGAGCAAGAAGTGCGCAAGCGCTGGTTCGACTATTTCCACCTGGGCAGCGAACTGGACCTGATCGACGCCACTCACGCCGTCGATCCGACCTTGCTGCGGCTATTCAAGCGCCCTGAGCCGGTGTTCCTGATGGTCAGCACCATCGAACCGCGGAAAAACCACGCCTACCTGATCGACGCATTCGAGCGGGCCTGGGCCGCCGGTTCACAGGCACGGTTATGCATCGTCGGAAAAATCGGCTGGAAATGCGAAACCCTGATCGAGCGTATCCAACGTCATCCACAACTCGACAGCCGCCTGTTCATGTTCAACAACCTGACGGACCAAAGCCTGGAACATGCCTATCGACACTCCACTGCGCTGGTGTTCCCATCCTACGTGGAAGGTTTCGGCCTGCCGCTGGTGGAAGCCATGCAGCGCGGCTTGCCGGCAATGGGCAGCGATATCGCGGTGTTTCGGGAAATCGGCGGCGAGTTCATGACCTATTTCGATCTCGACGATCCGCAAAGCCTGGCGAACCTGGTCATCGAGATGGAACGTACCGGAGTATTCCCGGCCACTCGTAACCTGGATCAATGGCAATGGCTGAGCTGGCGCCAGGCCAGTGCGCAATTGGTGGAGCGGATCGAGTGCCACATCAGTGAAGTGGTCCCCGACAGGGAAACAGCATGCGGATAGCCCTCAACGCGCGCATTCTCCAGGCACCACGCACCGGCATCGGCCACTACGTAGCCGAGCTGGCGACTGCCTTGACCCGGGAACCGGATGTACAGCTGTCACTGTTCCACGGCTGGGGCTGGAGCCCGCAATTGCCGCAAACAGCCAAGCCTGGTTATTCAAAGCTAAGCCCCTTGCTGCGACGGGTTCCGGGCGCCTATCAGGCACGGCGCTGGCTGGAGCAGAAACGTTTCGATCAAGGCCGTTCAAAGGCCATCGACCTGTATCACGAACCCAGCCTCTGGCCGTTGGATTTCGAAGGGCCGATGGTGATCACCCTCCATGACCTCACGCACCTGCGCTACCCCGAAACACAACCGCCGGCACGCCTGAAGGAAATCGAGCGACGGCTCGGTCGCGCGGTGGAACAGGCGCAACTGATCCTGACCGATTCGCAGTTCATCGCCGATGAAGCCCAGCAGCATTTTGGCCTGCCTGCCGAGCGCCTGAGGGTCGCGCCGCTGGGGGTGGCGGCACGTTTCCACCCACGCGAACCGGAAGCGATCGACGCCGTGCTCAAGGCCCATGGCCTGGAGCACCGCCGTTATTTTCTCTGTGTCGGCACCCTGGAACCCCGCAAGAACCTGTCGTTGGCCCTGCGCGCCCATGCCGGGCTCCCGGAATCAGTGCGTCAGACCTTTCCCCTGTTCATCGTAGGAATGAGCGGATGGCAACAGGCACAGCTCAATGATGAGTTGAAACGCGCCCTGGCTGACGGTCATGTTTGCCTGGCGGGTTACCTGCCTGACGAACAGGTCGCCCAGCTATTGGCGGGAGCACGGGCACTGATTTTCCCGTCTTACTACGAAGGCTTTGGCCTACCGGTGCTTGAAGCCATGGCCAGTGGCACACCGGTGATTACCACCCGTCACTCGGCGATGCCCGAGGTGGCGGGACCCGCTGGCAATTACTGCGAGCCGGACGATCCGCAAGGCATGCGCGACGCCATGAGCCGGTTGATGGAAGATCACCCGCACTGGCAAGCGTGTCGCGAGGCGGGGTTGCAACAAGCGGCGCTGTTTTCCTGGGAACGCTGTGCAAAGGGTACCGCCCAAGCGTATCGCCAGGTATTGGGAGGTTGAATGCGAGTCCTGCACTTTTACAAAACCTATTTGCCTGACTCCATGGGCGGCATAGAACAGGTCATCTTCCAGCTGTGCGACAGCACTGACCGGTTGGGTATCGATAACACCGTATTGGCCCTGAGCGGCCAGCCGGCCCCCGAGCCGATCAAGATCCGCCAGCATGTCGTTCATCAGGCCCGAATGAACTTCCAACTGGCGTCCACCGGCTTCTCCTACAGCGTATTCAAGAAATTCCGTGAGCTGGCCGCTGAAGCAGACGTGATCAATTACCACTTCCCCTGGCCATTCATGGACCTGGTGCACTTTTGCAGCGCCGTGAAAAAACCCTATGTCGTGACCTACCATTCAGACATCGTTCGTCAGCGGCACCTGCTCAAGCTCTATCGCCCATTGATGCGGCGCTTTCTGGACGGCGCCGAACGCATCGTCGCGGCGTCGCCGAACTATGTGCACACCAGTGATGTGCTCAGGGAATATCGCGCCAAGACCCGGATCATCACCTACGGCCTGAACAAGGCGAGTTATCCACAGCCTGACCCCGAGCGCATGGCGGAATGGAAGGCAAAACTAGGGGAGCGGTTCTTTTTGTTCGTGGGGGTGATGCGTTACTACAAAGGCCTGCACATTCTGCTCGACGCCCTCAAAGGCGTGGAGTACCCCGTGGTCATCGTGGGCGCCGGTCCCCTGGAAAAACAACTGCACGCCCAGGCGAAAGCCTTGGGCCTGCGCAACCTGCATTTCCTCGGACGCCTGGGGGACGAAGACAAGGTCGCGCTGCTGGAATTGAGTTATGCCATCGTGTTTCCTTCGCACCTGCGCTCCGAAGCCTTTGGTATCTCCCTGCTCGAAGGCGCGATGTTCGGCAAGCCGATGATCTCCAGCGAAATCGGCACCGGTACCAGCTACATCAATATCCACGACGAAACCGGCCTGGTGGTGCCACCGAGCGATCCCGAGGCGTTCCGCGAAGCGATGCGCACCCTGTGGGAAAACCCGGCACAGGCACAGGCAATGGGCGCCAGGGCCGAAGCCCGTTACCGGCAGTTGTTCACTTCCGAGGAGATGGGCCACAAGTGGGTGCGACTGTACGAGGAACTGCTGGAGGAAAAGGCGCTTTCCTACGCCTGATCCCCCAACTGGTTCCGTGTTTGTACCGGGACATAGCTCACCCTGTGGCGAGGGAGCTTGCTCCCGCTGGGCTGCGCAGCAGCCCCAAAGCCGACACCGCAGCCATGCCAGGCACACCGCGCGCCCTTTTCAGGGGGTTGCTTCGCAACCCAGCGGGAGCAAGCTCCCTCGCCACACAGCCCCCCATTCAAATGCTCAGGCCTGCTTTTGCAACCCGGCAATCGTACGCGGCATGCCCACGAACCCGGGCAAGGCTTCGATCCGCGCCAGCCAGGCCCGTACATTGGCATAGTCCTCCAACGACACATTACCTTCCGGTGCATGGGCGATGTAGCTGTAGCCGGCGATGTCCGCGATGGTCACCGTATCACCCGCCAGATAAGCGCGGCTGCTCAATTCCTGATCAATGACTTTCAGCACGTTGTGGGAACGGGCAATCACGTCCTCGGCGTTGTAGGGCGCGCCAAACACCGTGATCAGCCGCGCCGTGGCCGGCCCCGCATGAATCGGCCCGGCCGCCGCCGACAACCAGCGCTGCACCCGGGCGGCGCCGATTGGATCGCTCGGCAACCAACGGCCCTCGCCATATTTGAGCGCCAGGTACACCAGGATCGCATTGGAATCCGCCAATACCACACCGTCATCGTCAATGACCGGGACCTGGCCAAACGCATTGAGCGCCAGGAAATCCGCCTGTTTGTGCGCCCCTTTGGCCAAGTCGACGAAGATCTCCTCGACAGGTAGCCCGAGCAACGAAAGCATCAGTTGAACGCGATGGGAATGGCCGGAAAGCGGGAAGTGATAGTGCTTGATAGGGTTCATGGTCGACTCCGCTGCAAGTGACGCCATCAGCACAACGGCGTCGATGGAGTCATCTTCCGCTCCAGGCAAAAACAAGAGAATCACCCAGAAACGCAATCCATTGTTTCGCCCAAAGAAATAATGCTTCAGCCATTCAAAGCCGGATGTTCGCGCAACGCACTGACGACGAAGTCGACAAAGCTACGGACCCGCGCGGGCGCATTGCGTCCGCCCTGGTACACCACATGGATCGGCAGAGGCGGCAATTCGAAATCGGCCAGGACGATTTCCAGTTCACCAGCGGCCACGTTGCCCGCCACCTGATAAGACAGCACTCGCGTCATCCCCAGTCCCTGGCAGGCGGCGGTGATCGCGGCCTGGTTGGCCGTCACCACCAGCCTAGGCACGGGCCGGACGGCCAACGGTTGGCCGGAGTCGACGAAGGTCCAGCTTTTGACCTGGCCAATGGCCGATGACGCCACCACGGGCATTCGTTCCAAGTCATCCGGATGCCGGGGCCGCCCATGGCGCGCGAAGAAATCAGGGGAGCCGCACACCACCCGCCGCACTTCACCGACACGCACGGCGTGCAGGTTGCTATCCGGCAGCTCGCCAATACGCAGGGCAACGTCGATGCCCTCCTCGGCCAGGCTGACCGTGCGGTCCAATAGCAAGGCATTGATGCAGACCTCGGGAAACCGCTGCAGGTAATCCACCAGTAACGGCGTGACGAACGACTGACCGAACAGCACCGGAGCGGTAATCGTCAACTGCCCACGGGGCTGGACGTGGCTACCGGCCGCCGAATCCTCGGCTTCCTGCAAATCGCTCAAGATCCGGCGACAGTCCTCGAGAAAACGCTGGCCAGCTTCGCTCAGGTACACATTGCGCGTGGTGCGCACCAGCAAGGGCGTGCCGATGCGTTGCTCCAACGCCGCCACCGCCCGCGTGACGCTGGCCGCCGACAGCCCCAGGCGCCGCGCCGCCGCCGAAAACCCCGATTCCTGGGCCACGGCAAGGAAAACCTGCATTTCCTGGAACCTGTCCATCCATCCCCCGATGAGAAATCCTGATACAAGTTTTTTACCCGGCCCGAAGCCGCGCTACACGGCCATTGTAGAGACCTGGGCCAGTGAACCACAGCGTAACGCCGCCGGACACTGGGACATTGGCCCGACCGCTGGCGACTGTGCTTGGTACCATCCATTTTTGTGACAGTTTAATGACTGTAAGACCACCCTGTGGGTGAACCCCCTTTGTGGGAGCGAGCCTGCTCGCGATAGCGTCGATCAGCACAAATTCTTATCGACTGACACAACGCTATCGCGAGCAGGCTCGCTCCCACAGGGTCATCGCGTGCTGTTTAATGGATTGGCTTCAACTGGAAGACCTGCTGTGAAAGTTTTTTACCGCCACTTAACCCATCCCCTCGCCTCCCTCATCGCCCTGATTGGCTGCGTATTACTCGTCCCCATGGGCCTGCGCCTGGCCCTGGGCTGGTCCGACCCGCTGGGTTATCTGTCGGACCTGGGCATCGGTGGGCTACTGATCGCGTTGCTTTACCGTCGCCCCTGGTGGCTGGCATTGCCGGTATTGCTGGCCTGGAGTGCGTTGACCCTGGCCAGCATCGAGTTGGTCAGCGCGGTCGGGCGAATGCCCAATCCTTCGGACATTCATTATCTGACCGACCCGCAGTTCGTTGAAAATTCCACCAGCGGCGGCTTCGCTCATCCGTGGCTGGCCGCGCTCCAGTTGGCCGCGCTGGCGTTCTGGCTGGCGATCCAATGGACCCACCGCCCACGCCAGGCGCCACGCTTGCCTCGCCACGCCTGGGCCGTGCCCGTTTTGCTTCTGATGGGCCACGGCGCGTTGCAGTCCTGGCACCCCAGCGAGGCGGACCAATGGAATGTGTTCAACCTGCCTCACCAACTCGTCACGGCGGGTATCGCCGCCGGGCAGGATCAAGCCCGGCAATGGCTCGACGGCGATACAGTGGACCCAGCCCCGGCCATGGCAGGGCTGACCCGCCTGGACCTCGATGGCAACAGGTTGCTGGCCGAACCGGGGCGTGCACGCAACGTCCTGGTCATCGCCCTGGAGGGCATTCCCGGGGCCTACGTCAGCGCCAACCGTCAGGCCCTGAAAAGCAGCTATCAGGAGAACCTGATGCCGCACCTCAGTGCCTGGGCCGAGCGCGGCATGAACACCCCCGATTACGTCCTGCACAGCCATCAGACCATTCGTGGCTTGTACGCGATGCTGTGTGGCGACTACGACAAACTCGACGACGGTACGCCCAAAGGCGTCGAAATGCTCAACCAGACCCAGCGCAACCAGGCCTGTCTACCGGCCCAGTTGCGCCAGAACGGCTTTTCCACGCATTTCCTCCAGGGCGCGGGCCTGCGGTTCATGGCCAAGGATCGGATCATGCCGCACATCGGCTTCGACACGACCCTGGGCATGGAGTGGTTCACTCGTCCCGCCTACCTGGAATTCCCGTGGGGCAAGGACGACAGGACCTTCTTCGAAGGCGCGCTGGACTACGTCGGGCAACTGCAACAAACGGACAAGCCCTGGATGCTGACCCTGCTGACCGTGGGCACGCACCAGCCCTACTCGGCGCCGGATGAATACCTGCAACGCTACGACACCGCCAAGCAGGCGGCGGTGGGTTATCTGGATGACGCACTGGCGAGCTTCCTGGCGGGCCTGGAACGCCAAGGCATCCTGGAGAACACCCTGGTGGTCATCACCTCGGACGAATCCCACGGCATCGACGACGTACGCCTGGCGTCGTCCTGGGGATTCAACCTGACCCTGGCCCCGGAACCGTTGCCCCGGATCAAGTCAGGGACCTACGGCCACGTCGACCTGACCGCCTCGATCCTCGATTACTTCGGCTTTGCGGTGCCCACGTCGTTGTCCGGCCGCTCGCTGTTCAGGGACTACCCGACGGGCCGGGAGATCATGTCGTTCACCAACGGCAAGCTGCGCTATCACGACGGCAAGGGCACGTTTACCGAGTGCGACTTCCTCCAGCATTGCCGTTACTACACCAGCGAAGGCTTCATCGCCGACCGCGCCACCTACGGCGGGCAATACAGCGGCCAGCGCGCCAGGCTGATTGGAGCCCAGGCCATGGCCTTGGGCCAGACCCTGATGCGCACACCCTTGAACCAGCATTATCAATTCGGCAGCACGGATAAAATCCCGCTGCCGGCCCAGGTCACCAACGATTGGACCGACAACCTGATCGGCGCCCAATACCTGGAAATGCCCAAGGGTTCACAGACCCGCGTCAGCCTGACCATCCGCACCGTGGAGGCTGACCATGCCGCCTACATCTCCCTCAAGGCCAAGGAGTTCGAGAAGGAAGTGCTGATGGACCTGCCCACCGACGTCGCGGTGACACCCGACCAGCCGCTGGTGATGAACATCAGTTTCGACAACCCGCAGCAGCGCAAGGCGTTTTCCTTTCATTTGCTCGGTCATGGCGTCGGCGCCATCGAAATCAGCGACTTCAGCGTCGTGACCGAACTGCCGGAGCAGACGGGCCAGCCGCAATACCTGGACGATATGCAGGAAGACAGCGAGGCCCAATCCAGCTGAACAAAAAAACGCGCAGCCCTTGAACACGGCTGCGCTGAGGTCCGCCCACAGAAGGCCTGGGGCTAATCCAGCAACCGATGCAGCTTGGCGTACTGCAACAGCATGATGGTCTTGCCGTCGCAAATCTCTCCGGTCTCGATCATGCCCAGGGCCTGGTCGAGGGACAGCTCCAGCACTTCGATTTCTTCACCTTCTTCTTCCAGGCCACCGCCTTCGTGCTGCTTGTCTTCGTCAAAGTACTCGCCGACGAAAAAATGCAACCGCTCAGTCACCGAACCCGGGCTCATGAAGGCTTCGAACACCTTGCGCACGTCCTGGATGATATAGCCGGTTTCTTCCTGGGTTTCCTTGCGGATACAGGTGTGCGGGTCGTCGTTGTCCAACAGGCCGGCGCAGGTTTCGATCAACAGGTCATCGTGGCCATTGACGAAGGCCGGGAAGCGGAATTGCCGGGTCAGTACCACGGTCTGCTTGGCCTTGCTGTACAGCAGGATGGTGGCGCCGTTGCCACGGTCGTAGGTCTCGCGCGTCAGCTCGCGCCATTGGCCGTTGCGACCGAGGTAGTCATAGGTGGTCTTGCGCAGCACGTACCAATTGTCCGAGAGGACTTCGACGTGCTTGATGCGTACGCGATCTTTGGTGCTGGTTGCCTGTGTCATTTGCCCACTCCGTTCGGGACCCGAGGTCCACTTTGAAAACTCCATTCGCACCTCTTTCATACCCACAAAAAAACTCACGATGACCCATCGTTTTTTCTAGTTCGACAAAATCTGCCCGCTCATTAAATCTTCGACCAGCCCTGAGCCTGCGGGGGTTCCATCCATAAAAAAACAAACCAGACGAGAATTCCTCATGGGCATCAATCTGAAATTCGGGCACAAGATTCTTCTGGGTGCCTGCGTCATCGTGATGGCGGTATTCCTGTCTTTCTCGTTGTTCAACGACCATCGCCAGCAAGCCAGCACCCGCGAAGCACTGCACCGCAACTTACAAGCCACCGGCCAGTTGCTAGGCGCGAACCTCGACAGCTGGCTGGCCGGTCGGATCCTATTGATCGAAGGTGCCGCCCAAACCATCGCCGCCAATCCCACCCCGCAGACCATTGGCGCGATTCTCTCCCAGGACATCATTACAAAGACCTTCATCGCCAGCTACGCCGGCCTTGAAGACAGTCGTTTCTTTATTCATCCCGACCGGGTAATGCCCGACGGGTACGACGTTCGCCAGCGCGCCTGGTACAAAGACGCGGCGCGGACCCTTGAACCGGTGCTGACCGAACCCTACATCGGTGCCGGTATTGATTATCTGATCATGACCCAGGCAGCTCCGATCAAGGTCAATGGCAAGGCCGTCGGTGTGCTGGGTGCGAGCCTGAGCCTGGAGCAGCTCGCGAAAATCATCAATGCCGTGGACCTCAACGGCATAGGCTATGCCTTCCTGGTCAGCGACGACGGCAAGATCCTGGTGCACCCGGACAACACACTGGTGACCAAGACTCTCACACAAGCGTTCCCCGAAGGCCCGCCGAGCATCAACAACGCCTTGAATGAAGTGCAGGAAAACGGCCGAACACGGATTGTCACGTTTACGCCGATCAATGGCCTACCCTCGCTGCACTGGTCCATCGGTCTTTCGGTGGATAAAGACAAAGCCTACGCCGCACTCCACGAATTCCGCACCTCGGCGCTGGTCGCCACATTGATCGCCATGCTGGTCACGGTCGGTTTGCTAGGCCTGTTGATCAACGCCCTGATGCGACCATTGCGCAGCATGGGCTTGGCCATGCAATCCATCGCCGATGGAGAAGGCGACCTGACCCAGCGCCTGCACAGCCTGTCCCTGGATGAGTTCGGCATGATGGCGGGAGGGTTCAATCGCTTCGTCGAACGTATCCAGCAATCGATCCGGGAAGTCCTGGCGTCCAGTATCCAGCTCACCCAATTGGCGGCACAGGTCAGCCAGGCGTCAAACGCCTCCCTGAAAAGCTCTGACACTCAATCGGCCCTGACCCATAACGTCGCCACGGCAATCAATGAGCTGGGGGCCGCGGCCCAGGAAATCGCCCGCAGCGCCGCCCATGCGTCAAGCCGCGCCTCGGATACCCGGGATCAGACCCAGGAAGGCCAGTCTGTGGTGCAGCGCAATATCAGCGCCATGTCGCAGCTCTCGTCGCAAGTGGTCAATACCCGCCGGGACATCGAAAGCCTTAATGAAAAAACGCTGAAGATCGGACGTATCCTCGACGTCATCAAAGGCATCTCCGACCAGACCAACTTGCTGGCCCTTAACGCCGCCATCGAGGCCGCCCGCGCCGGGGATGCCGGACGCGGTTTTGCGGTGGTCTCGGACGAAGTACGTACGCTCGCCCATCGCACCCAACAATCAGCTCAGGAAATCCACAGCATGATCGAGGAGCTGCAAGCAGGTGCTGGCAGCGCCGTGAGCGCCATGCTCGAAAGCCAGCGTCACAGCGACGACAACGTCAGTGCCGCCAAGCTCGCGGGCGAGCGACTCAATCGCGTGCTGCTGGGCATCGGCGAGATCGACGAGATCAACTTGTCCGTCGCCACCGCCACCGAAGAACAGACCTCAGTGGTGGACAATCTGGATCGCGACATCAGCCACATCAATGACCTGAACCAGGAAATGGTCGGCAATTTGCAATCCACCTTGCGGGCCTGCACCGAACTGGAAAACAAGTCGCGCCGCCTGCAACAAATGGTCAACACCTTCAGAATCTGAACATCATTGGAATCGGGTTGGCGGGACCCGTGGCAATGCTCGTTTGTGGGCCGTTTTGAGATAGGCACGTTCGATGATCTGTCGCGCCTGAGGCGGTACCTCTTCACCCATCAGATACGCATCGATTTCCTCGTAGCTGCAGCCATACGCCACTTCATCCAACTTGCCGGGTGCCAGGTCTTCCAAGTCCGCGGTCGGCGCCTTGCGCACCAGGTACGCGGGGGCACCCATCGCGTCGGCCAACCCTCTCACCTGAGTCTTCGTCAGCCCGGACAACGGTGCCAGGTCGCACGCGCCGTCGCCGAACTTGGTGAAAAACCCCATCACCGCCTCTGCCCCATGATCGGTGCCAACCACCAACCCGTTGCTCAGATTGGCAATAGCGTATTGCGCCAGCATCCGTGCCCGGGCCTTGGCGTTGCCTTTGGCAAAGTCGGTGAGCTCGGCCGAAGGCTGCAAGCCATCGATTTCGATACTGCCCATCAGCCCGTCGACACACGCAGCGATGTTGCTGGTGGTGATCGAGTCCGGGCGGATGAAGTCCAGGGAAGCCTGGGCGTCTTGTTCGTCCGCCTGGGCCTTGTACGGCAGCCGGACGGCGATAAATCGCGCCGCGTAGTCTTCACCCCGCAGTTGCTCCACCGCGAGCTGGCATAGACGGCCGGCGGTGAGCGAATCGACGCCGCCACTGATACCCAGGACCAGGGACTTGCAACCCGACTCGCGCAATATCTGCTTTATGAATTCGATGCGGCGGGCAATCTCGGTTGCTTCGTCGCCCCGGGTGAGTTGGCGGTCGATACCCAGTTCCCGGGCAATGCGGTCTTGCGCAAGCGTAGTCATATCAGGCTCCCAACTGTGGATTGATCAGGGCAACGTTGAACACTTGGGCGGCGTACCGCAGAAACGAGGCATCCTCGCAGACGTTCTTGATCGGATCGTCGGAGAACTTCACCACCGGCTCGCCGTGGACCCGCACCAGTTTCATGACGATGCTCAGCGGTTCGACACCGTCAACATCGCAGGCCAGGCTGGTGCCCATGCCAAAACCGAATTTGGCCTTGCCGCGAACATGACGCAGGATCGGCAGGCACTTTTCGAAATTGAGGCCATCGGAGAACATCAGGTCCTTGGTACGTGGATCGATGCCCAGTTCCTGGTAGCGCCCCAGCACCTTGTCAGCCCAGACGATCGGGTCACCGGAATCCTGGCGCAGGCCGTCATAAAGCTTGGCGAAGTACAGGTCGAAATCCTTGAGGAAGAAGTCAGTGCTGATGCAGTCCGTCAGGGCGATACCGAGCCGGCCGCGATACTCGTGCACCCAGTTTTCCAACGCTGCGTTCTGGCTCTCGCGTAACCGCCCCAGTTGCTGGTGCACCATCAACCATTGGTGAGCCATGGTGCCGATCAGGGGCAGATCGAACTCGTAGGCCAAGTGAGCGTTACTGGTGCCGACAAAGACCCCAGGAAAATCGCTGCGCATCACATTCACCACTTCACGCTGGGCCCTGAACGACAGGCGCCGCCGGGTGGAGAAGTCTGAAACGCGAAACTCGGCGAGCTCTTCACGACTGGCATTTTTCTCCAGCCATTCGAACTTCTGGTACAGCTTGCGGGTGACGTCGGCCAACTCGACTTCGGGGTATTTCTCGCGGTTGCGCAGTTCGCTGACCATTGCCAACACCGGTTGCTCGAACATGATGCAGTGCAGCATCGGCCCACGGACGCGGATGTGCAGTTGGCCGTCGACTTCCGAAACATGTATGTAGCGCAAATTGAAGCGAAACAGGCCGAGAAACTGTTCGAAGTCCGGTGTCAGGTACTCACGGAAACGCTTGTTGAACAGAAACCGCTGCTCCCCCTCGCGCAGCTGCAGCCCGGCGAGCTTCTCCAGCTCCACACGAATGTCCGGGATCAGGTGACCGAGCCGCTCTTTGGAACGCACGATGAACTGGTATTCCACCTCGACATTCGGGTGCTGGTGCAAGACCGCCTGCATCATGGTGAAGGTGTAGTAGTCGGTATCCAGAAGGCTCTGGATGACGCCGTTGCTTGAATCGTATGCACTGTCCATGGTTCGTCCTTATGCGTTTGCCAGGCGGATGGTTTCTTCGCGAGTCGCGGCAACCGAAATGCCTGCTTGCTGCATGTCGTGAATGGCTTGAAGAGCCCCCTCCTCACTGATGGCCCGGCAGGCCGGAAGGTGAATGATCACTTCGAAGCCGGCGGCGGCCAGTTGCAGCGCGGTGGTCTTGACGCAGAAATCCAGCGCCAGCCCACCGACAATGACCTGCTCCACACCCAGACTTTTGAGGTACTCGATCACCCCGGTGGACAGCTTGCCGTGCAGGTCGTGGTAGCAGGCGCCGTACGGGTGCAAATCCGGCTCGACACCCTTCCAGACGAAATAGTCGTAGTCGTAGGGGGTCGGCAGTTGATCCAGCAAGGCGAAACCTTCGGTACCAGGGACACAGTGGCTGACCCAGGTGATGTCGGCGTGCTCGAGCCCGGTGGGCACGAACATTTGTGCGTGATCGGCGACCACCCATGGGGCCAGGGGCGTATGGGCGTCCTTGCTGCCGATACGGAGGCTGGCCAGGGACGCGATGAAATTCAGCTCACCGGCAATCTGATCACCACCCGGCACTGGAAGCTCATCGGGGCATAGCGGCGTGAAGCTCTTTTGCGCATCGACATCGAAGGAAGCGGTTTTCCGGGTCAGGCTGTTCATGCTGGGTTTCTCCTCTTCATGGTCACGAGAGTACATAAGGTGTACTTTCATAACAAGCCACTCGCAGAAAATATTTCTGCTTATCCTTCTCTAATTCAGTGCATATGGCTTAGCTAACAGTTGATTTTCACCAGAAAGATTTTACTGATAGAGTACATGTAATGTACCAATAGAGGATAAGCCATGTTCGAGATAGCCCTTTATGGCGGTGCCTTCAACCCTCCTCACGCCGGTCACGCCCAGGTGATGATCGAGGCCTCATGCCAGGCCAGACGCGTGCTGGTGGTCCCCAGCTTGCGGCATCCCTACGGCAAGCAAATGGTTGACTATGAGGTGCGCCTGAGCTGGCTGGAATCGATCGTCGAGAAGGTTCAGCCGCTGTGCCGCGCCGAAGTGCGGGCAAGCCGGGTGGAACAGGTCGTGGCCCGTGGCGTTGAAGGCGCAATCTACAGCTACACCCTGCTCGCCCACCTCGCCGACAGCCTGGCCCTGGACGGCAAGCGGATCGCGTTGGTGGTGGGTCGGGATGTCGCGGATCAGCTGCCGACCTTCTATCGCGGCCAGGAATTGCTGGAGCGTTTTTCCATCCTTTGCGTGGAGGAAAAGATCCACGTGCGCAGCACAGGGGTTCGCGAACGACTGGCCTTGGGCAAGCCGCTTCCCATCGACTGGATGGCACCCGGCATGAACCCGTTAAACTATGACCTTTACGCTACCCACGGAAATCGACATGCCCACTAACACAGCCCCCGCGCGCGATTATCTGCACACCATCGACCTCTGTGTGCTGCGCTTCTGCCGGGAGACCCAGGCGCTGGAAATCCTCCTGAACCGACGGGAAGCCGAGCCGTTCACCGGTCATTGGGCCCTGCCCGGGATCGTGGTCAATGGTGGTGTCGAAGACCTCACACTGAACGACGCCGTGGAGCGCCTGCGTCATTCAAACAAGGTCGGCATGCCGCTGGCCTGGATCGAACAGGTGGGCACCGTCGGCGACGCATTCCGCGATCCACGCTGCTGGTCGTCCTCGACGTTCTACCTGGCGATTGTCAGCGATGCGGTCCAGCTCGCCGAACACCAGGGGTTTTTCCCCCTCAAGGACGTCGCTGACGCCTCGATCAAACTTCCTTTCGATCACAACAGCCTGGTGGCGGCGGTCCAGGAGCGATTGTTGTCCAAAGCCCTCTACAGCAGCCTGCCGCTGATGTTCCTGGGCCCGGAATTCAGCGCGCCGGAAGCGGTGAATATTTTCTCCGTGGTGCTCGACCGCCCGGTGCTCAAGACCAGCATGCGCCAGCGTTTGCTGAAGATGACCGAGGCCGGTTACCTGCAGGAAACCGGTCGCAAGAAAAGCGGCGAAGGCGGCCGCCCGCAACGCACGGTGGAAAATCTCAGACCGGGTAGCGTATATCTGTTTGATCGGTGTTTTCTGGAGTAGCGCTTAGCGGGCAAGCGCAAATGCTGGCGCCATCCGCTCCTGCTCATTAGAGGAAATTCCCAGATAGCGCGCGACCCTGGGCCATTTTCTGACGACCCCCTGGAATCGCTCGATGGTTTGTCTGGCATCGTCAGCAGACACGCGGAAGTAGCCGGCCACGCTCATTGCCAAATCAAGGTCTATGGCGTTATCTGCCTCTGAAACGTTGAGCCTCAAGCCAGTGTCGCCAGGGACAGGGTTCATGTCATATGCAGGCGAAAGACGCCAACCGCGCCCTGGCACTAATAGGAAGCCATGGTTTCGTAGATGATCGTCAGTATTCGAAACCAGCATGTTGAAGACTATTCTTCGCCAAAGCTCGCGAAGATCTGCTTCGGGAGCGGCACCCGCCCTTATCAATACCTCTGCAATCTCCAGATAACTCGCCCCTGTCTCATGCCCATCACCATCCTGGTGCTCCGTCAGGGTCATCGCTGAAGCAAAGTGAAGCCGCCCACCCTCTGCTGTTCTGTCAAAGCGCTTAACCATGAAACAGTGGTGATCACTTGCGTATCGTTGCGCTCTTCCCTCAGCAACATGCAGCTCACAGCCTTGGGCCAATGTGTTGACGACCATCTCCCAAGCGCCTACGTCGTGGGTATCTCTATTACTGGGGAACTTTCCTATCCAGAGAGCGTGATCGTCATCTACTACGCTTGCCTTGGGCCTCGCTCCACCCAGGGAGCCACCTGGAGCAATAAGCATTCGAATCCAGTCCTGACCCTGAGCCCCCCGATCCTCTCCAGCTTCAAATCGGCGCGAAGCCTCTTCAAGCTCACGCATGCGGGCCATGGGTGGGGCGGCTTGCTCCACATGGTCATCAAGGAACTCTCCCTCTTCCTCGACTTTGAAACGCAGTCCCCCTACCCGGTAGACGTCGTGGACACCGATGAGGTAGTCCGAGTCAAATAGCCGTGCGTCCTGCGGTACAACTCCTGCTCTTTTATCCCGCTCCAAGCGACGATCCATCAGCAGTCGCCCCCATCGATCAGGTGAGGAGTCCGATACGCACCCAAAGCAATTTCTCGCTGGATATTGCCGTCCTTCGTAAGGCTGAATCCGAGGGTCGATGGCGATTTGAGTGTGGATGGTTTGAAGAACAGCCCGCGCGTATTCAAATTCCATACGCTCGGATCCTGCCAATCTGCGGGAATGAAGGGTCCCAAGCAGTACCGGTGCTGTTTCATCCCAGTCTGCGTAGACGAAAATCCTTTCAGGCATCGTCGTCCCCTAAAAGTTTCTTGGCCAGTTCAGAGCTTGTCTGGCTCCGACTGTCAGCGGCTGGCGATGTAGAAATATTCTCTTTCGCTGAAACGCTGACCAGGTTGTTCCAATGAAACTCACTGGGCAGCCGTACTTTTGGCTTGATGTGCTCGACCGCAGAGCGCCCTTTCAACTCAGCATCTTGCAGATCACGGCCTAACTCATCTGTGCGTGCGAGCAATTCGAGGTCCTTCTCCAACCCCAAGGCTACTAGCACTGAAACGTAGGCGCCGATGGTCACAGCGGGGCTGCCACTCTCCAGCGCTCTCAACGTGGGGGCGCTCATGCCTGCCCGCGCCGCCATTTGCGCCGCCGTTATCTTACGGCGCTTACGAGCCAGCTCAATGCGTTCACCAAACTGGCGCAGGAGCCGCTCGGCTGACGGCATGAGGGGTGCGGTTTTTTTAGGCATGGCTGTATTTTTTCAATTTCTGCAGGAATTTGAAAAAATACTAGCATACATCTCCCCAACATCTGCTCTGAAGGGCAACTTATGAAAGTATTTCTTCAAAAAATCGCGCTAAATAAAAAAATACTTTGTATAGAGACTATGCTTGCTAAATCGAATGGATCAGCCCAGACGTTACTGGCCTGACGGCTAAGGCGACGGCAGGAGTAACACGCAGCGGCGTGGTTACCCCAGGCTCGACAGTACGGAGTGTCTGGTTTGATGATCGGGTTTAGCAGCGCTAAACCCGAAAGGACTTATTACTTGGAATCAGCAGGGACGACTCACTCCACCGTCACAGACTTCGCCAAATTCCGCGGCTGGTCCACATCCGTGCCCTTGAGCACAGCGACGTAGTACGACAGCAGTTGCAGCGGGATGGTGTAGAGGATTGGCGACAGGATGTCGTGGATGTGTGGCATGTGCACCACGTGGGTACCTTCGCCATTGGTCATGCCGGCCTTTTCGTCAGCAAAGACAATCAACTGGCCGCCGCGGGCGCGGACTTCCTGCAGGTTGGACTTGAGCTTTTCCAGCAGCTCGTTATTCGGCGCGACGGTGACGACGGGCATGTCGTTATCCACAAGCGCCAGCGGACCGTGCTTGAGCTCGCCGGCCGGGTAGGCCTCGGCGTGAATGTAGGAGATTTCCTTGAGCTTCAAGGCCCCTTCCATCGCCACCGGGAATTGCGCGCCACGGCCGAGGAACAGGGTGTGGTTCTTCTCGGCGAACAGCTCGGCGATTTTTTCCACGGTGCTGTCCATGGCCAAGGCTTCGCCCAGGCGGGCAGGCAGGCGACGCAGTTCTTCCACCAGCTTGGCCTCGACGCCTTCACCCAGGGTGCCGCGAACCTGGCCCAGGGACAGGGTCAGCAACAGCAGGCCCACCAGTTGCGTGGTGAACGCCTTGGTCGACGCCACACCGATTTCACGACCGGCCTGGGTCAGCAGGGTCAGGTCGGACTCGCGCACCAGCGAGCTGATGCCGACGTTGCAGATCGCCAGGCTGGCGAGGAACCCCAGTTCCTTGGCATTGCGCAGGGCGGCCAGGGTGTCGGCGGTTTCGCCGGACTGGGAAATGGTGACGAACAGCGAATCGGGCTGCACCACCACTTTGCGATAGCGGAACTCGCTGGCGACTTCGACCTGGCACGGGATACCCGCCAGTTCTTCCAACCAGTAACGGGCAACCATACCGGCGTGATAACTGGTGCCGCAGGCCACGATCTGCACGTTGCGGACCTTGGCGAACAACTCCGCCGCCTGTGGACCGAATGCCTGGACCAGGACCTGGCTCTGGCTCATGCGGCCTTCCAGGGTGCGTTGCACCACAGCCGGTTGTTCGTGGATTTCCTTGAGCATGAAGTGGCGGAACTCGCCTTTGTCGGCAGCTTCGGCACCGTCGCGGTATTGGACGGTCTCACGTTCCACGCTTTTGCCGGCCAGATCCCAGATCTGCACGCTGTCGCGGCGTATTTCGGCGATGTCGCCTTCTTCCAGGTACATGAAGCGATCGGTGACCTGGCGCAGCGCCAACTGATCGGAGGCCAGGAAGTTTTCCCCCAGGCCCAGGCCGATAACCAAAGGGCTGCCGCTGCGGGCCGCCACCAGGCGATCGGGTTGTTTCGCGCTGATGACCGCCAGGCCATAGGCACCGTGCAGTTCCTTGACGGTGGCCTTGAGGGCCACAGTCAGGTCCACCAGATCCTTGAGCTTGTGATTGAGCAAGTGAGCGATGACTTCAGTGTCGGTGTCCGAGCTGAACACATAGCCGAGCGCCTTGAGCTGTTCACGCAAAGCTTCGTGGTTTTCGATGATGCCGTTGTGCACCACCGCCAGGTCGCCGGAAAAGTGCGGGTGAGCGTTACGCTCGCATGGCGCGCCATGGGTGGCCCAGCGAGTGTGGGCAACGCCAAGGCGACCGATCAGCGGTTCGGCCTCCAGGGCCTGTTCCAGCTCGCTGACCTTGCCTGGGCGACGCATGCGCTCGAGCTTCTCGTCGTTGGTGAACACCGCTACACCGGCGCTGTCGTAGCCGCGGTATTCCAGGCGCTTGAGGCCCTCGAGCAAGATTGCAGTGATGTTGCGTTCAGCAACGGCGCCGACAATTCCACACATGCTATTTCTCCTGGCTGACAGGCGCGCAGATCAAGGTGATGCCGCGGGCCTGAATCTGATCGCGGGCCTCTACGGGCAGGCGATCATCGGTAATAAGGGTATGGACGCTGCTCCACGGCAGCTCCAGGTTGGGAATCTTGCGGCCGATCTTGTCGGCCTCCACCATCACGATCACTTCGCGGGCCACCTCAGCCATCACGCGGCTCAGGCCCAGCAGTTCGTTGAAGGTGGTGGTACCTCGAACCAGATCGATGCCGTCGGCGCCGATGAACAGCTGGTCGAAATCGTAGGAACGCAGGACCTGCTCGGCCACTTGGCCCTGGAACGACTCGGAGTGAGGGTCCCAAGTGCCGCCGGTCATCAACAGCACCGGCTCATGCTCCAATTCGCTCAAGGCATTGGCGACATGCAGGGAATTGGTCATCACCACCAAGCCTGGCTGTTGGCCGAGTTGAGGAATCATGGCCGCCGTAGTGCTGCCGCTGTCGATGATGATGCGCGCATGTTCGCGAATCCGCTTCACAGCGGCCCGGGCAATGGCGAGTTTGTACTTGGAGACGGTCTGCCCGTTATCGGCCACCAATTCCTGCGGCATTGGCACCGCGCCACCGTAGCGCCGCAGCAGCAGGCCGTTGGTTTCCAGGGCGGCGAGGTCCTTGCGAATCGTAACTTCCGAGGTTTCGAAGCGCTTGGCCAGTTCATCCACACTGACCTCACCCTGCTCCTGGAGCAAGGCAAGGATGTTGTGCCGGCGTTGTGGCGTGTTGCGTTTCGACATGGCGGGATAAGTTTCGATTCGAAAGATAACGTAAGCAATCAAAACCTATTGGAGCGATATCGTCAAGGCGCAACAAGAAAAATTCAGAAATCCCCTAATGAAATGTGGGAGCGAGCCTGCTCGCGAAGCGGTGAGTCAGCCAATACTGCTCTTCTGCCCCACCGCTTCGCGAGCAGCCTCGCTCCCACAGGGGAATGTGGATAACTTCAGGGTTTCTTGATTTTTTCTGGTCGCTTCCAACCATCGATATTGCGCTGGCGAGCGCGTCCAACCGCCAATTGAGCGTTATCCACATTCTGCGTGATGGTCGAACCGGCCGCCGTGGTCGCACCGCTGGAGATATCCACAGGCGCGACCAAGGAGTTGTTCGAGCCGATGAATACGTCTTCGCCCAATACGGTTTTCCACTTGTTGGCGCCATCGTAATTGCAGGTGATGGTGCCGGCGCCAATGTTGGTGCGGGCGCCGACTTCAGCGTCACCGAGGTAGGTCAGGTGCCCGGCCTTGGCGCCTTCGCCCAGGTGAGCATTCTTGAGTTCGACGAAGTTACCCACATGGGCACGGGCCTCCAGCACAGAGCCTGGCCGCAGGCGGGCAAACGGGCCGGCGTCGCTGCCTTCGCCCATGATCGCACCGTCGATATGACTGTTGGCCTTGATCACCACGCCTTTGCGCAAGGTGCTGTCCTTGATCACACAGTTCGGGCCGATCACCACATCGTCTTCGATGACAACCTTGCCTTCGAGGATGACGTTGATATCGATGACCACGTCGCGACCCACGCTGACGTCACCGCGCACATCGAAGCGGGACGGATCGCGCAGGGTCACTCCTTGGGCCATCAGCCGGCGGGCGGCGCGCAATTGATAGTGGCGCTCCAGCTCGGCCAGTTGCCGGCGATCGTTGGCGCCCTGCACTTCCATGGCGTCCAGCGGCTGCTCGGTGGCGACGACCAGGCCGTCAGCAACGGCCATGGCGATCACATCGGTCAGGTAGTACTCGCCCTGGGCGTTGTTGTTCGACAGACGACTCATCCAGTCACCCAGGCGCTCGGCCGGCACGGCAAGAATCCCGGTATTGCCCTCGGTGATCGCGCGCTGGGCTTCGTTGGCGTCCTTTTGCTCGACAATCGCCGTCACCTGGCCGTCGGCGTTACGCACAATGCGGCCGTAACCGGTGGGGTCATCCAACTCGACAGTCAGCAGGCCCAGCTGCTGTGGCGCGACATGCTTGAGCAGGCGCTGCAAGGTCTCGACTTCGATCAGCGGCACATCGCCGTAGAGAATCAGCACCGTATCGGCCGTGATGAACGGCACGGCCTGGGCCACGGCATGGCCGGTACCGAGTTGTTTGTCCTGCAGGACGAAATTCAGGTCATCCGCCGCCAGGCGTTCGCGTACCGCGTCGGCACCATGGCCGATCACCACGTGGATGCGCTGTGGATCAAGTTGCCGCGCGCTGTGGATAACATGGCCGAGCATGGAATTGCCGGCTACCGGGTGCAATACCTTGGGCAGCGCCGAACGCATGCGGGTGCCTTGACCGGCCGCGAGGATAACGATTTCGAGAGACATGACTGGCTACCAATCCTGGGTGGTCAGCGGCTGCGACCAGATGATGAGTGTCGGGAAAAAGAAAAAAGGGTAGCCGAGGCTACCCTTTTTAATCAATCGCACAGAAAGCAGACGGCTTAGCCGCCGAACTTCTTGCGGATCTGCTGGACGGTGCGCAGCTGGGCTGCGGCCTCGGCCAGACGTGCAGCAGCAGAACCGTAGTCGAAGTCTGCGCCTTTTTCGTTCAGGGCCTTCTCGGCAGCCTTGACGGCTTCCTGAGCGGAGGCTTCGTCCAGGTCGGCAGCACGTTGCACGGTGTCGGCAAGGACCTTGACCATGTTCGGCTGAACCTCGAGGAAACCACCGGAGATATAGAACACCTCCGTTTCCCCGCCCTGCTTGATCAAGCGGATCGGACCCGGTTTCAGATTAGTGATCAGCGGTGCGTGACCCAGAGCGATACCAAGATCACCTAGCTCACCATGCGCAACCACCATCTCGACCAGACCGGAGAAGATTTCCCCTTCCGCACTGACGATATCGCAATGGACTGTCATAGCCATCTGATTGCCTCAACCTAAATTAGCGCCCGTTGCCGGGCGCCGGGATTACAGTTTCTTGGCTTTCTCGATCGCTTCTTCGATGCCGCCGACCATGTAGAACGCTTGTTCTGGCAGGTGGTCGTAGTCACCGTTGAGGATGCCTTTGAAGCCAGCAATGGTGTCTTTCAGGGAAACGTATTTACCCGAGGCACCGGTGAAGACTTCAGCCACGAAGAACGGCTGCGACAAGAAGCGCTGGATCTTACGAGCACGGTTTACCAACTGCTTGTCGGCTTCCGAGAGCTCGTCCATACCCAGGATCGCGATGATGTCCTTCAGTTCCTTGTAACGCTGCAGCACGTACTGAACGCCGCGAGCGGTGTCGTAGTGCTCCTGGCCGATCACGTTCGGGTCCAGCTGGCGCGAAGTCGAGTCCAGTGGGTCAACCGCTGGGTAGATACCCAGGGAAGCGATGTCACGGGACAGAACGACGGTGGCGTCCAAGTGGGCGAAGGTGGTCGCTGGCGACGGGTCGGTCAAGTCGTCCGCTGGTACGTATACCGCTTGGATCGAGGTGATCGAGCCTTGCTTGGTCGAAGTGATGCGCTCTTGCAGCACGCCCATCTCTTCAGCCAGGGTCGGTTGGTAACCTACTGCCGAAGGCATACGGCCCAGCAGTGCGGATACTTCGGTACCGGCCAGGGTGTAACGGTAGATGTTGTCGACGAACAGCAGAACGTCGTTACCTTCGTCACGGAACTTCTCGGCCATGGTCAGGCCGGTCAGGGCTACGCGCAGACGGTTTCCCGGCGGCTCGTTCATCTGGCCGTAGACCAGTGCCACTTTGTCCAGAACGTTGGAATCCTTCATCTCGTGGTAGAAGTCGTTACCCTCACGAGTACGCTCACCCACACCAGCGAACACGGAATAACCGCTGTGCTCGATGGCGATGTTACGGATCAGTTCCATCATGTTTACGGTCTTGCCTACACCGGCACCACCGAACAGACCGACTTTACCGCCCTTGGCGAACGGGCAAACCAGGTCGATAACCTTGATGCCGGTTTCCAGCAGCTCGTTGCCACCTGCCTGCTCAGCGAAGGTTGGCGCAGGACGGTGAATGCCCCAGCGCTCTTCGGTGTCGATCGGGCCAGCTTCGTCGATCGGGTTGCCCAGTACGTCCATGATCCGGCCCAGGGTCGCTTTACCGACCGGTACGGAGATGGCTGCGCCAGTGTTGTTGACGTCCAGACCGCGCTTCAAGCCCTCGGTGGAGCCCATCGCAATGGTACGAACCACACCGTCGCCCAGCTGCTGCTGAACTTCCAGGGTGGTTTCGGCGCCTTGAACCTTCAAGGCGTCGTAGATGCTCGGTACGCTGTCGCGTGGAAATTCCACGTCGATAACGGCGCCGATGATTTGAACGATACGTCCGCTACTCATAGCTGGATCCTCTGAATATTTGAACCGTTAAACCGCGGCAGCGCCGCCGACGATTTCCGAGATCTCTTGGGTGATCGCAGCCTGACGCGCCTTGTTGTAGATCAGCTGCAAATCGCTGATCAAATCACCGGCGTTGTCGGTAGCGTTCTTCATCGCGATCATCCGCGCCGCTTGTTCAGCTGCGTTGTTCTCGACCACCGCCTGGTAGACCTGCGACTCCACGTAGCGGACCATCAAGCCGTCGAGCAGCTCCTTGGCGTCCGGTTCGTAGAGATAGTCCCAGTGGTGCTTGAGTTCCTGTTCCGGGGTCGCCACCAGTGGAATCAACTGCTCCACGGTCGGCTGTTGCGTCATGGTGTTGATGAACTTGTTGGATACCACGGACAGGCGGTCGATCCGGCCTTCCAGGTAAGCATCCAGCATCACCTTGACGCTGCCGATCAGGTCATTGATCGACGGTTCTTCACCCAGGTGGCTGATAGCAGCGACGACGTTACCGCCGAAGTTACGGAAGAAAGCCGCACCCTTGCTACCGACCACGCACAGATCGATCTCGACGCCTTGTTCGCGGTTTACCGCCATGTCCTTGACCAGGGCCTTGAACAGGTTGGTGTTCAAGCCACCGCACAGACCACGGTCACTGCTCACCACAACGTAACCGACGCGCTTGATGGCGCGTTCGATCATGAACGGGTGGCGGTATTCCGGGTTGGCGTTGGCCAGATGACCAATCACCTGGCGGATGCGCTCCGCATAAGGACGGCTAGCAGCCATGCGCATTTGTGCCTTGCGCATTTTGCTGACCGCCACTTTTTCCATGGCGCTGGTAATCTTTTGCGTGCTTTTGATGCTCGCAATCTTACTGCGAATCTCTTTTGCGCCTGCCATGTAACACCTATCAGGTTAGCAAGCGGGAGCCTTGCGGCTCCCGCTGCGGCTTACCAGGTTTGGGTGGCCTTGAACTTCTCGATACCGGCTTTGAGGCCAGCGTCGATTTCGTCATTGAAGTCACCTTTAACGTTGATCTTGGCCATCAAATCGGCGTGATCGCGGTTGAAGAAAGCAATCAGCGCTTGTTCGAAGCTGCCGATCTTGGCGATTTCAATGTCAGTCAGGAACCCACGCTCAGCGGCATACAGCGACAGCGCCATGTCAGCGATCGACATTGGTGCGTATTGCTTCTGCTTCATCAGCTCGGTAACGCGCTGACCATGCTCAAGTTGCTTACGGGTCGCTTCGTCCAGGTCAGAAGCGAACTGGGCGAATGCCGCCAGTTCACGGTACTGGGCCAGGGCGGTACGGATACCACCGGACAGCTTCTTGATGATCTTGGTCTGAGCGGCACCACCCACACGGGATACCGAAACACCGGCGTTCACAGCAGGACGGATGCCCGAGTTGAACATGGCCGATTCCAGGAAGATCTGACCGTCGGTGATGGAAATCACGTTGGTCGGAACGAACGCGGAAACGTCGCCAGCCTGGGTTTCGATGATCGGCAGAGCGGTCAGGGAACCGGTCTTGCCAGTCACGGCGCCGTTGGTGAACTTCTCTACGTACTCTTCCGAAACGCGGGATGCGCGCTCCAGCAGACGGGAGTGGAGATAGAACACGTCGCCTGGGTAGGCTTCACGGCCTGGTGGACGGCGCAGCAGCAGGGAAATCTGGCGGTAGGCCACTGCTTGCTTGGACAGATCGTCATAGACGATCAGCGCGTCTTCACCGCGGTCGCGGAAGTATTCGCCCATGGTGCAACCGGAGTACGGTGCCAGGAATTGCAGCGCGGCCGATTCCGAAGCACTGGCAGCCACGATGATCGTGTTGGCCAGGGCGCCGTTCTCTTCCAGCTTGCGAACCACGTTGGCGATGGTCGATTGCTTCTGACCGATTGCCACGTAGACGCAGAAGATGCCGCTGTTTTTCTGGTTGATGATCGCGTCGATCGCCAGAGCGGTCTTACCGATCTGACGGTCACCGATGATCAGCTCGCGCTGGCCACGGCCGACAGGGATCATGGCATCGACAGCCTTGTAGCCAGTCTGTACAGGCTGGTCTACCGACTTACGCCAGATCACGCCAGGAGCAACTTTCTCGACCGCGTCGGTCTCGGTGTTGTTCAGCGGACCTTTGCCGTCAACAGGGTTACCCAGTGCGTCGACTACGCGACCCAGCAGTTCCTTACCAACCGGAACTTCGAGGATGCGGCCGGTGCACTTGGCGCTCATGCCTTCAGCCAGAGTCGTGTATGCGCCCAATACCACGGCACCTACAGAGTCTTGCTCCAGGTTGAGGGCCATACCGTAGACGCCGCCCGGAAACTCGATCATCTCGCCGTACATGACGTCGGCCAGACCGTGAATCCGCACGATGCCGTCAGATACGCTGACGACAGTGCCTTCGTTACGGGCTTGGGAGGTCACATCGAGTTTGTCGATGCGGCCCTTGATAATTTCACTTATTTCGGAAGGATTGAGTTGCTGCATTGCTCTGCTGCCCCTTCAAACTCAAGATTTCAATGCTTCGGCAAGTTTCGCGATTTTGCCGCGAATCGAGCCATCGATAACCAGGTCGCCGGCGCGGATGACAACGCCCCCTATCAGGGACTTGTCTTCCTCGACTTGCAGGCGCACTTCCCGGTTGAGTCGTGCACTGAGAACCTTGGCGAGTTTGTCTTGCTGTTCTTGGTTCAATGCGAAAGCACTGGTGACTTCCACGTCTACCGATTTCTCTTGCTCGGCCTTGTACAGGTCGAAAAGAGCGGCGATCTCCGGCAGAAGCGGGAGACGGTCGTTTTCGGCAACGACGTGAATGAAATTCTGTGCCTTGGCATCGAACTTGTCGCCGCACACGTCAATGAACGTGGCGGCCTTTTCTGCGCTCGTCAGTCGCGGGGCCTTGAGCACGCGCTGCATGGTGTCGTCTTGCGACACCGCTGCTGCCAGGCCGAGCATGGCTGACCAATTGGCCAGTTGCTGGTGGGCCTGAGCGTGCTCGAAGGCCGCCTTAGCGTAAGGTCGGGCCAACGTGGTCAGTTCTGCCATGATCGCCCTCGCTTAGATTTCAGCAGCCAGTTTGTTTACCAGCTCTGCGTGCGCGTTTTGATCGATTGTGGCACCCAGGATCTTCGAAGCACCGCCAACGGCCAGAGCACCCACTTGGGCACGCAGCGCGTCTTTGACACTGTTGAGTTCCTGTTCGATCTCGGCTTGAGCCTGAGCCTTCACACGGTCAGCTTCGACGCGAGCCTGTTCACGGGCTTCGTCAACAATCTGGGTACCGCGTTTCTTGGCTTGCTCGATGATTTCAGCTGCCTGAGCCTTCGCTTCGCGCAGTTGCTGACCCACTTTCTCATGGGCCAACTCCAGGTCGCGAGCTGCACGGCTGGCAGCGTCCAGACCATCAGCGATCTTCTTTTGACGTTCGTGCAATGCCGCAATGACCGGAGGCCATACGAACTTCATGCAGAACAGTACAAAAATCAGGAACGCAACGGACTGGCCAATCAGGGTCGCATTAATGTTCACGCCAACACCTCGCAGTTACGTTGTCCATCACACCAATCTACTCGAGACATCCGAGTAATTAGCCAGCGATTTGACCAACGAACGGGTTCGCAAAGGTGAAGAACAGAGCGATACCAACACCGATCATGGTCACGGCGTCGAGCAGACCAGCCACGATGAACATTTTTACTTGCAGCATTGGAACCATTTCTGGCTGACGCGCTGCGCCTTCCAGGAACTTGCCGCCCAGCAGGCCGAAACCAATTGCGGTACCCAGTGCGCCCAGGCCGATCAACAGTGCAACAGCGATAGCGGTTAGACCAACTACAGTTTCCATCTTTCCTCCCGACTTTTACGTCGTATGGTTTAGGTTTTTTAGATTAAAGCGGTAAAACAAATCGTTTCTCAGCCCGGTTCGGGCTCCTTCCCGTTTGACCGGGAAGGACATCAGACTAGTCGAGACTGGCCTTAATGGTTTTCTTCGTGCGCCATCGACAGGTAGACGATGGTCAGCATCATGAAGATGAACGCCTGCAGGGTGATGATCAGGATGTGGAACACAGCCCACGCCCATTGCAGGACTACACCCAGGCCGCTGAGCCACAGCAGGCCGCTGCCGAACATCACAGCGATCAGGATGAACACCAGCTCGCCGGCATACATGTTGCCGAACAGACGCAGTGCCAGAGAAATTGGTTTGGCGATCAGGGTCACGAACTCCAGCAGGAAGTTCACCGGGATCAGCAGGGCTTGAACCAGGATGTTCTTGCTGCCGAACGGGTGCAGGGTCAGTTCGCCGATGAAGCCGCCGATGCCCTTGACCTTGATGCTATAGAAAATGATCAGTGCGAAGACCGAGAACGCCATGCCCAGGGTCGCGTTCGGGTCGGTGGTCGACACGGCGCGGAATGGGATGTGGTGGTCGCCGGAGATCAGGATGGCCAGCTGAGGAATCCAGTCGACCGGTACCAGGTCGACGGCGTTCATCAGAAACACCCAGACGAAGATGGTCAGTGCCAGCGGTGCGATCACCGGGCTACGGCCATGGAAGCTGTCTTTCACGCTGCCATCGACGAATTCGACCAGTACTTCAACGAAGTTCTGCAGTGCGCCGGGCTGACCGGAGGTCGCTTTCTTTGCCGCCATGCGGAAAAGAAGAACGAAAATCAGGCCCAGTGCGACCGACCAGCCGAGAGTATCGACGTGGAAAGCCCAGAAGCCCATTTCCTTGGCTTCTGCTGCGGAGTGGGCAAAGCCCCAGCCGCCGTTGGGTAGCTGACCGAAGGTCAGGTTCTGCAAGTGGTGCTGGATATAGCCCGAAGCGGTTGTCTCTGCCATGGTTGCCTCAAACGCCCTAAGGTCTCGAAAGTCTTGTTCTCATTAGCAGGGGAGCGAACCAGCTAACCAGTTGGGTCAGCAAGAAGACACCAAATACAGCCAGTGGTGCCAATGGCTTCACACCTGCGAACGTCAGTGCAAACAGCACTGCCGTCAAAATCAGTTTCCCCGCCTCGCCGGCATAAAAAGACCGGACGATAGCCTGGGCTGCTCGGGCGCCGGAAAACCGAAATGCCCTGTGAGCGAAGTAAATATTGGGGAGCAAGGCTATCAGGCCTCCGCAAAGACCTGAGTATCCGGCGACGACTCCTTTCCATTGCCAGAGCGCCAATGCGGCGATCAGTACAACGATGAACTGAGTCATCAAAACCGGGAAAACTGCCAGACGATGGAACGGCAAGCGGTTTGGCGTGCGGGTTTCCATCGCTTTTGCTCTCCAAGGGTCGGCCGCCATAATTCAATAACTTGGCATAATTTGTGCCGACAAAATGCGCGCAGAGTATAGGGGCGGTTCTGCCCCTATTCAACTGTCAGGTAGTGATTTCCGACTGCGCGCTACAAGAGCAATTGTTTCAGCGAATGTGTGCAAGGACACCTTGCAGTTCATCGAGGGAGTTATAACCGATCACCAGTTGCCCTTTGCCCTTCTTGCCGTGGCGAATCTGCACCGCAGAGCCCAGGCGCTCGGCCAGGCGCTGTTCCAGACGAGCGATATCAGGATCGATTTTGGGGGCTTCGACGGGGGCCGGTTTACCGCTGAGCCACTGACGAACCAGTGCCTCGGTTTGGCGCACAGTCAGACCTCGTGCGACAACATGTCGCGCCCCTTCAACTTGTTGATTTTCCGGCAAACCGAGCAATGCCCGGGCATGACCCATTTCCAGGTCGCCATGGGACAGCATGGTCTTGATGACTTCCGGCAACGCAATCAGGCGCAGCAGGTTGGCCACGGTCACGCGGGACTTGCCCACCGCCTCGGCGACCTGTTGCTGGGTCAGCTGGAATTCCTGCTGCAAACGCTGCAGGGCCACGGCTTCCTCGATCGGGTTGAGGTCTTCACGCTGGATGTTCTCGATCAGCGCCATGGCAATGGCGGTTTCATCCGGCACATCGCGCACCATGGCCGGGATGGTTTCCTGGCCGGCCTGCTGGCTGGCGCGCCAACGGCGTTCACCGGCGATGATCTCGAAACGCCCATTGGCGATCGGACGGACCACGATCGGCTGCATCACGCCCTGGCTCTTGATCGACTGGGCCAGTTCTTCCAGCGCCTGCGGGTCCATGTCTCGGCGCGGCTGGTATTTGCCGCGTTGGATCAGGTCCAGGGGCAGATGCTGCAACTCGCGCTGATCGGCCTGGACGGCCTGTTCTTCCAGCGAGCTGACAGTCGGACCGCTGAGCAGTGCATCCAGTCCACGTCCGAGACCTCGTTTCTTGACGGCCATGGGGTTTCCTTAAGTTGGCTGGGCTGCAGCGGTGCGTGGGTTACGGCGCTGACGGCGAACCATCTCGCCCGCCAGGGCCAGGTAGGCCAGCGCACCACGGGATTGTTTGTCGTAGGCCAGGGCCGGCATGCCGTAGCTCGGCGCTTCGGCCAGGCGAATGTTACGCGGGATGACAGTGTCGTAGAGCTGCTCGCCGAAGTGTTCCTTGAGCTGGGCCGAGACATCGTTCATCAGGCTAAGGCGCGGGTCATACATGGTCCGCAGCAGGCCTTCGACCTTCAGATCCGGGTTCAGCAGTTCGGCGATGCGCTTGATGTTATCCACAAGGTCGCTCAACCCTTCCAGGGCGAAGTACTCGCACTGCATGGGGATAATTACCCCATCGGCCGCCACCAGGGCGTTGAGGGTCAGCATCGACAACGACGGCGGGCAGTCGATCAGGATGTAATCGTAGTTTTCCCGGATCGGTGCCAAGGCGCTGCGCAGGCGGCTTTCCTTCATCTGCATTTCCAGCAGCACCACTTCGGCCGCCGTCAAATCACGGTTGGCCGGCAGCAGTTGATAACCGCCGTGTTCGGAGAAGTGCATGGCCTGGCCCAGATCGCATTCGCCGATCAGGACGTCATAGATGGAGTTTTCCAGGCCATGTTTATCCACACCGCTGCCCATGGTGGCGTTGCCCTGTGGATCGAGATCGATCAACAGCACCCGGCGCTTGGTCGCGACCAGGGATGCTGCGAGGTTGATGCAGGTGGTGGTCTTGCCCACACCACCCTTCTGGTTCGCTATCGCGAATACCTTAGCCATTCTTGCTTGTGTTCCCAATCATGCCGTGCGGCGCAGTATCAGCAGATGGCGTTGGCCTTGGCAACCAGGTACGGCCAAGGCGTGTTCGCTATCGAGGTGGAAGTCTGCCGGCAATGCTACCAGCTCATCGGCCGGATGAACGCCCTTCATTGCCAGCCAGCGCGTATTGGCGTCGCCCAGGTGGCGAGTCCAGTTGCTGAAGTTCTCCATGCTGCTGAACGCCCGGGAGATGATCCCGTTGAACGGCTGCGCAGGTTGGAACGCTTCGACGCGGCTGTGGATAACTTGCAGGTTATCCAGTTTGAGTTCGAGTTTGACCTGGGTCAGGAAGCGGGTTTTCTTGCCGTTGCTGTCCAGACAGGTCACTTGCGAGCCGGGAAACAGGATCGCCAGCGGGATTCCCGGCATGCCACCGCCGCTGCCGACATCCAGCCAGCGACCGTTTTCGATGAAGGACATGACGCTGAGGCTGTCGAGCAAATGCCGCGAGACCATTTCATCCGGATCGCGCACGGCGGTCAGGTTGTAGGCCTTGTTCCATTTGATCAACAACGCCAGATAACCCAGCAGTTGCGCATGCTGGGCTTCGGTCAGGCTGACGCCGAGCTGACGGGCACCTGTGGATAACTCTTCAGCGTGTTGCGAGGTGACCATCGAACTCAAGCGCTTTGCTCCAACTGGCGGCCCGCGCCGCGTTTTTTCAAATGAATCAACAACAGGGAAATCGCCGCCGGCGTGACGCCGGGAATGCGCGAAGCCTGGCCCAGGGTCTCTGGACGGGTCGCACCGAGCTTGCTCTGGATTTCTTTCGACAGCCCGGAAATGCCGGTGTAGTCGATATCCACAGGCAGCCTGGTGTCTTCACTGGCGCGCAGACGGGCGATTTCGTCCTGTTGGCGGTCAATGTAACCGGCGTATTTGGTCTTGATCTCAACCTGTTCGGCCACCTGTGGATCGTCCGCGCCCTGGCCAGTCACTTCCACCAGCCCGGCGTAGTCGATTTCCGGACGGCTCAAGAGGTTGAGCAGGTTGTATTCATGGGTCAGTGGCGTGCCGAATTTCGCCGCAATGGCATCACCTTGCTCGGTGCCGGGACGAACCCAAGTGCTTTTCAGGCGCTGCTCTTCCAGCTCGATACTCTCGCGTTTCTTGCAGAACGCGGCCCAGCGCACGTCGTCCACCAACCCCAACTCACGACCTTTCTCGGTCAGGCGCAGGTCGGCGTTGTCTTCACGCAGGATCAGGCGATATTCGGCACGGGAGGTGAACATCCGATACGGCTCCTGGGTACCCAGGGTAATCAGGTCGTCCACCAGCACCCCGATGTACGCTTCATCGCGGCGTGGGCACCAGCTGTCTTTGCCCTGGGCGCGCAGCGCTGCGTTGGCACCGGCCAACAGCCCTTGGGCACCGGCCTCTTCGTAACCGGTGGTGCCGTTGATCTGCCCGGCGAAGAACAGACCGCCGATAGTTTTGGTTTCCAGGCTGTACTTCAAATCGCGCGGATCGAAGTAGTCGTACTCGATCGCATAACCCGGACGCACGATGTGCGCGTTCTCCATGCCCCGGATCGATTGCACGATCTGCAATTGCACGTCGAACGGCAGACTTGTGGATATCCCGTTCGGATACAGCTCATGGGTGGTCAAACCTTCCGGTTCGATGAACACCTGGTGGCTTTCCTTGTCGGCAAAGCGATGGATCTTGTCTTCGATCGACGGGCAATAGCGCGGACCGACACCTTCGATTTCACCGGCAGCGGAATACATCGGCGAACGATCGAGGTTCGCCGCGATGATTTCGTGGGTGCGGGCGTTGGTGTGGGTGATCCAGCAACTGACTTGCCGTGGATGCTGTTCCTTGTTGCCCATGAACGACATCACCGGGATCGGCGTGTCGCCAGGCTGCTCGGTCATCACCGAGAAATCCACGGACTTGCCGTCGATGCGAGGTGGTGTACCGGTTTTCAGGCGCCCGACACGCAATGGCAACTCACGCAGACGGTGAGCCAGAGCAATCGACGGCGGATCACCGGCGCGACCGCCAGAAAAATTCTGCAAACCGATGTGGATAAGTCCGCCGAGGAAGGTCCCGGTAGTCAACACCACGGAGTCGGCGAAGAAACGCAGGCCCATTTGCGTGACGACACCGCGCACCTGGTCCTGCTCGACGATCAAGTCATCGGCCGCTTGTTGAAATATCCACAGGTTCGGCTGGTTTTCCAGGATTTCACGGACAGCAGCCTTGTACAGGACTCGGTCGGCCTGGGCGCGAGTAGCGCGCACGGCGGGGCCTTTGCGGCTGTTCAACACGCGAAACTGGATACCACCTTTATCGGTGGCCATGGCCATCGCACCGCCAAGGGCATCGATTTCCTTGACCAGGTGGCTTTTGCCGATCCCACCAATGGCAGGGTTGCAGCTCATGGCGCCAAGGGTTTCCACGTTATGCGTCAGCAACAGGGTCTTTGCCCCCATGCGTGCTGATGCAAGTGCTGCCTCGGTACCGGCATGACCGCCGCCGATGACGATCACTTCAAAACGGGAAGGGAAATCCACCACGCACCTCGTGCCTGCTTTATTCAGGTAATTCGGAATAGGTTTTGAGTCTGGCCCTGGGCGTTTTTCGAACCAGGTCGGCAAGTATAGGGACTTCGCCCTTTCTAAAGAACCCTTTGCACAAAATTTAACCAGCTGTGGAGAACTCGCGGTTAAAAAAATAAAAAAGAAAGAAATTTATAGAATCTTTGTTTTTATGTTTATTCTTACTGAGCTCCCTATCTGTGGATAAGGTCTCACAAGCCTTTATTTTCAATGTGTACAGAGATTCAAAACTCTGTGGTCATGTGGCATTGAGGGGCTTGGATAACCGGTGTAAGCCTGTGGATGAATGGGCCTGTTATCCACAGAGGCGCTTATCTTCAGTTTTGAAGGGGGTTTATCAACCGACCTCAGTGGCAGTTATTCACAGGGCTTAATCCACAGAAAGCCGCCGTGATGGGCAGGCCGGTGCCCACGGGCAAGCCGCCATCAAGGGCAATCGTTCTAAAAAAGGAGAAGGAGCGACCGGGTTTGCGTTGGACTCGATAGGCTTCGAGGACAAACCCGGTTTGAAAGGTGGGGCTATTTACCGATGCAGAAGCTGGAAAAGATCCGCCCCAACAAGTCATCGGAACTGAAGGCGCCGGTAATTTCCCCAAGGGAGTGTTGTGCCTGGCGAAGGTCTTCGGCCAACAACTCTCCTGCCCCCGCCAAGGTCAACTGCGCGCGCCCGTGTTCCAGGGCGGCGCTGGCGTGGCGCAAGGCTTCAAGATGCCGCCGGCGGGCGCTGAAGCTGCTTTCCGATGTCTGCTCATAGCCCATGCACGCCTTGAGGTGCTCGCGCAGGAGTTCCAGGCCCTCGCCCGCCGATTTCGCGCTCAGGCTGATGGTCACATGGCCGTCGTTGCTGACCTCGAGAACAATCGCTTCCCCGGTCAGGTCGGCCTTGTTGCGAATCAACGTGACCTTTGCCGGATCCGGGCGGACTTCGAGGAATTCAGGCCATAAGGCAAATGGATCGTCCGCTTCCGGCGCGGTGGCGTCCACCACCAGCAATACCCGGTCGGCTTCACCAATGGCCTTCAGCGCCCGTTCAACGCCGATTTTTTCCACCTTGTCCTCGGTGTCGCGCAAACCTGCTGTATCCACAACGTGCAGTGGCATGCCATCGATGTGGATATGTTCACGCAGAATGTCCCGGGTGGTGCCGGCGATCTCGGTGACAATTGCTGCCTCGCGACCGGCCAGGGCGTTCAGCAGGCTGGATTTGCCAGCATTGGGCCGTCCGGCGATCACCACAGTCATCCCATCGCGCAACAAGGCGCCTTGCCCGGCTTCACGAAGCACTGTGGATAACTCATCGCGTACCTTATCGAGCAAGCTCAGCACGTGACCATCGGCGAGGAAGTCGATCTCCTCTTCCGGGAAATCGATTGCCGCCTCGACGTAGATCCGCAGGCCGATCAATTGTTCGGTGAGGTTATGCACACGCTGGGAAAACGCTCCTTGCAGGGAACGCAATGCGTTGCGGGCAGCCTGTGCAGAACTGGCTTCGATCAGATCGGCAATCGCCTCGGCCTGGGCCAGGTCGAGCTTGTCGTTGAGAAATGCCCGTTCGCTGAACTCCCCCGGCCGGGCCAGGCGACAGCCCAGTTCAAGGCAGCGCTTGAGCAGCATGTCCAGCACGATGGGCCCGCCGTGTCCTTGCAGTTCCAGCACATCTTCGCCGGTAAACGAATTCGGTCCCGGGAAATACAACGCCAGCCCTTCGTCGAGCACCTGCTGGTCATCACTGAAAAACGGGCCGTAATGCGCAAACCGCGGCTTGAGTTCACGACCGCTGATAGCCTTGGCCGCGACACTGGCCAAGGGCCCCGAAATACGGACGATGCCGACACCGCCGCGACCTTGGGCGGTGGCAACGGCGGCGATGGTTTCACGCGGTGTGCTCATAAACCGGTATCCAGACAAAAGTGGCAGATAGCAAAACGCCCCACTAGGGGGCGTTTTGTGTGGTTATCCACAGAGCAAGTTACGCCTCGGCTTTTTTCGTAGCCGCTTCGATCTTACGCGTGATGTACCACTGCTGAGTAATGGACAGCACGTTGTTCACAACCCAGTACAGCACAAGACCTGCCGGGAACCACAGGAAGAAGAAGGTGAAGATGATTGGCATCATTTTCATGACCTTCGCCTGCATCGGGTCCGGAGGCGTTGGGTTCAACTGCTGCTGGATGAACATGGTCGCGCCCATGATGATCGGCAGGATGAAGAACGGATCCTTGATCGACAGGTCGGTAATCCACAGCATGAACGGTGCCTGACGCATCTCCACGCTTTCCAGCAGAACCCAGTACAGCGACAGGAACACCGGCATCTGCACAAGAATCGGCAAGCATCCACCCAGTGGGTTGATCTTCTCTTTCTTGTACAGCTCCATCATGGCCTGGGACATTTTCTGCCGGTCATCGCCATGTTGTTCTTTCAGGGCGGCCAGTTTTGGAGCCACTGCACGCATGCGTGCCATGGATTTGTAGCTGGCGGCCGACAATGGGAAGAAGATCCCCTTGATCAGCATGGTCAGGAAAATGATCGACCAGCCCCAGTTACCGACGATGCTGTGGATATGTTGCAGCAACCAGAAGATCGGCTGGGCAATGAACCACAGGAAACCGTAGT
The DNA here is from genome assembly GCF_030687595.1 of Pseudomonas sp. FP2300. Taxonomy (NCBI): domain Bacteria; kingdom Pseudomonadati; phylum Pseudomonadota; class Gammaproteobacteria; order Pseudomonadales; family Pseudomonadaceae; genus Pseudomonas; species Pseudomonas sp. FP2300. The sequence goes on from NZ_CP117440.1 coordinate 6,818,180, forward strand.
CCACAGTCAGTTCCAGGCCTGGGGACAACTCTTTCAGCACCGCCTGGCTTTTCGGACCGGCATACAGAATGGCGCTGGTTTCGGCCTTCGCACCTGGCGCGGCAGTCAATGTCGGGCCGGTGTAACCGATGATGAAGTTGCCTTTGCTGTCTTTACGCGTCTGGACGACGTTGCTTTCGCCCTTCTGCGGGATCCAGGCTGTTACAAAATAGTGCTGCAGCCAGGCAACCCAGCCACCTTGGACGGTTTCCTTGAGCTGGCCCTTGTCCATGTCCTTCATGGACACTTTCTTGTACGGCTCCGAACTTGTCCACAGGGCAGCGCCCAGGTAAGTCGCGGTACCGGTGGCGGTGCTGGAGGACGGATCGTCGCTGGCGTCACGCTTGAGTTGCGCGAACATCGCGCCAGACCAAGGCTGGGCGCTCTGGTTGTCGATCAGGTAGGAGACGGTTACGTCATACAGGCCACGTTTCAAGGTGAAACGCTTGATGTAGTTGACGCCATCCTTGCTGAACTTCAGGTCCACGACCAGTTGGTCCTGACCGTCAGCCAGTTGATAAGTCTTCTTCTCGGCGGAGTAGACCGGGCGACCGGCCGGGTTCGAATCCGGGCCATTGGTACCGATCAGGCCACTTTGGGCCAGGTAGGTCCGCTCGTTACCGTTGTCGAACAACTGGAACGGGATTTCCGGATGATCCTGGCGACGTGGGTACAGCGGCAGCTTCAGCTGGGCGACATCACCACCTTGTGGATCGATTGCCAGCTCGAGCACGTCCGTCTTGATCTGGATGAGATCTTTGCTTACGGCCACTGGGGCTTCGGCAGGAGCGCTGGTATCGCTTGCCGCGCGCGGGATGTCGTCATTGTTGGCGGCGTTGTTGCCAACAGGGGCATCCGGCAGGCTCGGTGCGGTATTGCTGGCTGCAACATTCTGAGTCGGCAAGGCAGCCTGGCCATAGTCCTGGTTCCATTTAAGGACCATGACGTAGGACACGATTGCCAGGGCGACGATCAGGATCGTGCGTTTGATATCCATGATTACTCGGCCATCGAAGAAGAACGGGAGGTAGGGATAGGCGGAACCGGGTCATAACCGCCGGGATTCCACGGATGACAGCGACCTAAACGACGAAAGGTCAGCCAGCCACCGCGCAGTAGGCCATGATTTTCTATGGCTTCGTACGCGTAGCAGGAACAACTGGGGTAGAAACGACAGTGACTGGCCATCAAAGGACTAATGGCATAGCGGTAAAACTGGATCGGAACGAGGGCCAGTTTACGCATCGGGACTGTCTACCCCTACAGTTTCGGTGTTGACTGCTGGTACTGGCTTGTTGCGTGCCAGACGCTTCCAGAGCTTGCCGAAATGCTGAATCAATTCGGGGTTTTCTACGTCACCCAAACCTTTGCGCGCGACGATAACAATGTCCCATCCAACCAGTGAATCCTGGTTCAGGCGAAACGATTCGCGCATCAGACGTTTGAGGCGATTGCGCTGAACGGAGAGCTTGACGCTCTTTTTCCCAATAACCAGCCCTAGTCGGGGGTGATCGAGATCGTTGCTGCGCGCAAGGAGCAGGAGATTTTTCCCCGGAACCTTGCCGGTAGGGGAGTCAAAGACTGCCTTGAAATGCCGGGGTGTAAGCAGACGCTTTTCCCGACTGAAGTCCTGACTCACCTCCAGTGCCGGATTATCAAACTGCCAGACGCGCACGACCTTTGGCGCGACGACGCGACAGGACGGCACGACCGTTCTTGGTAGCCATGCGAGCACGGAAACCGTGGGTACGAGCGCGTTTGATAGTGCTTGGTTGGAAAGTACGTTTCATGTCGTGTTACCTGGTTCGTCCACAACGGGCCGGAATGGCCCCCGTTTTAAGAGACCGGGGATTCTAGAGAAAGCAAGCCTCTAGGTCAATTTCCAACCAGCGTTTCCTTTAAATAGATATCCAGCCGCTTGGGCGGATTCATCACACCACGCTAGATATAGAAATAAAGAAGGGAATTATTTAAAGCTTTTCTGTAAAGCTTATAAAAGCAAGGCTGGCATCTAGCTGTGGATAACCATGCCTAGACCTTGTAATCCGCCATGTACAGGGAATGACAACTACAGGGGAAAACGGTGGCAAGCCTGTGCTGCACTGTCGGATAAGCTGTGCGTGGAATGGTCAGTTATCCACAGGGCGGTTATCCACCGACTTTCGCCCCCACTTGTGCAATGCCCTCAGGGTCGGTTATCCACAGAGCTTATCCACCGACCGCCTGTCGTCTTTTTCTGAGTTAAAGCATTGATAAATCATGCGCGATGGGCAACCTGCATGTGGATAAGTGGACGCCTGCTCGCTACAATGGCCGCTTGTTTTTGCCTCACCGGCTTTCAACTTAGGGGATATCCGTGTCAGTGGAACTTTGGCAGCAGTGC